>NZ_CP150254.1:1578217-2988935 GCF_037975445.1 Peribacillus sp. FSL P2-0133 | reverse complement strand
AATTCCTGATTCAAAGGTAACTTTAATAAAGGGTGGTCCACATGGGTTCAATGCAACACATGCCAAAGAATTTAATGAAGCACTGCTAACATTTTTAAAGGGCTGATTACAAATGACCGTAAATTGTTGCAAACTGATCGATAAAAATCGTTTTTTTTTTGATAAAATCAACAATGAATATAACAGAGCCACTTTAAAAACGGGTGCGTTAGTTTAAGATTGGAGCTGTCTTTAAGGCAGCTTTTTCTTTATGATTGGGGCAGGATAGTTGAACAAGAAATCATGGTGGAATTCATAAGAATTGTCGAGGTGATTGTATGAAATATACTTGTCCTTGCTGTGGATATAAAACATTAGATGAAGAACCTCCTGGAACGTATGATATTTGTGAAATCTGTTTTTGGGAAGATGATGGTTACCAATATGAACATCCAGATGAGGATGGAGCAAATTATGTTTCCTTTAGAGAAGCACAACAAAGTTTTAAAAAATTTGGGGCTAAAGGTGAAAGAAGTTTACAGTATGTAAGAAAGCCAAATAAATCCGATATAAAGGACCCAAATTGGAAACCGTTAGAGTGAGGTACATATAGTAGTTATTATTTTGATCTTCAACTAGCGGGTGCGTTAGCTGAAGATCAGAGCTGTCTTTAAGGCAGCTTTTTCTTTTTGCAACTATCGGGGCGGATAGTTCATTAAGAGTTATAATTTAAAAGGAGAATTTTTACTTGCCTTCGTTATTTAATAGGAAGTTTTTACTTTGAAGAAAACAAATATTTCTTTGGTTACATTTGCCGTAATCATTACAGTTTTAAATCACTTTGTTTCTCCAATTTTCTTAGATGTAGGACCTGATAGTTCAGGGACTGGCTTATCAATTCTTTTATTGGCTATTGCACTATTAAATCATCTTAGGGAAAAATAATAATTGTACTAATAGGTGCTTGAAATAAAAATTTTACTGTTATTAAGCTGTTTTCTTGTTACACTAACGGGTGCTTTCCTTCATTTAGGCCTAGTCACCACAGGGGTGCTGCTTTAATCCGTCGTGATTTACTGAGGTAAACCTAGTGTGCCTTGTCTAAATACTTATACAGGTCTCCCGCCTTTCTTACCTCTTGATCTTGCTGCTTGAAGATCCGACTTTATTCGTTCACTAATAATAAGCTCGAAAATGGAGAAATACGCTACAAAGTTTTTTGATTTTGCCATGGTCCGCCAAAAGGTGACAGAACTGCAAAAAAAGCTCAGGAGCAAGCTTCGCTTATAGTCGAATTAACGTGAAAAAATTCTTTCAAGTTCTTTATTTTGAAACGAAGCGATAGAAGTAGGAGTCATTAATTATACAAATATGCGAAAGAACAAGTACTCCTATACTTGTTCTTTCGCATATTTGCATGCGTAAAAAAATGGGCGCGTTTACATTTCAGAATATTCTAAAATAATAAATGTGAGTTTTTGTAGTTTTTTGTAGGATGTTGTAATTTCGATGATAAAGTAAATGAAAAGTTAAGTTTTTATTAACAATGGTAATCGTTAGGGGATACAGAGTCATGGTAGTAAAGGTCAAAAAGTAAAAAGAGCTTAAGCATAATGAAAAGGGAAAGGTGAGGAAAGTAAATGAAGAAATTTAAATTAAGTTTAGCTAGCCAAATTTTCATTGGTTTAATTCTAGGGATTATCGTTGGTGCCATTTTTTATGGAAATGAGACGGCCCAAAACTTTTTACAGCCATTCGGAGACATTTTTCTACGAATGATTAAAATGATTGTTGTGCCAATCATTGTGTCAAGTCTTATCGTTGCAGTTGCTGGTGTAGGTGATTTGAAAGCGGTAGGTAAACTAGGTGCTAAATCATTATCATACTTTGTAGTGGTAACTATGATAGCGATTGCTGTTGGTTTAATTTCAGCGAATATCATCCAGCCTGGTGCTGGTGTGAATATGAATAATCTGGAACAAACTGATATCTCTACATATGTGGATACAGCAGAAACTAAGCAGCATGAATCCTTTGTAGATACACTCGTTCACATTGTACCATCCAATCCAGTTAAAGCCATGGTAGAAGGCGATATGCTAGCGATCATTTTCTTCTCCGTGTTGTTTGGGCTTAGTATTGCGGCTATCGGTGATAAAGGTAAACCAGTATTCCGTTTCTTCCAAGGTACAGCAGAAGGAATGTTCTACCTAACTAACATGGTCATGAAATTTGCTCCTATCGGGGTATTTGCACTAATCGGTGTGACCATCTCCAAGTTCGGTTTGGAATCTTTAATTCCGTTAGGAAAGTTAGCGCTTTCTGTATACGGCTCAATGATTTTCTTTGTAATTGTCATTCTGGGTCTTATAGCGAAATTTGTAGGATTCAATATTTTTACGTTGATTAAACTTCTAAAAGAAGAATTGATACTTGCGTTCTCTACAGCAAGTTCAGAAGCGGTTCTTCCGAAAATCATGGAAAAAATGGAGAAAGCGGGATGTCCGAAACATATTGCTACATTTGTTATTCCGACTGGATACTCTTTTAACCTTGATGGCTCTACATTATATCAAGCGTTAGCAGCTATCTTCATCGCTCAAATGTATGGAATTGATTTAAGCGTGTATGAGCAAATTACGCTAATGCTAGTGTTAATGATCACGTCTAAGGGGATTGCGGGTGTACCAGGTGTATCTTTCGTAGTTCTTTTAGCGACATTAGGAACAGTTGGTATTCCTATTGAAGGTCTAGCATTTATTGCCGGTATCGACCGTATTCTTGATATGGGACGTACAGTAGTAAACGTTATTGGTAATTCACTTGCGGCAATCGTCATCTCTAAATGGGAAGGTCAATTTAATGAAGTGAAAATAAAGTCGCATAATGTTTCATGACCGAGTTTAATGACTAAGAATAGGAATCGGAATTCTCTTTGAAGAAATTAACCTAAATGATTGGAGGTTCATCCTCAACATAACCGCGATAATGTTTTTATGGTTCTGGTGTAAAACTTCAAGATTATAGTTGAGAAGAGATGGACTCTTTATATGAAGCAAGTAATCCAGAGTGATTTCCAAATTTCGATTATCATATACTATATATCGGTCTTCCGCAATCGGGCGCTTTTATTGAGTAAGGATCACAGAAGTGATCAAACTTTTTTATAAAAGAATGATTGAATTGAATATATTAAGAGCGTGTTTTGATCAATCTTTTTTTCAAAACACGCTCTTTCTTTTTGTTGTTTATCAAGGTTATTATTATCAATTTGATCAAACATTAATCTAAAGCTACAAGTCTTATGCAACTAACGGGTGCGTTAGCTGAAGATCGGAGCTGTCTTTAAGGCAGCTTTTTCTTTTGGAACTAAATGGGCAGTATAGTTCAATAAGGTTTCATTCCTTTATATGGGTTAATTTGGAAACAGATAAATTGAAACACCATTGATTCGGAAAACGTATAAGAAGAAACTCTAAAAAAGGAATTGAAGAATATTGGCACAGTATTTCTCTTTACTAATCTTGTCATTTGTAATGCTTGTGGGAATGTCGGCTTATTTTTGGCATTTTTATAAATTGAAAAAGAAAAACGGAGATTCGTATAAGATACCGATCAAGGACATTCTTGGAGTCGCCTCTTTATTTCTCCTATCAGGGTCCCTATTTGTTTATTCTTTGTTAGACCTGCCTAACGTTTTAGCTGATAAGACGAAACAATATAAAGGGGATTGTGAGATCGTCATATTCGATATTCCCACGAGGGGGGCATACGGAGGCTAACTTTGGAAAGCATAGCATTATGTTTCCTAAGAATTATCAGGGTGTAGGAGAAGGTAACTACTACTGTGAAGTGGATTTTTATCCACGAACTGAACAAGGAAAGTCATTGAGAATATGAAGGCAACAAAATTGGATATGTAAATTTATATTATTACAAAAAAAACGTGGAGAGGGTCTAGGAAAAAAATTGCATGAATATGCCTTGAATTTCTTTAGAAACAATGGAGTTGATGAATACCACCTTCGAGTGTCACCAAGTAACAAACAAGCAATTGCCTATTATAAAAAAAACGGAATGCTAGAACTTAAATCTGAGTTAGTTGGGAAGGTAATTAGAATGAAAGGTATAATTTAACTTCACTCTTTTCAACTAAGAGGATTCTTTACTTCAATAAGGGAGTTGCTTCGGCAGCTCTTTTTCTTATGGGGCTAAAGGAGCAGGATAGTGCGCTAAGACACAATTTATGAAAAATAGATTATACCCCATTACCTCGGACTTCTATGAACATAAACTAATTTAATGAAAGGAGATAGATACGTATGGGTATAAGACCTGGTACTGATAAATACAATATATTTGATTATATTGTCATAGGAGCTGGAACGGCAGGCGGGGTAGTCGCTAAGAAATTAACGGATGACCGAAAAACTTCCGTACTTGTGTTTGAGCCTGGAACAAATATGACTGCTCAGTTAAGCACCCCGAACATTTTAGATGCCATTATTTTGGCCAGTGATAATAAGTTTGCCTCTAACCTTCTATCCAGAATAGAGTCTTCCATTCTACGGCAGCTTATTACGGTTAATGGGCGGGCCATTGGTGGAAGCTCAGAAGTTAACGATATGTATTCTGTACGCGGGAGTAGAGAGCTGTATGACGAATGGGCTGATCTTGTTGATAACGACCAATGGAACTACAACCAAATTCGTCCTTTGTTTATCGAAAATGAAACCTATACTGGACAAACACAAAGTCCGAACGAAAGGGGAAGTAAGGGACCAATATTTGTTAGACAACAGCATATTCCTCCGAATGGGCTCATACAAACGCTGACAAATGCAACAGCCAAAGTATTGGACATTGACATTGTTGAGGACTATAACACAGGCGTACGTGACTGTACTTTTTACAAATCCCAATTTAACCAGAAGGAGGTTGGTAGTACCACTACCCGTTCTTCGACCGCAACAGGATATTTAAATGAGATTATTGTTAGTCAGGGTAACGAGTTTCATCCAGATGAGTTTGGAGTTGGAAAGAGAAAGTTGGTCATTTTCGCTAAAACAACGGTGAACAAAATCTTATTTAAGAAAAAGAAAGGGCAGATGATTGCGATCGGAGTTGAATATATCAAGGACGGTGTTTCTTATAAAACGTTTGCCCGAAAAGGTATTATCGTTTCGGCAGGATTTTCCTCCTCAGTAATCCTTCAACGATCAGGGATTGGTAGATCCGATGATTTGATTAACGCAGGGATTACACCATTGATTGAAAATCCAAATGTAGGTTACAATCTGCAAACTCAAGCATATGCCGGTTTGGGAGTCAGGGTGGATACATCTCAGATAATTCCTATAGCTGTAGCCGATCCTAATCAGCCTATCGCCTTAGGTGCTTTTAAAGCAGAGCATAAGGATAGTTTGGAGGGCCGCCGCCTTCAACTGATAGGAGCCCCAGCACCCCTATTTATACCTGCTTCGGATATAACTAGTAATGCGTGGAATCAAGATTTAACCAAGCCTACCAATATCATGAGTTTTGGCATTATAGACCTTAATCCAAGAAGTAAGGGGACAATTATGGCCTCCCATAGCGATCCAGAAGCTCTTCCGTCGTTTTCCTTCAATCCGTTACAGCCAGATACGAATGATCTAGATTTCATGGTGGATCAATATATCAACACTTACAATATTATTAAAGAGGCTAGAAAAAATAACAGTGGCATTCATGAAGTGGTATACCCTCCGGAGCAAATCTTCACTTTAACGGATGAGGCAGAAAAAAGAAAGCAGCTTGGAGATTATGTCAAAGCATCTTATTCGAATTTCTTCCATTATGGCGGGCAATGTAAGATGGCGAAGACAATTCAAGATGGTGTTGTCAATGAAGTCCTAAATGTCTTTGGTACCAAAAATCTTAAAGTCGCTGATCTTTCTGTTTCTCCTATTTTACCAGACGGTAACACTTCAATACCTGCTCAGATGATCGGTTTAAATGCTGTAAGATTCATTCAAAATAATCCTCACCCTATCGTAATTGATGATGATGAATTTGAGGATTTCGAAGAAAGTGAATCAGACGAGTAAAACAGGGAATAAATTTTGGATTATAGACTCTAAGAGAGGTTTACTTTTTATTTAAGTAGAAAATAACACCTTCTTCTTCAACTAACTGGTGCTTTCGTATTATAAGGTTGACCAGTAAAAATTACTGGTTGACCTTTTTTTAATAGAATCTATTATATCAGTAGCCAGGGTAGGACGTACGGGTGCGTGGGACATGATCCCGTGAAGTAAACTGTCTGCCCCCTACTTGTAGAAACATGTTTGAGGCTGGTTGGGACGTAGATTTCGTATAACAAGCGAAGCTATGACACTACATGGAGGACTAGGGGTACTGGTTAGTAAGTAGAGGAGGAAAAAACAATGAATCCAGTTGTTGGTCTGGATGTGGCAAAAGGAGAGAGCCAAGTTCAGGCATTTTTAGACCAATCTAAACCGTATGGGAAGAGCTTTTCAATGAAGCATACCAAGGAGGAATTGGATCATTTTTTAGACTTTTTAAAAGAGGTTGAAGAAGTGACAGGGCAGATGCCTATGGTCATTTTAGAATCTACAGGGCATTACCATACTCCTGTTATTCAATACTTGGAGGAACAAGGGATTCTATATATCTTACTAAACCCCATTATTTCTTATCAGGCAAAGAAGACCAGTTTACGAAAGGTAAAAACAGACGCAATCGATGCGTACCAGTTGTGTGTGCTGTATTACAAAGAGGATTTAGAACCTCATAAAATTAGAGAAATTCAGCTATAAGACCTTCGGAATTTGTCCAGACAACAGGAAATCGTAACGAATATGTATGTGGAAGCTAAACTTCAGTTTCACACCATTTTAGATCAAGTGTTTCCTGAATACCGGAAGGTTTTTGGGGATCTATATTCGAAGGTTTCTTTATTGATGTTAAAGGAATATCCTACTTCAGAGGCGGTATTAACAGCCGGAGAAAGTAGACTAGCAGAGAGTGTTATAGAGTTCTGTTCTAGCCGATCGGGTGAATGGGCATGTGAAAAAGCAAAAAAAATAATGGATTCCGCATCTAGAAATCCATTTCAAAAAAGCGTGTATGAAAGTCACGTAATCAATCTTCGTATGTATATTGAGTTGCTTTTTCATTACCAGGGACATCTTTCTGATTTAGAAGATCGTATAGTGGCCCTGGCAAATGAACTGGAAGAATATAAGATCATCCAATCGATTCCCGGTATCGGAGAAAAAATCGCAGCCACGATTATTTCTGAAATTGGTGAAATCGATCGGTTTAATCATCCGAAAAAACTGGTTGCCTTCGCTGGAGTAGATCCAAGTGTTCACTCATCGGGTAAGTTTACGGCAACCATTAATCGTATTACAAAAAGAGGTTCGAGCAGACTACGTTATTCTCTGTATCTTGCCGTACTATGCGGCATAAGAAGTTCAAGGAACAAAAAGCTTAAAGCATTCTATGATAAGAAAAAATCAGAAGGAAAACCTGCCAAAGTGTCAATCGTTGCCTGTATGAATAAGTTGCTTCATTGGATTTATGCTTTATTAAAGAGAAAAGAAACGTTCCTAGATTTAGCCTAATTAACGGTTTTGTGAAACAGAGAAAAATCCTTCCAAAAGGGTTTTGGAGGGTTATTTGGCATGGTCAAAAATAGTATATCATAAGGGAAATGAAAATATTAGAGAAAGATATTGACACCTATTAGCTGGTTTACTTGAATAAGAGAGTTGCTTTGGCAGCTCTTTTTCTTATGGAACTAACGGGGCAGGTTGGTTCATTAAGTGTAGTGTCTTCGTACTGTGTCATAAATACGAAATAATGAAAATAGAATAATAATTATTGGTGTTTAAATAACCTAATTGTATTTTAATGGTAAAATTAGCTATTGACCTAATCATTACCAAAGAGGTGATTTAATGGATATTATATTCTCTTCTTATACTAGCTACTTGATAACCTTTATTCTTCTAGTTACTTTTGGAATAGCCCTTACAAAGAACAAAAAAAGAATAGCCATTGCTTGTCCACTTATTTTCATCTTTTTAGGCATTATTAATTTTGTATCTGGCCTTTTAGTTGTAGGAGGTTTTGAAGGAATGGCTGTTTCCATATTTGGTTTTGTTTATTTAGGACTAGGAGCTATTACACAACTTATAAACAGTCTATTTATTTATTACAGGACAAAAAAATATTCATAAATTTTTAGATTTCATTATTTCACAGTTTGTGTCAACTCTACAATAAGGCAGGTTGCTGGGGCTGCCTTTTTCTTATGGCACAAACGGGGGAGTTTAGTAATTACATGAGCATATGTCCTCAGCTATTTCGAAGGAAAAAAGCGATTTGGAAAAATCCCAAATCGCTTTTTTAATATTATTACTTTTTAGGTTTCTTATTTAAAATAAAGCGTAGTTCATTGATATCATCATCAGATAGGGTATCTTCCTGAATGAATTGGACAAGCATGGATTTCAGGGTACCTCCATAGATACGGTTGATAAATGATTCAGTCTCGGCACGCTGGCACTCTTCCTGTGTATAGAGCGGGTAAAAGGTGTAAACTCTTAGATTTTTATTGACACCTACTACATCTTTTTGAACCAATCGATCGAGAAGAGTGCGTATGGTTTTCGGCTTCCAATGGGTATTCTCCTGTAAGGAACCTATGATGTCATTTGCTGTTTGAGGGGCCTTATCCCAAAGCACGTTCATGATTTCCCATTCTGATTCTGATATGCTAGGAATGTTTTTCTCCATTTTTCTCCCCTCCGTTTTCTTTATAGATTCCTAAATCTTTTAAAATTGATAAAGTAATTTCTCCCGCCTTGCTTCCAGAGGAATCATCTTCATTTTGTATATTGGTAGCAAAGAAATAAGTATTGTTCTTCGTCTCTACATACCCGATAAACCAACCATTGATGTTTTTTCCATTCACTGTTCCTGTACCTGTTTTTCCTGATAGGCGAGCTTCCTCACTCTTTTCTAAGCGCAGTGCTTTCTTTACAGCTTGGATATGCATTTCATTATATCCCAATTGATTGTAATAAAAGGCTTGCAGCAGTTGGACTTGCTCGACTGGAGAAATTTTCAATGAGGATTCGAGCCAGAATTCACCCAATTCCCCAGATACATCGGAATTTCCATAGTTTATCGCTTGTAGATTGGATTGGATTGTTTCAAATCCTGTTCTATGATCTAATTCCTGGAAATACCAGTTTACAGAATTTTGTAAAGCAGATGAGACATCCTGATCCATATTCCAAGCGTCATAGGGTTGCTTAGTCCCATCCCAGGAAAGGGTGGATTCTTCGGGTGATATCACATTTGATTGTAGTGCAAATAAGGCACTATAGATTTTATAGGTGGAATCAGGTGATACCCGCAACGTACTTTTCTCTTCATTATAAATGCGATATTGCTGTGCGTCATGATCATATAAAACAAAGCTTCCTTCATACCCTTTAAAGAATTGATGTAAATCCACAAAAACCACTCCATCATTATTAAAATAGTATCGGTCATTTTCCGTCGCAAATGCGGAAACGAAAGGTAATTGGATTGTCAAAATGATACTGGCCAACACATAAATAAAGACGCTTTTTCTTATTGATTTTTTTGTGGAATGTTTATAGGCAGAAATTCGTTCAATTCGTTTTTTGATTTGAAGCTTCGAACCGTTTAAATGTGTAACTATCTGTAGCTTACTTGACCGTTTTGAAAGATCCAAAAAATTAATGATTGTATTTCCATATTCACTAAATGAATGATCATCTATTAACTGTAAAACAGATGTATCACATGCGATTTCCCGATCCAATCTCATTTCTCTAAAAGCAAGCCAGACAAGGGGATTAAACCAATAAATGATTTGATAGAACAATATCACGTAATTAGTCAGCAAATCCTTGTTTTTATAGTGACTCAGTTCATGAAGAAAGATATACTCGTAATTTTTCAAGCTAAGCCAGTTTTCATGCTGGGAAGGTAAGACGATATATGTTTGAAAAAGTCCGAATATCATTGGAGACTGGACTCTTTTCGAAATAACAATCTTTATAGATTTTTTTATCTGCAGTTTTTTCATGCATTCTTCGAAAAGCACGAGAACTTCTTGATTGGAAAACGGAGAAGAATAATTCTTTATCCTTCTAAGTGTGAGCCATCCACGAACCATAGTAAAGGTAAATAAAAGCATCCCTGACATCCAAAAACCCATCACTCCAATATTAAGTAAGGACAGGTCCGGCCGATTGACCGATACAGAAAAGTCTTGTATTAGGTGGAGGCCTTGCATCATATCAGTTCCAGGTATGTTCATATTAGAGCTGGGTGCATTAGTCTGATATGTATCCCCACCGCTAAAGAGAGTACTAAAATTATATAAATCAGTAGGTATGAATGGAAGTGCTAAAGCCATAAAAAGAAACATCCACAAATGATAGTACCATTTTGCTGTTAATTGTCTTCCAAACCATTTTCGTATAAGTAGAATAACAGCAACGGAAAATGAAGACACCAATAGACCTATTATAAAATGAGTTAAAAACATGTCCTTCAATACCAACTCTCTTGACTTTTAAATTTTTAAAAAAGGTATATAGCATATTTATAGTGGCTTGAGGGTGAAAAAATAAAGAATTGACTTTATTTGATTACATATGTAATACTGTACTACAGATGTAATAAGACTACAAATGTAATCCGTTAAAACTCCTTAGTTTTTTCAATCCGTACACAAGAGTCTAATCAAAATCAGGAGGTCTACATCATGAACAAAAGATAGGGTGCAAGTGTTAAAGATCCGGCTGCTATCCCAGGAGAATACATACTAAATATTTTTTAGAAAGAGGTTGAATCTTATGAAATCATTGAGTAACATTTTTAGTACTTCCGCATTCAGAAAAATTGTGCCTGTTCTATTTCTTTCATGTGCAACGCTTGTAGGTTGTTCAAACAATAACGTTAATGCTGAATTAACTAAACCTAAAAAACAAGCAACTGCCAATAATCATCACTTTGCTAAGCTTGAAGAAAAATTTGATGCTAAACTTGGTGTCTTTGCGTTGGATACTGGTACAAACCAAACCGTAACCTATCATCCAGATGAGCGTTTTGCTTATGCATCTACTCATAAGGCTCTAGCTGTAGGAGCACTTTTACAACAGAAATCAATAGAAGAACTTAATCAAAGAATTACCTATACACGTGAAGATCTTGTTAATTATAATCCGATTACAGAAAAGCATGTTGATACGGGGATGACTCTTAAGGAGCTTTCTGATGCTTCTCTTCGATACAGTGACAATACTGCTGGAAACCTTATTCTTAAACAACTGGGGGGACCGACTGGATTTAAAAAGGCATTGGAGGAAATCGGGGATAATGTTACCAACCCTGAGCGATTTGAGCCAGATTTAAATGAAGTTAATCCTGGTGAAACTCATGATACGAGTACACCAAGAGCACTTGCTACTAGTCTTCAGGATTTTACATTGGGAGATGCACTTCCAACTGAGAAACGTGAACTTTTAATAGATTGGATGAAGAGAAATACTACTGGAGATGCGTTAATTCGTGCTGGAGTGCCGAAAGGTTGGGTAGTGGCTGATAAGACTGGAGCAGGATCATATGGTACGCGAAATGACATTTCGATCATTTGGCCATCAAAAGGAGACCCTATTGTCCTTGCTGTACTTTCAAGTCGTGATAAAAAAGATGCTGATTATAACGACGACCTTATTGCTGAGACAACAGAAGAAGTAATTAAGGCCCTTAAAGTAAAAAATAAATAGAATATGATTCTACTAAAAAAGGTTACGTAAAGTTGCCTTTTTTAGTAGATTGATTCTAAAATGATTGTTATGGTGACCCTTCAAGAACGGACTAAAAGGTCGGTTCCTGGATTCAACATTCAATTTTAAAAGGTCAACCAGTAATGGTTGACCTTATTTTAATATTTATTTAACTACTAGTTGGGGGATTAAGACCGAATTTCCCTCGTAGTATGCTACTGCTAAACCCTATAAATCCTCCAACAATTGCTGGAATAATCCACCCTAGTCCGACATCGTACATAGGAAGAATTTCATTAAAAAAATTATTAATGGATGAAAAGTGTATACCAGCTCGATTTAATCCATCAAATAAACTAATTATAAATGTTAAAAGTAAGCTTCCTTGATACACTTCAGCTTTCCTTTTAAATAAAGAATGAAAAAATGTCAAGAAAATTAATACAATGGCTAATGGATAAATAGCTGTTAAGAGAGGAACAGAAACAGCAATTAACTGTGTTAGCCCAATATTGGCAACTATTGCACTAAAAATAGATAAACTTATAGCAATTGTTTTGTAAGGTACCTTTGGAAATAGTTTATGGAAGAATGAAGAACAAGATGTAACAAGTCCTACGCTTGTTGTTAAACAAGCTACTGTAATCATTAATCCTAATAATATCCCGCCATAAGCTCCAAAATAATAATCCGAGACTTTTGCTAAGATGGTACCTCCATTTTCCAGGTGCCCAAGTTTTTCTACACTTGAAGCACCCATATAAGAAAGAGCTGAATACATGGTTGCCAGGAAAAAGGCAGCAATTCCAGTTGCTTTTGCACAAACAACCATAATTTGTTTTTTTGTTTTAGCACCTTTTTCTTTAATGGCATTAATGATTATGATG
Source organism: Peribacillus sp. FSL P2-0133 (assembly GCF_037975445.1). Classification (NCBI taxonomy): domain Bacteria; kingdom Bacillati; phylum Bacillota; class Bacilli; order Caryophanales; family Bacillaceae; genus Peribacillus; species Peribacillus sp. FSL P2-0133. The sequence goes on along the minus strand of NZ_CP150254.1, from coordinate 2,976,226 downwards.
CCAAAAACAAAAGATGCAAGCGTATCCATTGTTAAATAACCTTCTCTAAACCCATTAAAAAATGGTTGAACTGAATAATTCTTAATAGGTGATTGAAAATCTCCGATTGGATGATTAAAAGCAACTACTACGAGGATTCCAATGAACGTTATCTTGATTGGTGTTAATATTTTCCCGACAATTCCGACAACTTTCGCGGGATTGATCGAAAAAAGGCACGTAATACTAAAAAAGATGATTGTGAAAATAAGTAAAGGTAGAGGGCCTGAATTTTCGGACAAAAAAGGTTTTACACCGATTTCAAAAGAAACGTTTCCTGATCTAGGCAAAGCAAATAAAGGACCAATGGCTAAATAAAGAACGGTTGTGAATACAATACCAAATACAGGATGTACCCTACTTGCTAACGACTGTAAATCATCTTTCCCCGAAAAACCAAGTGCTAACACACCAAGTAACGGTAAGCCAACTCCTGTTATTAAAAACCCTGCATTTGCTGACCAAATATTCATTCCTGCTGATTGACCAAGCATTGGTGGAAAAATTAAATTTCCTGCACCAAAAAATAGAGCAAATAACATTAACCCAATAACTAATATAAATGAAAATGGTACTCTAGTAGCCAAATTAAAACCTCCATGAAAGAACAAAATTTTACTTTAAAAAAGAAATAATTTTCAAAAAAATGATCACAAACTTAATACATAAGATTGTATAATGACCTGATAAAATTAATTTTTTAAGTTTTTCCTTATGGGCGGCCTTATTTAATATGCAATAAGGTTCTTTCAAATTTTAACGACAAGCAGATTGTTACTACCATGATTACGATTCAAATGATAACTGCTGTGAATTACAGAAAATTCCCCTACTTAGCCCCCTATTAGTGATATGTAATCATTAACTAATATTCCATTTTATAACTATTGATATATTGTAATACATACTTCTTTCTCTTAAAAGGATACAAAGGAGGAAAAAACAAGAAATAAAGTTGTCATTAAGGGGGATAAAAGTGGTAGCTGTGAAAAAACAACGTATCAGATTAGTGAAACAAGAACTAAAGGAGATATAAATGTAGAAGAGAATTAATACAGATATTAATTAAGAAGTGTTGTTAACTCGCTTGAAAATGCAAAAATGCGTGTTGAGAATAATAGGATGCTTAACATTGAAGAAGTCTTTTAAAAATTAATGGAATGTTATCTGTGAATAAGACATTTTTGTTTATTTCGTTATCGGGGATATGGTGGAAGTAGTCACTATAAATACCTAGTCAAAAGAGCTTAGATAGGAGTCTCCAAGCTCTTTGACTAGCCTTGGTCTTTTATTCAACTAACCTTCTATTATTAAGGGATTGCATAGACTTCGACAGTGAAGCTTTCTCCATCGGTGTTTTCCGGTCTGGCGATGTAGAAATCTTCACTCGTTTTGATTTCTGACTCGGACCCGTCTGTAAGATCATAGAAGATCGTTTCGTCGATACCGAAGCTGATGTCTTTCATGACATCGAATTTTGCATCTTTAGGACCGTCGACGATTTTCCATTGTAACTTGGTCGCGTAAGTAGGGATGTTCCCGATCGTGAAGTTATCACTTGATCGGTTATCCTGGCCGTCCTGAGGCTGACCTTCCGATCGGATCGTCGCGATTTTCTCAGGAGCTTCGACCTCCACATTAAAAGCATCTCCATCCAGAATCCGGTCATAGGCGTACCAGGCACCGAGCCATGTCCCTGCAGCACCGTTCGAATCAGCGGAAATCATTCTTACAGAAAAATTATCCGATCCGTTCGTCGATGAACCTTCCCAGGTGGAAGCGAAAGGATATTCGTCACACTGCTTTCCTGTCCGATCCTCATCTCCGAACTCCCGGTCACAAATCCTTCTTGTCTTGTTTCTATTACGGTTGTATTCCTCCTGATGACGTTTTGTATACATCCGTGTCAGTGTGCTGTCTCCTACAGCTCCCGGTATTTTCTTTCCAACCATTTGAGGCTTTGTCTGTTCTGGGTGGTCCATAGCGTCCTTCCAATGCTGGCCGGCTTCAGTTAGCATTTCGAATTCCGGTTTCGTGATCGGGACATTGAAGACCGGTGTGGCTTTGCTGAATACGGCTCCTTGCCAGAAATATTGATCTGGGAAAGCGAACATGTATTTTGCAGAGTCATAACGGACGGTCTGTTTAATGCCATCTATGCTTTTTTTGTATTTCCTTGCTGAATGGGTAAGGGTGAGTTTCGGCCAAAATTCCATGTATCCCAACTGGTCAGGATTTGAATCAGTTGCTGGGGGCGCTTCTGAGGTGAAGATTTCTGTATCGAAATTTGTGTTTTTCCAGTGGGCGATCGTTCGTTCCGTCGGTGGATAGTCGGGATCCTCTTTACAGTCACCTGCGTTCAATTTCGATTCACATACCATATCGATTTTCAACTTGGCTCCATTTAAAGCTGGATCGGTCACGATGATATCGTCAAGTGTATAATAGATTCTCATGTTCCGGCTTTGGTTGGAACCATAACCTATTTCCGTGAATTGAAATTGAACTCCTGCGTTTATACAGATTCCTCCGATGCATTTTACAGGGACTTGATATGTCGCAACATGGGACCAACAGAAGGAATAACGGTTCTTGATATACCCTGTTTCTGAACTGCTGTCAGGACTTCTCCGGCATTCATCTACAGTCTGGATATGATCATAGTCAAATTCCGGGGGTACCCATCCGACCGCCGTCTTGATCGGAGGTGCCAAGTTCGCTCTGTATGTCGCTTTACTTTGCTGGTCTACTTCCATCAATTCATCTAATGTCTGAATGCCTTCTTTTTGCTGGATTTGATCTTGTTTGATTTCGAGCTCCCCGAGGGATTTACCTTGCTTCATCAGTTCGGTTGCCTTCTTGATCTTGCCGTCTGGGACCCAGTATCCTCCACCTTCTGAAGTTGCCTGTGTCTGTACAGGTGCAAAGATGCCAAGGGTCAAAATCATGACAAGGACAATTGAAAATAATTGCTTGTGTAACCTGGACATTACAATTCCTCCCTTATTGAAATAGTAACAGCTGTTTATTACCCATGGACTAGTGCGCTATTAGGTCGGTGCGATTTAAATCGCTGATAGGTTACTACAAAATAAAATGTTTTACAATACATTCCAAATCAAATAATGCTATCAACCTACATTTTTTACCAAATAATATTTAAATAGGAAGATGGTGACCGATTCAAAAGACCTGATAATGTTAATGACAATAAAGATGTTGCATTAAATAAAGTTGGTTAAAGACGAAGATATGATTAAGGCGATTGTTCAATAACACTCGGAGTAGGGAATGTATCGGGCATTTTAGTTGAAGAGGAAATAAAACATAATAAATGATGAAAAAAACAAGGAAGGGGAGAACAATGATTAAACTTAAATATTTTGAACGTTCAGAAATTTTGGTGCTTACTCTATAGTTTATAAAATGATATAATTTCATTTATTGGGAAATTTTATTAATATTTCTTCATTTGTAAATTGTTCATTATTGTGAAGTGGTTCACTTGAACTAATGGGTGATTTAGTTCATTACCAGAGTTGATCATCAGCAATTTATATTTAAGGGGCGGTTTCGAATTGAAAAACAGCAACATTTGGATATTAAGCTTCGTTAGTTTTTTTACAGATATGGGCACCTATATGGTGACTCCTTTAATACCAATTATTCTTGCTTCGTCAGGCCCTTTAATTATTGGGATTGTAGATGGTTTATCAGAAACCTTGGCAAGTTTTTTGAAATTTTTCTCTGGTCGTCGTTCGGATCGTTTGAAAAATAGAAAAGGGTTTGCTTTGATTGGTTATGGCTTATCAGGTTTAGGAAGAATATCTTTGATTATTTCAAGTTCCTGGGTCGGCGTTTTCATATGGAAACTGATAGATCGTACGGGAAAAGGGATACGAACGGCTCCAAGAGATGCTCTTATATCTGAGTCTGGAGGAAAAAATAAACAAGGAAGAGTTTTCGGATTACATCAAATGATGGATATGTTGGGTGCTTCTATCGGGATTGGAACTGCTTATTTCATATTACAGATGAATGGAAATCAAAACATTCATGATGTTTTCCTGTATTCTTTAATCCCTGTAATTATTGGTTGGTTACTGTTATTGGGCATAAAGGAAAGAAAGTATGAACCAATAGTTAAAGAAATGCCGCCTACCACGAAACCTAAACTTGACGTGAAACTTCTAAATCCGAATGTGAAAAAATTATTGTTTATTGTTTTTCTCTTTACTATTGTGAATTCATCAAATTCGTTTCTTTTACTAAGAGCAGCAGATTTAGGAGTTTCTACTGCCAATGTTCTATTATTATATCTACTCTTTCACCTTACTGCGTCTTTATTTTCATATATTTCCGGAGCGTTTTCAGATCGATACGGACGAAGAGGTATACTAACTGTAGGATATGCGTTATATGGATTTGTATATATTGGTTTTGCGGAAGTAAATACAACGATTGGTTTAATCGGTCTATTTACATTATATGGGCTTTATTCAGCTTTTACTAAAGGGGTTGAAAAGGCGCTGGTTGCTGATATATCCAATCCAGAAAGTAAAGGAACTGCACTTGGTTTATATGCTATGATTACGGGGATTGGTCTATTTCCGGCTTCTTTGCTTACAGGTTTGTTATGGCAGATATTTGGCGCTGAAGTTTCATTCCTTATTAATGGGATCATCGCATTGTTTGCATCTATTTTGTTATTTAGAATGCTCTCTATTAACGTAAGAAAAGCAACATAGATCTTAATGATTGATATATTCTTATATAACGTCTCCATGAGTAGTTAAGCAGATTATGAACAAAAAATGAATTTGCTTCCATTAAACGCGCGATTCTTTTATAAGAATCGCACCATACTAACAGGTGCGTTAGCTGAAGATCGGAGCTGTCTTTAAGGCAGCTTTTTCTTTATGGAACTAAAGGGGCAGGATAGTTCAAGAAGGTATTAGTAAATCTTTTGACGAAAATATAAAGAGCTTAGTAAGAAGTGCTTAAAATACTATCTGATATTTAATGAAAAACAGGAAAAAACTAACTGCTAATAACTTTAGGGGGGAAAATATTGAAACAAACATTACTGATAATCGATGCTCAACAGGAATTAATAGAAGGTAATAAAGAAGAACAAGGAGTCTTTGAGAAAGAAAAAATCGTTAATAACATTAATACTGTAATTGAAAAAGCGATAAATGAAAGTATCACCGTTGTTTTTATAAGAGATTTAGATGTTTCAAAAGGAGAAGGACCTGGATTCCAGATACACAGGGATATTAAAGTACCATCAACTGCTATCATATTTGATAAAGCTGCCACAAATTCATTTTATGGCACTCCATTACTCGAACATTTAAGTAAAAACAATGTAGATCATATTGTAATAATGGGATGTAAGACGGAACATTGTATTGATACAGCTGTTAGAACAGCAACAATCAATCATTTTGATGTGACATTAGTTGGTGATGGACATTCTACTTCTGATTCCAAAAACTTATCTGCAAAACAAATAATCCTTCATCACAATGAAACCCTTCACGGTCACTATAATGTAGACAATTTTTCACTTGTTAGAAATTCTTATGAAGAATTGTTTAACCCTGTTCACAATAATTACCGATAATAATCATCTTCAACAAACGGGTGCGTTAGCTGAAGATCGGAGCTGTCTCTAAGGCAGCTTTTTCTTATGGAACTATCGGGGCAGGATAGTTGAAGAGTGCTGTTTGACCTTTGTTAACAATTGGGCCAGATAATTGAATAACAGCAGGAATTTTCACGTAAAAACTATGTTTCGTTATAAACAACGGACAGCTTACCCTATTGGAACCTTCATTTCACCAATAAACTCTTATTCTTAAAGACTAAAAAGCCTTGAGATATAAAATCTCTAGGCTTCTTACATCAGTTATTCAATAAAATACATCTTCCCATTTACTTCAAGAGATACTGATGATTGTTTCATCTCTTCCTTTAGAGACTTGGCATAGGCAACTACTTGATTAATTTTTTTCTTATCCAAATCTTCTGCATAGCTATATACAATCGTTACTTTCTCCTTGACCAATTGATTATCATCAGATAACCACGATCCTGTCCCATCGATCGCTGTTGCTCCTCCAAACATTCTTGAGAATTCTTCTAACGACTTGTTAACATATGGAGTATTATCAATTGGTTGGTTAACATTATATGTAGATGGTACGTAAATTTTTACTACATCTTCTAGGTAGAATTGCTCCTTTAATGCGGAAGATTGTTTCACTTTAGATGTTTCTTGTTGTTCTGTAGCGTACACAGCATTTCCTAAAAAGACAATTAATAGCATCGGGATGATCCAATAGAAGATTTTTTTCCTTTCCAACATTGCCACTCCTTTTTATTCAACAGTTTGGCTGCAAAACAATGGTGAGTTTGCTATCTATCATTATACATGCCGAAATCAGTTTGTTGTGGGTAATTTTAACTTTTTTTATTATTTTTGGAAATGTCTTAGTAACCTTTCTTATTAGGTTCTTGAATTTGAAGCTATTTAATAAAAACACATAACATGTCCTGTATTTGAATTTGAATATATTTTATGATATGAGTAAAAAAGATTTTATATATGATAGCCATGGACAAGAAAAGGTATTGCCTGGTCTTGATGATAAGGCGATTTTTGGAAACAAAGGAGACACTTATTTCTTTGCAGAAGAGCCTGAACCGAACCAAGCAGTTACTCGTATATTTTCGGCCTCAATGTCAGCTCCTGGGTTAAAGGAAGAGTGTTGCAATCCAGGGTATAATTTAAAAGGGGAATTTTTACATACTTTCGGTATTTTATGGGAGGTTTTTTCCTTTGAAGAAAACAAATATTTCTTTGGTTACATTTGCCGTAATCATTATAGTTTTAAATCACTTTGTTTATCCAATTTTCTTCGATGTAGGACCTGATAGTTGAGGGACTGGCCTATCAATACTTTTATTAGCTAGTGCACTATTAAATCATCTTAGGGAAAAATAATAATTGTACTAATAGGTGCTTGAAATAAATCTCTAAACTCTATTAGTAAGCTGTTTTCTTGTTGCCATAACGGGTGAGTTAGCTGAAAATCGGAGCTGTCTTCTAGGCAGCTTTTTCTTATGCAACTAAAGGGGCAGTTTAGTTGAAGAAGGTTTCAGTATAGAGGTTATTCAAAATAGAAAAAGAATAGATAAGGATATAAGTTTTTTAGTCTGGGGGTTCATATGTCATTTGAGCAATGTCATAGCATTACTTCTTTAATGGCAGGATTTAATAAAACGTGGTTCTTTGCAGGTGGTTGGGCAATTGATCTTTTTATTGGTAGAGAAACAAGACAACATCAAGATATAGAGATTGCACTATTTCGAAAAGACAAATTATATTTGAAGGAAAATCTTAAAGAATGGGATTTTAAAAAGGTTATTAAAGGTAAATTCTATACTTGGGAAAATGAGTTTTTAGAGTTACCTATTCACGAAATACACGCTTTGAATAAGTCAAATGGAGATAAATTAGAAGTTCTTCTAAATGAAACAAGGTTTTATGATTGGAAATTCAGAAGGGATTTAACGATTTCTCATCCGCTTAAGTCAGTTTGGAGTTATTCTGATACAGGCATTCCTTATCTAAATCCAGAAATTGTACTTTTATATAAAGTAAAAAACACAAGAGAAAAAGACCATCAAGACTTTATGACGATATTAGACAATCTAGATAACCAGAGGAAAAAATGGCTTCAGTATGCTATACAATTGCACGAACCAGAACATAAATGGCTTCAATTCTTAAAATAATGGCACTAACAGGTGCGTTAGCTGAGGATCGGAGCTGCCTTAAAGGCAGCTCATTTTCTTATGCAACTATAGCGACAGGTTAGTTGAACAAGAAAAATAGGGAGCATACTATATTGAATGGTTTTTATCTTTATCATAATTTGGTGATGGACTAGAGTGTGTTAATATGCGGTCTAATACTTTTTCAGTAAATGGCATAAAGTAATTAAGTATTAGCCCCCCTAAACAAACGGTTAATAAAGTTCCAACGCCAATTGGTCCATTTAAAATCATTGCCATTATCAAGAATACGAGATAAATGAATGTTCTCGAATAAAATATATTTGTTCTAGTTAATTCTTGTATGATTAATGTTAATCGGTCAACTGGAATCGGTGCAAAATTTGTATGCAAATATGTTGCAGTTCCTAATCCTATAGTAACCAAGCCGATTCCAAAACAAAAAACTTTGCTGTACCATAGTTCAGGTGTTATCAAATTGTGCAATAAAAAAAGCCACATATCAATACCAATACCCGTTATAAATGCTGTTAACAACCCCAAAACTTCTGGTCTTTGCCTTTTTAAAAATGAATTACAAAATATCAATATTAAAGCTATTATTATTTCCCAACTTCCGACAGTAAGCCCCACATTTATGGACAGTCCTACCAAAAGTGCATCAAATGGTGAAGTTCCAAGGTCTGATTGTATAGTGAAAGAAATACCAAGAGTTAGTATTAAAATTCCTAATACATAAAAAACATATTTCACTTTGCTCGACCCCTTTATCTTTATTTTTTTTGTTGCAAACGCAACAAAGTAAGGTTAAATTTAATATATGCTATTTTTATTGCATTTACAACAAAAATCCAAGCTAAGGAGTTAATTATGAAGTGAATTCTTCGTGAAATTGGAATGATGGCAAGGGCATTAGATTCTATAAGTAAAAAAGAATTTAAAGAATATGACCTTACAAAAGGACAGTATTTTTACCTTGTGCGAATATGGGAAAACCGAGGAATCATTCAAGAAAAGTTAGCTGAGATGATAAAAGTAGATCGAACAACAGCAGCTTGTGCTATAAAAGAACTTGAAATTAATGGCTTTATTGAAAAGAAAGGAGAAAAACATAACAATCATTGCATAGAAGTATTTTCCGAAAGAGCAGTAGAAACCATTTTCAATCTTCTTCAAAGAGTAAGAAAAAATATAGAAAAAGACTGGGAGTTTGTTAAAAAGGAAAACTAGAGAAATTATTGATTATATAAAGGAGCGACATATTTAAATGACTAAAAATATTAAAAAGTGTACTCTTAAAGATTCACGCGAACTTCAAGAAATTAGTTATGAAACATTTAATGAGACATTTAAGCATCAGAATACACCTGAAAATATGAATGCCTATTTGGAAAGGGCATTTAACTTAAAACAATTAGAAAAAGAATTATCCAATATTTCTTCGCAATTCTTTTTTGTTTATTTTAATAATCAAGTCGCTGGATATTTAAAGGTCAATACCAATGATGCTCAGACTGAAGAAATGGGTGATGAATCACTTGAAATCGAGAGGATTTATATAAAAAACAAATTTCAAAAACATGGGCTTGGTAAATATCTGCTAAATAAAGCTATGGAAATTGCGGAGGAACGTAATAAAAAGAAAATCTGGCTCGGCGTATGGGAAAAAAACGAAAATGCTATTGCTTTTTATAAGAAAATTGGGTTTGTTCAAACTGGTGCCCATTCTTTTTATATGGGTGATGAGGAACAAATGGACTTTATAATGACAAAAACACTCATCTAACTTTTTTGGAAGGGTGGATTATTATGTAAAAGTGAACTGAAAGGTATAGTTTGATTTAAGATTAAGGCGGGAGAAATTTAGGCTGCATATAAAATAAGTCAGGACCGAAATGAAACGGATTATCAAGAATTAAAGAACGGAACGGAGCTGTCATATTGGCAGCTTCTCTTCAGTTTGTAAAGGATTGTACTTAAAGTCCATGGTGCGTTAGTTCATTAGAGAGCTGTGACGATCAGCAGCTCTTTTCTTATGGAGCTAACGGGGCATGTCAGTGGAATAAGGACCTGTGTTTTAAAAGTCCATGATTTGCCCCGCCATTATTTGATATAAGCTGCAATTACGGGGATAACCAAGCCTTTTTTAGGAGCTCCACGCCAAGCTCGATTTCCTCACAAGAAAGATTACTGAAACCAAGTTTGATAATTGGTTTATCGGTATTATTTTTAATGAAGTAGAGTGAGGTAGGATACACTTTAACACCATGAAAGGAAGCGCGCTCTATTAGCCATTCTTCTGAACGGTTCAGGTGTACTTTGATTAATAAATACAAACCGGACTGATTACCGATAATGGATATATGTTGATCGAATTGCTTTTTTAATACTGATACCAAGTGCTGCATTTTTCGTTTATAAACAAGACGCATACGATTAATATGGCGATTCCATTCTCCCTCTTCCATAAATTTAGCCATTGTGAGTTGGCTTAGAAGTGAAGTGGTACTCTCGAAATGAAGAAATTGATTTATATAACGGTTTAAAAGCGGCTCGGGCAACACCATATAACTTAAACGAATTCCTGGAAGAAAGGACTTTGAGAAATTCCCTAGATAAATGACTCTTGCAGAATCAATGGAAGCGAGAGCTGGAAATGGTTGTTGCGTATAACGAAATTCACTATCATAATCGTCTTCGATAATATACCCTGGCATCTTGTTAGCCCAATGAATAAGCGTTTGCCGTTGGTGAATGGACATGCTTACCCCATATGGACTGTGATGGGAAGGTGTTACATAGATTAATCGTGATTTGATTTGTTCCAATTGTGAAAAATCAGCACCTGCCTCATAAACTGGTAAAGTTTCAATCGTAAAACAATGGAATTGAAAAGCTTCCCTAGCGCCATCATATCCAGGGTCTTCTACTGTAATGCTTGGAAAATCATCCTTCAGTATATGTCCAAGATTGATAAGCATTTGTTGGGTACTGCTGCCGATAATAATGGCATTTGCATTTGTTTTCACCCCACGAGATTGGAGTAAGTATGTGGCAATTTGTTCACGTAGGCACACCTCACCAAAGGGTTCCCCATATTGAAAACTCTCCTGTAACGTTAATACTTGATTGGCAATCCTCCTCCAAATTTTCAGAGGGAAATGTGCTTGATCTACGGCACCAGCCCGGAAATCAATGAGGGTAGGTGTAACTGGCTCTCTTTGCGTTTTATTATGAGGAATTAACTCATCATGGGATAAAAGTGGTTCTAATTCATTTACAAAATAACCTTTTCTCCCTTCTCCACGAATATAGCCTTCAGCTACAAGTTGATCATAAGCCATTAATGTCGTATTGCGACTTACTTGAAGGGAATCTGCAAGTTGACGGATGGAGGGCAATTGTTCATCAGCAAGTAAGTCACCCCGTTCAATAAATAACTTAAACTGTTCGTAAATTTGTTTGTATCTGGGAGAATCCTCCTTAAAAGCAAAGATGGTATTTATCATTTAAGATCTCCTTTGACATGTTTATTTATTTAGAATTGTACCTTTTTATATGTCAGTTTGTATAATACTATATTTTACAGATGAGGTTCTCGGGTATTCAAGGTAGAAATGAGGATGGGCACTTAGTAAAAGACGCTATGATTGTGAATGGAATAATATTGACGGATGAAAGGAGATTTTTTATGTATATCCCTAAACAATTTGAAATAAAAGAATTAGCAGTAGCCTACGATATAATACAGGAGAATGGTTTTGCAACATTGTGTTCAATGCATGAAGGCATGCCTTTTGCTACACATTTACCACTGCTGTTGAATAAGGAGAAAACCTATTTGTATGGTCATTTTGCTCGTCCGAACCCTCAATGGAAAGATATTGAAAATCAAACAGTCTTAGCAGTCTTTCATGGTCCTCACTGTTATATCTCTTCCTCTTGGTATGAGACGAACCAAGCAGTACCAACATGGAATTATGTGACTGTTCATGTATACGGCGAAGTTGAACTTATTGAGGATGAACAAGAGTTAACGGATACCTTGGATGACATGGTATTGAAGTATGAAGCCCCTGATAGTTCATACAATTTGCAAGATTTAGATGCTGGCTTTCTCGCTGGGATGAACAAAGGAATTCAAGGCTTCAAAATAAAAATCAACAAGATAGAGGGGAAAGCGAAGTTAAGTCAAAACCATTCTTTACATCGGCAAGAGCTGGTTATTAATCAGCTGGAACAGATCCAAAATACAGATGAGCAAAAAATTTCCTTTTTAATGAAGGAAAACCTAAAAAAATAACGTTGAATGTTACTGCACTAACGTGAGTGTTGATCCATTAAGGATTTACACTCTTTTTGTTGAACTACTTTTACAACGGAGCAGATTTCAATACTAACTGTAATTAGCAGTAACATTTTTTTCACTATCGGGTTATGAACATTTTTAAAAAGATATGCACATGCTGGCTTAATTTAACAATCGTTATATAAAATATAACAAAAAATCACGGTCCCTTTATACGGATATAAAATTCTAGAGTTATTCTTAATTTACATCCAGAGGGAGGGATCGGAAGTTGTCAAAATTTCAGGCCATAACTTCTTTGTTCATCTTGGTATTTATTATCATTTTCGTAACTTATAAAATCACAGCACACTCATCCAAGCATTCCACAACGAATCATTCCACATCCAACCGCCTCATTCAAGTACAATTGTTAGGCGTTAATGATTTTCACGGCCAACTAAACAAATATCAAATGGTTTCAGGAACCATGGCAGGGGGGGCTGAATACCTGGCTGCCTATTTAAAAAAATATATACAAGAAAACCCGAATACACTACTTGTTCATTCTGGTGATATGGTAGGAGGAAGTCCTCCAATCTCTTCTCAATTTAAAGACGAACCCACGATCGAGTTTTTAAACCTCCTGCACTTTGATGTCGGGACACCTGGAAATCATGAATTAGACCAAGGCGTAAATGAAATGAAACGTCTTATTTATGGAGGCTTCAATAAAAAAACAGGTTATTTTCAAGGAGCCAATACTTCTTACAGTTCTGCAAATATCATCGATACAAAGTCGGGTACACCCTTGTTACCACCGTATGTTATTAAACAAATTGACGGAATTAATATTGGATTTATCGGTGTCGTCACAAAAGAGACCAACCTGTATGTGGCACCTGAAAATCGAAAAGAAGTAGAAATTACGGATGAAGTTTCAGTCATTAACCGAACCGTTAAGCTTTTAAAGGAAAAAGGGATTAAAGTAATTGTTGTACTTGCACATGAATCAGCTAAATCAGATCAGTCAGGAGCAAATTCCAGTGGAGCTTTAGTGGAGATGGCTCCAAAAATCGATGATGAGGTCGATGTCATTTTTGCCGGTCACAGCCATGAATATGCCAATACCGTTGTAGCCGGTAAACTGATCGTTCAAGCATATTCTAATGGGAAAGCCTTTTCTCAAGTAAATCTTGAAATTGACCCACATACTAAAAATATTGTTAAGAAACAAGCAAAGATTATTGTCACTTCACATCATAAAATAAAACGAGATAAAGAAACAGTTGCTCTTCTAAATAAATATAGAAAAAGATTGGGGAGCTATTTTAATCAAATAATAGGAGAAATGCCTGAAGAAATCTCACGAAATCAAAATGCAAACGGTGAATCCCCATTAGCGAAAATGATTGCAGAATCTGAGCGGGAAGCCATGGGGGTAGATATAGCTTTTGTCCATCAAGGAGAAATGCGGAAAAATTTAAAAAAAGGGGACATCACTGTAGAAGACCTTTATACAGACTTGCCTATGGGTCATAGTGTCAGTAAGTTAATTTTAACAGGAAACCAAATAAAACTTGCTTTAGAACAGCAGTGGGCGAAAGATTATGAAAATAGGTTACAAACGGTTGGTTTAACGTATAATTGGGACCCAAATGCTCCAATTGGCAACCGCATTGTTGGGCTGAAAGACATGAAAGGTCAAGAGATACAGCCAAACAACGAATATGAAGTAGCGGTTAGTAATTATTTAGCTTCAGGAGGTGATAACTTCACTGCATTTAAACAAGGCAGGCTAGTGGAATCCGGTCCACAAGTTGTCACTGCACTTATACGCTATATCCAACAGAAGTATCCCGATGAAATTTCTCTCCGTTCATTGAAAGAATGAAGGGGAAAATACAAGGACTTGCATAACTGGCTTTTGAGGGAGATGAAGCTGGAGAATTTAATGAATTTGATGAAATGGCTTTAGGAATAGCACAAGATATTGAATGTCAATGGGATTTGTTTTTGGTGAATACTTAATCATTAAAAGAATCTTAGACCTCTATTTTATAGAGTGGTTAGAGCAATTAAACGAGAAATAAAAGGTAACTACTTATTCAAATAATAAGTGCTTTACTTCAATAAGGGAGTTGCTTTGGCAGCTCTTTTTCTTATGGAGCTAAACAGGCAGTTTAGTTGCATAAGAATAGGATTCTAGAAGAACGTCATTAGAGTAGATCCTTTTCTTTTCACTGTTTCAGATAAAAAAGTTACTATCTGAAAGCACGCAACCAAATTTATAGTAATAATATTTTATGAATTAGAAAAAAATAGAGGAAAGGAGGGATTGCGAATGTCTGTGAAAAAGTGGGTAACAGGATTGGTCGGTGTACTTGCAATGTTTGTAGTTGTGACAACACTAGGCCCACTCGGTGTATTTGCCGAATCCGGTGTTGTAACACAGCCTATGGAGACAAGGAAATCGATTGAGTTCGAGTTGAACGATGATTTCTTTAATCCGAAAGTCATCACTATTCCGAATGGAACAGCCACAACGGTGATATTGAAAAACAAAGGCAGTAAAGAGCACACCTTCACAGTTGAAAAGCTCGGAATTGACGTTGAGGTCCAGCCAGGTGAAGAAAAAAACATTAACGTGAATCCGAAACAGCCCGGTACATATGAACTGATATGTCGGTACCATTTCCAGGAAGGAATGGTTGGGAAAGTAATAGTCGAATAAAATGCAGGGCCAATAAGGCCTTGTTTTTTTATAGGCAAAGGAAATTACTTACTTCCTCCGCGAATGGACTTCTTTACTTTGTATGATTGATCAAGGTTTAGAGAGGTTTTTTATTAAGCTTATTTTTTCATTACAGAGGATATTGATGCTTGGATTAATAATAATTGTTCCACCTCTAATAAATGGTAAATATAATGTAAAGTAACGCATAAACCATTTAGAATGAGGTGGAAAGGTGTATTTTTTTAAACCTATTTCTGATGAGGTTCGTTTATCTCAAATAATATTCAATAAACATAAAAAAACGATGAAGCTCATTTTAGTGTCTATTTTTGCCTGTATTGCTGCTATTCTGCAGGCTGCTGGGGTTTTACCAGGGATAGGATATTTTATAAGTCCGCTGGCCACTGCACCTATCCTGTTATGTTCCATGTTTTCCATTCCATTAGGAGCAATGTCCTGCTTTCTGACAATTATGCTGTTATTCATCCTACAGCCAACTGAACTAATTATATTTCCTTTTACAACAGGATTGTTAGGACTTGGAATAGGGGCATCCTTTTGCCTTTTTAAGAAGAGGTTAAGTATTATTGCTACTGGTGCCATTCTTTTAATGTTAGGAATTATAAGTCTAATATTTATTTTTCACTTTCCGGTTTTAGGTCCAGCCGTCTCTGTTTCCTTTTCATTTCTTATATTTGGCTTTTTATTTGCCATCATTTATAGCTGGTTATGGGTTGAAATTGCTATAATCATTTTTAAAAGATTAAAAATGATTATAATTTAGTGATTCTCCATCACATGGTTTTAATTTCGGTTCATTAGATCCATGTAAGAGATTTATCAAGAATAAGTGGAAATTTATTGTTTTCATGGAACTAATTCAAAAACAGTGCCTTGGTTAAAATCAGTCACTTTCATAGAGCCATAAACCGCTAAATATAAGCTGGTTTGATTCAGATTCGTTCCCAAACTAACATAATAGGCTGATTGAGACCCAAAATCATAATCGGTTTGTATCACACTAAAATCATTTTGTTCACCATTTGGTCTTAAGGTGGTATAAGCTAAAGCCCCTCTAACCTGAGGTTGAGATTCTTTCCGAGCAAGATCGGTAAACACAACGCTTCCTGTTAAACCAGGGATTGTATTCCCCATATAGGCTTGCACTCCTGTAAGTGCAGTTCCTCCAAACTTATCGGGTCTGGTATCTTTATGAAAATAACTGGTTAAAGGCTGAAGACGACTCGCTGAAAGTGTTACTGCTTCATTGAAATATGCAATTGTTTTCTCATCCAAGGTCTGATTTTCAGTGCAGCCTCTTATAATCGAAGTAGGAAAAGAACCTTCCCAACCTCGCCAGCCAAAGTTAATGAATCCTTCTTTGTCAGCTTCAGAATTCATGAAAGAAGCTTGAACAAGCTCAGTAACCGGTATTGGTTTATAATGAACGAATGAAAAAATCGATTCGACCAAATTTTGGCCGACATTTCCCGCATATTTAATATACTGATTATAAAACCTTTGAAATGAAATGCCTGGTATATTGCGAACCCCTTTGGCCATTACCATGAGCGTTTCCTGAATAGTTGTGGGAAGTTCATTAAAACGTGTGACAATGGGTGGATTATTGAAGGATATATTCTTATCTACATCAATTTCAATTATTTTACCGGCGATTTCCAGATCGTCCTGGCTTAAGTTAAATGGACTATAGCCTGATCCACCATCCCCGGTTGTTAAAACAAGTTTTCCTGTTTCAGGTGAAAAGTTTAAACTATTGACCCCATTATGATTTAAAAATGGTCTTCTTAAGTTAAGTAAAGTCCGTCGTTTTTGGGGTTGACCATTCGATTGTAAAATCCATTCTTCAATTGTATCAATATGATTATATTGAGTTTCTCTATTCATCCACCTTAGGTTTAAAGTTCTAGGATCACACGGGTCAGGATTAAAAGATTCAGGAAGAGCACCTGGTCCTTGTGTTCCAGCTACTGAATAATGAAGATAAAACAGACCGTTATAATAAAATTCGGGATGAAACGCTAGCCCCAGCAATCCCCGTTCATCATATCCGCCACCAGAAGTACCTAGTTTTAGGATTCGCTGGCGAATATCTAAAAAAGTCCTTATAACTCCGTTTCCTATGTAAAAGATCTCTCCTACCTGGGTTGCAATAAATAATCTTTCAACTGAGTCACCTGGAAGTATAGTTGTCTTTAAAACAGTAGGTAAATTTATATTCTTTACAATGGGCCGTAAACCAACCTTAACTTTTATCAACTGACTTTGCACTCCTTCTCATTGTTTTCTTATAAGAATATGAATAGAACCGTCTATTAGTACCAAATTAGGCCGGGAAAACGAGCGTAAATAAACTAAAGGAGTGCGTTAGTTGAACTGAAATAAGTGAAATTTATAAGAATGAGGATAAATTCAAGCTATTCCATTAAAGGACGCTATCCTGAAAAGGATAAGCGCTCTGATACAAGTCATATGAGAATATTGAACTCTATTTTTTATGTGATTAGATTGTGTCTCAAAAGGCTCTACACTATTGGGATTGTGAAAGCATGTACTTAAACTGTAGGGGCAGATTAGTTAACAAGAAATCATCGAAGCATAAAAATGCTATATATTACTTGTACAAGTAGTTGAATATATTCAGGGGGATAATTTAGCTATGTTAGATTTTCTTTTAGGCATTTTTTCCGCAGGATTCGGTGATAATTCTTTGGATACTCGAAAAATTGATCGAAATATAGAAATGCTCAAGAATCACACTTGGTTTAAAAATATTTACGAAGATGAAAAATATCATCGACTGTTTTTTGTAAATAGAAATGTTAGGCAGTATTTACAAAGTACAATGCGTGTAAAAAGAATTATAAAAAAGGAAAAATCTCAAAGAGTATTTCTTGTATTTTTAAATAAACAGGTTAAAAAATAAAATCTCTTTATAGAACTAACAGGTGCTTTACTTCAATGCAGGAGCTGATCAGCAGTTCTTTTCTTATGGAGCTAAAAGCAAGCTAGTTCAACCGTGCAGTTTGATTTTTGTTCAACAATTGGGCCATTTTCTTGAATAAGAGAAGGGATCTTTCGTAAGGAAATCGAAGTTAATCAAAGGAATAAATGTTCAAAGCACTTTTGAAAAATATTCACCTCCACTGACATACTGTTGTTAGCATTAGACGTTAACAATAGCTATTGGAACAGCAACTAGGAAATAACCCGGCGACCCTAAATATTAAAGTACAGTTACATACTCGACATTGAGGAGGATATCGAATATGAGCGACACAAAGACATTACGAGGACTTACCACCGTCAGTTTTTGGGCGGCTGATCTAGTGGCGGCGAAGAAGTGGTACGCCGAGCTGTTGGGTATCGACCCATACTTCGAACGCCCAGGATATGCCGAGTTTCGCATCGGCGACTACCAGCACGAGCTTGGCCTGATCGATAGCAGCTACGCGCCCGATGGTTCGTCGACCGGTCAGGCCGGTGGTGCTGTCGTGTACTGGCACGTCGATGATGTGACAGCAACTTTCGAGAAGCTGTTGTCCATGGGAGCGAAAGAACACGAAGCACCCACAGTTCGCGGTGAGGGGTTCATTACTGCCTCCGTGGTTGATCCCTTTGGGAACATCCTAGGCATTATGTACAATCAGCATTATTTGGAGGTTCTAGGTTCGACCAGAAAAGCGTGATTCGAGCTGTCGGCATTTTAGCTTAACGCATGTCCAGTTTGTACTACTCACATAAGCTTTTCTTAATGAACTAACGGGTACGTTAGCTGTAGAGCGGAGCTGTCTTTAAGGCAGCTTTTTTCTATTGGGACTGGCGGGACAGGTTAGCTTAAGAAGAAACTTTCCATGGAGAAGAACCTTTAATTATTCAATCTAGTGATTAAATGGAACTTGGTCAAAAAGAGATGAAGTTAAATTAAGACCACATAGAGGATAAAGTAGAAAGACTAAAAGATTAATGCATGATGATATAATAAAAAAACTAATATTGTGTAATTTACTGTTATAGTCGAAAGGTTGTGAGGCGAAATGAAAGATACTGAAAATGTGATTCAAACAAATGCTAAGTATCATGAATTAGATGCAAAGGCGAATATTATCTATAAATTTGTTATGAATTACAATGATTATATAAAAACAGCTCGTGATTATGGTACAGGGGAAATCATTAATATGGTTGAAGTACATACTCTTACGGTTATTGAAGAGAATCCGGGAATCACTGTTACTGAAGTAGCGTCGGAGTGGAAGCGTACAAAAGGTGCTGTATCACAGATTATTACCAAACTAGAAAAGCGAAGTTTGATTATACGAAAAAAAAGAAGCTGGGAATGCCAAGAACGTACATTTGTATGTCACTGATAAAGGAAAACTTCTAAGTAAAGCACATAAAGATTATGATATTAAAGAACTCACCTGGGCTGATAAAACATTGCGTAAGAGTTTTACTCCTGAAGAGATTAATCTATTTTATAAAGTTATGCAAAAGTATACTGAGGTGTTGGATATGCCTGATATAGAAAAAAAAAGATGTGGAAGTAGTCAAACATAAATTAAAGCTTTCTTAACAAAATATTGTTTAGTTTCTAAACTATTTATTATTTAGATCCTAAACATTTTTTTGTTTTAGTAGTAAAGCCCATAAAATTATTACTACTAATGTTTTTAGGTCAATCCAGTTAGGAAAGGGGTTTTAGACAAGATGATTTCTTTAAGAAATGTTCAAACTACAGATTTAGAACAGCTGTTATTTATTGAGAATGAAGGCTTTTCAATAGAAGAAGCTGCCACAAAAGAAGCATTAGTGGAGAGGATTCAGTTGATAGCTGATACCTTTATTGTGGCAGAAAAGGAAGGGGAAATACTTGGTTATATTAATGGTCCTATTATTAATCAACCTTATATAACTGATGATCTTTTTGAGGAAATCAAAAAGAATCCGAAAAGAGGAGGATATCAGAGTATTTTAGGGTTAGCAGTGTCCAAACAGGCTAGAAATCAAGGAATTGCAAAGATTTTAATTAAGAAAATGGAAAAACTTGGAGAAGAAAATGGAAGAGAAGGAATCACTTTAACATGTAAACAGGAATTAGTTTCTTTCTATGAAAAATTTGGATTTGTTAGCCATGGCATGTCTGAATCAAAGCATGGTGGAGTAAGCTGGTACAACTTGGTCAAATTAAGAGAGGGTAAGAATTGATTCTTTTACTCTGTAGTGGATAAGGGTGAAACCTACTAAACTGGGCAGCATTCCTCCACTAACGGGGCAGTTTTGTGCAATAAGAAATCAAAAATTGGGGATAATACCTTTAATATTGTTAAAGGTATTATCCCCAATGAAGAGTAAATTTTCTTTTTTATTATTTAAATACTGCTGATAATAAATAATCAGAAATGATTGTTAGACATTACCTAAAAGTTGGAGTGAGAAAGTGGAAAATCATGTTGCTTACCTTCTAGAACATTATGGGTACTTCGGAATAATATTTGCTTTAATCGGAGGTATTGTAGGACTTCCTATACCAGATGAGGTTCTTCTTACATATATTGGTTACAGTGTGTTTCAGGGTGAATTATCTTACTTAATTTCAATAGTAAGTGCCTTTGTAGGAGCAACGGGGGGGATTTCGCTTAGCTACTTCATTGGTTATAAATTTGGGTTGCCTTTATTAGAAAAGTTTGGACCAAAACTTCACATAACCGAACAAAAAATTAATAAAACAAAGAAATTATTCAAGAAATTTGGACCCTATCTTTTATTATTTGGTTATTTTATTCCTGGGGTACGGCACCTTACAGCGTATATAGCATCTGTCAATCGCTTCCCTTTTAGAAAATTTGTTGTTTACGCCTATACTGGTGCATTAATATGGAGTTTTACTTTTATCACATTAGGAAGAATATTAGGGGAAAATTGGAACAATGTTGAACTATATATGTCAACATATAGTATTTATGTAATTACGAGTTTATTGCTCCTTTCAATATTCATTTATTTTTTATGGAGGAGAAGAAATCGATTAAGAAGGGGTATTTCATAAAAGTGACGGTTTAGATGGAAGACTTTAATAAAATTATATTTAGAGCTTATAGAACTATCGGGTGCTTTAGCTGAAGATCAGAGCTGTCTTTAAGTCAGCTTTTTCTTTATGGAGCTATCGAGGTAGTTTAGTTCATAAAGAAAATACAAATAATTATTTTTAAAACTTATGGGAACAGTAAACCTAAAAAATATTAGGTAGGTTATATCTTGAATAAATTCTTCTTAGGTCTGTCCATAAGTTTGTTACTATTGAGTGTTCGACCTATTATGATTACTTCAGCAAAAACTGAATTAAATAATAAGTTAGTTTATGATACATTATTGACTTTACTTGACCCATATATTTCAGAAGAAGTGATTAATTATTATGGCTATCATAAACAGTACGGTTTATTTGATGCCAAAATCATAAGGTTAATTAGGAAAAGTGAAGGAGGTTTTAGTTTTTGGGTAACAGTTCAAGTAATTACATTTGAACACGCTCATAATCCTCCATATGGCAAAGAAACTATCACTTTTGATGTAAGCCCTTTTGGTGTAAAAATGATTAATTTTATTCATAAAGGGGATGAAGAGGAAAAGAAAATTAATGAATTTTACAAGGAGGTTCTGTTAGATATACTTCAAACATTCAATTTAAGGTTGGAATCCTTTTCAAAATATAGTTATGAACAACTACTATATAAATCAGAAAAACAAAAAGAATACAAAGTTCTTTCAGATATTGTAACTGACATTATAGAAAATGATTTAAATTCTAATATAAAACCTCCATATAAAAATGTCATAGATCCAGTTACTTTCATTAAGGGTAACCAAGGATACATTCTTTTTAAAAGGTCTGATGGAACAAATATAGTTTTGCATGTGGCTAAGGAAATTGATAAATGGGTGGTCGTAGAAAAGAAAGACAAACAAGGTAAGAAAATGAAAAATGAATTGATTTGGTATATGTAATGTCAGTATTAGGCTAACAGGTGAGTTAGCTGTAGAGCGGATCTGTCTTTAAGGCAGCTTTTTTCTTATGGAAATGAAGGGCAGGCTAGTTAACGAGTGCTGTTTGCTCTTGGTTCTACAATTGGTCTTAGGATGTTGAACAATACAGGCTGGTGTAGATTTAAAATAAAGGTTGAAAATACTTTGGTCATTTGCAAAAAAGATAGAAAAAAATATTCGTAAAAGACCATCTTCTAGAAAACCAATTTTTAAGAGATGGTCTTTTATTTTTCTGGAAAATGCTGTTTTTAAGGATGAATAATTCAATAAAATACTCATTAATAGGTTGTTCACTCTATATTTAACCAAGCGTCTGCCAACTTTTCAATTCCTTTACGTATTTCCAATTCTTCTAAGCCGGCAAAACCGAGTTGAATAGTGGGGTGACTCGGGAATTTCTCCATGTAAAATGGGGAGCATGGATATACTTTAACGCCGTTTTTGAGCGCTTCTTTGACGAGCCACTCTTCACTTTGCTTTGTTGCAACTTCAATGACAATATAGATGCCAGAGGAGCCACCTATTATTTTTACAGTATCTTTAAAGTGCATATGAATGGTGTCACATAACACCTTTATTTTCCGTTTATATATTGTTTTCATTTTACGTAAATGGGCATACCAATGTCCTTCTTCTATAAAATGATGGATTGTACGTTGGTGAAGTGTTGAAGCTGTTTGCTGTAGTAATGATGAAATTTGATGATATCTAACTAGTATTTCTTTTGGCAACACCATATAGCTAAGCCGAATGGAAGGCAATAATGCCTTAGAAAAAGTACTCAAGTATATGATATGCTCGCTGTTTGTTAAACTTTGTAATGAAGGTATAGGCTGCTGTTTATAGCGAAATTCACTATCGTAGTCATCTTCAATGATATATCCATTCACTTTTTCAGCCCATTCAATTAGATTATATCTTTTGTTGATAGGCATTGTTATCCCTAGTGGAAACTGATGTGATGGTGTTACGTAAACCAACCGGGCATTACACATATCTAAGTGTGTGATGTCAATACCGTCCTCTTTAACTGGTATGGGGACAACTGAATAGGATTGTAATGAAAAAAGTTCTCTGGCCCCATTATATCCGGGATCTTCTACAGCGATTTGAGTATGTTCTTCTTTTAAAAGGATGGATAAGATCGTCAAAAGTTGCTGTGTGGTACTACCAATAACAATTTGGTCACTGGTTGCTCTTACCCCTCTAGATTGAAATAAATACTTTGCTAAAGATTCCCGTAATAATAAATCCCCTTGATTCTCTCCATATTGATAAATCAGATTATCCTTTAGGACTTTATTCGAAAGATTGCGCCATTTCGCAAGAGGGAAATTGATTCCATCTACAGCTCCAGCTTGAAAATCAATTGTAGGATTTACAATATTCTTGGAGGAAGCTTTGGTATGAGGGATTATCTCGGAAATAGATAATAGTTCCGAAATAGAAGCTTGTACATAATACCCTTTTTTATATTCACTGCGAATGTAACCCTCTGCTTGTAATTGTTCATACGCCAGCTGTGTGGTATTACGGCTCACTTGTAGCAGCTCTGCAAGCTGCCGAACAGATGGCAATTTCGAATTCTCTGCAATTTTACCTGAGACAATTTGGGCTTTAATATAGCGATAAACTTGTTGATACATAGGAAGAGTGCTATTTCGATCAACATTAAATACAAGTTCTTTCATTCTATGCACCTCATCTGTCATTTTTAAATAGTATAAACTGTACCTTTTCGAAATGACAACGGAAGTGAATAATAGCATTATATATAATTCATTGAAAAGGGGAATGTAACATGGAATTTCAAAAAGTCCTTTATTAATATAATTCCCTCTTTTGGGTAATATAAGCTTTTAATTATTTTAGGAGGAATGGAAATGGAACAACGCATTAATTATCTTGAAGTAGCACCTGAAGCAATTAACATTATGATGGAAATGGAGAAGTATACTAAATCTACTGAAATAGACCGTAAACTGCGTGAACTAATTAAAATCCGTGCTTCTCAAATTAATGGCTGTGCTTTTTGTCTTAATATGCATACCTCTGAGGCACGAAAAATGGGTGAAACGGAACAGCGTTTATACTGCGTAAGTGCATGGAGAGATTGTAATTTTTACACAGATGCTGAAAAAGCGGCATTAGAATTAACTGAACATGTGACGTTAGTTCCAACTAAGGGTGTACCTGATGATCTTTATAATCGAGTGCGTATCCATTTTAGTGAAAAAGACTATGTAGATCTTGTTATTTTGATCAATCAAATTAATAGTTGGAATAGACTCTCCATTTCAATGGGGAATTTCGCAACTGCCGAAAAATAAGAAGTTTTTATCTCTATATAAGTAAAAATTTTCAGCAAGCGGGCGCTTTAATGGCATAAGAATCACGGAATGATCAAACTTTTTTATAAAAGAATGATTCAATTGAATATAGAAAAAGCGTGTTTTGATCGATCTTTTTTTCAAAACACGCTTTTTCTATTTGCTTTTTACAAGGTTCATTAATTTAATCAAACTTTATTTCAAGGCTAAAAACTGGAGGTTAATTCATTAAGCGCTGTATAGTCGAACTGTGTTTTGGATAATTATGGTATACTTAGTCAATCTGTAAAGGTGGGAACTATTATGACCATTAATGGCGGCGATGCAATATATTCGATATTTTTCCTTATTTGTATATTTGGGATATTTTCTGGAGTGTTTTTTCTTGTACGGTCACTCGTTACTAAACAGCCAAGCAAGTCAGATCGTATCGAACAAAAACTTGATAGAATAATTGTGTTACTTGAAAAGGATAAGAAAGAGTAATCTTTTTTGTCCTTTTTAACTTAAATTTTACCTCACAGTTTGTGTCACCTCTGCAAGACTTATAGAACTAACGTATTACGAAAGGAATGTATATATTGTTTTTCTTATATACAATTTTATTTTTCATTTTTGGATATAGTTTTATATTAACATTAATAAAAGCTATAAAAGAGGAAGTATCCCAGCATCTTGCTGCAATCCTTTTTCTTGTATGGGCTTCATTAGCAATAATTGTTACTGTGAATTTAATGAGTTTATAATTATTGTTCTTATTCAACAATCAGGTGCTTTACTTCAATAAGGGAGTTGCTTCGGCAGCTCTTTTTTTATATAGCTAACGGGGCGTTAGTTCAACAAGCTTTAATTAAGAAATATTCCCATCTCAAACTTATTTAGAGCAAGTTATTTCATGCTTTTTTCTGTTTTAAAGTTGCTTTTTATTCAAAAATAGGATTTTTTGTTGAAAAATAATACTTTTAGTGTAAAATTACACTAAAAAGGAGTATTTAGTATATATGGAAAAAGAAGAATTCATCAATTTAATATCAGAAAAAATGAAACTTGTCCGAACAGAACAAAGTTTTTCTCAAGATAAGATGTCTGAAATTCTAGGGATTTCAAAAAAAACACTAGTTCAAATTGAAAAAAGAAGAACAGAAGCCAATTGGACCACCGTTGTTGCATTTTGTGCTTTGTTTAATCATAGCCAATTGTTGGTAGCATCTATTGGTGACAATCCAGTTGAATTTGTTCAGTTAATTGCTATAAAAAATGGTGGTACGCCTAAAGAAAAAACAATGGGTGGTAAGATATGGTGGAAAGAAATCGAGTATAGAGGGGATTTTCGTTTGCAACAAAATTTGATTAGTAACCATTACCGTATATTGGATCAATATGATTATCGTTGGCATAGTTCTTTTAATAAAGAAGAGAGTTTAAGTCGTTTAAATGAATTACACGAGGCGGGGACTATCGAGAAAGACAAAGGTATAGGGATATATGAAGAATAAGATTTTGCTTTTTCTATTGATAATAAGTTTAGGAGCAAATTTGTATATATTCGGAAAATAGTTTCTGGCTGAACAATGGTATGAACCTTCCTCTGAAGAATAGATTATGTTAAGTGAAATGGTTCAAAAAACGGTTGAGAGTGAAGATTATAAAAAGATTGTAGAAAAAGAGAATATCATTGCTATTGATAAAAGTATTGATAAAAATAAAGGGGGAGGATAGGTGCAAAAAAATTTCCCAATAGAAATCCAACCGAAACCCTTTAAATGGTAAAATTGAACAAGGATTCAATTCGATCATTGAGGAGGAGTGAAGTTGAAAAAAATACTCACCGTATTATTTATAATAATGGTTTTAACAGCTTGTGGTTCGGACACCACTAACAAAGATAATAATCCGAAAACCATTAACAATGATTATAAATTCATAGGAGAAAGCGAACATTGGGAAGCCGAATATTCTTATAAAGGAACCGAATTATGGGAAGAAGATGACGGTAAAACTGCATACTCTAACGAAGATAGCTATGAACTTATATTAAAATATAAGGGGTCTTTGGAAGAGCTGTCTTCCATGAAAAAACTTGAATACACTTATGAAACAATCACTGAAAGCGGTAGTAAAACAGAGACATACACTGAACCACCTAGCGAAAAGGTATTTACAAATAGTGGAAGTTCAGAAGGTGGATCAAAAGTAAGTAAAGATGAAGTTATACAAATTATTGTAAAATGGGATGGCTTTGATGAGTCATTTGAACTGCATAATAAAGTTAAGTGATTTTGTTGAATTAACGGGTGATATATTTCATTATCAGAAGCTGATCAGCAGCTCCTTTTCTTATACAACCATCGGGTGCATTAGTTCATTAGTGAGTTTTGATGATCAGCTCTTTTCTTATGGAGCTAACAGGAGCAGGATAGTTTAAATAAGATATAAAAATAATTTTCATTTCAAAATAGATTCATATCCGTTTCGGATCTATTCATTGATTCATATCCTATTAATATTAGGGAGGGGACGAATAGATGGCATCTAATGATGAATTAATTTGTCAAAAGTTTGCTAGAATTATCGGCGGACAAGAAGGGTTTGCGGGTGGAAAATGTGTGACAACCATAAATCGAAATGAAATAAAAGCAAAAATTTTAGGAAAACGTTTTAGAGTAACCTCTTCTTTCTCATTTGAATCAAGAGATAATCAGACTGGACGAGCATTGTGCCTAGGTAGGGTTGCACTCTTGCAAAGTGAAGTCGAGAATTTTGTTGCTTTGATTCTTAAACAAGGAATAATAGTTTCATCCATACACAATGAGTGGCTATTTGATAATCCGAATTTGATTTACGTTAATATCGAAGCTGTTGATGATCCATTAGTTTTTGCAAAGAAAGTCAGAAAAGCGCTAAGGAACTAATGGATTTCCCACTTGTCTGATTTTTTAATGAACATAATTCACGGTAAAATACTGGTTTTGTTGAACTGACAGGTGCCTTAGCTGATGATCAGGGCTGTCTTTAAGGCGTCTTTTTATTATGGAACTAAAGGGGAACTTTTAACAAACGGTTAGTCAAGGAATTGTTTGACAATTCTTATGGTTTTGATTAATATTCAAGTATTCAATAAAACATTTGAATAGATAGATGGTGATTTTACATGTTTAATGAACGATATTTAAAAGATTTATTGTATCAAGAGTTCGCAAGAATAGGTAAAAGTCTTTCTAGTCCAAAACGATTGGAAATTCTTGATATTTTATCTCAAGGTCCAAAGTCGGTGGAGGCATTATCTAAAGCTGCTAATATGTCTGTGGCGAATGTTTCTCAACATTTACAAACCCTTGCTAATTCTAGATTGGTAAAGTTTCAGAAGAAAGGGAACTACGTCATTTACGAACTAGCAGATGCAGCCATTTCGGATTTTTTAACTTCCTTGCATACATTATCAGAAAAACAGTTTGTACAGGTTCAACAAATCAAGCAAAAGTTCTTAAATGTCAATCTTGAAATGGATGGGATTTCACTTTCAGAAATTAAAGATCGGATGGATAAAGGTGAAGTTATTTTGTTGGATGTAAGACCTATGGAGGAGTATGAAGAAGCCCATATTCCTGGTGCAGTTTCTATGCCAATTGAAGAGTTAAGCGAGAAACTTTCAACTTTACCAAGCAATTGTGATGTTGTTGCTTATTGTCGCGGTTGTTACTGTTTAATGTCAGTGGAAGCTGTTGAACTTTTAAGATCCAAAGGTTTTAATGCATTTCGTCTAGAGGAAGGTGTACATGATTGGAAATTACAGAATGATAAATGAGGTATTAACAAATGTCTAATAAAGCATATCAATTGAATCAGAGTTATGTAGATTCTCAAGAAAAACAAAAAATGTTATACAAACGCACATTAATTATTGTAAGTATTTCACAAATTTTTGGTGGTGCTGGATTAGCGGCTGGAATTACGGTGGGGGCACTTCTTGCACAACAAATGCTTGGCACAGATGCATTTGCTGGACTTCCTTCGGGTTTATTTACTTTAGGGTCTGCAGGGGCTGCTTTAATCGTAGGGAGACTTTCTCAACGTTACGGTCGTCGTACAGGTCTAACAGCTGGTTTTATGATAGGTGGACTTGGGGCAATAGGAGTCATAACTGCAGCTATAATAAATAGTGTTTTCCTTTTATTTGCTTCCCTGCTTATTTATGGTGCAGGAACAGCGACAAATTTACAAGCTCGTTACGCTGGTACGGACTTAGCGAACAATAAACAACGAGCTACTGCTATTAGTATTACAATGGTGTTTACAACATTTGGTGCAGTTGCAGGTCCAAATTTAGTGAATGTAATGGGGGGGTTTGCTACTTCTATTGGCATACCATCACTTGCTGGTCCTTTCATTTTATCAGCAGCAGCATTTATCCTGGCAGGTCTTGTACTTTTCGTCATGCTACGCCCAGACCCATTAGTTATCGCAAGAACGATAGAAGCGTCCAACCAAGAAAGTAAGCGAATAGAACATTCGACGGATACTGAACAAATAGCAAACAAAAGAGGTATTATTGTTGGTGCGACAATTATGGTTCTTACTCAAATCGTAATGGTGGCTATCATGACAATGACACCAGTTCATATGGGACATCATGGACATAACTTGGGTGAAATAGGTCTTGTAATTGGATTTCATGTAGGTGCCATGTATCTCCCTTCACTAGTTACAGGTGTCCTTGTTGATAAGTTTGGTCGTACTGCTATGGCTATTGCCTCTGGGTCCACTTTGCTTCTGGCAGGCTTAGTATCAGCGATTGCACCAGGTGATTCCATGATTCTCCTAGTAATTGCTCTTTCATTACTTGGATTAGGTTGGAATTTTGGTTTAATAAGTGGGACTGCTCTTATTGTTGATTCAACTGAAACTTCAACTCGTGCTAAAACTCAAGGTAAAGTGGATGTTTTAATTGCATTATCAGGAGCTTCTGGCGGAGCCTTATCCGGAATGATTGTGGCTGGTTCAAGTTATACAACATTATCATTTATTGGAGGGTTATTATCTTTATTATTGATTCCAGTGGTTATCTGGTCCCGGGGAAGTAAAAAATAAAATTTGAAGTAACAGATGCTTTAGCAAAATAAGAGAAATAACAAAGTCATTTCCCGACTCAAAAAAAGGTCATTTTCCACATTTTTCTCGAGAAGTCCGGGAATGATTTTCCGAATTTTTGGAGGGTTATATCGCTCTCTTTTCAAATGAAACAAGTCGAAAAGCCATCAGACTTTGCCCTGAAATTGAGCGAAAAAAAGCACCTTGCTTACCTATTAAATAGGCTGTTGCAAGGTGCTTGTATTATTTGTTTGAAAATTATCTGAATAAGGTTATAATTAAAAGTGTTGGAGAATCTAGCCAACCAGACACCCTTAGAGAATTGCCTTGTCCGCTACTTTCTAAGGGTGTATATTAATGTTCTGGCTCATACTTGGTTGAATATCGGGTATGGAATGATGGTGTGTAATAGATGGATTTGATTTTCCATTCAGGATGGCATTTAGCACAACTAGAGTTATTGTACCCATTACTACTCCATTTCCACATATTAATTGGACTGTTTCAGGGAATTTATCGAATGCTTCTGGGACCCCCTTGATTGCTAGACCGACTCCTATTCCAAGTGCAATCGTCAATTGATTGGAAGGTTTGCTTAAATCAGCTTTGGCTACCATTCCCAAAGCTGCAGATAGAAGCATTCCAAACATTGGTATCATAGCCCCACCCAGAACGGGTAAAGGGATCATCGTCGTAAGACCGGCAACCTTAGGCACAAAAGCTAGAGTGATTAGAATACAACCTGCCGTGACTACTACCGAGCGCTGAGTTATCTTTGTCAGCAGGACCAAGCCGACATTTTGTGAGAAGGTAGAATGGTTAAAAGAGTTGAAGATGCCACTTATGAAGCTCCCTATTCCTTCTGCCCGGAGCCCCTTTTCCACATCTTTTTCGGTTATTTCCTTCCCGCATACTTCCCCGAGTGTCAAAAAGACGCCTATGCTTTCAACAGCAATGATTAAAGATATGATTGTCATAGTGATAATAGATGAGAAGTCGAAGGTGGGTACCCCAAAATAGAAAGGAGTCACCATTGTAAACCAGCTGGCCTCTGTAAAGCCAGAGGTATCGACCATACCTAAGAAACCAGCCAATATAGTACCAAGAACCATGGCAAAAAGCACTGAAACCGCTTTCGAGAAACCTTTAGTAAGTGTATTCAACAGAAGGAAACACAGTAGTGTAAAACAAGCTAGCATTAGATTCATAGGATCTCCAAAGGTGGGGGAACCGCTTCCACCCGCTGCATTTTTCATGGCAACTGGCATTAATGACACGCCTATAATTAAAATGACGGACCCTGCAACAATTGGTGGGAAAAAGGGGATTAATTTACCAATTACTCCTGATAAAATAGCAACAATTACTCCAGATACCATAACTGCGCCTAAAACCCCGGTTATACTATGGACTGTTCCTATAGCTATTACTGGCTCAACCACGATAAAAGAAACAGCCATTAAGGCCGGTAATCTTATACCAAATCCTTTACCGCCAATAACTTGAAGCAAGGTGACTATCCCACAGGCGAGTAAATCAAACGAGATCAGGTATATGATTTGTTCTTGTGTCAAGCCGATTGCAGGACCGACGATTAGTGGAACAGCTACCGCTCCTCCATACATTACACAAACATGCTGTAAACCTAACAATAGCGTGTTTACTTTGCTCAAATTTTCCATGATTGCCCCCTTTTAATTAGTAAGAGCTTTCCAATTATGTGGATTTAATGAAATCGCCTCCTTGTGAATTTGTAAACGCTTCCTTATGGTCGGTTTTATCGTTGCTTATTAAGAAACAGCATTTACAAAATTAAGATGTTTTTATATTATCACCGCCATAATGCTAAATCAAGACTATTTTTTGGAAAAATATGAATATTATTTTAATTACATCCTGTTTATAATTAAGAGGAATAGGGGGAGAAATATGTATTTAACGATCGAAAAAGCTTTGAAGCTTCCTGCCCTAAACCAAGTGGAAGTTATTGGAGGGAATCAAGGGTTAGCTCGGGTAATTAATTCAGTAAGTATAATGGATCATCCGGATATATCATGGATTAAACGAGGGGAACTCCTACTGACAACTGGTTATGTGTTTAAAGATGACCTGAATGCTCAAATCAATCTTGTTAGGGAATTGTCGAAAAGAGGAAGTGCTGGATTAGCTATCAAGATTAAGAGGTTTCTTTCTACGATTCCTCCTGGAATGGTAGAAGAAGCGAACAAGTACAATTTCCCATTACTGGAGATTCCCTATGAAATGCCTTTATCCGACTTATTATTCAGCTTTACACATGAACTTGTTAATAAGGAGAAAGTGAAAAACAATGAAAAAGGAAGTTTTAAAGTTTTTCATTCTCTTTTGAAAGGGGAAAATAGGAGTTCATCTTTTATCCCCCAATTACAGGAATTTGGCTTTAATCCCGATAGGCCATATATTCTTCTCTTAATAAATGAAACGAAAAAAGAAGGGGATTCATTCTTTCCAATTGGTAGAATGTTGGAGAAATTAAACCAAACGGAAAAAAAAGATTTTAAGTATTGGAATATCAACTTCGATGGTCAATTGATTATCCTACAAGGAAAAGGAATGGTGACTGATGAACACCTACTTCTGCAGGCTCAAAGAATTGCCGGCGTTTTAGAAGGTCTTATATCCGAAGATAATCCTGGCACTTCACTATCCATGGGGTTAAGCAAGGTAAAAAAAGAAATCTACAATTTGAAAGAAGGGTTTATTGAAGCTAAAAAGGCTATTCAACTTGGCTCGAGGGTCAACCCGACTAATATCAATGATTACGCAAGCATTGAAGTTGAAGATTTAATAAATCAAATCCCTAAGGATGCAATAACTCAATACGTGCTATCCATGATTCAACCGATTATTGTATATGATAGGGAAAATGAGGGGGAGTTGTTAAAAACGCTAGAAACATATCTATTTTCTAGAGGGAGAATAGAAGATGCGGCACGAGCTTTGTTTGTTCATCGAAATACTGTAAAGTTCCGTTTGTCTAGAGTTGAGGACTTATTGGGAGTTGATTTAAAATCGAGGGATATTGCTTTTAAATTGCAGTTTAGTATAAAAGCTGCGAAGTTATTATTACATGACTAGGTAAAGGAAGCAGTATTTGAAGGAATCGGGAATCAAGTGTTACTGAACTTAGAAAAAAACTGCCAGGGAATTAGGTTTCTCTGGCAGTTTTTCATATGGTATGGACTATTTCTTATCGGTTATCCAGTAGTCGTTTGGCATATAGTGCAAGTTTTAAAGTGAACAGATCATCATTGCTTAAGTCCATTCCTAATAGTTTTTTTATGCTTTTTATTCGAAAATGGATAGTGTTTCGATGTACCCCCATTTTTCTGGCCGTTTCAGCAGGTCGAAGATTGCATTCCAAAAATGCCTCCAAGGTTTTGATAAGGTCAGACTGGGTTTCATCGTCATAGTCCTTCAGCGGTGCTAAATTACCTGTAACAATATCCATGAGTACATTTTTTGGAGCATACTGCAAAATTTTAAATGTTATTAATTCTTTGTAGCTGTAAATTTCCTTTCCTGGGTTCAATCGTTTTCCCAAATCAATAGATTGTAAAGCTTCCTGTAAGCTATTAGCTAGGTTATTAATACCTGTATGATAGTTACCGACTCCCAGCATAAGTTTCATTGGCAGGTGTTTAGATAAAGTGGAGATAATTTGTTGGCTTATCTGGGTGACTTGTGAATAAAAGTGGGTGTTCCCTAGGGGGATGGTTTCCAGATAAATGATGACTAGACTGCCCTTGATATTCCTTATGAGCTTATCGATTTTATATTGCTCGGTTAATGTTTCAATTGTCTTGATAAGCTGTTTATAAGTAATGGAATCATTCCTTTGATTCCATTGCAGCGTTAAAGGTAAAACAGTACATATGTATCCTCCAGTAATTTGAGGGAAGCTGGATTTGACCTCCGTCATCCCTAAAATCCCGTAACTTATATTTTCAGCACCAACTCCTGAAATATCTTCAATACTATAACTCGACTCTTTTTGTTCATTCTGTCTCGTTACAATTTCACGAAGTAGGGGAGACATGATATCTGATAGCGAAAACTCAGGGGGGATTTTGAGAATGGGCAAATTGGCCATATTGGCGATGCTGATAGTAGTTTGTGGAATTTCTTCAAGTTTGATGAACAGTCCTGAACAATTCATTTTTGCTAATTCGATTACGAATTGGTCCAATTGTTGCGGATTATCTTGAAATAAGTATCCTGTTGTTAGAATCAATTCATTTGGCTTCAACCAGGAAAGCACATCAGGAGCATCAAAGCTATTGATGGATTCTATTTCTCTATAAAGTCCCTGAATGCCAGCTACCACTTGGCATTGTTTTATCTGTGGTAATTTTAATGCATCAGTCATCGTTAAATGCATGATAGGTCCCCTTCGCTGTGGCTTTTTTCTCTAATTTAACTAATTTTTTGAATATTGGCAACTGAAAATAAGCTATAAGGATAGCCTGTTCTTTATAGGTGAGTGCGGTGAGCACAAAGTGTTTGGAAAAATATTAGCTTTTTCAGCTAATGACCTATAAATAAACACACGTATATAATTCAATTAAGTTAAGAATGTTTTGAATTGTAAAAATAATCGGAAGAAGGGAGGGCCCGTATTGATATCTGACCTTAATAGCATAAATGAGTTGAACAAGGAGGAATTCATCCAAAAGTTAGGATGGGTATATGAAGATTCTCCATGGATAGCAGAGCGTTCATGGGATTACAAGCCATTCATTTCCTTAGAGGACCTAAAAGAGAAAATGGAAATAGTTGTGCAGAATGCCTCATTATCGGAACAGCTCCAATTAATCAAGTCTCACCCGGACTTAGCAGCCCGGATTGATATGGCTGAAGCATCAGTTAAAGAACAATCCGCAGCAGGTTTGAATTCGCTTTCTCCGGATGAATATGAAGAATTTCATGCGTTAAATAATCAGTATAAAGAAAAGTTTGGATTTCCGTTCATATTTGCTGTCCGTGGCAGCGATAAAACGTTGATAAAGGCAGAGATGAAAAGAAGGATTGTTTTGGATCAGGCAAATGAACTTAAGGAAGCGATCAAGCAAATCCACTTAATTGCTACCCACAGGTTATCTGATTTTATTAAATAGGAGGAGGAATAATATGACAGTTCAAAATGAAAACAGAACGATGTATTACGGTAAAGGGGATGTATTTGTATATAGGACTTTTGTGCAGCCTCTTACAGGTTTGAGGAAAATACCGGAATCAGGTTTCACAGAAAGAGATAACACTATTTTTGGATTTAATTGCCGGATTTCTCTGAAAGGGGAAGCTTTCTTATCTTCTTTTACGGAAGGAGATAATAGCTTAGTGATTGCAACGGATTCCATGAAAAACATCATTCATCGCCAGGCCGCCAATTATCAAGGAAATACGGCGGAAGGATTTTTAAAGTTCTTATGTGAAGTTTTCCTTGATAAGTATAGCCACATAGATGCAGTAGAATTGACAGCAAATGAAGTTCCCTTCGATCATGTACTTGTTCCAAAAGGGGAAGGACATGAAAATAGTGATGTTGTGTTTCGATGTTCCAGAAATGAGAGGGCTACCACTACAATCGAAGTGAAAAGGACACCTACCGGAAGCAAAATCGTTAAGCATTCAAGTGGAATAGTTGATGTCCAGTTAATCAAGGTTAAAGGAAGCTCTTTTTATGGATTTATTCAAGATGAATACACCACACTGCCTGAAGCTCAAGATCGTCCACTATTTATCTACTTGGATTTCGATTGGGAATATAGCCGCTGGGAGGATGCCACTGGAGCAAATCCAGAAAAATATGTAGCAGCAGAACAAATTAGTGATATTGCAAACACAGTGTTCCATGAACTGAATAACCGTTCGATTCAGCAGCTCATTTATCATATTGGCATCAGGATTCTGGAACGTTTCCCTCAGCTGGCGAATGTTCAATTTAAAACCAATAATCGTACCTGGGAAACGGTTGTAGATACTATTCCAAATTCAGAAGGAAGTGTTTATCAGGAACCTCGTCCTCCGTTTGGCTTCCAAGGCTTTGTCGTTACACAAGAAGACGTTAAACAAAAAAAGGCAGCAGATTCAACTGTAGGGGTTTCCCGATAATGGATAGTAAGCTGACCACACATGTTTTAGACCTGTCTAAAGGCCTGCCGGCAAAAGGGATGAAGATAGAACTTTGGGCCATAGGAGAACAGGGAGACCATTCTTTCATTAAAGAAGTCTGTACAAACAAAGATGGAAGAGTGGATGATCCGCTACTTCAAGGGGATCATCTCAAACCAGGGGAGTATGAGCTTGTCTTTTATGTTGGGGAATATTTCAATGATGGAGCGAATGATCCTTATATAAGGCCATTTTTAAATAAGGTCCCACTGCGTTTTGGAATAAGAAGTAATGAAGAACATTATCATGTTCCTCTGCTTGTTGCTCAAGGAGGTTATAGCACCTACCGAGGAAGCTAGTGAATTAGTAAGGGAGTTGGAGGGGTCAATTTGGCACATGAGCGTACTGGTGTAGTGACTTTAGGCGGTAATCCAGTGACCTTAATTGGTCCTGAACTAGAAGTAGGGGATAAGGCCCCTGACTTTTCACTATTAACAAACGACCGCCGTAAAGCACATTTAACAGACTATAAAAATAAGACATGCATAATCACGACTGTTCCTTCGCTTGATACGGGTGTATGTGATTTACAAACAAAGCTCTTAAATGAAGAAGTAAGCAAAATGGGTGATGATGTAGCAGTGTTGGCAATCAGCGCAGACCTTCCCTTTGCTCAAGCAAGATGGTGTAAAGAGAGTAATGTGGATGCTATAACCATTCTTTCCGACCATTTTGATTTGTCATTCGGTACTGCATATGGAACGTATATAAAAGATCATCGACTGGAATGCAGGGCAGTATTTGTAATAAATCAAGAAGGAACTATGAAGTATGTGGAATACGTACCGGAAGTCACGGATCACCCAGATTATGAATCCGCATTGCAGGCAGCGAAGGAAGTGATAAATAAAGCTGGTACAGCTAAATGAACATTTTCCCTCACGAAGGATATTATTAATTTCATTCTATTATTCGTAAGACCGTCCGATTTAAAAAAACTGGACGGTCTTTTGATGATACTGAATTAAATTGGAGTAGTTTTCCCGTGACTCCATTAATGCAAAAGGAGAAAAGTACTTCTACCCAAGTCTTTTTCAAATGTAAAAATATAATATAAATAACTAAAATTTATCATTAATTCCTGTTATTTGAAGGGTGACTCATGCTATAATGAAAGTCCAATAGCTTAATATAACATGGAAGCGCTTCCTTGTACGAGGAAGTGCCCTTTTTATGTTTTTCACTTACTAATTAACATAACAACACTAAAAACACTAAAAACACCTGAAATAGAAATAAGTATAAGTATAAACTCCTGTTTAACGTCCAAAATCCCTCATCTCTACCCCTTCCACTTCAATTTCTTGATGATACAACAAACAGACCCTGCAACGGAGTATTTAGTGGTAAATGGGTGATATATTCTACATCAGCGAATGGCAAAATCTATCGAGGGAGATTAGTTGAACAAGCCAATCAATGTCTATGCTACAATCATTACAAGCATGGCCATTAAAATAAGTTGATATTTGGGAGATCACTATGGGAAAAATAAAAATAGCTTTATTACACCTATTGCCTATTGCTGGTGATGTGGAGTATAACCAAAAACTAATTGAACAAGCCATTCAAATAGCATCAAATAATAATGCCGAATGGATTATAACACCCGAACTATGTGTCAGCGGACTTCAATTCAATCATAAGATTGGCACTGAATGGATTAACAGGCAACCTGATGCTTGGATGAGTAATTTGAGCCGTAAACTAAAGAATTTGAAAAGCACTGTATTTTTGGGTTGCCCTGAAAAAGGCAGTAACGGAGAGTTGTATAATTCTGTGCTTGTCATAGATAAAAGCGGTCATTTATTAGGTAAACAGAGAAAAATCAGTGTTATTGATGATTGGTCAGCTTCGGGAGATGTAATAGAGCCAATAAAAACAGACAATGTTGAGGTTGGTATTATGATATGTGCTGACGCATATACCAAAGATATTGCTAACAACTTATTTGAAAAAGGAGCAAAAATATTAATTGCACCGTCTTCCTGGGGTCCAGGATTACATGGTCCAGAGGGAGAATGGGAACAAAGGTCATTAGAAACAGGACTGCCTGTAATTGTCTGTAATCGTACTGGTGAAGACGAAACTGTCCGTTTTTGGGATGCAGAAAGCATGATCATAAAAAATGGTGTACCCCTCCTAACACATAAATCAAAACAATCAGCTATACTTACCTTTGAATGGGATTTACAAAGCATGGAATTAATATCCCCTCATTTCGACATCGATTACATATAATGAGAACTTAATTTACTACATACACTGCACTCGCGTTCAATTAAAGGTGGGTAAGTTCATTAAGGAACAAACTTTGTTTCAATGCATAAACGGAGAAAACCCCTTGGCCGCCAAGGGGTTTTTTTGATGGGTTCCTTAATGAGTTTTTATGCCAAAAGAAGCCCGACCAATTAAAGTCGGAATTTTCATATACAGCAGAAGCCAACATATCCATGATCGCCGCCGCTCTTGTGCAGTTTCCAAGTTATTCAGATTAGGGATTATTGGACCATCAACACGAATATGACTGAGCATTATTAAGCCTTTATAGCTGATTCCCCAAAACCTTGTGTTTCGAACATGAATGAACAAGGAGGAGTTTAATTTCCAAATATTCAAAGGTATTCAACTGATAAAGTTCTGAAATAATAAGAAAAAAATGCGGGAGAAACCAAATGAAAAACAATAAATTTAATCAAGTAATTATCGCTATTTTTATACTTGTCTTAATGGTCGATCACTCGGTCTATGCAGTGGAATGGGAAGATGAAGAAGGACCCATAAGCTTTAAAATTGAAATGTTACCTTGGGAGATTGTGAACAACATTATTCCTAATAAAACTAATTTCACCATTATTGATATTGAAACTGGTTTATCATTTAAGGTACAGCGAAGAGCAGGCAGCCATCATGCCGATGTACAGCCACTAACCAAAGAAGATACTCAAATCATGAAGAAAATTTATAATAATAAATGGAGTTGGAATAGAAGAGCCATTATTGTATTGATCAATAATCAAATGATTGCTGCATCTATGCACGGAATGCCACATGGTGCCGGTGCTCTTCAAAATGGTTTTTCGGGTCATTTCTGTGTTCATTTCTCTGGAAGCATTACGCATCGTTTGAAAAACGAAGATCTTTCTCATAAATTAATGGTATTGAAAGCGGCTGGTAAGCTTGATGATTATATACAAACGGTAAGTCCCTATGAACTTATACGCATTTTTACCATTGCCGTTAATCAAGGAGATCAGAAATTATTAGCAATGACCTTATCAAATCCGGGACATTCTAATCGTGTCAATAAACTTGTTAAAGATATTACATATTTTGGAGTTGATGACCCTTTAAGACAACCGCCGGAACAACTAAATGGGCTATTTCTCGTGGATGTACCCGTTCAAGTAGCTATTTATAAGAAGAGAGAAGGCAAAGAAAAAAAGGTTATGCATTTTATGATCCGAAGGGAAAGTTTGACTGATCGTTGGTTTATTGATCAGGATTCGCTCCATGAAGACATAAAATAGGATTTGGTAAGTTAGATATTGAAATGATTAATCCTAACTATATTAGTGTGGGGGTGCATTCAATTGAGATTAACATGGATTGCCGGAATTTTACTATTCGTTCAACAAGTGAATATCTCTGAAAGCTTATCGGTAACTCAACATGGACAAACCATCGCCACTGTCAACCGTGCTGATGTTACTATGCCCATACTAAATGTTCCTATGATGGACTTGGATAAATACAATCGGTTTATCGAAAAACTAGACCGCCAAGTGTACCAAAAACCTGTAAATGCCACTATCGATAAATATGGTAATATTCTACCTGGCCGGGTAGGTTATAAGCTTTACCATCAGGCGTTTAATGAGCAATTTTATTCCTTTTTGAATAATAGTAAAGCATACAAATTGGAAGTGCCTTTGCTTGCTATTTATCCAAAAGTTGACATCGAATTGCTTGCTCAGATTCGTGTGAAAAAAATAGGTGAATATAGAACCTATTTTAATCAGAACAATAAAAATCGTTCAAATAATATCTTGCTTGCTACAAAAGCCATTAATAATTATGTCGTGTTTCCAGGAGAGAAGTTTTCTTTTAACCAAGCCGTTGGCAAGAGGACAGGAGACAAAGGATATATGCTTGCTCGGGTCATAGTCGAAGGAGAGTTTTCTGAAGGGATTGGTGGAGGGATCTGTCAGGTGTCATCCACGCTGTTTAATGCTATCGACAATGCAGGATTGCAAACAATTCAACGCTATTCCCATACTAGGAGCGTTCCTTATGTTCCATCTGGTCGGGATGCTACAGTAAGCTGGGATGGTCCTGATTTTAGCTTTAAAAACAAGTACAATCAACCTATCCTAATCCGAGCTACAACACAAGGAGGAATTGTGAACATCACGGTGTATTCTTCGGATATGATTAATTATGAAACCCGAAAAGTTCCCAACGCTTCAAAACACATATCAAAAGAAATATCGGTGTGATTAATAAGTAAACGCAAGCATGTTCTGTCCAGGGGAGCTAGATACCAATACTCATTTAAAAGATAGATACTGCCCCATTAATACAATATTCCATAAAAATAAGGTTAGTAAAACAAGGAAAAACATGTTCGTAAAAGTACACTTTTACGAACTTTTTTGTTTGTTAATTTAAAACTGGCTCTGTTATATGGTAACTTTAAATTAATGAATTTTATTAGGAGAGCTAAAATTATGGGGATTATACTTTCAATTTTTTACGGCTTTGTTGGTAGTCAAAAGAAAAAAGAAAAAGAATTTTAGGGGTATTTTAGGCATTTTGTATTTTTTGCACACTTTATGCATAAATTTGTAATCATAATGTAAAATTAGGTAAATATGTTTGTCACTTAAAGCTGATAAAATCAAAAAAAAGGATTTTATCGGGGGAGAAAATGAAAAAAATTATAGCATCTTTTGTCGTGTCTGGATTGTTACTATCAAATCCGTTGGTTAGTAATGCTGCATTGGGCGATCGTACATTAAAAAGTGGAATGACCCATACCGAAGTAAAGCAATTACAAGAGGTTCTAAAGAAAAAAGAATATTTTAAGAGTAAGAATACAACTACATATTTTGGGACGGTTACTAAAAGTGCAGTTGTAAAGTTCCAAAAAAGTAAAGGCTTAAAAGCTGATGGCATTGTAGGTCCGAATACATATAGAGCATTGGGTGTAAAAAAGCAGACATCCAACGTAGCTAATGTGAATAAAGCAAGCAATAAATCTTCTGCGATAGTGAAAGAAGCAAAAAAACATTTGAATGTACGGTATGTATGGGGTGGAACTACACCAAAAGGTTTTGATTGCAGTGGATTCCTAAAATACGTTTTCGATAAAGGTGCAGATGTCACTTTACCAAGAACGGTATCTGAAATTTATAAAAAGGGGACAAAGGTGTCCAAACCACAAGTTGGA
Organism: Peribacillus sp. FSL P2-0133; assembly: GCF_037975445.1. Taxonomy (NCBI): domain Bacteria; kingdom Bacillati; phylum Bacillota; class Bacilli; order Caryophanales; family Bacillaceae; genus Peribacillus; species Peribacillus sp. FSL P2-0133. The sequence continues at coordinate 2,935,205 of NZ_CP150254.1, read as the reverse complement.
GATTTGGTCTTTTATGAAACCTATAAACCTGGTGCCTCACATGCTGGTGTTTATATCGGTGGTAATCAATTCATACACAGCTCCTCATCAAATGGTGTAAGCATTTCCTCTATGGATAATAGTTATTGGAAGAAAAGATATTTAGGAGCAAAAAGAATGTAATAGAGAAAGTTGCCAGTTCTTTTTTTAGATACTGGCTTTTATTTTTTTAAATTGTTATACCAATAGGTTGCAATACTGAGAAGTCCTATGTGATCTTTATCAATCAAATAAGGATGCTAGCATTAAACCCCACAAATCCATACTATTCATTAAGTAACGTGGACCAAGTTCTCCAAATGTTCAATAAGATTTATTTCATTGTTTTCATGGGTGGATGTATCCTTTTAAAATGAAAAATAAAAAGACGAGTTGCCTCGCCTATCCATTCCTTATGAAACTGTTGATTTATCCTGCTTCTTTTCAACAGTCGTTAACTCAGGATTTTCCCCTTCATCCTTATCTTCATCATTTACTAATCCCTTGGTAGCACTCTTGAATTCAGTTAAAGTACGTCCAAAGGCTCTACCGATTTCCGGCAGCTTTTTAGGTCCAAAAATTATCAAGGCAATGACAAGTATTAAAATTAAACCTGGTATACCTATACTTTGAAACATAATGCTTCCCCCAAGTAATTAAATTTTGTAATTCCTTTAGCTCATTTTTAGAATAACCTCAGTAAATAAAATCGTTTGAATCCATTTTCTTATCAAGTTTTTTTAAATCTAGATTTATTTTAATTACCGTTTCTTTCCTCTTCAATGTTGAACCCACAGCTCTACCAAGTTCGAATTGTTTATGCGTCCAAACAAGATTAAGGCATCCCTTAAAATTTCACAAAAAATGCAGTAAAGTACATGATTAATAGTCCAATCGCGAATCCCGAGAGGTTTAACCATGAAACAGATTCTTCATTATGTTTTCTATGATCTTCAATGAGCATTTTCGTTATTACATAAATTACTTGAAGAATTGCCCCTGCACCAATACCAAGGAACAAAGCTCCCCAAATTGGTGAGAAGATGAATCCGCCAACCCAAGTACCTACAATGGCGGGTGCACCTGCGATAACTCCCAATAATAAAAAGTCTCTAAATCGAGGTGTGGTCTTTAATAAAGGAGCAGCGATTCCAATCCCTTCCGTAATGTTGTGCAGGGTAAACCCGATAATTAAAAAAGTTCCTAAAGCAGCTTCACCTAGTGCAAAGGAAGAACCAATTGCCAAACCTTCTCCAAAGTTATGAAGCCCTATGCCGGTAGCCATCAACAAAGCCAGACCAAAAGGAGAATATCCTTTCTTTTCTTGTTTTCTTTGTTGATACTGATCAAATCCGATCAATAATAAGAACGTTAAGGAAGCCGCAATAATGACAACCATATTTCCCTGAAAGACAGAAGGTGCTTCTGCACCAATTTCAAATCCATCAGCCAGAGTCCCAACAAATAAGAATAAAAGGAGCCCAACGGTAAGGGCAAGAATCCCATTTATGGATTTTCGTGAGAAGCGTTTCATAAAGGGATACCACAACAGCCCCAATGTAATCGGGACAATACCAACGTAAAAGCCGATTAAGCCGTAATTAAGAAAGTTGCTCCAGGTGGTTTCCGGAGTGAGTGTGGCAGCTGCCACTTCACCTTCCGTGATAATCCCATTCTCTGTGATTAACTTAATGGTATGTGGATCACCTTCCACCCATGGGTAAGAGATGGTCACCTTTCCCTCATCAAATCGTTCAAGTTTTGCTTGAGGAGCGACATTGAAATTCCACACTGAATCATTAACCATCACTTGAGAAATCGTTAAAGGTTTGGGTCCGGTATTACTAACAAATAATTCGAAACCGATTTTAGTTACCTTGATGCGTTCAATGTTCAAGACTTCAATCGGTGCTGCGGGATCTTTTTCTACACCTGCACCATTCTTTAGCACCCATCCTAGCACCCCTATAAGTAATACTAACGGTATTAAAACAGTAATTAACCATTTGCCCTTCATATTATCCCTCCTTTTTTACTCGACCTCAAAGAATCCCATCCAGCCTAACTCAGCAAATTCACTTACATGGGCATGAAACATATATATTCCCTTGTATGGAAACCGAACTTCAATAATTCCACGCTCTCCCTGGCATTGCATAATGGTATCTGTGAACTGGGAGGGGTTATCGTTTCTGCCTGTTGGATAATACGTAAAGTAATTCGCATGCAAGTGAAACGAATTTAATAAGTCAAATTCTGTTAAATTACTTAGATAAATTCTTACGAGTTGATCTTTTTTGATTTTAATAGGGTGATTCATAAATGCGAAGGCATAGCCATTTACCGTATAAAACTCGTTTTCGCCGTCTAAATCCAAGTCATATCCATTCATAACCATGTTTAACTCTAATGCCGGTTCTCTTGGCTTCTTTGGATCAATAATAAAATTACCGTATAAGCCTTTATGGATATGGCGGGCTAGAGGGAGTACATGGCAATGGTAAATTTGCAAACCGTAGGGTTTCGCTTCAAATTCGTACGTGAATCTTTGTCCAGGATAAATGGAAGTTAAACCGTCCATCTCAGGAGGGTGGATTCCGTGAAAATGGATAGAGTGGGGATGGCTGCCCTCATTAATAAAGTTAAACCGCAAAAGGTCCCCCTCGGTACATCGAAAAGTTGGTCCTGGAATAGTTCCGTTATAAGTCCAGCCTGGGAATTTAATTCCTTTGGCAATTTCGATTTCCTTATCAATTGCCACGACTTCATATTCCCGGAGTGTTTGGCCATTTGGCAACTTGGTAACTTTTCCGTAATCAAACTCAGTAAGGAGTCGTTCAGCCATTTTATAACCGGTTGTTATTGTCTTATCACTCATATTTGCATGATTGGAATGATTGCCCTTCTTATGAGACGAATCATTGGAAGCCTGAGCCACCGTTGGAATTTGTGTCATTTTATTTAAGTAATAAGATCCAGCTATTCCAAACGCACCTGCAGTCCCCATCTTTAAAATATCTCTGCGGGAAACCTTTTTCTCTTCAGACATTACTTGACCCCCTTCTAAAAAGTTTCCTCAAGGAAACTTTTTGTTGTATAAGCTATACTTTAAGTTAGGTACAAGTTTCGTGTCAACTCTTTTTTTAGGCCATATTCGTATTAAATTATTGCTCAGGTGGGGGAGATTCATCCGTATTAAGACTGGGGTGTTTTTTTATGCATCTTTAAATAAAACTATATGTGCTCTTATGAATCGGAAACTCTACAATAAGTCTCCTTTCATTTACCTGTGTAATCTTCTCAAACCTATGGATCTCGTACAGCCACTTTTAATATAATCCTTAATTGAATCGAAGGATTGCTGTATTCTCCAGTCATAATACCTGCTTTTAGTTTCTATAGCCTCGCGCTTCGTTTTACCTGCTTTTTTAACTTACATTGAAAAAAATTCCATGTTGAGCTAGAGGTAGCGTGCTTCTGTAGCTTACTCATACAAAATGTGGATTAAAAATTGAAATGAAAAGAAGCAATTCCTTGTCAATAATAGAGTTCTAATGTTAAGTAAAATAATCAGGTTAACAAGTTTGTCATAGTGGATTATTTACAAACTATTAATAAGCTTTAATAATCTGCATCAATCTTTTTATGACAAAATCCTTAGTTTTTTCTTCACTTTGGACTCATACCATCAATTTCCACCTTATGCATGCTGCAAATGTGGTAATAACCTCCATTTTTTTCGTACAAACTGTGACTTCTGGCTTATTTTTCATGCAAAGGAATAAAATCACATGGTATTAACAGAGTATTTAAAAAGGTCTGTTAATTTTGAGGGTAGAGTTTGCTATAAGGAATATAGCATCCCTCAAAAAAAATTTGGAGGTAATGTTAATGATATCTAGAAATAGTGGTTTAAACAGACGTAATTTCTTAAAAGTTGGTGGAATGAGCACTCTAGCATTAACACTTGGTTCAACTGGGGTATTTTCTCTTGCGGGAGCTACAAAAGGATTTGCAGTGGAATCTAGCAATCCAACAAGCGGTTTTGGTGGATATGGCCCGCTAGTAAAGGATCCAAATGGAGTTCTTGATCTGCCAAGCGGATTTCATTACAAAATGCTTTCACGAACTGGTGATGTCATGCCTAATGGTGATCTTGTCCCTTCTGCTCACGATGGAATGGCTGCCTATAAAGGGGAGAAGGGTACAACCATTCTTGTAAGAAACCATGAAAATGGGACAAATTCTGATTACCCTGTAAACGGAAAAAAACCTTGGAGCGCTGGTGCTGCGGGCGGCACAACCACATTAATCGTTGGACAAAATAATAAAGTCATTGATCAGTATGTATCAAGTTCAGGTACAATCCGTAACTGTGCGGGTGGAGCTACGACTTGGGGTACCTGGTTAACAATGGAAGAAACTCGTGATATGGGACATGGCTTTGTATTTGAAGTAAATCCGCTTGATCCTGAAAACGAAATGTCAAGAACACCGATCCGTGATATGGGCTATTTCTCCCATGAAGCTGGGCATGTTGACCCTTCAACAGGGATTTGGTATTTAACGGAAGACGCAAGTCCAAGCTTCTTGTACCGTTTTACACCACATGACCGAAGTCAAAAACTAGGTTCTCTGCAAAAGGGCGGTACACTTGAAGCCGCAGCGATTGATGAATTACCAGCTGCTGCTGCAAGTCAATTTAGTACTAGACAAAAATTCGGGATTGTTTGGAAAAAATTAAATCCTGAAATCGCACAGCAAGACGCTAAGGAAAAAGGCTGTATTCAGTTTAGCCGCTTAGAAGGGGCTTATTTTTCTGAAGGTACTTTATGGTTTGATGATACAAGTGCAGGTTCAGCACGCCTTGGCCGTGTTTATCGCTACACGCCAGCGACAAACACCTTAGAACTATTTTATGAGTCTACGGATAAAAATGATTTAGAAGCACCAGATAACATTACAATCACTCCTTGGGGAGATTTATGGATCGCCGAAGATGGTGGCGGTAATGATCGTATTGTCGGATTAACTCCTGAAGGAAATATTTATACTTTCGCTGAAAATATGATGAACGGTTCTGAATTTGCTGGCCCTACATTTTCTCCAGATGGAAATACTTTCTTTGTAAATATGCAAACACCAGGTATCACCTTTGCGATTTGGGGACCATTTGCACGCAGAAATTCAACCCGTAGACGAGCTATGAACCAGGCTCTGCCGCCAGCAAGTCTTGCTCCTGTTGTTTCGGAAAAACTTACTGCATTTGCAGATGAACAAGGCATGTCTATATTAGAAGCAGCAGCTTTAGAGCGTCATGGTATGCCAATTTTATAAGTAATGATCGCATTTTTGAGTACGAACAAACCATCATGGTTTAGGAGGTGAGAAGATTGTTATCTAGTATCGGAATTCCTGGCCTAATTCTCATTCTAGTCATAGCGTTAATCATTTTTGGTCCTTCTAAATTACCAGAAATCGGAAGATCTTTCGGGAAAACTTTAAATGAATTTAAAAAAGCAACAAATGATTTGATCAGTAATGACAAAGAAGAAAAATCTAACTCTGAAGAAAAAACTAAATTAGTCGCACTTGAGAAAAACGAAAAGACTGGAAACTAAATAACTTGTTTTACCATTTTTTAGTGTAATTGCTTGGAGGAAATAGTATGAATAAAATGGTAATGAATTTATTGACGGGCTGCTTTTCGCTGGCGATGGCTGCTGCTTTTGTCGGAAAGCCCGTAACAGCAGCTGCGGAGGAAAAGCTCAAGGAGGGAGAGAAGTTTGAACTCACCATTCTCCAGACGAATGACTTTCATGGTCATTTGGATGACATCGTCACGCTGGATGATGGAACCATTCATCACAATTCTATTGCGAAGTATGCCACCATCATTGAAAATGTGCGCAATGAAGAGGAGAATCTGCTTCTCGTCGATGGCGGGGATGTCTTCCTGCGCGGCGAGTTTCAGGCGGGTCAAGGAGAGTTGGAGACGTCTCTTTTGAAAGCTTTGGGCTATGATGCAATGGTTCTCGGAAACAACGACTTCCGCGTTTACCCTGCCGGAGAGGGAACACAGGACAGCCGTTATGAACAGTTAAAGAATTACCACCGCAACGTCAATTTCCCCATCCTTACTGGTAATGTCATTGACAGGGAAACAGGAAAGTACATTCAGAATGTCAAGCCTTGGAAGAGTTTTACTTTCAATGGCGTTAAAGTCGGCATGATCGGCCTTACTTCGATGAAGCCGGAAATTCGCGGTTGGAATGATGTTGCAGACCTCGATTTCATCGAACCGGTTGAGGCGTTGAATGAGTTGCTTCCTGAAGTGAGTGAAAAGTCGGACATTAATATTGTCCTTTCGCATGCCGGAAATACTGAAGACCACAAGTTGGCTCAGGTTCCAGGAGTTTCAGCGGTAATCGGAGCAGATACACACAAGGTCATCCAAACGCCCGAATACGAATTCAACGGGGAGGTGATGGTGCCAATTACTCAAGCCGGCGGAGAACAAGAACATTATTTGGGCCGCCTGGATTTGACTTTTGAAGTTGTTGACGGCAAAATGACGTTAGTCGAATCCGATGGATTCCTCTACGACGTCACAAATGTGCCAGCTGATTCGGAGGTACAAGCGATTATAGACGAATATCGTTCAGAGTCTAATGCACAATAATCCAAATGAAGTCTTCATAATGCTTTGAGGTATGGACAAGGCGAGTTTTTCGCTTTGTCGTTTCTTTATTAATTATGCAGTAGGAATGCAAGGGGGTGTGCAGAAAGTTTGTGAAAACTAACGACTGCCGGCCTTTTTATTTTTGCGCATTTCCGCCCTTTCCACGGAGAACGTCGATCTTAGTGTAGATTTTATCTGTGTCGTTTAGCTTAATTCCGCTACTTTTTTATAAAAAGGATGGTTAGGGAACTAAGCATTTGTTATGCCATTGAGATTGCGAATGATTTGTACTTAAACTACCATGAATAACTTGATTTAAACAATTATTGATATCCATAAATAACCAATTATATTTTACCAGCAGATGGTCATAATAAATAAAGAAGAAGGGGCTAGTGATTTACGTATGATTCTTATCATAGTAAATGAGGTGTCAGTTAAAGACGTTTAACTTAACTACTGAAAGGCTTCATTAAAAAATCGTTTCGAGCAAGGGGATGGTTCGCTTGCACGTAAAAGCAGAAAACTCATTCAATAATTGTCAATTATGCTTTGAAAGTTGATAAAACTTTTAAGATATAGGGGATGGTTGCTTTGGATGGTAAACTCTAGTCAGATACCGGTATTTACTCTAATGTAGATGAGGTGTTTATCGCAGAGAATTTATGCTGATTCGAAATGAAGCAAACCCCTTTTTCAAGCAGGGTGCAACATTCAGTTGCATCCTGTTTTTATGTGTGTTCATTTCTTGATATCACTAGCGTGAGCCATTTTATTAATTTCCTCTTTACTTACCTGTTACATTATAAAATAAAAAAAGACTCAATTAGGAAAAGCATAAAGGTAACAAGATGATAAAAATATAATACACTATTATCGGAGAAGACATAAATCAAACAAAAAGGATGGGATCCTGATGGTTGATGAAAATAAGAAAAAAAACAAACGGGAACAATGGAAAAAGAAAGTCATGGATAATCTGAAGAGGGAAGCTGTCAAAAATATCATAGCAAGAACGGGAGATTTAGCAAGATTAGATGCTAAAGTCAATAATACTTACACTGTATACATCAAGGATGGAAGGATGATAAAGCAACCTACAAATGGGAAGTGTGTTGTCATTAATGGAAAAATCCAACATTAAAGTTTGTGAAGGAATAGAGAATATACATTATAGAAGGCGAAGGTATATAGCGGCTGGACCACAGTAATTGGTGCAAGGCCATAATAAAGTTTATTAACGTGCTTGTTAAAGAGCCAAGATAGTGTAATAAATCTCGAGTCCTTACTTTTATGAGTTGTAATTTGATTAGATTTGGTACATTTGAAGTGTACGACCGAGCAGACCAAACTAGAAACCCACATACAGGGGAAGAAATTCAAATTGCTGCTTCCAAAGTTTACTGCTTTTAAACCGGATAAGGAAAAGAGGCGGCTAAATGAAAAAGTAGTATTGCGTAAAAAAATACTCTGGGATGAGATATTCTCCAGAGTATTTTTTGCTTTATGAAAAGTTTAGGTTATATACTTTCGCTTCTGTTTTTACATAGATAAGTGCTACGGGTAAAATGCAAAACACTCTTAAATGAGCTTGAGAGGATACTTGGATTTATTTCAAGCTTCAAATATAAACGAATGGAGATTATGTGGGATTCTTTTTATAAAAAAAATTCTAATATATCAGTAGCCTAGGCAGGACGTACGGGTACGCGGGACATGATTTCGTGAAGAAAACTGTCCGCCCTCTACTTGTAGAAACATGTTGGAGGTTGGTTGGGAATTAGATATCATATAACATACAAAAGCTATGACACTGCAGGGAGGGCCAGGGGTACTGGTTAATAAGTAGAGGAGAAAAAACAAAGATATTGACAACCTTTAGATGGTTTAATGAGTTAACAGCCCTTGTTAAAGCACCCATTTTAGTATGCAATTATAACAGGAATTTTGTTAAATGAATACCAAGTGTATTCCAAAAATAACCTCGACAGAATATATGATAAACCCATATTCCAAGCAGTTAAGTAATAAACAAACAAGATTTAAAATGGTAAAAAATTGATTTATAAAAGGGAATTCAATACTTTTGTTGAACAAGAATATTGTGGGTCATTTTAACAGTTTGATATTTGTGGTTGTAACCGTTTACATCGAGGTATTTAACTTGAGCATGTTAGTGGATTATTAGTATAAAATCGTTAGAGAATGGAGGTTAACCCATGGTTAGCACGATGGCAATCAATAAAGATGATTCTCGTTCCTTCCTAACGGAAGAACACTTATTATTTAAACAATCAATTCGTGAATTTCTCGCCAAGGAGGCTGTCCCCTTTTATGATCAATGGGAAAAGGAGGGGGGAATACCTCGCTCATTTTGGAGAAAGATTGGAGATAATGGTTTTTTATGTCCATGGCTTGATGTGGAAATCGGAGGAATAGGAGCAGATTTTGGATATTCAGTTGTACTGGCAGAGGAATTGGAAATGGTTGGATCAGCGTTAAGAGGAATATCCATTCATTCTGATATTGTAGCCCCTTATATTGCCTCATTCGGAACAATAGATCAGAAACAAAGATATTTACCAAAGTTCATTACTGGTGAATTGATTTCAGCTTTTGCATTGACAGAGCCGGGAATGGGCTCGGAATTAGGGGATATTCAAACCACAGCGATCCAAAAAGATGGGTATTATATTGTCAATGGAGCCAAAACGTTTGTCACAAATGGCTTTAAAGCTGACTTCATGATAGTGGCATGCAAAACTGATCTTAATGCTGTTCCTTCCCAGTGCGGAATCAGTTTGCTGCTCATTGATAAAGATACACCAGGATTTTCAAGGGGAAGAAAGCTTGGTAAAACAGGACAGGGATGCTCAGACACAGCCGAACTATTTTTCGATGATGCTTCAGTTCCTGTTGGCAACCTTCTTGGGGAGGAAGGGAAGGGTCTCTCATATATCATGCAAAAACTGCAGCAGGAAAGACTAATGTGTGCGATTGGGTCATTAATGGCAGCGAAAGATATGCTTCACTTAACGATGAATTTTATAAGTGGACGAAAAGCATTTGATAAGAAAATAAGTAAATTTAAAAATGCACAGTTTACCATTGCTGAAATAGCGACAGATATTCATCTGGGAGGAACGTTTGTTGATGGTTTGATCTGTAAACATATGACTGGGGAGAATATCATAGCTGAAGTATCGATGGCCAAATATTGGATAACGGAAATGTCTAAGCGAATATCCGATAAGTGCATGCAATTACATGATGGCTACGGAAATATAGGAGACGATAAAATTGCCCAGCGTCACCGGGACATTCCTTTAACAACTTTCTTTACAGGGACAGATGAAACCGTAAAAACCCTGATTGCTAAAAATATTGGGTTTTAATTCATCTTTTAAAAATCTTTCAACTACCTCAATTAACATGAGGTGGTTTTTTTATACCATTTATTCAATATAATTCCAACGAACTAGTTTTTTAAAATAAAAGGTTTATACAGTTTGCTATATGGGTATAAGAGACTGTGCAAATGAAAATTAATATATTTGTAAAATTTGTAATTGTATGCGAATGATGGAGGTGCTTGTTATGTTAAAAATCGAAAATGTATCGAAAATCTATAAGGGAGGAAAGAAAGCTGTAAAAAATATATCATTGGATATTAAAAAAGGGGAGTTCATTTGCTTCATTGGTCCGAGTGGATGCGGTAAGACAACGACAATGAAAATGATTAACCGTCTTATCGAACCGTCGGAAGGAAAGATACTTATTAATGGTGAAAATATCATGGATAAAGATCCAGTCGAGCTAAGAAGACAAATCGGGTATGTTATCCAGCAAATCGGACTTTTCCCTCACATGACGATTCTTGAAAATATCACCCTCGTTCCAAAACTTCTTAAATGGAATGAACAGAAGAAAAAGGAACGTGCACTGGAATTGCTTCAGCTTGTCGATATGGGACCTGAATACCTGGAAAGGTATCCCTACGAATTGAGCGGCGGGCAGCAACAAAGGATAGGCGTTCTCAGAGCACTAGCTTCCAATCCTCCACTCATTTTAATGGATGAACCTTTTGGCGCACTTGATCCAATCACCCGCGATGCCCTTCAGGAGGAATTTAAAAATCTACAGCGCACACTTGATAAAACTATCGTTTTTGTTACCCATGATATGGATGAAGCCATTAAGCTAGCCGACAGGATCGTCATCTTAAAAGCTGGTGAAATCGTCCAAGTGGGAACACCGGATGAAATCCTCAGAAACCCAGCCAATGAGTTTGTGGAAGAATTCATCGGCAAAGATCGCCTGCTTCAAACAAGACCAAATGTTGAGTTGGTTGAACAGATCATGAGTCGAAATCCAATATCCATTACAGAGGAAAAATCCCTTACAGGTGCTATTACGATCATGCGCGAGAAAAGGGTAGATTCTTTACTTGTGGTCGATGAGCAAAATGTGTTGAAAGGGTTCGTGGATGTTGAAACGATCAGTGAATATCGAAAAAAGGCTAAATTTATCAGTGAAGTCATCAATACTGAAGTCTATTCAGTGAAACAGGATACTTTAATCCGTGATTCCGTTCAGAAGATTTTAAAACGAGGATTCAAATACGTGCCGGTAGTTGACCACAATAAACATTTGGTCGGAATTGTCACTAGGGCCACATTGGTGGACATCGTATATGACAGCATTTGGGGAGAGGAAGAAAATCAAATGGCAGAAATGGCAGAAATGTTTTAGGAGGTGAATGAGATGGAAACTTTGCTCGATTTTTTACAAATGAACTGGCAAGAATTGGTTTTTAAGGCATGGGAGCACTTATATATATCCTTGATCGCTGTTTTCCTTGGAATAATAGTTGCCGTACCACTAGGGATCATGTTGACGCGAATGAAAAGGAGCGCTTCGATAATAATCGGAATAGCAAACATCATGCAGACATTGCCGAGTTTAGCGGTCCTAGCCTTTTTCATTCCTTTCCTCGGAGTTGGGAAAACACCCGCAATCATTGCGTTATTTTTCTATTCCGTTTTACCCATACTCAGAAATACATACACAGGCATTAAAGGCGTAAATGGAAATCTTCTGGAATCCGGACGCGGCATCGGGATGACAAGCTGGGAGAGAATTCGTCTGGTTGAATTCCCGCTTGCACTTTCCGTCATTATGGCTGGCATCCGTACTGCTTCCGTCTATTTAATTGGATGGGCCACCTTAGCCTCCTTTATTGGAGGCGGGGGATTTGGAGATTACATATTTATCGGTTTGAATTTATATCAAACAGAATATATCATCGCAGGTGCAGTTCCGGTAATCATCATGGCTATCCTGGTGGATCATGTATTCTCGATCATTGAACGAAAAGTCGTACCAAAAGGATTGAAAGGTATGAAGGAAGTTGCTTGAGGAGGATTACCATGTATAAAAAAATGCGACGTACAATTTTAAAGGCCCTTATTGTTTGTTCATTAGTGATCACCGGCTGCTCCTTGCCTGGTTTAGGGTCATCTTCTGAAACTACTATAAAGATCGGGGCCCAAAGCATGACCGAATCCGAGATCTTGGCGAACATGATCGCTCAACTCCTTGAAAGGAATACGGAAGTTGATACGAAAATCATTAAAAATCTAGGTTCCAATTTCGTTCAGCAAAAGGCGATGGAGACCGGTGACATAGACATAGCCGCAACTCGATATACAGGGACTGATTTAACGAGTGTACTGGGACAGGAAATTGAAAAGGATCCAGTAAAGGCGATGGAAATTGTTCAAAGGGAATTCAAAGAACAATATGGGTTCAAATTTTTTGATTCTTACGGATTCGATAACACTTATGCCTTTACGATTTCAAATGAATTGGCAGAGGAAAAGGGGTATCAGAAAATATCCGATCTGGAAAAGGATGCAGATAATTTAAGGTTAGGTGTAGACAGTGCTTGGCTGAAAAGAAAAGGGGATGGTTATAAAGGATTCGTCGATACATATGGATTGGAATTTGGGGAAACTTTTCCGATGCAGATTGGCTTGGTGTACGATGCAGTCAAAAGTGGTCAGATGGATATTGTCCTTGCATATTCCTCAGATGGACGGATTAAGGTTAATGATTTGAAACTTTTGGAAGATGATAAACAATATTTCCCTCCATATGACTGTTCACCGGTCGTTACCGAAGAATTATTGGAACGATATCCTGAAATTGAAGATGAGCTTAACAAGTTAATTGGTGAAATCACTACTGAAACCATGCAGGAACTGAACTATGAAGTTGATGGGAACTTGAAGGAGCCATCGGTCGTAGCATCTGAATTCCTTAAAGCACATAAATATTTTGAATAAATGGGAGGTGCACACTAATGGAAACCTTGCAACAGCTGGGAACTTATTATTCCCAAAATTGGATGTATGTACTTACTGAATTTTATCGCCACTTTTTAATGTCCGCCTATGGAGTTTTATTTGCAGCAATTGTAGCCATCCCGTTAGGAATTTTCATCGCGAAACATAAGAAATTGAGCAATTGGGTATTTTCGATAACGAATGTCATACAAACCACACCAGCATTGGCTATGCTCGCTCTCCTGATGCTAGTAATGGGGTTAGGAACAAATACGGTAATCTTATCATTGTTTTTATATTCCTTACTGCCAATCTTGAGGAACACTTATGTCGGAATTACAAGTATCGATCATGCTTATTTAGAATCTGGCAAGGCTATGGGAATGACGAAGTTCCAATTACTGAGAATGGTCGAACTGCCATTATCTCTGTCTGTCATCATGGCTGGCTTACGTACAGCGCTTGTCGTTGCAATTGGAGTAACCGCTGTCGGTACATTCGTAGGCGCAGGCGGACTGGGGGATATCATTGTCAGGGGAACGAATGCTTCGAATGGAACGGCGATCATACTTGCAGGAGCAATTCCGACGGCATTGATGGCCATTCTCTCAGATCTTATACTCGGCTGGCTGGAACGAATTCTTTCACCGATAAAAAAGAAAAAAATTCATACTGCCTAAACCAAAAGAGCCATTGCATGTTAATGCAATGGCTTTTCCATGGCCAGAAATGACAAATACCGATTAGAAGTCAGAAGCTTAGAGTGGCAGACTTAGTTTTTTATTTCAGAAAAAGGGTAACTATAAGGGTAGTCGTAAAAAAATATAAGGGGAATCAATCATGAAACTTACACCAGAGCAGCGTATTGAACTTCATGGCTTTAATAATCTTACGAAATCTTTAAGCTTTAATATGTATGATATTTGTTACACAAAAACCAGGGAAGAGAGAGAGGCCTACCTGGATTATATCGATGAACAATATAATGCAGAGCGGCTTTCGAAGATCTTGCACAATGTTTCTGATTTAATAGGGGCACATGTTTTAAATACGGCCAAACAGGATTATGTCCCTCAAGGCGCAAGTGTAACCATTCTTGTTTCGGAAGGTCCTGTCGTAGAAGTACCTACGGGAACTTATGAAGAATCACCAGGGCCTTTACCTGATAATGTGGTCATGCAACTCGATAAAAGCCATATTACCGTACATACATATCCTGAATTCCATCCAAATGAAGGCATAAGCACATTCAGGGCCGATATTGATGTCTCTACTTGTGGGGAAATATCACCTCTTAAAGCCCTTAATTATCTCATTCATTCCTTCGATACCGACATTATCACGATCGATTACCGAGTAAGAGGCTTTACGAGAGATAAGGATGGGCGGAAATTGTTCATTGATCACGATATTAATTCCATTCAAAACTATATTCCTGATGAAGTGAAGGGTTTATATGACATGATTGATGTGAATGTATACCAGGAAAATATATTTCATACAAAATGTAAGCTGAAAAGATTCGATATTAATAATTACCTATTCGGCTATACAGAGGAAAAGCTGAATACAGATGAAAGGCAAGAAATTATAGAAAGGCTTCGAACGGAGATGGATGAAATTTTTTACGGTGCCAATGTTCCGCATCCTATAGAAAAAAACAAGCATGCCGATTAAGGGATGCTTGTTTTAATTGAAAAGTTAATTTAAATGGAAAACCTGAACTAATACATACCCGAGACAAGTCAATAATATAGAGCCAATCAGTCCAGCTATAAAAGGTTTACCGCCATATTTTCTAAAGGTTAAAAGGTCAATATTCAATCCTAGTCCTGCCATGGACATAGCCATGAGGATATAGGAAAGCATAACAAGTTTATCGGCTATGGGTTCAGGAACTGCACCTGTAGAATAGAGGGAACTCATTAACAAAAATCCAAAAATAAACCAAGGTATTTGAATGGACTTCCAGGAAAATTTCTTTCCGTTATCTCTTGATCGATCTTTCCAATTCATGATGAAACCGATTAAAATGGCAACGGGAATGAGCAGGGCCACCCTAGTCAATTTGACCACGACTGCCAAGTCAACTGCCTCATTTCCCCCTGGCGCTGCTGCAGCGATCACGTGAGCGATTTCATGGAGTGTCGCTCCCGAGAATATCCCATATCCTTGATCGGATAACTCCAATAATGGATATAGGATTGTATAACCGAAAGTGAAGGTTGTACCTAAAACAGCAACCGTCGCTACGGCTATTGCAGTATCTTTTTCTTTTGCTTTTATTTGGGAGGAAATTGCCAGGATGGCAGCAGCTCCACAAATTCCCGTTCCGCAAGCTGTCAATATGCCTAGCTTTTTATCAACTTTAAAAAGACGGGTCAATCCATAAACTACTAATATAGCAAATACAAGACAAATTGCACCCACTGCAAATGTTTTCGGACCGGCATTAAATATATCCTTTAGGTTCAGGCGCATTCCCAATAAAATAATGCCCACTCTCAAAAGGACTTTACTTGAATAATTTGTACCTGCAACGGTGTAAGCTGGGACGCCAATGATCGCTTTCCAAACAACACCAATCAGTATCGCAATGACTAACTGTCCCATTATATGAAGGAATGGAAGCTCTGCTAAGTATTTTGCAGCAATGGCAATTAGCAAAGTCAATGCTATTCCTTTTGTAAATCCAAGTTTTTTAGTTTCAACGTTTGTTTGTTCCAGTGTGATCACTCCATCTATGTTGATGCCTTAACTTTAAAGCTTAATTAAAAATAAGTGAAATATATTTTTGCTATTTCAATGATTACTTCTACTTATGATAAAATGAAACACAAAGGTAAATAAGGGAGGTAACCATGGATCCGTTAAAAGTATTCGTCACCGTAATCGAACAGAAAAACTTTTCAAGAGCAGGGGATATTCTGAACTTGTCTCAGCCAGGAGTCAGTCTTCACATAAGAAATCTGGAAAATGAATTAGGAACGAAATTAATTTATCGTTCTCCCAAACAAGTGCAAATAACAGAGCCGGGAAAAATTTTGTATAGACATGCAAAGCAAATGCTTGATCATTATGAGACAGCAATAAGAGAAATAAATGAATTTAATAACGTGGTTAGCGGAACGATGAAAATAGGAGCAAGCTTCACGATAGGGGAATACTACCTTCCAAAAGTTTTAGCGGAATTTGCGGCTCAATATCCGATGGTGGACATACAAATCATCATCTCGAATTCCAATGAAGTCATACAAGGAATACGTTCGAATAAGCTTGATATAGGCTTGATTGAAGGTGAAACGAATTATAAAGATATTGATGTCAGACCATTCATGAATGACGAGATGATAGTCGTCGTCCCCCCGGTTCATCCACTTTCACAGATGGATCTCATCGAGGGCACATTGCTCCAAAACCAAACGTGGGTGCTTAGGGAGCAAGGATCTGGAACCCGTACATATTCCGATAAACTTCTGAGCAGCCTGGAGTTAAATATAAAGAAAACGTTTATTTTCACCAGTATCCAAGGAGTGAAAGAAGCGGTGATGGCTGGGCTTGGCATTGCCCTGTTATCACGATTGACTGTACAAAAAGAACTGAAGTCCAATGAATTGAAAACCTTTCATTTGAAAAATGAACCCATTATAAGACCTTTTTCGATCGTGAAAAAGTTAGACCTCGAAGCCTCAAAAGCCATCGAGTTGTTTTTAAGGAAGGTCGAAGAATTTGCGATAAAGGGTCCGTCCTAAATAAATCACCTAAACTTTTGCTCATCCTTTCATTTTCAATGAAGAGGTTGGGCATTTTTAACGACGAAATATTTTTAATTTTAATGAAAACGTCGAAAGTATTTTGGAATATGTCAATCATTATACGAATTTTACGTATTTTCACATAATTATAAACATATAAATTAAATAGATAGTCTCCAGGAAGTTCTAAGTCCCTGTAGACTTTTCCTGATATTAATAATATTAAAAGGAGCAACCACATTGGCTATAGAGGAGCAGAAAGATAAGCGAATTTCTGTTTTCGACAGGATTATAGGATTCATGCCGAAATTTTATGTGATTGGGACAATTTTAATTTTTGTTTATACGCTAGTTGCAATGGCTCATTTAGGTATCCAAACTTTGAAAAGGCCAGAGGAAGCCGTTGGTCCTACCACAAATCCCCCTATATCTCAGGGCTTTGAACATACATTGATATCGTTAATCATCGAACCGATTGTGACGTCTGAATTTTATCAAATCATCTTTAACACGTTATTTCTTTACCTTGTTTGGATATTGCTTTTCCTATTAGCACCGATTGCTTTTTACCGTTTAAAACACTTTAAATTTTTTAATATCGAAATTGAAATTGAAAAACAAGATGCAGCCGTTTATGAAGTATTCAGCATGAGCAGTTCAAAAATGAAATTTGCTGCGTATTTAACATCCGAGGAATATCAATTGGAGATATCAGAGGAAATTGCTAACAGCAAGGACTTTAAAACACCCTTAATCTATACATTGGACTGTGCCGTAGATTTTTATTCCGATCAATTAGGACTTTCATTTACCTACGATATTTATACCCTGAACCAGTTCAAAAAAGCAAAGCTGCCTAAATCCATCAAAGCGATGCTAGATAAATCCATTCAAACCGGCGATCCATGCATTACGAATAAAAGTAATAGTGATAGTGAATATCACAAGAACTTTCTTATCCATTATTTCGAAAACATTGACGGGAAATTTGTCACTGTCTTAAATAGTTACCAAACTGAATTCGATACATTCGATAAATCACTGCTTAAGATCCTGCAAAATGTCATATACGATTACTATTTACAGTATCACTATATTTACGATGCGAGTGAGAAGCTGGAAAAGAATGAAACGATTTCCCTTAATAATTAAAAAAACCACCCTACAAGTGGTTATTTTTTTTGGAAAGGTGATTGTTAATTATATTTTGGACAATTACATTATTACCAATGAGCTCAGACGATTTCTTTACGTGTTGTTCCCGAAAATCCATGTTCTTTATTTTCTTGGACTTTTTCCCGTTTTTAAAATTATTGAAGGCATTTAAAAAAGCTATCTGAATCACTCCCCTTATAGATTAGTATATTCATATTTTGGATAAAATTTCATGAAAAACTACAATTTACAGAAAAATATTTTGCGGTTTTAAGTGATGAAAATTACCTAAACAAAACAATTAAAGACTTTCTAGAAGAATTGATTTTAATTTAGAACGAGGGATTTATTAGCTCAAATTAATGATTACTACGGCTTTTTTATAAAAAATAAAGAAATTCCCCCAAAAATATTGTATAGTTAGAATACAGGAGTTCGAACAAACATTCGTTTCTTGGAAACAGAGATTACTTCTTAGTGGGACAGGAGAGAGACAGTGAACGGTACAGCACACATGGCATTAGGGGCAACAGTTGGATTCTTGACGGCAAACACACTTCAAACAGATCCAACTACCACTTTATTCTTGGTTGGCATTGGGGGAGTTTCAGGTCTTATGCCCGATATGGATATTGATGGGAAGTTAAGTAATAGGATTACTTTTTCACATAAGTTTATTCGAACGATAGCACAAACGATTGGGATACTAATGATCATTTATAGTCTTTTTGAAGGCTCTGAAACGGAAAAATGGATCGGTGTAGGGGCAGGAATCGGAATCATCATCATTTCATCTTTCATCAGACAAAGGCATATGCTGACCTTGACTGGATTAGCGGTTTTAGGCGGTGGTTTATCTTTGCAGGAAAGCTGGCTGTGGCTGTTAGGAGTTTATATTATCCTAGCATCCTTTACACCACATAGAAGTTATACACATTCGATTGCAGGTATCGCTTTCTTTGGCATCATTGCCCATCAATTCGAAGCCTTTATGGGGATTGACGGAATTTTCACTACTTGTATATTAGGATACATAAGTCATTTAATTGCAGATTTGAAATGTTTACCTTTTAACAAACGTGGGGTAAAGTTATTTCTTCCATTTTTCTCAAAAGAATTTTGACAGTGGTTCGCTTACCGCTGTTTTTTCTATGAGGTAAAATAAATTTAAATTGAAAGGATACCTGATTCGACTTTTTTTTATGTTTTATATGGTCATTCTTCCTAAATCTACTAAATGTAACATATTTGTAAAGATCCTGTGATGCGAGTGATATGCATATTCTAGTATATTAAGTTTAGCAAATCACATCAGGGGGTAAAATAATTTGTTTAAGAAAATTGTCGTCGGATTGTCATTGGCTATCATGCTTGTATCCGCATCTTTTGCTGGGGACCAAGTGGAAGCTGCTTCATATCATACAAAAGCGATTAAAGTGGCTAAAAGTGAATTAGGTACAAAATATAAAATGGGTGGCATTTCTTCTTCAGGTTTTGATTGCTCCGGTTTAGTGAAGTATTCATATCAAAAGGCTGGTAAGAATTTACCAAGAACCGCTGCTGACATATATAAAAAAGGAAAGAAAGTTAAAAGCCTGCAAAAAGGTGACTTAATGTTTTTTGCACCAAATAAAGCGAAAAAACCTACACATGTGGCTATATACATAGGAAACAATGAATTCATACACTCATCATCATCTAAAGGAGTTTCATACGCTAAAACCAATAATAGTTATTGGAAGCCAAAGTATATTGGTGCGAAACGTATATAATAGAAGGAAATCAACCTTAATATAAAAAACTAAGAGACTTAATGATATCTCTGACTGCAGGGAAACTCGAAATAATTGAGTTTCCCTGCAGTTTTTTCTTTATAAACGTTCAAATTGCTTGGCAGACAATCCGCTCCCTTGTTTTCTACAAAAAGAGACTTTAATGAAGTCTCTTTTTTTGTTTTAAATATTAAGAGGGGATGAGGCATATGGGCAAGGAAAAAGGGAATTGATGTTATGTTAATAGATTAGGTTTGGTTATCCTGAAGTGGGTAATCAATAATATCTGAATGTACAAAGAGGCATACATAGAATCTTTTTATTTGACTGGAATTGGATAGTTTAATATGCTTAGCAAACCAAATCGAAGGAATTTCTTTTTTATTGCAAAAAAATTCCCAGACAAAATTATTGAAAGTCAAAGAAGGTCAATGTATAATAAAGTCAGAAAGTCAAAGAAGGTCAAAGATTTATAGTGAATTCAATTTTTAAAAGGAGGAGTACTACATGCTTTGTGAAAAATGCCATGTAAACCAAGCAAATATTCAAGTTCATCTAAATATGAATGGTCAGGAGCATGATGTGAAACTGTGCTCCACTTGTTATAAAGAAGAGCGAAACAAACTTGGAGCAGCAATGGGCGGAATGGATACAGGAAAATTCCAATATAATGGATTTCCAAATTCATTCAATCCATTTAATTATAATGATGTACCAAAGCCGGATTCAGCTGAACATGGCGAGGACGGAGGATTGCTTGAGGAGTATGGCCACAATTTGACCGATGCTGCTAAAGCAGGACTTATCGATCCGGTTATCGGAAGAAATGAAGAAATCAAACGCGTCATTGAAGTTCTAAATAGACGCAATAAAAATAATCCCGTTTTAATCGGTGAACCTGGTGTCGGTAAAACAGCCATTGCCGAAGGTCTTGCTTTAGCGATTGTTGAAGGTTCTGTACCTGTTAAATTACGTAATAAGCTTGTATATATGCTTGATATAGCGTCCCTTGTTTCGAATACTGGAATTAGAGGGCAATTCGAAGAACGAATGAAGCAATTGATCAGCGAATTGCAGGAAAGAAAAAATGTCATTTTATTCATAGATGAAATTCACCAACTTGTGGGAGCGGGTTCAGCCGAAGGATCAATGGATGCAGGAAATATCTTGAAGCCTGCACTTGCACGCGGCGAGCTTCAGCTTGTCGGAGCAACCACTTTATCCGAATATAGGAAAATTGAAAAAGACGGTGCCCTTGAAAGACGCTTCCAGCCTGTACACGTTAATGAGCCGACAACGGCTGAGGCATTGGTCATCTTACATGGTTTAAAAGATAGTTATGAATCTTATCATGGTGTAACATATAGTGAGGAAGCCCTAAAAGCGGCTGTTGAACTCTCGAACCGCTACATTCAAGACCGATTCCTGCCTGATAAGGCAATAGACCTAATGGATGAAGCTGGTTCCAAATTGAACTTGACCATCGAAGACGGCCAGGTAGAAAAGATGAAAGAGCGTCTGGTGCAAATTTATAAAGAAAAAGAAATGGCCTTGAAAGAAGAAGCATATGAAAAAGCTGCCCTTCTCCGTGATGAAGAAGAAAAACTGGAAAAGTCCTTACAGGCTGGGGAAGATGCAATTAAGCCAACAGTTACCGTTGAAGACATTCAAAATATCATCGAACAAAAGACTGGTATACCTGTAGGTAAGCTCCAAGAAGACGAGCAAGAAAGAATGGTTCATCTCCAAGAGGAGCTGATGAAAAAAGTAATCGGGCAGCAAGAGGCTGTCAAAAAGGTTTCCAAGGCCGTTCGAAGAAGTCGTGCAGGGTTAAAATCCAAAAATCGTCCTACCGGTTCTTTCCTTTTCGTTGGTCCGACGGGAGTAGGTAAAACCGAATTGGCGAAAACTCTTGCTGAGGAATTGTTCGGGGACAAGGAAGCAATGATTCGTCTTGACATGAGTGAATTCATGGAGAAACACAGTGTTTCTAAATTAATCGGTTCTCCTCCTGGATATGTAGGGCATGAGGAAGCTGGACAATTGACGGAAAAAGTTCGCCGCAAACCTTACAGTATCATCTTATTGGATGAAATCGAAAAGGCACATCCGGATGTATTGCATATGTTCCTGCAAATCATGGAAGATGGCCGCTTAACCGATAGTCAAGGGCGGACCGTTACTTTTAAAGATACCGTGATCATCATGACGAGTAATGCTGGGGTCGGAGAGAAACAAAAAGTAATGGGATTCGGTACAAGTTCAGCTGTGGAAGAGGCTTCAATCCTACAATCTTTAGGCAGTTTCTTCAAACCGGAATTCTTGAACCGATTCGATAGCATCATTGAATTCTCGGCATTGAAAAAGGAAGATCTTCTGCAAATCGTTGATATCATGATTCACGAGCTAGACGAAACCCTTGCTGCAAATGGTTTATCTTTAGATGTAACGAATGAAGCGAAACAAAGGCTAATTGAACTCGGATATCACCCAGCTTTCGGGGCGAGACCGCTCCGCCGTGTTCTTCAAGAACAGCTCGAAGACGGCATCACTGACTTTATCTTTGAGCAGCCTGAAGTTAAGAACTTCACTGCAATTGTTGAGGATACCTCTGTGAAAATTATTAAAACACCATAAAGAGTACTAGAAATGCCTCCAAGACCGTAAAACTGTTATGGAGGCATTTTTTTTTGAATTCACTTTTCATAAAATGATAGGTAAGGTTCAGCTAATTGACATGCAGCTTTCGATTAATAAATATAGATTTCTGAATTTTTGATATAATTTGCTGATCGAATGTTTTGGTGGAAATTGCCTGTGGAATCATACCATAAGGGAAGATTCGCTCATGATTATAAAAATTAATAATTCCTGTTCCAAAATGGGAATTGCAATGGAGGAATGACCTATTAAAGATTCACTTTCTTATTTTGAAGAAGAAAATAAAAATAATCGAAAACCTATGGATAATGAAGCGGAAAATCAGTTGGAATTTCTGCCGATTGCAAATATTAATCCAGTAAACCCGTCGGAATTGGATGAACTATATTTCTATGAAGGCAAAGATTTAGGAAATTCCTATCTTAAAGATAAAACGGCATTCCGATTATGGGCACCACTTGCATCTGAAGCTAAGCTAGTCACTTATAAACATTGGGATGATACAGATGGAATGGAGATTCAGATGGTTCGTTCGGAAAAGGGGACCTGGACCATTGAGCTGAACGGAGATCAGAATGGTTTGATTTATACATATAAAGTGAGAGTGGGAGAAACCTGGAGTGAAGCCGTCGATCCCTATGTTCGTGCAGTTACTGTTAATGGTAATAAAGGAGTTGTGATAGATTTAACTGATACGAACCCTGAAAGGTGGACTCGGGATAAACCGCCTCTCGAAAAAGCTGAGGACATAGTCATTTATGAATTGCATACACGGGATTTGTCGATTCATCCTGAAAGCGGAATCCATCATAAAGGTAAATTCTTAGGAGTGATTGAAGCCGGCACCAAAGGTCCAGATGGAGCGAAAACGGGTCTTGATCATATTAAAGATCTAGGTGTTACCCATGTTCAGTTTATCCCGATATTCGATTTTGCTACAGTCAATGAAATGAAATTGAATGAACCACAATATAACTGGGGATATGATCCACAGAATTATAACGCTCCCGAGGGCTCTTATTCGACTGATCCATATCAACCAAAAGTCAGGATCCGGGAGTTAAAGGAAATGATTCAAGGTTTACACGATCACGGTTTACGCGTAATCATGGATGTTGTATATAATCACGTTTATTCAGTGGAGGACTCAAACTTCCATAAACTCGTTCCTACTTACTTTTTTCGCTATAACGCCGACGGCACCTTATCTAATGGAACAGGTGTAGGAAATGATACCGCGTCTGAACGTAAAATGATGCGAAAATTCATCGTTGAATCCGTAACCTATTGGGCAAAGGAATTTAACCTTGATGGTTTTCGTTTCGATTTAATGGGGATTCATGATGTGGAAACGATGAATGAAGTGAAAAAGGCACTGGAAGAAATTGATCCGTCCCTCATTGTTTTGGGAGAAGGCTGGGATATGGATACTCCCTTGGCCCAAGAGCTGAAAGCAAATCAAAAGAATGCTTTTAAAATGCCTGGAATCGCTCACTTTAACGATGCGATCCGTGATGGTTTAAAAGGGTTTGTAATGAATGAACATGATAAAGGATTCGTGAATGGCAAACCAGGAATGGAAGATATTATAAAAAAGGGCATCGCTGGTGGTTTGAAATATGACGAAGATATAGCAACATATCAAAGACCAGATCAAGTGATCAATTATGTTGAAGCACATGATAATTATACTTTATGGGATAAGCTTCTCATCACTAATCCAGATGCGACAGAACAGGTACGGAAACAGATGCATAAATTAGCTTCGGCCGTCGTCTTACTGTCACAGGGAATTCCAATGATACATGCTGGACAAGAGTTCATGCGTACGAAGGATGGGGATGAAAATAGCTATCAATCTTCCGATTGGATTAACCGGTTGGATTGGAAAAGGAGAGCGGAGTTAAATCGGGAAGTAGAGTATATGAAAGGACTAATTTCGCTCAGGAAAAATCATTCTGTTTTTAGGTTAAGCACACCCGAAGAAATTGAGGAGCACTTACAATTCATTGATGCTCCTCCAAATGCGGTTGCATTTACTTTAAAACATAAGGATTACAAAATTGCAGTGATTCATAATGCAAATTGGGACGCGATAACCATTTCTCTTCCCCACGAAGGTGAGTGGTCCGTTTTAGTGGATGATCAGCGGGCGGGCCTGGAAGAAATAGAAAGGGTTAAAGGGAGTCAGATAACCGTTGCCCCTTTGAGTTCGTTTGTACTAAAAAACAAACTCTAACCAATGATAATATAGTCGAAGTGAGTGAATACTATGTCTCACTTCGGCTTTATTTCATTTTTTGATATGAAAATTATTGGTCAAATGAAGTCTTCCATTATTTTCTTTCGCAAGTTTGAGAAAAAATGTGCGGGGGTAGAAAATACTTAATGATGAATTTTATCGTTTTTTAAGAGGGGAGCGATTATTTTGCCAGAGAAAGTACAGATAAAAATCAATGGTGCTGAGGCCAGCCTGGAAGGTAATCAAACAATTTTACAAATGCTGACGGATAGCTCGATTGAAGTCCCGAATGTTTGTTACCATCCTAGCCTAGGTCCTATCGAAACATGTGATACATGTTTAGTAAGCGTTAATGGAGAACTCGTAAGGTCTTGTTCCACCAAAATCAAGAATGGGGATGTAATCGATACAGTTGCACCAGATGTAAAAGAAGCACAGGTCATGGCGATGGACAAGATATTGTATAACCATGAGCTTTATTGTACGGTTTGCGATTATAATAATGGCACTTGTGAAATACACAATACTGTTAAGGAAATGAAGGTAAATCATCAAAGTGTTCCTTTTGATCAAAAGCCATATGAAGTGGATCGGTCAAATCCATTTTATCGATATGATCCGGATCAATGCATCCTTTGCGGCCGTTGTGTTGAAGCTTGTCAAGATGTACAGGTCACTGAAACATTGACCATTGATTGGGAAGCAAAACGTCCACGTGTCATTTGGGATAATAATGTTCCAATCAATGAATCTTCATGTGTGTCAT
Source organism: Peribacillus sp. FSL P2-0133 (assembly GCF_037975445.1). Taxonomy (NCBI): domain Bacteria; kingdom Bacillati; phylum Bacillota; class Bacilli; order Caryophanales; family Bacillaceae; genus Peribacillus; species Peribacillus sp. FSL P2-0133. The sequence continues at coordinate 2,909,807 of NZ_CP150254.1, read as the reverse complement.
GTGGACACTGTTCCACAGTTTGTCCGTGTAATGCAATGATGGAAAAAGGAATGGAAGGAGAAGCCGGATTTTTAACCGGCATCGCTAAACAAACTCTTCGACCCATGATAGAAATAACGAAAAATGTAGAAACGGGATATGGTTCGATTTTAGCGATTTCAGATATGGAATCAGCCATGAGGGAAGCAAGAATCAAGAAGACGAAAACGGTTTGTACATACTGTGGGGTAGGATGCAGCTTTGACGTTTGGACCAAAGATCGTAAAATCCTAAAAATCGAACCGCAAGTGGAGGCACCTGCAAATGGAATTTCGACTTGTGTAAAAGGGAAATTCGGATGGGATTTCGTGAATAGTGAAGAAAGACTCACAAAACCTTTAATTAGAGAAGGAGATGCGTTCAGGGAAGCTGAATGGGAAGAAGCCCTTGAATTGATTTCCCGTAAATTCTCCGAAATCAAAGAGTATCACGGATCGGATTCGATGGCTTTCATAACGTCCTCCAAATGCACCAATGAAGAGTCCTATTTAATGCAAAAGCTGGCAAGGGGAATCATTGGCACCAATAATGTGGATAACTGTTCCCGGTATTGTCAGACTCCTGCTACTTTGGGATTATTCAGAACGGTTGGATATGGCGGAGATACAGGGGGTATAAAGGATATCGAAAAGTCCGAACTTGTATTGATCATAGGCTCGAATACATCCGAATCCCACCCCGTTTTGGCTACCAGAATCAAACGTTCCCATAAACTAGGTAAACAGAAGCTGATTGTGGCGGACATCAGAAAGCATGAAATGGCTGAACGTTCCGACCTCTTCATCCAGCCTGCTCCGGGAACGGATATCATATGGCTGTCGGCCGTGACTAAATATATCGTCGACAAAGGTTGGACAGATAATGACTTCATCAAAAATCGTGTAAATGGGATGGAGGAATACATCAAGACTTTAGAACCTTACACAATGGAATATGCCGAAAAAGTAACAGGCGTAGCTAAAGAAGATTTAATTACGCTTGCAGAAGCCATTCATGAAGCGGGGAGCGTTGCATCGCTTTGGGCAATGGGCGTTACGCAACATGGCGGAGGAAGCGATACGAGTACTGCAATTTCCAATTTATTGCTCATAACAGGTAACTACGGTAAACCTGGAACAGGTACTTATCCGTTACGCGGACATAATAATGTCCAAGGAGCCAGCGACTTTGGCAGTATGCCGGATCGCTTGCCAGGTTACGAAAAAGTAACGGACAAAAACGTACGCGCGAAATATGAAAACATCTGGGGTGCCAAAATACCCGAAAACCCTGGCCTTAATAATCATGAAATGGTCGAAGGGATTCATGCAGGTACCATCAAAGCAATGTACTTAAAAGGTGAAGATATGGGGCTGGTCGATTCCAATATCAATCATGTTCATGAAGCATTTGAAAAACTGGAATTCTTTGTGGTACAAGATATCTTCTTATCAAGGACGGCAGAATTCGCGGATGTCGTCCTCCCAGCAAGCCCAAGCTTTGAAAAAGAAGGTACTTTCACGAATACCGAACGCCGTATTCAACGTCTATATCAAGTCTTTGAACCGTTGGGCGACTCAAAGCCTGATTGGCAAATCATTATGAATGTAGCTAATTCGTTAGGAGCAGGTTGGAATTATGAACACCCAAGTGAAATCATGGACGAAGCAGCTAAACTATCACCATTATATGCTGGAGTAAGTTATGAACGCTTGGAAGGATATAAAAGTCTTCAATGGCCAGTGGCACCAGATGGTAAAGATACGCCGCTTTTATTCACGGACGCTTTTCCATTCCCCGATGGAAAAGCAAGGTTATTTCCAGTCAAATGGACCAAACCGATTAACTTTGGGGATGAGTTTGATATACATGTGAATAATGGCCGATTGTTGGAACATTTCCACGAAGGAAACATGACTTATAAATCAAAAGGCATCACTTCCAAAACGCCAAAAGTATTCCTTGAGGTATCCCGGGAATTGGCAAAAGATAGAGGGCTTGAGGATGGCACTCTTGTTCGGCTTACTTCACCATATGGAAATGCAAAAGTGCAATGCCTGATTACGGATCGTGTAAAAGGTAAAGAGGTTTATCTGCCAATGAACGATTCGGGTGACGGGGCAATCAACCAATTGACTAGCAGTCATTCAGATAAAGATACTGATACCCCTGCCTATAAGGAGGTTCAGGCAAAAATGGAAGTGCTCATGGTCAAAGGAGATAATCCATTGCCGAGCATCAACCATCGTAATGGTAATCCACAACCACAGATAGGTGTACAAGTACAAAAAAAATGGGCCCGCGAAGATTATATATTCCCTGGTGACCTCTTGAAAATCAAAAAGGAGGAGAGGAACCGTGGCTAAAGCGACAAAAGTGATCAATCGAATCACCTTAAGCGATGAAGAAAGAAGAAGAATTGAACTCGAGGATATAGAGCGTACCCTTTTGGAAAATAAAGAAGTGATTAAAGAAACGTTTGAAGTTATGAAAGGCATGCAGGATCGTGGGATATTATCAATGGTTAACAGTTTGTTGAAGGAAGGGGACAAAGTGCTGAACATTCTGGTCAAAACAGCAGACACCCCAGAAACGGCAAATACGCTAAAAAATCTCCTTCTCATACTTGGCACGTTAGGGACACTTAATGTTCAACAGCTTGAACCGCTTATCCTCAAAGTCAATTCAGGGATTGCCCGTGTGGCCGAAGCTGATAAAACTCCTGATAAGCCAAGCTATCTAGCGTTGATGCGATCCTTGAATGACCAAGAAGTCAAACAAGCCATGACTTTTCTGATGACCTTCCTTAAAGGAATGGGAGAAGATACAAGCGATTTAGAAAGAACCACTCAACTACCAGAGAATCAGCAATTGCATAAAGCGAATGAAACAGCAGACATAGAACGGCCGACCACCAGAAAATCATACGGATCAAGTATACCCGGTAAAGGCGGAAGAGGAAAAAAACGAAATACAAGCTGGTTTTGGATTGCAGCAGGAGTTTCACTCATAACCATTCCGCTAACTTTATCGAGTAGTAAGAAATAAAGACCTTGCTCGTTCATTTTTCGAATATTGAGCGCAAACCCTGTAAACAAGAAATTAAATTATGAACGATATATATTAAAGCCGATGATTCCCCCTAATAAGGAATCATCGGCTTTTTTCGGTGAAAGGTGAGGTAATAAAATTACTATCAATATTTTTCTCACTAGCCTTTAATTACATATATTTATAATCAATCAATAGTGAAACGAACATATTAAATACACTTAATCCAAAAGGGGCGGAAAAGTGCGAATAGGACGTTCTCTTAAGAGGTCTAAAGAAAAACCTACAACAAATAATCAAATAAAAGTAAACACCTTATCCGACGTGGTGAATGAAAATGTAGTGAAATTAATGAACGAGCTCGGGCACAGTTCAGATTTGTCAATTCGAATGATTGAGTCTCCACACCATAAATCGGTACAAGCAGCTGTAATCCACCTTGACGGATTGGCTGATAGTAACATCATTAATGAAAACATAGTAGATCCATTAATACAGTGGTTTAAAGAAAATAATCAAATATTGACAGGGTTAGAGGAACGAGCTATTCATATTTTAACGGTATCTCAATTAACCGTTAAAGAAAGTTGGCAGGATTTCATGTCAGCGGTTTTGACAGGAGATACTGTTGTATTGTTGAATGGCAGTACAAAAGCATTCATCGCAAGTACGAAAAAACAGCCATCCCGTGCGATAACTGAGCCGACAAGCCAAACGGTCATTAGAGGACCAAAAGATAGTTTTACTGAGAATTTAAGAACCAATACGTCCTTAATTCGTGCTAGGATTCAAAATCCTGATGTACGCTTAGAGAGCCTGAAAGTCGGAAATGTCACGCAAACGGATATTGGGATCATGTACATTCAGGGAATCGCGGATGCAAGTATTGTAGAGGAAGTCAAAGAACGAGTAAAGGGCATTAATATTGATGGGATTCTTGAATCGAATTACATTGAGGAGTTAATTCAAGATGATGGAACGACCATTTTCCCCCTTCTTTTGAATACGGAACGACCTGATGCGGTTGTTGGCAATTTATTGGAAGGGCGAATCGCCATCATTATTCAAGGAACACCTTTTGTATTAATCGTACCAGCGGTTTTTTCTCAATTTTTTCAATCTCCGGAGGACTATTATCAAAATCAATACATCAGCTCCTTTTTAAGGATGTTAAGATTTGCAGCCTTTTTTCTATCGATGTATGCATCCTCTATTTATTTGGCCCTAATTACTCATCACCAGGGGCTTATCCCTACAACTTTAATCGTTAGTTTAATGGCACAAAGGGAAAATGTTCCTTTTCCAGGAATTGTCGAAATACTGGTAATGGAAATGGCCTTTGAAATTTTACGCGAGGCAGGAATTCGGATGCCAAGAGCGATCGGGCCAGCTGTATCAATTGTAGGAGCACTTATTTTAGGGCAGGCAGCTGTTGAAGCGGGATTTGTGGGAGCGGCAGTGGTTATCATAGTAGCCATTTCTGCAATCAGCAGTTTTACACTGCCGAATACCAGTCTAGTTAATGTGACACGTGGAATTCGATTTATGTTGATTTTTATTTCAGCATTCATAGGCTTATATGGCATATTGCTTTTCACTTTATGTATCTGGCTTCATATGAGCAGCCTGAGGTCAATTGGTGTACCATATTTTGCACCATTTGCTCCATTTCGTTTCAAGGAGCAAAAAGATGGTTTTTTTCGATTCCCACTACCATCACTATTAAAAAAACCATCAAGAAAATAAAACTCGGCTAAAAACGATTGGGGATGAAAAATGAAAATTAATATTTCGCTTTTATGGATGGCAGCCATTTGCTTATTGATTTCAGGGTGTTCAAATTATCGGGAATTAAACGAGCTTGGGGTCATTATAGGGATGGGAATCGACCATAACGATGATCCAAAAAACCCATACAAAGTAACCTATCAAGTCATTAATCCAAGCGGGCTAGCCCAAACCAGCACTTCCGGAGGTAAAGGTCTTGCTGTCATCAACTATACTGTAACGGCAAAAACGCTAGTTGAGGCTTTTGCAAGGGCATCAGCCATTATTCCTAGAGAAAACAATATTTCACACCTTTCTCTCATTATTATCGGGGAAGAGTTAGCACGAAATGGTATTGATTTATTATATGATTCTGTCGATAGAGGCAAAAATCAAAGGGTAAGTGTCCCGATCTTTATTGCTCGCGGGAAGACTGCAGAGTATTTGTTTGGTGTAATTGAACCACTTGAAATTACTCCAGGTAAAAATATCATTACCACAACTAAAAGTGAGCAAAGCGACTATGGATCCACTAATGAAGTGTTATTATATGAAACCATTTCAGCACTTACGAGTGAAGGGAAGGATGTATCACTTCCTGGAATCAGTATAAGGAATGATTCAAAAGAGGCAAAGCAATTAAGCAATTTTGAGACGACTTCCCCGGCTTATATAGAGGCAAAAGGATTAGCCCTATTTAGAAAAGGAAAAATGGTGAGATGGCTTGATGGAGAAACGGCCAGAGCTGCTCAGTTTGTGACATCGGAAATAAACAGGACAGATGTTGTGATACCCTGCAGTGAGAAGGGAAATGTCACGATCACGGTAATCAGAGCAAAAAGCAAAATGAAAACCAAAATCCACCATGAAAAACCTGTCATTCAAACTAGTTTGAATGTGATGGGAGAAATGATGGAAACATCTTGTGACCTGGATATGAGCAATCCGAAGTTGTTAAAAGAGTTCGAAAGAAAAATGGAAAATGATCTAAAAAAGCAAATTAAAAGGACGATTAGAATCGCTCAAAAAGAAAAGTCGGACATTTTTGGTTTTGGTGATGCCTTGTCTCGAACAAACCCGGATTATTGGCGTCTGCATAAAAAAAATTGGGATAACCTATTTTCTGATGCGGAGATATCTATGAAGGTAAACGTTGACATTATTAATTCCGGAATGCGAATGGAACCTTATAAGTCGAAATAAAAAAATGAGGAGGTGAGGAGACATTGCCTAAAATAAAAATTGATGGAGTTCAGTTATTTTGTATGATGGTCATTTTTATGTTTGGCAGTAATTTACTGCTTGATATAGGAAAAGGGGCCAAGCAGGATGTCTGGATTGTGAATCTCTTATCAACTCTTTTTGGGTGTTTACTGTATTTCGTGTATATTTCATTATTTAAAAAATACCCTGACTTACCGATGACCGGTTATGTCCGAAAAATTTGGGGTAAATATTTTGGCGGTTTATTCAGTTTTTTCTATATCATCTATTTTGTTTATCTTGCTGCAAGAGTGTTACGGGATTTTGAAGAATTATTAATTAGCTCCACTTATAGACGCACTTCCATTATAACGCTGGGGATATGCATGATACTTGTTTTAATTTATGGAGTTCACCTAGGGGTAGAAGCATTTGCACGTGTTACATGCTTATGCTTTACCATTATTATCGTGACCCTTTTGATTCTGAACATTATGTTTGTACTAGGAGGATATACAAAATTGGTAAACCTTCAGCCTGTTTTAGGCAATGGATGGGGAAAGGTATGGAAAGAGTTGATTCCTTCTGGTATCACCGTACCTTTTGGAGAATTGATTACGTTCACGATGATTCTTCCGTATTTGAATAAAAAGAGCTCTGCCGTTAAAGTGGGCCTTTTAGCGATAATTATAGGTGGCGTTTCTTTAACTCTTAATTCGATCATTCTTTTGTCCGTATTGGGTCCAGAGGCGGTATTAAGATCAAATTTCCCTGCTCTTACAGCGGTCAGTTATATAAATATCGCTGATTTTATAGAAAGACTGGATTCGTTCATTCTTGTTTTAATGATCATTTTAGGTTTCATTAAGATATCAATCTTTTTCTTTTGTGCCATTATTGGCGCTGCAGACTTATTTCAAATGAAACCTTCCCCTGTATTCATTTATCTGGTTGGCGGTGTTATTTTCTTCTCTTCGCTTATGATTGCACCTAGCTATCAGGCTCATATAGATGAAGGGTTAAAAGTCGTCCCTTACCTTTTGCACCTACCATTACTCATTGGCGTTCCCATTTTATTATTGATTACGGCATATATAAAACAAAAAATGAAACCAGCAGTTTCATGAAGAGGGAGTCTGCCGGTTTTTGACGGCTGAGAAAACTATCAAACATAAAAAGATTATAGTGAATGAAATGAGCAGAAAGTAATCTTCTCCACGAGCTACTATCAAATATTGTTTGATGCTATAGAAAGAGTGCAATATATTCAAGCCCTGTAGGTTGTCAAGGAGTATAATAAGTAAATACGTGCCTAACAAAATTAACAATGATGGAAACATTCTCACGACAATATCACCTCATTCTTTTTACCTTAAAGTGTGGTTAATACTCTAAAAATATGCACGAAATCGTATTTGGGTTATGTGGTCTGGATACTTGATACTTGTCATTTTCAATCCTGATTTTGTTGGAACCTTATGCTTGTAGAAATGTCTTCCGTGCCATAAAATGGGAGTATGAAAATGATAAAGGAGTGTATAAATGAAGTTTAAATTAATGACCATCACTTTGGGTATCTGTTCTTCGTTAGTACTTTCAGGTTGTTCAAATGAAAAGGAAAGTGTTGTTCAAAACGAAAGCAGTCATGAAGGACATTCCGAACATACAGTATCCGGAGATCTTCAAGAGGAGACCAGCAGTAAGGAAATAGCACCGGATTTCTTGGCTGATAAACCTGAGGATATGAAGACAATCTATTTAGCTGTTGCTCAAAACAAAGATTTACTTGAAAAAATACCTTGTTACTGCGGTTGTGGAGAGTCAGCTAACCATAAAAATAATTACGATTGTTTTATCCATGAGAATAAAAAAAATGGTGAAGTCGTTTGGGATGACCACGGTACGAGATGTGGAGTTTGCTTAGAAATAGCTGCACAATCCATATTGGACTTGAATGATGGTATGAGCATCAAAGAGATCCGGAATAAGGTCGATGAAAAATATAAAAGTGGATATGCCAAACCGACCCCGACCCCTCCAGTGTAAGAACAAAAAAAGAAATGAAATTCTAGCGTGAAAATGAATATTTGAAAAATGGTTTTTGCCCGATAAACATTTGGAAAAAGGCCATTTTTTAATTTTTGGAAGGATGGTTGCTTACATATATAATATTGATTGCAAAGGGGAATACTTCCAATAACCATAAAACCGTAAAGGAGCTATCCCATTGACATTAATCCGCCTTGGTTATGTAGCCATGAGTAATCATGTTCCAAACTGTTCACCATCCCAAACGATGACTTTTGCTCAGTTTTCGAAAATTAAGGACAGAGATGCCGCGATAAGGAAGCTCGAACGCATTTCAATTTCCAATCTTCATAATTGCTGGCGTTTACTGATACATAACGAATCTAATAATATTCAGTTCTTTAGGCTTTCTTCAAAACTTATCCCTTTAGCCAATCATCCAGAAATTCCAGAATGGGATTACATCGAGCCTATTTCAGAAGAGCTGGCTAAATTAAAAACATTCATAACGGACCACCCAAAAATAAGGATAGATTTTCACCCAGATCATTTCGTCATCTTGAATAGTACAAATATCGATATTCTGAAGACATCATTAAAAACATTAAGGATGCATCATACGTTATTAAAAAAAATGGGAGTCGATCCCGAGCATCGCTGTGTTCTGCATGTTGGTGGCGGTTATGGGGAGCATGTACAGGCATTAGAGCAGTTCATCCATAATTGGGGTTTGATTCCTGAATCGATTCAAAGAATGGTCATTCTTGAGAATGATGATACTACCTATACTTTGTCGGAAACCCTTTATTTATGTGAGAAATTAGGGATTCCAATGGTTTTTGATTATCACCATTACCTCGCACATCAGTTACCAAGTGAAGATTGGAAAGACCATTGGAATCGAATATTAAATACCTGGAGTAATTCCAAGCTACCTCCGAAAATGCATATTTCAAGTCCAAGGTCCGATAAAGAATTCCGAGCACACGCTGACTTTGTGGATACAGGAATGTTCATGGAATTTTTGCAACAAATAAAGGGAAGCTTACCACAGCTGGATTGCATGATTGAAGCAAAACAAAAGGATGGAGCACTTTTCCAATTGATGGATGAGCTGAAAGGTTACAAAGAAATAGAAATCATAGATGATGCCAGTTTTTATATTCATTAATTGATTGATTGGGTTACATTTGACAAAGGGAAGTATCTAAGATTCTCTTTATCAAATATATTAGTTTACATAACATAATTATTGTTAATATATATGAATCTAACAACAATCGAGGAAAAGAAATTCCGGGACCGATTTTAGAAATCCTTAAACAAAATAAAGCCCCAAATTGCTGCTTGGTCGCTAATCCAGCATCGGATTTCTGTTCTCATTGATAAATTATTCAGAAAGATAAAGGGTAATAACTTATAGGTATAATGACCTTAAGGGAACGCTTACATAACAAAAATTCTCTTTTTGGGTGATAGCATTACGGACGTTCTCAAGTGTCACCTGCGCTTCTTCCATGGCTTCTTTCACAAGCAGAGTAAAAAATCTCTTCTTTGGATTTGAAATAGTGGTAGGAAAGACCTTGGTTAATTCCGGCCTCAGCAGCAATCATACTCATTTTTGTTCCTATGATTCCTCGGTGTGCAAATACTTTAAGACTGCAATGTTAATCTGTTCTCTGCATCATCATGAGGTTCATCTAATTGCGTCAACGATTGTTCACTCTCCAATTTTCAGGTAAGATAGGACTACTCTTTATCAATGGTGTCCGAGCACTGGATCTGTTCCTTGCTTACTTCCCACAAACGCTTTGCCGCGTCCATATTTTGAGCGGGTACAGATGGTATTGTAATTTGCATGTCGGTGTAATAACGGCCATTGTGACTGGTAATTTCGGCTGAGTCCGCCAACCATACCAAAGTTTCGGCACCTTTCTCAGGGCTTTGGGAGAATATCTTCATCACGGACATGGTCAACCGGGCCAATAGTCCGTTGTTCTGGTTAAAGTTCGTGGAAACTAGCCCAGGATCGAAGCAATGAGCTGTGACTCCGGTTCCTTCCAGTCGCCCCGCCAATTCAGCGGTGAATAAGATGTTGGCGAGCTTTGTTTCCGCGTAGCGAAATGTAGGGCCGCCAACGAACTTTTTGGGAAAGCTATAGAGATGCTCGGCGCTAAGATCGTCAAAATTAATCCCCTTCTTGGCCATCTTGTGACCGTGGGATGCGGTTGTGATTACTCGTGATTGCTCACTTTCCTTTAACCGATCTAGGAGCAGTGTCGTAAGCAGGTAGGGTGCTAGATGGTTGACCGCCCAGGTCATCTCCAATCCGTCGACAGTTAGTTGTCGAGTTTCGAACAAGGCGCCGGCATTGTTAATTAAGACATCCACTTTCGGGCACCTTGCCAGAATTTCGGCAGCAACCTGACGTATGGACTGCTGAGAAGACATGTCTGCTAGGAACACATCCACTGTGGTGCTATTTCCGGTTAATGCCTTAATTCGATTCACTACTTCAGTCGCTTTGGTCTGATTACGTGCGACAAGTCCCAGGTTTGCGCCTCGAATTGCGAGTTCTTTGGCTGTGGCCAGCCCAATGCCGCTAGTTGCCCCGGTAATCACGACGTACTTGCCTTTCACTGTCCACTTATTCGTAATTATACTCTCCATTGTTATTAAACCTCTATCCCTGAAAGTTTATGAATGAACAATTCATTCTTTAGGCAAATAAACGAACATCATAATTTATTTTCGAGCGCTTTTCACTTTACTTGGATTTGTGCCTACGTTAGGAGCCTTATTTTCGACAATTTCTGTTAGAAAAGGGAGTGCAGTCTTATTTATGGCCTATATACAATTATTCGGTACCGCTGCATAATATTCAATTTAATTCTAAAACGATATACCGAATTGCTACTCCGACACATTTTGGTATCTTTATTACGAACATTCCTGCGGAAGTGTTCGCTACGATTCCTATATATATTCGTCCCCTTATCGGTAATGGTCTGTTAATGGGCGTACTTTTAGCTCTGGATCTGGAATGTTTTGTGGATTGGTCAAATTATAAATGGTTGGAATCAAGTTACTAGAGTTACATTCAATAATATTAAGGGCCGATGATTCCTTAGTACAGGGAAAATTGGCTTTTTTTAAACAGAAATTACTTTTAGCGTATGTTTCCTGCCTTTTGTTGGTATGGACTCTATGAAAATAGGTAATGCATACAATTTTAGAAAATGTTTTAAAAAATAGTGAATTTTAATATGATGCATTTTCGTACAAAAATATAGATAAGATAAAAAACGAGCTCCATATTTAGCTTTTAAAGGCATTGGTTGAAATCATTAGAGTCATTCATTAAGGATGATATAAAAACGCTCTATGAGGCTGTAAATGCCGTTAATGAAGAATACTAGATTTAACATTATTCACGGTCATTTTTATAAGAATATTCCGAATGTAACAAAGGACCTCTATTGATACATTCGAAAACGCGTTAAATCAAGGTTTATAAGGGTATCGAAATTTATAAAACTTGCCTTTTTTTCACCTGTTCACGTACAATGAAAGAAGGGGAAAGGAGAATGAGCCACTCATGCAAGCAACCTCTCAAAGAATAAAGAATGTCCAGCCGATACGCCGGTTGGATCACATAGAAAAGATGAAAAAGTCATTATTAAAATATTGCAGCTACAGGGATTATATGATGTTTTCAATCGGGATAAACATTGGGTTACGTATAGGGGATCTTTTACAATTGCGCGTGAAAGATATTCTTGAGGGTACGCATATAGTCATTGTGGAGCAAAAGACTGATAAAATTAAGCGATTCCTTGTCAATCCTCAGCTTCGAAAGGAAGTAAGGAAATATGTCCGGAAATCGAACCTGAAAAATGAACAGTATTTATTTCCGAGTCGAAAAGGAAATGGTCCAATCACTAGGGTACAGGCCTATCGGGTCCTGAACAAAGCAGCTGAAATGGCAGACATTCCGGATGTCGGTACACATACCCTTCGAAAAACTTTCGGCTATTTGCATTATCAAAAATTCAAGGATATTGCTTTACTGCAGCAAATCCTTAATCATTCCAATCCAAAAGATACAATGATTTACATAGGACTCACACAGGATTTAATGGACGAAACATTAATGGATTTCTATTATTAACTGAACGGACAAAGATAACTCCTGTATTACTCATAATTTATTTATTGATATTACAGTCTTGTAATAGGAAGTTTTTCCAGTTCGAACATTATTACGATATATCTAAATGCGCAGAGGAATCGGGTATTGCGGGTAATTTGACAGGGCCTTAACTCAATCGAATGACTTCTAAAAAAGACTAGAATATAGTCTTTTTTTGCTGATAACATCTAGGGTTCTAAAAAATCCCAATTTCTTTTCAAACAATATATTAAAAACATTTAGACTTCTGAAAATCTGTTATTCTGCTTATTGTATAAATATGAAACAGAAGTTATCAAAATGAGATGGGGTTTTACAAAGGATTACTATAATAATATTATGGTAACTAACATTGGCCGTTTTCCTCCCGTCCAAAAAAGGATTCCACCATATGTACTGCCCCCCAATTGTTAGTGAACATGTAATAATTGAGGGGCAGTAAAGTGCTTGTAAGGAATGGTTATTAGGTACCAATATCCGCCTTCTTATCTAACTCCAAAGGCAAAAAAGCATATTCTCCGTCCTTAATAATTTCACATTTTCGAACAGGAATTGGCTGTTTAAAAATAGGCCCATCTATTACTGTGGTATGGAACTCTCCACCTTCTCCACAGGGGTCAATGCCGCGAGCTTCAAGTTCCTTCACGTATTCATGGGTTAACTTTCGCCCTAAATCATCATCACGCATTCCCAATGATAAATTAACGGTTACAATGATCGTTACAAATCCTAGATTCAAGAACTCTTCGACAGCTTCACGATGGTTCATTTCCCACAAAGGCATTCCAAGCTTCAATCCAGCATTCTTCGTAACTTTATCATGCCAACAGCCATGGGCGGGCATATCCAAGTCTCCAGTTACTAACACTTCAGCACCTTGATTTTTTGCATTTTCTAAAAGGCGCATAAATACTTCTTCATAATCACTCCAACTGGCAGCTGCAGTATATACGGGCAAACCTATAGATTCAGCTTGGGCACGTATGAGTTCCGGAGGCATGCCATGGGATCTGGAACGTTTTCCTTCTTCCTCCAGCATGACGATCAGTCCTGCAGGTTCGCCAATCTTCATTGCTTTATATAGAGCTAAGACACTATCCTTTCCTCCGCTAAAAGAAGCTATGAATTTATGCCCGCGAGCACTATTTTTCCATTCATTTAATTCCGCCATTCATATTTTCCCCTTTATTCAATGACTTTTTGGAAATTTCATATTTTATATATGATGTTTCATAACTATATTTGTTTGATTTTATCACGGTTGGAGCCATCAGATAAAATATTAATGCATCCTGATACAAAAAAACTATTATTAAAAGAGAAGTCCATCTCTAAGAAACTACTACATAATGGACTGGACAAGATAAGTCATATTGCTAAAGGAGGATTATCTCAAATCCCTAATGAACAAAGGTGAAATAAAAAGGCATGAGTCCCGGTGGGTGACGGGGTTCATGCCCTTAAGGCGAGCTAAATAAAGTATCTACTTTTAAGGCTTATTTCACATAATAGATGCTTTTATCACTTATATAATTACAATATGTATTTCCACTTTTCCATCAGGATAATACTTTTCAAAATCCAGACTATATTTTCAACGGGGGCCAGAAATAATAATCAGGTCTCAAGTAGATGGTTATCTAATGTTTTGTATCCATTTATTTTTAGATTGGATACAATATATTTAATTTTCAGTATTGTAATCGCTTTATATAGTTGATATAGTTAAAATTGTATCCAATATCGAAAGGTGGAAGCTGAATTGGATAATGCTAATTCTGGAAGAGATAAATCAACAATCGTTAAAAATGTAACCAAAAGTCTTAGGAAAGCGATTTTGAATGGGACTTTGAAAAAGGGAGAGCGACTCATCCAAGAGGAGTGGGCCGATCGCCTGAAAGTTAGCAGGATGCCTATACGTGAGGCCCTTACACAACTTCAACTGGAAGGGTTGGTGGAAATGGTTCCCCATAAAGGAGCAATCGTCACACCGATTACCCGTGATGATATTGAAGAAATTTATCATACCAGGTCTCTGCTTGAAGGTCTTGCAGTAGAAAAATCACTTCCTTACTTAACAAAGGAGGACAAAGAAAAACTAAAGGGAATTTTGATTGAAATGGAAGGAATTCAGTTATCTGATGAAACCAATGAGCATTATATCCTTTTGAATGCGGCTTTTCATGAAACCCTCCGAAAAGGGTGCCCATGGCCAAGGGTTCAAAAAATGGTAGAAACGCTGGGGATCTCACCCATTGCGCCGAATTTGCTGATTGATTATTACCCAGAAACGCAACGGGAACACCGGATGATATATGAAGCGGCACTAAGAGGGGATCCTGCAGAACTAAGGGCAGCAGTAGAATTTCACATCTTACGGACTAAGAACAATTTAATTACGTATATGGAGTTGCTGAATACTAAAAATCATCAATAAAAGGAGTGTTAATTGTGTATGATTTCGCAATTGTTGGCGGAGGAATTGTAGGATTATCGACGGGAATGGCACTTTACCAGCGTTTTCCTAATGCTAAAGTGGTAGTCATTGAAAAAGAGGCTGTTGTTGCAGATCATCAAACGGGACATAACAGCGGCGTCATTCATTCAGGAATTTATTATAAACCGGGCAGTTTCAAGGCACGGTTTGCCCGTCAAGGTAGCAAATCAATGACGGAATTCTGCCGGACGCATGGAATTGAACATGATATTTGCGGAAAGGTCATTGTTGCAACAAAGCCAGAAGAGTTGCCCCTTTTAGATGATTTATATTCTCGCGGTTTGCAAAATGAACTGGCTATACAAAGAATCGGTGTGGATGAATTAAAGGAAATCGAACCACATGTTAATGGGCTTGGTGCGATTCGCGTCCCGCAAGCCGGCATTGTCAATTATCGTCAGGTAAGTGAAAAGATGGCGGATATCATCCGGGGCAACGGCGGTGAAATTAAGCTAAAAACAAAGGTTGAGAAGATTGACGAGGGTTTTGATGATGTTATCATCGATACGAACAACGGTACCATTAAGGCAAAAATGGTCATTAATTGCGCAGGGCTGCACAGTGACCGTATCGCAGCAGCAGCAGGGTATAAAACTGATATGAAAATTGTCCCTTTTCGCGGTGAGTATTTTAAACTGAAGCCCGAAAAACGCTTCCTTGTCAATCATTTAATTTATCCGGTACCTAACCCGAAGTTTCCATTTTTGGGGGTTCATTTTACGCGGATGATTAGCGGTGAAGTAGATGCCGGTCCAAACGCTGTACTAAGTTTCAAACGGGAAGGTTATAAGAAAACGGACTTCAATGCGAAAGATTTAACTGAAGTTTTAAGCTATAAAGGTTTTTGGAAGCTGGCTAGTAAATTCATGAAGGAAGGGATGGATGAATATGTCCGTTCATTTAGTAAAAAGCAATTTACGAAAAGCCTGCAGGAGTTAATTCCGGAAATTCAAGAAGATGATTTAATCCCTGCACCTGCTGGAGTACGGGCCCAGGCATTACAGGATGATGGTAATATGGTGGATGATTTTCATATTATAATGGGGAAACGGACCATCCATGTATGTAATGCACCGTCACCTGCTGCAACAGCCTCAATTGAAATTGGAAAAGAGGTTGTTAACCGCATTCCGGAACAATCACACTTATTGGAAGCTGTATTGACAAAATAAAATTCGTTAAGAGAGAGGAAGAAGCCTCATGTTCAATGGTAAAACAATTTTTATTGCAGGTCATGCACGTTTACCTCAAGGGATGGCAGCGAAAAGTGTCTTTGAAACACTGACCATCACTGCAGAAGTCGATGCTAAATATGGGGTTGTCTTGGAAGCTTCCTGTACACTGGCAACAGAGCATGGCCGGGAATTTATTGGGCGTTTATTAAAAGGGATCAGTCTAAATGATGGTGTTGATGACGCGATAGAATCAATTCAATCTTATTATCGGGGGAAAGCGGCAAATGCACTGATTGCTGCCTTGAAGGACCTGGATCTCCATTTTCAGCAAATTAAAGCAGGAGATAAATCGAAACTGCCAAGTTAGGAATATAATTTATCAGAATAATATGTTAAAAGTGTTGACAATTTTACGAAAAAACGTTTTAATGGAATTAAGCCAATATTATGACATTAATACCTTTTGGAAAATACCTTTTCAGAATCGTGTAAAGATCATAATGATTGGAAACAGGAAAAATAAATCATACATAAACTGCATATTCGCTGTGACTCTATTCGCATAGAGCAGTGAAGTGAATATAAGCCAGTTGTACAGTTTGATTCCTATTTTATTTGGGGATCATGTGCGACTGGCTTTTTATATTTCCCGTTAACTTTGTCACCTATATTACAAATAACAGGAGGAATTATTCATGAGCATTGCAGAAAAAAAGAGAGCAAAGTTTGAAAGGAAAACAGAAAAATATGAGGTGAAAGTTCACCCTCAATCCAGCCGTTTATATCATATTGAAATTTCAAAAGAGGCAATCGCCGCTTTTTTAGAAACCGTATCGAAGGATAATCAGTCTGTTCAGCATCTGGAATATACACCATATGCACGACTCATCATTGCTTCATATCTATTGGATCAAGTAGGTGAAGATTTTGGTGAAGTGCTTCGGAACATCGTTCATGATCGGGAATCCGGCGGCTTCACCCTAGGCTTGGAGGGTGTCACGGAAAATACGGATGAATACGTCATTTTTGCAACGGCCATTTCATACTTGCTAGGTACTCCAAACCATGATTCAATGTCAGGAAAATATTATGCCCGCTTTAGTGTTCAAGACACGGATAGCAGTGATTCGTATTTGCGTCAGGCTTATCGATTATTTACCCTTCATACGGACGGCACCTTTGTAGATGAACCGACAGATTGGTTACTAATGATGAAGATGATCGAACAAAATGCACGCGGTGGCGAATCACGTTTATTGCACTTAGACGATTGGAAAGAGCTTGATATGTATGTGAATCATTCATTATCCAGCCACAAATTCACGTATAAGGCTCCAAAAAGCAAGAACATTGATCAGGAGATTGAAAGATTGACTTTCTTTAATCATAATAACAAACCTGGTATATGTTTTATCGATCAATTCGTTTATCCAGAATCAATCGAACAAGCCAAATACTTACGCGATTTATCCAATTCATTAGAAAGCGATGAAAGCGTCCTTGAACTGGAACTGCCTGTTGGAGATTTAGTTGTCGTAAATAATATATTCTGGCTTCACGGACGCGCTGCATTTGAAAAAGATCCGAACCTGAACCGTGAATTACTTCGCCAGCGCGGAAGATTCAATCAATAGTTTCATTTTGTAAACCCAAATTTTTATTCATCCCCAAACACCATTTTAAGATAAATTCTTTTCAACCGAAGGGTTGGAAAGCAATTTATCTTTTTTTTAAGGTTCGGTTAAAGAGTAATGTTGTTAATGGAAGGGAAAAAGAGGACCTTAACCATGGGGCATCTAAGAGGAGGGATTTATGCTCAATGAAACTTATATAGGTATTAAAGGATGGGGAAACATTTGATTAAGCATTCTATAATTCATCTAATAGTGTTAAAAGTAAAATTAACTATTTACTAGTGATATTTTGAAGATTATAATAAGAACAAATGTTCTTTATTATAGGAGGCATTAACATGGATGAACTAGAGGAATTTTTAAAATCACTTACTATAGAAGAGTTAAAAGTTATTTATGAAGAAGTATGTGGACCTGATGTTAATAAATAGAGGAAAAAATTTGAAATAGAAGAATCTCATTTTTTCATTTCATACAATGGAAAAAATAAATAGATACATTACTTTATTGAAAACGATTAAAGTAACTGAACCATCAACAGTCAAGTATGAGAGAAAAAATGTTTGGATGGTTATTTGTGGCTTCAACAATTTCCTTTAGAGAAAAATCATTCGGTATAAACGATGTTTGCTGCGCAAGCAAATATTGTTTAATGGTAAATAGATATTTGCGGTAGTTTTGAATCGAAGAATTTGTCAAATTCCCACAAGAATGTCCTGCTCGAAAAATTAAACAATTTATAAATCAAGGACCCATTAAAGGTCCTTGATTTTTTATGAGAGGACCATTTGAAAAAAACTGAATCTGGGTATTTTTCAGATCAGTCGATATTCATCATTAAGCCAATAGGTAATGATTTGGAAGTTATGTGAAAAGTGCGCCTCTTACATCATAATTTTCTATATCGATTTCGATTTTTCTATCAAGTGCGAGGTTTGCCAATAGGGAGCCTAAATATGGGCCCATTGTTAAACCGGAAGCTCCAAGACCATTGGCTACGATTATGCCTTCCCAGTCAGGTAGAGGACCCATGACAGGAAGGAATCCCGGCGTGAATGGGCGAAAACCCACCCTTGCTTCAACAAACGTACTATCCGTCAAACCGGGAGCGGTTTGCAAGGCTTTGTTGAAAACTTCCTGCAGCCCACCTGCGGTCATTCGGTTATCGAAAACTACCGTATTTTCATGAGTTGCCCCCGCAACGATTTTATTATTATCGAAAGCCAAAAGATATTGATCACTCGGAGGCATGACTACAGGCCAGTTATTCGTATTTTCATTTGGCGTTTCCAGATGAATGATTTGAGCCTTTTGGAAGGTGACTTGAAAATTCACGCCCAGTGGCTTCAGTAATTCCGGTGCCCAAGCGCCAGCACAAACAATGACTTTATCAGCAGGTATGAATTCATCTCCAAATGTTACACCTGTCACTTGTGCACCGTTATATGAAAGTATAGCCTCACCATACAAAAGTTGTGCACCGTTTTTTTGTGATGCCCGCAATAAGGAATCACGAAGTGCGCGTCCATCAACCCGCGCGGCACCACTCACGTGAACGGCTGCATATTCACTGGAAAGAGGCGGGAATAAGGCACGGGTCTCCTCTGCGGAAAGCAATGTGATCGCCCCAATCTCCGGTGCATCTTCTTTCCGTTTTGCCGCCCGGTTCTTCATGGCATTCAATTTAGCTTCATCTGTATGTAGACTTATGGCCCCAACTTGGGCATAACCAGTTTCTGTTTCCCCGTCCCGTTCAAGTTCTTCAATTAAACCGGGATAAAAAGCCGCCCCATTTTTTGCAAGGAGATACCAAGCTTGGTTGCGCCTTTGCGATATCCACGGGCAAACGATTCCTGCAGCTGCAGATGTTGCCTGACCGACATCTTGACGGTCAATAATGATCACTTCAGCCCCATTTTTAGCCAACTGATAAGCAGTTGAAGCCCCCAAAATTCCTGCACCAACTACAATGATTTTTTGCATATTCAACATCTCATTTCTCTCAAATGTATTAACTCTTACCACTACTATATCGAAGCCACGAATTGATTGCTACAATCGATATTGTAATTTCTTTCACAAAGTTATTTTATCTATAGGGAATATGCTATGATTGAAATTGCGAGAGCTTGAAAAGATACTAGGAGGACAAATCATGTTAAAAAAACAAATGGAATCATACATATCAAAATCCGTAACCGATAAAAAGGTTGAGTTGTTTAATGAAGAAAAGGATTATGTAGAAAAGCATAAATTAATTGCTGATGATATCATTATAGTGGAAAAAGAAAATGCATCCCGTTTTACAGATGCTTATATGGAGCGCAGTAATAAAGAGAGCGAAGAATTAATCTCTGAAGAGAACTCTGCATTTTTATCACAACCTATCGAGTATTTGAAAAAAAACAAAGATGAATTCCTTTACTTTGAATCACAATGGTTCGAATTAATCGGTGTTGAGGCACTTTCGTTAGAAGTCGATGATGTTTTCGGTACATATAACGCGATGTTCGGATTGAAATTCCAGAAAAAAATGGCTGAAGTTTTAAAAACGTATTTAACTAAGGAACTTCAAGGAGGAATTGGATCGTTCAGTTTAATGTTTAATCAGGGCGACGGGCTATGGGACGTGAATTTTGCCTTGGATAACTTAAAAGGGTTTAGAGAAGACATGTTATTAGAAGAAGCTTTTAATTTAATCTATCATTTTCTTTTTATCCTTGTTCAAACAATCGAGGAAGATATGTAAAACGAGGTGCCGCCATTAATTTTAATAATACGTCAGTTTGTAGACAAAAAGGTTTCGGAATGCTCTCATTCCGAAACCTTTTTGGTTTTTTATTGGATTTGAAGCAGTAATAGAGAATAATAAATGGATCATACCTGGGTGTCATACCTCTGAATACATATCTTACACCAAGTCATACATGAAAGAGAAAACAATGGCCGTCTCCAGTTTACTACCAAATGGTTCTATGGCACCAGTTGATCTATAGTAATCATTTCAAGTTGATCTCGCTGAATAGAATAATGTTTAGAAAGTACCCTTATCACATTAAGCTTTAATTCTTCTATATTTATAAAAAGACTGTAGGCAAAAAAGGAGTTCTTTCCTATTTTTAAAACAAAGTTGATTGGAACGGAAGTGGCGAGACTCCCTCGGAAAGCGAGTGCCTGTAGTGGAAATAAACGGTCATATTTTTACAGTCCCCCAAAAAACTGTAGCCATTAATTTTAAGGGCAGTTTTTTTTATTTCTTGAGTTAACCAATGCCCCAGGCCACGGCTTCTGGATTTTAATCGAATGGCTATGGATATTGATTAAAGGAACTTGAAAGAATTCGTCGAATTGATTAATGATATACCTTTATTTAATAAACTTAAATGTTTTGTTTTTTGATTTTTTGTTCATGTAAATAAAGTTACATCGGAAGGGGAAGTTATATTTGCTGAATGAATTGAAAGTTACACAAGTTACCATTCCAATGCCTTTTAGGTTGGATCATGTCCATTGTTTTCTAGCAGAAGGTAAAACAGGGTGGACAATCATTGATACGGGATTAAATAACAAAACGACAAAGGATTTATGGAACCCAATTATCGAAAAACACGATATTACCAATATTATCATCACCCATTATCACCCAGACCATTTCGGATATGCAGGGGCATTACAACAATTAACCGGTGCGGATGTTTGGATGACACAAGTGGATGAACATGCGGGAACTACGTATTGGGAAACGGATTCGCTGAATCTGCTTAAAGAAAATTATAAGGCATGTGGAATGGAAGACGAGGTAGCCGTCGCCTTATCCAGTGACGAAAGTGGATTCATGCCCCAAGTAAAACCCTATCCTACCGTAAATCATCATCTTGAAGAAGGAATGAAGCTGCATTTTGGCAAATATGAGTATGAAGTAATTTTCACGCCGGGGCATTCTGATGGCCTGATATCATTATACAATAAGGAAAAAAGTGTCCTTTTCTCGACAGATCATA
Source organism: Peribacillus sp. FSL P2-0133 (assembly GCF_037975445.1). NCBI lineage: Bacteria > Bacillati > Bacillota > Bacilli > Caryophanales > Bacillaceae > Peribacillus > Peribacillus sp. FSL P2-0133. The sequence goes on along the minus strand of NZ_CP150254.1, from coordinate 2,888,241 downwards.
TATTGCCCAGGGTATCTCCAAATATTTCGTATTGGTTTAAAGGTTTCTGCAACCCATTGGAAGAGTTTTTTACTTCTTTGAAAAAAATACAAAAGCTGAATGTTGAATATGTCATCCCTTCACATGGGAAACCTTTTCAAAATGCCAATAAAAGAATTGTTGAATTGTTGGACCACCATCAGGACAGGTTGCATATAATTCATGAAAACATGAAAGAGCCGATTTCTGTAAAAAGTGCTTGCCATATCTTATTTGGAAATCTGCCCATTCACGAAACCAGGTTTGCTGTTGGTGAAACATTGGCCCACCTTGAATACCTTCTTTTGAATGACCAATGCAGAAAGTTTAAACGTGATGGCAAATGGTATTATCAATCCATTTGATATATTGAACATTGATTCTAGCTCATGTCATATGAGCTTTTTTTGCATTCAAAACGCAAGTCACACTGTCTTAAATATACTAGTTAATGAATAAATGCCGGTTCATATCCCGGTTTAACAGAGCTTTTCCCAAGAGCTTCCGGTTCTGCCAGCGTAATGGTGAAAGCATTCATGTCTGCTGGAGCATTTCTTCTCTATTTCATGATATTATTTTTCTCGAATCATGAGATGTTTTATGGATATGCCTTTTTTATTCCTGCTGCCATTTATCTATTGAATCTGATGTTTTTTTTTTCACCGTTTCTTTTCCAAGTACGAATATGTATAAGGAAAAACAAGTGGACGATCGTACCGGGAGAATGAAATTCATTTCAGAACCAGTATTACGTAAAGAGGGACTTGCTCTCGTGATAATCGGTTTCACGTCAACAGGATTATTCACGGTTTCACAGATATGGCTTCCGACTTATGGTCAGCAAGCTGTGGGCATGACAATGGCCAGTTCCATCAAATTACTGAGTTATTATAGTTTAGGGGCGCTTATTTCTGTATTGGTTTTATCCGTATTATTAAAAAAGATCGTCCGGCCAATAACGGTTATCATGATTTATCCGATCATAACTTTTATTTCAATCCTTACGATCCTTTTGGTTAAAGTACCGATCATTGTTTCCATCACGGCATTTTTCATCGGACTTTCCACTGCGGGGATCTTTCAATTAGCCATTACGATAATGACGGATTTTTCTGGAGAAAAAAAGGAACAGTGACCGGGATCGTGGCAACAGCTGCTGGATTGGCGTCTATAGTTATGCCGCTTGTAACGGGTTGGGTGTCGAAAAGCGGGAATATATCAATCATCTTCATATTTGATACATTCCTGTCTGTAACTGGTTTTATAGCTGCAGTTTATGTTTATTTTCGCTATGGAAAGCTGATGGGTAAGGGAAAAGAGCAGACAGGGGATATTCGTTTACATGCCTGATACATTTTGGAGCAGCCAAAAACGGCTTCACTTATTAATAAAGTGAAAACCACCGCCCATCAAACTTGGGCGGTGGTTTTTTCATTGCCTGGCACCTATTTGTCCTTTTACTTCTTTCATGATATCTTCAAGGGATGTGACAATTCCTTTATCATCCTTATAGCTAATGTGCTTAGGTTGAAAATGGATAGGTGAATCCAAACCAGCAGCGGCTGAGATTCGATATAATCCTTTTCTAAGGGTAACAAGAAAATTGACCACACGGTATTTCTTTTCATCGATGACAAGTGCCTTTTGCAGTTCCGGATCAGTGGTTGCTACCCCGACCGGACAAGCATTGGATTGACATTTCATCGTCTGAATACATCCTATCGCAATCATGAAACCACGTGCTATGTTAACAAGGTCGGCTCCCATGGATAGGGCAATGGCGATTCTATCAGGCGTGAACAATTTACCGGAGGCGATGATTTTAACCCGATCTCGGACGCCGTATTTTTCCAGTGTCGATACTAAAATCGGCAACGCGGATTTTAGCGGCAATCCTACGCTATCGATCAATTCCTGATAAGAAGCACCCGTGCCGCCTTCACCGCCATCCAATGAAATGAAATCCGGACCTTTCCCGGTTTCTTTCATATAACTAGCAAGCTCTTCGACACTGTCATTGCCGCCGATGACCATTTTGATACCGACCGGGATGCCTGTATGTTCCCTGATTCTTTCAATAAAATCGCACATGGATTTTACGTCATTGAATTGATGGAACCGATTCGGACTATCGATCGCTTTGTACGGAACGACCTTACGGATTTCAGCGATTTCCGGATTCACTTTTTCAGCATCAATATGCCCTCCGCGAGTTTTGGCACCTTGAGCCAATTTGATTTCAAATGCTTTGATTTCTGGTATTTCACTTTTTCTTTTTAACTCATCCCAATCCATCTCGCCTTTACTATCACGAACCCCAAACATGGCTGGCCCGATTTGCATGATTATATCGACACCGCCGGTTAAATGATAAGGAGAAAGTCCGCCTTCCCCTGTATTCATCCATGTGCCTTTTGCTGCAGCCAATCCCTCAGAAAGGGCAGTGATTGCGTTCTTCCCCAAAGAACCATAACTCATGGCGGACATGCCGATAAGACCTTTTAATCGAAAGGGGTGCTTAGTGTTTGGGCCGATGATCACGGCATCTGTATCATCCAATAAGAATGCAGAGGACACTTCATCTCCCCATTTTTCTTCTCGCTGTGAGAAAAGCGGGTCTTTCATTAGAATGTATCTTTTAGTCGTCACTTTTGTTTCTCGATCGTATTTTTCTTCTTCGGCCAATTTTGGGAACATGCTATTCTTAACAAAGAATCCTTCTTCATCAAAATCCCGTTTTGAACCAAAACCTATTACATCCCGTAAATATTTTGAACTTTTCACCATATGTTCATAGTCATCCCGGGAAAAGGGTTTTCCTTCGTTATCACTGTTAAACCAATATTGCCGCATTTCAGGCCCGATTTTTTCCAGAAAGTAACGTATTCTCCCGAGCACGGGGTAATTTCTTAAAATTGCATGATGCTTCTGCGTGCGGTCAAAGAAAACCATATAAAGTAATAGGAAAACCAAGACGATGATAACGATGACAATAACGGTAAATCCAAGGATAATTAAAATATTTGCGATGCCACTCATTCAAAATCCCTCCTGATATGCAAAAAAAATCATGTATTGTTAATCTACTCGGTTATTCGATCAATTATACAGATTTCCAATGCAAGGATTTAATAGGGATAGAATGAGTTAATTTAAATAGACCGTCTTGTTCTTAAAATATCTTCAATTTCTCCTTTTCGTTTGTTTTACCCAAATGGCTAACTGCAAAGTTACGTCATCATGCAGCTCCTGTGGATTATACCCGGTAATTACCTTGATTTTTTATTCGGTATATAAGGGCACATACCCGGACATTTAAGTTACTAAGGAAAAATTGTTACAGCGTCTCGACCAACTTTTCATAAGCTGCTTAGTTTCATTTCCTGAAATTCCCTTTTCGTCCGGTCATCTATCCTTTCCAACAGTGACTTTGTTTCCGCAGTATATTTAGTAAAAGTGCTGATTTAGCTTCCCGGAAAGAGTGACATTTGTATGATTCCTTTTCCACAATTGAGCCAAAACCGATTCGAATAACAAAGTGCTTTTAATTGTTTGATGACTGTATCCAGTCTTTGGTCTATACTATTTTCCGCAATCGCAGTAGTTACGATGCGTCACGATTTCCAGAGGCGATGATGGTTCCATTATCATCCGTAATAATAATAATATTTCGGTTGATTCTATTGGTTTGACAATTTCCATTGTACTTTCTTACATACAAGTCATCCTTATAGAATTTTTAGTTATTATCAAGTTTTCGATAACAGAATGGTATTCGTTTTCATGCAAACAAGCTATGACTTATAATGAAAAAGGGGATGGTCGTTAGTTTACGCCTTTAGCAACCTTATACTTTAGGAAGTTGGGAAAATAACAGAATACTTACTGGTATAGCCAAAAAACAAACAACATGTCATACTAATTTCGTATAGAATGAACGGTGATTAAAATATTTCCAAAGATTATAATTTATAATATATTCAAAGGGGGCCTGAGCATGAAAATTGTTATTGCACCAGATTCCTATAAAGGAAGTTTGTCAGCATTAGAAGCTTCCAAAGCAATCGAGCGAGGGGTCAGGAAGGCACTGCCGGATGCGGAGACAGAATTGGTTCCTGTAGCGGATGGCGGGGAAGGTACGATGGATAGCCTTGTGGCAGCTACGAATGGTCGAAAAGTTGAAGTGACTGTTAAAGGACCTTTACTTGAAGACGTTCAGGCAGCATATGGAATCTTGGGTGATCAGGAAACATGCGTGATTGAAATGGCCAGTGCATCCGGACTGTGCCTAGTAGATCCAGATGATTTGAACCCATTGATCACTACTACATACGGAGCAGGGGAGCTTATTCAAAAAGCATTGAATGATGGCTGTAGAAAGTTCATTTTAGCGGTAGGTGGAAGCGCTACCAATGATGCGGGTGTTGGAATGCTCCAGGCTTTGGGAATGAGGGTGTTTGATGAAGATGGTAAACCGCTGGGATTCGGGGGTGCCGAATTATCGCGGATATCAGAAATTAATACGGAAGATTTTGATTCCAGAATTGCAGATTCCGAGTTTTTGATTGCCTCGGATGTCCAGAATCCGTTAGTTGGTCCGGATGGAGCATCAAGTGTATTCGGACCTCAAAAAGGTGCCACTCCTGCCATGGTTGAATTGCTTGATAAAGCTTTATCATCATGGGCTGATTTAGTGGAAATCAAGACAGGCATACACTTGCATGATAAAGCAGGTGCGGGTGCTGCAGGTGGAATTGGAGGTGCATTTCAAGCCTTTTTCCCAGCAAAAACAAAAAGGGGCATCGATATTGTGTTGGAGCATACGAAAATGGTTGAAAAATTGTCCGATGCTGATTGTGTCTTTACCGGTGAGGGCCAAATTGATTACCAGACAGCTTCTGGCAAAACACCAATGGGAGTTGCACAAGAAGCCAAAAAGCACGATATTCCAGTATTTGTTTTAGCAGGATCAATCGGAACTGGAATTGAAGTTTTATATGACCATGGAGTAACTAGTGTTCATAGTTTAGTGAACGCTCCTATGCCATTAAAGGAAGCTATGGAAAGAGGAGCTGAATTGTTGGAAGTTTCAGCCGAACAAGTAATGCGGACTTTTTTGGGAGGGATTAAAAATAGGAGGTAATTAATTGTTTTCTAAAAGAGCTTCAAGATAAAAGAAATCTTATCAATTCAAGTTAAAAATGAAGAAGAGCTTGAAACGATTGGATACTTTTTGAATGGGTTCGAAATAAATAATTCGCTTAAAAGATCAGTCCTCAAGGTTTATAAGAATTCCTATTTAGTTAACTGTGGGCATTTTTTAAAATTGGTGACGATGCCTTTCCTATTGAACAAACGGGTACGTCAGCCGTAAATCGGAGCTGTCTTTAAGGCAGCTTTTTCTTTATGCAACTATCGGGGCAGGTTAGTACAAAGAACTGAAAATGGTGAAAGTGAATGAGTATAGAAAATTAACTAGATTTGCTTATCAAGTGTTAATTGAATTCCTATCTTTAACACCCTTTAACAAAAATCTATTGTATTTGTTTTAAGAAAGGTACTTACCCTATTTTATTTAATTACTGACGAACAAAACATACAATACACAATAGTATAGGTATACATAATGAATATAAGAAGAAGTATGTTAATTATTCAAATTGACAAGCTTGAAAGAAGAAAAAAACAAGTGGTGATGTTGCTGTCATTTGGGATAATCAATTATTCTGTCCTTAACATTTTCTTGAAGTATCCATAAGAATAAATGGAGAGTTAAGGACGAATGCAAAGCAAAATAGTTCTAAGAAGCTGAGAAAAATTCTATTGGGATAAATTTTGCATCGATGCTTAAACTAACTCAAAAAAGGAGTGAAACTTATGTCCCAAACAAAGTTTGATTCGAAAGTTCTTTCAGTTATAGAAGATAAAATTCGGCTAATTAAAATAGATAATAAGGCCATTTATTTAGTTGGTCCCATTCGACTACCAGTTAACTTATATGGGGAAACGGTAGTGTTCAAATGGTATTGTTGGCTAAATTGTGACGAAGTAACAGAAAACTATGAGAGAATTATTGAGAAATTATCTTCTGTTAATTTAGCTGAATTGCAGCAATCAAGTGTGTTAGTATATGGTGACTTTTCATATAGTGATGATGCCATTATCAGAATGCATTCCATTTGTCATACAGGAGACATATTTGGCAGTAAGCGATGCGACTGCGGTTATCAATTGAAAAAATCCATGAAAATGATTGTGGAACATGGTGTGGGTGCGTTGTTTTATCTAGCCAATCATGAAGGAAGAGGAATTGGCCTCTTTAGTAAGGCACTGGCTTATATCCTTCAGGAAAATGGCTATGATACAGTTGATGCTAATAGAAAACTGGGTTTTGTTGATGATTCCAGAAACTATAATGACGCGATACTAGTACTGAAAGCACTAAGATCCAAGCCGGTTACACTTATAACCAATAACCCAAAAAAGCTGGAAGCACTGAAAAACGCTGGTTTGGAGGTTGCAGGTAGAAAGCCTTTATGGGGAGATATTTCGGAGTTTAATGAGAATTATCTCCAGACAAAGATAAAACGTTCAGGTCATTTAGAGGAAGAGAGGATTTGTCCAAATGACTAATCTCATCCTGGATCTACACCTATAATTGTTCTGGGCCTATATCCTAAACCACCAAGAAAATATAATATACTTAATTTACTTTATTAATGTGAATTGTAGTTGTTTTAATTGGAAAGATAGATATGATCGCTATCTCTGAAGCACTTCCTTGGCAGCTTTTATGTGCATTATTGGAGTAGTATATGTGCAATTAGCGATTATTGCTGTTTCGAAAATTGGAGTAATTACTGCCGTTATCCCAGTCTTGATGCTGCCGATACAATAATTTCCCTGGATATTCCGAGAATAATAAGAAATGCAACTTTACTTGTGAAAAGTGCAAAAATAGAAAATAATCGTTGTTGAACTAGGGCTTTTCTTTATTATTTAGAATCTGATCAGCAGCTCCTTTTCTTATGAAACAAAAGGGGCAGATTAGTTCACTAAGGGTTAGGGAATGGTTTGTTACCAGAAATTTATTTCCCCGAATTATTTCACGCTATATAACTAATTCGAACGCTATCACCAAAATACTTCGCAATCAAGACAGTGCTCCTTTTTTATTAAACCGTGCAACTTTATTAACTTACATAAAAATTATGCTAGGAGTGACTAAGTATATTATATACTTTCCTTGCTGAACATAGTTAAGAGTGTTAACAGAGAATATTAGAATTAGAAGGGCCCAGCATTTATGAAGCCTGTAACTTATCAAGGACCAAATCATGTACAAGTTAACCAAGTAGAGGATGCAAAATTAGAAAAAAAGACGATATTATAGTTAAGATTACTTCTACTGCTATTTGCGGATCTGATTTGTATTTATATCAAGGTAACATGCCATTACCCCCAGGATATATAATTGGCCATGAACCAATGGGTATTGTAGAAAAAGTTGGACCTGAAATCACTAAAGTAAAAAAGTGAGACCGTGTTGTGCTCCCTTTAATCTTTCATGCGGACATTACTTTTATTGCCAACATGAAATGAAAAGCCAATGCGATAACTCAAACCCTCATTATGATTCTGGAGGGCTGAATATTTAAAAGTCCCTTTTGGAAATTTCACTCCCTTTGTTATCGAGGAATTATGCGAATTGGAAGTTGAGTCACTGCTCTTTTTATGATGTTCTGCCAACAGCTTATTGGAGTGTAATAAATACAGGTGTAAAATCAGAATTGTTTGAAAAATAAGAAATAACGAATTTGACCCAAGGGAAATTATCACACACAAAATGTCACTTGAAGAAGCAAGTCATGGTTATCAAATTTTTAATAATCGTAAGGATAAATGAATTAAAGTCGTTTTAAAACCAAAATCCCTGGAGCATGGCATTACGCAGAGTTTGTCTCGCAAAGGGAATTTGTTACGATAACGCTGTTATGGAAAATTTTTTTGGTATCATGAAATCGGAACTGTCTTTAAGGCAGTTTTTTTCTTTATGGAACTGTATGTTTTTTATTCTGGACAGGCGTTATATTATCCGACATGGGATAAAATCAATTGTCCCAATTAAAGATTTTAAAATGGTAAAAGAAAATTATTTGAATATTTTTATCTTGAATTATTGTATTTATGTTACTATAATTACATGGAAAGTACGCGAATCGAATAAACGCACGCGAAACGAATACTTTCTTTGAAAAACATATTGTAGTAAATAGATAGGGGAGTCATTATCATTGAAAAAATTAATGTTGATTACAACTGGTGGAACAGTAGCCTCACTTGAAGGAGAAAACGGACTTGCACCTGAACTGCATGCTGGTGATTTATTAAGTTACATACCTGAATTAAATGTACGTTGCCGTATTGATACGAAGGAGTTAATGAACATTGATAGCACCAACATGCAACCAGAGTTTTGGATAGACTTGGCAAATGTAATTTACGATCATTACGATCATTACGATGGCTTTATTATTACGCATGGCACCGATACAATGGCTTACACATCAGCTGCACTTTCTTATATGTTACAAGATGCATCAAAACCGATTGTTATTACAGGTTCGCAAATTCCAATTTCGTATAGTAAAACAGATGCTAAACGAAACATTTCAGATGCCATTCGTTTTGCTTGTGAAGAAATAGGTGGGGTATATATTGTATTTGACGGCAAAGTCATTCAAGGGACAAGAGCGATTAAACTTAGAACGAAAAGCTATGATGCCTTTGAAAGTATTAATTATCCGTATGTTGCATCGATGCATGATGACCATATTGAATATAATAAATCCATTCATATCAAAAAAAAGAAACACATTCAATTAGATACATCACTTTGTACAGATGTGGCGGTTGTGAAATTACATCCTGGGATAAAACCAGAATTTTTTGACTGCTTAAAAGGTTTGTATAAAGGAGTGGTTGTGGAGAGCTATGGAAGTGGTGGTGTACCTTTTCAAGTGCGCAACATTTTAGCGAAATTAATTGAATTAACAGAGCACGGTGTATCGGTTGTCATTACGACTCAATGTCTAGAAGAAGGGGAGGACATGAGTATATATGAAGTTGGTCGGAAAATTGACCATGATCGTGTAGTACGTTCTAAAAATATGAACACAGAAGCAATCGTGCCGAAATTGATGTGGGTGCTAGGAAAAACAACAGATCCTAAAAAGGTAAAAGAAATGATGGAAACAACGATTGCAGCAGATATTTCGTTGAATTTTTGAAATACTGCCATTAAGTCTATTAACTCAAATATTTGAGGGCTATAAATTCCTGACTTTGGACAGACTTCATCAGTTGATGAAGTTGATCTTTTTTTATAGTGAAAAAACCATGTATCTTCTAAGCTAGTAAATTTTAATAAGAGGTGTTTAAATGCAACAACTATTACATGACGTAATTGGCGTAACGAATGATTTCCTTTGGTCAAAATTATTAATTATTATGCTTGTTTCTTGTGGGATTTATTTCACATTTAAATTGAAATTTGTACAGGTTAGAATGTTAAAGGAAATGGTCCGTGTTTTAATGGAAGGAAGAAAGGGTTCTAAAGACAGCGTTTCCCCCTTTCAAGCGTTCTGTATCGGTATGGCCGCTCGCGTTGGAACAGGAAATATCACAGGAATTGCGATTGCGATTGCATTAGGCGGTCCTGGAGCGATATTCTGGATGTGGATTATTGCAATTATTAGCTCGGCAACCAGCTTTATTGAAAGTACGTTAGCGCAAGTATATAAAGTTAAAGATAAAACTGGTTTCCGAGGTGGTCCATCCTATTATATGGAAAAAGGATTAAACAAACGTTGGATGGGAGTATTATTCTCCATTTTAATTACGCTTTCTTTCGGACTTGTATTCAATTCAGTACAATCAAATACCGTTACAATTGCTTTTGAGAACTCATTTGGTGCAGATCGTTTAACTGTAGGGATTCTCATGACAATTGCTTTCGCTGCGATTATCTTTGGCGGTGTGAAACGTATTGCAAAAATTGCTGAATACAAGGTTATGATTCTAGGTGTGTTATATCTCGGAATTACATTATTTGTCATTGTAATGAACATAACCAAAATGCCGGAAATTCTTTCTCTTATTATTAATAACGCGTTTGGCTTTGAACAACTAGCAGGCGGTTCAATCGGCGCTGCGTTCATGAATGGAGTTAAACGTGGTTTATTCTCGAATGAAGCTGGTATGGGGAGTGCGCCAAACGTTGCCGCAACGGCAAAAACAAGTCATCCGGTGAAACAAGGGCTTATTCAGGCATTTGGCGTATTGACGGATACACTGATCATCTGTACAAGCACAGCATTTATTATTTTACTTTCGGATGCTTATAAACAACCAGGGCTAACTGGCATTGCACTTACACAAACTTCATTAAGTGAACACATCGGTTCCTGGGCATCAGGTTGTCTTGCTATCTTTGTTTTCCTATTTGCATTCGGTTCGTTAATTGGTAACTATTATTATGGGGAAACAAATATTCGATTTTTACACTCAGGTAAAGCATGGTTAGTTCTATATCGAATAGGCGCGTTCTCCATGATTGTATTCGGTTCGATTGCAAAGGTCGAGCTTGTATGGGATTTAGCGGATTTATTTATGGGCTTGATGGTTATCGTAAACTTAATTGCTGTTTTCTTATTATCAAAAGTAGCTTTTGCAGCATTAAGTGATTATATGAAACAGAAAAAAGCTGGTCAAGATCCTGTTTTTTATAAAGACAGCATTAAGGGTCTTGAAAATCTTGAATGTTGGGAGCATTCTCAAGATGCTGCCACTTTTATAAAAAGAAAAACCATGTAAACATATAAAAAAAGATCTTCAGACATATTAACTATCAACCGCATACGTTTCCGTCTGACTGTTTTAAAGTAAGTATCAGTGCTTCAACTACATTTCATTGCTCATTATTGAACTTTTCGATGAAATCGAATAAAATAATCTACCACCAGGGCAGCACTTTCTGAGCTCATTGTTGAGCTATCTGTTATGGAGTTGGAATCTTCGGTGGAGACCCGAATTTTATATTTTCTAAGGTCAGTATACCTTAATTATCAAAGGAGTTTTTTCATAATGCATGTGCTACAAAAAATAGTTCGCTATCAGAATCAACAGGGCAATATACATTACGGTATTGTTGAGGATGAGATGATATTACAACTGTCTAGCAGTTTTGCTGAACTTGTCAACAAGGAAATAAAGTATGACGGGGTAGAGCTGAAATATAGTGACGTAAAAATTCTGGAACCTGTAAAACCATCGAAAGTTGTTAATTTCGGCTGGACATATGCAGGTCATGCAAAGGAAACCGGGGGAGAGGCAAACCTTGTAGAACCATTTCTCTTCTTAAAGCCATTATCTTCGCTTATTGCAGACAAGGAGAAAATTATCCTTCCTCCAAACGATCTATCCAACCAAGTGGAACTCGAAGGGGAAGTAGCCTTGGTGATTGGAAAGCGCGGAAAAAACATCAAAGAAGAAGATGCGCTTGATTATGTGTTCGGTTGCACGATATTTAATGACGTCACAGCAAGAGATCTTACAAAAAAAGATCCACAGTTTACGCGGGGCAAAGGATTTGATACATTCGGACCTTTGGGACCGTGCATCGTTACCGGGGTAGATCCCACTAATTTGCGGATTGTGACCACTTTAAACGGCCGCGTTGTCCAAGACGGTAATACCAATGAAATGTCTCTAAGCATTCCGTTTCTAATCAGCTGGCTTTCACAGGTAATGACACTGGAGCCAGGTGACATTTTGGCCACGGGTTCACCATCTGGCAGCTGCCCGATCAAGCAGGGGGATGAGGTGGTTGTTGAAGTCGAGAACATCGGTCGATTAAGTAATGCTGTTCAGTAAGATTTGCCAGCATTTGAAAGTGACGGATCCCTACAAAGCTCAAACGATGGAAACCTTAATACAAGGAGTGGTCCAATTATCACGACGATGATATCATGGGTCATTCTTGTGTGATATTAATAAAGGAAAAACGGAGAGGCGTGAAACGCTTCTCTTTTTTATGCTTTAAATAAAATATATTTTCATTTTTATGGTGTTGTAAGAACTAAAATAGTGTATGATGCATAGTATAAGGTATGGTGTACGTCACATAGTATAGAGAAGAGGTGATTGGATGAGCACTTTACTGAATTCATTAACCACTGAGCTACGCAGAGGCACTTTGACGTTAGCTGTTTTAAGTCAGCTCAAAACCCCTCAGTATGGGTACTCGCTTGTCCAGCGTTTAGAGAAGTCGGGAATTACCATTGATCAAAGTACTTTATATCCATTGCTTCGCCGCCTGGAAAAACAAGAATTGGTAACCAGCAGCTGGGATACTTCTGAAAGTAGACCGCGCAAGTACTATTCTTTAAGCGATTATGGGGGAGAAATCTTCACCCAGTTAAAAGAAGAATGGGAAAAAACTTCTCAAGAGCTTTATATATTATTAAAAGGAGAGGGATAAGATGGAGCTGATTGAACTTTATATTCAGGAAGTGACCCGCAGGCTGCCAGAAAAAAACCGGGAGGATATTGCGCTTGAGCTTCAATCTACAATCGAAGATATGCTTCCAGTGGATCATACGGAGCAAGACGTGAAATCCGTTCTTTTAAAATTAGGAGATCCGGTTACACTGGCAAGCCGTTATCGCGATCGGCCGATGCATCTGATTGGACCGCGTTATTTTGATGTTTATATCTGTCTGTTGAAAATGATTTTACCAATCGCTGCAGTCATTTCACTGATCGGATTAATAGGGGATAATCCTTTTCGGGATATGGGGAATACGGTTGTGGACGCAATTTTAATAATAATCGGAAAAGGGATTGCGGGTATCATCAGTACAGGTATTCAAGTGTTTTTCTGGTTAACGATTTCATTTGCCATTTTAGAACGCGTGGATACTTCAAAAGACCAGTCGCCTTTAACAAAAGACTTGAAACCATGGACACCGGAAAACCTAAAAGATATTACGAACATTTCAAAGAAAAAAGCGGTTCCTATGATCGAGATTTTTGCGAGTTTGTTAGGTCTTTCTGTCTTCGCGGCCCTTTATTTCAATGCAGCAAACCTCTTAGGAGTCTATGAAAAAAGAAATGGCAGTCTCATTTTCGTGACACCTTCTTTCAATCAAGACGTCTTGAATTCCTATTGGCTGCTGGTATCATGCGTCGTCATCATTGGGGTGCTCTTGGCGATTTATAAATTATTTTTAAGGCGATGGACCATGAAACTAGCTTTATTTCATGCCATATACCAGCTGTTATCCACTCTGACTTTCATCATCATCATCAGTAATCCTGATTTATTGAACCCGGAATTCATTGCGTACCAAAAAACACTATTTTCAACCGATGAATGGAAAACCTCGATTTACTGGGGGCTCATACTCATCTCCATCTTTTTTGCTGTCTACGATTCCTATCAAGGCTTCCGTAAGGCAAAAATCCGTTAAGGCACAGCATCTAGCTGTGTTTTTTTTTTTTTTGAAAGTTCCCAGAAGTGAAAAGGAGCTGTTACAAGTCTGTAAGATTATATCTTAAATTACAATGGAAAACAGAAAAACGCCTCATATACTGTATAGTTTATAACTAACTATACAGTATATGAGGCGTTACATTTAAACCATTTTTTTATTGAACTGCATCGAACTGATTAACTTTCCAAGTGGATCCGGACTTATAAAAGGTAACTGTTCTTTTTACTGAGTCACCGTCGACTGTAGGTACAGTTAAATTGTAGGATCTAACGTTAGTTTTTTGATAAACTAATTTAATTTTTGCTTTTCTCCACTCTAACATGCTGTCGCCGTCTCCGATTGGACGGGCTAATTTCCCTTTATGGGTAATGTAACTATATTTGTTCAGCCCTTTTTCAACTGCATTATTAGTAAATGTCTCTGCTAAGTAGGTAGTCAATTTATCTTTTGTATTAAACTCTTGGCAAAGGTATGAATACGCTGTTCCTTTATAATTGAAAGTTTTTTGTGAACATGAACGGGTTTTGTACCCATGTAAAGCATTCCAAAAATGTTTGCTGGCATTATCGGCTATCTTTAATGCATTTGCGTCAGACAAATTCTGTGATGTCGTTTTTGCGGTAACCTGACCACTTAATGTGAAAAATAAAATGATAATGGATAATAGCACACCTGAAAATTTTTTCATATTTTATCTCCCCAATCCCTATTAGGATACTTATGTAACGAACGTTTAATTAATATTACATTTGTTACATTTATATTACAACACGATTGGCATAAGTAAAAGAGAAATCTTGTTAATTTTTAAATAAAATTTTATATATACATAGTTTGTTCACTTTATTCTTTTTGAAAGGAGCGTTCACCCATTTGTAAGGACTTGGCTGATACATACTTATTCCACCAACTGGCCTATTTAAAACCCAGCAGTTAATTCTTTTCCAAAAACGGGACAAGTTAATTCATTATATTTTCATTAATATCAAGATATGTACAAAGAACCCGAATTTCCCGGGCAGATCCCGAAAATAATAAAATATAAAGGTTTGACAAACTTTCTAATCCTACCGTATTATAAATTATATACTTGAATACATTCTCCAAAGGGGAGTAGCTTTTACAACAATGTCGTCATTACAGAGCTCTTTGCTCTCGGTGTTGTTGGCAGCATATTGTTGTTAGCCAGACCTTACCTATTGGTAAAGGTCTATTTATTTTTAGTAAACCTTTACCAAAATGGTAAAGGTTTTTTTGTGCAGGATAATGCAGCCCTTAAGGAAATGTATAAATATATTGGGAATAGTAGAATTACAAATAAATATATAATTGGAGTGTATTCTTTGATACTTAGAAAATCTTTGTTACTTTTAGGGATAGGTTCTGCACAAATAGATTTAATCCTTCCGAAAAACACGTATAAATCTGGTGAATGCATAAATGGATATTTCTTGATTAAGGGTGGTACCCTTACGCAAAGAATAAGGAGAATCGAATGTGATTTAATTATGGATACTCATTCTACCGGAATCGACGAAATCCTTAAAACGAGCACCATTTTGTCTTCAAGAGAGATAAATTCAGGGGAAAGCAATGAAATTCCTTTTAACTTTTGTCTGCCTATATTGAAGGAACCTTATAAGCGAGGGGTTTCCTATCGCCTTAAAACGAGACTAATACTGGATAAAGGGATAATAGGCAAGGATGATGACTGGATTTTAATCGATTCTGAATAAAGTGGAAATGGAGGTGGGAACATGAATATCTTGAAATTTACTGAGCTTGCTATGGATTATTTAAAAGAATTTTTAATATTGAGGCTTTTTATATTAGCTTTACTGTTATTGGCGGTTTATTATATTTTGAATAAAATGGTTGAATGGTTCTTTAAAAGGTCCAATTTTTTTGAGGAAGAAGTCGAGAAAACGATACAGGGGGTTACTCGTTCTTCTCTTAGGTACGGCATTTCCGCGCTTTTCCTTATTTATTTGATTGGACAGTTTATAGACCTAAAAGGAATTTTAGCTGGAGCTGGGATTTTAGGGGTCGTTATCGGATTTGCCGCTCAGCAAATGCTTAAGGATATCTTATTGGGATTCGTAAGGCTATCAGATAATGAATTCCGAGTGGGGAATTTTGTGACATTCAATGAGACAAGTTCTGGGACGATTGAGGAAATCGGTATCCGGTTCATGCAGATCAGGGAATGGTCAGGGAAATTGCTGACTATCCCACACAGTGAAATCAGGACGATTCAAAATTTTAATAAAGGGAGAATGCGAATCATTGAACGCATTACAGTAAGTTACCAAGAAAATCCTGAAAAGGTAAAACGACTGTTGGAAGATATATGCCTTATCTGCAATGAAAAGTATGGTGAAACACTTCTAAGGCTAGAGGATGGTACACCTGAAGAGGATTTTAGATATATTGGCATCACGGATTTAAATCCGAATCTTAAATATGTTGGTTATGAACTATGCTTAGTGGGACTTGTTAATCCTGAACATTACTTTGAAACAGCGAGAAGCGTGAGGTTTGAAATGATGACAGCTTTTCATGAGCATCAAATTATAATGCCATCTGCCCATTTGCTTGTTCAGGGCAATCCTATTCATGAACGTATATTGGAGAATTGAAAAGAAGAATCACAATTGTTTGAGGTGATTCCGGTATAGGGTCATGAAAAAGTGATAGAGAAGATAAAAGAGGGCAGTAAGCATAACTAGTAATTATTGGTAACTAATGGAATTTAAAATACTTTTTTAATGAAAGTGTTTGAACGTTGATTGGAAAGTAGGGCACTCGCTTTCCACGGGCGGTCCGCCCTCAACGCGTTTACGGCTAGGAGGCTTGGCAGACAGTCGGCGGAAAGGGAGCAGATTTCTGAAATCAAATGGAACGTTTTTTAATAAAAAAACCGCAGGCAAACTCGCTTTTCTTCGAGTTTGTCTACAGTCTGGGCTTTCTTTTAAAGAAAGTCCATTTTTTATACAATACGTCGAACAACCCTGCCCAAAAAAATGGGTTATTTTTATGGATTTCACCTTGATTTATCAGATTAAATAGATTATTATGAAATTAACATAAAATGGAAGGGTGACCTTTAAACAATGATCATTTAATCCTATTCTTTAAGAAAAAAATGCGTGCTAAATACGAACTTTTTTCTGGATAGGATTAGTCTGTACATTAAAATACAAACAAAGATCATTGTGTTCCGTCCATTAGGGATATTTTGCTCTGTTAATTTTGTATTGTACTGCCTCCTGTCCAGATATCTCACAGGAGGTTTTTATATTGGGGGAAAACACATCAGTAACATTGAGTAATAAGGAACCTAACTTATTTAAAAATCGGGTATTCCGGGCCATTATCTTTTCAGGCTTGTTTTTACAAATAGGGATATGGGTACGGAATTTTGCAGTTTTGCTATTCGTCATGGAAAAGACAAACGGGGATGCCTTTGCCATTTCCATGATATCAGTAGCGGAATTCGCGCCCATTTTTATTTTTTCATTTATTGGAGGGACGTTTGCTGACCGCTGGAGTCCGAAAAAAACGATGGTTTGGTGTGATATATTAAGTGCAATATCCGTATTTGCTGTGCTTATCTCGCTTATCTTCGGCAGTTGGAAAATGGTATTCTTCGCTACTTTGATTTCGGCGATACTTTCCCAGTTTTCTCAGCCATCAGGCATGAAGCTATTTAAGATGCATTTGCCAGAAAGTCAAATTCAGACGGGGATGTCTGTTTATCAGACCGTCTTTGCAGTATTTATGGTTTTAGGTCCGATTCTCGGTACATTCGCCTTCCAATCATTCGGGATAAACATTTCGATTGCGATTACTGGCCTGGCGTTTTTACTTTCAGCTGGTGCACTCGCCTTTCTTCCAAAAGATCGTAAACTGAATGAAGAGACCGCAAAAACAACGATATGGCAGGAAATGAAAAGCGGAGTGAGGTATGTGTTGCGAAAAAAGGAACTAAGTTTGCTTGGTTTATGTTTTCTGGCAGCCGGGCTCGGACTTGGTTTCATTCAGCCGCTCTCTATATTCCTTGTTACAGAACAACTGGAACTGCCCAAGGAAAATCTGCAATGGTTATTTATGGTGAATGGGTTTGGCATGATTTTAGGTGGAGCCGGTGTGATGATTTTTGCCAAAAAGGTGGCACCTCAAAGATTATTAGCTTTAGGAATGCTTGTGAATGCCATCGGATTAGCGGTAATGGGGCTTTCAACAAATCTTTGGATTACACTTACAGCCGAGTTCTTTAATGGGCTAATGCTGCCTTGTATTCAAATCGGGATCAATACATTGATATTACAGAGGACCGAAGGTGAGTTCATCGGAAGGGTCAATGGAATCTTAAGCCCGTTATTCACTGGATCGATGGTGTTGACCATGAGTGCAGCAGGCGTACTGAAAGAGCAATTTTCACTCGTCGCCATATTTGAAACAGCCGCTTTCTTTTTTATTCTAGGGATGTTTTTCATTTTGCCATTGTACAATCAAAAGGCCGAAACAAAACCCCTGGAAATTCAATCGTAATTATCTTGCAGTATGCCAACACCTAAATACAGCTATAGCCATAAGAAAAGCAGCCAATTTTGGCTGCTTTTCTTTCTTTTTTTCCTTCTGACTGTAATTACAACTAACAAAATCTAGATTGACAATTATTTTTAGAGTACTGGTAAATACTAAAAATGGGCTTATTGGTACTTATGCATTTAATTTTCAAAAGTTGGTGAATAGCTTACATGAAAAAGGAGAAAAGTTAATGATCCTTAAAGACATATTGAAAGAAGCAATAAACGGGGAGATGCCGAAGGATGTTGAAAATATATCCATCACAGGTGTAACCGATAACTCTAAAGAAATTAAAAAGGGATACCTTTTTGTTGCCGTAACCGGATATAAGTCCGATGGCCATAATTACATTAAAGATGCAATTCGTTTAGGGGCATCGGCTGTGATTGGCAATCGCGATATTAAGGAATTGGAAGTTCCTTTTTTACGAGTGGAGAACAGCCGAAAAGCATTAGGGCTAATCGCCAAAAGGTTTTATGGAGATCCCAGCAATCAAAAAATAATGATAGGAATTACGGGCACAAATGGAAAAACCACAACTAGCTATATGCTTCAGCAAATATTAGAAGAGAATGGGGTAACCTGTTCCGTCATTGGAACGATACATCATATTATCAATGGAAACAAAGTCGATTCCCATAATACGACTCCAGGTACCATGGAACTGAATTCCTTGCTGGCAGCCAGTCAGGACATGGTTGTCATAATGGAAGTGTCTTCTCATGGATTAGCTCAATACCGTTTAGAAGGAATTGAATTTGATTTCTGTGTCTTCACGAATTTGTATCATGACCATCTCGACTTCCACGGTACGATGGAGGATTATTTTCTGGCAAAATTACTGCTTTTTGAAAAATTAAAACCAAATGGTCTTGCGATTATCAATGGGGATGATTTCTGGGGAGAAAAACTACAAGAATACTTACGGGAGAAGAATGTCAGTGCCTTTGTATTTGGAAAATCCAATCACTGTGATTTAACCATCACCAATTATAATACTGCAATAAACCCCTTTATTTTATTGAATGAGAATCATGACTTTGTGAAAATTATGTTACCTATACCTGGACTTCATAATTTATATAACGCAACAGCTGCATATTCCGTAGCGAAGATGTTTCCAATTTCAAAAGAGGAAATCCTCACTTCACTGAAACGATTTTCCGGTGTGCCAGGAAGATTTGAAATGTATAAGAAAGAATTTGGACCGACAATAGTCATCGATTATGCACACACTGCAGATGCCATTCAACATATGCTTCAAACTGCCAAAGAATGCGGGGCCAAAAAGATTTATCATATTTTTGGTTTCCGAGGTGGACGAGATACAACCAAAAGGGCTGAAATGGTTAAAGTATCATCGGAACATAGTGATGTTTCGATTTTGACGATGGATGATCTGAATTCGGAGGGAATAGAGGTGATGGAATCGTCACTAAATAAACTCCAAAGCGATTACTCTGCTGTAAATGGGAAGGTTATTCCAGATCGGACACTTGCTATACAGGAGGCGTTGCAAGCAGGAAAGGAAGGGGATTGGATTATCATTACAGGTAAAGGAATTGAGAGGTATGAACAACATTTCGGACTGCCTACTATTTCTGACAAAGAAACGGTACTATATCTGCAAAATATAGACCATGGGGATTTTATCGGTTATTTTGATCAATAGTTTTAGTCTAATACGAATTCTTTTAAAAAGGGCTAATAGGGCTTCTTTTCCCTTCTACAGCCATAGGTGATGTGATTTATATGGTGATTATTAACATTGTAACTTATGAGGATTACAGGTATTATAATAATACAAGCTGCACTGTTCGTAATGATAATAAAGTTTTAACCTTTAAGCTGTAATAGGGAGTTTTATATTGAAACAGGAATGTTATGCCTCGTCACTGACTTGGACAACAGGATTTTTTCTGCAAACACCCACTTTGAGGAGTGGTGGTTTAAAACTTTCTTACTGAATACGGCAATGGCGGCTTATATCTTTAAATGTTAAAGCCGGTCTCGTTCTGAGGCCGGTTTTTTGCTGTTTTTCGATAGGGATTGCATGTACCAATTATCCATATTTTTCTAAAATTTTCATTTTGATAAGCCTAAAGAAATCCAATGATGAGAACTCTGGCTTATTAAATGTTTTTGAGGCATTACTCTTGCTTTGTATACCGGTTGGCATAACTTGAAGCAACGAAAGCATTGGGTTTGATTTTCGGTTCCACGCCCATGGATTCCATCCTGGCTACCATTTCTTTTACAAACTCACTGGTTTTGTTCCGCTTCCCAATCCCGATATCAATGTGCCCTTCCATTGTGAACGTTGCCCCTTGATATACGGCAGGCAGTACAATATCGATTAACTGATTTTTTCTTTCTTCCGTAAACAGTGATACGATCTCCTCTGTTAACGACAATTCTTGGGAAATTCGTTCATGTAAATGCAGCATCCTTCTAGGAATCATCACTTTTCTTATACAACCCCATACACCATTTCCGACCTGCCGTATCACGATGCCTGTAATGAAAACCGTATGTTTTTTATGTACTTGCGAATCGGTACCGACCATTAATCGATAGTCACCGGAAGGATTTAATTTCATGAACTCAACAATATGAACAAATACCTCTTCAAATGACATGTCTTTTTTCTGAAGGTTTTGAAATGGAATGTTGTGAAATGGATATTGCCTCATATTATCGCACCCAACCTTTCCCCGGATATAATCAAATTATTAAATATCTCATGCTGCTCATAACACATCATATGAAGGAGGTCCTTGTTTCGTGCGGTGGGAAGAACCCGCAACCTATAGAAAATGCAGTCATTTTTTAAAGTTGATCTCGCTGAATAGATATCACCTCCAGTTTTAATTCTTCTATTTTAAACAAAAAGGACTTTAGGCATAAGGAGTCCTATCTTAATGTTAAAACAAAGTTGATTGGAGCGGATGTACGGACTCCTGCGGAAAGCGAGTGCCTGGAGTGGAAATTAACGGACAAATTAAACTGTAAACAAACTCAATTTTAATCGGGTTTATCTACATTCTAGAAGAGAAGCTAAAGCATTAGGTTTCTCTTTTTTTGTATGGAGAATATTACGAAAAAGCTTATTGGTTTTGGTATATCCCCTTCCATAACTGAAAAGTAAACTTTACATCACCTAAGTAAACCACAATATCATTCAATTTATATTAGAAAAAGGAAATGAAATTATTAAATTTTGACCAATAACTCCTTTAAAGTATACACATTTAATAACTTACAAAAAAAGCGTGTGATGTTTTCTTACATAAACAAAGAAATCTTGCTTTTATAAGAGTAAAATAAACAAATATTCAATTAATAAAGTATTGGAGAGATGAAAAATGAAAATATCTGAATTGAAAAAAAGCGGTCATGCTCCGTCATTATTAGCTTCATTCCTTTATTTTGATATCAGTTTTATGATTTGGGTATTATTAGGTGCACTGGGTGTCTATATTACAAAGGATTTCGGACTTTCCCCAGCTGAAAAAGGCTTGATTGTAGCTATTCCGATTTTGGGAGGCTCGTTTTTTAGAATCGTCCTTGGTTTTTTGACTGACCGCATCGGCCCGCGGAAAACAGCGATCGGCGGGATGCTTGTTACGATGATTCCGCTTTTTTGGGGATGGTTATTCGGAGAAAGTTTAGCCGAGCTCTATTTAATTGGGATTTTGCTCGGAGTGGCAGGTGCAAGTTTTGCTGCAGCACTTCCTATGGCCAGTCGCTGGTATCCCCCGCATTTGCAGGGTCTAGCGATGGGAATTGCGGGAGCCGGTAACAGCGGAACTCTTTTTGCGACATTGTTTGGACCGCGTATTGCAGAGTCTCTTGGCTGGCATAATGTTATGGGATTAGCTTTGATTCCTTTAACCGTCGTATTCGTCATTTATATTTTAATCGCAAAAGACGCACCATCTCAACCGCCTGCAAAACCGCTCAAGGAATATTTCAACGTATTTAAAATAACGGACACTTGGTATTTCTGTATTCTTTACAGTGTGACATTTGGGGGCTTTGTCGGGTTTACTAGCTTCTTAAGCATCTTTTTTGTTGATGAGTATGGGTTAACACGAATAAGGGCAGGGGAATTTGTTACATTATGTGTCATCGCCGGAAGTTTCTTTCGTCCTGTCGGAGGATTTATTGCCGATAAAATAGGTGGGGTTAAACTGCTTATGTTTTTATTCGTTGGACTCACAATATGTATGTTTGGGATTAGTTTTCTTTATTCTCTTACTGTCGTTACGATCCTACTGTTCATCGGAATGCTATTTCTCGGTATGGGCAACGGGGCTGTTTTTCAATTAGTTCCACAGCGATTCTCTAAAGAAATTGGTTTTATCACAGGAATTGTAGGAGCTGCCGGAGGTGTTGGCGGATTCTTGGTTCCAAACATACTAGGTACGTTAAAACAGATTACTGGGACATATGCTACTGGATTTTTAGTATTTTCCGCAGTTGGAATCGTGGCTTTGCTTATCCTGGGCCTAGCTCAGCTTTCATGGAAAAAAACATGGGTACTCGGAAAAAATTCAGTTAAGATCTAGATCTTTGTTTACTGGTTATATTGGCTTGTTTCAGTACTTGTTTGGGGGGATAAAATGTATAAACAAAAACTGGTTTTAGTAGGGAACGGTATGGCGGGATTACGCTGCGTTGAGTCAATTATAAGTAAGGATCCGACTGCATTTGAGATTACTATTTTCGGTAGCGAACCACACGTTAACTATAACCGAATCTTATTGTCGACTGTGCTTCAAGGCAACACTTCGTTTGAAGATCTTGCGATAAATGATAGGGGCTGGTATACGAAGAATAGTATCCAATTGTTTACAGGGGAAACGGTTGTGAAAATCGATAAAGAGACTCGGAAGATAAAAACAGACAAAGAACGGGAAGTTTACTACGATAAGCTGATAATTGCCACGGGTTCTATCCCATTTATTCTTCCTGTTACCGGTGTTGATAAAGAAGGAGTCATTGCATTTCGGACGATTGAAGATTGCCAAAAGATGATTGAAACTTCGCGCAAGCATAAAAAAGCAGTCGTCATCGGAGGCGGTTTATTAGGTTTAGAAGCAGCGAGAGGGCTGTTAAACCTTGGTATGGAAGTGAATGTCGTTCATATTGCTGACCATTTAATGGAAAGACAGCTTGATTCAACGGCATCACTTTTGCTGCAAAAAGAGTTGGAAAACCAGGGAATGAACTTTCTTTTAAAAAAGGAAACACAGGAGATAATCGGTAACGAGCGTGTAGAGCGCGTCCGTTTTAAAGATGGAACGGAGGTGGAAGCAGATTTAGTCGTTATGGCTGCGGGAGTCAGACCGAATATTCAGTTGGCCAAAGACAGCGGAATTGATACAAATCGTGCCATTATTGTAAACGACTATTTAGAAACCAGCATCCCAAATATTTATGCGGTTGGTGAATGTGTTGAACATCACGGAATTGTTTATGGATTGGTTAAACCCCTATATGAACAAGGCGAAGTGCTGGCAAAGCATATTTGTGAGATGAAATGCACCGGATACCAAGGTTCGGTCCTTTCCACCCAGTTGAAAATATCAGGAGTTGAGTTATTCTCTGTTGGAGATTTCCTTGGTGATGAAACAACGAAATCAATCACAACTTTTGATGAATTAGATGGTGTTTATAAAAAGGTGGTTTTTCAAGGAAGAAAAATCATAGGTGCTGTTCTGTATGGAGATACAAACGGCAGTTCACGATTACTCGATATGATTTTAAAGCGGCAAGAAGTAACGTCAGAAGAAAAGCATGTACTGTTCCAATCACCTAGTACGGCTGAGGGATTAATCGCTTCTATGGCAAATCATGAAATCATTTGCAATTGTAATGCTGTTTCAAAGGGGGCAATCATTGAAGCGGTTCAAAATAAGGGATTAACAACCGTGGAACAAGTTAAACAATGCACAAAGGCTTCAGGTTCTTGCGGTGGATGTAAGCCCGCAGTGACCGAGCTTTTGGCATATATTCAAGGTAATCTTTCCGATCAGGCTAATGAACAAACTGCAATGTGTTCATGTACGACATTAACGGAAGATGAAATCGTGTATAAAATGCAGCTCCAAGATTTAACATCCGTCCAAGAAGCGATGGATGTTCTTGGATGGGAAAATACAGGAGGTTGTTCAACATGTCAGCCAGCCCTGAACTATTATTTAGGGATGATTGATCCAGAGTACGAGATCAGACATCAAACTCTTTTCATAAACGAACAAAAGAATGCAACAATTCAAAATGATAACCGATACTCTGTTATCCCGCAAATGTACGGCGGGATGACGAATGCGAAAGACTTGCGAAAAATTGCAAATGTTGCAGATAAATATGATATATCCCAGGTGGCGGTAACAAGTGAACAAAGGATTCATTTAATGGGTGTGAAAAAAGAAGATCTCCCAGGTGTGTGGGCTGATTTAGACATGCCGTTAAGTTCGAAATATGGTAACACCGTTCAAAACGTCAAAACATGTATCGGTGAACATGTTTGTTCTTGTGATAAAAAGCAATCCCTTTTACTTGCTGTAGATTTGGAAAAAAGATTGGAGCATGTATCAACACCTTACCGGATAAAGATGGGCATATCTGCTTGTATGCATAACGGTGCAGGATCAACAACGAAAGATATAGGTGTTATGGGCATTGACAGGGGCTGGGAAATATATGTGGGCGGAAGCAGCGGGCGTACTGTACGTGCCGGTGAACTGTTATGTGTAGCTGGAACAAATGAAGAAGCAATTGAAATCATCATCGGCTTTATTCAATATTATCGGGAAACGGCCAATTATTTAGAACGGACTTGGCAATGGATTGAGAGAGTGGGTTTAATTCATGTTAGAGAAGTATTGTTTGATAATGAACTTAGTCAGCAACTATCTCAACGACTGGAAATGGCTTAGGTCAGAGAAGGAACGTAGTGGAAAGTACCTTTTGATGCACGAAAACTAACGGGTAATTGTTATCTATAGAAATCCATGAGTAAAGGGTGAGGAGCCTTGACCGAATTATTATTAAAGTATTTCCGAACGAAGCAACAAGAGGTCCAATCAGAGAAACGCTATGATACACAATGTCCATTTTGCAGCATGCAATGTAAGATGCAGCTGTTGGAACAAAAAATAGTGACAAGAAAAAAGTATATGACGATTGGAAAAGATAATCCAACCTCAGAGGGGCGCTTATGTATTAAAGGAATGAATGCACACCAACATGCTCTGCATAAAGATCGAATTAAATACCCATTATTTAAAAAAAATGGTGAATTTGTTCGAATAACATGGGAGGAAGCATTAAACCACATTAAGGAGAATTTCACTAAGATTCAAGCAGAAGATGGTGTAAATGCATTATCTGTTTATGGGAGTGCATCCATTTCAAATGAAGAAGCATATTTGCTTGGGAAATTTGCCAGAGCAGCTTTAAAAACAAAATATATAGATTATAATGGCCGTTTGTGCATGTCCGCAGCTGCTTCGGCAGCAAGCCAAACGTTTGGCATGGACAGAGGCCTAACCAACAGCTTATCAGAGGTTCCGTTCACAAAGTGCATTATCTTGGCAGGCACGAATATTGCGGAATGTCAGCCGACAATCATGCCGTACTTTGAGAAAGCGAAACAAAATGGTGCATATATCATTGCTGTAGATCCACGAGAAACAACAACAACGAAAATGGCCGACTTGCATCTAAAAGTAAAACCAGGGATGGATGCCGCCTTGGCAAACGGATTATTGAAAGTGATCATTGAAGAGGATTTTATTGATGAAGCATTTATCCGGGAACGTTCAAATGGCTATAACGAAGTTAAAGAGTATGTTACATCTTTACAGTTAGAGGAAATTGCCGAAATGACAGGGGTTCCTAGCGACCAAATTCAAAAAGCGGCTGTCATGTTCGGGAAAGAAGAATCAGGAATGATTTTTACAGCAAGGGGCGTTGAGCAGCAAACTGATGGTTCAGCCGCCGTTCGTAATTTTCTTAATATTCTTATTGTTACAGGGAAAATCGGAAAAGTGAATTCGGGCTATGGAGCTATTACTGGACAGGGGAATGGGCAGGGAGCAAGAGAGCATGGCCAAAAGGCAGACCAGCTACCGGGATATCGCATGATTGAAAATGAGAAACACAGATTACATATTGCAAGAATATGGGGAATCGATGAGGCTGATTTGCCACGTAAAGGTGTCTCAGCATACGAAATGATAGAGAAGATAAATGAAGGTGAAATTACCGGCATGTTTTTAATGTGTTCCAACCCAATTGTTTCAAATCCAAATGCTAACTTTGTCAAAAAGGCTTTGGAAAAATTAAAGTTTCTTGTCGCAGTGGATATGTTCGTTTCTGAAACTGCTAGAATGGCTGATTTGATTTTACCTACTTCGTCTTATTTAGAGGATGAAGGAACGATGACAAATTTAGAAGGACGGGTAACGTTGCGGGAAGCAAGTTTTTCGTTGCCTGGGGAAGTGAAGCATGATTGGCAAATCATTTGTGATATAGCAAAAGCTCTGGGAAAAGGGGAGTATTTTCCCTTTCAATCTGCAAATGAGATTTTCGAAGAATTAAGAGTGGCAAGCCGCGGGGGAACCGCTGATTATTATGGTATAACGTATGATCGATTAAGAAAAGAAGGAGGCATTTTGTGGCCATGCCCAACAATTGACCATAAAGGGACAAAAAGGTTATTCGAAACGTCTTTTGCCCACCCGGATGGAAAGGCGGCAATGGTTGTGGTTAATAATGTGCCTCTTGTTCCAAAAGAACAGCCATGTACGGATTTCCCACTTTATTTAACAACAGGAAGAATCATGTCACATTATTTAACAGGAGTACAAACGAGAAAAAGCTCATCATTATCCGCTAGAAATTTTGAATCATATATGGAAATCCATCCGGAAACAGCCAAGAAATATCATATTCCAGACAATACTTTGGTGAAAATTGAATCAAGGCGCGGAAGTATTGTTGTAAGAAGCAAATGGTCAGCAACCATTCGCCATGATACTATATTCGTTCCTTTTCATTGGGCAGACTCACAAAATGTCAATCGTCTCGTTTCAAAGGA
Organism: Peribacillus sp. FSL P2-0133; assembly: GCF_037975445.1. Lineage (NCBI taxonomy): Bacteria > Bacillati > Bacillota > Bacilli > Caryophanales > Bacillaceae > Peribacillus > Peribacillus sp. FSL P2-0133. The sequence continues at coordinate 2,860,962 of NZ_CP150254.1, read as the reverse complement.
ATTAGATCCCGCATGCAAAATGCCTGGCTTTAAAGTCAGTGCTGTAAAAGTACATCCTATAGTAGAGTTAACGTCTAATTAAAGGGAGGTTTTCTTCCCTTTAATCATAACTTTTTTAGGTTCATTATGGGTAAGCCTAACCACATAGCATTCCATATCAAATGGATTTTACATGACTAAAAATAAAAGGGGAAAAAGGATGAAAAAAGGTAAGGTCTATATTGTTGGTGCTGGACCAGGTGATCCGGACTTAATTACTGTCAAGGCAACCAAATGCCTCGCGGAAGCGGATGTCATCTTGTATGATCGATTGGTTAATCGTGAATTGCTTTTATATGGTAAATCTGAAGCTGAATACATTTATTGCGGTAAAGCGCCTGGTAAACATTGTGTCTCTCAAGAGGACATTCAAAAATTGTTAATTAGTAAATCAATAGAAGGAAAAACGATCGTTCGTTTAAAAGGGGGAGATCCTTTCATCTTTGGACGAGGGGGCGAGGAAGCAGAAGTGCTAGTTAAGCACGGAATTCAGTTTGATATTGTTCCTGGAATCACATCCGGAATCGCTGCGCCAGCTTATGCTGGAATTCCCGTGACTCACAGGGAATGGGGGAGTTCCTTCGCAATTGTCACAGGACACGGCGTGACCGGCAAGCCTGATAACATCAACTGGCATCATTTGGCACATGGTGTTGATACCATTGCTATTTATATGGGTATTAAAAACCTGCCATATATCTGTAAACAAATACGTTCCTGCGGAAAGAAGGCTGAAACTGCTGTTGCTGTCATTGAACAAGGAACGACAGGTTTTCAACGAACTTTCACAGGAACAATCGATTCAATAGTGGCGATTGTTACAAGAGAGCAGGTTGCCAATCCCGCCATGATTGTAATAGGAGAAGTGGTGAATTTATCCGAGAAATTATCATGGTTTTCAGAGAAGACAAAAGATAAGGAGTTCGCTTAGAAGAGGAATGATTAAGTTAGAAAACTTTTATTGTAATGAAAATGTGAAAATGGAAAACTGGACATGAAAGTCATCATGTCCAGTGTAACAATGTTAACAGTTATTTTAAAAGTGCAAGGTGAAAATATTATCGAAGACTGAAATATGGACATTGAATTAATAGTTCCGTATTCTTAGCGAAAATCAATTACGTAGGCCAAAGTGAGCATTTAATTGGCCCTGCAGCATTTTTTTTCGCATTTTTTCCTGTTCAATTTTTCTGTTCTCTTTTAATTTTTCCTGTCTAATTTCATTGGTTTGCACTCCATCCTCTATTTTATCAGCGATTTCCACTAGTGCCTTGACGTCGGAAAAAGAGTATTTACGGTTACCACCCTTAGACCTTTCGGGGAAAACGAGTTTTCTTTCTTCATAATACCGAATTTGTCTATCTGATAGTCCGGTTAATTCTCTGACCACTCCGATGGATATTACTTTTCTGTCAATATAAGATTCTTTTTGCAGGACGATGAAAATCACCTCATTTTGGATTTATGCTAGATCAATAAGGATATTATATCCTAATTTTCTGAATATTTGTAATAAAAACTAACATTAATTATTGATTTTCAAAAATCATGTGAGATTATATAACATACTTGTTGTTATAAATAGTGACCTCTCCTATAATCAAACACATAATCCTTTCAAAAAAATCTTATTGGAGGACAAAACATGGCTAAGCAGAAATTGGCACTCATTGGGAATGGTATGGCTGGAGTAAGGTGTATAGAAGAAATTTTGAAAATTCAACCAGAAAGGTTTGAGGTGACTGTCTTCGGAAGTGAGCCACATCCGAATTATGATCGAATCCAACTTTCGAATGTATTGCAAGGGGCTACGACGATAGATGATATTACAATAAATGATTGGAACTGGTACAAAGAGAATAATATTACACTTTTTTCAGGTGAAACGGTCACGAACATCGACACCGCAAAGCAAATCATATACTCAGACACAAATCGGGCAGTCGAATATGATCAATTAATTTTAGCAACCGGGTCAATCCCTTTCATTCTACCGATAAAGGGTGCTGATAAAAAAGGAGTGACAGCCTTTCGAAATATTGAAGATTGCGAAAAAATGATTGAATATTCAAAAAGTTATAAAAAGGCAGCAGTCATTGGCGGAGGATTACTGGGTCTTGAAGCGGCCAGGGGTCTTTTAAATCTAGGTATGCAGGTAGATGTTATTCACCTTTCTGAATATTTGATGGATAGGCAGTTGGACCCAACAGCAGGAAAAATGCTGCAAAGGGAACTTGAAAGCCAGGGAATGAATTTTTATCTTGGGAAACAAACACAGGAGGTTTTAGGTGAGTTTGATGTTAAAGGATTACGCTTTAGTGATGGGGAGGAAATCAGCGCCGATTTAGTGGTCATGGCAGTTGGGATTAAGCCCAATGTTCAATTGGCCAATGATTGCGGTATCCCTGTCAATCGTGGAATTATCGTGGACGATTATATGAAGACAGGAATTCCGAATATTTATTCGGTCGGTGAATGTGCGGAACACCGTGAGATGGTGTATGGTTTGGTCGCTCCCCTTTATGAACAAGGCAAAGTATTAGCCAAAAAGATTTGCGGGCTGGATGGCAAATCTTACGAGGGTTCAGTGCTGTCTACTAAGTTAAAAGTATCTGGTGTTGATGTATTTTCGGCTGGGGAAATTTTCGAGGATGAACAAGCTAAATCAATCAAAGAATTTAATGAATGGAATGGTACTTACAAAAAAGTAATGATTCGAAATGGGAAAATTTCTGGTGCGGTATTATTCGGGGATACAAAGGAAAGCAATAACCTATTGAGCATGATCAATAAAAATGCCGACGTTTCCGAATATCTAAAAGTTGGAACGAGTGGAGATCCCAGCAGTCTTGTCACTTCGATGTCACATGAAGAAATCGTCTGTGGTTGTAATGGTGTAACGAAGGGCGATATTGTGACGGCTATTGAATCTAAAGGGTTAACAAGTATCGAGGAAGTAAAAGGCTGCACAAATGCTTCCAGATCATGTGGGGGATGTAAGCCGTTAGTCGGTGATATTCTCGAGCTGACATTGGGCGCTGATTTCAGTGAGTCAAACCATAAGGAATCCATATGCACGTGCACCACTTTATCCAGAGATGAAGTTGTTGCTGAAATACGCGAAAAAAACCTGACCCATACTCGAGAAGTCATGAATGTTCTCGGCTGGAATACAAGTGATGGATGCTCGAAGTGTAAACCGGCACTGAACTATTACTTAGGCATGATTCATCCTGTTGAATATGAGGACGAAAAAGAATCCCGCTATGTAAATGAAAGACTACATGCAAATATTCAAAAGGATGGTACATTTTCCGTTGTGCCAAGAATGTATGGGGGCGTCACTAATCCCGATCAATTACGGAAAATAGCAAATGTTGCCGATAAGTATAATGTTAAGTTACTTAAGGTTACAGGCGGGCAAAGAATAGATATGTTCGGCGTTGAAAAAGAAGACCTTCCAAGTGTATGGGCCGACCTGGATATGCCTTCCGGATATGCTTACGGAAAAACCCTTCGAACTGTGAAAACATGCGTAGGGGAAAACTTTTGCCGCTTTGGCACCCAGGATTCAATTGGGCTTGGCATTGCCCTGGAGAAGAAATTTGAACGTGTAGGCACACCGCATAAGGTTAAGATGGCCGTGTCGGCATGTCCTCGTAATTGTGCTGAATCCGGTATCAAAGATCTTGGTGTTGTCGGCGTGGATGGTGCATGGGAAATTTATATTGGCGGCAACGGCGGAACCCATTTAAGAGCTGCTGAATTATTATGCAAAGTGAAAACAAGTGATGAGGTAATAGAAATTGCAGGTGCATACCTCCAACATTATCGGGAGACTGCCAATTATTTAGAAAGAACGTCTGTCTGGGTGGAGCGTGTAGGGTTCGATACCATTAAGACGATTATTGGTGATAAGCAAAAAAGAATTGAGCTTAATCAACGTTTAGATGAGGCCATTTCGGTATTGCAAGAACCGTGGAAAGAAATCATTGAGAGCAAGGCGATCCAAACCGGTTTATTTCAAAAAGTGAAAATTCCAGCTAAATCAAATAAATGAATATGGGGGAAGCCTACATGGGGAAAACTCTTCAAAAAATAAAGGTTTCAAAAGTAAATGAGATGCCAAAAAAACTAGGGAAAACAGTAACCATAGGCTCTCATGAAATTGCTCTTTTTCATTTAGCAAATGGTGAATTCCGAGCTATTGAAAATCGTTGCCCACATAAAGGCGGTGTTCTGGTGGAAGGCATTGTGAGTGGTGATCACGTCTTTTGCCCGATGCATGACTGGAAAATCAGTGTCAAGAATGGAGAAGTCCAAAAACCTGATAATGGTTGCGTAAAAACATTCAATGTTGAAATAGAAGATGGTAATGTTTATATTGTTTTATAAAAATGTAGATAACCCGCTGCTCTGGATAGTCTCTTAAGGGACTATCCATTTTTTCTTTTAGGAGATATGAACTAAATTACCATGACGAAATAATTGATAAATATTTCCAAAACAAATATAATTTCCAGTAAAGGAGTGTCTTAATAAAACGAAAAGAATGTAAGCGACTTCAATGATAAACAAATGAATAAAGTTATTGGGGAAAGGTTGGCGTTCTTATGAACAAATTATCTGTTGGTGTTTTTACCTTTATGCTGTATTTTGTTCCTTTATCAAGTACTTCACCTGGATCAGCAGAAGTAAAACCAGATTACAAGCTTTATGTAATGGCCCCATTGGGTGAAATAACAGATTGGGATGCATTTGAAGCAGAGCTGACCCAGTTGAAGGAAAATGGAGTTTATGCAATAACGACAGATATCTGGTGGGGATTAGTCGAGAGTAAAAAAGATAATCAGTTTGATTGGACTTATTATAAAAAATATGGGGAAACAGTGAAAGCTTCCGGTTTAAAATGGGTGCCCATTTTGTCTACACATCAATGCGGCGGTAATGTGGGGGATGATTGTAACTATCCCATCCCGAGTTGGCTCTGGAATAAAGACACTGCCGAAAACATGGCTTTCAAGAGTGAAAGTGGTTTCTGGAATAAGGAAGTACTTGCTCCTTGGTGGGAAGGTACAGCTGATCAATACAACGAATTGTACAAATCATTTGCAGAGAACTTTGCTGATCAGAAGGGTCTAATAGCTAAAATATATTTAAGTGCAGGACCAGCTGGGGAACTTAGATATCCCTCATACCAGAATGCTGATGGCTGGAATTATCCTGAAAGGGGACAACTTCAAGTTTATACAGAAGGAGCCAAACGGGATTTCAGGCTAACCATGAGAGAAAAATATTCAACGATAAAAAAATTAAATGCTGCTTGGGGCAAAACGTATAAAAACTGGAATGAGATACAGCCGCCAGGAAACGGGGATGAATTTTTCACAAAGGGCGGAGCAATCGATACACAATTTGGATATGACTTTATGCAGTGGTATCAAGGAGCACTCGAAAAGCATCTTGCAAAAATCTCTAAATTCGCCCATAAACATTTTGACAAAGTCTTTGGCGTGCCAATTGGAGCTAAAATCTCGGGAGTCCATTGGAAAATGAATGATCCCGTACTGCCGCATTCAGCAGAGTATAGTGCCGGCTACTATAACTACTCCAAATTATTGAATCAATTTAAGAAATCGAATATGGCCCTCACGTTCACCTGTTTGGAAATGGGAGATCAAGAAGCACAAACTGCTCCATCCTATAGCGCTCCAAAAACGTTGGTGACCCATATTGCCTCTTTAACTAATGAAAAAGGAATTTCTTTAAACGGGGAAAACGCACTCCCGCTGATCAATAATGAAAGGGGCTTTGACAATATAGCAGAAATGGTTTTTAACCATGGTTTTGAGGGATTTACCTTGCTAAGGATGTCCTATTTATTCGACGATGAAGGAAATCCAACAAATGAGTTCAGGATGATGGCTGATAAATTGGAAGGCATGTCGATTCCAGTTACATTCACAGTTGAAAATGCACCTCCCACACATGGAGTTTACTTAATTGGGGATAGAGGAGAAATCGGCAGGTGGAATCCTGAAGATTACGAATATAAACTCACTCAAAACAAAGATGGCAGCTGGAGTGGAACATTCCGTTTAGCCGCAGATCGATTCTATGAATTCAAGTTCGTCCTGAAAGATGAAGATGGCAATATTACTTGGCAAGATGGGGAAAATAATAGTTATAAAACTCCTTTGAATGGAGAAGGAAACTATATAACTTCATGGTAGATGGATATATAGGGCAATGAGGAAATCGACGTTCAAAACCTCGCTTTCCGCCCTCGGTTTTTGCGCTTGTGGGCTCTCAATTGGACGCGCTTTTCCCGCATTAGTCTTGAACACTCGTTCTAATCAACTTTGTATAAAAAATTTAGATAGAAACCCTTTTGTCGACAAAAGGAGGTTCGGAATGCTCTCACAACTATGATTCTAAAGGTAAACTTAATATCCTTCTGTTTTTTTACTTCTTTATATGCATGAATCCCTGAATAGATTTAAGAATTTTGCGACACTCCTGCCGAATAACTGGCTAGCCGAGACCCCACAGACGCTTTGCTTTGATGAGGCTTGGCAGACAGTCGGCGGAAAGGGAGCGGATTTCTGAAATCATCTGGAATATTTTTTAGAGGTTTTAAAGCCTGAAGAGTTAAAGTTCAAATTTAACAGCATGACTAACTCAATAGGACTTGTGGGAAGAATATAAGGAATGGAAAGTCATCACAAGTTAGGGTCATAGTATAAATCCTGAAGTCAATTATTCTGTAAATTTCTTAATGACCGCAATATTTGGGGCAATATTATTTTAGGACTTAAATGATATGGACTTACATTAAATAAACATGTGGACTATTTTTGAACTAAACAACAAGTAAGGGAGGAATTGAAATAAATGAAGACAATGATTACATGGACAGGGGAAATGGCCTTTTCTGGCACAACTCCGTCGGGACATGAAATAAAGATGGATGCTGCCGAAGATGTAGGAGGAAAAAATAGCGGAGCAAGACCTACTGAGTTACTTTTGCATTCTCTTGCAGGGTGCACAGGCATTGATATTGTAATGATTTTAAAAAAGATGCGATTTGAAACAAAAGCCTTTCAAATAGAAATAGAAGGGGCACGATCGGAAAATCACCCTAAGCGGTTTACCGATTTTCAAATCCACTATTTATTGGAGGGGGATCTTCCTGAAGATAAAGTGGTCCGTGCGATTCAATTATCCAAAAATACGTACTGTTCAGTATATCACTCATTAAATGCCAACATTAAAATCAGCTATTCGATAAATGGTGTTAAAGGAAAACAAGACTTATAATGTTTTAGTTAAGGGACTATCATTTAACAGAAAGTTGTATTACATCCATATAAGAAAAACAGCCTTCATTTTCTATACAAATGGAGGCTGTTTTCGACTGAAATGAACATCCTTGTTTTATGGATAATCATTTATAAACCTAAGAAAAAAATCCCTCTATATGTTAATCCAAGCCGTATTCTTAAGAAAAAATCATCCTACAATTTGTTTTTCAGGTAACAGAACTCCATTTTCCGGAAGGAAAGGGTTTATTTAGTTAGCAAGTAATCAAATTGTAATCGTTTGTCATTGGAATGCCCTTGATGTTAGGAGTTTATCCATATAAACTTTAGATACAATTGAGGAGTGGTTAAGTTGAAAGAGATAACAATTGACAAATTAAATTTTAAAGATCATTTATCGATGATTGAACAATATTCATTGAAAGATTTCATGTTTAAGTGGCTCGGCAGCCCCGAAGAAGGATTGGATGATCTTCTTCCGCTTACATACACAGATCAAGTTTTTGCAAAAATGGAAACGACATTGGAGACAAAAATAAAGATCAACGGAGAAGAAACCTTCAGATATGTCACTATTACGGAAGATAATCAAATTGTAATAGGGGGCTTGGACTCGAATCAAGAGTTAAAGTTTAGAATTGTGTCCCTGGAGGAGCGTTTGAAAAGCTACTAAAGCTTTAGGTTTTGCATTGTATACTTTTTAGATTGAATCATATTTTCAGATAAATAATTTAAGACCGTTCCTGTTTATTAAAGGAACGGTCTTTTTATTTTTTTCATCACTTAAGATCAGCGTCAATACCATATAAGATTTTGATCTGTACTTGAAAGCAATAGGAAATTCATACCTTTGGCCCGTTGAGCGAGTAGTTCTATAAACTTGCGATATTTTTTGGATTTATTTAACAAAATATAAACGATTATTGATTTGTCTTAGTGTATTATAAAGTAATGAAGTCAATTAAAACACTTGGGGGGAATTGAGATGAGCAAGGCTTTGGCTAGTTCAATAAAAACGCTTTTGAAAGAAACGTTTGAAGGACCGGGAAATGAAGGGAGCTATTATACTGAATCGAAACCGAATACCGGGGTTTTTGGTACACTTGATGGTTTAACCGCAGAAGATGCTTCACGTTCCATAAATGGATCAACCATTGCTGCTCATTCTGACCATATACGGTATTATTTGTGGGTGATCCGAACAATGATCAGTGGTGCAAACTTCGAGAAAGATTGGGACGCAAGCTGGACCATTCATCATGTTGATAAGGTGAAATGGGCGGAAATCAGGGAGGGATTACATAAAGAATATGTAACTCTTTTCGAAGAAATCGACACAATCGATTTAGGAAAATGGCTAACAAATGTAAATGCGACCATTGCCCACTCGGCTTATCATCTTGGAGCGTTACGGCAAATGTTAAAAAGCCTTGAAATAGAAAAATAATTTACAATATTGAGGGTTTGTAAAATGATTGGAGCGATTTGCACCTGTGGGGTCTCCTTTGGACGCGCTTTTCCCGCGGGAGTCTCGTACACCCGTTCCAATCAACTTTGTTAAAAAATTAGATAAAATGGTCCCATCCCGAAGCATGATTTTGAAACAAGCCTAGGAAGTCCTTTATGTTTTTTCCTGTAATCCTTATTGGGTTGAATAAATTTGCGACACTTCGGCCGAAGAACTGGCTATTCGGGACCCCAGAGAAGCTTACGGCGAGGAGGCTTGGCAGACAGTCTGCGGAAAGGAAGCGGATTTCTGAAAAGAAGCTGGAACTATTTTTGGGGTTTGTAAAATCTTATCGTTTATTTTCATTTTCATATACTTTAATGAAGTCATTATTCATTCATACATATCACGCCGTCATTCTTTGCCACTTCAATTCCTTCAGCCTGTCGTTTGCTTATTTTTTTATGTTCTTGCTCAGCCACATATGAAAGCAGAGTTAAAAATTGGTCCTCCAATAATTTTTCAGTATCACCCATACCTCTCGATTTCCTACTATCAAAAAGTGCCTCATTTTCAAGTATCACAATATCAGCGTTCAAATCTCAAGTAATCTATTGAACAAATAATAAAGAAGGAATCTATAAGCTTAATGATGGGTGAATAAAACAAATAATGTGATGTCAATAATAAAATTGACAGGACACCAGTTGGTGTCATATAATAAGACACCAATTAGTGTCCTATTAAAAAGGGGGGGTGATTTTGAACGAGAAAAATCAAGAGCGTGATATTTATGTAGCCATCGCTGACCCAACAAGACGTAAATTGCTACGTTTGTTGGCGGACGTGGAAGAATTGCCACTCAATGGGATGTCCGTTCATTTTGAAATGGGTCGTACTGCGGTTTCAAAGCATTTGGCAATCCTTAAGGAGGCTGGTCTCGTAATCAGCAGAAAGGTCGGTAGGGAAACGCGTTATCGGCTGAATGCTGCCCCGTTGAAAGAAATTGAGGATTGGGTATCGTTTTACAAGAGATTCTGGAGTGAAAGAATGTTACTTTTAAACCAAATATTACAGGAGGAACAAAAAATGACTTTAACAGTATCACAAGATTTTAATTTTAAGAGCCCGATCGAGAAGGTATGGCTCGCCTTAACAGATGCAAATACTCTTGCAAAATGGGTAATGGCTAATGATTTTAAACCTGTCGTCGGGCATAAATTTCAGTTCCGGAATGAACAGTGGAATTTAATTATTGATTCCGAAGTTCTTGAAATGGAGGAGCCTTATAAGTTATCTTACACTTGGGTAGGTGGCGGGATAAACACTACAGTCACATGGACATTAAAGTACGAGGATGGAACAACCTACTTACATCTTGAACAAACAGGATTCGAAAAAGAAGATCAAGCGTTCAATGGTGCGAAATTTGGTTGGGCGAGAATGGGCGAAGATCTAAAAAAAGTGTTAGAGGAAATGTAAGACCAAACTTCCGAACTTGTTTTTTAGTATTTAGCTAACAGATAGGAAAAAGCAAACTGCTCGGAAAGAGGAGTGTTCCGTGATGACAAATAGTAGAATGAATCCTAAAGTTGATGAATTTATAAGTAAAGCTAAAAAGTGGAAAGAAGAATATGAGACGTTGAGAAATATCGTTCTTGACTGTGAGTTGACCGAAGAATTTAAGTGGATGCATCCTTGTTACACGTTTGAGAATAAAAACATAGTTTTAATACATGGATTTAAAGAATATTGTGCGCTCCTGTTTCACAAAGGTGCCTTGTTAAAGGATGCCCATGGGATTCTAATCCAACAAACGGAGAATGTACAGGGGGCGCGCCAGATTCGCTTCACCAATGTTCAAGAAATAGTTGCAACGGAAACCATTCTGAAAGCCTATATCCATGAAGCCATTGAAGTTGAAAAAGCCGGTTTGGAAGTGAATTATAAAAAAAATACAGAATTCATAATTCCTGAAGAACTTCAAAAAAAATTCAATGAAATTCCATCCTTGAAAACAGCTTTTGAGGCATTGACCCCGGGACGGCAAAGAGCGTACATTCTTCATTTTTCACAACCCAAACAATCCAAAACTCGAGAGTCAAGGGTTGAAAAATGTATGAAGAAAATTCTCTATGGAAAGGGATTAAATGATTAGTATATTCGATGAGAAAATAAATTAATCAAGTTTCAAGATATTTCCTCTACCTGCGTTCATCCAAATAACCTACTGGTAAAAAACAAAAGTGATACGTAGAGTATATGCAAACTACTACCGTACAACAGGCTTACGCATTCCAGCTAAGAAAAGAAAAATACACAAAAAAGTGTACCCTTTGGCTTTTATTGAAAGGTACGCTTTTTTGAATTAAAGGGTGTTTATAATGAACTCCAACAAAACCACCTAATAAAAATAATGTGTAAATCCATTATAGGGCGCTTCTATGGAGTAATAAAAAAGCCTAATTTCTCAGTAAATTGGGCTCTTAATTCTGGAATTTCGATTTAAGAAAATGGCGTTTCTTTACATTTGGCAATGTCTGGAGGTTCCCGATGGTTTAATCCCGAACCATGTTTATAAAAGAAAACTTCGTTATCCTTCATGTTATTTATTTTATATGGAAGAAACCCTTATTAAATTGAAGAAATTTGCGACACTCCTGCCAAATAACTGGCTAGCCGAGACCACACAGGCGCTTGCTATGATGAGGCTTGGCATACAGTCGGCGGATAGGGAGCGGATTTCGGAAATCAACTGGCTCCTTTTTAGGTAAACTGAATCTTTTTCTGATTTCATAAAAATTAGAAGTCTATTCCTAATCTAAAACCCGGCAAAGGTTGCTGGGTTTATATTTATTTCGTTTGATAGAATCACATACCTTTTTGTAGGTTATTGTTAGATTGTGTCAGATTATACTAAGAATTTAAAGGGTTCAAGTCCTAATTGGAGAAGTATATTATCATGATGTTTTTAGCCGAGGAATATTAACTGCAGGATTTTGACATAGGAGGAGGGCTCTTAATTAAAAAGCAGCTGTTTATAATAAGTATATTTTGCTTGATAGTCTTTGTTCAAACGCTTTGGTCTCCCGCTGTTTATGCTGAACAAAAAACCTTTATAATTGCTGGGGAAAGTGCTCTTCCTCCATTTTCATTTGAAAATGAAGCTGGTGAGCTGACAGGCATCAATATTGATTTAATGGAGGAAATAGCAAAATTTAATGGCGTGGATTTCAAATATATTCCGATGAGAATGGAAGAAGCCGAAAAAGCTTTAAGTAATGGAACAATTGATGCAATTGTTGGAAGTACCTATAATACCGAAAAAGATAACCAACTTGATTTCACTCAATCCTATTTTACAATGTCCCAATCAATTATCATTCCTAGTAATAGGAAACAGGATATTCATACGTTAACGGATCTACGTGATTCACATGTTGTCCTTGACCAAAACACTCCAGTAATCAGTACATTTCTCAATATGAGGAATACAAATTTAACGACCGTTTCAAATCAATACTCGGGTATTTTAACATTATTGAACAACCGTGCAGATGTATTCATCGGAAACAAATGGACTGCAGATTTCTATTTGAAAAAGTTCCGCCAAGAAAAGAATTACATCATTCTCAATGAAGTCATTGAACCAGCGGATTATACGATTGCAGTGAAAAAAGGGAATCAATCGCTTCTTTTCATGATGGATAATACACTCACAGAACTTAAAGCCAACCGAAATATCAATGGGATAATCGATAAATGGGTCATGCCACAATCCAATCAAAAAATTGCCAGGCTGGAGCAATTCATATTCTGGTTGATCATAATTCTAACTGCCGTGGCCCTTATCCTTCTAATCATCTACATATGGAATCAAAAGCTAAAAAAATCCGTTCATAACCAGACGTTAAAATTACATTTATTAAATAAGGATTTGGAGAAACAACGGCAAAACATTGCTAATGCTGAAGCGTTCAAAGATCAAATCTTAAACAATATCAATCATGGAATCATTACATTCGATCTCGATTTCATGATTACCAGCTGCAATGCAAAGGCATCAGAAATTCTTAACATTTCCAAGGAAATGATTCTGAATTTTATGAATCATTCACAATTAATGAGGAATTTCGGGGCTTTACATCAAGAACAAAATGAGAATAATCGTACGGGTTCTTTTCGAATCTTGGTATTTGATGAGGAAAATGAACAGAAGGTGATTTCATATTCGATGCATAAGATGTTCAACTCTGAAGATATACAAACCGGATACTTACTTTCCATGAATGATGAGACGGAAAAGAAAACATTGGAGAAAAAATTGGTCACACAAGAAAAGCTGCACGCTCTTGGTCAACTAGTTGCAGGTGTCGCACATGAAATAAGGAATCCTTTGACATCGATTAAAACATTCATTGATTTACTTCCAAGTAAATATGATAACCCTCAATTCCGACAAGTTCTAATGGAGCACTTGCCTACTGAAGTTAACCGTTTGAATGCGATTGTTACTGATTTAATTGAATATGCACGTCCGCGTCCGCCAAATATTACAAATTGCCGCGCTTATGAACTTATATCATTACTTGCTTTTCATAAAGTGACAATGGGAAAAAAACAAATAAATTTCGAGCAGACGATTGAGGAGGACCTTATTTTTTATATAGACTTACAACAAATTCAACAAGTACTTCTTAACTTGGTGTTGAATTCGATTCATGCCGTTGAAGAAACAAAGGAAAAGACCATTAAAATCACCATTGATAAAGAGAACGAAAAGACAGGCCGGATTACTATATCCGATACTGGAAAAGGGATGAAACAGGAGGAACTGAACCATATTTTCGAGCCTTTTTTCACAAATAAAGAAAAGGGCGTCGGTTTGGGACTAACGTTATCGTATAGGTTAATTAAAGAAAATAACGGAGATATCCATGTGAAAAGTTATCCTAATTCAGGTACGAAATTCACCATTTCACTACCTTTATATATCGAATAGAATCCTGGAAAGAGGAGGAGTAATATGAAAATGCATGTATTGGTGATTGATGATGAACCTGCTATTTGCACCGCTCTTAGCTTTGCATTGGAAGATTCTTATCAGGTCGTGACAACTACTGACCCGGATGAGGGGCTCCGGAAGATCGACAATCAGGCTTTTGATATTGTGTTACTTGATTTGAGAATAGGAAATAAAAGTGGACTTGATGTCCTGCCGAAAATCAAACAAATAGCACCTAACGTAACAGTCATCATGATGACTGCCTATTCATCCATTGAAACTTCCATCGAGGCCATAAAAAAGGGGGCCTACTACTATATTGAAAAGCCAATTAATATTGAAGAACTTTCTTTGCTCTTGATGAGGGCAGCCGAATTCAAACAGATGTCCAATCAATTGGAGACATTACATGAAGAATTGGAGATTCAAAAGGGATTTGGTAACTTCCTTGGTAACAGCAAGGCGATGCAGCGTATTTTCTCAATGATCGAAAGAGTGAAAGATATTGATTCCAGTGTTCTTATCACGGGTGAAAGTGGTACTGGAAAGGAGCTTGTAGCCCGAAACATCCATACGCTAGGAAGAAGGAAAAACAATCCAATGCAGATTGTCAATTGTGCAGCAATTCCTGAGATGCTACTGGAATCTGAGTTGTTCGGTTATGAGAAGGGAGCATTTTCCGGTGCAACACAGAGGAAGGAAGGGAAATTCGTTGCGGCTAATGGAGGCATCCTTTTTCTCGATGAAATTAGTGAAATGCCCCTTCCTCTTCAAGCCAAATTATTACGAGTATTGCAGGAAAGGGAAGTGACGCCTCTGGGGTCCAATACAAAAATCTCATTGGATGTCCGTATTATAAGTGCAGCAAATAAAAACTTGGAACAAATGGTGATGGAAGGGGAATTTAGGGAGGATTTGTATTTCAGGCTAAATGTCATTCCCATCTCGATGCCGCCTCTCAGAGATAGAAAAGAAGATTTACCGATCCTTATGGATTATTTCATAAAAAAGCACGCTAAGGATATGAATCGAGAAGATAAGACTTTCTCGGCAGCCGCACGTCGGATTTTACTGGATTATCATTACCCTGGGAATGTCCGTGAGCTTGGTAACGTTATAGAATATGCTGTCGCCCTATCAAACTCGAAAAAAATGGAGGATACCGACTTGCCGCAATATGTTCAAGAGCAGAAGTTCATTCTCCACCCGGATGGCAATGACGACGATTTTAATAGTTTCAAAATCCCAATTGGCATATCCATGAAAGAGATAGAAGAAAAAGTCATAACGGCCACTCTTCAATACTGTAAAAACCATCGGCAAAAAACAGCTCAAATCCTAAAAATTTCTGAAAGAAGCCTGCGTGATAAAATCAAGCTCATTTCAAAAGGAGAATAAAAGGTTCAACGTGTTAATCGGCATTTTTTTCTGGATAACCGGCAAAAATTGCCGATTTATACTTGTATATCATGCAATAAATCGGCAGGATTTGCGTTTTAAAGCAGAAAATCGACTTGGCATGGTATTTGCATCTAAATACAATAAGAAAGGAGGGCCACAATGAAGAATGGAGCACTCTTTATAAAAGTCGCTTTGTTATTTTGTTTCATGACAGGATGTTCTTTTATGAATGAGCAGCAGGAAATATCTAAACCTGCTTCTACCTTGATTCAGAGTCAACTAACTTCTGAAGGACAGGACTTAAATAATAGGATGCTAATCATTGGAACTGGAGATATGACAGGAGTTTATTTTTCATTAGGTCAAAGATTATCAAATATGTATGAAAAATATAATGGAACTGTGTCAGGTACCCAGGTAACCCAGGCTTCCATCGAAAATACTGAATTGGTTAGCCGCCATCGTGCAGAAATTGGTTTCACCACAGTGGATGTACTGGATTTGCCTGAAACGGATAAATCCAAGTTAAGAGCTTTAACGGCCCTATATTCCAATTATGTACAAATTGTTACTACTAAACAAAATGATATTGATTCCTTAGAAGATTTAGTTGGTAAACGCATTAGTGTGGGAACGGCAGGAAGCGGTACAAGGCTTATTGCAGAGCGGATACTGTTAGAATCTGATTTACCGACTGATCAATTGAATTTATCCTATCTTTCTTTTTCTCAATCTGCAGAAGCATTACGAAATGGTACCATTGATGCAGCTTTCTTTTCTTCGGGAATCCCGAATAATGAAATCGCTTTCATATCCAAGCAGACGGAACTATCTTTTATTCCAATCCCGGGAGACATCATTGAAGGTCTTCAAAAACAATATGGAGTTTATACTCATGATGAAATTCCCAGAGATACATACGGGGGAATGAAAAAAAATGTCCAAACGATTTCAATTAAAAATGTCCTGGTAACCTACAAGGAAATGTCTGACCCTCATGCATACAGTCTTGTGAAAACATTATATGAACATCTGCCTGAACTACAGCATACACATCCAGCTGCTTTTGATATTTCAATAAATGAAGCAACTAAACAAGTTCCCCTTGATTTTCATCAAGGGGCCATGAATTATTTTAACGAACAAGGAATTATTGGAGATCAATGAAAAACGGGAGGTAATGACTATGAAAAAACTGCTGAGTCTTTTATCAATAATAGTATTGATCGCTCTTGCGGGATGTGGTAATCCTACTCCGCAAAAACCGGGGGAATCCGTCCAAACGGGTGCAGGTGAAAAAGGAGAGAAAAAAATAACGATTGCTGGTAATGGCGGTGTCATTGAAAGTGCCATCAGAGATGTCATCGCACCAAAGTTCAAAGAAGAAACGGGAATCACTGTTAATTATATTTCCGGTTTATCAGGTGAAATCCTATCCAAAGTGGAATTACAGAAGAACGCTCCGCAAATAGATGTTGCTCTTTTTGTACCGGTTGATGTAATTCGAGCTAAGGAGAAGGAACTGATCGTACCAATTGATGAGTCCAATGTTCCCAATATGAAATCGGTGGATTCACGTTTCATTCCGGTTGAAAATGCTGCCGCGCCAGCATTCGGTTTAGTCATTGCACCAGCTTATAATACGGAAACCTTTAAAAAGAAAGGGTTAAAATCAATTGAATCATGGAATGATCTTGTCTCACCGGATTACGAGGGTAAAACGGCATTTTCAGATATTACGAATGACTGGGGTTTCAATACCCTTAATGGTCTGGCGATTTCAAACGGCGGCAGTACGGAAGACATGGAACCAGGCCTTGAAAAAGCAAAAGATCTTGCAGCTTATTCCAATACGTTTTATAAAAACTCAACGCAAATGATGCCAGCTGTCCAACAGGGAGCTGCTGACGTAACGGTCATGGGAAGTTATTCCATAGGCGAACTAGCCGTTTCAGGTATTCCCATTAAGATGGCCGTACCTAAAGAAGGCGTACCGCTTCAAGCTTTTAGTGCTGGTCTCGTGAAAAATACGCCTAATAGCAAAGAAGCCCTTGAATTCATCAACTATGTAATCAGTGAAGAAGCGCAAGCGTTAATTTCCGAAAAAGGATTTTATCCGACGGTAGAAGGAATGAAAATTCCAGAAAAATTTGAAGAGTCAATCGGCCTTAAAGCAAGTGATAAAACATTCAAACCTGATTTCGCCAAGTTTGCCGAAATCCGCGCCGAGGTGTCAGACAGATGGGCGAAAGAGGTTACTCCTGAATTAGGGAAAAAACTCAAATAAAAAAGGAGCTTGTTGATCACATGGAAGTATTAAAAAAAGATGTGGAAATGAATAGGCAACCCCTGGAGGCAGTTCAGGGGTTTGGATCAAACAAAAATGATGTAGAGATAAAAGGCGCATTTAAACAATTTGGAGCGAATGTTGTCCTGAATGGCATTGATCTGGAGGTGAAACAAGGAGAGTTACTTACTCTTCTTGGGCCCTCAGGGTGCGGAAAGTCCACAACCTTGAACCTAATTGCAGGGTTCCTCGATGCAGATCGGGGTGAGGTCCATATTAAAGGCAACAATGTTACGAAGGTTCCGCCTTATAAGCGTGATTTAGGAATGGTTTTTCAAACTTATTCGCTTTTTCCTCATATGACAGTCTATGAAAATCTCAGTTTTGGCTTGAAACTGCGCAAAGTTAGTAAAGCTGAGCAAAAAAAGAAGATAAGTAAAGCGCTTGAATTAGTGAAAATGTCAGGATTGGAGAATCGTTATCCAAGGGAATTATCAGGAGGTCAGCGTCAGCGTGTTGCGATTTCCAGAGCACTTGTAGTTGAACCGGAGCTCCTTTTGCTTGACGAACCGCTTTCAAACCTTGATGCAAAGTTGCGCCATGAACTCAGGGCCGAGATAAAGCGCTTACAAAAGGAAATTGGCGTAACGACCATTTTTGTGACTCATGATCAAGAAGAAGCTCTTTCCATGTCTGATCGAGTCGTGGTCATGAATGCAGGGAAAATTGAACAAATCAGTACTCCGACTGAGATTTACAATCATCCCAAGACTGAATTCGTGTTTCAATTCATCGGGAAATCGAATTGTTTTGAAGGGAATGTGTCTGCTGTGGATAAGCGGAAAGTTTCAGTCAAGATAGGGCCTGATATCACTCATGTCGATGCAAACAACATCATGGGAAATGATAGTGATTTGAAAACCGGTGATGAGGTGAAGCTTTATATTAGACCAGAAAAACTGCAAATTGTTTCTCTTGATGAAAAATCTACCTCTCCATTGGATTTCCAACATGCTAAGATAAGCCAAATTAACTATCTTGGTACCTCTTGGGAAATCAATGTTCTATTACATGGGAAAAGTATTCAAGTATTGACTTCCGCTTTCGATTCATCATGGCAAAATGGAAGTGAGGTGTTGATTGGATGGAGCCCATCAGAAGTTATGCTAGTCAAGAAATAGAACAGGAAACGAATCCTATTGAACCGCAAAAGGAACCTAAAATCAAGAAAAGGAAAGTCTGGGTGCCGGGATTACTCCTTTTAACGCCGATTCTGCTTTTCATATTTGGTTTCTTTGTGATACCGATGTTATACATTTTATATTTAAGCTTCATATCAACAGATAATCTTGGAGGAGCGGATGCAGTTTATAGCCTAAAAAACTATACACAATTATTTACCGATAGCTATTACTTATCTTCTTTATGGCTGACAGTGAAAATCAGTTTATATTCGGTCTTGGTTGCTTTATTTCTTGGATATCCGGTAGCTTTGACGATGGCCAAAAGTTCAGCTCGGATCAGAGGGTATATCACTCTCTTGATCGTGTCACCGCTCTTGGTAAGTATAGTTGTCCGTAATTTTGGCTGGTACCTTTTGCTATTGCCTAACGGAACGATTAATCAAACCTTGATGGCCCTTGGCATAATAGATGCACCATTGAAACTATTGTTTTCGGAAATCGGAGTTGTGATTGGGCTATCCAATGCATATCTTCCTTTCATGATCTTATCCATCGTTGCAAGTCTTTATAATATTGATCCTTCTCTGGATAAGGCTGGAGCAATACTTGGGGCAAGCCCATTCAGAAGGTTCTTTTCGATTACATTGCCGTTAAGTATCCCTGGTATCGTATCTGGCTGCATTCTCGTATTCAGTTTATCAATGAGTGCTTATGTTACGCCTGCACTAATGGGGGGAGCCAATGTGCCCGTAATGCCTGTTGTCATCTATGATCAAATAAATAACTTGCTGCATTGGACATTCGGATCTGCTCTTTCTTATATTCTATTAGCAACCACTGTCATATCAGTGGCCGTCTTTACCAGGGTGTTTGAAAAAGGGAAATTCAAGGAGGTATTCCGATGATGAAAACGTTTGGCGGCCTTCGGATTGCCGTAGCCGTGTTAGCAATTATCTATATCTTGATACCGCTCATTGTCGTTATTCCCGCTTCTTTTACAAGTGCCAATTATCCAAGTTTTCCGGCTGAAGGCTTCTCACTGCAATGGTATGCCAAGATCTTGGAGCGTCCTGAATTTTTGGAAGCCTTTTTGAACAGTGCGAAGTTCGCAGCATTAGCTGCCCTTTTCTCCGTCATATTCGGAACTTTGGGTGCCCTTGGCATCGCAAAGTATGATATACCTGGAAAATCGTATATTACGGCCCTATTAACTTCTCCATTAAGTGTGCCGCAATTAGTCTTGGGGATTGCACTTTTAATGTACTTTACACCAATGATGCTTGCCGGTACGTCTACAGGATTTTTAATTGCCCATATCGTCATTTGCATACCATATGTTATGCGGCTCGTATTAACCGGTTTAAGTGGATTTGATTATAATCTCGAACGGGCCGCGGCGATACTTGGAGCGAATCCACTAACAGTATTCATGAAAGTGACACTGCCGCTAATTGGATCTGCGGCCATCTCAGGGGGATTATTCGCATTTTTAACATCATTTGATAATGTAACGGTCTCTCTCTTTATGGTATCACCGGAAATGAGAACGCTGCCGATCGAAATATTCTCGCAAATGCAGGATGCCTACAATCCAATCGTTGCATCCGTGTCAAGCGTGGTTATTTTCATATCAGTCCTTCTAATCGTCATACTTGAAAAAATTCAAGGTGTCGGGAAAGTTTTTGGTGGTTCCCATCATACTAACGGTTAAAAACGAGATGAATGATGCGACAAACGATCATGCTGGCTAAGTTCTGATATTACGAAGAAAACTCATCCAAACGTTCCATTCAAATGAGCCAAACACCTTTTAGCAGCCAATAGCGGAGCCGTTAGGACAGGGACAGAGGGATTAACCTGCTTTGCGATATGTTCCATACTATATTGTGAAAGCAAAATCACTTCTGTCTTTCCATCCAATTGTTCCACCATCTTTTTAACCCGATCGTCATGTTCCTTTCTTTTTCCTTGTGATAATAAATGGATGATCCCGGGATCCACCAATGATTCGATCATACAGTCAGGATTCTTATTTAATAAGTAATTTTGAAGGGCGATTGGCGTTTCTTTTACGGTTGAAACCAGGCCGATGCTAGCATAACGAAGCGCTTCATCAAGCATGGCCTCATCTGAACGAAATAACTTTACAGGGTATAGAGGTTGTAAGATTGAAGTGATGTCATTAAAAGCAGAGCAAGTAAGTTGGACGCCTAAAACATCAGATTCATAGGCTATATTCACTAATGCAGAAAAGCGGCGGATGATTTCCGGAGTCAACTTGCCGCTCTTTTCCATCAAGGCGAGAAGACCCGTGTCCATGAAATGAAGTAGTTCAATGTTTGGAGCAACAGTTTGAAAGGCCACTTCAATTGGGCGTAGTGCAGTTGTGGTTGCGTGAATCAGTGCGATTTTCAAAAA
Source organism: Peribacillus sp. FSL P2-0133 (assembly GCF_037975445.1). Lineage (NCBI taxonomy): Bacteria > Bacillati > Bacillota > Bacilli > Caryophanales > Bacillaceae > Peribacillus > Peribacillus sp. FSL P2-0133. Next base: position 2,839,859 of record NZ_CP150254.1, on the reverse strand, counting down.
AAGACCTCCTTTTCCTTTCATCATTATATCTAGCAGAATCATAAAATGCCATTATATTACATACAAATAGTTCTTCTCCAATTTACTATTAAGAAAGGAAGTGAGAGGCATGGAGAAAGAAGCCCTGGACGACCTTAGGCAGGTAATTCCAGATGACAGAATGTTCCTTGATTTGGCAGAAAGGTATTGTTATAGCTATGACGCTTCTTTTGGGGAATATTTACCTGAAATCGTTATACAGCCAAAAAATGCGAAGGAAATCAGTGAAGTGATTAAATTGGCCAATACTCACAAAATACCTGTTTACCCTAGAGGATCTGGAACTTCGCTAAGTGGAGGCCCATTACCTGTTAAAGGGGGGATGGTTCTTGATATGACCCTTTTACGGGATAAATTGATCATTGATCGGGAAAATATGCTTGCCATTGTCTCTCCAGGTGTGATTACAGCAAATATCCATAAAAAGGCTGAAGAAGCCGGCTTGTTCTATCCACCGGATCCAAGCAGTTCCAATGTTGCCACTATAGGCGGGAATCTATTAGAAAACTCCAGCGGCCCAAAGGGATTGAAATACGGAACGACAAAAGAATATGTGATAGGCATGGAGGTAGTCACCCCGACGGGAGAAATCATTCGTACTGGCGGAAAGACCGTAAAAAATGTAACAGGTTATGATTTGACCCGATTGATCGTAGGATCGGAAGGTACCCTGGGCATCGTTACTGAGGCAATCATCCGCTTAATACCAAAACCTCAATCTAAACAAACTTTTGTCGCCCACTTCAATCATTTGATAGACTCTGGCCATGCCATTACCAGCATTTTATCGTCAGGGATTCTACCATCTGCCCTGGAACTGATGGATAACGCGTGTATCCGTGCTGTCGAAAGCTATCGGCCTTCAGGATTGCCTCTACAGGCAGAAGCCATTCTGATCATAGAAATAGATGGTCACCCATTGGCGATTGAGGAAGAAATCAATAAATGCGCCGATATATGCACGGCGGAGGGTGCTTCCTACGTCAAGATAGCGGAGACAGAGGAAGAACGCCAAACTATTTGGAGTGCGCGTAAATCTGTTTCCCCGGCCATTACACAAATGGGTCCTACAAAAATTTCTGAAGACGCGACCGTTCCACGCAGTCAAATACCGGCGATGATGGAGAGATTAAACACTATCCGGGAGAAATACGGGTTGAACTTGGTTGTATTCGGTCATGCAGGGGATGGCAATTTACATCCGAACATCATTACCGATAAACGAAATATTACGGAAATGAAAAAAGTGGAGCTTGCAGTCAGTGAAATTTTTGAAGCCGCAATCGAACTAGGCGGAACACTTTCCGGGGAACATGGTATCGGTACTTTAAAGTCACCTTATATGGAAATGGAATTAGGAATAACAGGGGTGAATATGATGAAAAAGATTAAAGAAGCATGGGATCCCAATAATATCCTGAATCCAGGAAAGATTTTTCCTGATAAAGGCCAGACAAGGGTCGTGTTGGTTACATGAATCTATCCGTCAAACCGAACGAGACAAATTCAGTGGCCAATAATTTATATTCAGATGCCTATGATTGGACAAACCAATGCGTAAAATGCGGTTACTGTTTACCAGCTTGTCCTACATATGAATCAATGGGAGTGGAATCTGCCTCTCCACGCGGTCGAATCAATCTAGTGAAAATGGCAGCCGAAGGGAAAATAGATTTCCAAAAAGATTTAGCTGAACCGATCGACCTATGTTTAGGCTGCCGTGCTTGTGAAACCGCATGTCCTGTCGGTGTGCCATACGGACATATACTGGAAGCGGCAAAAGAAGCCATTGAAAACTCCCCGTCAACTATCCAAAAAAACAAAATGAACAAGATCAAAAAACTTGCATTGGTTCATCTTTTTCCATATCCAAAACGGATGAACAGGATTGGTAGTGCAGTACAGTTCTATCAAAAAACAGGATTATCCAAGCTTATCCGTTCATTGAATGTACTGCAAAAGGTTTCCCCAGCCCTTGCACATTTAGAACAAGCACTTCCAGCCATCGAGACGTCCTCCAAACGAATCCGGACAGGTACGATAATGCCGGCAAAAGGGGAAACGAAATTAAAAGTGGCATTTTTTGCTGGGTGTATCATGGATTCCATGATGTCACGAATAAATCGTCTTACCATTGAGCTGCTCACCTTAGCAGGTTGTGAGGTCATTCTCCCTGAAAATCAGAATTGCTGCGGTGCACTGCATTCCCATCAAGGTGAAACAAAACAAGCGAAAGCATTGGCAAAGAGGAATATCCAAGCCTTCATGCAATCAGATGCTGATGTAATTGTAAATAACGCAGGAGGCTGCGGCGCTTCGCTTCTTGAATATGGACATTTATTGGCAGATGATCACGAATGGGCTGGGGCGGCAAGGGCTTTCTCAGAAAAATCAAAAGACATCAGTCAAATTCTTCATCAATTAGGGCCACTCCCCTTTACTGAAGAATGGCAAGGCATCGTTTCCTATCAAGATTCATGTCATTTACGCAATGTTCAAAAGGTCCAAAAGGAGCCTCGTTTATTATTGCAATCCATACCAGGTGTTTCCTATGTGGAAATGGAGGGATTTGACCGTTGCTGTGCATCTGGAGGTATTTACAATCTTCTTCACTTTGATGAATCCATGAAGATATTGGATGAAAAAATGAAGAACCTAAAAGATACAAAAGCCACTACAGTAGTGACCGTTAACCCGGGCTGCCAAATGCAAATGAGTATTGGCATTCAAAGGGAGGGGGCAGCAAACCAAATCAAAAGTATGCATCTTGTTGAAATACTTGCCAAGGCATGCGGCTTGGATTGACAAAAAGGATATTAAAACTTCATAAGACATTACTCGTCAGCATTTTCACACTTATGGGGAAATGCTGACGTTTTATTTTTCAATTAATTAATGACCATGTTAGGGAACTTAATGAATGAGGAAAAACTCTTTGTAGATTAATAATGCAGTGCCATTTGTACGGATGAAAGATTGATTATATGCAACTTACAGTGCAGGTTAGTATACAGTATGTTAATTGCATGTATATACATATGAAAAAAACCGTTCAATTTTCTGAACGGATAGAATCAAATTAGATGTGTAAGTAAATGAACTTAAATTCCTGTTTTTATGCCAAAACCTATTAAAATTAAGCCAGTTGATTTTTGGAATGCTTTCTGGAATTTAGAGTTGTTCATCCATTTTTTTGCGTAATCAATTAGAAAAACAAGAAAAAGAAACCACAATACAGCGAGTAAGGTTAAGATGAAGGCTAATATAATCAATTGCTGGTTTACATTTCCGTTCAAATTGATAAATTGAGGCATGATTGTTATATAAACTAAAACGGTCTTTGGATTAAGAATATTATTAAGTAATGCTTGCATAAAGGAATCTTTATTATGCCGGCTTGAATACTTCGTAGGTGTATTTGCTTGTGCTTGAATTTCTTTTAAGGAAAAAACGCTTTTAGAAAAAAAACTTTTTATCCCTAAATAAATTAAGTAGGCGGCTCCCAAATATTTGATTGTACTGAACAGAATCACAGACTTTGCGATGACAACAGATAGTCCAAGAATGGCAATAAGCGTCCAAAAAGAAAGTCCCGTTGCCATTCCGAGAACGGTATAGCGCCCAGCTTTTGGACCATAGCTTAGTGTGTTTTTCACTAATAGCATTGTATCTGCTCCAGGTATAATAACCATCATTGCAACTATTGATATGTATGTAAGTAAGCTATCCATACTACTTCTCCCTTCCTTTCAATAGTGGTTACTAAAGTAACTACTTATGTAAGTATATTAGATGAAAATGGAAATCGTCAACAGATTTTGCTAAAATATTAGTTACAAAGGTAGCAACTACGGTTGTGTGGAGGGTTTATGAAAGAAAACATTTTAGACACATTAAAAAATCTAAATTTTACCGAATATGAAGCGAAAGCATATCTTGCCTTATTGGAAGAATCGCCATTAACAGGTTATGCAGTTGCAAAAAACTCCGGTGTACCACGTTCAAGAATATATGAAATTCTGGACAGTCTCGCAATAAGAGGAGATATTCTGGTTAGTCCTGGAAACACACCCCAGTATACTCCCGTTCCTGCAAGGGAGCTAATAAAAAACCGCCGCATGAAAGCAGAAGAAAATTTTGAACTGGCAGAAAAATCATTAGCGGAGTTTGAACGTTCTGCAAATGATCGTGAAAACATCTGGAATATCATGGGACGCAATGAAATACTTGATAAGGTAAAAGCTTGTATATTATCTGCTAAAAAAAGAATACTCTTAGAGATTTGGGAAGACGAGTTCGAAGAATTAGAGTCTGAACTAAGACAGGCTGCAAATAAAGGAGTCAATGTAACAATTATTGCCTATGGGGAAATCGTCTGTGATTTTGCTAATGTTTACCTCCATTATATGGGGCATGAAATTACAGAAGAGTATGGTGGACGATGGCTTGTTATTAGTGGAGATGATTCAGAAGTAGTAGCAGGTATTGTCTCGCTTGGTAAAGATAGCCGTGCAGCATGGACCATGCATGTAGGTTTGGTAATGCCCATTACAGAAGTCATGATTCATGATTTGTATCTCATGGAAATCATAGAGAAACATAGAGAACTTTTAGAAGAAAGCTTTGGTGTAAACCTCGCTAATTTACGTAAAAAATTTTCTATCCATCCAGATTATAAAAAACATTACGTGGACTAGATTTGTGCTATTATTGTCTGTTTTTACAACATAATAAGAAAAGCTTACTTCATAGTCAACAATTGGGGCATGAATCCATGCAGAATTTATGCCCTTTAAAGATGAAGTTACTTATTGAGCATAGGTGCAGGGAAGTTTTTAGAAGCAAAGCATCGCCCCCGGTACCCGACTGATTGAAGATACAGCAGATGATTAAGAAATAAAACTATATTAAAATATGGAAACGGGTATAATGAAGAATGGAATAAACCATTCTTGGTAATGGGATTATTGTAGTATCGGATTAACATTTTGATATCCGGATTACATAAAGACAGAAGGAGAAATGATTCATTTGAATAATAAAGAAACAAAAGGTATCGAGTTACCTGCCAACTATGAGGAATTAAAAAAATCTGCCAATCGCAAATCTAATTGGAGAGAACGTTTAGATGCGATCGAAGAGTTAGGTCAGTCAAAAAATAAACAAGTAATCGATATTCTCACACATATTATGAATAGTGATTCTGTATATAAAGTTCAAGAGGCTGCATACCGTCAACTGAAAAGATTAGGCGAAGATGTCCAATTGCCACCAAGGAAAAAGGGCGAATTGGTTAAAGGATTAACCAAAATCTTAGTAAGGATCAAGAAGAGTTTACCAGAAAATCACTCATATACTGAATTCAAAGAGAAACTTCAGAAAATGAGAATGGATATATATGATACCTATGAGGGTGAAAAAGGGGCAGATTTTGATAATTGGTTAGAAAATACTTGGTCTGCTTTATCGAAAAAATAAAATTTATTCAAAAGGAAAACAAATAAGATTGGATGCAGGAGCAAAATTTTTGCTCCTTTTTGTTTACCAATAAAATAGGAATACATTTATATCCCTCCCCTTTTTTTAAACCATCGAATGAGACACTCTCTTGCATACAAGGATTAAATGACTGTGAACCTCTAAAGCACAATTCAAGAAAAACCACATTTCCCATGTGTTCAGTCCGCACTAGAATAATTCTATTTCTATATAAACACATTTTTTTTATAAATCAACATAATGATATTAATAGAATGAATGAACTCATAGAAGACCAGGGGGAAGACAAGTGAATCAAATGTATACTATCCTTGAAGAGATTCAATCGACATCCATGGAGTGTGTATTGGCTACCATCATTCATGTGGAAGGTTCAGCATACTTGCGTGAAGGTACCTCCATGCTTATAAAAAAAGATGGTACTTCTTTAGGCGTTATTAGTGTTGGGTGTATCGAGGAAGATCTTATTCTTCATTCTTGCAGAGTGTTTGAAAGGAAAAATACAGAGACCTTTGTATATCACATGGAACGTGATGAAGATCTAGAATGGGGAATTGGAACAGGTTGTAACGGAACTATATATATATTACTGGAGTATGTGGACCATAAATTAAAAGAAAATCTTTCATATGTCTTGGCTTCCATTAAAAAAGCTAAGGTAATCGTCCATCAAATTGAGTTAGATGATGAGTGGAACTTATTGGGGTCTTCTTTCCGGCCAGAGGATGAGAATAATAATGAACACAAAGATAATGATGTTAGCTTTATTTATATGCAAAAGTTTATACCTAAACCGCGTTTAATCATTTTTGGAGCTGGATGTGATGTATATCCAGTTGTTACTATGGCTACCTCAATAGGGTTTTTAGTTACTGTTTGCGATTGGAGGTCCGAGCTTTGTAACGAAAATAATATACCCGACGCAGTTAGCCATATTATAGGATTCCCAACTGAAATTATGGAACAATTATCTTTTAAAAAAGATGATTATGTTATCATCATGACTCATAACTTTCAGAGAGATAAAGAAATACTTTCACTAATGATGAATCAGTCATTACCCTATATAGGCGTTTTAGGTTCCAAAAAACGTACAGCCAGTTTATTTGACATGAACCCCCCTAATAATATACACTCACCGATCGGTTTATCAATTGGAGCTAAGGGCCCTTTCGAGATTGCAGTTAGCATTATAGCCGAATTAATTCAGCATAAAAGAATGAAGGGACATTCCGAATGAAAATAACTGGGGTATACCTGGCCGCTGGAAATAGTTATCGAATGGGTATAAATAAATTAGCATTGCCATTAGGAAATAAAGAAATGGGAAGATGGGGATTAGAAAAAGCGGTTCTATCTGAACTTAACAATATTATCATTATTTCAAATCATTTAAACCACCTAGATTTATCTGGTTTTTGTTCTGAAAAAATAATTACGGTCGAAATTAAAGAACCTGAAGCAGGTCAATCCCATTCACTCCAAACAGGTATACGATCAGCAAACAACATACATTCGGACGCCGTAGTAATTTTACTTGCTGATCAGCCCTTTATAACAACAAATATGATAAACAAACTCATCGAAATATACAAAAGAAACCCTAATTACTCCTTTGTTGCCTCTAGTTTTTATGGTTGTATACGACCTCCCATACTTATTGACAAAGATCTCTTTTCCGACATTCACCTTTTACGAGGAGACCGAGGCGCAAGACAGATTCTAATGGCCAAGAGAGAAAAGGGGATACTTGTTCCTTTTTATGTGGAAAAATGGTTTGTTGATATTGATAATATGAAAGAATATCTTTTTTGGAAAAACAAAATAGATAACCATTAAATAACAATTAAATAAGAATAATAATGAAAATGAGGAGACTATATGGATATTATCGGAAAAGGGGTAACTCGAAAAGATGCCTGGGAAAAGGTGACTGGGCAGGCGATTTACACAGGAGACCGCGAAGAAGTAAAAATTCTCCATGTTAAAAAGGTAATTAGTCCTTATGCACATGCCCTTATTAAAAATATTAATCTAACCAAAGCTGAAAAAGTTCCAGGCGTTCGTGCAATCATAACAGGTGGGAATTTACCACTAACAGGAGAAGAAATCAGGGATCGGTACCCCATAGCTCAAGATAAAGTCCGCTATCATGGAGAAGTAGTAGCACTTGTTGTTGCTGATACAATGAAACAAGCAGAGATTGCAGCTGACAATATTCAAGTTATCTATGAACCTTTAGCCGTTGTCAATTCACCAACGGAAGCCTTAAATCCCAATTCCCCTCTACTCCACCCAGATTTAGACACCTATAAAAAAATATCCGAGGTATTTCCCGAGCCAGGCACAAATATAGCAAATCGAACCAAAATCAGAAAAGGTGACAGAAAAACAGGTTGGCAAGAGAGCGAAATCATTATTGAGGAAAAGTTTTCTTTTTCCCCCTCCGACCATGCAGCCATGGAAACAAGATGTTCATTAGCGGAAATTCACTCAGATGATAAGATCATTATCACTTCTTCTTCTCAAGCTCCCTTCATGATCAAGCGTTTGATAAGTGATTACTTTGATGTTGAAATTGGAAACGTCATAGTAAACACTCCACTTGTTGGAGGGGCATTCGGTGGTAAAGCCTCGGTCCAACTTGAACTATTAGCTTATATCGCGTCAAAGGCCGTTAATGGCAGGCTAGTAAAAGTTGAAAATAGTCGTGAAGAGGATATTTTGACATCACCTTGTCATATTGGATTAGATGCTACCATTAAATTAGGTTGTACACAATCTGGTTTGCTAAAGGTCGCAGAGCTGACGTATTTATGGGACGGGGGAGCATATGCCGACAAAGCTACAGATCTAAGCCGTGCTGGAGCTGTAGATTGCACCGGACCTTACAATATAGAAAATATTTGGTGTGACTCTCTCTGTATGTATACAAATCATCCATATGCCTCGCCTTATCGAGGTTTCGCCCATTCAGAAGTTCTGTTTGCTTTTGAGCGGACTATGGATTCTCTTTCAAAAAAGCTTGGAATGGATCCACTTGAACTTCGTGAAATGAATGCGATACTGCCAGGGAACTCCACCCCAACACAAGTTAAATTAAATTCAAGCACGGTAGGTAATCTTCCTAAATGCATACAAGTACTTAAGAAAAAAATGAATTGGGAAGAGGGCCAGTTAGTTAAAATAAACGACAAGATAATAAGGGCAAAAGGGATCGCTTGTATATGGAAAACTTCAACGATCGATACCAACGCTGGATCTGGTGTCATTTTAACCTTTAACCCTGATGGCAGTGTAAACCTTATTTCAGGACTAGTAGAAATTGGTACAGGAACGAAAACGATATTAGCACAGATTGTATCAGATAAATTAAAGGTCTCAATTGATCGTGTAAACGTTCAGATGAAGGTAAATACACAAAATACTCCAGAACATTGGAAAACGGTAGCAAGCCGTGGAACATTAATGGCAGGAAGGGCTGCGATTCAAGCTGTGGAAGATGCTCTTTTACAAATAAAGAAACTTGCTTCTTGTGTATTACGAGCTCCAATTGAAGACATCGTCCTTGGCCAGGAAAGGGTCTTTATGAAAGGGGAACCGAATATAGAAATTCCTTTCAAACGGCTAGTGTATGGGTATACATATCCTGACGGAAGCACAATTGGAGGACAAATCATCGGTAGAGGGCAATATACCATACCACATATAACAAATTTAGATCCCAATACAGGTGCGGGCAGACCAGGTCCTGAATGGACTGTTGGCGCACAAGGGGTAGAAGTAGAGTATGACATAAATGAATATACTTACAAGATAGTAAGGGCAATATCTGTCATTGATGCAGGAAAGGTTCTGAATCAAAAAACTGCAGAAGGACAAATAATGGGTGCAATGAGCATGGGCATAGCATTTGGTGGGCGTGAAACATTCTATTTCGATCACCTTGGCAGAGTATTAAACCCTCAACTCAGAACCTATAGACCGTTAAGGTATGGAGAAAACCCTGAATATATCTGTGAATTTGTAGAAACACCACACTTAGATGCCCCATATGGCGCAAGGGGCCTTGGAGAACATGGGCTTCTTGGTATGCCAGCTGCTTTAGGTAACAGTTTATCTTTGGCTGCTGGGATTCCTTTGAACCAGTTGCCATTACTTCCTGAACTCATTTGGAGGGGGAAGAGAGGGAGAAGAGCGTAATGTTACCTTATAATTTTGATTATTATAAACCTCAATCGATAAAAGAGGCGATTGAACTTTATCAACTATTAAAATTACAAGAAAAAAAACCTATGTATTATGGTGGAGGGACTGAAGTTTTAACATTAGGACGTTTAAATTTTATATACACCGATGCGATTATTGATTTAAAAGGGATTCCCGAATGCAATGCATTCGGGTTTAAACACCAAGAACTGATCATTGGCTCAACATTGAGTTTACGCGCAATCGAAGAAAATAGGCTATTTCCGCTATTAGCGGATACTTCAAAAGAAGTTGCTGATTATACATCAAGAAATAAAATCACTATAGGTGGAAACATATGTGGTCAAATTTTTTATAGAGAGTCAGTTCTTCCATTTTTATTATCAGATAGTACTGTCATTATTGCAGGACCAAAAGGAACGAGGAAAGAATTTATTAATGAAGTTTTCCATAAAGAGCTACGACTTGACGAAGGGGAATTTCTCGTACAAATTGTAACAGAAAAAGATTATCTGAAAGCTAAACACATTAGTGTAAAGAAAAGGCAGCAATGGAAAACGGGATATCCGCTTTTAACAGTTGCCTCATTAAAAAAAGAAGGATTTATTCGATTTGCATTCAGCGGGGTATGCCCATATCCTTTTCGGTCAATTCAAATGGAAAACAAACTAAATGATAAGAGTTTATCTTTTAAAGATCGAATTTTAACCTCTTTTGAGTTTTTACCAACTCCTGTTTTAAACGATATAGAAGGATCCAATGAATATAGATTATTTGTTTTAGAAAATACCCTTTCATACATTTTGTCATATATAGGTGGTGAGGAACATGAATAGCCATTCGGCGGATCGAAAAATTACCATTCAATTAGAAATAAATAAAGAACGGTATGAGAGGGATATATTGGCATCAGATATATTGCTAGATGTTCTCCGAGATAAAATTGGACTTACAGGAGCTAAACCTGGATGTTTAAATGGAGATTGCGGCGCTTGTACGGTTATAATGAATAAACAGCCAATGAAATCCTGTTTAATGTTAGCCATTGAAGCCATTGATTCAGAAATCCTTACAATAGAGGGCCTCAAGAATACCCCGATTCAGAGAGCATTTGTGGAACATTTTGCTTTTCAATGTGGGTATTGTACATCAGGATTTATAATGATTTGCCAGGCTTTACTCCTTAATGACAGGAACCCAAGTCCTGAAAAAATTGAAACATGGCTTTCTTCGAATATTTGTCGATGTACCGGATATAAAGAAATTGAAAAAGCAATATATTCAGTAATAGAACTTTTAAATATAAAAAATCAAACAAATCAGTGACGTTTGCCCGTTTATATGAATAAAATGCCTACATGGGGAGTGGTGATATTGATTGAAACCTGTGTAGATAATTCAGAAAAAAAAGTAATTCACTCCTTTCAGCGTAATCTCGAAATTACAACAGCCATCCTATTATTAACTGGACAAATCACAATCATTGGCGTTTTTGTAAGAGCAGGCAGATTTAGTCTCTCATTAGGTGGGCCTCTTTTTGGGGGCCATCGTTTAGAAGGGAAGGGCCACTCGCAAGTGGGAAATCTTTTTATCGATATATTGGACATCATTATAGCTATATTATTAATCAATGATGCCATACATGTGACTGGAATATTTATTTCGTCAGGTGATTTCTCAATTAATGTTTCCGGTCCTATTTTTGGTTATCCTGAAGTTGTTCCGGCATTGCCAATTGAAGATTATAATTTTTTTAATACGATTGTAAAGAAGCACTATAATGTACCACCAGAATTATTAACTACATTAAAAGGGAATGAGTAAAAATGTCATTAACAGATATTCCTACAATTAAAAGTTCGAGAAACAATGCCTTTCTAATAGCCATTCCCATTATCATCTTCATATTTTTTTTCACTCAGCAAAAGTCCACAGATGTCTAAATTACAATAAAGGAACCTACCTAAAACCTAGAAAAGATTGGGTTAGAAACTTTGAATCATTTACGGATTCAAATGAACTAGATGAAACACCCGTAATGATTAGATCATGCATTATAGAGCGGAAGTACAATTTAAGTGGATTGATCAATTAACTTTGATACCTTTAGAGTAATAAAGGTTTTAATCATTTCAGAGGTAAGGCCTTTTTGTGGCTTTACCTTTTTTTGTTGTGCTGTTTGATGTTATATATTGGAAGCGAATAAATTTCGGACAAAGAATTGAAGGAGTCCATATCCACGATAAATCCATTTTTGAATAAACTTTGGATAAAAATCTAAAAACACAAGCATTAAATAGCAAACTAACATAGAAATGAGAGAGGGAATTTGATAGTAATTCCATTTAAACTCTCTATATAGTGATTTTATCCATAGTCTATTCTAAAGAAATCCCCATTCTAGCCAGGAACTATGACCTGGCTTAATGCTAATAAGGTTTCAAAATACTCTATACAGGAGGTAGATAAAAGTGAAAAAGAAAAAAATGATAATAAATGGAAAGATGGTATCTTATATCGAGAAAGGCAATGTTAATGATCCCCCAGTTCTTTTATTGCACGGGGTACCTGAGTCCAGCCTTTTGTGGAAGGAAATGATTCCATGCATTGTGTCTTGTGGATTTAGAACCATTGCACCGGACCTCCCTGGATTCGGCCAAAGTGAACAGTTTGATGAATCCTCAACATGGGAAAGATATGAACAGTTTGTATCGGATTTTACAAGGGAACTAAAACTAGATAAATTCCACCTTATTGTACATGACTGGGGCGGACTTATTGGACTGAAATGGGCATGTGATCATCCAGAGAGAATACTAAGTCTCTTTGTTTCAAATACAACCATATCAGTTGATTATAAGTGGCACTCACTTGCTCAGATTTGGAGAACACCATATGCCGGGGAGAAAATAATGAAGCGTATGTCAGATGATCCCCAAGCTCAAACTGAATTGAAGAAAACGATTCCGAGCATAGTTGACGAAATTCTGGAAGACTTCTTTCGTGTCTTTAGAACACCCGAATCTTGTAAAGTCATCTTAGATCTATACCGTTCCGGAAATATAGAAAAGGTAAAATCGTACAATCAAAAACTAAATCAGATCAAAATACCTGTCACAATAATTTGGGGAGAGATGGATCCTTATATACCTTTTGAATTTGCCTACAAGCTCCAGAAAGAAGGTTTCCCACATGCACAGGTTCACATTATTCAAAATGCCGGGCATTTTATCCAAATCGAAGTGCCTGATAAAGTGAATTCTTATATCCAACAGCATTTTAAAAACGTGTAAACCTTTTATAAGATAATAGAAGGGGAGAAGTGGATGAAACGTCAGCTTTCCCCTTTTCGAATAATGTTAACAAAACTTTATATAATCTTATTGTATTATTAAAAAGAGAACCTATAAAATAGAGAAATAGAAAGCCCTAAAGCAGTGAGTCTTTGGACAAAACGCTGCAAGTAGTTGAGTATGACCAATTCTAATATGTTGAGAGATTATAATATAAAAAGGTTTTGTTCATTATCAGGAGCTGATTTGCAGCTCTTTTTCTGTTGCAACTATGGGGTAAGAGTAGTTTAAGAAAAAATTATTATACATAAATTATATAATTTGAGGAGCGTGCGGATGAAAACCGATAATTTTGATTATATTGAACTTTGGAAACAGGCAATGGCAGATCATACAGGGAAGATACCTAACAGGCTAAAAGATGATGCAGCAGAAGAAGCTTTTTGGTCTTCCAAGGTGGCAGAGAAAAAACAACATAAAGCGGATCCTTATGCAAAACATGTGCAGCAAGAGTTATTGGCATTATTAAAACAGGATGATCATGTTTTGGAAATCGGCCCTGGATGGGGCAATTATACATTCGATATTGCAAAAGAAGTCAGGAAGCTAACTTGTATAGATAGTTCCAAAAGCATTATCAGTTTTTTGGAATCCCAGGCGAACGAAAAAGGTTTCGAAAACATGGAATTGATTCATGATAAGTGGGAAAGTGATACTAAAAGAGACAGATATGATGTAGTATTTGGTTTTAATTGTTATTACCGTATGACAGAAATCGGTCAAACCTTATTAAAAATGAATGATTCTGCAGCCCGGTTAGTGATTGTAGGTATGACAACCGGCCCAGAAAAACCTCATTATATGGAATTGAAGCAACGAGGATATACGATCAATTTAAGAAAGCGGGATTACATACACATCTTGAATGTTTTGTATCAACTTGGAATACTGGCGGACTGTAAGATCGTTAAATTGAAAAGTAAAAAAATCTATTCCACCTATGAAGAAATGATTCGCGATAATACAACAAAAATTCTCGATGAACATTTTTCCTATGATGAAGTAAAAACGATTCTAAATAAATATGTGGTGGAAAAAGAAGGAGTTTTCGAATACGAATATCCGTTTCATGCCGCTTTGATGTATTGGAATCCGAAGGGTAATTGAATATCTTGGTACCTTTTTCTCTGAATACTTTTCCCTCTTTTTGAGGAACTTCAGGAAAAAGGTATTTTTTCTGAAGGATATTCGCAAAATAATATTAACAAGGCTACAAACAATGATGGGAAAACGGAGTGTGAATGATACATGAAAGAAATAACCGAAAAGAGATTTTGTGAAACTTGTAAAAAAGAGACAGTACATACAGTAACTGAAGACGCATTAGAAATAGAATATTCCTGTAATGAGTGCGGTCAGCACCAAGACATTTTCAAGACATTTTTTTAGAAAACATTCGAAACAATTCGAATGGAATTCGCAATCGAAATTTTGCTGCAAGGGAAGAGGTTTGACTAAAGTCGTCTTTCTTTGGTATTTTGACATGACCAACCCTAATGGAATGACTCCCCGAATAAAGGAATGCCAGTAGGAGTTCTTTCAACACCGCGCAGATATTCCCACTTCCCAGTTGAATTAGTCAATCTCAATGATGCCGAAGGGGTCTTGAAGATTGCAAAAGGAATCGTTTTGGACAATGGAGGGAAAGATTTAAGTTTTATTTAACATATTATTGCGTAAAGAATGAGTTAAGTTTCTTATACCGTTCTTACTTTAGAAAATAAATAAAGGTTAGCAGTTTTCCGCTTTCCAAGGGCAAAAGAATAACTTATTAATGATGGGATAATCTCAAATAAAAAGACAGCACTCTGGTTGTGAGTGTTGTCTTTTTGGTTTGAAAAGAAAATGTTTGAATTCTATTATTCTTGGCTTTTACTTTCTCCGTTGACGAGACCATCACGACTGAGTCTTACGCCATGTGGTGGAGCAATTATGAAATCAATTAAAAAATACAGCGGTAAAACTTTCTTATTTCTATTTCAACGGCATGCAGTATGTGATATATTGCATATTATATATTGGTATTTCAAGGAGGTAAAGCCGTTGGTGCATTCAAATTCATCACATAAAATTAAACGTACTTCTGTACGTGAAGAAGCATACATGATTTTGCGGGATTGGATTGTGCAGGGAATCCTAACGCCAGGCCAACAATTACGCGACAAAGAATTAGCTGAACAATTGGGAGTAAGCAGAACCCCCATTAGAGAAGCACTTTTAAGGCTTGAGGATGAGGGATTTGTAGAGACTAAGCCTAGTCGTTCAACTATTGTTTCCCCTATTCAATTCGAAGGGGTATTAAACATATATTCCATTGTTTGGACACTGGAAAAGTTGGCTATGGAACAGGCTTTTGATTTTATTGAAGAAAAACACTTAATTGAGATGGAAGCCATCAATCATGAAGTGAAAAAAGCAATCGACGAGGGAAATCAAATAATGGCAGTTCAGAAAGATGATGACTTTCACTCCATTTACATCAATCTTTCTACAAATGATGAATTGAAGCGGATTCTATCAGGACTCAAACAAAAGCTTATACGAATGGAACTGTTTTATTTCAATCAGGTAAGTGATGTTCATCTTTCCATTGATGAGCATGATCAGATCATACAGGCATTAAGAAATGGAAATCTCACTATGGTGCTTAAGGTGATAGAAAAGAATTGGAAAGAAAGTTACTTTAGAATTCAAGCCCATACGGAACGTGTAAAAAGTGGGGAAGAAAAAAATGAGTAATGATACTTTAGTTGCTATATCAACTTCAAGAAATAAAGGAATTGCACTAGTACTGACTGGCGCTGCGTTATGGGGAGTATCAGGAACGGCCGCTCAATATCTATTCCAGCAGCAAGGTTTCAGTCCAGAGTGGCTCACTGTTGTACGCTTGTTGCTTTCTGGGATCATCTTATTGGGGGTCGCGTATAAGAATGAAAGACTGAAAGTTTTTGAGATTTGGAAAACTAAAAAAGATGCGCTTCAAATTATCCTTTTTGCAATTTTGGGAATGCTCGCTGTTCAATACACATATTTTGCAGCAATTGAACATGGCAACGCAGCCACTGCCACAGTCCTTCAATACTTGGCACCGGCCCTGATCACTTGTTATTTAGCCATTCATTCCAAACGTTTTCCAAGCATTACTGTGAGTGTAGCTGTGATCATAGCGATTTTAGGCACTTTTTTGCTTGTGACAGGAGGAAACATACGTACACTTTCCATTTCCGGGTGGGCAGTATTTTGGGGAATAACATCAGCCTTTGCATTGGCATTCTATACATTGCAGCCTTCTAAACTCCTTTCAAGATGGGGTTCAATGATTGTTGTGGGATGGGGCATGTTGATTGGGGGCATATGCTTTAGCATGATTCATCCTCCATGGGCATTCGAAGGCAATTGGACGTTACCTTCATTTTCAGCGGTATTATTCATCATCATTTTCGGAACGATCATTGCTTTTTATTTTTATTTGGAAAGTACAAAATTCATCTCTGCTTCAGAGGTAAGTTTATTAGCTTCAGTTGAGCCATTATCCGCAACTTTAATATCCGTTTTCTGGCTGAATGTAACATTCGGTTTTGCCGAGTGGCTCGGCACACTCTGCATTATAAGCACCATTACGATTTTATCAATCGTAAAAAACAAGTAATATCTGTTGTAAACCGGGCAAAATAATGGAATCTCTGCTGTAGAATATAAAGCGATATATAGACTTTAACTTATAAACTACCATGAAGCTCGAACATACATTAAAAAAAGCAATTACACTACATGTGAATTGCTTTTTTTGTATTTTACGAGTTTTACGCATGCATTTAATCATTCAAAAATACATTGATTTTTAAAAATGCTTTTCTAGCCTGAGCAATTTTTACATATTACGGCTGTTGTCGAGATGGTCTTACAATAAACTCATTAACAGTACCATCTTCAGGTTGAATTAAAGCAAAAAAAATCGTTTCCGCAATACGATCTCAAAAGCATCGTATAATTCTTCTATGAAATGTAATTGAGAAGAGTTTACCTTATATCTATATAATGTTGCAGAACCTTTGACGGGAAGAATTTGAGGGGCAGGGGGCGTAAGGAAACAATAATGGCAGGGGGCATTGTTAAATTCCGTTGTGCTTGCTTTAAACAGTTATACATTGCTTTACCGCCAACTGAATTGGCAGAGTGAATAGTGATGCGGTTAGCAAAAAGTTTTTCTTTGACCATCTTTTGAACAAGCATAAAACCATTCCTAGTTTTATTTAATAAATCATGGTCCAAAGAGAGGTGTTCAATATCAAAGTTTTGCAATAGCTCTATACATTCGTCAATAGTCTCGACTAACACATAGCCATCGGGAGCTTTCCGATAGTCATCCAGAAAAACGCTGATTTTCTCCATTTCTTATACTCCTTCCCTTATAGAAGTGTGATTAATAAAAGTCAAAAAACCCCAAGAAAATATGGTTTTATATATTAAGTCTAACACAACAATGTAAGAAGGGGACATTTTCGACGTTAAAGGCTAATATACGACAGCCTTTTTTTATAAATATTCTTTATACTTATCGTTGTGCTTCTTCAGCCACTCCCTTATGAAACTCAGTTGCATGGTTTTTTTAACTAACCTATTGTCTTCGGACAGTTTAGTAACTCCCTCTAAATATTCCTTGTGAAATATGATACAAAACATCCGCTTAAAAGTTAATAATTGTAATAATTAGGGTAAAAGGTAATATCTTACCTAAAAGGAGAAGTGATATGTTACATCCAGAAGAGATTTTCCTTGTACTAAGGGACAAAACGCTGCTGTTGGAGTTAAAGGAACAAATAAATGACTATCATATTTTCTACTTATCAATGATTGATGATCAGCTTTCATTGATTGATAATGCTTTAAAAGAATGTAACGTTGATTCCTGCACTATATCAAAAGGGTAAAACCAACATTCACTGTCTTATATAAAGGGAATCAATTTATTAACTATAAATAACCAGCTTAGCACCCCTGAGAAAGGCGCTTTTTTATGTCAAATTTAACTTGCTCCTAAATTACACCCACTATTTCTTGGCGTCTCATTCTTGAAGTTTCAAGTAATTTAAACATTAGTTCATCATATTTTAAGCACAAATTGCGACGTTGTAGTGTCCGTGTATTAATACTATGATAAATGACCTAATCTTATAAAAAACAGCTTACATAGGACCATGTGAAGTAGAACCATTATTATGAATATTAAAATCCTATATATCAATAATAAAAAGGTGTTATTAAACTTTGGAAGGAGATGGTGTTATGAAAAAATTATTGTTGATGGGATTTATTTTTTTATTTCCTCTAAGCATGGTGTCTGGAACAACCAGTGTATACGCTAAACCGCAGGTACAAAGTGTTAGTCAATCTGAGGTAAAGTTCGCAAATGAATTCAGGAAACTTTGGATTGATCATGTTTTGTGGACAAGTAATTACATTACAAGTGCAACAACAGCTGGAGCGGAGGATCAAAAACAGGTATTGGCTAGGCTTCTGAAAAATCAGGAGGATATTGGAAATGCTATAAAGCCAATATACGGAGAAAAAGCTGGGAACAAACTTACGAATTTGCTTAAGGAGCATATTGTTATTGCGGGAAAGATTGTAGATGCGGCTAAAAGCGGAAATGAAGTCTTGGTGAAACAGCTAAACAAAGAATGGTATAGAAATGCTGATGAAATAGCAGCTTTCCTTAGCGGTGCCAACCCCTATTTGAAAAATGAAGATCTAAAAAATTTGCTTTATATGCATTTGAAATTAGTGACAAATGATTTATCTACAAGCTTAGCAAAAAATTGGAACGGAAGAATCGTTTCAATTGACGAAGGGGTCACACATATAATCTTAATGGCGGATACTATCTCTGCGGGAGTTATAAAGCAGTTTCCGGATAAGTTTTAAAAATAATCTTAAGAATCCTCCAGCATTCTGTTGGAGATTCTTTCATTTTGAGAGGCAATTGATTATGTTTATATACTGATTTAATCAAAAGCCGCACGCTGGTTGGGTAACTGCATTATTACACTAAATCGCCTGGTTACTTTAAGTACATTCCTTCACAACCTCTATTATAAAAGAGATTTCTTTAGCATCATGCCAGTACATATAAGGTAATTACAACATCAGAAATGCTTTGATAATGAATTGTTTATGGTATGAGGTATCAGGAAAGCATCTAGATAGTAAAGCTACTTCAAGAAAATTTATGGATTAGGAAACCGAACATTCTTTAGCTAAGGAATGTTCGGTTTTAATTTTATTGATGCTCCTACTTTATTTGAATGCTTTAATGACCAACCAAACATCTTAGTAATGTTTGGTTAAACGTTTTCTTAAACTCTCGAGCAATTCTCGTATAAATATGTCACAGTATTCCTTAAAAAATCGCTTAATTTTCAACACTATTTTTAAACATAACCAAAAGAAGAACCCTTTTCGAAAAGAGTAGGTTTTTTTTATTTCCAGTTAAAGATTGAAGTCCTCAAGAGCTTCGTCCAATGTATCGGTGAGTAATGGACGGAAGCCGATTGGTTGAAGCTTTTGTAATATCTTCTTGGTAATAGCCACAATGAATTCTTATTCAACTAAAGGGTGCGTTAGCTGAAGATCAGAGCTGTCTTTAAGGCGGCTTTTTCTTATGGCACTAACGGGACAGGTTAGTTGAACAAGCTATGAAGATCCAGCTGAACACTTATGGAAAAAGAAATTTTTGACAGTTATGTGAACTGGTAGGATTAGCGACTAGAAATAAAGAATACCTATTTATCAAAAGGGGGCATCTTTAATGGAAAAAGAAAACTTACTAGCTGTAAAATGTTCGTGCTGCAAAAAGGAATTGGACGCAATAGACTTGGTCATCATCAATGAATCACTTCAGCTGACGCATATTCAATGCCCTGATAAAGGAGAAAAAGCAATTATTGATGTAGGATATTTTAATGCTGTATCCCGAAAATACCTGACCTGTACTCGTGAAGAAGCCCCTATAAGTTTTTAGTGGAGCATAAGTCCATGGCTTTAAAATCTTTCTACAACTAACAGGTGTGTTAGCTGAAAATGATAGCTATCTTTAAGTGAGTTTTTTCTTTTTACTATAATTACCTTTTATTTAGATTCAGCATGAAATCGTTCCAGGATTTATTTGCATTGTAATGGGTTACGATATTAGTAATTTATCTATTTTAATTTTTATCATGATGAATTAAAGGTTATATATCCGAAATAATAAAATTAAAGTATACCAATTAATCTGTTTCTTTCACATTTGGTTGTCTGGCTCCTGCAAGACACAATGTATTCTTTAGGGTACAATTTTCATATGATAGCAGAATCATATTCCTTTTAGGACACAACTCCATATTAGTTAAATCCCAAATTTAATAAATCGGAGGTATGAATGTTGAAAGACAAATTTAAAAAATTAATAAATGATCCAAAAGTACAAAAGGCAGTAAAAGAAAAGGTAATTCCTTTGGTGAAAAAAGAAATTGAAAAAAGAAAAACAAATAAAACATAATCCTTATGAAGGACCTAGGCTGCACCGAATGGATTCGAAGTGATTAACTTCGAACACACGGATGTTTCCGACATTAGAAAGTTACCATTTGAAGCCAATTAAAATATAAACACATTATTAACTAACGAGTGTCTTAGTTCATTTAGAAGGCCACCAAATTGGTGGTCTTTTGAATGTAAGATTCTTATACAAATCATACATTCAAATTAGAGAAGAAAGTACCCTTATGCAACTAACGGTGCAGGTTAGTTCACTAAATATGGATACTTTTTCAATTTACATATATTGTAGAAGGAAGAAATGGAGGGATGAAATTTGAGGATTTTCAAGATGTTTTCTATGTGCATTTTAATGATAATATTCTTAAATGCTTGTAGTTTAGAAACTACAAAAACGAAAAGTGGAATTTTGGAGATACCTAATGAAGATGAATATACAACTTTATTAGTGCAAGGTGTTGATGAGGACGGGGTAACTTCCCAGTCAACTTCAAAGATCATTACAGATATTAATGAAATACAGGCTTTTATAGAAAAAGTGAACAAAATGGAAGTTGTGCAACCTCCTAATAAGGAGTTATTGGAGAAGAGTAAAGAATTAAATAAAAAAGGGAATTACTTTTTTGTTTTATCCGATAAGGAAACCATGGATAACAAAGTATATACTATAAATTTTTTTAGTGATGGAAGGATTATGTTTCAAGAACCGAACGGAAAGAAGCAAGAAACAAATGGAGCAGAACAGAAAATGATGTATTTATCAAAAGAAAAACATTCTGAAGTTCTTCTTGAAATGAAAGAATTATTAAACATTAAGTTTTAATTAACCATTCTTCAACTAAAAGGTCGATAGTTTAACAAAGGGTTGCTGCCGCAACCTTTTCTTATGGCACTAAAGGGGCAGGTTAGTTGAAGAACGGTAACAGAAAAAGTAGGGTAATTTGTAGGAGGTGCTAGTATTCGAGTTTTCTTATGTTTTTTTTATTTGTTTCTTTTAAGTGGTCTAGTAATGGGTTCAATGGAAAGTATTTTTTTTACTGATATTTTTGGTAAAAGCAGGTAAAGTTATTCCAACACTTTTTGCAATACCTTTAATTTATTTGATACGGGATCATTTTAAAGAGATAAAAGAACTGGATTTTGGAATGATGTTGTTTTTAAGTATTGCTTCTTTTACAGGAATTGCAGTCATCTTTGTTGTTTAGAGATGTTAAAAGGTGATTTTAAAATTCCCTTAATGAACTAACGGGTGCGTTAGCTGAAGATCAGAGCTGTCTTTAAGGCAGCTTTTTCTTTATGGAACTATCGGGGCAGCATTCCTGTTAGAAGGATGTTCGAAGTCTTGAAAGAAAAAGAGCCCTCTTGTATGATGCATGAGTGTCAACGACCATTGACTCAGCATCAAACAAGGAGGACTTCTCTATGCAGTTTAAATGGAATGAAAAAATTAATCAAGTTACTGAAAATACACTCGTTGTTGGTATGGATATTGCCAAGCGTGTTCATTACGCTTGTTTTGTTGATGAACGAGGGCGCGTGATAGAAAAAGCCTTCGCAGTACATCAATCAAAAGAGGGCTTTGAACACCTGTATGAAAAGATTCGTCAAACGATGAAGGAAGCTAAGAAAACAGAAGTAATTGTTGGAATTGAGCCAACAGGCCACTACTGGATGAACTTAGCTAATTTCTTAGATCATTACGGCATACCACTAGTCATGGTGAATCCAATGCATGTCAAACGATCGAAGGAACTGGACGATAATTTACCGACAAAGAACGATAAAAAAGATGCATTAGTCATCGCTCGTTTATTGAAAGATGGGCGTTTTAGCTATCCACGTTTATTAAAAGAAGTAGAAGCAGAACTTCGTATCGGATCTACTCTTCGTTCAAAGTTAACGGAAGATTTAGCGAGTATTAAAAACCGGATCATTCGTTGGCTTGATCGTTATTTTCCCGAGTTTACTCAAGTCTTTCCGGCTTTCGGAAAGATGGCTCTAGCTACATTGGAAATGACTCCGTTGCCACAGGATATCGATGGAAAAAGTGCTGAGGAGCTTGTCTTTCTTTACCGTAAGGTAAAGGGAATGAGAGCCCCACAGCTACCAAAAGCAAAGCTACTCATTGAAGCAGCGACGAACTCAATTGGACTGACAGAAGGGACACAGATGGCCCGACATGAAATTGCCACGCTCCTGCGTCAGTATCGCTTACTAGAAAACGAAATTGAATCTGTGAATAGTCAATTATCCGAAATGGCCCAAACAACTATGGAATATGAGCTGCTGGCTTCAGTTCCTGGATTAGGAGATGCAACCATTGTTGATTTGCTTTCAGAAGTTGGAAGTTTTTCACTTTATGAAAATCCACGCCAATTGATTAAACTAGCGGGATTAACATTACGTGAAAACTCATCTGGTCAACATAAGGGACAAAAACATATCTCCAAACGAGGAAGAAAGCGACTTAGATATATTCTTTTCAAAGTAATAGTACCACTCATTCGTCACAACGAGGGGTTTAAACAGCTTCATGAATATTACACAACACGCCAACAAAATCCCTTACGCGGAAAGCAATCGATGGTGGTACTCTGTGGTAAATTGTTGAAAGTATTGCATGGTATTTGTAAAAAGAAAGTCCATTTTAATGAGCAGAATATGATGAAGGATCTCTACTGCCTCTCAGAGGCAGCGTAAGCATTTCTAACTATCGATTTATAACAAGAAGGATGACACGGAGAAGCCAGCAACATTACTAAACTAAGACCAAGAGTCCCCGGGGCAGCTTAGCAGGCCTCTGCCTTATGAATAGACCGAACGAAGGAATGTAAGCGCAAATGACGCTAAGAGACATGGGAGGGTACGTCATCATAAGTTTCGCAGAGATCTATTGTGCATCACAAAGTGGAGAAAATAGCTAATGATTTCCATTAGTTTTAGCGAAGCGTACGCTCAATTTAGTAATAAAAACCAGAATTTCAATACTCTGTTTAAAAGTAGAATGAAAAAATAATTCCCCTAATACACCGAGTGGTGCAAACCGTTGATACATCAATGTTTATAGAGGGAGGTTAGTTGAACAAGGAATTAGATAATTAGGCTAATATTAGACTTAAGTTAGGGGGAGATAATGTGGATGACAAATTAATGGAAATGCCCTTTCCAGAACTTATCTCAAAATTAGCGATAGCACCTTTATATATTTTAGTGGTAATAGTGGCTATTTTAAATGTAATACTAAATAGAAAAAATAAAGGGTGTTTTAATTTTTTCTTGATAATGGGTTCTTGGGTATATATTTGTATATATTTATTAGCACTGTATTTCTTTTTCTTTGGAAAATAAATAGTTATACAACTAGCATGAAAATAAGTTTCTTTAAAAATAAAAATGACAATACTTAAGAAGACCCTGCTCAATCGTTTAAAAAAAGAGGGAGAGCGTTAATTAATTAGTCTATGGATTAGGGTTGACTGGATTAAGGTCAGTATCAGTATTGACACTTCCTAACCATTTTCATTCTTTGTGGTGAATCGCCGATTTTTGCGATTCATGGATGGCTAAAGGGTGCATAGGAATGGCTTAAGGTGGCTGTCAATGGGTGAGGTATACCCTGAAACAGGGTATACCCAGGACTCATTTTTTCCTTTTTTTATTCAAAAAGTCCAAAAGGAAGGAACAAAACAGTGCGTAGAACCCTATTACAAGAAGGTAGTAACTTGGAATGTCTCCTACCACGAAAAAGAAAATTGCAAATAACAAGTACGGAATTGATAAAATGATTCGCAACTTTGTCACATGGTCACCTCCATAAACATTGTTTACCTTAGGAACTGATTATCCATCTCAATTTTCGGCTTCCGTATAACCATTGACGGATAGTGCGATTTCAATTTCTTCAGCAGCTTTATAGTCCAATTTAAATATAGACAATAAAGCGAACGCTTGTTGATTTTCTATGGCCAAGGCAACTGCTTCCACGTCTTGTAGTAACTTCAGGTCCTCAACGTAGTCTTGGGCGGTTCTCATCGCTAAATATTCATTTAGTGGAGTTGAACTGAAGAAAGTCTTGTTAAAGTGGAGATTGCAATAGGCAAGGTTCAAAGTCATAGATTTATTTATTTTTATTTTCTAATTCCTCAACTCTCCTTTCCATGTTCTTTATTTTTTTGATTGAGTGAAGGGAGATCCCTAAAGCTATTCCACCTAAAGTGAATGCTGGAAAAACAAAAAAAGTAAACCATTCCATCTTTTAACACCCCCCTAAATCTACTAAACAATCTGGACCCATCTGGAAATGGAGGATTTCCTTTATGATAATTTTGGCAAGAAGTCAAAGCTTCTTAATGCAAAGTCAAAAGGAACCAAAAACCTTAAATGTTATTCATCGTAAAACCTTCTGATATTCATAATATTCTGTTTATTAAATATTTGAAGTACTATGTGAGGGTTGTAAACCCTTATTCAAGCTGGTATGTGATGAGCAAAATGTACTCACCAAATGAAAATAATGAGGACTAACCAAGTTGATTAGTCCTCATGACCATGTAGTACATTGTCGTGATAATATTTCTTCAGGAGTACTGCGGAAATTATGCTTTTAATCAGTAGTTATCTCTCGTATTCCTTCATTGATGTCAAAAAGTTTTCCTTCTATGCCTTGAAGGAAAATTCCCTCATCTAATTTTTTAATTTCCAAAAGAATTAACAAAAGCAAAAAAAGCAACAGAATACCAAAGATATACAAACTAAAAGTATGCACCTTTTTCATAGTTGGTTTTATCTCCTTTTTGATGAGATGGGATGCATTGATTAGAAGTATTATATATTGAAATTTCTTGATTATGTTTATCTTTTTATGCTCTTTATCTTTTTATCTTTACAAGCAAATTTACTGTATTAAAGTTAATTATTTTACAAACTTTAATTTAGATCTTTTTCGCCCCCTTAATCGTTGAAAAAGGTATTCTATGTATTCGTTCGTACACATCAATCACTCGTAAATGTCCATTCATTTGATCCACATAATGCACCAATCCTTCTACGTTACTCAGCCGATTATTCTGGTATAGCGTAAAAGAAATCGGAAAAGTAAACTCCATCGAAGCAGCAATTAAATCATTCATCTCCTCCAGGTGTTGTTCATCCAACACGGGTTCGGGTTCATCGTAATATTCCTCGTCAAAATAATGCCGTAGCATTTTTATATGTTCAGGTAGCATCAGACTGGTCCATTTAATATTACCTCTATTTCGAATGGTCATCTAAATCACTCCTTATTTAGATTACAAACGAACGTACGTTCTTTTTGAATAGCTTTT
Source organism: Peribacillus sp. FSL P2-0133 (assembly GCF_037975445.1). Lineage (NCBI taxonomy): Bacteria > Bacillati > Bacillota > Bacilli > Caryophanales > Bacillaceae > Peribacillus > Peribacillus sp. FSL P2-0133. The sequence goes on along the minus strand of NZ_CP150254.1, from coordinate 2,813,896 downwards.
TATTTTGAGTTGGTAATCCAAGTTGGAACGAATCATGGATTTGAATCATTAAAATTTGCATAACAATTATGTTAAATAGACAGGCTTTTTTATTTAAATTGTGGTTTAGGCAACTAATAGTTATTTAAAAACAAATGCGATTTGTAGATGGCTAACGATTTGTTAGCTTAAGATCGAAGCTGTCTTTAAAGCAGTTTTTTCTTAAAAATTCTAATTATAAAAAAATGAGATGTTTCTTATCAAGAAACATCTCATAAATATCTATTCTTTAAATTTTAACAATCTCATTGCATTTAAAATAACAATTAAGGCTGCACCTGTATCACTTAATACAGCCATCCATAGTGTAAGCCAACCTGGGAATATAAAGACCAACGCAAGGACTTTAATAATGATAGAGAACCAAATATTTTGTTTAATAATCGTTAAAGCTTTTTTGCTTAACTTCATTGTATGAGATAATTTATCAAGATTATCAGCCATTAAAACAATATCAGCTGTTTCCATCGCGGTATCAGTTCCTGCACCACCCATAGCGATACCTAAATCTGCTGTTGCAAGTGCTGGCGCATCATTAATACCGTCTCCAACCATTGCCACCTTATGACCTTCATTTTGTAATTTTTTTATGGCATCTACTTTATCCTCTGGCAATAATTCTGCGAAAAAACGATTAACATTCGCTTCTGAAGCAATCATTTTAGCGGTTCCTTCATTATCTCCAGTCAACATGACCGTTTGATTAACTCCACTTTGTTTTAATGCTTCTAAAGCTGATGCTGAATTGTCCCGTATTGTATCAGAAACAGCAATAATCCCGATAACTTGATTTTGTGTCCCTATTATAACTACTGTTTTCCCTTTGTTCTGTATTTCATGAATATGTTTTTTTATATCCTCTAAATATACATTCATTTCTTCGAATAGCTTTAGATTACCTGCGTAAAAAATATCTCCTTGAATTGTAGCTTGAACGCCTTTTCCTACAATGCTTTTGTATAACTCACCATTTTTAGGTTGGATTCCTTTTTCGTTGCCGTAACGAACAATCGATTTTGCAATAGGATGTGTTGAGAAACCTTCTAGTGTTAATGCTATGGACAGTAATGTCTCTTCTGATACGTTTATCGTTTTAATTTCTGATACTTTAGGCTTTCCTTCCGTTAAAGTTCCTGTTTTATCAAATGCAATGGCCGTGATGGCACCTGCTTTTTCTAAAAACGTTCCGCCCTTAATTAATATTCCGTTCTTTGCGGCGTTTCCAATAGCTGATACGATCGCAACAGGAGTAGAAATGACTAAAGCACAAGGACAAGCTACAACTAGTATTTCAAGTCCTTTATAAAACCACTCTCCCCAAGTGCCAAATCCAAGGAGTGAAGGTACAACCATAACTGCCATTGCTAAAATAAATACAACAGGTGTATAAATACTTGCAAACTTATCTACAAATGCTTCTGTTGGTGCTTTTTGTTCTTGTGCTTCTTCAACTAAGTGAATAATTTTTGATATAGTCGTATCTTCCACTAACTTAGTGACCCTAATCTCAAGAGAACCATTTTCATTTATAGTTCCTGCGTATACTGTATCACCAATATTCTTATCGATAGGAATTGATTCTCCTGTAATAGGTGCCTGATTTACACTTGATTCACCTTGAATAATTTCACCGTCTAATGGAATTTTATCACCTGGTTTAACAAAGATAATGTCACCGACATTTATTTCTTCAACTGGTTTTTTAATGATTTCTGAGCCAACATAGATCCAAGCTTCAGGGGGAGCTAAATCCATAAGATTACGAATCGAATTCCTTGTTCGTTCAATTGATTTTGTTTGTAGTAAATTGCCGATTGCAAATAACCAAACAACGGTGGCACCTTCAAGCCATTCACCGATTAGAGCAGCTCCAATAGCCGCAACAGACATTAGGACATTCATATCCAGTGAACGACTTTTTATTGCATAGAATGCACTTTTAACTGGCTTAGCCCCACTTATCACCATTGCAATGGCGTAAAGTATTGAGGACATCATTGTAGAAACTCCATTAAATGAACCGATAAAGCCAAGAGCTATTAGTACACCAGATAAGATCACTAAACCATTTTCGTTTTTATTTTTATGAGTCTGTATCGACTGATTGTTTGATGGTAAGGAAGCTTTAAATCCGATTTTAGAAACTTCAGTCATAATATCTTTAACACTATTGGAATGTTCGATTTTCATTTTTCCAGTCGAGAAATTAACGCTGACATTTTTAACGGATGGAAGGGTATTTAAGTGGTTTTCAATGCTCTTAGCACAAGTACCACAATCCATTCCTTCAATTTCAAATGTTTTTATATTACCATTTTGATTTAAAGGTTCAATAGAAAATCCGAGTTTTTTGATTTCACTCTCAATCGGGATAAAGGCATCAGCGTTACTGGCTGCAACTTGCATTTTCGCTGTGCTGTAATTAACCTTTACTTCAGCTATATCCTTTAATGTGCTTAAACCTTTTTCAATGGTTTTTGCACATGCAGGACAATCCATTCCATGCACTCTATATGCCATCTTCTCGCCAGGAGGAAGAGAATTCGAGATTGTATCTTTTGTCCGTGGATCATTACTATTACAACAGTTTGTTTTCACGGAAATTTTATCTTCTGTTGTTTCACTATTACAACAAGCATTAGTTTTTTGCTTATTGTCACTTGTAGGGGAAGGGCTACAACAGCTTATTTTTTCTAGTTCATTAACGGTTTCCTTCGATGAATTACTGCTACAACAATTATTTTTTTTTTGAATTAAAATAGGTACTGGGTTAATACCATCTACTGAATGATGGTTACTTGAACAACAACTTGAATTCTCTAGTTTTGCGATTGATATATCAGAAGCGCTACAACCATTTTCCTCTTTATTTTCATTCATTTTATTTGAGCCACAACATTGTTCATCCAATTTAATCACCCCTAATCTATATGACGATCGCAACATGCAACATCATTTTGAACATCTCCAAGAACTGTATCAAACATCGTTAATAAATCTCGTATATGTTGATTTCGTAAACTGTAATAGCTGTATTTTCCTTCGTTCCTCCCCACAATAATTCCACAACCTTTTAAACACGCAAGATGTTGAGAAATATTAGATTGATTACCGCTAATCTCTTCTACAATTTGGGACACCGTTTTTTCTTCGTTTTTTATACTTTCGAGAATTTGAATCCTTGTTTTATTAGAAAATCCATGGATTAGTTTAACTTTCATATCGATATCAATATTTTGCATATATTTACCTCCGAACATATTAGACAGAGCTAATGTGTTTTGTTATTATCATATTAGCAACGCCTAATATGTGTGTCAAACAATATTAAATAATTACATAATTAATGAAAAGGAGTTTATTGAATGACTAAAAAGGTTTCAGTATTATTTTTAATCCTGTACTTTTTATGTTCTAATCAAGCATTCGCACACACTTCACTGAAAGAGTCAACACCTAAAGAGGGTGAAGTAATAGCAAAGCCCATTCAAGAGGTAACTTTAATTTTTGGAACCAAAGTTGAACAGACAAGTAAAATTACTGTTTTAAATTCAAAAGGAGAATCTATTCCACTTGGGAATTTCGTAATCGAAGACGATGAAATATGGGCTACTTTCCTTCAGCCTTTAGAGAACGGAGATTATAAAGTTAACTGGACGATAATAGGTGAAGATGGACATCTGATAGATGGTCATTTTTCTTTCACTGTTAATAGTCCTATGGCTGAAATTCCTTCGAAAGATCAAAAGAAAGAGACTGCACAAGTTAAAGAAAAAGAAGTAATTACGCCATCAAAACAAGAATCTGAACAAAATAAAATGCAGTCTTACATAATACCATTAACCATAGTTGTTTTATTATTTATAGTTATAGGAAGTTTTTTGTGGTTAGTGAGGAGGAAAAAGTAAAAAATGATAGTCTTGGGTGAAATTAGTGAGGCATTATTATATCTTTGCTTTTCCCTTTCAAAAGGCAGCTTTCTAATATGTTACCCAGAAAATTCATTTGATTATTATGATTAGCCCTTATAGCTTAAGAATCGATCATCTATATTTTTTGCCAAGGCATTAACGTCCAGAAATAAACGGATCAAAGGGTGTTTTAATGTTAAGGACTGGTTTGATTTTCGAAAGAGTTATTTAACTCTTAAGTTAAGTATCCAATAAGATTATAAGTTTAGAAAATAGTTTCAAAGAGGTGCTATGATGACGAAAAGAGAAAATTCACCATTTAAGATTGCAGTAATTCTAACATTAGTCGTATTTGTTTTATTGGCTGCATTAGTTATGGTTAACAATATGAAATCTAAATCAAATAGTGAAACAACTTATGATAAACAGCCACCAATAGAAGGTCAACCTACGTTAGGTGATTCTGATGCTCCGATAACAGTAGTGGAATTCGGTGATTTTAAATGCCCTTCTTGTAAAGCTTGGGGGGAAACAATTTATCCACAATTAATGAGTGATTATGTAGACACGGGCAAAGTGAAGTTTTCGTATATAAATGTGTTATTTCATGGGGATGAGTCCAAGCTAGGTTCATTGGCTGGAGAAGCAGTATATAAACAAAATCCAGAAAGTTATTGGATATTCCATAAAGAGTTATTTAAAGCACAACCAAGTGAGAATCACGACGGATTATGGATAACAAATGAGAAAATTTTAGAAATAGCTAAGACTATTCCTGAGATTGATGTACAACAATTACAAAAGGATTTAGAGAACCAAACGAGTTTAGAAGAAGTAAATAAGGATGAAAAATTAGTTGAAGAGTTTAAAGTACAATCTACACCAAGTATCATGGTAAACGGTACGATGCTTGAAGACCCCTTTGACTATAAAAAGATTCAAAGCCTTATAGATAAAGAGTTAGAGGAAAGTAAATGATGAAAGAAGCTGCAAGAAGGTCAAATAATACACAGTTATTTCTTTATATGGCATGGCTAGTTTCTGTTGTGGCTACGTTGGGAAGTCTTTATTTTAGTGAAATTCGAGGGTTTATTCCTTGTGAACTATGTTGGTATCAGCGTATATTGATGTACCCATTAACCTTAATTCTTGGAATTGGAACTTTTCAAAATGACGCTTCGGTAAAAAGATTTATACTACCAATGGCGATAATTGGTTGGTGTATCTCTCTTTTCCACTACCTTGAACAAAAAGTTCCAGGTTTTGCCGAATTAAAACCATGTGTAAATGGTGTTCCTTGTAGTGCAGAATATATTAACTGGCTTGGCTTTATCACGATTCCATTTTTAGCATTATCAGCTTTTTCTTTGATTATCGTGTTCATGCTTTTGATAAAAAAACCAAAAAAAGATTAAAGATAAAGGCGATCCGATAGGGGGAAGAGCTTGAAAAAGCATTCATCAGATATGGGCGCTACTCTAATTGTCACACTCAACAGCCTACGAGTTCTAACTTCTCAGATTAAAAGACAAATAACAGAGGGCTCCCATCGAGGGAGCCTATTTTGATAGGAGGGGAAAGCGATGAATAACAAGTGGAATAAATTTATATAAATGTTGGTCGCCTATTTACGATTATGTCTTTAACGCTGGATTATTTTTAAAAGCAAGAAAAGAAATCTTTCATGAAGTTAGCTTGGACAAGGGAAGTAAAGTTCTTGTAGTCGGTGTTGGAACGGGTGCGGACCTCCCATACTTACTCCATAAGGGATATGAGGTTACGGCTATTGACTACTCGTGTGATATGTTAAAACAGGCACAAGGGAAATATACCGATTCATCCATAAGGTTTAGAGAAATGGATGCACAGCAAATGGACTTTGAGAACGAAACATTTGATTTTATTGTTGCCAACTTAATACTTACGGTGGTACCTGATGCGGAAATGACAATAAAAGAAATGGTAAGAGTATTAAAGAAGAATGGCAGATTTCTCGTGTTTGATAAGTTTGTACCAAAAGGAAAAAAAATAAGGATGGGGCAGAGAGTATTCCGTCCTATTCTAAAAGGAATGGGAACAGATATCGGAATGGACTTTTATAACGTTTACAAAATTGTCGAAAACACCTGCGAAGTTATAGAGGATAAGGATGTTATGATGAATGGGTTGTATAGAAAAATAACAGCTAACAAGAAAGGATAGATCATAAAAATGAAAAAGATACTTTTTATGTTGATGTGCATGTTTACATGCATTCCTACCATAGCTAATGCACATACGGAACTTACTTCCTCCAATCCTAAAGAGGGGCAAATGGTTACCGAGGAACTGGATGAAATCGTTCTGGACTTTGCAGGATCTATCGAGGAATTAAGCACCATGAAACTAATGAAAGATGGAGAAGAGGTTTCGCTTTCTCAAGTTCAGGTACAAGACAAGAAAATGGTTGGGTCACCTTCTGCCCCTCTTGAAAATGGTTCGTATATCATTGACTGGACTATTGCAGGGGAGGATGGTCATCCCATTTCTGGCAAGGTTTCATTCACTGTACAAATAAAACAAATGCAAGAAGAAAAAGAAGAGGCACAACCAAAAGCAGCTAACAAAGAAAATGAACAGCAGGATAAAGGAGAGGTGCAAAAGGAAAATCAAACCTCATCCAATTCAGTAACAACCATCATCACCGTAATTCTTTTAGTCGTTTTATGCTTGGGTGTAGCTTTGATGTTCAGGAAAAAGCGTAAATGATGAATATACTTATCCCTTTTGCTGAATTAGGAAACTATATATTGTTTTCGATTCTTGCGGGGCATGTGGCACTACAATTTGTACCAGAAGAAAAAAAACCAGTAATTAGGATACCGAAACCTATTTTGCTTCTTTCTACTCTGGGTATTATTATTTTTACATTAGGACCCATTGTTCAAGTTATCTCCTTTTTTAAGGAAGGTATTGGGTTACAACAAGCTACCCTGTCCGCCTTTACTGAATTTCAGGTAGGAAAAGCCTGGACTTTCATTAGTTTTATGGCGACGTTATTATGGATGACCATCCATGTACAAGGATCAAAATATGTACAGGCGTTGTTGTTATTTCTAATGTTCCTTGGAGTGGGCTATGCAAGCCATAGTGCATCGTTGTCATTTTGGTCGGGATTGTTCTCTCACACGACACATTTCCTTATTGTCTCATTATGGACAGGCATACTCATCCATGTTTCTTGGTTCTCAAAGAAACAGTCCAATTGGTTAAGGTTTTTACGATGGTTTACACCATTTGCTCTTGCCTGTTTAGTCATCATATTAATAAGTGGGTTTATCATAATGTTTTCTTTTGTGGAACCACAGGATTATATGAAATCTTGGGTGCTGCCTTACGGGCAGATGCTGCTTCTTAAACACATAAGTATCATACCTGTTATCGCTTTTGCATTTGTTAACGGTTTTCTTGTAAAAAAGGCATTGTATCTTTCATCATTTAACCCACGTCCTTGGCTAATAGGTGAAACCATTTTACTGATGATTGTTTTCTATCTTACAGGAGTATTAGGGACGCTCATGCCTCCTCATGAAATTGATTTTACAGTAAGTTCAGAAGGTGCCTCTCCTTGGGTAGAATGGTTATTAAACAAAGATATTATTGCTCCATTGTACATACAGTTCATCCCATCTCTACAAACCATCTTGTTAATGATAATTTCCATCTTATTTTTGACGATGATTGTTGTAAGCTTTAGAAAAGCAAAACCCTATTTAGGACTCGTATTTGGAATATGTTTTATTGCGGCCTTATATATGGGGCTGATGCTGTCCATTTCCATATAAAAAGTAGAAAGTTCACTTATAAGCAATTTAACCTAATCCCGTTATAAAACCTCGGCAATTGCTGAGGTTTTTTTGCATATAAACAAATAAGAACTATAAAAGTAACATTAAGAACGATGTGATTCAAATAGTAAATTGCATTGCTCTTTTTACTCGTATTAATTAAAAACGAGGAACCCCATTTATGACTTAGTGAAAACGTAATGTTTGTATCACTTAAATTATACTTGCAACTTGCAAGTATTGGTATTATAAATTGGATATAGAATATTTGTAATGAATAATTTGCTTTTACAAGTGAAAGGAGAAGGGGAAAGGTATGATCATTCGTGAAGCGATGGAAGCGGACATAGATTTCATCAAAGAAATTTACAATCAAGGGATTCAAGATCGGGTCGCCACGTTAGAAACAGAGATGAAGGACCAAACTTACATGGAGGAATGGTTTGCTAAACACAGCGGTCGCTATAAGGTCATTGTCGCTGAGCAAGAAGGAGAAATCGTTGGATGGGCTTCCTTGAACCCATATAACAATCGTAGTGCTTATAAAGGGGTTGCCGATTTATCAGTTTATATCTCAAGAGATCATCGAGGAAAAGGAGTTGGCGGTTTATTGCTGCAATCAATCGAAAAGCTCGCAAAAGAAAATGACTTCAATAAAATTGTGTTATTCACTTTTACCTTTAACCAGATGGGTCAAGGATTGTACAAAAAACGGGGATATCGCGAAGTAGGAGTATTTAAGAACCAGGGAATTTTAGATGGGGAATTTGTCGATGTGATGGCTATGGAGAAATTACTGTAAACAATTAGGGGGTAGGAGGATTATGACAGTGAACCATTCAAGCGTATTGTCTGTTGGTTATTTTGATGCCTATTTCAAACTGGCTTTAGCTTCTCGTGAACCTGTGGTGGAAAAGACAAAAGAATTCATTGAAGCCAACTTTTTTAAAGGCGAAGCGTTTTATTATGGCGAGCAAACTTACCGAAATTTCATGACAGCTTTTAATAAGCTAAAAGGAGCAACAAAAAAATAGTTGAATCAAATAGTTGCAAAATGCAAATAATTAACGTATAAATTAAGAGAGGTGAAAGTAATGGAAAATGAAAACCTTAGAGGTCTCTTCCAACTCTTAACTAGACGTTTTGGATTATTGAATAAAAATTGTTGCAGCGCTGATGGAATTGAGATATCCCTTGTTCAAAGCCATATCCTGTATGAAATACATCGACAAAATAAGGCTTCCATCCAGCAAATTGCAGAAACATTGGGAACGGATATTACGACGTTCAGTAGACAAATCCAATCCCTAATAAAATTGAATTTAGTCACAAAAACCCCAGATGCGGAAGATCGGAGAATTTCTATTCTTTCTCTGACCGATGAAGGCGTGAAAACCAATCAAACCATCGACCAACAAATGAATGATTACTTGAATGAGATTTTCAAAACGATGAATGAGTTTGAAAAGGAATCAGTCGTGCGTTCTCTGCAATTGCTTAATGATCGAATGTTGAAGTCTTCCGTATGTTGTACTACTCCTTGGGGGTAGTATAATTTTTCGAAAATACTTGCAAATTACAACTAAAATATAGGAGGGAATAATGATGGTCCAATTTGATAATAGTACATTACCCGTAGCAATTATAGGTGGGGGACCTGTGGGCCTGGCCGCTGCCGCTCACTTACTAAAAAAAGGGGAGAAGTTTATCGTATTGGAAGCGGGGGATTCCGTTGGTTCGAGCATGTTGGAGTGGGGACACGTTCGTATGTTTTCTCCGTGGCAATATAACATCGATAAAGCAGCAAAGGAATTACTAGAGAACGCTGGATGGGCGTCACCTGACGAAGAAGCTTTGCCGACAGGTCGCGAATTGGTAGAAGAGTACCTTCTGCCGTTGAGTAACCTACCAGAAATGAAGGAAAACATTATGTTACAAGCAAAAGTAGTCGGTGTTGCCAAAAGGGCACACGATAAATTAAAAACAGGACAACGGGATACTGTTCCCTTTCAACTGTATGTAGAAGTGAATGGTGACACAACAGTCATTGAAGCGAAAGCAGTGATTGATTCCTCAGGTACTTGGACCAATCCGAACCCGATCCTTTCAAATGGAATTTGGACGAATGCGGAGAGACAATTACACAAACAAATCCACTATGGCATCCCTAACGTCGTACAACTAGAAAACAGATATCAAAATAAATCCACCGTGGTGATCGGAAGTGGTCATTCTGCCATAAATGCTCTATTGGATCTGGCCACCTTACAGCAGCAATTTACGGATACCAAGATCTACTGGGTTCTTCGTAAAAAACAGATGCATGAAGTGTACGGCGGGCAAGAAAACGACGGCTTGGCAACTCGTGGAGAGTTGGGCATAAGAATTCAGCAATTAGTGGAGTCTGGACGAATCCATATTCTTACTCCCTTTCATATTAAAAGAGTTTATCCAACAAACGGTCAAATCACTGTGGTGGGAGAACTAAACGGAGAAGAATTCACACTTGGTGATATCGATGAAATCGTTGTGAGTACGGGTTTCAGACCCGATACATCCTTTTTAAATGAAATAAGGATAAACCTTGATTCAGCTGTGGAAAGCATAGACACGCTTGCTCCGCTAATTGATCCCAATATTCATAGCTGTGGAACGGTGCGGCCGCATGGTGAACAAGAATTACGGCACCCTGAAAAGTACTTCTACATTGTTGGCATGAAGAGTTATGGAAGAGCACCTACATTCTTACTGGCGACAGGCTACGAACAAATCCGTTCGGTAGTGGCTTATCTTACTGGCGATATTGAGGGAGCAAAAGAAGTACACTTGGAACTGCCTGAAACAGGAGTTTGCAGTGTGAACCTGACATCTAGCTCCTGCGACTCTGATACCCCAGCAACTGAAACTAAGGATGGATCTTGCTGTGGGAGTCCTGTTTTAGAGAGATTGGAAATTAAAAAGAATTCTTGCTGCTAAAGAAACGGAACAGTGGAAAGTTGAATTGCTGGAACCATCCAAAGATAAAGGAAGAAAATATAAGGAATCCATTGTTTTTACTCCTTAAATATAAGTGGAGTTACTAACGGGTGCATGAAAAAACGGACTTTCGAAAGTCCGTTTTTTGTTTTTTACGCCCCCATTAACCCGTTGGAGGTTGTACGGTTTGGACGTGTTTTTGTACACTTCTTATGGGGTATACCACATAACGCACCTTTAATTCCTTACCCATAACAAATCTGGTAAAATGATTAAGACAAAAAACAAAGGCATTATGATCCAACCTATTTTCTTTGGTATCGTCTTCTTCAAGTAAGGAATTTTCTCTAATAGATAAAAACCCATTCCAATGGAGATAAAAACAAAAAGAAAACTCAACCAAATATTTTCAATCATAGGGGCAAAATATGTAATAATGATTACGAACCAACATCCCCTTGCAATAGCATTTAACTCCATCTCTTTTTCCTCACTTTTACTTCTTCCTCAGAAGAAATTCAATAGTTACAACTATAATCACTAGAAAGCTACCTATACACGCAGTAACTATGCCTTCTGTTTTGTCTTTTGCAAAAAAACAAATATATGTATTAAAGGAAGCAAAAATTAAAAAAATTAATAACTTTGTAACTAAGTTAATTCTATTTATTGCTCTCACAGTAAATCACAGTCCTTAATGGTGAATTAACGATATCATATTAAAATAATTCGAACCTTTAAATAATAACAATAAAGAGTAATTATTCATAAGGGGTAAAATAATCCATAGTAGATAAGTTATGTAATTTTAATTAGACTTCAGTACCCATAAAAAAGAGCTATAATCATAGCTCAAATTCATTTATGTAATAGAAACCTGTTAGTTCTATAAGGATTTTAAACCAATCTTCATATATCCAACAACCAAAGCATCCAATCTTTCTCCTCCTAAAAGGCTGTAATTCACATCATTTTATCAGAAAACAATCATTTAGCCTTTAGGTAGAATATGGACATTCTTTTTCAACAAACCTGCCCCTTAGTAACTAAATTGTAAACGGATTGTTACGCAAATAGCATTGTTGGAGGAGACTTCAATATATATAATTAAGACTCGTTAAGGAGTGATGAAAGATGATAAGCGTTACAGTAGATAAGTTAAAATTCAAGAAACAATTATCGGGGATTGAACAAATCACACTGAAAGATTTTCTGTATACCTGGGTAGGTAGCTCAAGCAAGGGATTTGATGATTTTTTTCACCTTGAGTACACAGTAGATGTATTTGCCAAAATGGAAAAAACGACGAATGACACCGATTTGATGATTTCTGATGATGATTATTTCAGATACATAACATTGACGGAAGATAATCAAATTGTGATAGGTGTTTTAGATATGAATTCAGAATTAAAACATAGAATAATTTCACTAGATAAGATTAAATAATTCTTCGTTTTTTTTAACCCATACAAAAAGAGGCAGTGGTACACTGTCTTTTTTTAATTGTTCACTATATGTCCTATACGACGTTACTGAATTATCCTGCCCCGTTAGTGTCCATAAGAAAAAGCTGCCTTAAAGACAACTCCGACCTTCAACTTATGCACCCTTTAGCCATCCATGAAATGAACAAAGATAGCTGTTAGCTGATATTATTATCGTTACACCAAGTACTAAAACAGGGAAGAACGCTGTATTTATGAAATGACTAGAAATCCATGTATCATACATTAAACTCCACCTCAGTTTTTGTTTTTATTGGTGTGAACGAAACTCTGGTGTTCCACTCAATGTTAAAGTCCATATTTTTTAAAGAGAAAACTACCAGTGACAAAAAAGAGAAATTTTAATATGTAAATTGAAAAAACTATTATTAGGATAGGGAGTCGTTTTATATTTTTCATCCTTTTAATAATATGGCTCTTACTTAGAGCTCACAGTACGAATACACTGCGTTAGCTGATTAAGAAACACTATTTTCATTTATTAGTATTCCGCCTTTTGACTGATAAACTCTCAATGACTTTCCTTGTTCAGTTTGTTGATAATACTCTACTTCACAGTAGTAGTTACCTTCTTCTACACCCTGATAATTCTTAGGAAACATAATGCTATGCTTTCCAAAGTTAGCCTCTGTATGTCCCCCTCTTGTAATATCGAATATGACGACCTCACAATCCCCTTTATATTGTTTCGTATTATCAGCTAAAACGTTAGGCAGGTCTAACAAAGAAAAAACAAACAAGAATCCTGATAGGAGAAATAAAAAGGCGACTCCAAAAATGTCCTTGATCGGTATCTTATACGAATCTCCGTTTTTCTTTTTCAATTTATAAAAATGCCAAAAATAAGCCGACATCCCCACAAGCATTACAAATGACAAGATTAGTAAAGAGTAATACTGTGCCAATTTCCTTCAATTCCTTTTTTATAGTTTCTTCTTATACGTTTCCCGATGATGTTTCAATTCACTCGTTTTTAACCCAAAAAAGGAATGAAACCTTATGGAACTATACTGCCCCGTTAGTTCATCAAGAAAATTAACAACACCCTTAAACAAGTCTTTGAAGGGGGCTAATAGGCTCGGAGATATTTTGAAACCATCTTTTAAGCAGACTAAAATAAAAAATTATTTTGTTGAATAGTTAAGCCTTGATTAAATAAGAATATGCTTATACAATGATATTGAATAACCACATAAGCATTTAATTATATATTCGATTAGGCTAGGAGGGATAACATGCAAACGAATGAAGCGTTGGAAATAGAAGGTACTGCAAACGTTCTTAAACTTTTAGGTGATAAAACACGTTTGACCATGGTGAAAATTATGTCTGAACATGAATGTTGTGTCTGTGAATTTGTAGACCTGTTTGATATGAGCCAACCTGCTATTAGCCAACATTTACGAAAGTTGAAAGATAGCGGAATTGTGAATGAAGCGAGAAGGGGACAATGGATATTTTACTCGTTAAACCAAGCATCCTCGTATTACTCCTTTATTCAAACAGTTATCAAGGACTTGCCAAGTCAAGCATTTAAAGTAGAAGAATTAACAGCACAAGGAAAACGAATTTGTTGTGACTAACGAGGAGGAGAACATCAGTGGGTACAGTTATATTAGCGAGTATCATCTTTTTGCTGACGTTGACATTCGTCATTTGGCAACCCAAGGGATTGTCAATCGGCTGGTCAGCATGCGGGGGTGCGTTACTTGCCTTACTCGTAGGAGTTGTTGACTTCAACGATGTAATTACCGTTACGGGAATTGTATGGAACGCGACGTTGGCGTTCATTGCTATTATCATTATTTCTTTAATTTTAGATGAAATTGGGTTCTTTGAATGGGCAGCTCTACATATGGCGAGAGCGGCCAAGGGAAATGGAGTTAGGATGTTTGTGTATGTGAGCATTCTCGGAGCTCTAGTCGCTGCGTTCTTCGCAAATGACGGAGCCGCGCTCATCTTAACTCCGATTGTATTGGCGATGGTTCGAAACTTGAAGTTGGAAGAGAGAATGATCTTCCCATTTATCATCGCGAGTGGGTTTATTGCGGACACTACATCCTTACCGCTTGTAGTAAGTAACCTGGTCAACATTGTTTCTGCTGACTTTTTTGATATCGGGTTTATTGAGTTCGTATCTAGAATGATCGTTCCCAACCTGTTTTCATTAGTAGCTAGCATCCTGGTATTATATTTGTACTTCAGAAAGAGCATTCCGAAGAATTATGATATGGCTCAATTGAAGAAGCCAGTCGATGCCATTCGGGATGTAAAAATGTTTCGCCTGTCTGGGATTGTTTTAGGTGTTCTGTTGGTAGGCTATTTTATCAGTGAATTTTTCAACATTCCTGTATCCATCATTGCAGGTGTTATCGCCATTTTCTTCTTGTTTATGGCAAGAAGAAGTCCAGCTGTAAATACCAAGACCGTTGTAAAAGGCGCACCATGGGCGATTGTGTTCTTCTCCATTGGAATGTATGTCGTGGTGTATGGATTGAGAAACGTTGGATTGACGAACATTTTAGCCGACCTAATCCAAGTGACAGCTGATCAAGGATTATTCGCTGCTACTGTCGGAATGGGATTCATCGCAGCTGTTCTTTCATCGCTTATGAATAACATGCCGACGGTCATGATAGACGCTCTTGCCATTTCCGACACGAATACAACGGGCGCGATTAAGGAAGCCCTTATTTATGCCAATGTCATCGGTTCGGACTTGGGACCAAAAATTACACCGATCGGTTCTTTGGCTACCTTATTGTGGCTGCATGTCCTTTCATTAAAAGGCGTGAAAATCTCATGGGGAACCTACTTTAAAACGGGTATTATCTTAACCATCCCAACATTGTTCATCACATTAGTTGGCCTATATATATGGTTGAACATTATTCACTAAACACATCATTTTACTCATAAAGGAGAGGAACAACATGGCTAAAAAAACACTTTACTTCTTATGTACAGGTAACTCGTGCAGAAGTCAAATGGCTGAAGCATGGGGTAAGAAATATCTAGGAGACGAATGGCAAGTGCTAAGTGCAGGAATTGAAGCACATGGGTTAAATCCGAAAGCTGTTAAAGCGATGAACGAGGTTGGAATGGATATTACCAATCAAAATTCCGATATCATTGACCCTGACATTTTAAATAATGCCGATTTTGTAGTCACATTATGTGGCGATGCGGCAGATAAATGTCCCATGACGCCACCGCATGTGAGACGAGAACATTGGGGATTTGATGACCCAGCAAGAGCGGAAGGGACCGATGAAGAAAAATGGGCGACCTTCCAACGTGTTCGTGATGAAATCGGAGAAAGAATTGAACGTTTCTCTAAAACGGGCGTATAAATAAAA
The DNA here is from genome assembly GCF_037975445.1 of Peribacillus sp. FSL P2-0133. Lineage (NCBI taxonomy): Bacteria > Bacillati > Bacillota > Bacilli > Caryophanales > Bacillaceae > Peribacillus > Peribacillus sp. FSL P2-0133. Next base: position 2,798,276 of record NZ_CP150254.1, on the reverse strand, counting down.
CTGAAAAGCCGAGTAATCACTCGGCTTTCGTTTTATCCATAGCATAATTAAATGATTATATAAGAAGGGGAGAAAACAAATGATGAAAGTGGAAATCTTTGATCCTGCCATGTTCTGTTCAACTGGGGTATGTGGACCGAGTGTTGATCCTGAATTAACAAGGGTGGCAACTGCTGTTTATTCTTTAGAAAAGAAAGGGTTTGATATCAAACGTTATTAATTGACCAATGATCCTGTTAAGTTCGCAGACAACCCTGACATTAATAAAGCTTTACACGAAAAAGGACCTGACGCCTTGCCTATTATTTTAGTCAATAATCAGATTGTAAAAGAGGGAAGTTATCCAACGAACGAAGAGTTTGGGAAATGGTTTGAAGTAAAACCTGAAAAGTTAAATAAAAAGCCAAAAGCTCGTCTTTCCATTGATTTAAATCAACTGAAATTAGAAAGAAGGTAAAAGTACGTTTCAATCCTTCAACCCGAAGAATGCCATTCATACGCCCTTTTTATTTTTAACGGGAAAAAGGGTGGGGTAGGAAAAACATCCACCGCTAGTGCGACCGCCATTGCATTAGCCGAGTGGGAAAAAGGTGTTACTCATTAGTACAGACCCAGCTTCCAACTTACAAGATGTATTTGGAATAGCATTTACCAATTCGCCCCTAGCGGTTCCTTGTGTTGGTGGAGATTGCCGCATTTGATGAATTTTCAAATCTGCTGACCAATGTTGACATAGTCAATCAGTATGACCATATCATCTTTGATACGGCCCCAACTGGGCATACGCTGAGACTTTTGTAGCTGCCAACGGCATGGAATGGGTTCCTGGAAGAAAGCACGCATGGTGCGTCATGCTTAGGGCCTTTATCAGGGTTGGCGGATAAGAAAGATCTTTATGCAAAAACCGTAGAGGTCCTATAAAATCCAAGTAAAACCACATTATTTTAATTAACTAATAAAAAAACTGTTTATGGCTTTTTTCTTCTGTTCAAAATCTATATGGGTGTACATACTCGTAGTAACAAGACTTTCATGGCCTAATAATTCCTGTAACGTTCTTAAATCCACTTTATCTTTGTTTTCTTGCAATAGTAAGGTAGCAAACGTATGCCTCAAATGGATCAGAGAGAATCGGTGAGCGGGTAAACCAGCTCGTTCTAAAATCTCTTTAAATATTTTGTGCAATCCACGCGGATTTAAAGGCTTATTTTTTTGATTATAAAAGATTGGTTCACTATAATGTTTTTGCTGCTTTAAAAGAGTTTCTTTATAGTCTTGAAATAACGGAAAGACAATGGGAGGAAGGGGAAGGAGGCGTTCTTTTCTCCCTTTTCCTCGAACTAAAATCGTTTGATTTTCTAAATTTACTTACTCCCATGTTAAATCCACTAATTCTTGACGTCTCATTCCTGTTGTTCCAAGTAGTTTAAACATTAATTCATTTCTAATTCTTTGGGGTCGTGGATCATGCTCTAAATAGGTAAATAACTTTTGAAGCTCCTGTAAGGTCATATATTTGGGTAAATTCTTATCGACTTTAGGTGCTTGAATACCTGCTGTGAAGTCAGACTTCATGTAATTTTCTTTTAGACAATATTAATTACTAAATGATTTTAAGCACGAAATGCGGCGTTATAGCGTTCTTGGCTTAATACTATGATTGATGACTGATCTTGCACAAAAAGACGCACACTGGACGACGTGAGCTCATCTAAGTCTAATGATCGGTTGTTAGCAGTTAAAAACTCACCGTAGAGCTTTAAATCGAATGCGTAACTAGTTAAAGTGTTCAAGGAGTAATTTTTCTCAACTTCTAAGTGAGATAATCATCCGAAGCTTGAACGTAATTCATAATTATAAGACCTCCTGGGAATTATTCTGTCCAACCCAAGGAATTATGTTCGAATCCATTTATTATGAGAACTAACCGACTAATCGGAAGCAGCATTGAATATTATAGTCAACTTGAGCCAAGTTAGGGGACAATAATGAATCTTATGGGAACTTGATGCTGAGACCACTTGGTACTATTATGTTTGTATCTAGTTTACATAATATATATTATAGGAAGTTATATTTTTATTGTTAATTTTATCTCATATCTTAAGAATACTTAACTTAATGAGACGAAATGCAAATTTTTATATTTATCTGCACAATTATTTATTATTATCTTTTTATCTAATTACTCATTGTTAACTAATACTTTACGTAAATCTTGTTACGTTTAGTTAGAAAAAAATGATTGATCTTCAATTTTATATTGGGATTAAATATTGGCAGTGAATTTTGCTTTGATTTAAGCTAATTTCACAATGAATTAAGTCCCATAATATTTAATTCTCAAATGTCAATTAAATTTCAGATATTTATTCTCAATCGTAATTTATCTGTTAATGGCTAACATTTTTCGTTTTTGTCTATTTTGTTTGTTTACGATTAATCACTTAATCGTTTTAGTTCCCTTATTATTTATTATACTTAGTCATTTGACTCTAAGGATCTCAAATCATTTTGTTGTATTAATTCTAAACTATATTATGTTTTTCCTTCATGTAAAAAACCGGTTTCAGCATTGCTCGATACAAAGAATTTGGATAAATCTTCAGTTGTTGTGTATGAAGATATAGACATGAAGTAAATAAACGATTCCCCCCTTCTATTAATAAAAATAACGCCGCTCTGCTGAGACCCCTCTAATCTTTTTATTCAAGTTGCTCATTTGAAATTCTATAGTTATCAAAACATTACGCTTAACTGACCTGATTTACCAATTTTGTTATTCTGATATATATAATATATGGCAATATGAGAAAAATCACGGGTTAACACTTCTAAAAAGTTATATTAATATATTTTCTCTTATGACAACTCTAAGGGTTTTTATCTTGAAATTCCCGCTTTTTCTTCCTGAAAGTGATTTTAGGGTCCTCTATTTAGCAATATAATCTCTCTTTAAACTTATAACTGCCTATATCATGAATAACCTTTAATAAATGATGAACAATCCGCTCTGTTTTTAAACTTATTTTTAAGTAAAGGTTACGATTTTAAGGAACTGCTTTCATAATTGCAAGGAAGCTGCCAAAGGCGATAAAGTAAACCTTCAAATTGATTTTTTTAAAAAACACTTCCTACCTTCAGCAATCAGTTCTTTGGTATAATGGGTGTAATTCATTTATATGTAAAAGTCGATTTTTACATATAAATGAATTACAAGGTTTCACAAATCAAGGCAGATTATAAGTTAATGCGAGATGACAACATATTTTTATAAAACGGAATAATAATGTTATGTAAACTCTAATCACGAAATGATGATTACCTATTTCTTTGGTTCTTTTACAAAAGTCTTTATTAAGAAGTTGAGGAAAGTTGGTTAGCAAGTTATTGATGAGTTATGTACCTTTTTTTCTTATTTGAAGGGGCATTTCGCGTTAGAGTTTCGATTAAATGAGTTTTTCCTTCAACCTTATGTCTAATAGACAAAAAAGGAACACGAAATAGCACTTGATCTCATGTTCCTGATACATTATTCATGTTCGAATGGATTCGATACGGCTTTGGATGAATTCGAACGAGGTTTTTGCTTCTTGGACGATTTGTTTTATTAGTTCATTGACAGTCAATATTTCTTTTATCAGTCCTACGGATTGACCGCATGACCAGATTCCTCCGTCTAAATTTCCTTCAAAGTATACTTTCTTGCTTCGTTGTCCCGTAATCAGTGGAATCAATTCCTCTATAGTGGCACCTTCATTTTCAAGTTTGTCCACTTCTTTACTGACTGCATTTAATGCTACACGTGACGGACTGCCTATATTCCGTTGGATGACAACCGTATCCATTTCATTGGCAGATACCATCCACTGCTTCACGTTATCATGGATCGGTGCTTCTTGCGTTGCCATAAAGCGAGTCCCCATGACGATACCTTCAGCACCGAGTGACAAGGCACTAATCAGGCCTCTGCCATCCGAAAATCCTCCGCCTGCTATTACTGGTATAGTAACGGAGTCAACGGCTCTAGGGAGCATGACAAGCGTTCCTACATCCCCCATGCCTGGATGTCCGCCTGTTTCATTCCCTACAATTATAATGGCATCGACTCCTAATTTCTCAGCCGACATTGCGTTTTTAATGTTCGCTACCTTATGTAACACGGTAAAGCGGTGCTCTTTAAGTTTGGCCATTAAACTTTCTGGGCTTCGGCCACTCGTTTCAACAATTTTTACATCTTCGTCAATTAAAATATCGATGAACTCATCATTCGGAGTTGCCGTTTGACTTGGAAACAGGTTCAGGTTGACAGCAAAGGGCTTCTTGGTCATAGTTTTCACTTTGCGTATTTCATCACGTAGACCTTCTGGTGTCACCTGTGTTTTCGAAGTTATGATGCCTAGTCCCCCCGCTTCTGAAACGGCGGCTGCAAGCGGGGCTCGGCCAACTTGAAACATCCCGCCGCAAATAATCGGATATTCAATCCCCAATAATTCTGTAATTCTTGTTTTCATTTGCCATACCCCTCTCATTTTCCATGGATTTCTATCAATCTACTCTTCTTACATAATGTACACACGCCATGTCTATATCCCATACTTATGAAGCCGCTTGTAAAATGTACTTCTGGGTATATCCATCAACTTTGCTGCAGCCGTTACATTTCCTCTTGATTTTTGTAATGCCTCTATCATTAAATCCCGTTGAATTTTTTCACGGATTGTCAGTTCATTTCCCTTGATGCCTTTTTTACCATGTTCATCCCATGAAGGGAAATCATCATGTCGGGTAACGGGCTGTGAATGCATGGAATTCAACACTTTAGCATAATCCAGAGGTCCTTCTGCAAGTAAGATGGTCAATCGCTGAAGTACATTCTGCAGTTCTCTAATATTGCCTGGCCAATTGTAATCATTTAAATGTATCAATAATTCTTCGGTTAATGGAATATTCCAATTATTCTTCGAACACAAGTAGTTGACTAGATAAGGAATGTCTTCAATTCTTTCTCTCAATGGAGGTACATGAATAGGGTAAACGTTCAACCTATAGTATAAATCCTTCCGAAAGGACCCTTCATTGACAAGCTCTTCAAGATTACGGTGTGTTGCAGTGATAATGCGAATATCCAATGAAATGCTTTTTGTGCCACCGATTGGAACGATTTTTCTTTCTTGAAGTACACGCAGTAAGGCAACTTGCATCGCTGAAGGGATTTCACCGATTTCATCGAGAAAAATGGTCCCTCCATTTGCCTGCTCGAACTTCCCTTTGTACCCTTGCCGTTTAGCCCCTGTAAAAGCACCATCAACATACCCGAATAATTCACTCTCCATTAAATCTTTAGGTATGGCTCCGCAATTTATCGTGACGAACGGTCCTTTTTTACGGAAGCCATTTTCATGAATGGCCATGGCAATAAGCTCTTTCCCGACCCCTGTTTCACCAGATATATACACATTGGCTTCTCTCGGTGCAACAAGCTTCACTTTGTGTAATGTGTTATGAAAGGATTCGCTAATCCCGCTTTCCCCTTTGAAGGCAAACCTTTCTGCAGGCATTGAAGCAGGGAAAAGCCTATTGGTTTCATGACCATGATTCTCTGATAAGAATAAACACTTACCTGAAATCCTATTATCTTCTTTGGATAGAAGCGGATTTTCCTTTACGATTCGATATCCATGATTTAATACATCAGCCAATGCCATACCAATGGATTGAGGAATTTTTTTGCGAATCTGTTTACTGGCGGAGATTATCATTTCTTTATGATTACAGACGATAAAAGGCAAATCCGGATAGGTCTCTGCAAGTTCTATCGAGTGCTGGGTCAGTGCCAGCTCCTTTTTATAGGAACGCACTCCCATTTCCTGTTCGATCGTATACGCCAAATTGGCTACCATACCCAGCATGGAGGGATGGAAATAATCTACTGGACAAGATATATCCAAAACTCCCAATATCTTACCGTCTTCATTTAAAATGGGCATGGCAGAGCAACTCCATTTGTGGGAGGCAATTGAATAGTGCTCGGTACCTTGGATCATTACGGCTTCACCCGTTTTCAAAGCTGTTCCAATTGCGTTCGTTCCGACCTCACCCTCCGTCCAGCATACGCCCTCCACAAAATTTATTTTACCTGCCTCCTCGAGGATTTTCTCGTTTCCGGAAAGTGAAAGGACATATCCATCCGGATCGACCAATAGAGCCATCATTCCAGATTCTTTTATCGATTGATTCATCCTAGTTAATTGGGGTGATGCCACTTCTAATAGGAAGGAGTTTTTTTCTCTTTGAATGTCCAATAATTCAGTCGTCAAAATGTGTTTGCCTTTGTTAAGGTATGGGTTAACTTGTTCTTTTTTGCAGCGATGCCAGGATTCCATTATTCGCTTGTTCAGACGATTTGAATCGAGAACCCCTTCACTGACAAAGCGTTCCCATGTGCGTAGATAACAACTAGTGGATAGCATATAATCCTCCTCTAATCATTTGGTTTAAACCTTCATTTGAACAGTCAATCTAGAGGAAAAATACCATGGAGTATAAAATAAGATGTTAATCGAGGTCCATTTAATTATAGTAGATTATGTATTCGCTTACAATATATAGATTTAGTATTCACAAAAAGCATCATGTGATCATTCACACGATGCTTTTCCTTCTAACAATATAATGTGTTAGTTTTATGAAAATATAACCCCACCATCAATCATGATGGATTGCCCTGTCATATAATCCGAATCCGGTGAAGCAAGGTAAGATACGAATTTCGCAACATCCTCTGGGGTTTCAGAGCGTCCTAAGGTTATGGAATCTGTAAACTTTTTAAATGTTTCACCTTTAGCAAGATTCATATATTGGCCCATTTTTTCATCGATTAAATCCCACATTTGCGTCCCGACAATTCCTGGACAGTATGCATTCACCGTAATGCCAAACTGGGCCAATTCCTGTGCTGCCGCTTGTGTAATGCCTCTTACGGCAAATTTTGTGGCCGAGTATGTACCTAATAAACTAAAGCCTTTGTAACTGGCGATGCTGGCAGCACTTATAATTTTTCCGCCTTCTTGCTTTTTCATTTGTTCAGCAGCGGCTTGCAGGCAAAAGAGGACACCATTTACATTTATATTGAAAATCTGTTCCAGATCCTCTTGAGTTACCTCCAATAGAGGCTTTATTTGAGCAATTCCTGCATTTGAAACCATAACGTCAAGTTGTCCAAAACGTTCCACAACTTGATTCACCATATCGAATACTTCCCGTCTATTGCTTACATCTGCTTTAACGGCAAAGCTTTCACGTCCAATTTCCCTGATCTCATTCACGACCGATTCAGCCGTATCCATATTGACATCGTTAATGACCACATTCAATCCATCTTGAGCTAATCTTAATGCAATGGCACGTCCGATACCACGTCCGGCACCAGTGACTACCGCCGTCCTTTGACCGCTAGCCATACAAAAATCTCCCTTCTGTCAAAAAAAGCTTATTTATAATTTTTTATGAATGCACAGCTTGACCTACAACGTTCAAAAAAGCTTCATGTATGGATTCCGACAAGGTTGGATGTGCCGCTACAAAATCTCCCATCATATCTGCCGTTATTTCTGCATGCAGCATGACCGTACCTTGACCAATCAATTCTGTCGCATGTTGACCAACAATGGTAAAACCTAGAATTTCATTATATTGTGGGTTCACTAGGACTTTGACCTTTCCTACCGGTTTATTGGAAAGGATTGCTTTCCCATTTGCCGAAAAAGCGAATTCACCAACTTTAATTTCCCCATATTTTTTACGCGCTTCTTTTTCAGTCAAGCCTACACTTGCAATCTCCGGGGAGGTATAAATGCAGCGAGGGATTGCCCGGTAATTAACTTGTGCAAATTGACCACAGGCATTTAGAGCCGCAACTCGCCCTTCATGAAAAGCGACATGGGCAAGTTGTATGCCCCCTATCACATCACCACAAGCATATATAGATGGAGTGCTTGTTTGCATTCGATCATCCACCGAGATGCCAAGTCGGGAAAAATCAATATCATTTCCCTCTAAGCCCATTTCGTTCACTCTTGGTTTTCTCCCTATTGATACGAGTACGTAATCTGCATGAAGTTCTTCAAATTCGCCATCGCTTTTCTCTAAAAATACCGTCTTACTGGCTGCATTGATGCTTTTGACAGATGTGGATGTATGGACCGTTACACCTTGGGTTTTCAATTCTCCATGAAGGATGCTCGTAATATCATCATCTTCCCCCGGAAGCAGCTTTGGCCCCATTTCTATAACGGTAACCTTGGTGCCCATCCTGCTATAAATACTGGCAAATTCACATCCGATGACGCCGCCTCCGACAATTAGCAGCGAATCGGGAATGGCAGGAAGTGACATGGCATGGCCACTGTGGATGATCCATTCACCATCAAACGGCGCAAAAGATAAAGGAATCGGTTCGGACCCCGTTGAAATGATGATCTTACTTGCTTCAATCTCTTCATTTTTATTTCCGTTCTCGATCCGAAGTCGATGGCTCGTCAGGATAGACGCTCTTCCCTGAATGACTTTTATTTTATTCTTATTCATTAAATATCGAATGCCGTTCACTAGTTTAGATATGACATCTCTCTTTCGTTCCTGTACGGTATCCCAATCGACTTCAATCGAATTGGAGGGCAGGCGAATTCCCATATGCCCGGCATTTTTCACCAAGTCATACGTATCGGCACTTTTCAATAATGACTTCGTTGGCATGCAGCCTTCGTTTAAACAGGTGCCCCCCAATGGCCCATCGACTACCAATATGACTTCCTTATCCTGCTGGGCAACAGTGATTGCCGCTACATACCCAGCAGGACCGCCGCCTATAATAGCTATACGATTCAAGAGCTTTCCCTCCTTTTTTATAAAATCACGGTGATCGGCTCTTCTAAATACCGTTTTAGTGTTTGTAAAAAGGCAGCAGCGGGTGCCCCGTCGAGTACACGGTGATCAAAAGTTAAACTGAGTGGCAAGATCGTTCTCCTCTCCAATTCTTCGCCAATATAAAGCGGGGTATCATAAGCAGAGCCAATTCCCAGTATCCCCGTTTCCGGTGTATTGAGAATCGGTGTAAAATGCTCAACGCCATATGCCCCAAGGTTACTGATGGTAAAAGTGGACCCTTGCATGTCTTCAATAGGCAATTGACCGTCACGTGCACACCGGGCCAATTCCTTACCTTTATTCGATAACTGCCTTAGGGTACAATTTTCGGCATTTCTTATGACAGGAACAACGAGCCCCTTCTCCAAGGCCACCGCTAATCCAAGATGGATATGCTCATTCAAAATGATGTTATCTTCAATATAAGCACTATTCATTTTAGGATGCTCATTAAGTGAAAGCACGACAGCCTTGGCAACAAAGTCCGTTATAGTCAATTTAGTTGATTCCTGTTTTTGTAGCGTTTCAGTAGCCTGTTTTTGCAAAATGACTAAATCGGTGACGTCAACTTTCATCGTTAGAGTTAATTGGGCACTGCTTTGCAAGCTCTCTTTCATACGTTTTGCAATGATTTTCCTCATTCCGGTAACAGGGATCTGTTGCCGACTCTCTAAAGTAGGTTGGGGAGGAACTATTCTTTCTTCTGTTGTATTTACCGACATGGAATCCCTTTTTTCGATTACTTTCTGTACATCTTCTTTAGTGATTCTTCCTCCTGGCCCGGTGCCTTGAATCTTCTCAATGTCAAGATTCGCTGCCTGTGCCATTTTTCGTGCAACCGGGGTGATCATCAAACGATCTCCCATTGACAAAATGGGTGACTCTTTTGTTTTCGGCTTTTCTTGATCAGCAATTCTCGACTGAGTTTGTTCAGCAACATGATCATCTTTCACTATTTCTTCATTCGGATTTCCGATATGACAGATAACGGTTCCTGGAGGTACTCCTTGCCCTTCTTGGACAGCTATATTCAGAATCGTACCTTCCGCCGGAGATTCAATATCCATTTCGATTTTCTCTGAATTGATGCTGGCTATTGCCTCACCTTTTTCGACTGGATCCCCAACAGCCTTACTCCACAAAGAAACGGTACCTTCTTTCATTGCCATGCCTAATTTCGGCATTACTACTTCGACCGCCATAACTTTTTTCTCCCTTCAGATTGGTTTCTGTGTCCAACTTTGGTTTTGTTGCTCCAACTTTTGCAGTTCTATTCGAAAAAGCTGGAGCATGCATCATATTGATTTATTTACACCCTAAGAATGGAAGGCTCCCCCAATAATTCTTTAACGACTTGTATCACTTTTTCTGATGTTGGAAGGTAAATATCTTCTAGCGGTGGAGAAAAAGGTACAGGTGTATGTGGTGCCGTAATCCTCTTAATTGGCGCATCGAGCGTGTCAAATCCCTTATCCGCCACCAGTGCGGCAATATCCGTTGCGACGCTGCATCTAGGGTTCGCTTCATCAATCACGATCAAACGATTTGTTTTTGCCACAGAATTGAGAATCGATTCTTCATCCAGTGGTGACAAGCTCCGAGGGTCGACAATCTCAACTTCAATGCCTTTTGAAGTAAGTTTTTCAGCAGCCTCCATCGCGGTGTGAACTTGTTTACCGATGGCAACGACCGTCAAATCCGAGCCTTTCCTTTTAATTTCAGCTTTGCCGATTGGGATTGTATAGTAGCCTTCCGGAACCTCTCCGACCATGTTGTATAGCGTTTTATCTTCAAAAAAGATGACAGGATCATTATCTTCTATGGCTGAAAGTAAGAGCCCTTTTGCGTCATAGGGGGATGAGGGAACAACTACCTTCAATCCAGGAATGCTAGTGAACAAGGCATAAAGGCTTTGTGAATGCTGTGCTGCAGCCCTGAACCCTGCACCATGCATCGTACGGATTGTCACGGGAACCTGTGCTTTTCCTCCAAACATATAGCGGAACTTCGCACCTTGATTCAATACTTCATCCAAACAGCTGCCAATGAAATCGTTGAACATTAGCTCGGCAATCGGTCGTAAGCCTGTCGAAGCGGCTGCCATGGCCGCACCCATATAACCGGCTTCCGCAATGGGAGTATCAAGGATTCTATCGCGGCCAAACTCTTGAACCAATCCTTTTGTGACACCTAAAACACCACCCCATGCTTCGTCATCCTGCAAATGATCAACCTCTGCGCCTCCGGCTACATCTTCTCCCATAAGGATGACATTTTCATCTTTTCTCATTGCCATGGCCATTGCTTCATTTATTGCCTGTGACATACTGATTTTTCTACTCATTTCAATTCCTCCTTTTATAATTTAATAGGATACATAAACATCTTTTAATAAATCGGAAGCCTCTGGATATGGGCTATCTTCACTGAACTTGACTGCTTGTTTAATAGATTCCTCAACGGCAATCTCAAGAGAAATCAGTTCTTTTTCCGCCAGCAGATTCTGTTTGAGTAAGTAATTCCTAAACAGGGAAATCGCATCTTTCTCTTGTTTATGCTCCTTTTTGTCTTGTTCTTTTTTATATTTCTGTGCATCTCCCTCGAAGTGTCCATAATTACGATAAGTAACGCATTCGATCAATGATGGACCTTCTCCCCTGCGAGCCCTCTGAACGGCTTCTTCGGCAGCCTTATACACAGCCAATACATCTTTCCCATCCACTCGGACACCCGGGATATTGTAGCTAATCGCCCGATCGGCTATCGTTTTACAGCTTGAAGCATAATTGAATGGCGTGGCCTCCCCATACCCATTATTTTCTGCGATGAATATTACGGGTAGCTTCCAAATTGCCGCCAGATTTATACCTTCATGGAATGTCCCATGATTATTGGCACCATCACCAAAAAAACAAACACTAACATGATCGGTCTTTTTATATTTCGCAGTTAATGCTGCACCGCATGCGAGCGGAAAGCCTCCACCAACTATCCCGTTTGCACCTAACATCCCCTTATCCAAATCGGCAATATGCATGGAACCGCCTTTTCCCTTGCAAAGCCCTGTCACTTTCCCATAGATTTCAGCCATCATCCCGTTAAGGTCACATTCTTTTGCGATACAGTGGCCATGCCCCCTGTGAGTGCTTGTAATGCTGTCCTTTTCAGAAAGGTGAGCACATACTCCTACAGCTACCGCTTCTTCCCCAGCATACAAATGGACAAAACCTGGTAAAATCCCTTTTGCAAAAGATTCATGAACTTGGTCTTCGAATTTCCTGATCTCCAGCATTTTTTTGTACATCCAATAAGCCTTGTCCTGTGATAACTTTATTTCATTCGATTGAACCGTTTCCATTTTTCAGCCCCCAATCATTAATAATGAGTCAATCTTTATATTGATATTGCAAATGCCGTGCCAAGATGGGAGGTCGGTAAAATTAGGATTTTATCTATTTTCAGTCGAGACAAAACAAGACAAAATGAGAATGTTGTCTCGTTTTGTCTCGTTTTTTTAAAATATACTATCCCAATTCATTAATCACTGAAGTGAAAAGATAATATGAATGCGGAAGCAGCGTTTTTAAGATTCATTTAGGGTGTCAGTACTTACTATCATGGATTTTTGTAAATAAGGGAGAAATAGAAAACTTAACAGGAATTCGACCTCCGGTCGTATTAGAGTCTACTAGTCATTGTCATACACCAGTTGTTCAGCATTTCGAGGAAAGAGATTATTTACAAATTATCATTAACCCACTTGTCTTATATCGAGAAAAGAGCTCATCTCTACGAAAAGTAAAAACAGATGTGATTGATGCTTGCCATCTCTGCGAGCTGTATAATAAAGTAGATTTGGAGCCAATACCTAGAAGTGACTTTGTTTTTTCTCCAATGCTATTGCAATACAGAGCAAACTTTTGAGGACAATGATTTCATAATTGAGCCTAAGGCGTAGGTTTATTTATATGAACCGAAAATTTCCTTTGCCAATCTACGCCCAGTAGGAGTCGCAGCCAGCCCGCCCTCTGCCGTTTCGCGAAGTGCAACCGGCATGGTCAATCCTATTTTATACATGGCGTCGATAACTTCGTCACATGGAATGCGGCTAGTAATGCCTGCAAGTGCCATATCAGCTGCCGTTATCGCGTTGGAGGCACCCATTGCGTTACGTTTCACGCAAGGAACTTCAACCAATCCAGCCACTGGATCACAAACCAGTCCAAGCATATTTTTCAATGTGATCGCCATCGCTTCTGCGGCTTGGCTCGGTGTACCGCCGGCCAGTTCTACTATCGCAGCTGCGGCCATGCCACTTGCCGAGCCCACTTCTGCTTGGCAGCCACCAGCCGCTCCAGAAATGGAAGCGTTGTTTGCGACCACGAAACCGAAGGCAGCGGAAGTGAAAAGAAATTCGATCATCTCTGCTCGGGTCGGGTTTAATTTTTCTTTCACAGCAAATAATGTCCCGGGAACAACGCCTGCCGAACCGGCAGTCGGAGTGGCACAAATCATTCCCATTGCTGCATTCACTTCGTTCGTCGCAACAGCTTTACTGACGGCATCCAATAATAAATCGCCTGCGAGCGCCTTGCCTGACTTGATATAATTTTGCAAAAGAACGGCATCCCCGCCCGTTAGGCCTGTAACGGATTGCACACCTTTCTGGCCTCTTTCCACCGCTTGTTCCATCACTGTCAAATTCCTGTCCATCTTTTCAATGATCTGTTCTCTCGACAGGCTCGAGAACTCCATTTCTTGTAAAATCATGATTTCCGCGATTTTTACATGTTTACTTTCAGCAAGTTCAACCAACTCTGCTACATTTCGGAACATGTTTTTACCTCCATATCTATGCCAACACTTTTACTGATTATTATTCAACCATTCTTATGACTTGCGACACGTTTTCCAATCCTTCAATTTCCTTCATGACATCACCCTTGATTTTCTGATCGACTTCAATCACCATGAGGGCCATTTGACCTTTTTCTTTTCGTGAAACTTCCATATGTCCAATGTTAATTTCATGATTCGCCAATACTGTCGAAACGGAGGATATGATTCCAAACACATCGTTATGCACGACTAAAATGGCTGGGTTTTCACCCGACAATTTAAGCTTGAACGTATTCAATTCCGTTATTTCTATCGTTCCGCCGCCAATCGAGATCCCAACAAGTTCCAATTCTTTATCTTCGTCGAACAGTCTGATCTTGACTGTATTAGGATGATCCATCACAGTATCCTCGATTGTAAAGGTAACTACCATGCCGGCTTCTTCCGCTATCGTTAAAGAGGCAGGGATTCGTTCATCATCCGTATCGAAATCCAATATCCCGCCTACGACAGCGACATCTGTACCGTGTCCCCTGAATGTTTTTGCAAAAGAGCCATATAAAGAAATGATGGCTTTCTTCGGTTGCTTTCCGAATAATGTCCGTGCTACTCTGCCAATTCTGGCAGCTCCTGCTGTATGTGAGCTTGAAGGTCCAATCATGACGGGACCGATTATATCGAATGCAGATCTGTATTTCATCGTGATATGCCCCTTTTTGGGAAAAGATTTGTTTATCCGTCTTCATTATGCCGCTTTTTGTTTTTCTTTCGCCCTTATTCGTGAAAGAGCCTAATCTTTTAATTTTGAACACGATTAAGCCAAGGAAACCTACCGAATCTCTCACAACTTGCACATAACTCAGCTGTGATAAGTCACCTTTACAGGATCATTGAAATCGTACAAAACTCCATACACTGCGATTGGTGTGGCCGTCCCGGTTACATTACTTGTCAGAAGCAGGGAAAAAGCTTTACAAGACGAGAACGGCCCTTGAGTGCGTCAATGCTTAAAAAAGAGTTTATTCAACTAATAATAATTTCAGTTATCGAACAGGCGAAAAAGGTAAAGTACATTTCGAACTTACAATGCTTGTTTATATTTATAATCCTCCGAAATTAGCAGTGAATCGGCTCAATCAACAAATGTACAAAATGAATCAAGCTGTTATTCGTTTAGGTAAACGAAGGCAAACCCTTTTATGGAATTAATTCAATTATAATAGAGATTGAAATGTGGCATTAATATAGGAATAAATAGTAATGATGTCCCTTTTGAGATATGACAAAATACTCACAAGGTCGAGGATTTTGTCTGCTCTAATAGAATTAGTAGAGAAAAATCTCTAAAAATAGTGTAAAGTTTATCTCCTATCTTTGAAGCATCATAATATTGTATTCACTCAAACACGATTGTTTTATTACCATGAATAATAACTCTATCTTCAATATGCCAAGAAACAGCTTGGGCAAGAACCTGTCTTTCCACATGACTTCCGGTAACCTTTAATTCTTCGATTGTATGTCTATGATTAACCCGCTTTACATCTTGCTGAATAATGGGTCCTTCATCAAGATCATTCGTAACATAATGAGCAGTTGCCCCAATTAGCTTTACACCACGGTTATAGGCCCTCGCATAAGGGTTTGCACCGACAAACGCCGGTAAGAAAGAATGATGAATGTTAATAATTTGATTTGGGAACTCCGATACAAAGGTTGGGGAAAGAATTTGCATATATCTAGCCAAGGCAATAAAGTCTACTTTCCCTTTCAATAGATCTATTGCTTTCTGTTCTGCTTGTTGCTTCGTTTCATGAGCTAAAGGAATATGATAATAAGGTATGCCATAACTTTCTACTATTTTTTTTAAATCAGGATGATTACTGATCACCATCGGAATTTCCACTGGAAGTTCATTCGATTTCCAACGCCATATAAGCTCCATAAGACAGTGATCCATTTTGGATACAAAGATAGCCATTCGTTTTCTTTTATTATTGCCGCTTAAGCTCCATTCCATCGCATAAGCCTGGGCCAGCACATGTAAGTCCTCTTCAAGTTTTGCATAGGAAGCATCAAAGTCGTTTAAATCAAATTCGATTCTCATAAAAAACATACCAGCTTGTGGATCCGTCGTATGTTGGTCAAAATGAACAACATTTGCTCTGTTTTCTAATAAAAGGTTAGATACGGCCGAGATAATACCTGGTTTCTCTGGACAAGATATTAATAATTTAGCACGATTAACATTCACTACTTGATACAATGGACTCTCACCATCCTTTAGATTTGTAATAAAAATATGTAAAAACTTTCGAATTCAGAATGATGGCTAAACTCAACCGCTATAGGTGTCCGAACAATACCGTTACTACAATTTCATTTCTAGCAATCTTGAACTACGGTGAGAGAGGGCTATGGACCTTGAATTTTTTTTACTGACTCCCACCTATCAAATGGTTCGCCTTCCCCCATGAAGGAAGAAGTATTCAACTCTTCTTTTTACTATCCTTTATATCTATGAGTGTATTTCCTTACCATATACAGCTAGGGCAGCTTCCCCAATTGCTTCCGCTAATGTAGGGTGAGGGTGTATCGTATGTGCAATGTCCATAGCTGTTGCATTTAATACTCGTGCAAGACCAGCTTCCGAAATCATATCGGTTACATGTGGCCCAACCATATGCGCTCCTAACAACTTACTAGATTCTTCTTCAACAACGAGTTTGACAAAACCGTCTGATTCACCAAAAACAAGAGCCTTTCCAATCGCACGGAAGGAGAACTTCCCTGTTTTTACTTGATACCCTTTCTCCTTTGCATCCTCTTCTGTTAACCCAACACTAGCTACCTCCGGGTTACTATATATGCATTTGGAAACAAGAGATTGATCAAGTGGCACTGGTTTTTCTCCTGCCATATGTTCAATGGCGATGATCCCTTCATGTGAAGCAACATGGGCAAGCTGTAATCCTCCAATCACATCTCCAATTGCATAAATGCTAGGCTCATTCGTTTGATAAAACTCATTTGTTTGAATCACACGTTCGACTTCAACTTTGGTATTTTCAAGGTGAATGCCTTCTATGTTTGCTAATCTTCCGACAGATACTAATAATTTTTCTGCTGAAAATGACGTGTCTTTTCCTTTATATTCCGCCTTTATAGAGACACCGTCACCTTTTTCTAACGATTCTGGAAGCACCTTTGCCCCTGTTACGATTTTCACACCTTTTTTCTTCATTAGTCGCTGTACTTCCTTTGAAATATCTTTATCTTCCGTCGGTAAAATGCGATCGGCATACTCAATCACAGTCACTTCTAATCCAAAGTCAATAAGCATCGAAGCCCATTCTATTCCAATAACACCGCCGCCGACAATAATGATGGAATTTGGGAGCTCTTTCATTTGTAGCGCTTCTTCCGATGTCATCACATATTCGCCATCTGCTTCTAGGCCGGGTAATGTCCTTGGACGAGATCCTGTAGCTATTAAAATATTTCGAGAGCTTAATATTGTTTCCCGTTCATCATTATTAAATCTCACTAAAACATCTCTTGACTGTAAAATACTCCCTTTCCCTTCAAACACATCTATTTTCCCTTTTTTCATTAAATGTTGTACACCTTTAAATAAGCGTCCAGTAATTTCTTCTTTCCTGGCCTGTACTTTTGAGAAGTCCAGTCCAACTTCCGGTGCAATAACACCATATTTATCTGCATTTTTTGCATTCGAATATATCTCTGCACTTCTTAATAATGCTTTACTTGGAATACAACCTGCATGAAGGCATGTTCCACCAAGTTTACCTTGTTCAACTACCGCCGTTTTTAATCCTAATTGAGACGCACGAATGGCCGCAACATATCCACCGGTGCCCCCACCGATGATAACAACGTCATATTTTTGATTCACCTAATACTACCCCCTTTTGTTTTCATAACCATAGAGATATATGGATAGTCTAAGATAACAACTAACTTATTAAACACGATCTATTCTATTAATAGGTAAACGATCATGATACTTTAAATTATTTCAATGGCACATGCATTGGATGCAAAGCTTTCTCCAACAATAAAGCCACTATCTTCTATATAATCAATTTGTGTTTCTTCATCTAAATAACGTTTTGTAAAATGATCTAATCTAAGCTGAACTCCCTCATATTCAATAATTACATCGTTTCTGCGGGGCTCGTCCAATAAGAGGGAGAACTTCACCGACACCCCGCAGCCGCCGGCAATATCAGCGTCAATGCGAGGAACTTGCGCACCCTTACATGTCATTTCCTTCAGTTTATTCATAGCTGCCTCTGTTATCTTTATTTTGACTATCATCTGATTCTCCCCTTTCTTAATGGATTATTGAAAAATGATTACGCATTAGCCTTAGTTGCACGGACTTGTTCATCTGCATGATAGGAGGAGCGAACAAGCGGACCGGCTTCGCAATGACTAAACCCTTTTGACATGGCAATGTTTTTCAGTTCTTCAAACTCTTCTGGACTCCAATATTTTTCGACTTTCAAATGTCGTTTAGTCGGCTGCAAATATTGACCAATAGTCATTATGTCTACATCGTTAATACGAAGATCATCCATTGTTTCCATAATTTCTTCTTTTGTTTCTCCTAGACCAATCATAATGCTTGATTTCGTAGGGATAGTGGAATTCATTTGCTTTGCCCGCCTTAAAAACTCTAATGAACGTTCGTATGTTGCACGTGCACGAACTTTTTGGGATAAGCGTTTTACTGTTTCAATGTTGTGATTCAAAATGTCTGGCCTTGTATCCATTAATGTTTTTAAGCTGTCATATTCCCCATTCAGATCTGAGGGGAGAACTTCAATGCTGCAAAATGGATTTTGCCGTCTCACTGCCTTTACAGTTTCTGCAAATACCTTTGCTCCGCCGTCTTTTAAATCATCACGAGCAACAGCGGTAATCACCACATGTTTTAGGTTCATTTGCTTTACTGATTCTGCGACACGTTCGGGCTCTTCCCAATCAAGTTCTGATGGTAGCCCTGTTTGAACTGCACAGAACCTGCAAGCTCGGGTACAAACACTTCCTAAAATCATGAAAGTTGCCGTTTTTCGTACCGCCCAGCATTCATGAATATTAGGACATCTTGCTTCTTCACAAACAGTATGAAGTTTTTTTTCCCGCATCATTTTCTTTAAGCCTGTATATTGTTCATTCGTATTTAATTTAATTTTAAGCCATTCTGGTTTACGAAGATCAGTGATGGACATTTTATTTCTCACTCCTATGAGCAGATGTAATTTTAGCTTTAAAGAGGTTGCTCCATACGCCTAAAAAAAAAGACCGATAGAGTTTCTCCGTTGCTCTGTCTTTTTAGTTCTCAAGACTATTTTCTCCTTGCACCACTTGGCACTTTTTTCATCCTTTATAAATACGCTTAAATGAAACCACCTTGAATGATATATTGAGATTCTTGTCTTTATATTCATCCTTGGTGGTTCATGTTCATTCAAACATTCATTTATGACGTTACCGTTGCTTCCTCTACTACTACTTCTTCTTTGGAATAACGCAAGATAGGTTGTCTAGCTGCTTGGACCTCATCCAATCGCCCAATCACTGTAGTATGTGGTGCTTCTAAAACAACCCCTGGGTTTTCTTCCACTTCTTTGGCAATTGTAATCATTACCTCCGCAAATGCATCGAGTGTTTCTTTCGACTCTGTTTCTGTCGGTTCAATCATCAAACATTCCTCAACATTTAACGGGAAATAGATGGTCGGCGGATGGTAGCCGAAATCTAGCAGGCGTTTTGCTATATCAAGCGTTCTTACACCTAGCTTTTTCTGTCTGGATCCGGATAGGACAAATTCATGCTTGCAAATTTGTAAATATGGCGCTTCAAAGTATGGCTCCAATCTTTTACGAAGGTAATTAGCATGAAGCACAGCACTTTCTGATACTTGGCGAAGCCCAACAGGCCCCATCGTGCGAATATAAGTATATGCCCGCAGGAGAATTCCGAAGTTTCCATAATACCCTTTTACCCTTCCGATAGAGTGCGAATAATTAGCGTTCAGCACATATTTATCACCTTCTTTTTCTATGCGCGGAACTGGCAAGTATGGAGTAAGTTTCTCTTTCACACCGACAGGACCTGCCCCTGGACCGCCACCTCCATGAGGAGTCGTAAATGTTTTGTGAAGATTTAAGTGCACGATGTCAAAGCCCATTTGACCTGGTGTTGTTTTTCCTAAAATGGCATTGGCATTCGCTCCGTCATAATATAATAGTCCCCCTGCTTTATGAACAACCTGAGCGATTTCCACAATTTCTTTTTCAAAAAGTCCAAGGGTATTCGGATTCGTCAACATTAGCGCAGCTGTATCAGATCCAACATGTTTCTTTAATTCTTCTAGGTCAACTAATCCATTTTTATCGGATGGAATCGTGATCGTTTGAAAACCAGCAACACTTGCACTTGCAGGATTTGTACCGTGCGCTGAGTCTGGAACAAGTACTTTCGTTCTGGTTTCACCTTTTTCAGCATGATACGCCTTAACCATCATTAAACCTGTCCATTCCCCTTGAGCCCCTGCGGATGGCTGTAATGTTACAGCATCCATTCCTGTAATGACGGCTAGCTCTTCCTGTAATTCATATAAAACTTCTAATGCACCTTGTACTGTTTCAACGGGCTGATAGGGATGAATGCGGCTAAAGCCTTCCAACCGTGCCACATCTTCATTTATTTTCGGATTGTACTTCATCGTACAAGAACCCAGTGGATAGAATCCATTATCGATTCCATGGTTTTTATTAGAGAGCGCTGTGTAATGGCGGACAAGCTGCAACTCTGATACTTCTGGCAGCTCAGCAGGTTCGTCACGGATTAAGTGCTTTGGAAATTTTTCATTTATATCAACATAGTCAACGTCACTATCCGGAATACTTGAACCTACCCGTCCTGGACGACTTATTTCAAAAATCAACTCATTATATTCAACCATTTACAATCGCCTCCAAAGCATCAACAAATTGGTCAATTTCTTCTTTTGTTCGCTGCTCAGTCACAGCTAGCAGCATTTTGTTTTCAAAACCGTAATCACTTTCTAAATCAAATCCACCGATAATACCCGCCTTAAGAAGTTTTGCATTGACTTCCTTTACCGAACGAGGAAGCCCGACTATAAACTCATTGAAGAATGGTGCCTCATTGATTATGGTATAGCCCTTCTGTTCTAGAGTTTTCGCCATGTAATCAGCTTTCTCAATGTTTAGCTGTGCCATTTGACGAATCCCTTGCTTTCCAAGTGATGTCATACAAATAGAAGAGGCAAGAGCATTTAATGCCTGGTTGGAACAAATATTCGATGAGGCTTTATCACGGCGAATATGCTGTTCACGTGCTTGAAGTGTTAACACAAATCCACGCTGTCCTTTTTCATCTGCTGTTTGGCCTACAATTCGTCCTGGGATTTTGCGCATGAGTTTTTTATTTACCGCAAAATAGCCGCAGTGTGGACCGCCAAAGGACATCGGGATTCCTAATGGCTGCATATCACCGATCACAATATCTGCCCCAAGTTTCCCAGGAGCCTGCAAGAGTGCTAGTGCAAGAGGATTGGCGCTTACGATTAAAAGGGCACCTTTTTCTTCCGCAATTTTCTTAATTGCTTTTATATCCTCAATGGAACCGAAGAAATTTGGATATTGAACAATTACGGCAGCAGTGTCATTATCTATTTGTTCTTGCAGCTTCCCTAAATCTGTAATCTCATCAGCTAGGTTTACTTCCTCAGCTGTGTATCCCGGACCACCTGCTACTGTATGTAAAATAGCACGGGATTCAGGATGTACCGCTTTGGAAACAAGAACTTTCGAACGTCTCGTAGCCTCAACAGCAAGTGATGCAGCTTCTGCAAGCGATGTAAAACCATCGTACATGGAAGAGTTAGCCACATCCATTCCTGTCAACTCACAGACCATCGTTTGAAATTCAAAAATTGCTTGTAATTCACCTTGACTGATTTCCGGTTGGTAAGGTGTATAGGCTGTGTAAAATTCGGAGCGTGAAATCATATGGTTTACCACACTTGGAATGTAGTGATCATATGTCCCCGCGCCTAGGAAAGTCGGGTAATGATTCGCATTTTTGTTTTTTGTAGCAAGCTGGTTCATTTTTTTCACAAGCAGCGGTTCAGGAACCGCCTTTGGGATGTTTAGCTCCCCCTGCAGGCTGATTTCAGCTGGAATATCTTCAAATAACTCATCTATAGAAGAAATATTTAAAAATGTTAGCATCTCGTCTTGGTCTTGTTTCGTATCAGGAAGGTATCTATAAGTGGCTGTCATATTATTCCTCTCCTTCATTAGTAAATGCTTGATACTCATCTTCGTTTAGAAGTGAGTCTAATTCTTCTGGATTGGACATTTCTACTTCGACTAACCACCCTGCTTCAAATGGATGCTCGTTAATCGTCTCTGGAGCGCCTTCTAACTCTTCGTTTACAGTAACTACTGTTCCTGAAACAGGTGAGTAAAGTTCGGAAACTGCTTTAACTGACTCGATCGTTCCCATCGATTCATTGACAGTTACTTCATCATCAATCGCTGGATTTTCAACAAAGACGATATCACCTAACGCTTTTTGTGCATAATCAGAGATTCCAATACGAACACGGTTTCCTTCTAATTGTTGCACCCACTCATGTTCTTTGCTATATCGAAAACTTGATAATAATTTCGTCATTGTATTTTCCCCTTTTCTTTTCTTTTTTGTTTTTTAACTATTCCCATAATTCAGAATATAATTTGGGTAATTTTGCTCTTAAGTAGTCGATTTTAGGCTGCATGCAAGGTAACGGATATCGACTCATGAAAACTACACGATAACTCTATTAAAATATTTCCGCTTACCTTTTGTAGAATGGTGCATTAACAATAACGGCTTCAATCTGTTTATTTCGGATTTCCACTATTATTGGTGTCCCCACTTCAGCTTGATCGGCTGATACCAAGGCAAGACCTAAGCTTTTCTTCAAAGATGGTGATTGTGTTCCTGATGTAACAATACCTATTTCCTCTCCATCTTTAGAAATTACCTTGTAACCATGACGCGGAATCCCCCGGCCTGTTACTTCAATCCCTACTAATTTTCGTTTTAATCCAGTTTCTTTTTGTTCTGTAAGAGCAGACTTTCCGATAAAGTCACTTTCTTTGTTCGTCTTTACGACAAAGCCGATTCCTGCTTCAAGCGGGCTGATATCATTACTTAGTTCTTGGCCATAGAGTGCAAGACGTGCTTCCAGCCGAAGCGTGTCCCGTGCACCAAGTCCGCATGGTTTTAATCCACTCGTGGCTCCTGTTTCTAAGATCTTTTCCCAAAGTGCTACCGCTTTGTCTGCAGATAAATAAAGCTCATATCCATTTTCTCCTGTGTAACCTGTACGGGATACAAGTACATCGGAAATCCCCGAGATGTTGACGTGTTGGGCGAATTTAAAAGAACCAATTTCTGATAAATCAATTTCCGTTAACTTTTGCAAAATGCTTTCTGCCTTTGGTCCTTGGATGGCAAGCTGAGCGATGTCTTCCGAAATATTTTGGAGCTCCATCTCTCCTTTTACATGCTGCTTCATCCATTCGTAATCTTTCTCAATGTTTGCAGCATTAATGACAAGTAAATATTTTTCATTTCCTAATTTATAAACTAATAAATCATCGACCGTTCCACCGTCTGGATAACACATTGCGGTATACTGTGCTTGATTGATGCCAAGCTTTGTTACATCGTTTGTAACAAGGTAGTTAATATAACTCTCGGCATCTTTCCCTTCCACAAGTACTTCTCCCATATGAGAAACATCAAAAAGTCCTGCTTCAGTTCGAACAGCTTCATGCTCTTCTAAAATGCTGGTAAATTGAACCGGTAGAGCCCAGCCACCAAAATTTATAACTTTTGCCCCGTATTTTTTATATACTTCAAAAAGCGGTGTTTGCTTTAATGCTGTTTCAATACCCATGATTTACCCCCAATTATGATTTTCTGCAAAATAGTTCAACTGTTACAGGTTTCTTTATTGCTAGTAGTATCTCGCTGCCATGGCAGTTGCTCAGGTTTCAGCAAAGGCATAATTCCATTAAGCTGCCCCTTTCTTTACACAGTAGTTGGCTGTTGAAATAACGGATAAACATCACAAATCTCTTTGGTTGTTTCTCTTGCTTTCTGAATGACGTCTTTATTACCTTTACTCTTTAGAACAGTTGCAATCACTTCACCAATTTTCACCATCTCTTCCCTCTTCATGCCTCGAGTTGTTAAAGCTGCTGTCCCCATTCGGATACCGCTCGTAACAAATGGCTTTTCTGGATCATAGGGAATCGTATTTTTATTCACGGTAATGCCTGCGTCTTCCAATAATTTCTCCGCTTCTTTTCCTGTTAAATTCCACGGACGCAAATCTAAAAGGACAATATGATTATCTGTTCCACCAGAAACAAGTGCTGCACCTTCATTTTTTAATGTTTCGCCAAGTGTTGTAGCATTTTCAATGACTTGTTTCGCATAATCCTTAAAGCTTGGTTGTAAAGCTTCGTTGAATGCAACTGCTTTTGCTGCAATGATATGCATAAGTGGACCGCCTTGAATTCCTGGGAATACGGATTTATTAATCGCTTTGATAATTACTTCATCGTTCGTTAAAATGATGCCCCCCCGAGGTCCTCTTAATGTTTTATGAGTTGTACTTGTCACAACATCCGCATATGGGATTGGGGATGGGTGAAGACCAGTAGCTACCAGCCCGGCTATATGAGCCATATCCACCATAAGTTTTGCACCAACTTGATCGGCGATTTCTCTAAATCGTGCAAAATTAATCGTTCTTGGATAGGCACTTGTTCCTGCAATAATCAATTTAGGTTGTTCTTTCTTTGCGATAGCTTCCAACTCATCATAATCAATTAACTGAGTATCTTCTCTAACTCCATAAGACACAACTTCAAACCATTTTCCTGAAACGCTGACTGGACTTCCATGAGTTAAGTGGCCACCATGTGAAAGGTTCATTCCCATCACCTTATCACCAGGCTGAAGGAGTGCGAAAAAAACTGCGAAATTGGCTTGTGCACCTGAGTGAGGCTGAACATTTGCATATTTGGCACCAAAAAGCTTTGTTAGACGCTCAATGGCCGTTTGTTCTGCCACATCGACAAATTCACATCCACCATAATAGCGCTTTCCTGGATAACCTTCTGCATATTTATTTGTCATCACGCTTCCCATTGCCTCTAATACATCTGGGCTAACAAAATTTTCTGATGCAATCAATTCCAGTGTTTGATGTTGACGTTGTCCTTCTTTCTCAATCGCTTTAAAAATGGTTGAATCATTTTGTTGTAAACTCATTTCATTTTCCCTCCCGGACATTTTTGTTAATTCTGAATTTTTACATAATTTTCAATTCCAATATGGTGCTCTTTCCCGCTACAGGCCTGCTTTTCTATGAAAACTGCTAAAAACAGTATGCTTTACAACCTTTTTTGCACGCAAAAAAGGACAGAAAAGGGTCGTAGCGTTCTCTACCCTTCTCTGTCCTTTTACCTGAGAGTTTAGCTCCATTTTTTAATAGAGCCTTTCCCCTTTGGTGGCGTATATGTTTATACGCGCTCTCCAGAGGTGCGTCCATTTGTGGTTCCATCTACCTGAGAGATTTATTCCAAGGGTCTTTTTGGAACTTGCTCCTTCGGTGGCTTGTCGCTTTGCACTCTCCCACAACTGTCATCCGCTTATTCAATTTGGTACATTTAGAATAGTTGTTGAGAATAATTATGTCAAGCATTTTTGAAAGCGCTAACAATACTATTCTATAATATTTATTTCGAATTATCATAGAATCAACCAGATATCTTTGGCTTTTTAAAACGGGCAGATTTTTTACTCACCCAGTTGGAAAAAATGGAGCGGCAACTATCTGGACAAACACAGCAAATAGAATCAAAGGATTTCTTGCCTCTTAATTCCCCGCTACCTCTCTCTGATTCGCCTGATCCACCTTCGTTATGCGCATCTTATAAATCGCAATCAGCATAATGAACCAAACAGGAGTAACGAATAAGGCAACACGAGTGTCGTCCGCAAGTGCAAGAACAACTAGGACGAACGCTAGGAAAACAAGGATCAAGTAATTGGAAATTGGATAAAGTGGTAATTTAAATTTGTTCTTTTTCACTAGATCTGGTCTTGTTTTACGGTATTTCAAATGACTGATGACTGTAATTCCCCAAATAAAGATGAAACATACGGTAGAAATACTTGTAATCAAGGTAAATACTCCTTCAGGCATTAAATAATTCAAAACAACAGAAATTAAAATGACAACAGTTGAAAAGAACAATGCATTGGAAGGTACTTTACGGTCATTAAGTTTTGCAAACGGTACAGGTGCATTTTTATCTTTGGCAAGTGAGTATACCATCCGGCTTGTACTGAAGATTGCGCTGTTACATGCCGAAGCAGCCGATGTTAGGACTACAAAATTAACGATACCAGCAGCTCCAGCAATACCTACAGCCACAAATACTTGAACGAATGGGCTTTCCGTTGGGATGATTGCGTTCCACGGATAAACACTCATAATGACAATAAGTGCGCCAATGTAGAAAATTATAATCCGAATAGGAATATTATTGATCGCCTTGGGGATAACTTTTTCTGGATCTTCTGTTTCACCTGCTGTAAGTCCTACAAGTTCAATGCCCACAAACGCAAACACTACCATCTGGAATGAGAGGACAAAACCATTTATTCCATTTGGGAACATACCTTCGTGACTCCATAGATTCGTGAAACTTGCTGCGCCTGAATCAGTGGAAAAGCCTTTAATAATCATGAAAATACCGATAACAATTAATGCTAGAATAGCTATGACCTTAATTAATGCGAACCAGAATTCCATTTCGCCAAAAAGTTTTACGGTTGCAAGATTCATAAATAGCAATATGACTAGTGCAATTAATCCAGGCATCCACTGCGGTACGGAGGGAAACCAATACTGAGTATAAAGTCCAACTGCTGTTAAGTCGGCCATTGCGATTGAAATCCAGCAGAACCAGTATGTCCAGCCGGTTACAAATGCTGCCATATTACCTAAATAGTCTCTTACAAAGTCAACAAAGGAATGATAGTTCAAATTAGATAAGAGTAGTTCTCCAAGTGCGCGCATGATTAAAAAACAAATGATGCCTGTAATCATGTAAGCAAATAGAATTGATGGCCCAGCTAAATGAATAGATTTTCCTGCTCCAAGAAATAATCCCGTTCCGATTGCACCACCAATAGCTATGAGTTGTACGTGCCTGTTTTTTAACCCTCTATCCAACTTTTGTTCCTGCATACGATTCCCCACTTTCTACTTTTATAGGCTACTTGGAATTTTTTCCTTATAAAGGTTCAGTCCTTCAATGAGTGTGAATTATTAGCATACTGGGAGACTGACCTATCACTGTAAGCGCTTTCTCGGTGGGTACTAGATATAGTTTTTTGAAATAGATCTACCAACCTTTTTTGAAAATATACCATTAGTTGCACAAATCAAAGGATAGACTCATTTATCTACATATCTCCATGCACTCTCCTCTCTTTTTATCTTTCCAAGTACAAAAAAAGGCAGAGGAAAGATAGGGATTTTCCTAACTTCCTCTGTCCTTTTACCTGAGAGTTTAGCTCCTTCGGTGGCCTATGGCTCTCTTCAGAGACGCGTCCAATTGTAGTCCTTTTACCTGAGAGATTAGTCCCCTGCTTTTTAGGGTTTGCTCCTTCGGTGCTAAACAATGTTTAGTCTCTCCCACAATCTTCATCCGCTGATATAGAGTTGTACTACTAGTTGTATATTATCGGGTTTTAATGGATATTTCAATTATTATCTGAAAAAGCTCTATTTTCTGATAATTAAATATGGACAAGTTTGAACTTTATGAACAGTGTATAATTTGAAGTTATTAGCTACGAAAAAACAAGCTTATAGCAGCTTTTCTATGTCGCAAGGAATCCCAAACAAGCTTATGTATAAGCGAAACATTTTTACATTTTTCCGATTGACAATACGGGTAAATTTTAAAGTTGGGAAAGGGCATAGAGTCTATAGTTTTATCATAATTAATGTATGGAAAAAGAGAAAATTCGAGACTCGCGAAAATCCTTGCAGCAGTAAAGATTGTCTAGGAGCTTCCTCCCTAAGTTCAGCAGTATTAGAAGCCTTCTCTTCTTTATCAACTTCCTCTTCAGCCCCACCACCTGCTATATTA
The DNA here is from genome assembly GCF_037975445.1 of Peribacillus sp. FSL P2-0133. Classification (NCBI taxonomy): domain Bacteria; kingdom Bacillati; phylum Bacillota; class Bacilli; order Caryophanales; family Bacillaceae; genus Peribacillus; species Peribacillus sp. FSL P2-0133. Next base: position 2,770,215 of record NZ_CP150254.1, on the reverse strand, counting down.
GCAATGATGACTATTGCTAGAACCCATACCCACCACTTCTTTGGCTTCTTTAGCTTGATTTTCTTTTCCTTAACCATTAAGCCTTATACCCCCTTTACAGTTTTTCAGACGGACTGTTGTAAACAAAAATAGAATAACATAATTTGGATCAATACGGTTTATATTTATCATCAAGCATTCATTTTCACAATGCTTGACGTGTTAACGAAACAATCTCCCATTTCACTTTACCAGCGTCAAACTAGGCCACTAATTTGGTTAGACTCTACTTTTTAAACATATCCATAAAGTATGATCAATTCTATACCTTACCTTGATAAAATGACATATTTTAAGGGCGTGTTTAGGATGATCCAAACACACCCTTATAAAAATTCAATTGATTCATTCTATAAAAAGGGTTGATTTATTTGCATTCCCTATTTACAGATAGATGAAAATTCGAAGTTATCGTTGCCTTTTCCATAGTAATAGGGTGGTTAGATTTTTTATTTATAGAATCAATCAGCCCCTACCTCGCACCGTGCATGAAAGTTTCCCTTCACACGGAGATCCGCCTATCAGGTACTGCCATTAGCCTTTCTCCGCAATCGTTTTACTTTTTACTAATAAAAATATCTAATTCAGCAAATCCTGTGGTAATCTGAACCACACCTTACAAATGATTCTATTCTTTTCCTTAATCTAACTCATAATAACCACAAACAACATACCCTACTGCTTTTGCTGCCACGAGAAGGGCATCTTCATCGATATCAAATTTAGGATTATGATTAAAATAAGGTTTTTCTACTCCTTTAGGTGTACAAGCAATGTAAAAGAAACAGGAAGGGATTTTTTCAGCATAGTAAGCAAAGTCTTCAGATGGCGGCATTGCTGGAAATTCCATTACTTCTTTAATATCTTTATCCTTTGCATTCTTAAGAAACTCAGCAACCTTTCCTGTTAGTTCGGGATCATTATATAAAGGTGGATAGTCATTCGTATATGTAAGATCACATGTTACTCCAAACTCTTCTTCAAGTCCTTTTACAAGGCGTTTAACTTCCTTTTCAATTTTTTCTTTTGTTTCAACAGTCATATAACGGATATCGCCTTCAAGCTCTACGCTGTCTTTAATTATATTAAATGTTCCTTTTCCATCAAAAGAGCCAATAGTAATCACACCAATATCAAATGGACTTAATCGACGGCTAATAATCGTTTGAGCAGCTGTAACAAAATGAGCACCAGCCACAATGGCATCATTTGCTAGATGTGGTGAGGAACCATGTCCACCTCTGCCTTGAATTTTTAATTTCAAATAAGCCCTGCCGTTAAAGGAATATCCAGCATGATAACCAACAACTCCTGCTGAATCCATTGGCAGCAGATGGATGCCAAATATATTATCTAAATCGTCAAGTACCCCGGATTCTACAATACTCTTTGCCCCGCCTGGCGGAACTTCTTCCGCATGCTGATGAATAATTTTGATTGTACCGGGAATTTCATCTTTTAATTGAATGAGGCAATCCGCTAAGACTAACAAGTAGGCTGTATGGCCATCATGAGCACACGCATGCATAACGCCTTCATTTTTTGATTTAAAGGGTATATCCGTTTCTTCAACAATTGGAAGCGCATCAAAATCAGCTCGAAGACCGATGTTTTTTCCAGGCTTTCCACCTTTAATGGTCACGATAATTCCGTATCCATTACCTACATTAGATTGAACTTCTACGTCCTTTTCTTTATAAAAATCGATAATATATTGAGCTGTCTTTTCTTCTTTAAAAGAAAGCTCAGGATTTTCATGTAGGTATCTACGAATTTCAATCATTTCATCCGTACGGGATTGTAGCATTTCCATTAATTCACTTCTCATAATCTCTTCATCCCTTCATTATTTTTCGAAAACGCCGTTAAATGTGGCATTTTACATTTCCAACAGCTAATTATTCTGCAATAGGGATCCGGTTGGTACCAGCCGGTGATTTTTTAGGAGCATTAGATGTTTTAGCGGTATCTTTTGCACCAAAAAGATAATAGATGATATTGAAAGCACAGCGAATATAACATTTACGAAAATCCCTATTGAAGCCGCTGTTTCAAGCTTTCAATTTGCTGCTATTCCACCGTAAACAGCAGCTGAAGAAATCGCGACGCCGAATGCACTGCCAAGTGAGCTTGCCACCTGTATATGGCTTATTTTGAAATACAGCAAAGTCAATCAGAACGATATCTTTGCTATTTTCAACGATTAAAATAATAATGCCTATGATTGTGGCAACGAGTAGGACGATTGAAATCGGACTTGTCCATCCTAATCTGCTCCGTAATTAATAAATACATTCAAGGCAATCATTATAATGCTAAAAATGATCAAGCCAGTGTAATCGAATTTATAGGCACCGTTTCCTTTCTGGTTTATCTTTCAGCAGAAACATACCAATTATTGCAAAGAATGAAAATCCACCTCCGCCACATGGAAGCTGCGATTGCACCTTCGCAAAAGATATTACGTCTTTTCCCGTTTACCTTTCTCCTGCTTCTTCATAGCCTTCTAATTGCTTCCTCTAAATTAATTATAAGAATACTATTCAAATATAATGAGTCATTATTTGGTATATTGCCTACAGGGACACTGTTGGATAGTTCTTATCGTCATCCAGGTGTTCATAAAGGCAGCGAAATTCATAATCATGAACTATTACGCCTGCAGATCTGGATTTTATGCTAATGAGCTTTCCTTTTTCGTATATCGTGTAAATATATTTTCATATTGACTTCGAAAATAAAAACCCATATCCAGAAATAGAAGTGCTTGTTGGGGAAATAGCACCAGGCCCATTAAGCTAAAAAAGACGGAGCTTTTTGCTCCGCCTTAATGCTAGAATATTTTTTTCTCATTCAACTCGAGAGCTAATTCTTTAAAGAACTGTAGCGATTCTGGATTTCCCATGGAGTCTGCATTCACTACCTTATCAAACTCGAATCCTAATAACACTTTACGAATCGGGACTTCCATTTTCTTTCCGTTCAATGTTTTTGGAATTTGTTCAACGACATGGATTTGGTCAGGAATAAAGCGAGGGGACACATGCCCTCTGATTTGTTCCTTGATTTTTGCCGTCAATGAAGTATCCAGGGCTTTACCGGGCTTAAGAACAACGAACAGTAACATTGAGGAACCCCGGCCAAGCACTTCCCTATCAATGACAAGGCTTTCCATCACCTCGTCTATCGCTTCGACGACCCGGTAGATATCGCTAGTTCCCATCCGTACACCAGAACGGTTGATGGTCGAGTCGGAACGTCCATAAATGATACAGCTGCCCTTGTCGTCGATTTTTATCCAATCACCATGTTTCCATATGCCAGGATACGTATCGAAATAACTCTCGTAGTATCTTGACCCGTCTTGATCATTCCAGAAGTATAGCGGCATGGACGGCATCGGTTTGGTAATGACCAATTCACCGACTTCATTAATCAATGTTTGACCATGCTCATCAAAGGCTTCCGCACAAACCCCTAATGCCCTTCCTTGTATTTCTCCGATTCTCACGGGCAATGTTGGGACACCGCCAACAAAACCGGCACAAACATCGGTTCCGCCACTGGATGAACTGAGCCAGATATCCTTCTTGACATTCTCATACACCCATTTATAACCGTCGCCAGACAATGGAGCTCCAGTGGAAAAAAGAGCCTTCAATTTGGATAAATCATATTTTCCCATGGGTTTATTTCCTAACTTCATGGAATTGGTAAGGAAAGGTGCACTTGTTCCAAAGAAAGTCATGCCTGTATCTTCCGCCAATTCCCAAAGGGCATTCATATTCGGAAAAGAAGGACTGCCGTCATAAAGGACGATGGTCCCTTCATTAAGTAGACCGCCCATAAGGAGATTCCACATCATCCAGCCTGTCGTCGTAAACCAGAATACAGTATCCTCGGAAGCCATACCTTGATGGATTCTTGTTGATTTAAAATGCTCCAATAATATACCGCCATGCCCTTGTACAATTGGTTTTGGCATCCCGGTTGTACCTGATGAATAAAGAATCCATAGCGGATGATCGAACGGAACACTTTCAAAAGATAATTCTGTCTTTTCTTTTAAAAGGTCATCCCAAGGAATCACATCTGCCAGATTCACTTCCAAATTCTTTTTTTCTATGTAAGGAACTAACACGGTATGCTTGAGAGTGACCAATTCCTGTATAAGCTGTGAGACGACTGATGTTTTATCATATACATTTCCATTGTACTGATACCCATCAACCGCCATTAATACAACCGGTTCAACCTGTTTGAAACGATCTATGACACTTCTTGCCCCAAAGTCAGGTGAGCAACTGGACCAGATGGCACCTATGCTTGCTGTTGCCAAGAAAGCTATGACCGCTTCAGGAATATTCGGCATATAGGCAACAACACGGTCACCGGATTTCACACCAAGTTTCCTTAATGAATGGGCGACAGAAGCTACTTTTTCTTTCAGCTCTTTCCAGCTAACCTCTTGCTGCCTGATATGTTCGGAACGAAAAAAAATCGCCGTTTTTTCTTCTTGATCATTCAATAATGCATTTTCAGCATAATTTAGCCTTGCCCCCTCGAACCATTTCGCACCTGGCATTGTTTGCTCCGCTAAAACCCTATCATATTTCCTGGCTGCTTTTACATCACAATATTCCCAAATGGAAGCCCAAAATTCCTCCAGTTCATCTACCGACCATTTCCATAATTCATGATAATCATGAAATGTTAAACCTTTCTTTTCTTTTAACCATTTCACATATTGAGTCAATACCGTTTGCTCGATTTGTTCCTTTGTCGGTTCCCAAATGATTTGTCCATCTGTAAGCGATTTCATTTCATCATCTCCCTTAGGTATCAAATGCGTTATTGAATCATTTCATAATATTGGTAGTTTACTTAAATTGTAATCTATGAGTTTAAAACCGTCAATTTACACTAAACTTAAATCAGCTCGTTTCTATGTATAGGCAGGTTAATAGAGAAACATGTCCCTCTCCCTTGTACACTTGATACATGTACCGTTCCATCCATGCTTTTGATAACGCTATATGAAACCATCATTCCTAATCCCGTCCCTTTATTTTTTGTCGTGAAGTAAGGCTCACCTAAACGGTATATTTGTTCCTGTGTCATCCCAATTCCCTGATCTTGAATCTTAATTTGGATGGTAGTGGCAGCACGAATTAACTGTATGTATATTTCACCATCATGGTGCATCGATTCTACGCCATTCTTTAAGATATTGAACAAGCACTGCTGGAATTTCTTCCTTTCCCCCATGACAAAATAAGCTCCATCTTCGATTAGGGATAGCTTCAATTCCGTTCGATTATTGTTAGCCAATGGTTTTATGTTGTTCACGACATGCTGAATTTCCTCGGATACCCTTAATCGCTCTGTGTTTTCAGGGCTTATGGCAGCAAACGTCAAATAATCATTAATGACATCTGTGGCCCGATCTAATTCCTTCAATGCAATATTTGCATAATTGACCTTCGTGTGAGAAGACACGTCTTCGCTTAACATTTGAATATATCCCCTGGTAACTGTAAGGGGATTTCTGACTTCATGAGATATGCTTGCAGCCAGATGACTAACGAGCTGCAACTTTTCCGCTTTCACTAATTTTTCGAGAACCTGAAAATTAGTGAGGATGACTTCCCATAATATGATCACAACAACGATTCCTATGACTTGAATCGTGAAGTATTGTTTCCATAGACTTATACCGATAGTAAGTTCAAATACTACTGTTGAAATAAATTGTGTGAGAATATGAACAATGAATATTAATGATATACCAATGCAGATTTTTTTACTGACAGACATTTTTAGATAGTATTTAGATATAAAAAACAAGGAAACTCCCATGAGTGGAAAAGTGATGCATGAGATATAAAATCCATTTTCCCCCCCTGATAAATAGCGAATAAGAAGAGTGATGACTATCAATATGATTCCTAGCCGGTAGCCTCCATATAAACCGCCTAAAAGAAAAGGGATCCATCTAAGATCCCAAACAAAATCCTCTTCTATAACAACGGGAAACAGCATGCATAGAACAAGTGAAAGAATAGGGAAAATCGATAGGAAGGATCCTTTTAATGCATCTAAACGGTATACGTACTTCACTAGATAGCTCATTTGCAATAAAAAGATCGGAAAAAGGATAATTAAAAAGTTAATCAGTAAATCTTTTGTCATAAGATTCATTATTACACCGAACTTTCGATATTTTTCGAAGATTTAGACAGGTATATCAATCATAACAAGATAGAGAATGATAAGCTAGTGAAATTTCCATGCTGGACTAAAAAAAGATGCAGCTAGAGGGACCAACAAAGAAAGCGGATGATTCAAGGCTAAAAAAAACACTGAAACGACGAAGTCATTTCAGTGCCATCAAAATAATATCCGAATACGAACTTAATAAAGAGCTGACTTTGCGAGCGTGGTGATTGTCGCATCATCCATCGGAGGATTATGAAGTCCTGCTCGTACATCCCTATAGTAACGTTGCAGGGGATTATTTCGTTGTAAGCTTTTGGCACCGACGACTCTCATCGCTTTATCGACGATGGAAATCGATTTGTTGACGACCGATAACTTAACAGCACCCAATTGCTTCGATAATTCATCATGACTTTCAGGGTGCCGCACCCATTTTTCTGCGACAGAGTAGAGGAAATGGTGTGCTTCGCCCAATTCCAGTTCCATCTCCCCGATTGTCCGTTGAACATTCGGAAGGTCCCTGATTGGTCCTGGTAAGCTATTGGGAGAATAGGTTTTCGCAAATTCGACTGCGTAATTTCTGGCAGCCACTGCGATACCCAAGTAGCAAGCCGGTATATGTAATAGCCACGCTTCAGGCTTTCTTTTTTCACCAGGATTGCTTTTCATCACATAATACTTTTCAGGCAGGCTGACATCATTTAATACCAAATCGTGACTTCCTGTCCCCTGCATGGAAATCATATCCCAAGTTTCTTCTATACTTACCCCCATTACATCACGATGAATTAAAAATGTTCCTAGCTGCTCATCCTCGGGAACCCATGCCGTTACTAGAAAAATATCAAGGACGGGTGAGAGTGTAGTGAAAGTCTTTCTGCCATTCAAATTCCATTGTTGACCCTTTTTGATAGCGATCGTTTCCGGTCGGCCTCCGCGCGTCGGGCTTCCTGTTCCAGCCTCAGATGCTGCCGTGTTGATGAGAGCGCCTTTAGACACTTCATCAAACAATTCATTCATGACTCCTTTTTCCCATGGTCTCTTCTCCGTTAAGGATAGGACCGTTCCGACATGCCACCCTATTCCTAAGGCTGTCGGGCCGCAATATTGGGCTATTTTTTCTTGGCATAGGAGAAAATCATATAACGAACCGCCATATCCGCCATCTTCTTTTGCTAAAGTTAATTGGGGATATCCGAATTCCTTTAACTCCTGAATGTTTTCAAAAGGAAATCCCTTTGAATCATCAAGCGCTTCAGATCGGCCGGAAAAGGACTGAATCGCATCCTCTAATTTTTGTATATATTCTTTTTGCTTCTGTGAATGAAAAAACGACATGAAGATCATCCCTTCTGTAGTAAACAAAATCCTGAACCATTTTGCAGCAGAAACAGAACTGCGAACTCCACTTTATCATATCACCTTAGTGTAGTTTATGGTTTGAATCTGCCCATTAAGAGTCAATATCTTCATTTTTATAGTCTTTGTTCGCGTTCTTGTAAGCTTCCTTCGCCTGATCAATATCTTTGTTTTCGAGAAAGTAAGCTATCGCTGCTTGCCCGATTCCATATGTGACCGCGCCCGCTACCGCACCTGAAACCGCTAGACCAGCTCCTGGGATGAATCGGACTGCAGCCCTGACACCTTCCCTCACAAGGAGACCGATTCCAACATTGATCCCTAATGCCGCAATGAATTCACTTGCAGTTTTTGTATTGATTTCTTTATCCGCGATAAAACCAATCACCACAATCATCAAACCTTGAATGCCGGTCAAAATGGGAAAATCAGCGAAAGGTATCGGCTCTGCACCTATTAAACCAGCTATTGCCGTAAACGTTCCCACTATCGTCCGCGCGAATTTCTTCTTAACGAATTGGCTCTGCATCACTTTGGCGGTCTTCAGCTTCGCTTCACTGGGTAAGGCCTCGATCAAGTAATCAGAAAGCAAATCTATGTTCCAACGCATATCATATTCAATATTTCCATTTTCATCAAAATCAATATACGAACAAATAGGAATGATGTTCAATAGTGGTATTTCACTCTCTTTAAATCGTTTTGACATCAAAGCGATGGCTTCATCAATATTCTGTTTTTTCTTAGGATTGGCATCAAAAGGTGCTTGTTTATAATGGGGCGGATCTAATTCATCCACTTGGGTGACCACACAGATTACGGGTACATCATAATGGTGATTCTCTTTAACGATTTTGCGCAGCTTCTTCAACTCTTTTAAATCTTCTTCAACCCTTGAATCTGTTTCTTTTGCTTTAATCAAAAAAAGAAACACATCAGGCTGTTCTTCGGTTACCGCTTTTATCAATTCATCCATTGGTGTTTTTTCTTCGAACTCTTCCGTAGGAGCTTCACTCTCACCCAGTCCCCGGGAGTCCAGCAAACGGATTTTGGGCTCGGCATCACTCGGGTACCAAAGCCATTTTCCCTTACCCGTTCCAGATTTAACGGAACTGACATATTGCCGTTCCTGTCCAAACATCGCATTGATCAGTGATGATTTTCCGGACCCCCGCCTTCCTACAAGAGCAATTCGCGGTTCCCTTGCATCAACTGTCATCGTTTTAAGCTTTAGGAGCTGGTCGAGCATTTTGTTCTTTTTCGATTGTGAAATGGGCAGTTTATCTACCTGGCCTTTAATGAAACTGAATATGCTTCCCATTTCTTCGTGTTTTTCCACCATCAGTCATTCCCCCTTGTTAAGAAGTTTTTTAAGTAACATTTACCCTTGAACGATTCAATTTAAGCATGTAACTTCAATCTCCTTGCAAAATTAAGGGGCTCCATTTCTTATTTCAATTAACTCTTTTCTTTTAAGAACATAACGACACTGGCCATGTATTTTTGGACTTCCTGGACTTGAAAGGCTGCAGAATCCGCAATCTGTTTGTAATGATGCTGTCCTTCATCGGTGATTCGTAAATACCGTTTAGTTCGTTTTTCACTTTCCCACCTGCCGACAAGAAGGCCGTTCTCTTCCATTTCATGAGATAAATCGTATAAATAGCCGTTTGAAGCGATCCAACCGAACTGATTTTTAAGGAGATCGCCAATTTCCCCCATGTAAATGGGCTTCTTAGTGAAAGCGGCTTTTAAAGTTACATAACGGACAAGGTCTTTCACCGATATTATTTTCGAGAAATACGACCTGTATTCTTCTGGAAGTTCATTAATAACTGGTGGGTTTTCACCAGAACCCCTTAAATCGAACATGAAGCGATCAATGACCTTTTTCACTTCGGAAAACCGTTCCAGGAAATTTTCTTGATACCATATGTAAAGCTCTTTGCCTTTTTCAGTTATTTGATAATAATTTCTTCCCTTATTCGTATATAATGATAAATGTTTGGATTCGACTAGCGTATTGGATATTTTACATAGATAGTCATAGCTATGCACTTTTCCAGTGAACGTATTTTTTAGGTCCTGATGAATCGCCCTTGGATAATTCGGTTTTATTCTCAAAGAGTGTAGTAAAAAAATCGTTAAAAATTCCCGCTGGCTCAACCCAACTGTTTCAACCGTTGCAGACAGTTTCTCCCCTTTCTTCACAGTCATTACCCCCTTTATATAGTGTTTATATAACATATTATTAATTATTTCTTCCTTCCCCTTATTATCCTGTGCTCCCACATAATAGTAAAGTTTTTAATGCCTAACTGCCTAGTACTAATTTTTCGAATTTGATCTATTGTGGGTAAATGGAATTCAGAATATTCTGCCGAGGTTTATTGTGAAATATTTCAATAAAACAAAAAGAAGAAACGGCACATGATTAGGCCGTTTCTTCTTTTTGTTTACTGTTCCGTTAAAATGATCGGATCTTCTTTTGTAATGACGAGGGTATGTTCATATTGGGCGGAGAGTTTTCCATCTGCCGTTCTTGCCGTCCAGCCGTCTTGGTCCATTTTCATATGCCATGTTCCTGCATTCAACATTGGCTCGATCGTGATGACCATTCCCTCTTTTAAACGGGCACCTTTACCTGGCTTACCATAATGTAGGACTGTTGGGTCCTCGTGCATGGTTTTACCGATTCCGTGCCCTGTAAAATCGCGAACAACAGAAAACTTTTCACCTTCTGCATATGACTGGATTGCATGCCCGATGTCCCCAAGACGATTTCCTGCCCGTGCAACTTCGATGCCTCTATATAAAGCATTCTTGGTTACATCCATTAAACGCTGAGTTTCATCGGAAACTTCTCCGACTGCATATGTCCAAGCTGAATCCGCCAAACCTCCGTTAAGGTTCACTACCATATCAATCGTAACGATGTCTCCCTCTTTTAAGGCTTTCTTTTGCGGAAAGCCGTGGCAGATTACATCATTCACTGATGCACACGTTGCATATTTGTAGCCGTTATAGCCCTTTTGTTCAGGAGTGGCACCATGCTCTGCCAAGTACTTATCGACAAATTCTTCGATTTCCCAAGTCGTGATGCCCGGTTTTATCATTTTTGCAATTTCTCTATGCGTCGCAGCAAGAAGTTTGCCCGCTTCATGCATCAAATTTATTTCTCGTTCACTTTTAATGGTTATCATTTAAAATCCTCTTTCGTTTTATAACTTTTCTGATTGAGACTCCTTATTTATCATATGCCTTTTTTTATATAAAAAGCAACCAAAAACCCGGTAAAAATCACCGGGTTAATTAATTCATGACCTTTTCCGTACCTGTAATACCGAGAAAAATAAGCTTTTGAATTACAAAAGTGAAAAAAATACGTTTTCCTTTACCCAATTGCTCTATGATTATTTTTTCAGGGGTGAATTACCTACAGAATTATAATCACTAATGACTTAATGGTCTCAAAAATTCTAAATGGGCCCATGAGCATTAATTGGGTATAAATTCCCATTAAACGCGAATGAAACTCTTCCTGTTTCCTCTGATACTACCAATACAAGGGCATCACTTCGTTCAGATAAACCTAAAGCAGAGCGATGGCGTGTTCCAAGTTTTTTTCCCCCTGTTGGTCTGTCTGAAAGCGGAAGGACATTTGCTGCGGAAACAATCTGATTTTGACTAACCAATACGGCACCATCATGTAGTGGATTTCCAGGGAAAAAAATTGATTCCAATAAAGAATGGGTTAACTCCGCTCCTATTGAAATACCTGGTTGGATCAAAGAATCAAGAGAATCTCCCCGTTGAATAACAATCAACCCGCCATGTCTCAAGTTCGACAAATTTTGTACACAAATTGATAATTCGGGATATTTGTCCGTAAATGGTGACAAATAACAGTTCAAATAAAATGTTGCTGCTTTCATATCGATGTATACGAATTTATCCTTTATTTTCTCGAAATTTCCAAGAAGACAATAATTTTCATCATCCATTGCTTCTAAGTTATCCTGTAATGCCGATATTACTTGACGAATTTCCTCTTTTAACATTTGTTTCATTGGTGAAAAATCACAATTGCCATTAGTCACAGGCATGCACCTCCCTTTTATTATTTCACTCTCTTTTATTCAATAAATCTTAATTATCTCTCTAAATGAACATTCTTATTTTCCCTAGCTCTGTTTATGCTTTGTTAAATTTATTATTATGAATGTACTTAAAGTTTGTCTTCAAGATAATTAATTATTCATCTTAACTAGCAATCAGTAATGACTTCACATTTTTTTATGTCATATGGACAAGGTAAGAGAATAGATATGTTAATGACCTGTTGAAAGATATTTTATAATAAGAGGTGGTATTAGATGCCTTACGTAACAGTATTTGACCAAGGAACGTTTGAAGTTGAGAATGGAAAAAAGTTAGTATTAGCATTGGAGGATAATGGTATTAATATTCTTCACCGATGCGGCGGGAAGGCTAAATGTACAACTTGCAGAGTGGAAATATTGGCAGGTGATTTTTTGGAGGTCACACAAAAAGAAAAAAAGGTCTTTGAAGACAAAGGAATGGAAGATCATTTGCGTTTATCTTGTCAAATTTACGTGAATGGAGACATAACCGTTCGGCCGATCAAGACGGTTGAGAACTCTGGACTTCCTGCTGGGACAAGGCCTGCAGACTAAATAGTAGTATCAAAAACATCAAAATGACTAAAAAATAGTTTTTCTAGTCGTTTTGATGTTCTTTTATCTTTAATGATTTACTTCTTTTCCATGACCGCAAAGTAATTATCTTCATTATCAGCAAAATTGAAGACTCTTCCAGATGGCATATTCACAAGTTCCCCAACTTTGATATTCTTCTCCGAAAAGTCTTTATATAATTCATCAAGATTATCCGAGTAAAACATTAATGAAGGTGTATTAAGATTTAATTCCGGCTGCATTTTAGCAATGAATTCCTTATTATGCAGGATGATACTCGTTTGTGCTTCCTTTGTTGGGGCTATTTCAATCCATCTTAGCCCTTGGCCGTTATCTTCTTCAGAAATTACACTAAAACCGAATTTTTCCGTCCAAAATTTCAATGACTCGTCTTGGTTATTTACATATAACATGATTTGACCGACTTTATTAATCATTTGCTTCTCTCCTTTTCTGCTGGCTCCGTTATTAATGATATCCATTACGTATAAGCATATTGTTGGTTGGAAATATATAACCAATTGAATCGTATAATAAATACAAGATTTAATCAATATTTACCATGTGCGAATTCCTTCCAGATATTAAGTTACCACTGTTAATGGTACTATAACTCTAATTGGAGTAAAAAACCGTCTATGTTTTAATGCTCCTATTCATTTCATCAAGTGTAAAAGAAAAATGATATTTTTAGGAAGCTTTCCCCGGTAGTAAAAAAAGCTGTGCAAACTTTACATACAGAAATTTGCAGGAGTTGCAGGACTTTTCAATTTTCCCCAGAACTTCTATACAGAGTATTTCTTAAAGGAGAGTGAAATGGTGGTTCTATCGAAAGAGGGTTTGTTAAATATATTGGAAGGCAACAGGAGATTAACGATGCGGGTGGTTGAAGCCTTTCCTGAAGAGGAATTATTTCACTATACCCCCGCCGGGAAGCTTCGCCCTTTCGCAGAGATGGTTAAAGAAATCATGAACATTGAGACTGGATATATGCGTGGTATTGCACTTAGTGTTTGGGAGTATCCAGATTCGTTTGCTGGAATTTCCACCAAAGAGGAACTAGTTTCAGCATGCGAAGCAGTAAGGGATGATACTAGGAAACTGTGGAAGGAAATGACCGAGGAAACGCTTGCAGTGGTGGAAAAGGATCCTTTTTTCGGTCCCTCACAAAGCCACTTTGATAGACTTCAATATGCCTTGGAAAATGAGATCCATCATAGGGGACAAGGTTATATCTATCTTAGAACGCTCGGAATTGAACCACCGGAGTTTTTCGTCAGGTAATAATGCAACATGATGTCAATAAACTTGTAGCAACGAATAAAAATAAAAAAAATTGGAGTGAGATAGATGTCAGTTGATGCATATCTTAATTTTAATGGGAATTGTCGAGAAGCAGTAGAGTTCTACGCAGAGGTTTTTGGAACGGAACAACCAAATATCATGACCTTTGGGGAAACACCGCCTAATCCGGAATTTGCCCTTCCAGAAGAAGCGAAAGATTTAGTCATGCATACAAGGCTAAATATTAATGGAAGCAATGTCATGTTTTCCGATACTTTTCCTGGTATGCCCTTTATTGAAGGCAACAATATCAGCCTGGCATATGTCGGTAGTGACTTGGATGAAATTAAATCGATTTTTAACAAACTAAGTGTAGGCGGCACGGTTGGTCTAGAGCTCCAAGAAACATTCTGGAGTAAAATTTACGGTCAGTTAACGGATAAATTCGGAATCAAATGGCAATTTAACTTCGAGAGCTGAGAAATGAACATGACACTTTATTGATTAATCTTCAATTATTTGGATATAGGTCTTTTCACTGGTGAAAAGTTTCTATATCCTTTTTTATTTCCATCACTAGGGGCAAAGATACCGTAACTAGCATAAGGAAATAATTTTTCGTTAACCCTTAGGGGATGCTATATAAAGGTAATTAGTTAAATGATTGGCTAGTAAAAATTGAATTCTCAAACGGTTTTTAACTTCACCCTAACCCTTACATAATTTTCTAGGTTCCTGATAAATGGTGTATAGTAATAGGGTATTTCAATACTCGAAAAATAAATTTCACTTATAACCCCAATAACTGAAGGGTTTAGTTATCAAAGACTTACTAAATATGTAACCGAAAAGGAGAAATTATGAAAAATAAAATTCAAAAAATCACAACCAACTTGTGGTTTGATAATCAAGCTGAAGAGGCGGCAAAGTTCTACACATCCATCTTCGAAAATTCTAAGATCGGTAGGATCACTCGCTATGGAAATGAAGGAAATCAAATCCACGGGAAGCAAGAGGGGTCAGTGATGACCGTGGAATTTGAATTGGAAGGACAAGCATTCGTAGCATTGAATGGCGGCCCTCAATTCAAATTCACAGAGGCAATATCATTTATCATCAATTGCGACGATCAAGAAGATGTCGATTATTATTGGGAAAAACTTTCCGAAGGCGGAGACGAAAAAGCGCAAGTGTGCGGTTGGCTGAAAGATCGATTTGGTGTGTCATGGCAAATTGTCCCTGCGGAACTAACCGAGATGGTAAACGACTCCAATCCTGAAAAATCGGAAAGAGTTATGAAAGCGCTGCTCCAAATGAAGAAAATTGACATTAAAACTTTAAAGCAGGCGTATATAGGATAGGTTCCAAGAAACAACTATCTTGTAAGTTGTGTTTATTCCAGAAGTGTACGATTTTGAAGTAAATAAAGCCTAGTTTCTCGTTATTGTAGGTGTGAAATTAGGTTTTAATATTTGAATTTCCATAAAGCTGTTAATCCCCCATTTCCCTGGCGAGCCCCTTATTAGAAAAGAAAAACCTTATTAAGTAAAATGAAATAAATGATCTAGATAGTTTTTAAGGGAGAAATAGAAACGATGGACAATATATTTACACCAGCACTACAGCGTGGCGATGAAATAATAGAAAGAAAAATCCGCTATGACTCCTTAGTTGTGGAATATAACTGTTTGCTGTTAAAAGCACAAAATCAACATGTCGTGCTTTTTCATGAAATCATGGATTCTTTCACGATGAAAGCGGGTCCTATAAAACTAACCATTCCTATAGGCAGTTATACGATTGCTCATTATTGGAAAGACCGTCCTTATAATTTATACATTTGGAGAGATAACCAAGGGAATTATTTAGGATCCTATTTTAATATTGTAAGGAATACATATATGGAGGATAAGTTGGTTTCCTTTGAGGATTTGATCATTGATATCTTGGTGCTTCCGGGTGGGGCACATTTTATTTTAGACGAGGAAGAGTTACCTGTGCCCTTAGAGCACTATGAGAGTGGTTCTGTTAAACAAGCCCTAAACTCTTTACTTGATTCCATTGATATTCTTCTTTCACAAACCATTTCAGAATCCGAGAAACTCTATAAACATAAAGACCTCCTTCCATGGTTGAACAACAAATGACATTGGTTTTGATACTTTGAACTCAACAACAGTGAAACCTTTAGCATGAACAAAAAGCCTACTTCATTCAGCAGGCTTTTTTGTTCTCCTCACTCACCATCAGCTTGAGCCGATATACTGTCGGCAAGCTCCTCAATGTTCTTAGATACCTTGGCACTGTACGAGTAATCACCGTAGCAATATGGGTATCGAAAATTCTCTTTGTCTCCGCCGCAATCATAAAGGGTAGGGTTTTTTTCGACCTGAAGCATGGAAAACTTCTTCGCAAGCTCCTCAGTATGCTTGCCCCCTTTATTCGCAACGAAATCAATATAACCAATTCCCATGTTATATGCTTGAATGATCGTGGCAAAATCCACGTCCTTTTCATTGCCGTATTCATTGATTCTCTTAAAATGTTTCACTCCATACTTAATGCTTTCCGTTGGATCTGTGATTGTATTTGGATCAAGACCCGCTGACTCAGATGCCTGCATTGGGTCACCGCCCCGTCCTCGGCTTTCCTGCTGCATCAAAGCAATCAATGTCGAAGTATGCTCCTCAAGCCCGTATTTAGCCAACTCGTCTCTGAGAAGTGAACTATACTTTTTCACGTTCGCAAAAGAATCAAGCGTATTTACTGATGTGGAAACATTTTCAGAATTGGGGGTTCGCATGATCTCCTTTATTAGCAAAAATGCAAAAATGAGAATAAAAATGACAAAAACATTCTTTGATTTCTTACGTTTCTTCTTCACAATCTCTCTCCGTTATCTCTAAGTTATATATTTATATCTTAACAAATAGTAAGAGTTATAACTATTTAGAATACCAATTAAATGTTGTTGAAAATGAGATTACTAGTAATGAATTAGTATTTTATGTTTAACTCTTAACTTAAACGCAAGAAAACTTAAAAAGACCTGGTCGCTCAGCGTATGTTTTTTCGGATAATGAGACACCCTATTGTGTGGAGGTGATATGTATGGATAGGAAGAATGATAAAGAAGAAATCCTTGATGATAAAAAGAAAAAAAATAGAAATGAGTTTGGGGCAGATCCTGATGAACAAGAAATGAATGGTCTGTATGGTATGTTGGAAACTGAATATGAAGATAAGCTTCATGATAAAGAAAAATAACGATTGGTTTCTTGAAATTTTGTTAAGCGCCTTGTATGGCGTTTTTTTTATGAGTTCATCTGTTTTTTAGCTTCTTGAATCTATTCTAAAGGTTCGCATTTAGGCTATAAACTGATTTTTTACATAAGCAAAAAAAACGAAAACCCAGAAAGTCTTCGTTTTCATCAAATCCAAAAAAGTTTTGGTCTCTAACCATAAAGGATACCATTAAAAGGGAGTGACCTAATACTGGCACTCCCTTTACTTAATTAGTATTGTGATGATTGTCCGCCATCAATCGGAATGACTACCCCATTGATGAACTCTGATTCCCCTGATAATAAGAAAGCGACTAAACGGCCGACTTCTTCAGGTTTACCAAAGCGTTTTTTAGGATTCACACTGACGAAATCCGCCATTGCTTCTTCCCAATTCTCCCCGCCTATTTGCCTGAATGAACCTTCTACCATCGCTGTTAAGATTACTCCTGGTGCAATGGCATTTATGCTGATTCCGTATTGACCATACTCTATGGCGGCTGTTTTTGTTAATCCTGCTACAGCATGTTTACTTGCAACGTACGCAGCTTGGTTAAGCACAGCACGAATTCCGCCTACAGAAGCAACGTTCACCACTGCCCCTGATCCTTGTTCTTTCATGATTGGCAGGATGTATTTCATGCCATAAAATACACCATTAATATTGATGTCTGTTACTTTGTTGAAAACGTTGCTATCGTATTCAGCCGTTGGTGCCTGTTTACCTTCGATACCCGCATTATTATAAAAACCATCGACTCTACCATATTTGCTGACTGTTTGGTCTACATAGTTCTTTACTGCTTCTTCATTCGAAACATCTGCAGTGATCAGAAGCACATCTGAATTTGGTGCAATTTCAAAGATTAATTTTTTTGTTGCTTCCAAAGATGCATCGTTTAAATCAACTAATGAAAGTTTAGCTCCTTCTTTAGCCATTTCCAATGCGGCTGCTTGTCCTAAACCTGATCCTGCACCTGTAATGATTACTACTTTGCCATCGAATCGTTTGCTCATTGACAAAACTCCCTTTTTAAGTTATCTGAAAAATCTATTTATAATTTACCCCTTAAAGCTTAAGAATCCATCATCAACAGGAATGACTTGTCCATTAATGGCATCCGCTTTTTCAGAAAACAGGAACGTTACAACTTCAGCAACTTTTTCTGGCTGAATCAATTTTTTCCTCATATGAAGTTGTGCCAAACTGTCCAGGAACTCTTGATCATCACCAATGATCGGCGTTTCAATAAAACCTGGTGCCACACCGACAACACGAATCCCATATTGCGCAAGTTCAATTGCTCCTGATTTAGTCATGGCGATGACTGCAGCTTTTGCAGCATGGTAATTAAAGCTGCCAATTGAAACCATCGTCCCAAATATTGAAGCTGTATTAACAATCGTTGCGCCTGTTACCCCAAGCTCCACCATCTTCCTTGCTGCATAATACATGCCATAATAAACGCCGTGTTGATCAACATCAACGACTCTGTGATAAGACTCTGGATCCATCTCTAAAAATGGTTTTACTAGTCCAATTCCAGCGTTGTTGAAAATTCCGTCGATGGTGCCATGATTGGCAACTGCAGCTTCTACCATCGCTTCCACTTCTTCCGCTTTAGCTACATCCACTTTCACAAAAGAAGCCATGCCTCCCTTTTGTTGAATAGATTCAGCCGTTTCTTTAGCAGCAACATCATTGTAATCAGCCGCTACGACAATAGCTCCCTGTTCAGCTAATTTAAATGCCGTTTCCTTTCCAATTCCGCTGCCTGCTCCTGTAATTACTATGACTTTTCCTTTTAAACTCATGTATTCGTCCCCCTATAATAAAGTCTATTGCTTATCAGATTAAAATGGCCCCGCCGTCAATTACAAGTTCTTGACCCGTAATGTGGCTGGAAAGATCTGATACTAAGTACATCATTAGATTTGCAATTTCCTGCGGCTCAGCATACCGACCATCCGGAGTCGTTGCTTCCAACTGTTTTCTAGCCGTTTCAGCTGCCGCGGAATCACCTTGACCAAATCCGCTTTCAATCGACCGCATCATAGCCGTGTTGACGACACCTGGGCAGACGGCATTCACCCGTACACCATGGGGAGCAACTTCGACACCAGCAGTTTTCGTCATTCCAAGAACCGCATGTTTACTTGCACCATACGCCACCATGTTTGGCGTTGCGAGTAAGCCAGCTCCTGAAGCTGTATTCACGACCGCCCCGCTTTTTTGTTCAATCATATAGGGCAATACATGTTTCAAACCCAAGAAAACGCCGCGTACATTTATTGACATTAATTGATCGAAAACTTCAGTAGGATAATCGACAAGTGGCATGATTTTGCCTTCCCACCCTGCATTATTCAGGAAAATATCGATTTTCCCATAAGAATCTATCGTTTTTTGAACATAATTTTTTATATCGTCTTCATTTGTAACATCGGCTTTAACAAACTTCGCTTCGCCGCCTTTTTCTTTGATTTCATTAACCGTTAACATGCCAGCCTCTTCAGAAAGGTCTACAACAACCACTTTGGCTCCATACTCTGAAAGTGTAATAGAAGCTGCCCGGCCGATACCCCCGCCGCCACCGGTAACAATTGCTACTTTTTCTGTAAAATCAAATGCTTGCATAATATTCTCCCTTTCTCCCTTTGATCTTGGTGATGATATTCTTGTTTGAATACGATTACATCATAACACTAATTTTGTCGATTGTCGACAATTTGGTTTTAGAGTCAAAGACTCTACATCACTCCACGATTCAGAGCTTCATGAATTTCATTTTTTGCCTTAACGAAATCCTCTTCGATAATGGCCTCAATAGACATTTTTAATCTTAAATGGAAATTTTCCATCGTTTCTGTATTCCATTGACTTTGGGCAAAAACCATGAGGATATGACCGGCTTCCTCAAAAAATCTGGATAATGCTTTGTTATTAGCGATTGAAAGAATATATCGAAATATCTGTTCAGCTTTTTTTTGATACTCAATTACATTACTTTTCTTACACTCATCCGTTGCACTTTCCAAATGCTTTCGTAATGATTGCTTATTTTCTTCGTGCCATCTCCCTTGGGAAAATTCAATGCCCATCTGGATCAGCCCGATCGTAACATCATTATATTCAATGATTTCCTTTTGTGAAAATGGCTTGACGATCGTTCCCCGTCTTGGTATCCTCTCAACAATACCGTCAACCTGCAATAGATAAAGGGCTTCGCGTACTGGTGCACGGCTCGTATTCAATTCTTTGGAAATGTCTTCTTCGACGATTTTCTCTCCAGCTTCTATTTCCCCTTCAATGATTTTTTTTAAAATGTGTTTAGCGATTTGTTGTGGTAACGATTCTCCAAAATAAATGCCATCTGTCAAATTGGAAGTATTTCCAAACATCTTTCAGCACTCCTATACTTCTATAATTGATTTTAGTTCTTTTAGTATAACATAAGGATAGGAATTAACTTCCTTAAAAATTACACTCCGTAATGTTAACCAACCGAGAAAAACGTATTTAACCATGCGAGGCTCAGAAAGACAAGATGACCGAACGCTTCTTCGAAGAGTTAAATATCCTACTGAGTTTGAAGTTAAATTCAACAGATTTGAGCCCCTTTTATAGAAAGGGCTCTCTGGTTCACTTTTTTATTCCACTAGCCTAGGTTTCGCTGGATCGCAGTTTGGCTTTTCTGTGTCTGTCGATTCAGCGAGTTTCGTTAAATAATAACATTCTTCACGCCACATATGATCTGCCATTAATGGTGAAAACGTTCCAAGAGCCTGCGCACTGAGGTCAAGCTCCTCCAATTCAAGCAGAAAGTGCTGAAAGAATTTAATTTCCAAAGTAACGTCCTGATTCAATTTTTCCAATGCTGGGAATGTTGACAGATTGGTTCGTAAATATCCAGCCATTTCAACAGCTTTTAAATAAAAATCATTAAAATGTTTTTTATATTGGTCACTTTTCTCCTTTAATCTTTTTTCAACTTCATCCATATTGGATGATATTGCACCTGCATGCCCAGCTGCATCTAACAGCCAAAGCAAATGATGATGAAGTTCATGGAAAACAGGCGGCATTTGATTTGAATTGAAGTATTTCAATAATCTTAAATATTCTTCTAATTCGTTCACCATATGATTAATGAATGAAGGTGAAAGATGTATTTTTATTTTACCTACCAGATGTTCTTTAAGTAGGGATAGCTTAAACTCTCGAAACCTTAATGCCTCTTCTTCTGCCATGGCAGTTAGTTGCGAAATCTCTTCTGAATTGGCTTTACCAAGGAGAGTATCAAAAATTCGAATGAATTCTGAGGCAATTTCAATGTTTTCCACTTCAACCGGAGCTAAAGACTCATGGATGAACCTGCCATGGTCTCCTAAGATTTGCAGCCAAAACCGATGCTCAAATCTTGCTGTTTTTTCCAAAAACTCGTTCATTCGCTCTCCCCCATAATTTAAAGTATCGAAACTCACTTATAATTTGTATTCCAAAACCTACAAACTTATTAATATTAATTAAATGGGGGTCATGAAGCTTAAGCTTGCTCCCTTCCCCGCTCGATAGTTCATGCACCAAGAAAAATTAATGTGTTCCAATCATAATTGCATTACATAATCACATCTACTCCGCATACCCTCTTCAAAACGGTGGTTTGCACATATTTGAATCTATATTTGTATTGATTTAATAGTTCTGATTGTGGTAAGATTTGTAAAATTCTGATCATTTGGAGGAAGGTAGCTTGTCTAAGGAAATAATGAGTTACATTAACTGTCCAATGGTGAAAATTCCAGGGGGAGAAATAGAATTAAGGGACGACAGAATTAAAAGCAAATGGAAAGCTGAAATAAGACCATTCCTTCTTGCCCGTTATCCTGTTACTAGGGATTTCTACTATGATATTACAAATAAATCGCCTAATTCTTTTGATCGAGATTTAAAACCTGTTGTGAATATTTCTTGGAATGATGCAATTTCTTTTTGTAATCTACTTTCACGGAAAGCTGGACTGGGAGAGTGTTATTCTAAAAATGGTGAAAACATAGTTTGTGATTGGGAATCAAGCGGTTTTCGACTTCCTTCAGAAGCAGAGTGGCAATATGCATGTAAAGCTGGGACTGCTGGTTATAGATATGGTGATCTGAATAAGATTGCCTGGTATAACGAAAATTCAGGGGGCATAATCCATGAAGTAGGAACAAAGGAACCGAATCCATGGGGTTTGCATGATATGTTAGGGAATGTTTGGGAGTGGTGCTGGGATTTATATGATGAACAAGTGTACGGCACCTACCGTATTTTTCGAGGTGGTAGCTGGGCTGAGGATGCCAGGGGTTGTGGAGCTTCATGTCGTCGGCGCAGCCATCCGACATTTTGCATAGACGACCTAGGATTCCGTCTTGCCCGGTCTTTTTAACTTCAGCAATCAAGCCAACTTAATTCAAGGTTTTACAGTTTTACTAACGGATAACAGGAGTGAAAACAGAAAGATCAGCTGTATGTATTTGTGTTGAACCCCCAAAAAGAAGAAAGTTCAACAAAAAGGATCGATTAGAGATTAAATCCAGAAAAAAGAAGCCGTACTGCTATTCATATTTCTTTCCAGTTTTTTTGGTTGGATTCCGATTGTGAACAAAATAAAAAACCTGATAATTTTTCAGGTTTTTTAATATTTTCATCATTCGATTACCAGAGAAATGCGAGAAAAACTAAAGATGCAATTGCCCCAAAGGCAAATCCATTTGCAGCACCCCATCCAAATCCTGCATTAAAACCTCCATAACCAAACCCACCAAGGTTTCCGCCACCGTCAAATGGACGAATATATACACGGTTCGGTGTAACCCGGTGTATGATTCCCCGATGAACGGTTCCTCTACTTGTACGAATTTCAACCGGCCTTCCAACACCTTGCCTGCATTTATGATAATAATTATGATAACCCATTTTACACTCCCCTTGTCCGTCGATTATACATCGTATGCATTCGGGGACTAGCCTGCATGAATTAAATACCCACCAAACCTTTAAAAGTCTTTCCTATATTCCTTGTTAATGGTTAAACACACTTTGAAACCAAAGCATAAAATACATTTATACATGTACCAAAGGAGATTATGCCATGAACCACTCATACCAAGACGCACTAGCCATAATTGGAATTGAAGGGGCACACCCTGGTGGATTTGAACTGACTAAGCAGCTCTTGAAAAATGAAGAAATCGATCATACGTCAATAATCCTTGATGCCGGATGCGGGACTGGGCAAACCTCATCTTACTTGGCAAAAACGTTTCTTTGCCAAGTATCCGCGCTTGATAATCACCCAGAGATGGTGAAACATGCAAAAAAAAGATTCCAACAAGCTAACTTAAGCATTGACCTATATAAGGCTTCAATAGAAGAACTGCCTTTTGACAATCATTCTTTTGACTTTATCATAGCCGAATCAACGACTGCATTCACGGATATACAAAAATCGCTCCGTGAATTTTTCAGGGTCCTTAAACTAGAAGGAACTTTGTTATCCATTGATATGACAGCAGAAACCAGCCTTGATTCTGCCTCAAAAAAAGAAATCATGGACTTTTATAATTTAAGAGAATTATTGACGCAATCCGAATGGTTAAAGGCCTTCCAACAAAACGGATTTACAGATTTAAAAATCTTGAGATCGAGTACCGTCTTAGAGGAATTAATGAATTCTTCAGCATTAAATAGCCTCGTTCAGCCATTGAATGAATCCTTGGAACGAGTCATGGACGAACATTACCGCCTCATTCTATCTTATGGAAACAGCCTCGGATATAGAGTATACAGAGCAAGTAAAAAGTAGGGCATTTATTATGCATTATACAGTTCAATATTGTCAGGAATTTTGAACACAATAAAAAAACCTAGAACAAGTTCAAGGTTTAATGGGATGGTTCTGTTATCTTAGGCGATGATCTTTACACAATTTCGTCCATTCTTCTTTGCGGCATATAAGGCTTGGTCGGCCCGTGGCATCAATGTTTTGATGGATTGGCTTCGGTCACCAGCTTTAATTAAGACATGAGTCACCCCGAAACTACAGGAAACGGAAATCTTTTCTTCATTAACAACTGTAATGCTTTCAGATACCTTTTCCCTTATAATATCGGCCAACTCATATGCAGTGGCTAAAGCGGTGTCCGGCAAACATATGATAAATTCTTCACCGCCATAACGCCCCAATAAATCTCCTTCCCGAATGTGTTCCTTTGCAGTATTTGCAACAAGCGTTATGACCGCATCCCCTGCTTCATGTCCAAAAGTATCATTTACATCTTTGAAATGATCGATATCGAACATGATGACTGAAACACTGCCGCCTTCCATGCTTAGAGCATCGAATAACATTTCCGATTCATTAATGAAAAATGTTCTATTCAATATTTGGGTTAATCCATCCAAGCTGGCCAGTTGTTTCAACTTTTCCAGCATAAGCACTCTTTCAGTTACGTTGGCGAAGGTGATGATCTGTCCGATAGGCAGGTTACTTTTGTTGAGCACGGGTGAAAAACCAATATGGTAATGAACCAATTTACCATTTAGGCTGCAATTAAAATCACTGTCTTGCTTAAGTTCGATTATTTCGCTAAGATGATGATTCCCATTTAGCACACTTGTAATCGATTTACCTATGGAATGTTCATCCAACATGGGTATGACTTTGCGCATTCCATGGTTATAGTCAACAATCAAACCCTGTTGATTTAAAACGATGACACCCTCTTTCATACTTTCAAAGACAGTTTCCCGAGCGATCGGGGCTACATTGAACATTTGAAAAGTCAAAAGTGCCGCACCATGAAAGATAAACGTGATACTCATGGATACAGGACCAAGATCGATACCATATGAGCTTAATCCATTAATATAATAGTAATTTGCCATTATAGGAATAAGAAGACCTGCCACCATCATTGATATTTGCATCCTGAATCTGAATGAGGATTTTTTCACCTGCTTTAGCAATATGATTATACTTATCATGACACATAAAAAAAGAAATAGGGATTGGACGTAAAACCAAGGGCCCCCCACCAATTTTATAATTGGAAAAGGACTATCGCTTCTCAATTCCATTGATTTGTAATACAAGTGATGAAGGTCATTTGTATAATGCAAGAAGATGGTGATGAACGGAATGATGAAGAGCGCATATTGCCAAACCTTCTTAATTCTCTGCCCTATATATTCAATGCACATCAACAAAAGGAATACTGGGATGAATGGTAAGGCCAAGTACTCGACCCTTAACCAGAATATGATTTGTTCCAAAGATGTACTGGAAAGTTCGAAAGCATAGGAAAAAGTAAAAATGGAAGACAATAATGTCACGAGAATATAGGGTTTTGCTCCAGGTGCATCCTTGATCCTTAACTGTGCAAATAAACACAGGAAAAAGCTTAAAACACCTGCCATTATAACTACGAGTATGTATAACAATAATTCCCGTGGCAATGCGATCAACTCCGTTTAACAAAAAATATTTTTCCGTATATTATATAGCACTTTATGACTAGATGACCAGAGTTTATTCAGGGAATTCTGAGTTTTAATTGTCAGGTTTTTTTAAAACACGCCAAACTGGGAAGCTATTTATTAACTCCCCAAACCGCCGAACCTAAAATAACATCCAGTTTTCAAACATAAAACCCTGCTTCATCCCTTTGAATGTGAGTGGCAGGGTTTCCAATTAAATGAAATTAAACGAATTTTTAGATGCAGATTATACCTTCTCTGTTATTGCTGTGAATCGCTTTAAGAATGTGAGTATTTTTTGATAGACGGCAATTTCATTTTCTTTTTTGGAAAATCCATGTCCTTCATCTTCCAGAAGCATATAATCGACATCTCTTCCTTTATCCTTCAACGCTCGAACGATTTGATCTGATTCTGCTTTGACGACACGGGGATCGTTTGCTCCTTGAATGACAAGCATTGGCTTTATCATGGATTCTAAATAGGTGATAGGCGAAAACTCGATTAGTTTTTCTTTATCTTTTTCCGGATTTCCTACCCACTGATCCATGACTGGCTTCCAGTCTTCTGGAACGGAATTGATAAATGAGAAGAGGTTGGATGGTCCGAAAATATCGACAACCGCTTTAAAATAATCCGCATGACGACCGTGTAGCAGAAGTGCCATATACCCTCCGAAGCTTCCCCCCATCAATAGAATGTTACCTTTTTGTGCATGCCCTTGGTTAATGAGCCAATCAAGGCCGGCTACATTATCAAGTCTTGGTCCATTTCCCCAATCTCCCTCAACCATTTTCGTGAATTCCAAACCATATCCAGTAGAACCGCGGAAGTTTGGCGCAAAAATACTGTAACCGTGATTTAGGAAAAATTGAAATGATGCCCTAAAGGACTTCCGTTCTGCCGCTTGAGGACCTCCATGTGGCCAAAAAATGACTTCACCATTGTCGTTTTCCCTTTTTGCCCTAAAAAATAACGATTCGATCTCCAGGCCATCAAAGGAAGGGTATTTAATGATGTCCGGTTCAACCAATTCATTGGAATCGACGCCAGGAACAGTATATTTAGTTAATAATACCCACTCATCACCTGTTTTTTTATAGATATTATGAGGCTTTGTTGCGCTCATGCCAAATAAGTAAAGCGTGCCAGATGAAGCAACCTCAAGTTTATTAATGACGCTGCACGGGACGGGAATATTTCTCCAGCCTTCATTTTGCAGATTGAATTCATATAATTGATCCTCTACACCCTTTTGACTGGTTATATATAATAGTTGGTTCTCTTTACTATATTTAATGGCAGTAAAACTCTCATTCTCCAATTCTTTAACTTTACTGAATTTGTTTGTTTCAAGATTGTATGAAGCCAAATAGGTAAAGTCCGAATCATAATCAGTCAATAAATATATCATCGAATCCGAAACAAAAACACCATCATTCACTGTGTGTTGTTTCTCAGAGGGCGGAGTGAGCAGGATATCTTCGTTCCCTTTTTTTGCATAGAGAAGGGTATATGTATTAGCAAAGTGTTTATAGTAAAGTAAGGTTTCTTCATCTGGGCTGAAGCCAAATAAATAGGTCGCTGCGCCTTTCCCCTCCAGTACCAGCCTCTCCTGTCCTGATTCTAAATCTAAACAATAGGAATTCAGAAAGGAAGGATTTCCTCTGGATGTCGTGTAATAGAGCTTTTTACTGTCATTCGATAATTTTGGCATGAAATTACGTGTATTTTCATGATGGACGATTTCCTTCATTGTCCCGCCATTCAAAGGAACCCCGTAAAACTGGGTATTTTCATTGCCGTCTTGATCGAAACCAGCAATTATAAACCGGCTCTTCTTATCATATATCAGCTCTTGGCAGCTCTGATCAATGGATGTAAGCGGATATGGAAAAGAGTTTGGCAAATCCATTCCCCATAAATTATACTTGCCGCTCAAATTGGTACTGAAAACCAGATGTTTTTCATCTGGACTTACAGCAAAATCAGCAATGGAAAAGGTTCGTAAAAATTGCTCAACATCAGGTTTAGGAAAAGTGATCATTTTTGGCAACCCCTTACATTTATAATATAAAGAAAAATCCGTAATTAATTATACCATATTTTCCCTTCCAACAGCAGGTAAAATGAAATCTGGAAATTCACGATCGCCACTTCTTAAAAAATTACTGCCCTGATATAAGAATTAATCAGCTACGATCAAAACATCAAGATGTCTAGCTTCTCTTAGAAGACGAGCAACAATGGATCCACCCATAATTTCTTGCCATCTCGTTCTTGCTGATTGCCCTAAAATGACTTGTGTTGCTTTTTTAGTGAGTAATTGTTTCTTGATCTCCTTGACCACAGATTGCCTATCCCTCGTTGTATATAATTTAAAAACGCCTCCTAAGCGATGTGTAAGGCTTAGCAGTTTATCAAGTATCAATTTTTCATCAGTTCGCAGTTCATTTTGATGTTTGACGAAAATAACATACCAATTCGCTTTAAGTCGATAGGCTATACGAAACCCCCTTCTAATTAAACGCTCAGAATTCGCTCTAAGATCGACACAGACAAAAATCACTTCATCTTTTCTCCAAGGACCTCTTACTCCTTCCTTCCGTTTCATGGATTCTAATCTGTCATCCACATCATCCGCCAATTCTCGGAGCGCAAGTTCTCTCAAAGCTATAAGGTTCTGTGTCTTGAAGAAATGGCTAAGGGACTGTTCGACTTTATCCATGGCATAAATATTACCTTCCTCCATCCTTTTTCTGAGAGCATTTGGTGAGATATCGATCATCTCAAGTTCATCTGATAAGTGGAGAATGCTGTCAGGTACTGTTTCTCTTACGAAAACACCAGTAATTTGCTTCACACTATCTTTCAAGCTTTCTATATGTTGAATATTCATCGTGGAAATAACCGAAATTCCGGCTTCCAAAATGTTCATTGCATCTTGATATCTTTTTTGATTCTTGCTTCCCGGTACGTTCGTATGTGCTAATTCATCTATTAAGACCACTTCAGGATTCCGAATGATAATCGCATCTAGATCCATTTCCTCCAACATTACGTTTTTATATGGAATGAGTTTTTTCGGCAAGATTTCTAAATTTCCCACTTGGGCAGCTGTCTCTTTTCGCCCGTGTGTCTCCAATAATCCAATCACTACATCTATTTCATTTTCCTTCAATTGATTCGCTTCCCTAAGCATTGTATAGGTTTTTCCAACACCTGGAGCAGCTCCGAGATAAATCTTAAATGTCCCTCTTTTCACCCCTTCGACTTTTTCATGCAATTCATCAGGTGTGAGTCTGTGATATGGATTTCCACTACTTTTTTCCGTCTTTATTGCAGGGATGATTCTCTCACCAAATGCTTTAACCCTTTCTGCTACAATAAATACATCAATGTTCTTCGATTTTCTCAATATTTTATTGATAATGGAACCGTTGATCATCTCCTCCCACGGTGACTTTTTGGATTGGCCCAGGATAATTCGAGTTATATGATGACTCATGGAGAATCCAACTATTTCTTCTGCTATTTCGTCACCATTCATTGTAATCTCGATAAAACTCCCATTTAATTTATTGATCAGTTTTTGCATGGAGCTTTTAAAGGTTTCTTCCTCTTCTGATAGTTTTTTGGATAGTGGGATAAAGCTGGCGATTATAAGCTCTCCTCCCAACCGTTTGGCAATTTGCTCTCCTCTTCTTATTAATATGGAGCCATTCCAATGATATTGTACACAGACCAATATTCGTTCCGTGGCACCTGAAGGTCCCATTAACCCTTCTAGTTCCCTGTGTTCAGTTAGGTCATCTTCCACTTCTTCCGCTAAAAACCGAAGTGACAATTCCCTAAGGGTGGCAAGATTTCCGTTGTTGTAAAATTGTAACGTCCCTTCGTTTTTTTTACCGATTTCCCCATTTTGCAGACGTTTTAAAATGGCTTCTGGAGTGACGTCCAATAAACGTACTTCATCAGCCTTTGTCAAAGTATCTTCTGGAAGCGTAACCTCTACGTGAAGCGGCAGATTCAGCAATTGCTCTGCGACTTTCTTCACTCCTTTCAACTCATAAATATTTATCGTCGTAATGACACTGATTTCATTCTTAATTAATTCCATAACGTCTTCCAATCGGGTGGCGTTTTTTGAATTTATATGATTTTCATGAGCCAATCGATCAACTAAAACAACCTCCGGATTCCGTTTGTAAATCTTATCTAAATCAAGATCCTGTTCTACGTGTCCATTTCGCTCCCATTCTATAATCGGGATAAGTTCTAGACTGCCTAATTGCTTAAGTGTCTCAGGACTGCAGGACTTATTGACGACCCCGACAACTACATCAATCCCACGTTTCTTCATTTCATTTCCTTCAAGAAGCAATTGATAAGTCTTGCCTGAACCGGTTACAGCTCCAAGTATGATTTTCAGCCGTCCCCTTTTGATATTGGAAATCGACTCTTTAATTTCATTTGGTGTTTTCCTTCGAAACTGTTCCGACATATAACCACCTCCAATTATTGTTCTATATCAAAAGTTGAGTCTACTAAACTCTCCAAATCTTCATTATTTCAATTTGTCCAATGCCATATTCAACTCCAAAACATTAATTCGCGGTTCACCAAAAATTCCAAGCGATCGGCTGCTCGTATGTTTTTCCACAAGAAGATATACCTTTTTTTCAGATAATCCCCTTTCATGAGCAATACGGGAAACCTGAACCTTCGCGCCATCAGGAGAAATGTTGGGGTCAAGCCCTGACCCCGAATTTGTCATTAAATCAGATGGTATGTCTGCTTTATCGACAGTAGGGTTTTCTTCTAAAAATTTTGAAATATCCTTTTTTGTCCGATCAAAGAGCTCCTCATTTGAAGGAGAATAGTTTAACGTACCTGAATTAGCTGCATCATATTCAATAGATGAAACACGACCTTGAAAGTACCGAGAATCTTTAAACGATTGGCCGATCATTTCGGAACCGATTATTTCTCCCGATTCATTCTTAATTAAACTGCCCTCTGCTTTTGCGGACATCGTCAACTGTGCCAGGCCTGTCATCAGCACCGGATAGGCCACTCCACATATGAGAAGAAGCACAATAACCAAACGTAAGTTTTTTAACATGGAATTCCACCCTTAATTTATATTTTTACACCACTCTTAACACGACAAGAAGTAAATCAATCACTTTAATTCCAATGAAGGGAACTAACACTCCCCCCACTCCATAAAGGGCCAAATTCCTCTTCAACAATCTTGTAGCGCTCATAGGAACATATTTAACCCCTTTCATTGCCAACGGTATTAGCAATGGAATGATAATGGCGTTAAATATTAAAGCTGATAATATGGCACTTTGTGGTGTTGCTAAACCCATAATGTTCAGGGCTTTCATTTGAGGTATCGCCAACATGAACATGGCTGGGATTATCGCAAAATATTTAGCTACATCATTCGCGATGCTAAAGGTTGTCAATGCCCCCCGGGTCATGAGCAACTGTTTCCCAATGGATACTACTTCAATGATTTTTGTGGGATTTGAATCTAAATCCACCATATTAGCGGCTTCCTTCGCCGCGTTTGTTCCTGTATTCATCGCCAACCCTACATCTGCTTGTGCCAATGCAGGGGCATCGTTTGTGCCATCTCCAGTCATAGCAACAAGCTTGCCCTCCGCTTGTTCCCGCTTGATGACGGAGATTTTATCCTCCGGCTTAGCTTCTGCGATAAAATCATCGACACCTGCTTCTTTGGCAATAGTTGCAGCAGTTAAAGGGTTATCCCCCGTGCACATTATGCTTTTAATCCCCATTTTCCTTAACTCATCAAATCGTTCCTTCATGCCTGGTTTCACTGTATCTTTCAAGTAGATTGTGCCAAGTATACGGTTTCCCTCTGTGACAACCAGTGGGGTACCGCCTTTTTTGGCCACTTCATCACAAGTATCTTTTAAACCGGCTGGCACTTCTCCCCCTTGATGCTCTATATATTTCATGATCGTATCAACCGCACCTTTTCGGATCCTTTTCCCATCAGAAAAATCAGTTCCGCTCATTCTGGTTTCAGCTGTAAATTCAATTCCTACCGAACCGGTTTTATTCAGCGTATTTTCAGGCAACCCGATTTTTTTGGCGAATTCCACAACGGAACGGCCCTCAGGGGTATCATCATGTAAAGATGCGTATACGGCATATTGGGTAAGCTCCTCCTGACTAATACCGCTAGCCGGTATTAAGTCAGAGGCCATGCGGTTTCCATGTGTTATCGTTCCTGTTTTATCAAGGATGATTGTATTGATATCACCAGCGGCTTCCACAGATTTTCCAGACTTCGCAATAACATTGAATTGTGTCACCCTATCCATCCCCGCTATTCCTATAGCTGAGAGCAAACCGCCTATCGTTGTGGGGATCAAGCAAACCAGTAAAGCTACAAGTGTAGCGATGGGTAAGGTAACGTGTATATATGATGCAATTGGCACAAGCGTCGTACATACAAGCAAAAAGATAATGGTCAAGCTGACCAGAAGTGTACCCAGTGCGATTTCATTCGGTGTTTTTTGCCTTTTAGCTCCTTCCACCAAATTAATCATCCGATCAAGGAATGATTCACCAGGATCTGCACTGACTTTAACTTTGATATAATCACTAATAACTTTTGTTCCGCCTGTTACTGAACTGAAATCTCCACCAGGTTCTTTTATTACGGAAGCTGATTCACCCGTGATCGCTGATTCATCTATGGCAGCCACTCCTTCGATGATTTCTCCATCGGTTGGTATTAAATCGTTTGCCTCCACTAAAACAATATCGCCTTTACGTAAATGCAAGGCATCGACTATTTTTATGGAACCATCTTTCTGGATTAACCTTGCTTTTGTATCCTGCTTTGTCTTTTTCAGGCTATTAGCTTGTGCTTTTCCGCGTCCCTCAGCAAGAGCTTCCGCAAAATTAGCGAAAATGATCGTTACAAATAAAATGATGGTTACTGCAACGTTATACCCCCTGTCAGCTATTCCACCAAAAATTTCAGGGAATATAGACAGAATTAAGGTAATGACAAATCCCACTTCAACAACAAACATGACTGGATTGCGAGCCATGACTTTTGGATTCAATTTCTTGAGTGCATCTTTACCTGCCTCATAAACAATGCTCTTATTTAAATTTGCAATTCGCTCTGTACTCATTTGGAATGCTCCTTTTCAACATTTATCTAATCGAAAGCCATTCAGCAATTGGTCCAAGTGCCATTATGGGAAAGAAGGTCAAAGCTCCTATAATTAAAACCGTTGCTAACAGAATGACAAGGAAGGTACCATTATCCGTTTTGAATGTTCCCATTGTCTCAGGAACACGTTTCTTTACCAGTAATGATCCTGCGACCGCAATCATTGCGAACATGGAAAAGTAACGGCCGAACAACATGACTAAACCGGTGGAAATATTCCAAAAAGGTGTATTGTCACCTAAGCCTTCAAAACCGGAACCATTATTGGCAGCAGAAGAGGTAAACTCATAAACTACTTGAGAAATACCATGAAAGCCAGGATTTGAAATAGCTGCTGATCCCATTTGTGTCGCTAAAGCGATGGCGGATGGAACTAATATGATCAATGGGTGGAGTAGAATGGCTATAGCTATTAATTTCATCTCCTGCCCTTCAATCTTCTTACCCAAAAACTCAGGTGTACGTCCCACCATAAGGCCGGCAAGAAATACAGCCATTATTGAATACATGAGAATGTTGATTGTCCCCACACCTTCTCCGCCAAATACACAATTCACCATCATCATTGCCAGTGGAGCTATACTTCCCAGAGGCGTTAGGGTATCATGCATATTATTTACCGACCCTGTAGTGGCCGCTGTAGTGATGCTAGTGAATAATGCACTCTGAGCTACCCCGAAACGAACCTCCTTCCCTTCCATACTCCCATTCTCTTGTGAAAGGCCTATTTGCTCTAAAGATGGATTACCATTTTTTTCATTAAAATAAGTCATGCCCAAGAAGAGAAGTAGCATGAGTCCCATCGCTGAAAATAAGATCCAGCCTTGCTTCTTATTTCTCGCCATATATCCAAACGTCAACGGAAGGGCAGCAGGTATAAGGAACATGGATATTATTTCTAATACATTAGTGAAACCATTAGGATTTTCAAATGGATGGGCTGAGTTAACCCCAAAGAACCCTCCTCCGTTTGTACCTATGTGCTTAATCGATTCCAGTGCCGCTACAGGTCCCCTTGCTATATTTTGGGTTGCTCCTTCTAATGTTGTCGCAATTGCAGTAGGGCTAAATGTTTGCGGAACCCCTTGGGACACAAGGATTAAACCAATCAAAATCGATAAGGGAAGCAGCACTCGGGTAATCGTACGGATTAAATCCACATAGAAGTTTCCTAGATTCCTCTGACCAGTTAACCCTCTAAAGAAAGCCATACACATTGAAAGGCCTGTAGCGGGGGTCGTGAACATCAGGAATATGATTACTGCCATTTGAGATAAATATGACAGGCCCGATTCCCCGCTATAATGCTGTAAATTGGTATTCGTAAGGAAACTTGCAGCGGTATTGAATGCCAGCAATGGCTCCATGCCGTCTACATCACTGGGGTTGCCTGGTAACTCCCCTTGGAAACGAAGGATCATATAAGAGATAAAGAACATCACTAAATTACTCAATAACAGGGCCTTGGCGTACTGCTGCCAAGTCATATCATGCGTCTTAATTCCGGACAGTTTATAGATATAACGTTCCATACTTCCAAAAATGCGATCTTGTTTCGTTATTTCAAGAGAATAAACACTCGTTAAATACTTAGCCAATGGCACGGCTAATATTACCGCAATTGCCAATACCACAACGATTTGTAAAAAATCCATTTGCAATTCCTCCGATAGTAACCATTAGTATTTTTCCGGATATATTAAGGCATGTATTAAATACAGTGTAACCGCTCCGACGATGATCATTAAAAACATCACGCTACTCACCCTCATTTGCTATGACTTTATTACAAAAATGAATGAACCCTAAAAAGAGAATAAACGGTGTAACCATTAGTAAAATTGTTATCACATCCATTTTGTATCACTCCTCCCACACAGCTACTAAAAACTTTTATTCCGATCCACCTCCTTAAAAGGTAAGTATCTTAATCTAGAAGACCTTTTGCTAAAAAACTAAAACCATGGTTTCAATCGTTTACATCCCTTATCTTTGAATGAAATTGGATAATCTCTTTCGTTTTTTAAACACTTTGACTTTTCTCAGGCAGAGGAAAACGTCAGTTAAGGCAAAAAAAATAGACCAATGCTTACTTTCCCCCAGTACAGCTGCCCTGCTCAAATAAATCCTTATTCTTACAGCGTCACGAGCTTTGACGCATCAGAAAAAGAAAAGATATGCAGAAGCAAACATATAGTTGGAGAAAAAGTAATCATTGGTCTACTTAACGCCCAGCAAGCCAAAAAGCTTACTTTGCGATCCGTCTTCCAAGAAACCTTTTCAATTATAGGCATAATAAAAAGACCTACGGAAATGTCAGATTGCCATTTTGCTATAGCATAACAAAAAAGCCTCCTGAAACAAGGTGGTCTTATGACCTCCTTCGCTTTAGCCGACGAAGTTAGCTGACGGGTAGGATGGCGAAAGAGTATCTCATCCCTTCTGCAAATGCAGAATTAACCCCAAAAATAGTGGGTCCTCCGTTCTCAATCACTTGAGATTTGGCCGGTATCAAATTGTATTTCTTGAGGTTATTGTACGCTCCTCACCGAAGGTTTGTAAACTCAAATAAATCTTTAAAAACCTTCATATTCGTTCATTACAGACCATATTTAACCATTTAAGCTACAAGAGTGCTTTATTTCTTTAAAACACTAACTATTTCGCATTTTTCTAAAGTTTTACAAACTGTTATTGACAAGAACTCAAACCTGGCATTATGATAAACCCCATAAATTGGTCAGGTAATTGGAGGCATTATGATAAATACAAAAAAAAGGCTTGAAGCTGAAATAAGTGAAGCATTCATTAAGTTCCAGCGCGAATTGATTGGAAGAGGACCTCAAGAAACTAAAACGTATATTATCAATGATATGTTGATAACCCGTTTCAAGGGTGTTCTGACTGTTGAGGAAAAGCACCTTGTAAGTCACAATTCCGGTAAAAAACTTGTAAAGAAAATGCGTTCGCTGCTTCGTGAAATGTACACGAAGGATTACGAAAAAATTGTTGAAGATCATACCGGATGTAAGGTTCTTTCTTCTCACAGTGATATAAGCACCAAAACAGGTGAAAGAATTGAAGTTTTCATAATGGATAAGGATTTAGAACGTCTTTTTGAAACGATCAAGTAAAAAAGCTATAAAGTTACGATTCTACCAAACAAATATTACAGTAAATTATTTCAAAAGAACTTTATATGAAGAAAACATCAGTGGGACGACAAATATTACTGCCCCTTCTCTGATGTTTATTGTTCTTTTAAATAAAAGGTAAAATCACCAATCATGAAAAACAGTTTGGTTATTCCAACTTAATACACTATAAAAGTATACGGATATTCAGGTTCTTCACTCCTATTCCTATCATCAATATGAGATACGGGATGTTCGCTTTGAATGGCGGATGGATGATTTTCCTGAAACTTGTATCCATTCATCTTCATAAAACCCATATGTATTCGTCACACAATACACAATAGTATGAATCATAAACTTAACAACAATAAAAGGTATATCAAAATATAACTTTTGAGGAAATAGTGATAAGGAGACATGAAGAAATGGTTTTTCAGTATATGCAGGAAGATAATGGCATTGGTCGGTCATAAGTTTTGTCATCCGTTAGAGAGATTTGAAATCTTGTTTACATAAAAAAACCTGAGAGCACGGTGCTCTCAGGTTTTTAAAATCAATCGATATATCTTCTTGCTCCGGCATATTCCTCTCCGTATCCGGATGTTTTAATTTCATCTATCCTTACATGTGTTGAGCTGTTAGGCGAATGGATCATTTTGCCGTCACCAATAAATATTCCGACATGATGGACCTTTCCTTTCCCTTTATCATGGGCAAAAAATAGTAGATCACCTGGCTGAAGATTTTCTTGTTCCACCTTTTTGCCATATTGCGCCTGAATGGAAGAGTCCCTTGGGATCGTTATTCCATTAGCATGGTACATTGTATAGGTAAATCCAGAACAGTCAAATCCAAATCCGGACATTCCAGCCCAGAGGTAAGGAAGCCCTAAAAATCCCTTTCCTGTTTCAACGATGTCCTTACCGGTTGGAGCTGGTATTTGATTTTCATTTTGATAGACGGAAACATCCTGCTTTTCTATCCATTTTGCTCCATTACTTAGTGTCATCACCTTTACTTTATCCTTTTTAACCTGCAATATCGGGAGGCGGGTATCGAAGCTGACCTCCATGAATTTGGACCGAAGTTTCGAATCCGAATAAAGCCAAGTCTTCGGGGCATTTACAAGGGCAAATCCTCGTTTAAATTGCTTCTCAAAAGAATTTCCGTCTTTTAATTGTGCCTTTGGCATCCATCCTGGATAACCAATATCATTTCGGGGCGTCGGTTGATTGGCAACGGCTACTTTCACCCATTCACCCCTTTCTTCTAAAATCGTCACTTTTGAACCATATAAAGCTTGTGTTTCCAGGTTACCCACAAGCCACAGCTTGTCTTCATAATTCATCGAGCCGATCCAGGCATTCAAATCAACGGGATTCGATGATGAAGAAGCATCGATATCCCTTAATAATCCCGGCTCCGTCCAAAGAGTGGCCACGGCTACATCCACATAGGCAATTCTCTCCTTCTCTCTTGAACTAGCTTCATTGGGACTGAATACTAAAATACTAAGAGCAAATAAAGATAGCACTACAACGGTTAACCTTTGCAAAATAATCACCCTTTCGAAATAGTTTTTATTAGTAAAAAACACTATTGTATTAATAGTGTTTTTTCAACAGATTATTTCAGCCCTTGATAAGGCTCATATTTTGCATACATATCTTTTCGGCGATTACGATCCTTGAAAGTGGTCGCCGCACCATTCTTTCGATTCTCATATAGTTCGTCCATATCGACCGTACCGGTAATGATTGTATGTTCATTCATTACCGCCTCGGCTACTATTCCATTTGCTGGCCAAGCGCTGTCACAGGGGCTAAGTATACTGGCGCGGCCGTATCCGTTCGGCAGCGGTGTCCCTGGTTCACCAACAGTGGGGCAATGAACAAAATATACCTGATTCTCGATTGCACGTGCATGTGCGCAATGGCGTACCCGCCAAAAACCAGCCTCAGTAAATGTGTATGATGGGCAAAAAATGATGTCGGCCCCATTCACAGATAATATCCTTGAAATTTCAGGTATCTCCGCTTCATAACATACCGCTATTCCTATTTTAACCGGACCTACGGAGTAAACTTCCAGATCATCACCTTCAGAAGTATGCCAATTCGCTTCAGCAGGAAAGATATGAGTTTTTTTATGCTCAACGACCGATCCATCTTTATCAAAAATGTATGCGATATTGAAGTATTCATTTTCGCGGCGTTCCATATGCGTGCCCGCAATGATGACCTGCTTTCTTTTTCTGGAAAGTGAACTGAAAAGATCTTTGTATTGATTGGTATATTCATCAATCCTGATAACGGACGAAGCATCTTGTTCTCCAAAGGCCGCTGATAACCCGATGGTTAACAGTTCAGGAAAAATGATATAATCCGAGTTTTCGGGAACTTGGGTGATCAAGTCCTCTACTTGTTTCTGAAATTCATTGAAATTTGACACTTTTTCTACTCGAAATTGACAAGCCGTTATTTTAATTTTCACAAAACCCCTCCCAAATCATGCTTTTTATTCCATTAGCCTTGTTAAAAGAAATTAGGATATCTTGTCCAGATCATTCATTTCGGTCTGTTGCATAGAGATATGTTTAGTCAGTGCACTTACAATGAATGTTACTAGAATATTAAACAACAAAGCTATGACGCCTGTACTGATATCATTAATTACATGTGGAATATCCGGCAGGAATGTAGCAACCTTCACATCTGCAATTGTCGCATATAAAACAATCAGGACGCCTGCCAATATCCCTGCCATTGCACCATACTTATTGATTATATTGGTTTTTGGTAAACTGCAAAACAACGAAGGTGCCAGTTGTGTAATTAAACTGTATGACATGATATTCAAGATGGCCAAAGCCTCGCCGCCTGTTACCGTTACAATTAAAGCAATGATTGAGATACCGATGATGATGATCCTGGAGACAATCAATTGATGTGTTTCAGTCGCAGCAGGGACGAGAACTTTGTAAAAGCTATTTGTCAGACCTACTGATGCAGCCATTAGCATGACTGAAGCAGGTACTAGGGCCGTCAATAACCCTGCAGCTCCGATAACCCCTATCACCCATGGATCGAATGTTTGAATCGCCAGCCTTAAAAGTGAGAGATCCCCATCAGCCCCTTGCAAACCCGGGATTTCCAAGATGGCTGTAAATCCGATGAAAAAAACGAATAGCAGTAACAATGTGTATAAGGGTAAAGCAATCGCATTTTTGCGAAGGGTCCTTTCCCCATTGGACGATAAAACGACCATGAATGTTTGTGGCAGCAAATAAAATCCTAGTGCATTCAGCAAAACGGTGGACACAAACCAGGACTGACTCAATCCCTGATCTGCCAAA
Source organism: Peribacillus sp. FSL P2-0133 (assembly GCF_037975445.1). Lineage (NCBI taxonomy): Bacteria > Bacillati > Bacillota > Bacilli > Caryophanales > Bacillaceae > Peribacillus > Peribacillus sp. FSL P2-0133. The sequence goes on along the minus strand of NZ_CP150254.1, from coordinate 2,731,068 downwards.
ACCAACATTTCCGGTTTAGCAGCTTGGACGGTCTCGAACATTGGCTGTATGCCTCCGAAGTAATGAAATGGAATGTAAATCCCTAAAAAGATAACGACCACCAAGATCATGAAATCTTTCAGTATGGCTGTCCATGCTGATCCATGAATGCCTGAAATCATTACATAGGTAGTTACGACAACAGCACCGATGACACTTGCAGCAACTGGAGAAATTGCTCCGTAAGATGCCTCGGAAACAATGATACCTAATCCTTTGAGCTGTATGACTATGTACGGCACGAGGGCTAAGCTTCCCAATACAGCTACGATCATCCCCATTGTCCTGCTCTTATATTTAGATGCAAAATACTCTGGCTGAGAGATAATGGAATGGCGTTTTGAATATCTCCATATTTTAGGGACGAGCCAATATGATAGGACGTAGGCTAAGAAAATATAGGCGGGAACATAATAAGCAGCGGCACCTTTTGAGTAAGCCCACCCACTTCCGCCCAGGAATGTAAAAGTTGTATAAATTTCACCTGCTATCAAGAGAAAAATGAAGAATGTACCGAAGCCCCTGCCCCCTACGGCAAATTGCTCCATGTCCATATCCTTCCCTTTTCTTGCTTTTATTCCTAAATAAAGTGCCAGAACCAAGAAGATGGAAATGATGAGTAATGATATATTCATTCAGAATCACTCCCTTTATTATCAGGATCGAACTTATAGACAATCATTAAGATGATCGATGCCATGACCATCCAAAATGCAACCCAAAATAACAAAAAAGGCATACCCAATATGTACGGTTCTATTTTATTAGCATAGGGCAATAAACCTAAGAACCCTATAAATGGAACAAAAAGCAATAGCTTAATAGCATCCAAATTATACCCTCCCCTAATTAGGCTCCGAACATGGATGTATCACCATCAGTCAAGCCTAGTTTCAAACTGAACTGATGGTTTGATAGCATCCGTGGCTTACTGTCATTAGCTGCTTTCAACCAACCGTATATGCGTCTTAAGTAGTTTGGATGGCAAGGACCGTTTCCAATATTACATTGACGCCTTTTTCACAATCTTCCCAAGTAGTAAGTTCCTCTTCACAATGACTTTTACCGTTGATGCTTGGAACGAAAACCATGGCAGTCGGTATATAACTGGCTATAAACTGTGCATCATGTCCTGCACCGCTTACCATTCTCTTATATGGTAGACCTAGTGTATTACTCGATTGCTCAAGCAAATTGCAAATGGATTTTTCGAACCAAACGGTATCCCTGTCCCATAATTTTTTCACTTGGATGTCGCAGCTGCCTTCTAAACCTGTTGTTGTAAGGCTTTCAATGACTTCCTCCACCTTTTCGATGACATTGGAATCCTTATGTCTCGCTTCTAGCGAAAAAACCACTTTATTAGGGATAACCGTATGGATATTAGGAAACACATTTACCCTTCCCATCGTAAAAACCAAATCGTCATCAAGCATGCCCAGCTTCTGACGAGCCTCCATAATCAAGCTATTCGCAGTGAAGAAAGCATCTTTTCTCATATTCATCGGGGTGGTTCCGGCATGATCGGATTCTCCTGTAACTTCTATCTCATAGCACACCATACCAAGGACACATTCAACGACACCGATCGTTAGTGATTCACGTTCAAGAATCGGCCCTTGTTCAATATGCAATTCTAGAAATGCAGTCGCTTCTTTTAAACGATTCTCTTTATCCCCTGCATATCCAATGGCATTCAAAGCACTTTCGAAAGTCGTTCCGTCACTATCTGTCTTTTGCAGCATGATGGATTTTTCGAATTTACCTGAAAGAACTCCCGAAGACATCATGGAAGGTTCGAATCTGGCTCCCTCTTCGTTCGTAAAATTGACGATCATTACCGGAATTTTAGGTTGGATATTATTTTCCACCAGAGTCCTCACGACTTCCAAGCCTGCAGCTACACCCAAGATACCATCAAACCGCCCGCCCTTTTTTACGGTATCCATATGTGATCCCATCACAATAGGCGGTTTGTTTTCAAGTCCCGCCAAAGTAGCGTAAATATTCCCCATATCATCAAGCTTTATGGTCATACCCAATTCTTTACAGCAAGCACAAAAGTAATCACGGACTAATCGATCTTCTTCGGAAAGGGATAGCCGTGTGACTCCATTGTTTTCTGTCCTTCCAAAATCAGCAAATTTCTCGAGCGTATGACTCAGCCTCTCACCATTAATTAATAATTTTTGCTTTTTCATAGCGAATATCCCCCTTTTAAATTCTACATGCGTTCGCTTAAGCCAAAAATGAAAGTGAAGGTATTGTTGTTTTAGAATAGTTACGTTAGATTTATATTTCTACTAATGTTCCTCTATGATAAAGAATCTCCCCATTCAGAATCGTTGACTCAACATTCAAATCCTTGATATTTTGGGAATCCACTTTCAATATACTATCATTCAATACTACTAGATCGGCCAGCTTGCCTGCCTCCAGGCTGCCTTTGACATCTTCATCGAAACTCGCAAACGCGCCATTCCATGTGTATAGTTTTATGGCTTCCAATACGCTAATAGATTGAACCGGACCTATTTTCGTACCAGACCTGCTTGTTCTATTAACAGCAACGTGTATGCCTAATAAAGGGTCGTGATCAGTAATGGGTGCATCGGAACCGCCTGCGGCCAAGATGCCATTATCAATGTAATCACGGGCGGCGTACATGTGATTGACCCTATTGCCGTAGTGTTCAATATATATATCGCCGAATTCATAAGGAAAGGGGGGGTTGGGGATTGGGATGACTCCAAGTTTTTTCATCCTCATTTGTAAATCAGGCGAAGATATTCCAGCATGCTCGATTCTATGTCTATGATCTTTTCTGGGCGATTCATTCAATGCCTTTTCCACGCAATTCAAATACATCTCAATCGCTTTGTCGCCTTGGGCATGGACTGTGATCTGATAGCCTTTTTTATGTGCCTGACCTAATACTTGATAGATCTCCTCTTCTTTATAATAAAGAATGCCAAAATTGCCAGGATCACTCGAATAAGGCTCACGGGTAGCGATTGTCGGACCGGTACTGCTGCCATCCGTAAACAATTTAGCTGGTCCGATTTTGAATCTTTCGTCCCCAGTTCCGGTTATGACTCCCGAATCGACCATTTTATTTACAAATTCATGAGAATTATTCAATGAACCGACCATCGCATAGATACGGACACGAATATCGTTATTTTTTATGGCCTGCTGCATTAAACGGAAACTTTCAGGACCATGAGCACCAGCTTCATGAATGCTTGTTATGCCTGCTGCGATGAAATGTTCCGAGGCTATTTTCACTGCTTCCAACAGTTCACTTTCTGAATAGCTTGCTCTGTCGGCCATTATCATATTTGCTGTTTCAATGAGTTTGCCTGTAATCCTCCCAGCCCTATCCTTCTCAATGATCCCTCCAGTTGGATTCTCTGAGTTCTCATCAATTCGGGCAATCGCTAACGCCCTGCTATTCACTACGCTTATATGGCTGCATGTACGGGTTACCATGATGGGATGGTCTTTTGAAATAGCATCCAACTCCGCTATTGTTGGATAACGTTTTTCTTTCACAGCGGTCTCATTAAAGCCCCAGGCGCGAATCCATTCACCTTTAGGGATCGTCGTAGCTTTCTTCTTGAGATCGATCAATAAATCTTCTACAGATTTGATATGTTCAGCTTTACAACTTACTGCCAATTGGTTGACTCCGTACAATATAAGATGAATATGAGAATCAATAAATCCGGGAAGTAATGACTTCCCCTGCAAATCGATTACATTTGTTTCTTCTCCGATAAATACCTTGATTTCATGATTCGTACCGACTGCCGAAATACGATTACCTTTAATTGCCAGGGCTTCTGCGACTTCATTTTTTTGATTTACGGTTATTACCTCGCCGTTTATGAACACGATATCAGCTTTCAAACAACACACCCCTTCCTTATTTTTTCACCCCTATTAGCACTTCCTCTTCCTTTTCCGTCTCCCTTTTTTACTTATTGGAATATTCTGTTTTCAACAGATTCATTATATCCACACCAGATTGTGAAATCATTAGACAAATAGTCAAAAATTCCATCGTTTTTTTATACCTTTTATATAATTATGTCTTATTCCCTATGATTTGCTGATCTCCCTTTTATCAAGCAAAAATGATCAATAATATTCCTAAGGGGTCTATAACCAATAAAAAAGGGATAGGTAAAGCTGCTGATATGCTTACCTATCCCGCTTTTCATTTTTTTTACAATCCATTCAATCTTCCGATTATGCCAATGGTCAAATACTGTTTGTTAGCATTAAAATCCCATGTCCAGTAGCGAAGGCTTAATTCGCTTTTATCCACATTTTCAATAAACGTTTTTACCCCAATCAATGCTGCCCCATATCCTACGTTCGAGGCCAATGCAAAGATGGCATTCATCCCTTCATTAATTGTATCAATATACTCAGGTTCGATTTTTAAGATATCAGTCCATGTAATACAGAATCCATTTTGCTTGGTACATTTTGAAATAGAGTGATTCATTTTACGTACGATTTCATCCCTTAAATCTAAAATTCCATTCTTAATCTCTTCTGCGTCTTTTTTCTGATATTGGTGTTCATAATCAGAAAGCAGTTCCTTGGCCCAATTATAAAATAGTTGGGTATAAATGGCGGATGTTGCCACGATTTCAAAATCATTATAATAATTAGCAAAAACACTTTCAGAAAGCTGACCTAACCGATTCTCGGTTTCCTTTAAATATTGAATAATTCCCTTTGCCGTTTCACCACGATCCAGCATGGAAGATAGGTGGTGATTAAAATCCACTTTATCGAGGCCTGTTACATCGATTTCAACAAGTTGAATTTTCTTCTGGGTCCGTTCAGGCAAATTCGCCGTACCCTTTTCCATACTTTCCATATCAATATCAAATAAATATATGGAGTTGCATTTAGTCGCCAAATACTCTAAATCCAAATCATCGCAATTGCCTGCACCTACGATAGCCACTTTATCTGCGAACGAATTTTTCGAAAAAACGGCATCGAATAGCCCTGTAACTTGTATACGATGCGGTTGCCACCGCAACTTTCTGTATTCATCCCGATTATGATTCATTTTTCTTTGATAGATATCCAAGTCATTCTCTCCCTTTAGGGTACTAACGATTTATTTATTGTAACAAAGTATCCCGATATTTTGGAGGGCGGGCAATTTAGATTTCGCACCGGGAATATATCTGCTCAATTTCCATATTAAATTGAGCGATAATAATGTTAGAATAATATGGTAATTATTGATATATAACAGAGAATACAGGAGGGTGTTCCTTGAGCAAAACAAAAAAGATTTTACTTACTTTACTAGGTATTTTTTCAATCATCGTTGCCGGAGTGGTGATACTTGTGTTTTCATTCACACAGAGTATGAAAGCAGATCCCGCTGAAGAAAAGAAGATCCGGGATCAAGCTGAACGATATTTAGGGAAAACTTTTCTTGACGGAACCGAAATATATGATGTCCTATACGACAATATGGGAAACCGGGGCTATTTTAAATACGCAGCTAAAGTGAAACATGAAAAATATGATACTCAATTTCTAGTTTTCTTTAATGATGAAACAGGGGAAATGGAGGATACATTCATATCTGATAAATGGCAAGATGATGCAGAAAAAGAAATCAGGCCTTATGTTGAAAAAGAACTTGGTGACATATTGATTTCCAAGGAAATGGGAGATATTGCAGAGAGTGATGAGTGGAAGGAGATTCAGGAAGAAATAGGCGATCATAATCAATTACTCTTGGTCTTTGATGAGGAGATGGGGAAAAAATTGAAGATTGATCCGAATAAACCAGCCAGCTATAAAGATTACGAAGTTTCCCCAACCATTCGGATTACCCTTTCACGTAAGAAACAGGACGCCGATGAAGACCGCTTTATCGAAATTATCAATGCCCTAAAAAAAGATGGCGTTCTTAAACATGGAAATATGATTGTAGAATATATTAGCACCAATGGTGTGCCACTTGAAGATGAGGAATGGAGCAAATCTTTTTAAAGGTTTGAGATTTTTTAAAATAAAATACACAGCAAAATTTTTATCAATTTTTTCTAGACCAGCGGTTCGATAAATACTGAATACTTTCAATCCTTTGACTCCACGCCTGTTTCCCACTGTTTTCATCCTTACTTTTTGTAAAAAGTACATTATATTTCAGATAATATATATATTTCGGGAAAATATATTATGCTAACAAAGTGAAATGAAGTGTAAAATCATCTATTTTTAGTCTTCCTTATTATTCATTATGAAAATTATTAATCCTTTCATCTGAGTTACAGCCTTGTTTTATGAGTAAATGTACCTAGTAAAATATATTCACCAACTCTTTTATACCGTTATCGATAAACGTTAAATGGAAGAATCCTCCCACTCCCTATTGAAGTTTCAAATTCAACAGGAGTGGGGATTTTATTGTATTTAACGCACTTTTCAATCATCCAATATACCCTATCGGTAAAAATTTCGGCATTTTCACAAAATTAAAAATAGGGATATTAACCCAAGACTTTTACCCTTTTTTCAATCGTATAAATATTCAAAAAAATGTCGAGTTGAGTCATCTATACTTTTACCCTTATACTAGGGAAGAAAATTGAAAGGGGAGAATTATCCATGAAGAAGGAAATTTCAATCATTGGTGTACCAATGGATCTTGGTCAAACTAGAAGAGGAGTCGATATGGGTCCTAGCGCAATCAGATATGCAGGATTGAGTGAAAGACTTGAAAACATAGGATACAATGTCCGTGATGAAGGTGATATTAAAGTAGAAATACAAGAGAGAGCACAAAGTGATATCGACACAAATTTAAAGAATCTGCAGGACGTAGCAGAAGGTAATGAAAAATTGAGTCAAAAAGTGGATGAAGTCATCCAATCCAATCGGTTTCCTTTAGTATTAGGTGGAGATCACAGTATAGCAATCGGGACATTAGCCGGTTTAGCGAAGCATTCTGAAAACTTAGGGGTAATATGGTATGATGCACATGGAGATTTAAACACTGCCGAAACTTCCCCATCAGGAAACATACATGGTATGTCCCTAGCAGTAAGTTTGGGTCTTGGCCACCCTGCACTGACTAACATTGGCGGATATTCTCCAAAGGTCAAACCAGAAAATATTGTCATTATTGGTGCACGTTCTTTAGACCAAGGTGAGAAAGAGTTAATCAGGGAAAAAGGAATTAAAGTCTATACGATGCATGAGATTGATAGAATGGGTATGACAAAAGTGATGGAAGAATCGATTGCCTATCTGAAGGAACGTACGGATCTTGTTCATTTATCACTTGATCTTGATGGTCTTGATCCAGATGATGCACCAGGAGTCGGAACGCCTGTAATGGGAGGTATTAGTTACCGTGAAAGCCATCTTGCCATGGAAATGCTAGCTGAAGCTAATATCATTACATCAGCAGAGTTTGTTGAGATAAACCCAATATTGGACGAGCATAACAAAACGGCTGAAGTTGCTGTCGCATTAATGGGCTCATTGCTTGGTGAAAAATTACTTTATGGAGCGGAAGACCAATTTAATACTACTAATTTACTGGTTGATGTTAAATAGTCGACATCTTTTTAGATAACTGGTATTGTAAGAACTTATGAGAGATTTCGTTAAATAGATGGCCCAGTGGAAAATAGCCCCTACTTCAATAGGGTGCTTGTTACCCATTGAAGGATGGTCCACTTGAATCCATTCATCCCTAGTTTCCTGACGCTTGGCTTCCTTTTCTTTATAAGCGGCGCTACCTGAAATTAATTCTGCATTGGAACCTATATATCTCTAAATGCAGAAATAATCTCTTATTCTAGGGAATTCAACAACATCTAAGATTCAAATCAAATCTTTTATATTTGTGAGTAAAACACACAAATTCCCTAATAACGTCCCAACATAAATGAAACCGTTTGCACCCATCAGGTAAAGGAGTTTTTCAATGAAAACAGCAGAAAATCAACCAAATGAATTAAAACGGAGCATGAAAGCAAGACATTTATTTATGATTTCAATAGGGGGATGTATTGGTACGGGCTTTTTCATTGGTTCAGGCTATACCATTCATGAAGCAGGAGCCTTCGGTGCTATCCTCTCTTACATAGTCGGCGGTTTCATCATGTATTTAACGATGCTTTGTCTAGGTGAACTATCCGTTGCCATGCCTGTTTCCGGTTCGTTTCAGACATATGCGACTAAGTTCATCGGTCCTGGAACCGGGTTTGCCATCGGATGGCTTTACTGGTTAGGTTGGGCCGTTACAGTTGCTTTAGAGTTTTTGGCAGCAGGACAGCTTATGCAAAGATGGTTTCCCGAATCACCCGTTTGGATGTGGTGTGCAATCTTTGCTTTTCTCATATTTTCACTAAACGCCTTATCAGCAAAGGCATTTGGCGAATCGGAGTTTGTTTTTTCCAGCATAAAAGTATTGGCCATCATTCTGTTCATCATCGTTGGCGGTGCTGCCATGTTTGGTCTTATTGATATGAAAGGTGGACAAGAAGCTCCATTTTTCTCCAACTTTTTCAGTGAGGGCCTCTTCCCGAATGGAATATCGGCCCTGCTTATCACAATGATTACAGTGAACTTTTCCTTTCAGGGCACAGAGCTAATCGGAATTGCCGCGGGAGAAAGTGAAAATCCAGAAAAGGTCATACCTAAATCGATTAAACAAACCGTTTGGCGTACCCTTTTCTTCTTCGTTCTTTCTGTCTCTGTTCTTTCAGCGATGATTCCAAGGGAACAGGCAGGAATCGTTGAAAGTCCATTCGTTGTTGTACTAGATAGTATCGGAGTTCCTTATGCGGCTGACATTATGAACTTCATCATTCTAATAGCGCTTTTGTCCGTTGCAAACTCCGGCCTTTATGCGGCGACACGTATGCTTTACTCGCTTTCTAAGGAAGGCATGGCAAGTCCAAAGCTCGGTATGGTAAATAAGCGAGGAATTCCGCTTAATGCCTTGCTTATCACCCTTGCAATAGCTGGTTTGTCTTTACTTTCAAGTGTAGTAGCCGCCAAAACAGTGTTTGTCTTTCTTCTCTCCCTTGCAGGATTAGGAGCACAAATTGGCTGGATTGCCATCGCGGCTAGTCTTCTTGCTTTTAGAAGATCATATATCCGCAAAGGTGGACAGGTGGAAAACTTGAAATTTAAAGTACCGCTATATCCATTCATCCCCATTCTTGCCTTGATAGCAAACTGCATCGTCATGATCAGTCTAGCCTTTGTTCCTGAGCAGCGAATGGCCCTTTATTGCGGGGGGACATTCTTCCTTGGATGTTATGCGGTTTATCACTTTAGAGTGAAGAAAAACAAGAAAGTCGAATCTCCAATGCAGGAAGTTGAATTAAGTGCCGGTAAAAAAATGGTCATTTGATCCTGAACGCTGTGGAGTAGAGTAAGTGGTGAAAAGCGATCTTTACAATTCATAAAGATTGCTTTTCAAAGAAGAAAAACCCTGGATGTTTTCACACCCAGGGTTTTTCTTTTATTTAATCACCATTTCCTGCATAGCAAACCAATGGTAAACCGCTTTATAAATTCTTCCTTTTCCCTTCCAGCTTTTTTAGTTCCCATCTCCCTGTCTATGATAATAGGCATATAATAGGAAGTTAAATTTCCAGTTCCATTTAGGCAATAAAAAACAAGTAAAAAAAATCATCTTAATCGATGATTTTATTTTGTGCATATTCCTTTAATCTAGGCAGGATAGGCTCTAAAATTTCCTTGGCTATGTAATCCGTATCCAATCCAATGAAACGTTCACCATCCATGTCGACCGATCTCGCATTTTCCGGGTCATTACAAAAAATAAACGATATGATTCCGTTATCTACCTTCATATCTACATATTTAAATGTAATGTCATGTTTCGTAAGACAACTTTCAAACGCAATGCACAATTCATCTATATTTGATTGACTAATAGATGTAAATTTCATATTGATCATCCCCTCTGCTAAAGGATAGCAAAATAAGGCATGAATTTCAAAGCGAAATTCAAGTCCCATTCTTATGTTCATGATTCATCTGACACTTTCGACCAAAGTGAACATAACCAAAAACTTGACCTTGTTTGGAAAATCATCCTTTGAAGCCTTTTGATGAAAAATGGCATGTGTAGGATTTCCCCATAAGACATGAATGTAACTAATCGATTTCATTCAATTCCCCACCCTCACCTTGATTTAATTTTTCATCTTACAACAACGATTAATAAGGGTTTCCCTAGGCATATAACCGCATATTGTATCGCCGGGTATGCAGTCCCTCATGAATAATCCATGGCATGTCTCATATCTTTATACAAACACCTTGTTAGGAGTGGGCCAACATGAAGTCTTTTTATAAAGGAACGCTCATTTTGATTGTAGCAGCGTTTTTTGGTGAATGTATCGAATTTTTAGTGAACATGCTCCTGGCCAGGGAATTGCACGAAGAGGGCATGGGGCTTTATATGTCCATATTGCCAATTTTCTTTTTGATATATGTGATTGCCAGCCTTGAATTACATATTTCCATTTCAAAATTCGTTGCGGAAAATAAACAGGCAATGCATTATAATCTTATCATTCATGCACTTAAAATGGCTGCAGTCGTCGTATTGGTAATGTGTATAGTCATGCCTTTCATACTTTCCTTCTCATCCATAATGGACAAATACCATCCCTATATTAAATGGCTGCTCATCACATTGATCCCCATAGTTTCCTTTTCATCGATTGCTAGAGGCTATTTCATGGGTGTTCAGCAAATGGGGAAGATTGCCTTATCCAACTTTTTAAAAGATATCATTCAATTCGGTTTGCTTTTCCTCATGTTTAATTTATTTCATTTTAACCAGGAAAAGTCATTATTGATGGCCTTTTTTGTTTTGATTGGCAGTGAGTTCCTCGTTTTTCTATACTTGATCAACCTTTTGATTCTTCAAATGCGAATCATGAGGCGCGGTACGAACTCATGGACAACCGGTAAACATGCACGACAAAAGTTATTGGCCGTTTCGCTGCCCACCATGGGGTTAAGGATCTTTCATGCGATAACGAATGCCATCCAACCTTTTTTGATCCATACTGCCCTTCTCTCGGCAGGATTCGGTGCGGTAGTGGCTACAGAGCATTTTGGGATGCTGACTGGGGTTGCGATGACGATTGGCTTCTTTCCGGCCTTTATCGCGCATTCCTTAATGATCATGCTCATTCCGAATGTTTCGAATGCTTACAAGAAGCAGGATAAGGAAAAATTGAGGGTTTTATTGCAAAAATCGATGTCTTTCACCGTATTATATGGAGTTCCGGCTGTGATTTTCATTTATTTCTTTGCGGAACCTTTAACCTCCCTCTTTTTTTCTTCAACATCTGCCGCATACTATTTAAAATTATTATGTCCTTATTTCCTTTTTCATTTTTTTGTCATTCCTATGCAAGCTTATCTCATCGGCCTGGGTTTAGTGAAGGATGCTTTCATCCATACCGTATGGTCCCATATTGTTGCCTTTTTAATGATGTATATCCTAGGGTCTCAGGCTTCTCTTAATATGGGAGGAATCATTTTAGGAATGAATACTGGGGCTGTATTATTAACTTTCATGCATTACTTGACCATTTGCAAAAAAATCGGTATAAGCATCTTACTTACGAAATCAAGATCCATATCGATAAAGTGAGGCAAAAACCCTTGCTGTTATTGGTTTATAACGATTAAGATTAAAAATATTGAGCCTTTCCCTGTACATATCACCTTCGTTACTGTATATTTCAACATACTTGGGTAATAATCAAGTAAAATGGTTTAAACTAACCATACAATTGTAATGGAGTGATTTCATGAGTAAAGCTAAGGCAAAGAGTGGAACTGGTAAAGGTACGGGCACTGGAACGGGCAAGAAGGGCTGGAATCGTTGGAAAACAAGTGCCAACAAGAAAAAAAGCGCCAAACCATATGTAAGTAAAGGCATCAAACATTCCAATGACTCAAAAACATCCGGTCATGCTGCAGGTGACAAGACAGAAAAATAATTGCTTGTCCTATAATCCATACAATATTTATGTTTGTTCCATATTCTCATACAGAGTGTTAAGAGATCTGTATGAGAGAAATGGGTCTTATAGATATAAACCACGGGCAATATCCATATGAAGCATAAGACTACAGCTATTATACATACCATCAAAAAAGACACTCCAAATCCCGGTAGTGTCTTTCATTTTTTTATATTTTCTTTTTATCTAAATTGGTTTTTGGGTTTGATAGCATTGTTTTTTTTCGGGGTAAACTCTGTACGGAAACCGTTAGTGGCTTTTTTAACAGAGTCTGTAACTGAATGTATCGCTTCACCAACATCCTGAGCAGAATCCAATAATGGTTCAACCGTTTTCATTTTAGTTTTTACATCGTCGGTGATTTCATTTGCAGTTTGCAATAGTTGTTTCGATTCGCCGGACAAATCGTTGATGGCATTTCTCACCTCAACCAATGTTTGATTTGCTTCACCTATCGTGACCATTCCCTTTTGAAGAGTACTGATTAAAAATACGACCAACCAAATTAAGGCTAAAGCGATCGCAGCCACACTATATTGAATTATCAAGATAAAGCTCCCCCTCTAAATTAAATAGTAGAAACGATTACTTTAAATATGTTAGTGAATCCCGGGGTGCCTGCTTTTTAATGATAAATGATGATACTATTTAATTATTATTTGAACCCCCTCAGCTTCAGTTCGAGTTGAAGGAACTGTCGGAGTGGATAAATCCTTAGGGCGGCCTTCCAAACTGGCTTCTTTCATGGAATTGGTTACATTATGAATCATTTCCCCAACATCTTGAGCTGATTCCAGCAATGGATCGACATTTTCCATCTTCCCTTTTACATCCGCTGTAATTTGATTGGCAGAGTGGATCAATTTTTTGGACTCTTGCGTCAATCCATGTACCGCATTTCTTACCTCTTCCAGTGTCTTATTTGTTTCTTCGAGCGTTCCCATTCCTTTACGCAGCGTCTGGTTGACATTATATATCAAATACACGACGGCTCCGGAGACACTGGCCACACTTAATTTAATAAACATTTTCATATATCCACTCCTTTCATTTAAATTTATGCCCTGTCCCTTCCATTAATTCCCTAAAGTCCTTCACTTGTCCAGTCAGTTTTATAGAAGGACCATTCACCTTAACCTAAAAGAAGTTTAAAGGATAATAGTAAGGGAGAAACCATATTTAGGAGGAGATTTGTTCATGTCACATGAGAATTATTCATCTTTTATCCAAACTTTAAATGAATGTATGACCGCGTGTAATCATTGTTACGACGCATGCTTAAAAGAAGAACATGTAAACATGATGGTGGAATGCATACGCGTGGATCGGGAATGTGCGGATATTTGCTCTTATTTAGTACAGGCGATAGGAAGAGGTACACCATTTATTTCAGAGTTGGCTGAAGTTTGTGCCAAGATTTGTGAAAGCTGCGGAAACGAATGTAAAAAACACGATCATGAACATTGTCAAAAATGTGCTGAGGCATGCTTGAGATGCGCAGAAGAATGCAGAAAATCAGCCGCTTAATGTAAGGAAAAGCACTAAGCTATTCTTTACATATATTTCCCCCTTAACTACCCATTTCTTTGTTAAACCTATTTAAGGATGATGATATAATCTATATATTCTAGCGAGGTATATGTTGAAATTTTTTAATATAAATAAATATTTTAAAGATGATATTTGTAAAAATACAAAAACATATATTGAAAACTGCCATTTTTAGGCACACTAGCATTAAAAACAGGAGGATATTATGACACCTCGTAATGTTCCGGCTAAAGATGATTTAGAAGTGAAAGATACCCCCGCTTCACCTGATAAGGAAAGTGAAGTAGCCAAACTCAATCGATTATTAGGTGCGGTCATGCGATATTTATCAGATGATGACCAAGAAGAAATTGATATAGAGTATCTTCTTGAAAACACCGAAGGGCTGCGAGATTGGTGGAGCGAATATAGGGAGCTTGATCGAAAACGGGTCGAAGAAGAAATAAAAAATTCCCTGACAGCTCTAACCCTTGAAGAACTTGAAAACATCCGTGAACAAATCCGCATAAAGGAATAATAATAAAATCCCTGCACTGGGATTTAACCAGATCATGCAGGGATTTTATTATTTTCTTCTATATACAAAGACATTATTTTGAAATTAAAAATCATGCCGTTCATGCGGCATCAGAAATCCTTTGATTCAAAGACCACTCAATGAACTTAGTTCTAATTGATTGATCATGGAATCAACTAATGCATCCAATGGGTTTAAAATTGTCTTTCCTGTCTGAAGTTCATATCTCTTTGCTGCTTCGACCATTGATAGTTGAGCCACCGACATAGGTCTATTTTCGTTATTAAACTGGTATAGGAAGTTCAAGATTTCCTGGTTATACCTCTCTCCCAATCCCTGCATAATGAATTCAAAGGCATTGTCGATGATGGTAACTTCAAAATCCACAGCCCCATATTTTTCAGCTTGGGCATTTAAACGTTTAACTGTTCCTTCAACAGTGGCAGGGTTCGTGAATAATATCATCTGCGGTTGCTGTAATTGGCAAATTTGCTCAAAATATGGTTCATCGATTTTAATGATAGGCATGGGTAAGGATAGCTGTTCTTCGTTTAAAAAGGCGATGTAGTTTGTACAGGTTATCAAAATGGCATCCACTCTACATTCGGCAATCCATTCGACTTGTTGTTTAACCCTTTTTTGAGCTTCCGAATCCTTAAAATTTTCATCCGTTGACACCCGTTGCATCAATCCCGGATCTACAAAATGAAGCCATTCAATATCGAATTTTGAGAATGCGGTTTCTATGTATTCTATATTTGTATAGTGTGCATGCAAACAGCCTATCCTTTTTTTCATATATCTCCCGCTTTCAACAGTTAGTATTCTGATTATTCTAACACATTAAGCGACGTTACACTGGCCGTATCGGCAAAAACGACAATTATCCATAGCCCTCCTGACATCATCGGGAGTCAAAAGACTGCTTCTTAGTGCCAGAAGCTCAGTTGGTATGAATCCGGCTCTTGTGCATATATTTATCAAGGCGATAGCAAGAGATATCATCAGGAAAATTGAACTTCAGTAACCGAATTACTTTTCGATTCAAGTAAAGCATTTGTTTTAGAATAAAAAATTAACAAAAAGAGAAAAACAAACCTTAATAGTCAGATAAAAATCATTATATTGGAGAGTGTTCACCATTCTTTATTTAATTGCGATTCTTTTCCCTCCATTAGCCGTATTATTAGCCGGTAAACCCATCCAGGCTGTGTTTAATCTGGTCCTCACACTATTTTTTTATGTCCCTGGTTTAATTCATGCAATCTTAGTGGTGCATGATAAGAAAGCTGATAAACGAATGAAGCTGCAAGCAGCACTTATTGCTAAATCGAAACAAACGACAAAGTGATTTATACAACCGCTAATAACCCGAATGCCGACACCATGGTGCACTTTATTCGGGTTATTACTATTAAAACAATTTCGTTAATTGAATCTGTGCGTCTTTTTAATCCCTCTATGATAACAAGCATCACATATATGAAAACGCGAGTCATCCGGAAGCCTTTTTCCACAGCGCTTGCATTTTTTTTGATAATTCAACATTTCGTCTTTTAATTGATCATGAACGCCATCACTGATTTCTTCACGGATACGCTCCCAATAAACAGCTTCCGTCCGCTTACCCATCCGATATAAAAATAGTAGATGAAGACCTATCGCTTTATAAGATAGCTCCAATTCCTCCAGATTTCTAGTCTTGATGATCGGTTCAGGAAGGTCACTGTTCTCGGCAATCGCTTCGACCGTTTCCAGCCACTGCCTGATCAAACTTGGTTCCTTTGCCGAAAAAGGAATATGCAGGAAACCATATAAATCCATTAAAGAAAATCGCGCTTCGATTTCAGTATCCCGTATCAGTTCGTAAAGCTCCCTTTCTTCCGATAGAGAAGCCTTTTTCGTGCCTTTAGGAGGCTCAAACCTCTCCCACATTTCGAAAAATGTCCCTAGGTTCCGGTAATATTTTTGAAAACGTTCAAACACAGCAGAGGTTGGGGCGATAGTGAAGGTTTGAACTGGTTCATCTACCTGTTCCAGCAACTTATTCATGATTTTGATCTCTGCTGTAAATGCTACCTTTCCTGTGTCATAAATTCCTTTTCTACCCGCTCGACCTGCGATTTGTTTGACTTCTTGAGAAGTCAATCTTCTTCTCCGTGTCCCGTCGAATTTTTCATTTTCAAGAAAGACGATGCGGCGTATTGGCAAGTTCAATCCCATACCAATCGCATCTGTGGCAACGACAACTGATGTTTCACCACGATTGAATAACTCTATTTGCCGTTTTCTATTTTCAGGAGGCATACTGCCGTATATCATGCTGACATTATGTCCACTCTCTTTTAACCGGGACGCGGTTTCCAGTACCTGCCTTCTCGAAAAACAAATGAGGGCATCCCCTTTTTTTGTATACTTCAGTCCATACTCCTTTTGTTCTACCTCAAGCGGTATTTCCCGTCTGTATTCGTGGAGTTCTAAATCAGCTTCATTCAGAAGATTCAGAAGCATCATTTTAATATTATTGCTTCCGATTATGTGTACTTCTTTCGCATTTGCTTGCGTGATTGCCCTGAACCATGAAAAGCCTCGATCTTTATCGGCAATCATTTGGGCTTCATCTATGACAATTACTTCATGGTAGTCTTTCTCATGAAACATTTCAACGGTGCTGGAGACATGTTTAGCCCCCTCAACAGCCTTTTCTTCTTCACCGGTTTTTAATGAACAAGGTACACCGTCAGCATTTAATTTATCAAATACCTCAAGGGCCAACAGTCTAAGGGGAGCTAGATACAAACCGCTTTCCGCTTCTTTCATTTTCTCCAAGGCCTTATGCGTCTTCCCGGTATTAGTTTCTCCGATATGCAAAACATATCTTACTTTTTTTCCTAATGATGGAGTATAGGCCTTACCGATGATGTCATCGATCATCCTTTGTTCTTCTGCGCGCTTCTTAGCTTGCTCTGCCAATACTTCAGCTTTTCTTCTCTCTCTGTTCTCAACGTCTTTTTCGTATATTTCTTCGTGCAATGTTTCATTAAAAGGAATTCCTTCAAGCTTCAGTAAATCAGAAAGGTATTCTTCCTGAAGTTCATCAAAACAGGACTGAGACAAATCAGCCAATTCATCGCTTAGTATACCTTGAAGGGCATCAACCGTCAGCCTTTCCCCATATGACTCAAAAAAATCATGATGCAGTGCAGCAGATAGATGTTGCATGTATTTGTCAGGGGCTAATTTCATTATGAAATCCGCAACTAATCTTTCATACCTGTAGAAGTAATTTTCATATTCATAACGGTTCCTTCCCCAACCGATTAATGAGTGAATATCGCCTGTCAGCTCTTCAAAAAAATCAGTGACCATTAGGTATTCGGCAGCTTGAAAGCCCCCCTCTTCAACCAATTGTTCTTCAAGCAAGTATGGATCGACATATTGGAATTTAGGCTTATTCTTAAGATCCTTTGTCAAAATTCCAGCAATATAATACCTGACATGTAAATATAAAAGAAGTGAGTTACTTTCGAAAAAGCTATTGGCCACTTCTTGCAGTCTTGCGCGTATCTTCCATCGCTGCTTGGCAAGCCGCTGTTCTTCTTGTCGCCTAAAGAATTTTTCCCTTGCATTTTTATATCTCTTCTCCCAATCTTCTTGATTATCAGCAAAGGTTTTTTTAATCCACGTTAAGCCATCAAACGGGCGATACTTCTTTAATTCGTTCCGGAACATGCTATTGATCAGCTTATGATCTGATCCTTCCGTTACAAATCCCCTTTCGCTTAAAAACGCTTTTTTTTCCTTTCTGGGCACATCGTTTGATGCTTTATTTAACCAAACATTTATCCAAATTTGCTCAATAAAAGTCGTCCTGTCTGATATATAAGATGAATAAGAAGGCATCGTCTCTTGATTCTCTAGATAAAAATCCATATCCTGGATTATTTTTTCCTTTGTATTCTCTATAGCAATAGGATATATACTTTCTAATTTTCCCATAATGATCCCCTTTTGAATTATCCAATATGTACTTTATTGCTTCTTTTTATCCTCCCCAAATTTTATTTATAAATGAGCGCGATACATTCGTTTTATCTATTTAAATTCATGCGCACCGTTATCATGAGATGGTGCAGGAATGCCAAGTTGCTTTACATTTGTACGCTCCAGGGTAAATAAGAAAAATATACCAAGTCTGCACATCAAAAGTACTCTTCCCATTTCAATTACAGTATAATGCATGATGAATAGACTGATCATTGACTTAGATTTTATGGATCATGAAGTGATACCCATCCCTGAAATCCAGAAACGGATACAGAAATTTAGATAAATGATAATCCGACGAATGAAAATTTAATGATATTAAAAAATTGCCGAAAATAAAGTAAAGGTCAATTTTTCAACTTTCTCGTTTACACTATTCATCGATAAAACGAATTCAACCCCTTAATTGAGTTTAGTGGAAATCCGGACAACTGTCACGGTATTCAGATTCCGCTTTTGTGTCTTTGTCGTTCAATTTGAGAAATAACATCCGGAAATCTAAAAAGACTATAGATAAAAGAGGAGCCTGAGAATGATTCAGCAAGATTTCAACTATTACAAAAGTTTCGATTCCATCGCTAAAGAAGTATTAGCACTATTAGCTCAAACCATTGAGGTCAATACATTCTTTCTTTCTTTCTTGAATCCCATCCAGAGTTTTATCATCAAATCCTTCAATAGAAATGCAAAGTTAATTTGTGAAGGTGACATCCTTCCTTATAATATGGTTTATTGCAAATTAGTTGTTGAGAATGGCTTGCAACCACTCGTTATCCCGAATTTGAGGGAACATGAATTGACTAGTGGCCACCCCGCAACGAAGTTTATAGGGAATGGGTGTTTTATGGGGGCTCCCCTAATAATTGAGGGTGAAATCATTGGGACATTATGTGCATTCGACATTAAACCTCATGTTTTTAAAGAATATGATCTGATACTCATTAAGTCTTTGGCAGCTTTGATTAGTCATACCATACTACTTGAAAAAGGGATTATCAGGGATCCTTTGTCAGGTTTATATAATCGGCACTTCATTGATAATTATTTCGATTATCATAAAGATAAAACAAACGATGAAATGGCCCTTCTTTACATCGATCTTGATCATTTTAAATTTTTTAATGATTCTTTTGGTCATGATGCTGGTGACGACGTTATTAAAAAGGCAGCGGAATGTTTTTTGCAAACCGTACCCGAAGGCAGTCATGTGGCTCGAATCGGTGGTGATGAATTCATTGTATTATTACATCCATCGCATTGTGAAGATTTAATGAAAAACACTCAGCAAAACGCTGAATTATTACTGAACCATTTATCCACCATGCCCATTCACATTAATGGAAAGGATCATTTTGTATCAGCTAGCATAGGGATAAGTTTTTATCCTCATAATGGTACGGAAATGGAGTCACTTTTGAAAAAAGCGGACCGTTCCATGTATATGGCTAAAGAGTCTGGACGTAAGAAAATTCAATACTTCCGCCAGCAGTGATCATCTGAAAAATAAAAAAACCAGTTCTCCTTGGAGACTGGCTTTCTTTTACCTTAAAAAAATCCAACGTTTAGCTTTCAGCCTTTGTAAAAGCTTTAGCAGATCTGCATTTCCCTTATGTATCCGTTTCTCGGATGGTGAAGCGGAGGGGACCGGGATGTTAACTCTCTCGGGTTTTTTGTTCATATTCTGAAAGACCCTTCCTATTCTTTGATTTTGAATAGTATATGCGGGTTCTCCATTAAATATCATAAGGAAAGGAAAAACCCCTTCCCTTCTTATAAAACATTTTTTAATCGGCTGAAGCGTGCAGCTTTTTCTTTTTGCTTCAGGATAATGCGTTCGTTCTGTTTCATCACTTTTTTAGTATGAGGACTTAAACCTACATCGGGTATTTTCACCTGTGGTTTGATTACGGCAACTGACACGTCATTGCCGGCTTTATCATAAATGCTCATTTATCCTTCACCACCTGGTTTTTGTTTTATGACCATATCGAACATCATGATTAATAATGCTATTAATAAACAATCGACTTCTGAAACGAAGCTCTCTGATTTAACGTCGAGGATATAAGGTTCCATCAAAATGCTTACAGGCTGCAAAGCCATTTTTTCTTCATCATTATAATACGTATCTTCTCTTTCCAATGTAGCACGAATGGTACTGCCATTCAAGTTCGGATGCCCATTAATCACCAATTGCTTGTCCTGTTCCGTCTTGAAAGGAAGTATTTTCACGTTCATCCCTTCCTTTGCTGCATACGCTTGCAGGAGAATGCTCAAATAAGCCAAATATTCCTTATTCGTTTGATAATACTCAGGTATTCCTTCTTTTTTTAGGAGATGAAACATATTCTTGACCTTTTCCCTATTATCCGTTAAAAGTTTGTCACTTTCCGCAACGGCTTTTGTTGCATAGGATAGCTCGTTATCGCCAATCTTGGATATATACATGCTCAAGAACACAAACATATCAATCAGGATGAATACGATAGCCATAATCAAGAAATTTTTCCACTCATTAAAAATGCTCATCGGATAGAAATTCCAATAAATCAATGCACCCAGTATAAAAATGATATACCAGGTTTTTCGAATCGCTTCAATCCTTTTACTTACCTTGTCTTTATATTTCCAAGAAAGAATGACATAGGCTAATAAAGCAATAAATACTACCCATACAAAGACTCTGAAAAACATTAACAATCGATTTATCACCCTACCCTTCGGCTGCTACAATCCTTATACCGCTCTCTATATTATTCATTATATATACCTCTATTCCCTGCCTAAGCCGGGTGAAACTTAAACACTTGTCAGAAGTTTTTCACTTGAGAAAAAACACTCCTCCCAATGTGGGTTTACAGTTAATGAATCATATGTTTCACCATCCATTACCCTTTTTTTAAAAGGGTTCATCTTTATCATTTTTCTAGTGGGACATCATAGTAAATAACCTTTTGAACTACCCACCACTTATCGACCTTACAGTCTGATTGAAGTGGGGGATTCCTAAGAACATTAGCCTATCGGCCAATTTTTAATTAGGCTATCCCCGTCGTTCCTACGGGTAGAAGCCTTATGGCTTCATTCATTAGATTGAGTCCTGCGTTAATATCTCGATCGTGGTGAGAAGAACAAGAAGGACAATCCCATTCACGAAGATTCAGATGTTTAACGTCTTTATTTTGGTACCCGCAACCAGAACACAATTGGCTAGAAGCAAACGTTTTAGATACGGTCACGATTTGTTTACCATACCATTTTGCTTTGTACTCCAACATTGTTTTAAATTGGTACCAAGATACTTCACTAATCGCTTTAGCTAGTTTGTGATCTTTCATCATATTGGATACTTGCAAGTCTTCCATTCCAATAACATCGTGGTTTTTGATGATTTCGGTAGAAAGTTTATGTAAGTAATCCATTCGGGCATTTGAAATTTTTTCGTGTAGGATGGCCACTTTTCGTTTTTGTTTTTGATAGTTTTTGGCTTCAGCCAATGATTTCCTTTGATTCATGGCTATTTCTTGTCGCCTTGAAAGAATTCGTTGTGCTTTGGCCAATTTCTTTTCGACCGTCCGGAGGAATTTTGGGTTTTGATAGACCGAACCATCTGAAAGAATCGCAAAGTTCTTCAAACCAAGATCTATACCGCAAGAACGATTCGTTTTAGGAAGAACTTGAACATTGGTTTCCGCTAAAACGGAAATGAAATATTTCCCCGAATGGTTCCGCCTGATTGTGGCATTGATGATTCGCCCTTCGACTTCACGACTTTTAGCAAAACGTACTAGACCGAGTTTGGGCAATTTGATTTGGTTTCCTATTATTCCAATATTTCCATTCGTATGTTTAGTCGTGTAGGACTGGACCGGATTCTTTTTCGATTTGAAGCGTGGTGACTTGTTTTGCTTTTTATAATATCGACTATAGGAATCTGCTAAATATTCCACCGATTTCTGTAAGGCTATACTGTCTACTTCTTTCAGGAAAGAATACTCCTTCTTTAAAGCTGGAAGTTTTTTGATTGTTGCGTATTTATTCAGAAAAGAACCTTTCCATTCATTAGAGGGTAATTGGCCGTTTTGCTTCATTTCTTCACAGATATACCAGTAGGCATCTTTCTCCTTTTGTTTGCCTAAAAAGAAGTTGTAGACAAAACGAGAGCAGCCGATCGTTTTATTGATGAGAACTAGTTGTTCTTTAGTTGGGTATATCCGAAATTTATAAGCTTTGTTTACGACCATTAATTTCACCCCCTTATAGTTATTATCAACCACAGAACGTACGTTTGTCAAAAGATCACTTTGGCTTTGGCTTAAATGCCAACCGCCATTCATCTCCCCCTTACCGTCGGGCTCTTGCCCTTCAAACGATTGAAGAGGGAGTCTTCTGGCGGGAAATGATAAATTCTGTGATATGATATGTTTTAATAAAAGGTCTGATTATTATGGGAGGAAGCTATCATGATGAAAATTATTAAGATCCTCATTTCTTCTTTTATAATATTGTTACTTTTCCTAAACCTCTATCCTCCACTTGGAAGACGGACAAACAAAGAAAAAGTGAGAAGTTTCACTACAAAAGAGAATTTTGCCAAGGGAAAATTCCAAAATCAGATTCCTGCCAGTCAAGCGATGAGTCTTAAACATACTGGTTCCATTTTACGTGATTTCATTAAACCTAATCCAAAAAGGAGGCCCGACCGTCCCATCGTAATTGGAACAAAAGAACCTGCATCTGTGAATTCCAATAAAATCACCTGGTTTGGTCATTCTGCATTCATGTTGGAGTTAGATGGGAAAACCATTTTAGTGGATCCCATGTTTGGCAAAGCACCCACTCCCTTTCCTTGGTTTGGGAACAAGCGCTTTAGCGGGGAGCTGCCTATCGATTTGGATATGCTGCCTCCTATCGATGCCGTCCTCCTTTCACATGATCACTATGATCACTTGGATTATTTCTCAATAAAGAGATTAAAAGATAAGGTAAGTCAGTTCATTGTCCCACTAGGTGTCGGTGGACATCTTGAAAGATGGGGCGTTAAACAAGAACTGATTCAGGAACATAATTGGTGGGATGAAGTTTCATTCAAGGATTTGCAATTTGTTTGTACGCCTGCAAGACATTTTTCTGGAAGAAGTTTACGCGATGGCAATACGACACTATGGTGTTCTTGGGTAATTAATGGCAAACAAGAAAAGGTATTTTTCAGCGGCGATAGTGGATATGGCAGCCATTTTAAAGAAATCGGCGAAAAATACGGACCTTTTGATATAACTTTAATGGAATGCGGCCAATATGATGAACGTTGGTCAACCATCCATATGGTTCCAGAAGAAACTGTTCAAGCACACATCGAAGTACAAGGAAACCGGATGATCCCCATTCATTGGGCTGGGTTCACCTTGTCTTTTCATGACTGGACAGATCCGATAGAACGTGTAACAAAAGCGGCCAATGATCTTGGTGTCCAGGTCTGCACACCTCAAATAGGCGAACCAGTAGTGATTGGTTCAACAGATTTCCCTCAAACAAGATGGTGGAAATGAAAATGCCCCATTCAGTTAGTATAAAAAAGGGAGTCGGTAAACGTATCTTTCAGAAAATGATGTTCCCGAACCAACTGACCCAAAGCAATACCTTCAAAACCTACTGTATCGTTTCTATTTAAATGTTATACCTAAGTTGATCGGAGCGGGTGTGCGAGACTCCTGCTTAGAAAAGCGTGTCCAAGTGAGACCCCTGCAGGCGCAAGCCGAGGGCGGGCAGCCCGCGTAAGTGAGTGCCTGGAGCGGAAATCAAAGACCGAAAATACCGTAGACAAACTGAATGGTCCATCCCTAATGGGACGGACCATTTTCATTCACATTTTCCCTTCATTATATTCCAGATTCACTTTTATTGAATGCTCTTTCTTCACACCAAAATAATTCGTTCCTATTACACCTAAAATGATTAATATCGACCCCAAAATATCGTAGATGGTAATCGTTTCATTTAGAATGAGAGCTCCTGCTGTTATCGTTACAACTGTGGAAAGATTAGCAAACACACTCATTTGGGACGCTTTGATTTTTGATAAAATCGTATTGGATAATAACGAAGTGACCAATGAAGCCAATATTCCCAAGTACAAAATGGAACTGATGAATTCCGTGCTCGACCATGGTGTAAAGAATTCCCCCATCGATCCTTGTTTTAAGTGGGTGAAGAGCGCAGCCACGTTAAATATGACAAAGCCTGTTCCCATCATGAAAAAGGACATTTCGCCTGGTGTATAGTCCTTGGCAAGTGAACGGGTCATCGTTGTGTAACAGGCAGTTGCAATACAGGATAGCAAGATCAACAGCATCCCAAGCATGTCGGAAAAATCGATGGTGCTCCCTTTCATCACAAAAATAAAAATGACCCCCACTACCGACAAAACAATCGAAAGCTTTTGATATAAAGATGTTTTCTCCTTCAGGAAATATCCAGCTATCATCAATGTTAGAATTGGGGTGACAGCAGACAGAATTCCAGCATCGGTGGATTGCGAATACTTAAGTCCGAAAGTTTGAAAGGCAAAGAAAAGAGTTGGGAACAACAAGGATAGCGGGATCAGATTTTTAACCGACTCCCAGGAATAGCTCACCTTAATGACTTTAACGGCGACCAGGAATAAAATGATGACGAAAGAAACCGTGAATCGGAACGCCAAAGTATCAAGCGGATTCGATTCTGCAATCGCCATTTTCGTAAATAAGAAAGATAGACCGACAATACTTGAATGAAATAGCGCTAACATGTATGCAAATGTTCGGGATTTCATGGCTGCAACTCCTCAACTAGATTACTATATTCCTATTTAGGTATAGTACCCTTTGCATCTGTTTTGCAATCCAAGTTAGAGTTAAAAAATCCTGGTCTTTTTTGGGATATTTTACGTATTTGAAATTTCAAAAAGACAACAATGTGGTGTTGACATGTTAATTTATTAGCCTTTTTTGTTGTTTTAATTTGTAAGAACATAGGAGAAAAATGGATGCCCGCTTATCATGAGGAACGATACTCCCATTTTTCATATAGCTTGAAATTATATTGAGGATTATGAATGCATTTTGTGCTATGCAAATTAAAGCCTATTACAATAATGTATGGTTGAATTAAATCTGAATGCATCATATCGTAAGAAAGTAATAATTATTAATCGACAATGACAGTGTTTTTTTGATAGGTTTCTTCTACTTCAATGCTATTGTAGGCAATCGGTTCTTTAAAAGTGGTCTGAGCTTTCTGTTTTCTTTTCAAATACATACTAATTGTATAAGTAACACAACCTCATAACTATGTCTCTTTAATGAAGAATCAAGATGTTGCACCAGTAACTTTCAATTAGTTAGAACTTTGTTGAAGTATGATCATTTACAATTCATATATGATAAAATTTCAACGAGGAAGCGAGGTATATATATGTTAGTTACTACTTTAATTTTCATTATGGCTGGCCTAGCGGAAATTGGCGGCGGTTACCTTATTTGGCTCTGGCTAAGAGAAGGAAAATCCATTTACCTAGGTTTAGCCGGAGGTTTCGGATTGGTGCTATACGGGATCATTGCAACTTTCCAAACGTTCCCTACCTTTGGACGTGTCTATGCTGCATATGGCGGGGTTTTTATTGTTTTATCGGTTTTATGGGGATGGGGCATCGATAAGAAAACCCCTGATTTATATGATTGGATTGGTGCTGTAATCTGTTTGGTCGGGGTTTCAGTCATTATATGGGGTCCTAGACACTAAAAAAATTAAAGGGCATAAGGCCCTTTAATTTCCTTTACCAAATTCTCCATTATTGTTTGGCCGATCTACATCTGATTTTAATACAGTGATTCAGCCTTGGTATACGTTATATCAATTTCTTTTCCTGCCTGATTTCAGTCAAGTTGCTGAAATTATCCTGAATGAACCAAATCGCCGCTGCTGCAATGATGCATGGTATGGCAAAAGCTAAAAAGTTGACTTGCAATGACAACTTCATATCAAGCAGGATCCCGCAGAAAGTAGGGGCGAGTATTCCGCCAATTCTGCCGATGCCCAATGCCCAGCCGACACCTGTAGAACGGATTTCATTCGGATAATACTGGGATACATATGCATTCGTTACGATTTGTGTACCAGTTGTCGTACCTCCTGCAATGGCAATCAGTATATAAAGCATGATCATGCTTGGCTTGAAACTCAGCATTGTAAGGGTAATGAATCCAATGACCAAAAAAGTTACCAGAATCCTCTTGGAACCATATCTATCTGCAAGCTTCCCTCCAACTATTGCCCCAAAAACTGCTCCAAGGTTCAATACGACTAAGAATGTCAGGCTTGAACCTAATTCATATCCTGCCCCTCCCATGATCTTTGGGAGCCATGTACTCAAGCCATACATTACGAACAAACACATGAAAAATGCAATCCAGAACATGAGGGTGCTTAGAGTCCTCCCTTTTTTGAATAACTCTTTAACTGGAAACCCTTTCATTTCACTTTTAAGTTGCTCCTGAAGGACATAATTATCATTCATGGTGTATTGCCCGTCTACATTCACTTGATTCAGAACGTCCACCAATTTGCTTTTTTTGTTTTTTGTCATTAAATAATTAATCGACTCTGGCAACAATCTATATAATATGGGCATGAAGATTAATGGAAGTGCACCGAGCCAAACCACTGCCCGCCAATCAAAGTTCGGAATCAGATACATCGCTCCCATTGATGCGACAACTCCCCCTAAAGCGTGCCCGCTGAACATGATCGCGACCAGGGTACTTCTAAGTTTTTTAGGAGCATATTCAGTAATGATTGCAATTAGGTTCGGCATGACTCCTCCCAGTCCAAGTCCTGCAACAAAACGTTGTATTCCAAAAGAAGTTGGTTCATCAGCAAATCCTGATGTAAATGTAAATACCGAAAAAATGACCGTACAAATCAAAATGACTTTCTTTCTGCCGAATTTATCAGCCAGCGGTCCAAAGACCAACGCTCCTATCATCATTCCAAACAATGAATAGCTGCTGAATAACCCTGCCTCTACAGCAGTTATCCTCCACTCCGCCATCAAAGATGGCAGGATCGTCCCAAGCATGAACATATCATACCCGTCACAGATGATGATAAAGATACAACATAATAAAATCTGTAAATGAAAGCGGTTAAATTTTTGTTCATCAATCATTTCAGGCACTTGGATCGTGCGCATTTCCTTCTCCTCTTTCTGCTTTTCCTTGTGACATAGTCTTAAGGATGTCCCTATTTTTTAGGTCGAACTAAAATTTAATGACAACTGATTATGTAGTTACAAAGACCAATTACACACATATAGAACTAAGTTCACTATATATTAACTTAGTTTTTAGAATATTGTCAATAATCAAAGTCGATTATCCATATATTAATCAACAAAGAAAAGCCCTCTTATCAAAGAGGGCTTTTAACGGAATATAAGGATTAAGCTTCCGAGGCTTCTTTACGCTTTCTTTTCCTTGATTCTGTTATAAGATCATAACCAAGATAAAGGATGATGGCTCCGCCTAACAATTTAATATATAACGGAATGTCCGCTACAAAGAAATAAATCATTGAGAATAATGTCCCTATAATGCTTAACCAAAAAATTATATGTTTTAAAATTTTCAAAGTAAGACTCCTCACAAAAGATGAGATTATTTTCTTGTTCGCTCCATTTTAAGGAGGAATTAATTATCCGTACCATCATTCTAACATTTATTCTTTATATTAAGAGTGACTCGTATTGCGAAATTATGAACATTTAAGCAACTTTTCTCAAGAATAGGTCAAGCCAAACAATTCCCGGAAAATCTTTCCGCGAATTCTTTTCAATTTCCCTTTTCATATAGATCCATTACTACATGAAAAAAGGCAAATAAAAAACAAATATGCATGAAATGGCAGCAAGGGTATCCCTGCATTGCATTCCATGCATTTAATTTTACAAGACGTTCATTTTATTGGACTCTACCACCATTTCTTCAGTTGGTTCCGAATGATCATGTTTATAATAAGCCATTTTCGCTGGAACGAATGATAAAGCAACCGCGGCAATGAGACCCGGAATAGCGAAGGCGATGAAA
The DNA here is from genome assembly GCF_037975445.1 of Peribacillus sp. FSL P2-0133. Classification (NCBI taxonomy): domain Bacteria; kingdom Bacillati; phylum Bacillota; class Bacilli; order Caryophanales; family Bacillaceae; genus Peribacillus; species Peribacillus sp. FSL P2-0133. The sequence continues at coordinate 2,702,707 of NZ_CP150254.1, read as the reverse complement.
TTCAATTGGATGGGTAGCGAGATGGATAAAAGGAATCCGCCGAGTATGGGTCCTAACATACCACCGATCCTTCCGATTCCAGATGCGACCCCTAATGCCGTAGATCTAATATTTGGTGGATAGTACTGGGAAACATAGGCTTGTACAAGATTTTGGGCACCAATGGTACAGGCTCCTGCAACCGCTACCAAAGTGTAAATCACAAAAGAGCTTCCGCCCATTCCCAATAGGGTCAAACTGACTGCCCCAAGCGCATACATCGGCACAAGCATTTTCTTGGATCCATAACGATCACAAAGTTTAGCGATGATAAGTGTCCCTACGATAGCGCCCCCTTGAAGAACGATCAAGAAACCTAAGCTTGAATTCAGCGCATACCCTGCCTCGATCATTAACTTTGGTAGCCATGTATTCAATCCATATACCATCAATAGACACATGAAAAAAGCGATCCAGAACATCAGTGTGCTTAGTGCACGGGAATCCTTGAATAATCCAACGATCGGCATATTCGTATCTGTTTTTTTCACTTCCACAATTTCGTCATTGATGTCGAATTTACTCTCCGGACTGACCTTGGATAATATCCTGATCAATTCTTCTTTTCTGTCAATTCTGATCAGATGCGTCGAAGCCTCTGGTAAACGCTTCATCATGTAGGGTAAAAATAACAATGGTATTCCTGCAAACCAAAATATTGATTCCCAGCCTAGTGAAGGCATAAGCAAGATGCCCAATATCGGGGCAAGCATCCCACCGAATGAGTAACCGCACAAAACGATGGAAACGACCATGCTCCGCATCGTTTTCGGTGCATAATCCGTCAATAAGGCTATGACGTTCGGCATGATTCCCCCTAGCCCTAATCCGGCTAGAAATCGGAAAGTCGAAAACATCGTAGGCGTGTTCGCAAATCCACATAATAGTGTAAATAAACTAAATAAAATCAATGAAATAGCGATTACATTTTTTCTGCCAATCCGATCTGCTAAAGTACCAAAGAAAATGGCCCCGAACATCATTCCAAATAGTCCATAGCTCCCCATTGCCCCCGCTTCCACGGAAGTAAGGTTCCACTCCTCCGTCAATACCGGGACAACCGTACCGTAAACGACGAGGTCATAGCCATCAAAAAGGATAATGATAAAACACCATGCCAGCAATCCAAAATGAAAGCGATTGAACTTACTGTTGCTAATTACCTCGGTCGTATTAATTTTAGCCATAAAATTTTCTCCTCTCTAGGTGACTGCAGTGCTTCCTTCTAAATGATAGCGCTTACGTAATCCTTTTAAAAAATAACGACTCACCATCATTTTATATAAATAGTGAACCGAGTTATCTAATTGTTATTATAAATGCTAATTATCTGATATTTCAATAAAAATTTTCATATATTTTTCATAAATATCTTAATAGGTTTTCTGATGCTATGATATATACAAAGTTCCGAACATGCGTAAAAACAACAAAAAACCAGTCCCTTATCGGAACTGGTTTCTAGTTATAAAAATAGTAAGCCGCAATTGCCGTATTCAAGTAAGAAAGTTTTAAACCACCACTCCTCAAAGTGGGTGTTTGCAGAAACAATCCTGTTGTCCAAGTCAGTGACGAGGCATAACATTCCTGTCTCGATATAAAACTCCCTATTACAGCTTAAAGGTTAAAACTTAATTATCATTACGAACAACGCAGCTTGTATAGTTATAATACCGAAATATCTTCAATCTTGCAAGTTTAATCATTCCCAGACATCAAAAAAATTACATGTTACACATTAAGCTGGTGGAGCCAATTTGTCATGCCCAACCGTTAAAATTAATGGCTGCACTCTGATTTCTCATACTGTCCCCAGACTTTCATTGATATCTTTTTAAGGAATAGCATTCTTAGCATTCTTGGGTAAGTAATATTTTCAGATAGAATGTGCAAGATAAAATTGGGACGGAATTGAAAGTGTTTGTTTTGCGAAGATCATCGGATGCTGAACTGTATAGTATATCCTGAATAACATTTGCAAATACACGGAAGGAGTCTATAATATTAACTAACAGACTTGATTGGAGTGACTAGTTATGCTTTCAAACATTGGTTTTCCCGGTTTGATTTTAATCCTTCTTTTAGCTTTAATTGTTTTTGGACCGAACAAGCTACCTCAAATCGGTCGGGCAGTCGGCACCTCACTAAGGGAGTTTAAGGATGCAACCAAAGGAATAACAGAAGAAATACAAGAGGAATTCAAGGATGACGTACAAGCTGCAAAAAAAGAATCGATAAAATGAAAAAGACGCCTGCACGCAGCAGGCGTCTTTGATGCGTTTGTGGCGCAGAACCGTCAGGCCACATCCCGACGTTTAGCTAAAAGCTTGTTCTTCGACTTACACAAATTAGCTCATCGCTTTATTAATATAACATTAAACTTGTTTTATATCAAGTTATTTATTGAGCAGCCTGTTAACTGCATCTTGGATTTGATTTTATTTCCTTCATGTTTGTTGCTATTCTATAAACCGCTTTAGGGCTTTTTAGAAAATATTCTATCGAGTTGTTTATTAAAATATGAATGAGCCCCGATAAAGTATTCTATCAAGCAAACTCGTTAAACTTCATTACAAGTTTATCGTTAATTGAGTCAATTGATCTGAGGAAACGGCCACTTGATTGAACGCTTCATTAATATCATCGAATATATCATTCAGCTCTGTCATTTCCTTTGTGATTTTAATATTCTGCTCTTTAACAGAAAGCATGGAGTTTGCTATTTCAGTAAAAAATATGCCAGTTTCTTTCCCTTGTTTCGTGCCTTTAGTAATTTCACCGCTAACCATGGAAATTGATGTGTTCATGACATCGGTAAAATGAGCAATTCCATTAACCAGTTTCACTACTTCCGAAACTGATTCCTTGGTATTTTCTGAAAGCTTCCTTACCTCACCTGCCACAACTGCAAATCCTTTACCATTTTCACCAGCTCTTGCCGCCTCAATCGCTGCGTTCAACGCCAACAAATTCGTTTGCTCTGCAATTGAAGTGATGATTGTGACAATTCGTTCAATTTCCTTTGACGTATTGGATAGCTGTTCCATATCTTTGGAGATGATCGTCATTTGCTCTTGTGTTTTTACCAATCTTCTCTCTAATCCTTGTAACAGTTCGACTCCTTCATTTGATTTTCCCTCTGCATGTATTGCAACCTCTGACCCTTTTTGAGTGAAATCATGAATTTCGCCTACCTTATTTGCCATTAATTGAGTTGCTGAACTAGTCTCTTGACTGATTGCTGCCAATTCCTCTGCATTATGATTGACCTGTAGTTTAATCGTTTCTTTTTCTGCTAAGTTTTTTTTGCGGATTTTCTCATTTTCAAGTTCATATGCCTCTAAAACTATTTGCTGCTCTAAATTAAAAATTTTTGTGACAGCCAGAATGTTTTCTTGATATTGCTCAATATTTTTTATATCGGAAATCACATGAATGATTAATGATTGCAATAAATCCTGAAAAGCACTCATATACCATTTTGGCTGCAGTCCAATTCGCACATGTACTTGTGCGATAATATAACGCTGTTTAACATACGCATCATCAATGGTACCGCTAAACATTTCGAACATATGGCGCTGCAGAGTCTTTTTCAACCTTTCAACAGAACTATTGTCCGAAATGATTTTCATTAATGAGGGTTCAATTTCTAGATTTTTATAAAAATTCCCTACAATTTGGGTCAAGTGTTCTTTCACTTTTTCCTGTAAAGAACGAATTATGCACAAATCCCCGATCGTCAAATGAATCATGTCCACTTGATTCAATACGCTTGGACATTCCCTGATATTAATACCAACTTGTTCTTTATATTGCATATAGTCTATTGAATCTATCTTTTGCTTACTTCTCCAGATACTTTTCATGATTGAATTGCCTCCAATTTTTTCTGCCCATATATACTATTTCGACATAAGGTCTGTAAATCTTAATTCACTTTGATAAATTTCCCTCTTTTACACAAGACTTATGAACTATTTATGTCCAAACAAAAAAACACTCCATGGAGTGTCTAAAAAGAAGTGCCTGTTGATTTAAGGAATCTGCTCCCTTTCCACCGACTGTCTGCCAAGCGTCTATGGGGTTTGTACAATTTGAACGTAGATTTCCACTCCAGGCAACTCGCTTTCCGCGGGCGGTCCGGGAGCCTCCTCGGCGCTCTTTGCGCCTGTGGGGTCTCCCTTGGACGCGTTTTCTCGCAGGAGTCACGTACCTTTCGTTCCAATCAACTGGAATATTTTTTTAAGAAAAAACTTTAGTCCGATCTCATCTCGAATAAGACTAGTTAATAATTTTGGTTATTTACATTTCTATGAAACCTTCACTAGATTGAAGAAATTTGCGACACTCCTGCCGAATAACTGGCAGGCCAATAAAAAGTAAAAAACATGCGGGATAATCAAGTTTTCTTTTAAAATCATGGTTCGGAGTGAGAGCATTCCGAAACCCTTATGTCATCAAGCTGAAACACTCCAGAGAGTGCCTTTTTAAATGATTATTTTTCCTGCTGGTTAAGATTGGAATGCTTACGAGAATAAGTGAAGTAAATGACGACTCCGATAGCCATCCAGATCAAGAACCTTATCCATGTATGACTTCCTAGCTGAACCATCAAGAATACGGAAAATACGATTGCCAGGCCTGGAACGAGCGGCACAGCCGGACAATAAAAAGCACGTTTCATATCCGGTCTTGTTTTCCGTAAAACGATGACCGCGACGGAAATCATCGTAAACGCAGTCAATGTTCCAATGTTGACCAACTCAGCCAAATCACCAAGAGGTATGAATGCCCCCAATAAGGCCGCTATCAAACCAAATATCCACGAGGCTGCATAAGGTGTTTTATATTTTTTATGAAGTTTTGATAAGGATTTTGGCATCAGCCCATCACGTGACATTGCAAACATGATTCGGGTTTGTCCATACAACATAACCAAGATCACCGTTGTCATTCCGAGGAAGGCACCTAGATCGATGATCCCTGCAACCCAATTTTGTCCTGCGCTTTGCAAGACCAAAGAAATCGGGTGGTCAAGAGCCTTGCTGAATTGTGCATACGGTACCACACCTGTCATGATTAGACTTACGATCATATAAAGCACAACACAAATGACTAAGGAACCGAGGATACCGCGTGGTAAATTCTTTCCTGGATTTCTTGTTTCTTCAGCAGCAGATGCAACTGCATCAAAGCCGAGAAAGGCAAAGAACATTAATGCGGCAGTTGAAAATACCCCATCTATTCCAAATGGCATGAATGGCTGCCAGTTTTCCGGTTTCACATAATAAATAGAAGAAACAATGAACAATAAGACAACCAACACTTTTATAACGACCATTATATTATTGATTCTAGTCGTTTGTTTCGTACCTATGGAAATCAAAAAGGTTATCGCCATGACTATCAAAAAGGCTGGCAAGTTCATATAAGTCGTGACACCTTCAACCGAACCCGGTGCTGCCGTCAATTTCTCCGGAAAGTTAATCCCGAATCCACTTAAAAATGATTGGAAATATCCCGACCATCCGGCCGATACGGCACTAACAGCCAATAAGTATTCAAGGATTAAATCCCAGCCGATTATCCAAGCGGCGAATTCACCTAAAGTTGCATAAGCATACGTATAAGTCGAACCGGAGACCGGCACGGAAGCTGCAAATTCTGCATAAGAAAGTGCAGCGAATAAACAAGCAAGACCAGCAATGACGAACGATAATGAAAGTGCAGGACCAGCATTCACTGCACCAGTACCTGTTAATACAAAAATGCCAGTCCCAATAATCGCTCCAATTCCTAGCATCGTTAAATCCCAAGCACCTAGTTCCCGTTTCAATCCCTTATCGCCGGAACCTGCGTTTTTCAACAAGTCCTCAATGGACTTCTTTCTAAAAATACTCATATCCTCTCCTCCATAAATTTTATAAACTATTCTGAAAAATACTGACAAATAATTTCGCTTAACATTTATATCGGAGAAATTTCGACAAATTTCCGCAATTCCTGAATTATCTGACTTTCAAATTATACGTATTACCCTTTCCTCCGCAATGATTTATAATTTTAAAATTCTGTTTTTTGGTACTTCTTTGGAATGTATGCTTTATTATTCAACAGAATCATCCATCATTAACAATTAATGATTAAAAAAATCATTATTTTAATATTTATAAAAGTAAGATGTTGGAGTATTTCCTGTATTCCTATAAACTGTTCTTGTAAAAGTTCTTATATATTTAATTTTATAGAGATTCATTATTTATTTTTCCCTATGTATTATTATGAAATAATTCATCAATATTATTCTGATCTTTCGTGCACCAATCGTTTGACGGAATCAAAGTACATCACTATACTTATTAAGTCTTAAAAAAAGTACGGGAATTATGCTTAATAATTGAAGAAGGTGACATTCATGGATTTTACGATTACCTATCTGTCTTTTTATTTAATCCAAGTCGAAGGAAAAGGCGATCAGGCAGATAAGCGTTTTAAACATTTCCAAACTCTTGATACCCAGGAATACGAGGAAAGTCCTCTAAAGGATTTTTTGGATGGGGAATTGATGAAGATTTCCAAGCGAAAAGTGGACCGTCATCCAAAAACTGAACAAATACCGACGAAAATCGGTTCTTTCATTGTTGAAGAAGGCCATGCACTTGATTCCAACCCTAATTACAATGTATTTAACCGTGTTCGATATGCCAAAACGAAAGAAGAATTCCAAGAGGAAAATGAACAATTCACGCGGTCCTATATTGATACAAGTGCCGTCCGTGGCGGTGTCTTCATAATCGCATCGGCTAAATTATCGAAATATCTTGATGAACCATTCGTTTTCTTATTAAAATGTGATTTCGAGCCGAAAGTCGCTTCCATTTCGGATGAAAGGACCTTGATTAGGCACGTTGAAATGGCAATCACCACTAAAAATATGAAATCCATTCAATACCCATACATGCCCGAAGAAGGAATGGTCGAAGAAGGCGAACTGAAAATCCATCAGGCTTCACATGCCCGCTACTTCGAGGACTTCTTGAAATTCGTCGAATATGGTGAATCGATGCCGGAAATCATGAAAAACCAGGTCATCCACATGGTCCATGAACATGTATCCGCCCAATTCGAAGAAAACAGTGACGAACTGCACAAATTCGAACAGGACCTGGAAATCTGGGAAACAAGCGATAAGCGGGAAATCCAGGAACGCCTTGAAACCCATCAGGTCGTCGAAGCTACTGCCCAGATTGTCGAGCATACACCAGAAGCCGAACTGCGCATGAAGCTAGGCAGTACATCCATCAAAGGACTTCTAGCCGATTTCGGCGACAGCATCCATTTAGGAAAGATTAACGGCAAGTATGTATTAATGATAGAATCCGATACGATAGAGTTCGATAAAGGTGTTTCGCCGATTGAATTTCATAGGCCGGATGATTTGCAAATACTAATCGAAAAAATCATAAATAAAAGTTGATAAATAGTCCGAGTTTTGTGAGCAAAAATGTGAGCAGTATGTGATCAATTTTAGACCTTAAAATACTATTAATACTCTTAAATCTAACTACTAACTTTTGTTAGTAGTTTCTCCAGTTTGTTTATTTTTTCTAAGTCCTATTTTCAATTAAGAAGTTAAATATATTTTTTAGAAATGCATGCTTATCATGAGCCTAAGTAAATACTGCCACTTAGGCTCTTTTCTTATAGAACTTGTTTTCATACAACTTCACGTTCTGGTATTCCAAAGTTATAAATTTCCCCTTGCCTGCCACGTTTAGGAAGATTCTTTTGCATTTTCTCATAAGATGTTAGCTTCCTCATTGTAACGAATAACACTTCCACCGTGACTTTTGCAGCTTCTTTATTACCTTTCCTATCGTATATTTATCAAGTTGCTTCTTTAACTCGGTAATCTCTAACTCAGTGGCTGTGATAATTTCTTGGAGGACATCATTGGCGAGAGTAATGGAAGGAAGATATCTGTTATTCATTAGTTGATCACCCTGTATTCACAGATGTAGTCAACTGGAGAATCATAAGGAAAGTGTTCTTCATGCCATTGAACCACACCCTCTGATGTTTCTACGTTGTATGTAAACACTTCGCCAGTTCCAGCTACATAATCGTGAAGGTCGTCAATAGTAGCAAGTTTGTATTGGAATCCTGCTTGCATTTCTTCTTCAAATACAATCCATTGCTCTTGGTTGTCAGTTACGAATACCTTTTTAACCTCAATTGTTTGAGTTGTCATATTATTTATCCCCTTTTGCCTTTCGGCTGTTTTTTGTTTGGATTTTTTCGTTGTCCGTCTTGCTGATAAGTTAACTATACTATATAGTATATATTATATCAACAATAAATTACAATTTTTCCAAATTATCTTTTTATATTCTAGACGATATAGGATATAGTATAATTATATAAGTAAATAAAAGGGGTTGTATGAGAATGAAAACTACAGTAAAGGTCACTCCAAGATTAGGTAAAGTATTGAAGGAAAGAGGAATGACACAAGTTAAATTGAGTGAACTTACAGGAATCCCTCAAGGAAACATTTCAAGGTTTGATAAATTAGAAAGTCATAAGGATACTCATACAGTTTTAATATCCAGAGCATTAGATATATCTATAGAAGATTTATTTGAAATTGAATTAGTTCAAACTGAAGAAAACCACCAATAGCAATTACTGGTGGTCTTTTGTATAAACAGGAAATTTATTGTAAAAGATATTATTATCACTAGCTTTTCTTTCTTTATTAATTCCCCTTAACTGAGCTGAGGTATATTCTTTAGCTTTTTTCATTCCTCTTCAAGCCAAGGTTTATCGTTAAGTTTACCCTTTTTTAATAGTTCATAATATAGGTGAGTGAATGCTTTAGCCATTAATTCCATATTAGGCTCATTAGCATAAGTAATTTTACAAGGCGGTCTATCTTCTTTATTTGTTTTTGCACTCCATGGAATTTTTGCGTTTTTTAATTCTAAGCAACCTAATTGACGCATTTTCTTTATAATTTCTGATCTATCCTTATCAGGAAATAGAGCTTCTAATTCCTCGATTGTAGATAATATTGTTTTTTCTTCAAGTAATTTTTCTTAATCTTTGTAAAGGTCTATGGAAGTTAAATATTTTCAAACTTTAACGAACATAAATACTGGCTGTTGTGAGGTAAATAGAAAGTTTCCTTATTATTTAAGTGATTTTTTACAATATTCGGCAAAATATAAGTACTATTTGATTTATACAAAAAGCTCGGTTAGTCAAAAAGCCGAGCTTTTGTTACTCTATTTTTTCCATTTTTTAAAGCATTCATAATAACATTCGTAAATATTTTTCGAAGTTAACTCCTTCTACTTTAGGAATTTGCTCCAAGGAGGAATCATTGATAGCCTCTGTCAGGAATGCCACTGCGAGCTGTACGGATTTTTCTAGGTTCTCTCCACGCATCATGCTTCCCATAATCACAGATGCAAATAAATCACCAGTACCTGAATAGCTTTCACCGTTATACTGCGTCGCACTATAAAAGGTTCTACTTCCGTCCAAATACATATTTCCGATAAACTGCTTCTCTGAATCTGCTGACGGTGGATTCATTCCAGTGATGATAACCTGAGCTCCCGTTTCTTGCTGCAACATATTCCCTGCTTCTTCTATCGCTTTAATATAGTCCTCTTCGTTTGAATAGCTATGCAGCTTTTCATAAGACAATCCGGTTAATAAACAGCACTCTGTAACATTTGGTGTAATGACATCTGCACGCTTCACCAGTTCTCTCATAAGTACCAGTAATTCATCGGTAAAAAGTTTATAGACTTCTCCTATATCCCCCATTACTGGATCAACAAGTAAAATGGTTTCTTTTGTATAAAATTTATCTAAAAAATGGAAAATATTATTAATTTGCTCTTCACCAGTAACGAAGCCGGTATAGATTCCATCAAAGGTTACATTAAGCTTGCTCCATTCTTCTATGAAGTATTTCATTTTGGATGTAAAATCTTCACAAAAAAAACTTGGATATCCGGTTTGCGCAGTCAATATGGCCGTTGGTAAAGGGCATGCCTGCACGCCCATGACCGAAAGAACCGGAATTGCAGCTGTTAATGAACATTTTCCAAAAGATGATAAATCCTGTAGTACAGCAACTTTTTTCATAATAACCTCCATATGGCCTATCCACTTTAAACTTTATTTATCTTATCATAAATCAGCTAAAAACAGTCATCTCCTCTCTCTTTTCAATACGTATAATATCTGTATTTTTTATCAACTGACCTCATAGTTTTTTAATAAATTGACACTTTTATAGACACCAGTCTTTTGCTAAAATCATAGGAAAATTCTAGTTAGGAAGGTTTACAGATATGCAAAATACACAAAGTTATTCAAGGTCAAGTCAAAAAACTATGGATTTAATTATTACCGCAATGTTGATTGCACTTGTGTTCCTATCTACTTTCTTTTTGAATATTAAACTGCCAATTGCCGCAAATGGAGGGTTAGTTCATCTAGGAACAGCTATGCTTTTTATTGCATCTATTTTATTTGGTCCTAAAAAAGCAGCTCTTGCTGGTGCGATAGGAATGGGGTTATTTGATATAGTTGGAGGGTGGACATTGTGGGCACCTATCACCATTGTGGCGCGTGGTTTGCAAGGATATATAGTTGGTAAAATCGCTTGGTCAAAGGGTCGCAACGGTACTAGCATTGCTTTCAATGTAATAGCAACAATCGTTTCCATTCCATTTATGATAGCTGTTTATTATATTGGTGAAGGGATTCTATACGGTAATTGGATTGCACCTTTAGCTTCGATACCTGGAGATCTCGTTCAAAATATATTAGGAATTATCGTTGCCGTTCCAGTTTGTGTGGCTTTGAAAAAGGTTCCTTATTTTAAGTAAATTCGCTATAAAGGTAAACGTCAAGTAGCCCCCAAATACTACATGGATGGTGTATTTGGGGGCTATGTTTTGTTTGCTTCCCTTTTTATCGGTACTCTGCATGCAGAGGGTAAACTAGATGACCACGACAAGACTTTATCTATTTCTTTTTTTCATTCTTAAGTCTTTTAACGTGAGCTCTCATTTTATCTAATTCCTTTTGTTTCCCTTCTTCATCATTTGCCAATGCAGAAAATAAAGCTATCGTGCCTAATTTGTCGAATTCTACATCTCCAGATCCACCTTTAGTAAAACTAAAGTATAGTTCCGTAAACGCCTTAGCCATTAATTCGTAGTTAGGTTCATTTACAAAATAGCCATTTCCTCGCAGTTCTTTTCTTGGTTTACTCTTTTTCACATTAGAATAGTCCTTTCAATTAAACTATTTATTCTTTTCCTTATACAAAAACAGCCTACTTTCTTCTTTGGCTATACACTCGAAAAGCTTCCTTCTAAAATATTCATTAATATCGATATTATCCGCTGAAATAACTTCTACATCGGTCATATCGACATCATTAAGATTAATTTTCTTTGACTTTTTATCCAATCAATATCACTCTCCTGTCCTACATAATAATCTCCAAACAAAATATCTTATATTCACATTTCACTAAATTATCTATGAAAATAGTAACGAGTAAAATTATAGAAAATAAAAAATCACCAATCGTATAGACAGGTGATTTCTATTCATTTTGTATATTTAGCTAAGATTAACTTCACTTCTTTTTTCAAGTATTCATCTACTGTAAATTCATTTAGGAATGTTCTACTCTTAATCCACAGTTTTCTTTTTGGTTTTGCTTTAGTCATTTTTTCACTCCATTACTTCTACCGCTACAAGATCTTCAAACTTCACCTTAATAATATGTCCCTTCTCATTTTCCAGCTCCAAATATATCGCCTTGGTGAATGGATCTAGCCTGTGTATCATCCCTGTATACTCCCAATCAAATCCATCTTCCCAAACTGTAAACTTTACAAGTGAAGCAAACTCCATTGCGGTATGTATCTTGTTTTCAAACTCCTCTAACTGGTACTCATCTAATATTGGCTTTACTTGACGGTAATAATCCTTATTTGCTTCATTAAGTAATTTAACATGCTCTGGCAGCATCAAAGCTGGTTGCCATTTAAGCTTTCCACGATCTTTTATTGACATAAGAACATCTCCATTTCATTCTATAAATACATTACAGAACATTCGTTCTTAATTTAATCAAAAAAAATGAAGGGGAAAATTTTCCTTCTAAAGATAACGTAGGTATTTTTCCTGTAACAGTGTTTTTATTAACTTCTCCATATCCAAGCTACCTTCTTCCGTTGCTATTCCAATTCCTTCGATATATGTGAATTCTTCAGTATTAATAATCTTTCGAGTAACTATTTTACCCTTTTCATTAAAGTCTTTATAATATGCAATTTCATCATAATCACTTATCTTTGCTTTAACTAACTCACCGTTTTTGTTGACGTATTCAATTGTTTCTACTTTACTTTTTGTCATATTAATCCTCCGAATGGCATCCACTTGAGCATTTCTTTTGGATTTCAGATTCAATTCGAGTTATCACCTTGCTCATATTACCATTGATAGCACTTCCACTAAATCGCAGCGTTTTCCATCCAATTGATCTTAAGTATGCATCTCGCTTCCTGTCGTGTGCTTTAGCTTTTTTGCTTGAGTGAAATTCTTTACCATCACATTCAATGGCTAATCGATATTCTGGAAATGCCACATCAATTCTATATCTTCTTATTGGATACTGTGTAGTTGGTTTATAATCCCTCATCCATAAAGCTTTTAATACCCTCTTCTCAATTGGACTTTGACATTTATCTAATTCCACAAAGTATGGGGGGATGTAATGATCCACTTTAACTCCTTTACTTCTTCGTATGTCCAAACCTAGAAAGACAAACCCTGTTATGACAAGTCCAAAAAATACGACATATTCTACCATTGTAAATAAATTTCCCCTTTCTCGTAGGTACAAGCACTAGATACGAACTTTCTACATATCATTTACTAAGTAATTAATAATCCTTTACTGATTATTTAAAAGAAATCAACGAATTAATAACTAATCCAGGTCGTAGAGGCCACAGCCCAGATTGTCGAGCATACACCTGAAGCCGAACTGCGAATGAGGCTTGGCAGTACATCTATCAAAGGACTACTAGCCGATTTCGGCGACAGCATCCATTTAGGCAAGATTAATGGCAAGTATGTATTAATGATAGAATCCAATACAATAGAGTTCGATAAAGGCGTTTCTCCAATTGAATTTCATAGGCCGGATGATTTGATGGAGATTGTGGAGCGGATTAATAGGAAAAGTGTTGGGGAGTAAACAAGGAATGGTGATGATTTGTGCTCATTGTTGTGATCATTAAAACTGTGCCATATAAGGGTATGTGATCGTTAGTGTGATCAAAATTATGATCAATTTATGCTCTAAAACATGTTAATAATGGTTTCCTTTAATTAAGTAACTTATAATTAATCAAAAAAGACAGTGAGCTTATCTTTGCTTCTGTCTTTTCGTTTATAACTAAACAATTAGTTATTCAGTTGTTCCTTCTTCCGTTGTTCCCATTGCTAATTCTCCTTTGGAGAATTCTAAAAAAGACATTAAGAAACCCCTTTAATGCAATTAAAAAAAACTTACAATTATTCCTGTATCCTTCATTCTTAACTACCATTTGGAATTTTCTAATTTTAATCTGGAATAATTCATTCATCTACTTCTTACTTCCTTTGTGAAAGATTCGATCGAGAAATGTTTTCTTTTTCTCAGGAGGCACAGGAAGAAAGAAACGATTCTTACTTGTTACATCAAGATAAGGCGTTAATATGTCAGTCTTCTCCTCTACAGAAGTTGCGGTATTTAGCTGTTCTTCAATTTTTGCAAAATGTTTTGCTGTTGAGCCTTCTGACGTATAGACAAAACGCCCATCCGGGAATTTTTGTGATTCTGCTGTTTCTTTTTCTGTATATGCATGGACAGACGGACGTGCCCAAAAAACATTTTTCCGCACCACACGTGCAGGACTTCCTGCAGCTGCTACATTTGACGGGAGCGTTTTTGCCACGAGTGACTTTGCACCTAAAATTGAACCTGTACCAACTTCTACTCCTTTTAGTATCATGACGTCCTGCCCAATCCAAATGTGGTCACCTAAGTACACACTCTTTGTTGGGTTAATCCGTTTTCGAGTTGTTCCATCATAGATCAAATGTGGATCTGCCAAACGAACGACTATACCACTTGAAAACATATTATCATCACCGATGAATAGATTCTTTTGCTCAGAAAGAATAAATCTCGCTGCTCCATTAAATGAATAGTTGCGACCTAGGAAAAATGTATTGTCATTCCAAACATTGACTCTCATCGTTGCATTGCGTTTGGATTTCCCAATGATTATGAGCGAGTTGTTCCCATTAAAACTTAGCGTCGCATCTTTAAATTCCGCTCCACGTTCAATAATTAATCGATTTCCTTCACCAAACAATTTGATTTTACTATTCACAAACGAAATCTCATCTTCGGTATTTCCTATAAAGATTATTTCATTATCCGTTTCAGGTTTCTGTAATATATTAGAAATGATTTCCATACTATTCGTACCCTCTTTTTCAAAGTGTTGAAAACGTGTTCATTATACATCATTTTTTACTCAACACAAAGAAAACCTGGGGAGATGTAAAGCTGAAGCCTCCCGATTTACGAAAAAAGGGTAATGGTAAATGAATTTTGGTTTATAAATCAAAATGGACAATTGCTGGTAGATAGTCGTGAATTTGTAGAAATGTTTGGGAAAAGTCATGACCATTTAATTAGAGATATTAAATGATACGTAAAGGTTTTAGAGGAGTCCGTCAGCAACTAACCCTTTCGCTTATGATAAGCTGTCACAGCTCCTTTGTTTCCACACCTAAATATCTATCATCAGCTTCGATTTTTAACGCACGCTGAATACACCCTACATCTTTTCCTTTTAATCCAATTTTAATTTCACAGAATAGCATTCATTTATCTGCGTTCCACACACTAAATTTATAGTCCCTTTTTGGAAAATAATTATTTTTTCTGATATTATACTAATAATAGAGGTGATGCATATGGTAAAAAGAGCATATAGCTTAGAATTAAAAGAAAATATATCAGCAGAAACAGCTCATAAAAATTCACTATCTGGAATTTTGAAAAATAATAGAGCATTCGTATGCTCTGATAAAGAATGTAATATTAAGTTAACCTGTACTAAATGGTCGGACAAAAGTGCTAAAAGAATTTTCTTTACCCCTAGTTCAAAAAATGACCTACATATAGCTGGCTGTAACGAATCTGGAGAAGATGAAGAAAAACACCGCTCTAAATTCGAAAAAGAGAATGCTAAAACTACTATAGCAAAAAATGGTGTTATCGTTTTAAAGAAAATCTCAGAACAAAAAACAGTTAAACAAGAATCAAAATATATTAAAGATGCAATTACAATCCCAACAATTTCAAATAAATCAAGTAATGATTTTAATAGAGTGAAGCCCGAAGGTAGTTATATAACATCTATCTTGTCATTAATTGATATGTATAAGGATACAGATTTAAATAACAAAAATAAAATTTTAAAAATCTCTTCAACAGAAAATTTAACTCTAGAAGAATTCTTCTTCAATATTGATACAACCTCACCTATTCCTACTAATAAGACTAGAATTTACTATGGTAAAGTTAAAGTTTCAACTTTTAAAGAAACGGGATTAAAGATTAGCTTTATTAATTCACATATTTCACAACCATTATTTACTAATAAAAAACGAATGTTTGATAAATATTACGGGAAATACGCTAAAGAACATGTAGATAAAGGTGCAGAAATTTATGTTTTCTTTCGAGGATATTTAAACGAAAAAAATAAATGGTGTTCATTTAACAATGAGTTTTATAAAGACCTATATTTTTCGAAAACTAATATTTTAAATTAAAATCAATATGAAATCCCCTAAAGAATAGTAGTTTATGTTCTTGAAGGGATTTTATTCAGCTGTAGTTTTCACAGGTTCTTTAGACTTATTAGTGGCTTTACTAACAACTTATTTAGAAAAGCCAGATTCCGCTGCAACATTTATGAGCAGTTATGTGATCAATTTTATACCTTAAAATACTATTAATATCCTTAAATCTAGCTACTAACTTATGTTAGTAATCGTCCTATAGTAACCCTGATCAGTCCTTAAACGCTCTATAATAATGTTAAAATTCGTGAAAGGATTGAAACATTGAGGCAGAAAAATTTAAATTTATGTAGAGATCACGATGCTCTCCCCCTCCCTGCTTGTTAAATACTATGGCTTTTTCTTTTAGTATTGCGTCATTATGCGATTGGAAATTAAATTGCATTTTACATTGACTAAACGTTCATTCAATAATAAAATAATACTGAAAATTCAGTGAAAAAACGGAGGGGTTGCATTGGATTTACATTTTCAGATTACTGGCAGTGGTCATCCTGTTGTTCTTATTCATGGTGGTGGTGCTGATTTGAGGCAATGGACATTTTTGGCTTCTCTTTTATCTAAGGATTACAAAGTTATTGCTTTTGATGGCCGTGGTGCTGGTAAATCGCCATCCCCTATAAAACATGCAAACTATGTTGAAGATGTATTGGCATTAATGGATTACCTGGAACTTAATCAGGCAACACTTATAGGCCATTCCATGGGCGGACAGATTGCAACTGATTTCGCTCTTAATTACCCTGAAAGAGTATCGAAACTTATATTAATTGCTCCTTCTTTAACAGGTTTTCCCTATTCAAAGGAGTTTGAACAATATCATCACAAGATATTGGAAAGTGCCCCCAATATAGATAAGATGTTGGATCTTGCCCTTCATTCACCAACTTATCAAGTTGTTATCGATAGTCCGCACAAAGTTCTCACTGTTCAAATGCTCAGGCATCATTTTGGGCGCATGCTTAAGTGGCCCGCGGATTTCTGTATGAAATGGCCTCAGCCGCCTGCAATGGAAAGATTAGAAGGATTGAACCCCGAGACTTTATTTTTTATTGGCAAAAAGGACTTGGCAGACAATTTTCGAGTTGCCGATTGTTTCCGTAAGGTTCCAAACATCCGTTTCATCGAATTAGAGGATGCCGATCATATGCTGCCCCTCACCCATTCTGAAGTTTTATATCAAGAATTCACTGCCTTTATGGAGGATTGAAGTTAAAATGCCACGTACACCCGAAGAGAATGACCGTATTCGCCAAGCATCCAAAGAAAAAATTCGTGCTGCAGCCATGGAGTTATTTATGAAACAAGGATATTACGCTACTTCTATAAGCGATATAGCCAAGAAGGCGGGTATTTCTAAAGGGTTACTCTATAACTATTACAAAGGAAAAGAAGAACTGCTTTCTGAAATGGTCGAGGCCAGAATCAGGGAAGTGGTTGAAGTCATGGAAGAAGCGTTCACCTTAAATACACCTCGTGATCAGCTTGAACATATAGTCAATGGTGCCATTGAAAATATCCACAAAAAACCGGAAGTCCATCGCTTCTATCTCCACCTGCAAACACAGCCAGAGGCTGATGAAGAGTTGATAAAATACAGTCATCTCATAACTGAAGCAAATGCTAGACAATTTGAGTTTCAATGTAAAATATTTGAAAGCATAGGAGAAAAGGAACCAAGGAAACGATCATTATATTTTTCATCTGTGCTACAGGGTATTATGCTGATGATTTCCACCTATCAACAAGGGTTTCCAGTAGAAGAAATAAAAAACCAGATTATAAGGGAGTTTTGTAACTAGTATACCGTTTGAAAGATCATATCTTGAATAATGTAAAAATAATGAACTTTCACAATCGGGGAATAAAATGGAGTAAAAGATTTCGTCAATTGAAAACAATCCCATGATTAACCTTTTATTATGCCACAAGTTCAAACAATAAATAGCTTAATTCTTTGTGATCTTGGTCGGATGATCCCATTATTATTAAAAAATCTCTTCAGAAAAAAATCTGAAGAGTTTTTTTAGTTTATTCGTGACGGCCGGTTTGAACTAAAACTAATATCACTACTTAAAGGTATCTTCTAAATATATGGAAGAAGTTACTCTTTATCTCCTTTACATGTTCATCTATTATTTTACTATCAATATTCCGTCGGCAATCGGGCGTTCACCTGTTGCGTCAGACGGTCTTGTGACTCGGTCAGCCCCAACTGTCATGGTCGTCGATCCGCCGCCGTCAAGATTGATGGCATCTACGGCTCCTAATGACTTCATGACTTTTGCACTTTCTTCAAAATTTGCCCCCAAACTCCATCCGGGTGCGCGTCCATCGATGGTGACAAATAATAGATTGCCATTCTCTTTTATTCCTGCAAGCGTTCTAGGATTACGACGTTCCCCAAAACGATAATAAAACCCAGGATCTTCTTCCCAGTGAAAGCCTTCCTCTAAGGCATTAATGGAAATTTCTCCATTTTCCAATAATCGAGGACCTCCGTTAATCATGCTAGTGGTTTGGTCTAATTTTAATAGCTTTCCATCCCCGATGATTTCACTCTTCACCTGAATCTTCATCCCTTGTTGGGCATGGCCACGAAGCCATTCTGCCGCTTCCCCCGTTCCCGCAAGAACAGAACCGCTGCTTGGAATTATTCCCCCGCGATGGTTACGAATTTCCATCACTTCCCCAGCATGATTTACTACCACTTCCACACCATCGCCCGATTCTGTCTTTTCTCCAAATACGGATGTATATTGGATAAGCTCACTTTCATCTATACAAGTATAATCATGTTTTGGCCGTTCTGTTGTCGTATCTCCCCCAACACCGCCACAATTGCGGATTAATCCCGGCTTACGATTTAATCCATCCACTTCCCTAACCGCACCATCAGATGAAGTAGCCTGAATTGACGTGGAAACAGATGCAATGTTTGCCTTCTCTTCAACAGAAGATAAAATCAGAGCTGAACGGCCATTTATCGCTTCACTGACAAGTTGACCTTTGCTGGCGAATATACCGGCAAGATCGCCTGGTGTACCATCCTTGGCTCCAACAACAAAGTATCCCGCATTAACTCCTGCAATGGCATCATTTCTGTCAGTCATTTGGGTCAATGTTTCTTTTCCTATCACTGCATCATTTGCTAATTCAGGCACCACATGCCCTTGAAATCGATCCTGATCCACTTCAATTACGTTCACTACCCATGGCCCTGTTGTTTTCTCTCCGTCTTCACCCGTAAACACAGTCCGTAGACCCGAATATCCCTTTTCCGATAACTTGTTTCTCATTTCGGCTGCATACGCTTCCTGCTGATATTGGCCGATGCGAACAATGTATCCAAGTGGACCTTTTTCCCGGTCATCCAAGGCCCGATCCGGTTCCCTTATAATGCGAGCATTTTTGAAACCGTCTCTCTTTAAATTTCCCAACAATATCTTTGCCTGCTTCTGTGCTTCTAGAAATGCCACATCCACTGTGAAATAGTCTTTAGAAGATGTTTCACCACGATTGATTTTTGTATACGTCACTCCTGGTGCTGGATTCATAGAAGTTCTTCGCTCATGCAAAGTAGACGTTCCCAGCGGAAGCACATGATTTTTCATTTGCACTTGTGAGTGAACATTCAATTCTGCTTGAACTGGAGTTTCTGGAATCGCATTTACAATCATCAATGACGCTAGACTAATAGAGGCGATAGGCAAAATTTGCTTTTTCCATATTTTTTTCATATTTTTCCTCCAATAAAGTTATGTCCTCCTTTAACTTTATTGTCTAAATGTGATGGAAAATTAAAAAGACTATTATATTTCAGTCAATTTTAAGTGAACAAAAATGAGTATAAATGCTCGATAAATATTACAATTCATAATTGTGAAAGGACAACTTTTAAATATGTTTCCTTTGTACTCAGTAGATCAACCTTTACTTTTAACAAAGCCTTAACCTTGCCTTGCTACCTAATCAGTGGATATTATAAGATATCGAGTGGGATTATCACTTTGGAGGTAAATAAATGGAGAAAGTAAAAAAGAATTTGTTATTAATACCAACCATTTTGTCGGTTATCAATGTTATCTGCCTTGCTTCATTCATCATAGGACTTAGTATTATGAACTACCCAATTTCAAGGATTTTAACAGATTTTGGCTTGCTATGCCCAATTATCGCAACCTTATCATTCTTCTATTTAGTGATTAAAGTGAAGGGTATAAATCATTCCGCATTAAAGTACTTCCATATCGTAAATGCGGTTACATTTCTTGTCCCAGTATGTATTCTTACTTTTCTTATACTACGTTTCTTGAACGATTGGGATATTTACTTTTAAAAAAACTGCTAATATAAAAATCATTTTTTATTCATACAAAAAAAGCCCTCATTTTTAGGGTTTTTTTTCTAAGCCAATTGAATTTAAGCATTATAGTTTTATTCAATTTCATATATTATCCAAATAGTTTTGAAAATGTATTTTCACCTGCAATACCGTCTGCAGCTATTCCCTTGGCCCTTTGAAATGCCCTTAACCGCTATTTCCGTTCCGCTTCCCAAGATACCATCTATGCCATGTGGATTTTGCCCTTCCAAATAAAGTGCATCTTGAAGGATATAGGTGATATTCCCTTTCGCCCCTTCCCTAACATTAGGTGATGCCGCTTTTGTTTGGTGTCCCCATATCCCATTAACACCTATTTTTGCATTATAGCGGCTATTTAATGTCTTTTGGATGGACTTGATAGTCTGATTGCGGCTGTCCTTTGCAGGCGTATCTTTTACAATGAATTCCGATTCGACTTATGTTGCTGGTGGAGTGGTACCATTCACTTTTGATATCAGTCTAGGTTTTGTTCCCGCTTTTCACTGAGAATAAGTTATTCCGCCCGTCATATCCAAATTGCGGATAATCTTTAAAGCTTGACCAATCCCCGCCCCATGCAAAGCCCCAGGATTTACAAATAGCCGCTACTCGTTTCCATTTTGCATCAACAGTCCATATGGCATTCTTTCCATCATCGCTGACTATGAAGTAATCAATGGCTAGTCCATAGTTATGGTAAGATTGACCTCGCATCGCGTTGGTCACTCTCGGTTTCGATAAATCACTATAGTTTTTTCCATCGTAGATATAACCTAGGCGACCTTGACCATATAGCTTTGCTTGCTCCTCCATAGACCGATAACCTGCGCTGATTTAGACAAAAATGCCTTCTTCGTATGCCCGTTTAACCATTTCCAATGCTGATTCTTTTACGACTGGGTGAATTCCGCTGCCCATATTCTTTTCCGAACGATTCAATAAAGCTTCTAATTTAACTGTCAATTTTATCACCTCCTAATATGTTATGGTACTTATTAGGAAATCATCCATACAATTCTTGTAAAATAACAAAAGCACAACCCTTAATGGGACTGTGCTTTTATTTTATAATGGCTTATTTTGATTTTCTTTATCTTTATCTTTGCTAATAACTTTTATCAATTCATCCAGCTTTTCATTTCTTTCTTGATCTAATCTTGTCTTTGCATTGATGAATTTTATTATTTTAATTATGAAATAAACACTTAAAACAATAAGTCCCAGATAAAACAAAATCGGTATGATTGCTAAAAGCCCTATTAAACTGCTGGCGTGGTCCATAAATAATTCCTCCTGAATGTAAAATATAGTATTATTATACAGGAAAAACAGGCTAAGAAGACCCCGTTCTAAATTTAGGACGGGGTTAAAATATAGTCGTTTAATTTTCGATATAAGATACTTCACTGTACTTAAAAATATAACAATAAAGTCGTTTAAAAATCTAAGTTTTATTCAACAAAAGCACCCTATTCTGGAATAACTAAAATATAGACTAAGTAATTTTCAAGTTCTAAATCACAAAATAATATATCAATGCTACGACTGCTGAATCATCCTCAGGTGGAATATTAATTCAAATATCCAGGGATTCAGCATCTCATTGTCTAAGTAATCTTGCTCATTATGTATTTTCACCAAGACGAATGTCTACAATTTCCACCACTATGGTAAATATAATATTTTAATGAATTACTAAAACAGGTAATCAATAATATTAAATAACAAATTAATATTATTGATTTTTTTGATCAAAAATTTTAATTTTATTATTTATCTTTTTGATCTCTTGTTATATAATCGAATCAAATAAAAGAAAGGAATTTCATTATGGCATATAAAGTAATCACAAATTGTCCTGTCTGCAGTGAAACATTGAAAATTACAAAGTTGCAGTGCTCTCATTGTCACACTACGATTGAAAATGAGTTTGAATTATCTAAGCTGGCATCCTTATCAAAGGATCAGCTTCATTTTGTGGAAGTATTTTTAACATGCAGAGGAAATATCAAAGAAGTTGAAAAGGAACTGGGGATTTCGTATCCAACGGTTCGCGGCAAGCTAACAGACATCATTTCATCCCTTGGATATGTGCAGAAGAAGAAAAATGAAATAGACGAGAAAAAAGTTGTCACCATGTTGGAGAATGGCGAAATCACACCAGAAGAAGCTATTAAGCTCTTAAAAGAGGATTAAGGAGGAATTTATCATGAAAGAGGAAATTACAAGAGTGTTAACAATGGTTCAAGAAGGGAAGATTGATGCAGATAAGGGATCAGAACTGATTCAAGTATTAAAAGAGAAAGAAGAATCAGGTAATAAGCTCTTTGAAAAACCGACTAAATATTTAGATAAAACATTAAAAATTCGTGTTGTATCAGCCGAAAATGATAACGTCACGGTCAATTTGCCTATAAAACTCGTCAAGGTCGTATTAATGGCTGGACACAGCATCGCAGCTAGTATTCCTCAATCGGAAAAATACGTTAAAGATATAAACATAAACCTTATTATTGAAGCAATCGAAAACGAATTAGATGGCCAAATTGTTGATATTAAATCGGCAAACGGGGATACCGTTTCGGTCATCATTGATTAGTGATTTGCTTATGATGCATGTAAAAGTGAAAGCAAAAGACGTTCGGTTTTCCATCCCAATTCCATATGCTATTTTAAACATTGTTATTTCAATTTTGTCTTCAAAATTTATTCAGCAAAATGCAAACAAATGGACAAAAGAGCACTTTGAAAGAAAAAAACTGGACTTTACCTTTCCACTAATAGACAAAAAAACGCTAAAGCCTATCGTCAAGGAACTGAAAAATTATAAAGGAATCGTGCTAGTAGATGTCAAAGCTAAGGACGGCACTGAGGTTAAGGTTAGACTATAATTTAATATAGAATACACCTTGATTTAAATACCCTTCCATTTAAAGAGGATTGATGTGAATAATGCACTTAAACAAACTTGTGCTTTAGTGGAATAAGGACATAAATCAAACTTATAAAAATCTCATACTTAGCTAAAAAGAGTAACTCCATTTTGAATCAATCCTTTTTCAAAATGGGGTTTTACATTTGCTATTAAATAAAGCTTAAAACACATTTTTTAATCGATCTTTATTTTAAAGCTACAAAATTGGGCATATTTAATTTATAGTGCAAAATATCTCCTAAAGTGACAGCTTCAGTTCCAAAAATCATCCAGCCTCCAGCACACATCGCCAATCCTCAGCTTTCGATTAATTTTCATTCGTATTGTTCCATATTTTCAACCTCCAATGATTAAGCAGGGATACCCTTAAGAAAGACTGGCTTATAAACATTCAGCCATCACGGTTGAGTGTTTTTCATCTTTATATTTGCACTAATGCATCCTAATCTACAACTGCATGTCCAAATAAAAAAGGCAGCCACTAGGACTGCCTCTGTTGAACAACTTTTTACAGTTGCTTCATTCTTTTAATGATTACGGCGTTTGTTTTTTTTGCATTTACATTTACAACGCTTTCCAGGAAACCATACTGTACTGGGATCATTGTCCTCAAAACATTTTTCCTCAAAACAACAATTTATCTCCATCCTAACACCCTCCTTACTATTGTATATGCTTGGACTGGTGGAAGGTGTGGACAAGTTGCTAAAAGTTTAGAAGTGAATGCAAATACTGACACCGGTTATTACCGTTTGTTTTTATTTTGGTCTCATGAGTTGAAACCGATGACGAGATGTTTAGTATTAATAGTTAAAAACTTGCAAACACGATTAAAAGTCCTTTTTTTAACTTTTTAAATGCATTTCTTCCTTTCTATACTTCCAGAAGGTCATCTATATATGCCCCCTCATTTAATAGTCCATAATATAATTATGTAAACAACTTTAAGTGATAAATGGAATTTTACACAAATTCCATCAAAAAAAAGTTTTAACTCCGTACAAGTAACCCTTATTAGCCAAAATGAGGGGTACTTTATCCGAAAGTGAAAATACAGGAAACTGTAATGCAAGGACTACATAGATTAAACATTAGAAGTTTTATCCGAAGAAAGTTAGATTTTGCTAAATAGGCTCACGGTTTAGCAAAAATTCAACAAATCCGGCCTTATTGAAATTTTCCCCCTCGACTTAGTGGATAAGTACAAGTAAGGCAGTGCCTTTATAAACAGCACCTCGGTATTGCATATTGATAGCCCCAAGCGAACCCGTATATCGAGATTTGGAGGACAGCGACGTTACTTTAAAGACATTTTTTATGGCTGAACACTTAAAACTCTCAACGACTTCTTTTAAAAATCCTATAAATTGATCCACTTCCTCACTAGTGCCTTATTGAAAATGGTTCTGATCTGTCTAAAAATCCCTGACCTTACCTTGGCTCTCCTCCTTCGCCACATTTAGAGCAACTACCGATTCATAGTTTTTTTCCTTCTTTACTTATTTACCAGTACCCCTTGTCCTCCATGTAGTGCCGGCCTCAAACATGTTTCTACAAGTAAGGGTGACAGTTTAGTTCACAGAGTTTAGCAATCTGGCGAAAGTTATTGACAATGATTATCATTCCTATTAACATGTTGATGTAGTCATTGAAAATGAATATCATTATTAATTAGATACTTTTTTGATATGTTTTTAACCTACACTATAATTAGTAAGGAGAAAATCAGAATGAAAAAGCTATTCATACCCTTCCTGCTCTTGTTTGTACTTATTCTTAGTGCTTGCGGGAACAAAGAGACAGCGAACGAAAATAATGCATCCAAGACTAAAAAAGAAACAATAACGTATCAATCAGAAACAGGTCCTGTTGAGATTCCTAAAAACCCCAAAAGAATAATTGCTCTCTCTAATGGACCTAATGTATTGGCTTTAGAAGGTAATGTCGTCGGGATAGATCAATGGACTAATATGAATCCCCTTTTTAAAGATAGACTAAAGGGAGTGGAAGTCGTATCAGAAGATAACCTGGAGAAAATCATTGAACTGGAACCGGACCTTATCATAGCAGGATCCGAGATGAAAAATATTGCAAAGCTTAATGAAATTGCTCCAACTGTAGTATTCACTTGGGGGAAATTAGATTATTTATCACAGCAAATAGAAATCGGAAAACTCTTAAATAAAGAAAAGGAAGCAAAAGAATGGGTTAATGATTTCAAAACGCGTGCAGCATCCGCAGGAAAAGAGATACGTGCAAAAATTGGTGAAGATGCAACCGTTTCTGTGATTGAAAATGATGCTAAAGAGTTTTATGTATTTGGAAATAATTATGCACGTGGGACAGAAATATTGTATCAAGCAATGGATTTGAAAATGCCTGAAAAAGTAAAAGAAAAAGCACTTAAATCCGGCATTTATGTCCTCTCATCGGAAGTGCTTCCTGAGTATACTGGAGATTATATTATCTTTAGTAAAAATCCCGATGTGGTTAATTCATTTGTGGAAACCGAAACATGGAAAAATATACCTGCAGTTAAGAACGATCGTATATTTGAAATAAATAGTAAAGCATCCACATACAGTGACCCAATCACTCTAGAGCATCTTCTAGATTTTTTCGAAAAATCATTTCTTAACAAATAGTATGTCAAAGAAGGAATTCTTTAATTAAGAATTCCTTCTTTCTTTTCTTTTTTAAAAAAAGAGGATAACGTAATGGCTTGCAGCTTTATTTTTTAACATTCCTAAACGTCCATTCTTTCCTTCTCAACAAAGGATTCTTGATAGACCGTACTTGACCGCTAGTCTCTTTCTTTTCGATAAAGCGTTACCGTTTTATAAACATTTGATTATGAGTTCTTACGATGAATTCACCCATTTAATAATCTATCGGAAATTTTAGCCATAAAAAGAATGAAGTAAACCATTACTCGTGTTTTGTCCAAGTTCAAATTTCCCCTCTGATAGTTGCTTAAGAAAAGAGCATCAATTATGAAAACTTTGAAAATAAGTCACCAAAAACCTTTCGGCATCCAGGAAACACTTGATCTAAAATAGTGTGAAACTGAAGTTTAGCTTCCACTTACATATTCGATACGATTACCTTGACAACTTCCGAAGTTCTAAAAGCTGAATCACTCTAATTTTGGCCGTTAATCTGTATCTTAGTATTGGCTGTTTTCGTAAATATTGTTGCTTTCCTTTTATTCTCTTTCTTCGGTGGATAAAACAAAAATAACAGACCCTTTTTCAAAAGGGTCTGTTATTTACTTATTTCATCGGATTAATAATGCCATAAAAAACAAGATCATCAAAAGAGTCATTTTTATAAAAATGATCTTTTAGAGTACCTTCGTATACCATTCCACACTTTTTCATTATCTTTCCAGATGAGGGATTCGATTTAAAATAACGTGCATAAACTCTATGAAAATTCTTCTCTTTAAAAACAAAGTCTATCATTGCTTTTGCTGCTTCGGTTCCATATCCATTTCCCCAGTATTCTTCTCCTACCCAGTAAGCCATTTCACCATTTTTATGTTGTTTATGATTTGAAATAGCGATAGCACCATATAACTGTCCGCTATTCTTGTCTGTTATAGCGAATTCATACATTCTGTCTAATTCAAAGTTTTGCTCGTGAGTTACAATCCACGAAAGAGCACATTCTAAAGGATAGGGATATGGTAAATTCAATGTGCTTTTGTAAATATTATAATTATTACACATTCTGCTAACATTTTTTGCATCAGATTCTTTAAAAATACGCAGAAGTAATCGTTCAGTTTCAATTGTTTTTTCTGCTTTATTATAAATCATTTTTTTACCCCTATCCAAAATAAAAGTTTAATACATTCACAATAATTTTAACATAAATTTCCTTATCCATATTAGATAGTTCGATTTTATTCCGGTCTTTATTTATCAAGATGAGCACACCAAAGAAACCATTCATTCTATACCAAAACAGCTTAGTATTTTGATCTGTGGTAAAGCACTAAGTTATATAAGTTAGCTTGATGGGTATAAGGCTGTACAGCATAAAGTGAAAAAGTCTCAATCCTTCTTGAACAAAGGGTTGAGACTTCTTTTAATTGTTTTAATAAGAAAATGTTACATCCGTTATAACAGGAAAATGATCACTTGGAAATTGTCCATTTTTATAATAATCTAAAATTTCAATGGTATTCGCTTTGACGTTTCCTTTTGCAAGAATCCAATCTATGCGATTTTTCGGTCCTCCGCCAGTTGGGTCATGGAAGCCATTAAAGGTACCAAGGTGTTCATTGATTCTTTCCTCAGCAGTTACCCATAAATCATCAAATGCTTCTTCACTTGTTAGCTTTTGGTAAGGAACACTATCCGGATTTGCATTAAAATCCCCTGTAAATACAATAGGGAGCTTCGGATCAAATGCTTTAATTTTTTGTAAAACTAATTCTGCACTCTTCTCTCTAGCATTTGCAGATTTGTGGTCAAAATGAGTATTCACAACATAAAATTGTTGTTTACTTTTTTCATCAAAAAATTTCGCCCATGTTACCATACGTGGAATTGTGTTTCCCCAAGAAGTGGAACCAATTACATTTGGTGTATCTGATAGCCAAAAGTGATCATACTCTAGAGGAGTATAGCGTTCTTTTTCATAGAAAATTGCCGAGTATTCTCCTTTACTTCCTCCTTCGCGCCCTAAACCAATCCATTCGTATTCAGGTAATTTTGCATTTATGTCCTTTAGTTGTTGATATAAAACTTCCTGAGTTCCAATAATACCTGGTTGTTCCATTCGTATAAGTTTTTTTATTGCAGGAATCCTTTCTGCCCAAGTATGTGGTGATTGATCACTAGTATTCAAATACCTTAAATTATACGTCATTACCTTTACATCTACCTCAGATGATTGTCCTGATTTCCCTGAAGCTGACACATTTGATGTTCCTGAAAAGATGTTACTTACTAACAATAGTACTAATGCCAATAAAAAAACTGGTTTTAACACTTTTCTCATCTATAATTCCTCCTAAATTATGTATTACAAAAAAATCATAACAATTATATGTGTAATCATTATTAGAAAGAGATTAATTATTCATAAAGTTATATTAATTAGGGAATAGTTGTGTAGTATTAAGGGTTTTAGAGAAAAAAATAGATGAAATATACGAAGTATGTTGTAATTTAGGCTTGAAGAAAGACTCAAAAAAAACACCTGGTGCCCTAAAAGGCAATCAGGTGCTATATAGCTAGTTATATAAATTAATTCATTACTAATCCTATCTTTATACCAACAAACATGTTAATTTCCTTAGCAGAACATTGTTATATAACTCCATGATGGTACTACCTTCATGAGTCATGAATTCAAATTACAGCGTATCTTCGATTGTAAACAATTTAAAGGTTATTATTTTTTATCTCCTCAAACCACTCATTAGCAATATATAAGTATCATTTTTCTTTTTGTCTAACTCAATATTTTATTTATCTTTAGTTCACTTGCCTTATGTGTTACTGATATATGACAACCTTTTGTATATCTAGCTTCGGCACTGGAGAGTGCTCTAAACCCGTTATCTTTCCTCTTTGCACAAATGAATGTACTGACCAAAATCAGGAAATACGTCCCAGTTTCTTTCAAGGGTATCGCTAATTTCGCGTTTCTCGACTGAACCGGTTGTAAAGTCTCTCTTTTCCATTGCTATATAGCCATCTTCTCGGAAGCCCAAAATCAAGCTACTTACTTCCTTATCAGTTTCATCATCATATTCCCAATACATTGCTGTTCTTAAAAAAATCTTTCCATCATTCATAACTTCAAAGTCATAATTTAGATACTTACGAGTGAAATCATCATAAAAACTTACCGAAACCCATTCATTTGTTACATTTACAATATATTGAGGTTTTTCATCTTCAGTTAATACCGCCGTATATGGTTCATGTTTTTGATGGCATGTGTATGCAGTACGTTCATCAAGAATGTTCCAAGGCTTTTTTTTGATATCTGACCACTCGTCACAATAATAAACTTTCATAGTCAATTATACACCTTCCCATTAATATCCTTAATAATAATTCTGTTTTTTGTTGCTTCATCAAGAATTGTTTGCGGAATTAGTTTATTTTGAACTGGCACTTCTAATATTAATTCACCTTTAAGTCGCCCTCCTTTGAGAGCGTTTGGATTAAAAGAGCCATTTGATATTTTAGAGCCTGAAGGATATTTTTTTGTAATTTCATTTAAGTAACTCTTAGCTGTCTTTTCTTGCACTTCACTAAGTTGAGTGAATTTTCTCGATACTATTTCCTTATTGGGTGAATATGAATCAACTACGTACTTTTTGCCGC
Source organism: Peribacillus sp. FSL P2-0133 (assembly GCF_037975445.1). NCBI lineage: Bacteria > Bacillati > Bacillota > Bacilli > Caryophanales > Bacillaceae > Peribacillus > Peribacillus sp. FSL P2-0133. The sequence continues at coordinate 2,673,039 of NZ_CP150254.1, read as the reverse complement.
CTACTTCTTTCGCTTCCAACTCTACCTCATTATAAGGGTAACGAGGACGATTTTCCTTATTAAAATTATTACCTGCTTCCCATCGCTCTTTAAGCCAATCCGGTACAGTTTTCTTTTTAGGTGTAACTTCATCCGTACCCTTAGGAATACTCTCCCTTGAAACACCCTCTACTTTGCTATCCTTCACCGTGAATTTCTGATAGGCTTCCTTAATTGTCTGCTTTTCCATCATAATTTGGGGGAGGATTGGTCCTCCTGCAAGGGAAACTTGTTCCACACTTATACGTTTAGGGATTTCTTTCTTACCTATTTCATTACCTATATTTTTTAACGTGGTTTTTCCTGATCTAGCTATGTCTGTTATTGTAGCTTGAACCTTCTGAACCTGCTTTTGCGCAAATTCCTTGCTGTAAGGGATGAACTTTTTACCACTCGCTACTTTTTTCTAAGCCACCTTGCCTTAAAGTAAATCTATATGATTTTAAGTCCTCACGGCCTATTATCTGAGGAGCCGATAGATGATACATATTCATATCAACAATGAAAAGACCTTAACTTTACCGTTAAGGTCATACTAAAGAACGAGCTTTTCTTGCCCTACATCATTCTTTCTTAAGGTATTCTAAAATACTCATATCATATTGCTCTATTATAAGGAGCTTTAATTTCACGACCAGGATAAAGTTCATCCAAACTTGGTAAACCTGCTTCTTTTCTAACTTTAGGTGAGCCACCCTCAAATATTTTACCTTCTAAACCTTTTACATCTGTTTTTCCAATAGCAATTGTTTGAGTTTTAGGAACACCTAGTTTTTTTCTAAGAGTTTCCAAATCCTCTTTTCCAATGTTAATACCCGATTTACTTCCAGTTCCATTTAAACCCTTACCACCATCACTCTTCACTGCAAACTTCTGTACTATATCCCTAATAGTCGTTTTATCAAAAGTGACATGCTTGTAGTTGTTTCCATACGCTGTCGCTAATTCTTCGACCCTGATACGAAGAGGTACTTCCACATTGCCAATTTGCCGACCGAATGCTTTTGCCTTCTGAACCTGCTTTTGCGTAAATTCCTTGCTGTGAGGAATGAACTTTGTACCACTTGCTACCTTTTTTCTAAGCCGCCTTGCCTTGAAGTAAATCTATATGATTTTAAGTCCTCACGGCCTATTTTCTGAGGAGCCTGATATGGAGTAAGATGATACATTTTCATATTTCAACAATGAAAAGACAAAAGACCTTAACTTTTGCGTTAAGGTCATACAAAAGAACAAGCTCTTCTTGTCCTCCAATATTCATTCTTAAGGTTTTCTTCTAAAATACTCTTATCATATTCAGATTCAGGTAAAAGACCCAAGCAAGTGTATTCCCAAATACCCCTTCTTTCGTGATTATCTGCATCTGAAAGATTATCTTAACCATAGTCAACCATAAATTAAAATTTTATTAACAGGTATGTTTATTTAGTAGTATTCTTAATTTTTTTATATTCTTCAATTATCTTGAAATCCCGTTTTCTATTCGCTTTTGGCATTATGCCTAATTTTTCATATTCCCAAATTACTTGTTGCTCATAGCTATCATCATTTTCTAAATTTCTATAATTATAATCAATATTAAATTTTCCATTTGATGTCAATTCTAATGTTAAATTAGTCCACTGCTCTTGTTTTTGATTTTTAAATTCATCCCATAATTCTCTTAGAGATTCATATAATTGGTGTAATTGTCTATTAACTTCATCCTCATTAACATTATCCATATCTTCAATATCTAAACTATAAAAAGGTGTTTCTTTATTATGAGGATAATAGTAGAAATAGGTTCGATTACTCCACTCTGTTACTTCAGAATATAATAATACTTTGTCCCAAGATTCAGGAATAATAAAATTTAATTGTCGTCCTATATTTTGATATAGTTGCTCCATTTTTTCTTTATTCATTTATTTACCTCCATATATGTTTTCCAAGACTTCCACAGATTTTTTACCATCAATTTTATACTTTATTTCAAATCTACTTGGTCGTAAAGACTGCCCTTCATATATTGGTTTTATATCTACCGAAACATGTTGACCTTCTCTTAAAGCTTTTGCCCAAGAATATTCAAGTTTTTTATAAGCACTTACATTAACATTACCATTCATTGCAACTATATTATCGATAAGAGGAGAACCATTAAATTGAGTACCGATTAAATGTCCTCCATGATCCCCTTTAGTACTAGGAGCTATTATTCTCTCATCCCCTCCAGCAGCTAACTGATGTTTGGTATCACGAACACCCATTTCCAACGTTAACTCTCCTGAAGCCTTCTCAATTCTTCCTAAATCGTCTGTTTGATATCTATATCCATTTGTTTCATATTTAACATTTGGCTTTAATTTAAACTCATCTGAAAAATGACTTCCGTCCCTAATGATACCATCTGGAATCTGACTGGTTTTATTACTCGTACCCTTAGGAATATTCTCCCCTGAAACACCCTCTACTTTGCTATCCTTCACCGTAAATTTCTGATAGGCTTCCTTAATTGTCTACTTTTCCATCATTACTTGGCGAAGGGTTGGTCCTCCTGCGAGGGATACTTGTTCCATACTTATCCGTTTAGGGATTTCTTTCTTACCTATTTCATTAACTATATTTTTTAACGTGGTTTTTCCTGATCTAACTATGTCTGTTATTGTAGCTTGAACCTTCTGAACCTGCTTTTGCGCAAATTCCTTGCTGTAAGGGACGAACTTTGTACCACTCGCTACTTTATCTGCGACCTTGGCAGCACCTGCCACACCGCCGATTCCGAGTGCCATCAACAGCCCGTTCTGGCGCTGTTCCTCGGTTAGCTGGTTGCCGAACATGTCTTTGCCGGTGGCCGCTTCGCCGAGGCCGTTGGCTGCGAGGAGTCCGTATATTCCGTATTCAGTTTTCTGGAGGAGGCTAAAGTCCTTCAGTTATTTATAATAAAAGGACTTTAACAACTTATGTTAAGGTCCTTTTATTTTCCACCCAAGGTTTTCTACGAAAAAAATTCTATTTTGAGTTCACAGCTTCTTTTATTTGTTCTGCGACATTATTAAGCCACTCTATAGGAGTTAATCCAATTGCGGGAAAATAAAATTCAGCATTAGTTTGAATATAGTTTTCCTTTTCTTGTTTTGTTCTATTACTTGTTAAAATTTGTCACAATACTTTACTGTAAAAAGCAAACATTCTTTATTAGCTTCGTTTATAAACTCATCTAATGCTTGTTCAGGCGAACTAATATCCTGGTGGAATGTTCCACCTAAAAAATCTTCTAACTCTTCTAAGTAATCATAACTTACGTCCATTTAAATTCCTCGCTTCTTTATTTTCCTGGATATCCTGTTAGTATAAAATTACCATTTAAATCCTTTTTAAGTACAATTTTTGCGTTTGTAACATTCTCTACAACTTCGGAGTTTCTTGATACACTTCTACCAATTACCTCTCCATCACCCTTGTATCTAAATGGTAATGTAGGTCTACTATTAGGGTCAGAAAGCCATTTTTGTATTTTCTCAATATTTTTGGGGTTGTTTAAGACAGTATAAGCAACTTTCTCAGCTGTTGCCCTACTATAAAAGTAGAAAAACCAGTAATTCTTGGATTACTTCTTATTCTTTCTAATAATTCTTCATCTGTTTTCCCAACATGTCCTTCAATCAAATGCCCACCTCTTGACTCATGTACAGCCAGTCCGCCACCAGGTGCAAGAGAACTCTTATCTCCTGGTTTAACATGATCTATGCCCTTAGAAATACTCTCCCCTGAAACACCCTCTACTTTGCTATCCTTCTGATAGGCTTCCTTAATTGTCTGCTTTTCCATCACAACTTGGCGAAGGCTTGGTCCTCCTGCGAGGGAAACTTGTTCCACACTTATCCGTTTAGGGATTTCTTTTTTACCTATTTCTTCACCTATATTTTCTAACGTGGTTTTTCCTGATCTCGCTATGTCTGTTATTGTAGCTTTTGCATACTGAACCTGCTTTTGCACAAATTCCTTACTGTAAGGGACGGACTTTGTATCACTTGTTACTTTTTCTAAGTCACCTTACCTGAGGTAAGTAAATCAATATATTTTCTAAAGAAAGTTTTTTTTGACCTGACTGCCTTTTTTCTGAGGTAACCGATATAACTTGAGATGATACATATTCTATTTCAACAATGAAAAGACCTTAACTTTTGCGTTAAGGTCATACGAACAAGCTTTTCTTGCCCTACATCATTCTTTCTTAAGGTATTCTTCTAAAATACTCTTATCATATTCAGATTCAGGTAAAAGACCCAAACGAGTATATTCCCAAATAACCCTTCTTTCGTGATCATCTGCATCTGATAGATCTTCATAATCATAGTCAACTTTAAATTTTCCTGTACTTTCTAAAGTAAAAGTTAAATTGGTCCATTGTTCTTGAATATTATTTTTAAATTCATCTGACAATATTTTCAATTCATCTAATAATTGATACCATAATTTATCATATTCTTCTTCAATTAAACTATATATTTCAGGTATATCATGACTATAAATAGGAACTTCACTATTAGGAGTATAATAAAAAAAGAAAGCAGTACCGGTACCGTCAGCAATTTCACCGTACATTAATACCTTTGACCATTCCTCTGGTATAGTTTCATTAATAGTTTGAGCAATTTGTTGATAAATACTATTAAGTTTAATTTCATTCATACTTACCTACCTCCTGATCTATTTTCAAAAATCCTTCTCTCCCAACGACTATTATCAATCTTATAATTTATTCTAAAACTAGCGGGCCGCTTCGAGTCTCCTTTATAAACTGGAGTAATTTTCACTTCAACTGTTTTAGGAGGATTACTGTCTAGAGCTTTTGCCCAAGATATTTCGAGTTTTTTCCATTCCCCCATATTCAGATTTGCATTCATAGGAACAAGGTTGTCTAGATGACCAGATCCTTTAAATATACTGGCAATTAAGTGACCTCCTTGATCATCTGGCAAGCGATCTTCTCTTCCAGCAATTCGTTGTGCATAGTTGTTACGTTTGCCACTGCCTAAGTCGAGAGAACCTTCTACACTTGTTATCCGACCTTTTTCATCCGTTTTATATACATGACCTCCAGGGGATGAATATTCAATATTCGGTTTTAATACTTTCTTCATTCGCTCTCTTGTATAGTGCTTTCCATACTCCACTTTTGTAATTTCATTGGATCCTTTTGCTAGAACTACTTTGTCTGTACCCTTACCACCATCACTCTTCACCGCAAACTTCTGTACAATATCCTGAATCGTCGTCTTATCAAACGTGACATGCTTGTAGTTGTTTCCATAAGCCGTCGCTAATTCTTCGACCCTAATACGGAGAGGCACTTCCACTTTGCCAATTTTTCTGCCGAAGGCTTGAACTTTCTGAACCTGCTTTTGCGCAAATTCCTTGCTGTAAGGAATGAACTTTGTACCACTCGCTACTTTATCAGCGACCTTCGCCGCACCTGCCACACCGTTGATTCCGAGTGCCATCAACAGTCCGTTCTGGCGCTGTTCCTCGGTTAGCTGGTTGCCGAACATGTCTTTGCCGGTGACTGCTTCACCGAGGCCGTTGGCTGCGAGGAGTCCATATATCCCGTATTCGGTTTTCTGGAGGAGGCTAAAGCCTTTTGTCACCAGCCATGGTTATAATCCTTTTGACCTTAAATACAAAATAAACCAAATTTTAACTTAAATCAGTTAAGATTTGGTTTATTTACATATTATTTATTTTTTCCCAAAATTAAGTATTTGTTTTTACTTGGCGACAAGTAAATTGTCCATGAACTCTTTAAAATTTCCAGATATCGGTTTGATAAATTCTTTCCTTAACTCGTTATCTTCTTCAAAATAGTCCATGTCACAAAAATATACTTTACCTTTTTGTTCTCTATCTAAAGATAAACAGATTAAACTATTAGCCGGATCTAATCCTATAGGGAGAAAATCTTTTGGTACTATCTTGCTTTCATTATACTTAATGAAATTACTTTCTAGATTTTCATCTATTTCACTTGATAAAGGAAAAAATAGTATAATCGAGGAAGTGATTGTATGATCTTTTGTTTGAAATCTTCTATTTACCGCTTTTCCGCCATTATTAGATAATAAAAACCTACTAAAATCTTTCGGTAGTACTATATTAAATTTTTTCTCAAAATTTTCAAGTTCACTTACCGAAATTTTTTTAAAAGTGTATTCAAACTTGTATTCCATTTTATTTTTTGCTCCCCCTCCTACTTTGTATCTTCTAAAGAATACAATTGCTTCAACAAATCATTAAATGTATCACACACTAATAATAACGTTTCCTCTTCATGATTGAGAAAAACTATTTTGGGAGAAGAATGATTATTTCGATAATCAAAGCATAAGTAGTTTCCAAATGGATCTCTAGCAAAAGGCACAATTCCTTTTAACTTTGGACCAGAAAATCTCTCATAAAACATTTCTATATTTATATCATTATCAGTAAAGCTAATTAAATCATTAAATACTCCCTGTTGCCCTTCACTGAAATTAAAGATATTAGGTTCTGGAAAACCTCCGTTATATTTCATAACACATATTTTGTAATCATCAGGATATTCTATATCAAACGCTTTTTCAATCGAAGCTATTACACTCTCATCGGGCTTTTCTTCCTCTACAAATAGCCACTTTTTCAATCCCATGTTACCATCTCCAGAATCTCTTTTTTTATAATACCCTTTCTTCCCGATTCACCACCGCCCCATATAGCTCTTCCACCAGTATGTCCGGCTGCTTGGTGTTCAAAATAATCCACAATTTGCATTCTACCTGATTCCTGATGATGATGCCAAGTAAGTGTTTTTGGAACTCTACCTTCTTTTAATAATTCATATTCTTTTGCAGTGAACTTTTCAGCTAATTCTGGATTCCTGATTACTTCTTCATATAAGGTTTTAGATAAATACTCAAATTGTACGGCATCTGTTTCTAAATAATATTTTTCTGGTAAGAAAATATCATATTTTGAATGAAAAATCGGGAATCCACCTTTGTCATAATTCACTTGATATTCTTTGCCGTTCTTGGTTGAAATAAAAGTGTACAGTGTAGTTCCGTCTTCATTACGTTCTTTATATTTATAATTTCTTGGTTGGTTAGGTCTTCTCGCATATGCTGGTAGTTTTCTTGCTGCTTCAACCATCGCATCATCGGCCTTCATTTGGTTTACAGAAGAAAGTCTCTTCACTGCAAACTTCTGTACAATATCCTGAATCGTCGTCTTATCAAACGTGACATGCTTGTAGTTGTTTCCATAAGCCGTCGCTAATTCTTCGACCCTAATACGGAGAGGCACTTCCACTTTGCCAATTTTTCTGCCGAAGGCTTGAACTTTCTGAACCTGCTTTTGCGCAAATTCCTTGCTGTAAGGGACGAACTTTGTACCACTGGCTATTTTATCAGCGACTTTAGCCGCACCTGCCACACCGCCGATTCCAAGTGCCATCAACAGCCCGTTCTGGCGCTGTTCCTCGGTTAGCTGGTTGCCGAACATGTCTTTGCCGGTGACCGCTTCGCCGAGTCCGTTGGCTGCGAGGAGGCCATATATTCCGTATTCGGTTTTCTGGAGGAGGCTAAAGCCTTTTGTCGTTTTATAGGCATCGAGGGCGCGGTTCGCTGCGTTGAGCCCTTTGGCCGTTTTGTAGATGGCGCTGCCGCCTTTGATGGCCCTGCCGGCCCAGCCGACGACGGGGATGAATCCAGCGGCTGCCATGGCGCCAGCGGCGATTCGTTCGGCTTCGGACAGCTTGCGGCCCGTTACTGGATCGACTCCGGTTGAGGCCCTGATTGAATCATAATATCCCGTGAATTCCCCTGTAAAGGTTTTTGTCGTATCCCAGGCTTTTTCGTACCATGGGCGGTTTTCGAGTTCTTCCATTTCTTGTTCGATTTTCCGGGCTTCGGCTTGTTGTCTTTTGAAGGTTTGATAGTTTTTCATCTGACCGGCGACTTCATCCTTCACTTGATAGACGTCACTATTCTTGAAGGCCGATTGGTTGAACGTCATCGGAGAAACGGTGCCGTCCTGTTTGGTGGCGTCAAGTAAGGCGCGGAAGAGGCCAACGGCCACGTTTTCTTGCCCGACGGACACATCATATTCCTCGACCAATTGCCGGTCGACATTCTCGACCTTTGTCACGGTGTCATCCAGCCTCTGTCCGGCTAGCGTGATTTTTTCATTAAAGTCCTTTTGGTCGAACCTATCAAGAGGCAGGATATCGTCAATGCTGTCGAGGATCCTTTGGAGATCGTTCGCTTGTTCATCGACAAGCGACTTCGCTTGGTTAATGCCGTTCGACACTTCGCCATCTAAAAAGGGAACCTCGACCACCGTATTTCCGGAGAGGTCCGCCTCTTCCAGGCTGGCTGGAATGCCTTCCAAAAAACTGATCTGTGTCGTGAAAAGTTCCATCCAGGCGTCGGCCACCTCGATTTGCGCTTCATAGAAGCTTTTGATGGCGGCGGCACCGGCCCCTTGAAACTCGTTATCCAGGCCGACGATGCCCTGAAATTCCTTTTTCAGGGCTGTGACTTCCTTCTTTAGTTCTTCATATTGCTTGGCGCGCGACTTGGTTGCGGCCGTCAATGTCTTGGCTTCATATATTTTCATCGCGTAGGATACCCATGTGAAGACGCATGGGCGATGGCTTCATCCTGTTCTTTTAATAAGTCAATGTTGGCACGGGTATCTTCCACATTTTTCTGGACGATTTTGATATATTGCTCGAAGACCTTCTCCAGGTTCGTTTCCCGGTCGATCCATTTCGAGGTGAATTCCAATTTATTGTTGCCAAGCTCCCCTGCCGGCAAATTTCCAAGCGTGACTGTACCAAGTGCCGTCTTCACCTGATCGACTTGCTTCGTTACGGCAGGATGATTCAGTTTGATTGTCGTCATTAAAACAACCGCCTTTTTAAATCTGATATTTTACTTTCCAGCTGCTCAAATGCCTCTTCGCCTTTGCTCAAAAGGGAGTCGGCTTCTTGGGCTATATTCCCTGCTATGCTCAGTAGAGTATTTTCGGCATTCAGCTTTGTAATCATTGCCTCGATTTTCCATTGGTAATCGTCATAATCGTCATGAATGATACTAAACATCACATTATAGGCATCATGACGGGCTTCCTGAAATTGATCCGAGCGATTCCCTGTCCAGCTGCCACCTAGCTCAGGGTCTTTTATTTTCCTAATCTCGTTCAGACACATGCTCTGCTCTTTTATAATATCGTTTTTCGCATTTTCTAAACGTTCAATTTTCACATTCAAATCAGCTTTTTTACTGGAGATAGCAGAGTGTATATTACTCAAAATATCTGCATAAACCATGAAACTCACCTCAGAAACAGTATAATCCTACACTAAATGTCATATTTTCCTATTTAACATTATAAGGATTAAAGTCCGAGAGTTAAATAGGGAGAAATATGCTATTTTGTCAGTTAAAAGAGAAGATTGGCATAAAAAAGTTCCTACATACCATATTCTTTATACCCTGCATTTTACCAATTTTAAACAAGTGGGCAGAATGTCATCTCATTGGATTCTCTATAAAAATTGCCCCCACTTCATTCAAACTGCCCTAAATTGTATCTGTGCAACAAATCATCCCGAACAAACTCCCTGCAAGTGGAAGATAGATGTGACCGCTCAGGATGTATCAGATCCCCAAAAGGCAAATCACCGACAAACTTAACTTCGCCTTCAAAATCCTGCCCGGATTCACCATCAAAACCGATGACTTTCACAAAGCAAGTTTTGTGACCGGTTTTCATAAAATCAATTACCGTTAACACATGATTATGTACATCATTCATTCTTTTTTCCTCCAACCATGAAAGCATTAAGTAAAGATATTTTTTACTAGCATTATAATAAAGAAACCGATCAAAACAACCATGGCTAAGATCGCTAAAGGCATTAAAACATTGGAAATAGACACACCTACTTTCCATGAATCGCTTATACTTTAATTTTTTATGTAATTTGGTTGATCTATTAAGTATAACCTTAGTTAAACTGACGTTGAATGTCCTGACTTCACAATTCATTCACTTATGCTTTTTTTACGTGACCCGGAATATACTTCCCTTAGCATGTCTATGATTTCATAATACTTCCATCGAAGGTCAGTCTGGCAACCCCCTCTTCTATATAGATTTATAACCTGCTATAATCTAAGGATTGGAGGTGTGAAAAATGAAAGAAATAATCCAGATATTAGCTGAAATCGTCAATAATCTTCACGATTTCATCCTATTCTTTGTGAGTGACACATTAAATTCAAATGCAACGGACAAAGATTTGCATTTTTGGATAATGGGAATCATCGGTATCATCATATTTTTGTTCGTGTTATTTTTATCTAATTTAATTTCCCGGATGCGTTTTGGGATAACGATACTCTCTTTCCTTTATACCTTTACAGTCATGGTTGTTTTAGTATTCGCCATTGAAATACAGCAAGCCCTTACCAGCAGGGGGAATATGGAGTTTCAAGATGCGGCGGTAGGCCTTTGGGGGTTCATCGTATTTTTCATGATTTTTGCAGTACTATCATCCATATTCCTTTTGGTGAAGAATTTTTTCAAGCAATCAAAATAAAGGTAACGATAGGTCACCTTGCTTAAAACATTCCTAATGGCCTTTCAATAACTTTAAATTCGGATTTTGTATTGGCGGGAATGATAAACTCTCTGTAGCATCATCTTAAATCGCAAGGAAGGTTACAGAGAAGAAAATTTGATTCGGGGTAAATAAGCATATACTATCAATTACTTCGGATCACTTTCATTGAATAAATCAATGCTAAACAGATTGAAAGAATCGTCGTCATTAATACGTTCCTGGTCATTTCCAGATATATCAGGACTATTTTCCCTGCGACGGCGATTTACTTCCCTTAATTCCGCTTCCAGGAATTCCGCTTGATCGTGGGAAAGCTTGATCGTGATTTCATTATTTTGATCATCTGCAGCTTTCAAGAGGACATAACTATCCGCCGCATTACGCAAAGTCACATTGCTTACTGTTAAGTTCATGTTCGCGAGTTCATATCTTGCCTTCATAAATTAAAAAGAACCTCCATCGGAAAATACCGGTTAAAATAATGTTATATTAAATATACTCTACTTCAAGATATCTAAATATACAAATTCTTTGTTTGAAAAAGCCTTGATACCTAAAGCAATCTACCTCCTTAAAGTTCTTCCCAATACAAGAAATGCGCCGCATCTTGAATAAAGATACAGGTGAATTATCTTTACTTGAAAATCCAGAAGTTCTGGAAACAATGGAGCAATTGGATGCAATTCCGTCCCTTTTTAAATCTAAAACAGGATATCAATGATTGAATTCACTTTGACTATAAACAAAGGGAACCCTTTACTCGTTGAAAGGTTCTATTTGTTTTTATAATTCTTTCTCAATCACGCAAGTAATATGGTATGGACCCGTGCTTTCATTTGAAGTAATGACGGTTTTCAATCGATTTGCCGGATATACCGCTGAATTGAAACTTACACCCGGGTCATACCCCATAAGATGATATTTGAAAATCGCTTCATTTTTTTTACTTATCCATATGCCGTATCCATAGTAATCCCCTTTATCTTCCGTAGCAATATGGGGCTTCAATAAAAGATTGGTATATGCTTGATTCAGTAATTGATTGGAAAATAACCCCTCCCAAAACCTGAACATATCTGATGTTGTAATATACGCACCTCCATCCGCACCGCCTTTGATCGGAAGGGAATAAACATTTGTTCTCCATGCTCCATTTTCTTCGTCAATGTACCCTAATGCAGTATTTTTAGGAAGCTGGTCCATGGAAAAATAACCGGAATTTTTCATTTCACAAGGCAGAAAGATGTTCTTGTCTATATATTCGGAAAATTCAAGTCCAGTAAGTTCCTCAACAATCAATCCTAGTAAAATATAGCCTGCATTATTGTAATGAAATCTTTCCCCGGGTTCGAACATCATCACCTCATCTTTAAACATTGGCAGGAAATCTTTTAATCTTTTTATATGGTACATCGAATTTTTCTGCCAAAGCTCTTCAAAATCCTCCATCACTTCTTCATCAAAGTAATCAGGAATGCCCGAAGTGTGTGTTAAGAGGTGATGTATGGTTACATTTTGGTTAAAATCAGGAAACACGATTGGAAGACAGTCTTTAAGCTTAGAATCGAACCTAAGTTTCCCTTTTTGTATTAACTGGCAAATGGCTATCGCCGTAAACAGTTTACACCCAGAAGCAATTCCGAACTTTGTTTCGGTCGTATTCATGATTTCATCCGCCCGATTGGAATAGCCATGTGCTGAGCTATGAATCAGGTCATCTCCCGCTTTCACACCGATTACACCCGAGAATCCAATTCCCTTGCTCGTTTCTTCAATAATCCTGGATAAATCCATATGTTGAGTCGACATTTAGTTTTCCCCTTTGCCGGTAAAATTTCAATACTGATGTGCTGGCCAAGGTGCTCGTTATGTTCTTGCAAAAAAACCCGCATCTTATGTGATGCGGGAAAACTTATCAGCTTCTTTTATTTCCACCAAGTATCATAAACGTTAATGGCTTCATTGCGTTTATGTTCGGTTTTAGTATACCAACCTTCGATGATTTCAGCAGCTTCCGTTCTGATTTCCTTGCCTTCAAGGTAATCATCGATTTCATCGTAGCTAACGCCTAAAGCCGCTTCATCAGGAAGTAAGGGTTTGTCATCTTCCAAATCGGCCGTTGGTATTTTCGTATAAAGACGCTCAGGCGCACCGACGAATTTCAGGATTTCTTTTCCTTGCCTTTTATTTAATCGGTATAATGGAAGGATATCCGCTGCGCCGTCACCATGTTTCGTAAAGAAACCTGTGATCGCTTCTGCTGCATGGTCCGTACCAAGCACGACGCCTTTATAAAGTCCAGCTAAATCATATTGTACCTTCATTCGCTCACGTGCTTTAACATTTCCCCTTAAGAAATTCGATAGCTTTTCAGAAACTGCTTCTTCCACAGCTTTTACTGATGCATCCACCGCTTCCTTGATGTTGACTGTAACCGTTTGGCTTGGCTTGATGAATTTTAACGCAAGCTGCCTGTCATCTTCATCAGCCTGTACTCCATATGGCAAGCTTACAGCAACAAACTTATAGTCGCTGCTATTCGTTTCTTCATTCAATTCATTGACAGCGGTTTGGGCAATATACCCCGCCAGTGTTGAATCTTGCCCTCCAGATATTCCAAGTACAAAGCTTTTCAGAAACGTATTTTTATTCAAATACCCTTTTAATAGATCAACACTTTTCCTGAATTCGACTTCAGGATCGATCGTTGGTTGGACAAGTAATTTTTTTACGATTTCTTTTTGTAATGGACGCATTGGCAAAGCCCCGCTTTCTAATAAAATAGGATTGTCATTTCGTTAGCATTCTTTCTACATTGGCTTTAACTTCATCTATATTCCTCATTTTATTATCCCAACAATCCTGGCTTAGATCTACCGGGTATTCTTCAGGATTAAGTGCACGCAGGTACTCCGGCCATAATACTTGGAGATTTTTTTGCGTGAATGCCTTGATTTCATCTATGGTTGGCAATTCATAAATCAAACTTCCATCTTTGAAAATATCCACATGCAGATCAACCGCATCGAAATCCGTGACGAATTTACTTAGGAAGGTATGGACAGGATGAAACATTTTTAATTTTTCCTGTTCCTGCGGCTTCTCATATTCCATCGCCAAATAATCACCTTCAGCATGATGGTTCACTTTATTGATGATTCGATATACTCGTTTTAAGCCAGGTGTCGTAACCTTTTCAGGGTTAGAAGAAATTTTGATGGTATCTCTCATATTCCCATCTTCACCCTCTATTGAAACCATTTTATAAACGGCACCGAGCGCTGGCTGGTCATAAGCCGTAATCAATTTGGTTCCGATGCCCCAAATGTCTATTCTTGCTCCTTGTTGTTTCAAGTTGATGATCGTATATTCATCCAAGTCATTTGATGCGACAATCTTCGCATCATGGAACCCTGCAGCATCAAGCATACGTCGTGCTTCTTTTGATAAGTAAGCTAAATCACCGCTGTCAAGACGGACGCCAATGAAATTGATTTTATCGCCCAGTTCCTTGGCAACACGGATTGCATTCGGGATGCCAGAACGCAATGTATCGTAAGTATCAACCAAGAATACACAGTCTTTATGGGAAACAGCATATTTATGAAAAGCGGTATATTCATCTTTATAAGCTTGGATCATGGAATGTGCATGAGTCCCTGAAACCGGAATGCCGAACAGCTTTCCAGCACGTACATTACTAGTGGAATCAAAACCAGCAATATAGGCCGCTCTCGCTCCCCAAATTGCAGCATCCATTTCTTGCGCCCGCCTTGAACCGAATTCAAGGGCAGATTCTTCACCGATGACCTGTTTGATGCGCGAAGCTTTTGTTGCCACGAGTGTGTGATAGTTCACAATGTTAAGCAGCGCAGTTTCAATGAGTTGAGCCTCACCGAGCGGTGCCTCCACCCGTAAAATCGGTTCATTGCCGAAGACAAGCTCTCCCTCTTTCATGCAGCGGATCGCTCCCGTGAAACGGATGTTTCGCAAATAATCCAAAAATTCTTCATCATAGTGCAGATCATTTTTTAAATAGTCGATATCACTTTCCGAGAAGGAAAAGTTTTGAAGGTAATGGACAATTTTTTCAAGTCCCGCAAAAATCGCATATCCGCTGTTAAATGGAAGCTTTCTGAAAAATATTTCGAAAACTGCCTTTCGGTTATGTGTTTTGTCCTGCCAATAAGTTTGGGCCATATTGATTTGGTAAAGATCGGTGTGTAATGCGTAACTGTCGTCGTTGTACTTTTTTTCCATGGATAGTTCCTCCCAAAAGAGAAGCATTCGCTTCCCTTCTATTCTGTTACGTTAATGAATATTATAGAATGGTTGCTCCAAGAGATCCTTTAAAATGTCCAAGCGCCCAATGGTGACCGACATCATTGAACGAGGCTACTGCATTTTCATATACAAAGATTTTATAGCCTAGATTATAAGCGTCGATTGCCGTATGCAAAATGCAGCGATATGAATAAATAGTATATCCAAAAATCCGACTCGTACCTGTCAGGGCAAGGTTTTTCATACCTCATTATACAATTTTACTTCAAAAGGACAAAATGGTATACAAAAATGACCGCCTTTCGACGGTCAATAAGCTATATTTTTTCAACTCTTTCATGTCTCTTCACTACTTGTTTCATCATTTTTTCAATAACTATTGCCTGTTCCTCACACTTCGTTTGGTAAGCCATTAAAGTCTTTTTCATTTTGGAAACTTCTTCCATTAGTTGTTCTACAGATAGATTTTGCTCTTTTACCGAAGAAAGGTTCTTTTCACCCCTTAAATCCTCATGAATGACATGAAATTGTTTATAACTTCTTCAGTCATCACTTCTTCCGATAACGGCTGAATGTGGCCTGCTGAAGTATTTGGAATTTTAAAACCAGCTTCACTCAGTATGGCGTGTACATTGGTTACTATTACATACGTTTTTCTCCCTGTTGTACCTGTAGTGGTAGTCGTGAATGCTCGTTGCTTTACCGGAATAGACGTAAGGTCTATAGATTCGAATTCATGGGTTTCTTTTTTTAAAAAACCTAGATACTTACATGCTGTTTCTACAAAGCCGCTTATAGTATTATGGGAAAAGTCTTCAAATCTGTCTTGAATCATTATTCCCTCGAAATTCGAGCTTATAGAGGATACTTTACCGAAATGCTTTGCTCTTTCATGCAAAGGCACCTGTTTCAGTAATGAATATTCAATTGCCCGATTAGGTTTAGCTCTTAAACTCTTTAATAAACGCAAGTAACTAACAAAGGATACAACAACTGTAAAGGTATCCACTTCTAACAAATCTATATCCCAAAACTCTAGGAAGTCCAAAAATCTTCTCAGTTGATGTGCTTGTCTTGAAGCAGTATTTATAGGAGTGTCAGTGTACTTTTGTTTTAATAAGAAACAAGTGCTATTGTAATGCAGTTTATGAGAAGAATTGTAAATTTGTATAATATTTCCCTTACCATCAAAATGCACATAATGTAAACCGTTTATCTTTGCAAAGGAATAAATCTGGACGAAGGCTCTTAATCTGTCAGTACTATCCAATGTATTATCAATATGTCTCAAGTGATCGTAGTCACACTTACCACTCATATCCATATACATCTCTCAAATTATCAATATCACTATCTGTGAACTTAATTTCTTTGATATTATTCGCAATACTTTCCAATCCAATAAATAACCCATATCCGTTTCTAAAAGGTAAATTTCTAAAGAATAGTTCAAATAACGCCTGTCTGTAGTGCCTATCATGCCAATATGTTTCAACCATTTTTACTTGGTAAGCATCGGTGTACAAAGCTTAGCTATTGTTTTGAAAATTTTTCCTCATCATATTCAACCTCCGACGGTTATAAAAATGTATGTATCTGAAGAGAGATCACCCTCTTCAGATATCCATTAAAGTTTTAGTTCTTTAATTGTAGTTAGTTTAATTGGGTATTTTGAAGCTAATTTTATGTATTCATCATCTGTGACTTCATCAAAACCTGTGATGGAAGATGTACAATCTTCTAACACATAAATTAAATAATCCTTGTGATTTATCATTTCAAACTCTTCCACAATCTGTTTGATTGTCTCAAGTACACAGTGAGACTTAGCCTCTCCACCAATAACTATTGTTTTATAATTCTGCAATTGACTTAAAAGATTTTTGTCTGTTAAATCCGTTTTTGAATACTCAGGTTTTATTATTCCATACATTTCAGAAATAGGATTTAACCCTTTTGTCACGTAATGTACATCCTTCTCTTTATACAAAGAGTAGGCAAATAACAGGTTAGATAATTGCGATTCAATTGCTGCACCAAATGTACCTTGTAGGCAATGGAAACTCCAAATTATCAAGGACTTCTTTTCAGTTGCCTCTAGTCCACGAAGATACTCTAAACTTTCTTGCTCTTGGAAAATAGGTGCCCACTTACCTTCCAATACATCTTGATAAGTAATAACCGTAAATGGCTCAGGATACTGTCCTTTATCATTTACCCACCAAGCAGGGTGAAAGATTTGTTTCGGTTGATGTATATCTAAACTCATAAAAATATCATCTATAGCATCAACATTTTCATAAATGAACTTAGCAAAGTTTCTTACGTCTTGATAAGAATCAGCAACAGCCAGATTTCCTTCTTCCAAGAAGTCATTTTGAAAATCAATACCAATTACAGCCACTTCTTTATTACTTGTTGGATTAGAATTTAAGTTTTTTAAATTAGGCTTTTTTGTAGTCGCTTTCCCGATTAGATCAACATCAAATAATTCTTCAAATAAAATATTCATAATGGTCACTCTCCTCCTATAAAAGCTTTATGTGTTCAAGTTCTCCCCGGCGTTTTCTTTGTAGACTATAAAAATGAATGGATTGGCTGTTCGATCCAATGTCCTTTCGTTTGTTCAACCTTTTTATGGATTTTCACTTATTAGACTTCCAGTAAGTCTTGGGCAAGCTTCCGAAGCCTAGTGACAGAGAATTGATCTATCAACTACCACCAATCCATTATAGGTAAATACTGGGGCAAGTTTGTACATTTGCGTTTTATCATTTGAAGTTTTGGGGCTCAAATGCAACTTTTTATTTCTGTCTGCCGACACTGTTGTAAATCGTTTAGTTCGGAAAGGGATTTTATATGAAATTTGAGTTATCGAGAGGTAATTTTTTTCAATCCTCTTCCAACCAATTGTAGAAAGGAACATGATCTTGGGCAGGATTTTCTTTATTGTTCACTATTTGTGAATACTCATCTTGCGTAAATTCATACAACTTTTTACTCTGATTTCTTGGTATCTTTATAGGAACTGTATCAGTACTCCAATTCTCTCTAATTGCTTTCTTTATAAAGCCATCAACGTTTCTTACCTTTAAACGGGATTGCTGCATTATCAGAAGTACTTCCATACATCTTTGAATACCCACTTGAGATAACAATGCAATCATGTCTTCTGTAGGTGAGCTTAATGTTACTGTTTTATATGCAAGAGTTACTAGGTCTCTGTTCTGATTTATTTCTTGATGAATAACATTGGTGTATGGCACTGAAGGAGATTGGGATATAACAGGAGATTGCACCGGAGGTGCTTGTTTAAAATTCATGTTAGTTAAGTCATTTTCCGGGATACGCCATCCCTGTACATCACTGTTCTTATAAGCGTTAGGGAATTGTTGACCAGACCTGAGCCAACGTTTGATGGTTTCTTCGCTTTTGCCTAGTCTAGAAGCGACCTGTGATACTGTTAGTGTCTGGTTATTTGTTTTAGGTTGTTCATTAATCGTTGGTTTTGATAAAAGGAAGATATCCGCCGCTGGTATTTTCCATCCTTCTTTATCCGAATTGTATTGGGCATATGGAAAAACATCGCCTTTACGTAACCACCTACGAATAGTTTCTTCACTCTTACTCAATAAAATGGCAGCCTCTTTAACCGTATAGTGTTTCATAAAATACCCCCAAGAAGTAATGATTCGAAAGGTATAAAATCCAGTTAAATTTATATTTTGTTAAACAGACGTACGTTCTTAAACTCATTTTACCAATTTAGGTGGTTAGACTATTTCATTTAACTAATCAATTAATTTACCTGCTAATTTAATGTATTGGCAGTAAGCTATTATGGTTAAACGGGATTCCTTTATCGTAACTACAAAATAAAAGATTTTTATTTTTAACTTTCCCTTCCTCCTCAAGCCTGTCCATTATCATTCTTCCTGAAGTGTCCCAACACTTTAAAATTAAAGTCGGTTTATAAAAGTTGTTTTGCGTCGCCTTCTTCAGTCATCTTAATGCTGATTGGTTATTTTTCGGTGGAACTGACCTAGCTTGGATATTCTCTTTTTCGTCTATATAAAATTCTATTTTCGTACCATTAACACCATCGTAGAAATGAAAGGATATAGACTTATTCTTGATTTCGTAAAATACGACTTCATTATTACTTTTTATTAGGTTTTGAATGCTCTTCTCTGTTTCAGGGTACTTATTCAACTTTTTATTGCGGTATTCATACAAACTACTTAAAGCATCGTTAATAAAAAAAGTGACTATATTCTTATCGTCCATACTTTACACCTCTTTGCTTTTTTTCAAATTTCGCGACAATTATTTATATTCTTCCTTTTCCCCTTCCATACTCTACTCTATTAGTATTTTAATAGTACTTCAATATTTAAAATAACTTAATTTTGTAGCTTAATATATTGGTATATAGTTAATATGGAGTTAATAAAGAGTTAATTTTCATCTTTCATTATTTTTCTACAAAAATAAATTAAACAAAAAAAACATAAATAAGGAACCAGAAAATAATAAAAAGACAAAACAAAAATTGATAAAAAATTGATAAAAAATAAAAAGGAACTTTAAAAATAAAGATATTTATTAATTAAAAAATTACAAAGGAGTTAAAAAAACGTTAATAAACTTACTTAATTACAAAGATCCTTTACCTTAAATAAGTATCTTGGAATATTTTACAATTATATCACAAAAAATTAGAACCCCCATCCTTCCACCACAAAAACATCAGTGTAGTGTAAATAGTAAACAACAAAGCACACAAGAAGACTCCCTTTAAATTGTGGATATGCTTTGTAGTAGGTGATGAGGGAGAAGGTTTGTATGAAGGAGTTTCTCAAGGTGTTTATGTGATTGAGGTAGAGAGGAGAGGAAAGGTAAGATTTATTGGGATATTGTTGCCTCGCTAAAAGTAAGAAATTATAAAAATAAAACACAGACAGGTAGTGTGATGGTCGCTGTAAATTTACCAGCTGGTGAACATATCGATATATTTGAATCAGCCAAAAAGGTTTTTGATAAATCTTTCCCTAACACTAGTGATCCTAGCCAGTATTACTATAATAAAACTAGCCGTGCCATATTAGAAAGATTCCTGTTACTTTTAGTTAATACCTTACTTTATCTCAGGTCTGATAAAGCTATAACTCGGCATATTTCCCCACCTGTATCAAAGAAAAAGAATCGTACAATGAAATCAAAATCAGAGTTTTCCTCTCCTTATATACGTGTTGGAGATAAAATTACCATTACTTCTGCTCAACGGAAGGCTTATAAAGAAGCGAACACTTTGTTATAAGGCGTGAACAGAAAGCATAATAAGCCATTTCATCAGTGGATTGTAAGAGAGCATTGGAGGAATCAGGCGTATGGTGAGGGATTAAAAGATAGAAAACTCATATGGATTCAACCATATGTAAAAGGAGCAGGCCCACTAGTACAGAAAGATTATGTAATTAAATAAATACAAAACAATATAATCGGGTGCTTTTCTAGAGTAAGATAATTATTTATGGGATGATCGGTTTTTACCGTTCAGTCTATTTTTTATCAATAAGTTTTACCCTTTTCAACTAAACAGCCCCGTTAGTTGAACAAGTAAAAATACACACTAGAGTCATTAAATTCAAAACCACAATTACTCAATAACAAAATTAAAAATGTAAATAAAAAAAGACAATTTCCCAAACTTTGAAAATGTCCTTTGATATTTAACGGCTACTACAATAAAAAAAGAACCTCATAGAGATTCATTAAGGTGTATCTACTAATTTATCCACTACATTTCCATTTTCATCATAAATCACAAGAAAGGGTTTCCCAGTTGTCCAATCTTCACTTGCAGGAATCAAAAACAATGAAAATATTAAAACTATAGATAACCTTAGTAAAATTTTCATTTACATCCCCCCATTTAATATTTTTCTATATTTTACCATAAACTATCCGGGAACAATTTGAACATTATGTAAGATACAAAAAAGAACCACTTAAGAGATCCTAAATTATATTTTTAGTTGATTAATTTTAAAAAGGTAATTATGCGAAATTAAAACGTCTAATTCTATTTACTGTAATTGTCTGCATATACTAATAATTAATTACGTCTAATCTGAGTCCGAAAAACGCTCCCGTACAATTCTCCACAAACCTTGCTGCTAATTTAAATCATTACAGGAATGCTATCCTGCATAAAGAAAAAGCTGCCTTAATGACAGCTCCGATTTTCAGCCTGTTAGTTCTATAAGAAAAGCGAACCTTATTCAAGAATCGCTCCCGAGAACGAATATAAAAACTTGGTGGGCAGGTTTTCCCGAATTTATACATGTCTACTTCTGTGGGCGCAATGCACTGTCACTTTTTATTAATAAAGAAAGTTTCATCTCCATTTGGTGGTTAGAAGTTTCTCGTCTCTATTAAGGAAATTGGGGTGATTATCGTGGAATTTCTAAAAGTAGTGTTGAAAGGGATTGTTTCCAGGCAATCTCATATCTCTTTCTCAGCAAAGAAAACCACCCCGCGTAGGAAACAAAAGGGTGGTTCCCGATCAATCTTTATTCACCAAACATGTATCCTATTTTGCATTCTCATCAGCTTGATGAATTCCGAATATATTCCCTTCGGTATCAATATAGTATCCCTTGCCACGCCATTCCAGGCAGTGCATATTTGGACAATGCGACCTTGCCGCCATTCTCAAGAATTTTGGCTTCCGCTTCGTAATAATTATCGACACCCGTTGTACAAGCATAAAGAGCTTGGCCTGCTTCCGGCGGAGGACTTTGACGCTGCATCAATGCCCCATTAATCACAGGTTCATTCTCATCGCCAGTCACCGCTCCCAAGTAAGGCATTCCTGCGAAATCACTTCAATCTTGAAATGACCATCCAAATACCTCACCATAAAATTTCTTTGCCCGTTCCATGTCATCCACATGAATTTCGAAGTGAACTAATCTTCCCATGATTACCTCCTAGTTTTGTTCAAAATTTTTCCTCTTACCGTAAGTTGATACTTATGTAGCTTCGTGCCTATGGTGCTTTATTTATAATTTTAAATCTAAGATGAAGCAGGCTTTTCAATTTGAGTTAAGTCACTTCTTTATCATAGGACAGTTGCGGGAATATCTGACAAAAAAGGCAGCTCCCTGATGGGGGATAGCTACCTTCGTTTACGATTACTATGAAAAGGTAGGAGCAGGGGATTCATCAATTCTCATACGAAGTAAACTATATGGTTTTTCTCGCAGGTCTCTTCCATAATGAAATCTTGCCTGCCGATGTAATTGATTCACAATGACATATAAGTATTGGTCGGGGCCAATCGAAAAAGTATCCGGCCATAAAATTCTCGGGTCATGTGCGATGGTTTCCATTGCGCCATTCGGCAATATCTTCCGGATACTATTGTTTTCATAGTCTCCCGCATAAACTGTTCCTTTTGCGCCGGTGATCATTCCATCAGACGCACCTTTTTCCCCCCAATACTGCACATATTGGGATAAATTCAGGTCCTGTATTCTTCTGTCTCTTAGGGCTTCTGTTGAGATCGAGAACAGCTGACGGCTGGTTAGCGGAGCATAAAATAAAACCTTTCCATCAGGAGAAATCGCTAAACTATCGGAAGCCAATCTAAATGGGAAAGTCGAGCCGTCCGGGTTTCGATTCATCAAAATTTCACCTTCTACTTTCGGTAAAAAATAGGGATCAGGTGAAGTTGATATTGTCCCATTTAACCGCCTAAACGCGTTCCCATTTTCTAAATCTACGACGATAATAGCCCCTGGCCCTCTGGAAGAAGAATCCGTTATATATGCATAGCCTGCTCTTCCAACCCGAAAATCCAAACGTACATCATTCAGATAAGTTGTTGGCAAGACAACATCTTCTGTAAAGGTATATACTCTCCTTATTGTATTATTGCTTAAATCAACAGCAACTAATTTTGCTCCCCCTTGAATAGGTTCAGAAAAATTTGGTGCCCCTGTATCTAGTACCCAAAGTGTTCCTCTTCCATCAGCAACGATACTTTGGACACTGACGAAAGACATCGTAATATTCCCAGTATTAACTAAATTGGTTTCTACACTGGGATAAGGCTGCAATTCACCCTCAACAATTTCCGCCACAGTAAATTGAACGTCGTCTCCCCATTTCGGAAAGCATACAAAAATACGACCGGTTTCGGAAACGCTGACACCTGTAGGCATAGCCTCATAAAAAGCATGCACCAGTTCAAACTGCCCAAAATATTTTTCCATAGGTAACATAGGTTGCATGATATCCTCCTCATCAAATCCGAACGGATATCACCTATATATGATGAAAATTTTTTGTAGTGCCTGTTTCTTGATAAATTTTTCTATCGTGATGGATGCTGTAGGTTTATTAGTCCAGAAACATGGGAGTTTCGATAAAGTGATTCAAACTTCCACTGGCTCTCCAAAGACGGGAAATGAGAGCATTTGAATTTACGTTTGCAGTCAATTTTAGAACTAACATAAAAACTATTATGATTTGCTCCCGTCCTGCAGCCTGGTTAGAAAATAAATCTGTCTCCTTTAAAGGGGAGTATTTTTAAGTTTAGTGTAACTTTTTCATCCTGAGCATAAGTAAGAATTTTTAGAAGCCTATATGCAACGTTTCTTCCATGGTGATGCCAGTTTTGACCTATTTTAGCTTAGTAATTTCTGCCAATATTTCATAGGAATGGAGGCGGGCCTTATGATCGTAAACCTGGGCGATTGCCATAATTTCATCGGCTTGACTTTCATCCAGAAGCTTTTCCAGCTTTTCTTTTACGATTTGAGGACTACCGACAATCGAAGTTCCTAATTGATTCTCAAGGGCAGCTATTTCATAGTCGCTCGCTATATCATTAATATTATCCACTGGCGGCTGCAATGGGACTTCCTTCCCGCGCATCAAATTCAAGAACTGCTGCTGCAATGTTGTAGCGAGCCGCTCAGCTTCTTGATCTGTATCGGCCGCAATGATGTTTAGCCCTACCATTGCATGCGGCTTGTCCAGTACTTTAGAAGGCTTAAACGAACGGCGGTACAGCTGGATAGCCGGCAGTGTGTTATGCGGCGAGAAATGGCTCGCAAATGCAAACGGCAGTCCAAGCTCTCCTGCCAGCTGGGCACTGTATCCGCTCGAACCTAACAGCCAAATAGGTATGTTTAATCCCTCACCCGGAATTGCTTTAACATGACTATATCCTTGTGCCAGGGAAGGGTCAAAGTAATTCCGGAGCTCAGCCAGCTGCTCAGGGAAATCTTCTCCTGAACTTCTCAAGTCACGTCTTAATGCACGTGCGGTAAGCTGATCAGTGCCTGGTGCTCGGCCCAAGCCAAGATCAATACGTCCTGGATATAATGATTCCAGAGTACCAAATTGCTCAGCAATAACAAGAGGTGCATGATTCGGCAGCATAATGCCACCTGAACCTACCCGGATTTTTGATGTACCTGCTGCAACATGGGAAATGACTACCGATGTTGCAGAGCTAGCGATAAATGGCATATTATGATGCTCAGCGAGCCAATATCGGTTATACCCCAGCTTTTCAGCGAGCCGGGCCAGCTCCAAAGTATTGCGAAAAGAATCAGCCGGCGTCCTTCCATCTGCAATTGGAGAGAGATCCAGGACCGAGAATGGAATATCCGTAATTTGTTTTGTATCATTTTTAGGCATATGATCATCTTCTTTCTTTAAAAATTTCGTTTCAAACCTATAAAAAAATTTACAGGTTGTATTCTTTGTCTTCTTTTACTGTTTAAATCTAAATCACATTAATTTAAAAGATTTAATATCTGCAGAAAATATATCCTTTATTAGACTAGACAATGTTTAATTTACTGCAGCCTGAGCCATAATTTCATCAGCGTCAGTCTTTTCTATTAACTCATGGAGCTGCTGCTTCACACCTGCAGGGTCCCCGATGATGGAAGTAAAAAGCTGTTCTTCAACCGCCCTGCGTTCATTATCGTTCCAAATCTCGTCCATGTTATCAACAGGTGGCAAAATGGGCGAAGGCTGTCCGCGAGTTAACAAAAGAAATTTTTGATACATCGAAGTGGCAAGCCTTTGTGCCTCCTGTTTCTCATCAGCAGCCACCACTTGAACGGCTAACAGTACATAAGGCTCCTCCAAAAATTGAGACGGACGAAAATAATCCCGGTACAGTTTTATGGCCTCCATCATGTTACCTAGAGCAAAATGTCCCGCGAAAGAGAATGGTAACCCAAGTATTCCAGCCAATTGTGCACTATAAAACCCTGAACCTAACAGCCAAATTGGCACATTTGTTTTTTCGCCGGGAATGGCGTGAAAGCTAAATAAACCATTCTTAGTGGCTGTTCCTGTACCATAAAGATATGCGATAAGCTCCTCAAGCCGGGCATCAAATTCAGGTTCACCAGCAACCCGCTGCCGCAATACATTTGCTGTATATTGGTCGGTGCCAGGTGCCCGCCCCAATCCAAGGTCGATTCGAGGGAAGAAGGATTCTAATGTTCCAAATTGCTCAGCCACGGAAAGAGGAGAATAATGAGAAAGCAGCATTGCGCCTGATCCAATACGAATTTCTTCCGTGACAAAGGCTACTCGTCCAATTACGATTGGGGATGCTGAACTCGCCATTCTCGCCCAATTATGATGTTCAGCAAGCCAAAACCGTTTATATCCCCACTGCTCTGTTTTCTTTGCTAGATTAAGCGTGTTTTGAAGGGAAAGTTCGGCTGATCCTCCCTCGACAATTGGGGAGGGAGATCTAGTACTGAAAGTTCTATTTTCTTTGTCATAATTCTTCCTCCTTTTATACAATTTAATTTGTACCTTTATGGGTTGGAAAGTAGGGTAAAACAAATTCTCCAAGTTCCTGGATTACTTCCTCTGGAGGGCGCTTGGAAAAATACAGAACAAACGCCAAATGGTTCACACCAATCGCTTGAAATCGATGAAGTAGATCAACTAAACGGTTTCTTCCCACGGAATAGCCTAAGGGTATAGGGACAGGCATTTCATCGGGACTTTCCAATAAATTGATGAACAAGCTTTGAGAGAAGGGTTTAAAATCTCCTGGAGCATGCACTTCAGTTAAAGCACGATAATCCTGGATAAGCTGCGCCTGTTGAATAATGCTTCTTGGGTATTGAAGCCACCCATCCCCATTCCTGGCTATCCAATTGATAGACTGATTGCTAAATCCAGTCACCATGGTCGGAATCGAAGATACAGGCTTTGGAATTAACCTCATATCTGTACCATCGATCAGCCCGGCGTGGCTGTGGATTGTCGGCTGATCCTCTTTTAACAGCCGGTCGAGAATTTCGAAATTTTCTTTAAATAACGGACCGCTTTCTTGCTTAGATATCCCTAAAGCTGTAAAGTCTTTTTCCCTGTCCCCTGATGCCACCCCCATAATCAATCGACCTGGAAACAATTGATCGATTGATGCAGCTTCCTTGGCTACCCTGACGGGGTGGCGCAAAGGAAGAACTACACTTCCTGTCACTAACGCAATGTGCTTCGTATAAGCAGCAAGATACGTCAAATAAATCCATAAATCGTATTTTTGGCCGTTATCATCAATATTCAAATTCTGTATCGTAATATCACGGAGCCATAATGAAGCAAAGCCATATTCCTCAATTTTACGGGCAAGCTCCAGCTGATTCTCCATAATCGGATTTTTAGACATTCTGGCAGTCGGGAGGATAAATCCGAGTGTCATTTTGTCTTTCTGGTACATGCTGTTATAGGCACGATGATTTTGAAAACTCACTCTTGGTCCTCCTTAAAAGGTTATATTTTTAAGCCTATATACTTTTCAAACTGTTTAATGGTTTCCTCATTGCGTCGATAATAAGTCCATTGTCCGATTCGTTTCATTTCTACCAGGTGAACGTCCGACACCTGCCTCTATTCTTACGGGAAAAAGTGATTGTAATTGAAATAGCTGGGTAGCCACCTTATATGCACTATACTGTGGAAGCAGGATTCCACCACTGCCAACCTTCAATTATGTTTTTCAAATTTGTTCATTTTAATTTTCTCCCTTTTCATCTCTTAGAATTTCAGTATATTATTAAGCAACGGATTGTATTGGATCAATAGGAAACAAAAGCGAATACTTCATCCTTATTCTTATGGACACCATTTCTAAATTCGCCTAAATCTCTTCCTTACTATAATTAATAAATCAGCTCCTTAAATAAAGCTGAAATCCTAGAAGCGTATATAGTAAATTAATATATCGCGAATTAACGATTTATTTTAATAAAAAAATATACACCCTAACATATTTACATATTCTGAAATATCGATATATAGTAATTAATTAAAGTGAATTGCTTCAAGCAATTCACTTTAATCCTCAAATCTCTTTCTCAATGTAATTGCTTATTTCCTTAATAACTTCTTCATTACGCTTATAGTATGTCCACTTCCCCTTACGCGTTGCTTCGAGTAGCCCAGCCCGATGTAACATAGTAAGATATTGAGAAACCGTTGATTGTGTTACATTTAACTTATGATGCAGCTGTGATACGCATACACCCTCTTTCTCAAAGCTAACCCCTTCAGAAATAGGGAGTGTAAAATAGTTTTCAGGCTCTTTTAACCACTTCAAAATCTGCAAACGTTTTTCATTAGACAATGCTTTAAAGATTTCTATGATATCCATATGTTTATAATATCATTAATTTCCGATATGTCAATTTGAATTTTCCCCTATAAGGATATCAATCGAAGTTAATACCTACTACCAAGCATGTTAGTTATCTAAATATAGTCAGAATACTATTTACGGACCCAATCAATCTGAACATAATTAGAGCCTCCTTATACAGTGTTTGTCATTGTCATCCGGATTATGCCAAAGCAGTCGTAGCAGTGAAAAATGCGGCAGATCAATATTCACTTTTTTGTTCAAATTTATTGATCTTCCACAATCGAGGCATTATCTACAGTATGGAAAAAAGCCCAATTTCTCAATTTAATGCTGAGAAATTGGGCTTTTTAATATTGGTATTTCCTTAACGTTGTAAATTCGCGTTTTGCTGGTGGTACCCCTGTAAGTACGCACTTTATAATTAAATAGTATCAGTAAAATTACATAGTGTAATAAAGTATACCAATTACTGGGTCTTTGTATAATATTCCTAGAAACGAAAAGGTTTTCCCCTCTGAGTAGACACTCCTTCATTAAGCTAACCGTACACCACCCTGGCTAGAGATTTGCACCCATGCCGGGTGCATGTGAAAAAGCCAAGGTCAGCGACTATACAAAAATCGCTAACCTTGGCTTTTAATAACTGATTATAAAATGTTGTGCTTTTCTCTACCTTAATTTGATACGTGACCATATCAAGGTAAAGAAAAAGGAGAAAACATCTTTGAATAAGGAAGAAGGGATAGTTTTTCTACTTGATATCCTCTTTTCTTTTTACTTGGTCCCCAACATTATTCTCCATATAATTTTTACCCCAATTATACATCGAATCAAGAATCGGCATCAGGCTTTCTCCTTGTTCTGTCAGAGAGTATTCCACTTTGGGAGGTACAATTGGATAGACTTCGCGATGAACAATAAGATCTTCTTCCAGCTCTCGAAGCTGGTTAACGAGCATTCTTTGAGTGATGCCCGGCATAAGAGCCTTCAGTTCACCAAAACGCTTGGTCCCCTGCTTGCCTAGGTGCCATAAAACAAGCATCTTCCATTTCCCCCCAATAACAGAAAGGGTCAATTCCTTCTCACAATTGAATGTTTTATTCTGTAGCCTTGTCATTCAAACCACCTCCAAATATAAATCCTAAATCACATAGTATACTTTTTAACACTATGTAAAATTAAAGTGCGTACTTACAAAAATATTATACTTAGTATACGATACATTGTACAGTCGATATGAATTTCTTGCTGTGCAATGATTGAGTGCCAGAGGGACATACTTACTGTGCAACAAACTAAAACATACTATTAGGAGTGAAGGATAAATGGAATTACAATTGGCACTGGATTTAGTAAACATTCAAGAAGGTATTGAATTGGTTAAACAAGTGGAGGAATATGTTGATATCGTAGAAATCGGTACACCTGTGGTTATTAATGAAGGGCTTAGGGCTGTTAAAGAAATGAAAGAAGCTTTCCCTTCTTTGAAAGTATTAGCCGACCTAAAAATTATGGATGCAGCCGGTTATGAAGTGATGAAAGCATCTGAAGCTGGCGCTGATATCATCACGATTCTTGGTGCAGCTGAAGATATGTCCATCAAAGGGGCTGTTGAAGAAGCTAGAAAACAAGGCAAAAAAATCCTTGTTGATATGATCGCTGTGAAAGATCTTGAAACTCGTGCTAAAGAAGTGGATGCATTTGGCGTCGACTACATCTGTGTGCACACTGGCTACGATCTTCAAGCTGTTGGAAAAAATTCTTTTGAGGACCTTCAAACCATTAAACGTGTTGTAAAAAATGCAAAAACTGCTGTAGCAGGCGGCATAAAATTAGATACACTTCCGGAAGTCATTAAAGCACAACCTGACCTTGTCATTGTTGGTGGAGGTATCACTGGACAAGCTGATATTAAAGGGACAGCTGCCCAAATACAAAAATTAGTAAAACAAGGCTAATATCCATCATGCAGACTTCTCAATATTTAGCTGAAATCATAAAAGAGCTAAATCGTTCAGTAGACTTAATAGCTAACGAAGAAGCTGAAAAACTGGTTAATGGGATTCTTGAATCAAAGAAAGTTTTTGTAGCCGGTGCAGGCAGATCAGGATTCATGGCCAAATCCTTCGCCATGCGGATGATGCATATGGGAATTGATTCTTATGTAATCGGTGAAACTGTAACTCCCAACTTTGAAAAAGAGGATATCTTAATCATCGGATCCGGATCCGGGGAAACGAAAAGCTTAGTCTCCTTGGCTGAAAAAGCAAAAAGCATTGGTGGTAAAATTGCAACTGTCACGATATTCCCTGATTCCACTATTGGACAGTTAGCAGATATCACCATTAAATTGCCTGGATCCCCGAAAGACCAATCAGAGGGCGATTATAAAACCATCCAACCAATGGGCTCACTATTTGAGCAGACCCTTTTACTTTTTTATGATGCCGTCATCTTGAGATTCATGGAGAAAAAGGGATTAGATACCAATAATATGTATGGCAGACATGCCAATCTTGAATAAAACATAGTCCTAAGAATGTAATAACCAAAAGACCGCAGACATACTAAAGAAACTTTGCGGTCTTTTGGTTAGTCTTTAAAACATTATTTTGTTATTATTAACAATTATTCTAAAATTTTTTAAAAAGGAATGATAGCATGATTTCATTAAAAGGAAAAACTGCTTTAATTACTGGGGCTGGCAGAGGAATCGGGCGTGCTACAGCGATTGCTTTAGCAAAAGAAGGAGTTCATTTAGGATTGATTGGATTAACGATGTCAAATCTTGAAAAGGTAACCGCGGAACTAGAGCAATATGATGTGAACGTTTCAGCAGCGACAGCAGATGTAGCCGATCTTGAAGCAGTTCATCAAGCTGTTGAACACATCAAATCAGACCTAGGTTCTATTGATATTTTAATCAACAATGCAGGTATAGCTAAATTTGGCGGTTTTCTTGATTTAACTCCTGAAGAATGGGAAAACATCATCCGAGTAAACTTGATGGGTGTATATAATGTAACAAGAGCCGTTTTACCTGATATGATTGAAAGAAAATCAGGAGATATTGTGAATATCTCCTCAACTGCGGGCCAAAAAGGAGCACCTGTTACAAGTGCTTACAGCGCTTCTAAATTTGCTGTTTTAGGACTAACGGAATCACTCATGCTAGAGGTAAGAAAGCATAATATCCGTGTAACGGCTTTAACACCAAGTACAGTTGCAACTGATTTGGCCATTGAAACCAATCTTATTAGTGGAAATCCTGAAAATGTTATGCAATCAGAGGATTTAGCAGAGCTGCTTGTAGCCGGGTTAAAGCTTCATCCAAGAGTCCTAGTAAAGACTTCAGGATTATGGTCAACTAATCCTTAATTTGAGAAGCGATCGTCTCTTCTTGTCTATATTGGTTAAGAAGTAGGCTTGTTGTAAAGTGTACCCTTTGCAAAGGAAATTTTAAAAAAAGGGATTAGGCAGCCTAAAGAAGATAATCTCTGTATTGTGGAGTGACCCCAGTCAAATAGACAGAAATAAAAAAGACCAATTAAGCAACCTGAGTTCTATATTGATATGGACTCAGGTTGTTTAATTTTTTCTGGAAGCGATGAGAGGTAACTAATCCATCCCACCTGATGCCATCGCTATGACACGGTGCATTACTTCGGAAGGAAAGGCTTAAGGATTCGACTTCACCTTAAGCCTTTTCTTGCCCTATTTTAAAAACCCATCGATATATATTTTTCTTCTAAATATTCATCAAGGCCTTGATGGCCGCCTTCCCTCCCCATGCCGCTTTCTTTCATGCCGCCAAATGGGGCTTGTGCAACGGTGGGAATGGCGTCGTTGTATCCGATGATGCCGAACTCCAGAGCTTCGGATACCCTGACTCCCCTGCTTATATTCTGTGTGTAAAAATAAGCGGCCAGCCCGTACTCTGTATTGTTGGCAAGCTCGATCACCTCTTCTTCTGTATCAAACGGGATGATTGGTGCGACCGGTCCAAATGTTTCCTGGTATGTGATGAGCATATCCTTGTTCACTCCACCCAGAACGGTCGGTTCATAGAATAATCCATCAGTCAATTCCCCTTCAACTCTTTGTCCGCCACAAAGAAGGCTGGCACCTTTATCCAAGGCATCTTGTACATGTTCCTCTACCTTTTCCAGGCCATCACTGCTGACAAGAGGCCCGACTTCAACGGTTGGATCGATGCTATTTCCGACTTTTAGAGCTTGTACCTTTTCAACAAAAAGTGCAGAGAATTTATTGATGACAGAACGGTGGACGTAAATTCGATTTGCGCATACGCACGTTTGTCCGGTGTTCCTGAACTTGCTTGCAACGGCACCAGCTGCTGCGGCTTCCAAATCAGCATCCTCAA
This sequence comes from Peribacillus sp. FSL P2-0133, assembly GCF_037975445.1. Lineage (NCBI taxonomy): Bacteria > Bacillati > Bacillota > Bacilli > Caryophanales > Bacillaceae > Peribacillus > Peribacillus sp. FSL P2-0133. The sequence continues at coordinate 2,640,984 of NZ_CP150254.1, read as the reverse complement.
AGACGATAAACGGCGCGTGTCCCCCAAGCTCAAGGGAAAGTCTCTTGAGCTGCGGGGCTGACTTGGTAACCAGCAATTTGCCTACTTCAGTAGATCCTGTAAAAGAAATTTTCCTTACTACCGGATTTTCAAAAATTTCATCCGAAATAGGTCCGGCACTCCCTGTTACGATACTGACCACTCCAGCAGGCACTCCCGCCATTTCCACCAATTTACCAAACGCTAACGCACTAATAGGAGATTGTTTTGCAGGCTTGACAATGACTGTACATCCAGCGGCCATGGCAGGTCCTACTTTCCGCGTCATCATGGCCAACGGGAAATTCCAAGGGGTAATGGAAGCGACCACTCCAATCGGCTGGCGAATCACCGATAGCCTTTTATTTGCAGCAGAAGCAGGGATCGTTTCCCCATAAATCCGGCGTCCTTCTTCAGCAAACCATTCCAGGTAGCTTGCAGCAAAATCCACTTCACCCCGGGCTTCCGTTAAGGGCTTGCCCATTTCCATACTCATGATTTCTGCTAATTCATCTTTATATTCATGCATAAGGTCATGCAATATTTTTAGATATTTACTGCGTTCCTGTGCCGTCAGTTTTGACCAGGTTTTAAACGCTTCCTCAGCAGCTGCAATGGCCGCATGCGTTTCTTGGCGTCCTCCATTTGGAATCCTTGCCACCACTTTCCCTGTTGATGGATTTGTTACTGGTAAAGTTTCTCCGTTAAGTGCTGCAGTCCATTCACCGTTCACATACATTTTCAGTTCAGATAAATTGACTAATCCACTAGTTTTCAGCATGAATATGTCTCCTTTTTTCGTTGAATTTGCAAAGCGCTTCATTATATACACAAAAAGATTAGAGTCCTGAAACTTTAGTTCCCCCGTCAATGTCCGTGTTAATGGAAATCCTTTCATTTTTAAGAACGAAGGTATACCCCACAGCAGCAATAAGGCAAATGACTACAGGTATGATCAGGGCTATATTGAAATTATTGAACTTCGTTATTAAGATCCCTGTTGCGACTGGAGCTATCCAGCCAGCGAGGTTCCCTACGAAGTTTTGCAGCCCTGCAAGCTTTCCTTCCGCACCCTTTGGAGCAACATCCGAAACAGTGGCCCAGAGAATGCCCGCAGCCAATCCTTCACCGCCGATTGCTATTGAGATATACGTAAGTGCCATTATGGCGCTGTCTGTATAGATAGTCGGTATAATGGCTAATGGAAAAAGCATGCCGATGGTTAAAACAGTCTTTCTTGCTTTGATGGAATTCCAGCCTCTTTTAATTAAGAAATCCGACAACACCCCTCCTAGAATATTCCCCAGAAAGGACATGATCCAAGGCAGCATCGTGAAAAATCCGGCTTTTAAAAGAGTCATTTGCCTTTCGATTACAAGATAAGTGGGAAGCCAGGTCATCATTAAATAAGTAAGATAGTTATGGGCAAACAAGCCATATAACATAGGGTAAACACTTCTGAATTTGAAGAATTTAAATGGTGAGATGTTTAGTGTCTTTGCTTTTTCGGTTTGAGTTTGCTCCTCTTTGATATAGGCTACTTCGGCCTCGTTTGCAATCTTACTTTGCTCTGGATGGTTTTTGAAAAAGAATAACCAGAATGCCAGCCATACAAAACCGGTGGATCCAATTACCACAAAGGATGCTTGCCATCCCCAAGTCTGTATGATCCATGCTAAAATGGGTGTCGTTATGCCAATCCCGATAGCTGTACCAGAATTAAAAATCCCGTTTGCAATGCCCCGTTCATGTGACGGCAGCCAGTCTGAAATAACGCGCGTATTGGTTGGAAACGCTGGAGCCTCTCCGATTCCCATTAAAACGCGGATACCGATCAGTCCGCCAAGCGAACGTCCCATTCCAGTAAACACCGTACAGAGCGACCACCAAACGATGGCAATCGAATACGTTAAGCGTGCCCCCAATTTATCAACGATTACCCCGACCGGGATCTGCATTAAGGCATACGACCAAAAGAACGCTGACCCCAATATCCCGAATTCGACTGCCGAAAGCGAAAGATCCTTCATCATCGAGGGTCCTGCAATGCCAAGAATTGCCCTATCCATATAATTGATTGTTGTTGCGACGAAAAGGAGTACCACTACAAGCCATCTTCCATTGGTCTTTTTCATACGTCACCTCATTAGATAATTATATTCAGGTAGAAAAATGCTGCGGGAAATCCATATGTCCGAAAAAAGTTAAAAAGGGGAAACTGATTCGAAATCCCCTGAAATTCCAGGTGATTTTCAAATTGAATGGTTTTTATACATTCACGATGGCCGTTTCTGAATTTTTTGCACTGCTTGCATTTCGATTACCATTATTAAAACCTTCAAAGTCCCCCTCATAAGCCTTCTCTATAATCAGTTGGATATCCGATGCCTTCGTCAGCCTTGGATTAACGACCACGTTACCGCTTCGCATGGAATCTTCCACTAATTTCGGCAAAACATCCAATGAGACTCCAAGCTCTTTAATATTAAGAGGAATATTCATGCTCCGATTCATTTCGATGATGGTTTCGATTGCTTGCTCGGCTGCTTGCGCATTGGATAAACCGCTTACATCCCTTCCTAAAGCTATTGCAATTTCTCTATACTGATTCTCACATGCCGGCAGGTTGAATCTCATGACGAATGGCAATAGTGCTGCATTTGCGATGCCATGCGGGATATTAAAGACTCCTCCAAATGTATGGGAAATGGCGTGTACATTACCCAGGCGGGATTGTGAAAAGGCTGCACCAGCTAACAGGGAGGCTACAAGCATGTTTTCCCTGCTTTCCATGTCCGTTCCCACAAAGTACGATCGTGTTAAATTTTCACTGATCATCTTAATGGCCTGTATCGCGAAAGCCTTGCTGACAGGGTTGGCAGATTTGGAGGTGTAAGATTCAATTGCATGAGTCAGAGCATCCATACCAGTAGCTGCAGTAATCTCTTGAGGCAAATTTAATGTAAGGGCAGGATCCAATATAGCTAGCTTTGGAAACAGAAGAGAACTAAGTACACCTAGTTTAAAAGAGGTGTCCTTATTCGTTACCACTGTCGAATTAGTAGCTTCACTGCCAGTTCCAGCCGTAGTCGGGATTGCTATGATCGGGAGCGGAGGATTGGATATCTTACCAACTCCTTCATAATCCAGGATATGGCCGGGATTAGTAGCCATTGCCGCGATGCCCTTGGCTGTGTCAATGCTGCTTCCTCCGCCAACAGCCAGAACCGCCTCCATCTTTTGTTGCTTAAGATACACTGTCCCCTGTTGGATTGTTTGAGCTGATGGATTAGGCTCTACCTCATCGTAAATCTCAAAATAAAGGTTTGCCAAAGCAAGGGATTTTTCAATGCCTTGTAAGAGACCGGCTCCTCTAACCCCTTTATCTGTTACGATTAGCACACTCGATACACCTAAATCCTTAATGAATTCCCCTGTTTTTCCAGATATTCCGTTACCGCACTCCACCCGTGTCGGCATACTATATGTAAAAGGCAAAAGAGACATTTTCATCTTCCTCTCCATTTATATTCTATTAGTTAGTGAAACCCTTTCCTCCGCAGTCTGCAGATCCATCATGAATGATGCTTAACCTTCCAGGGACACCATTCCTTCAAGCCATCTATAAAGCTTTTCTAAGTAATTCTTCTAAACTGTGCTGGGTTGGCACTCTTGGGTTATTCCGAATCAGGCGATCGATTTGGAGGGTCTTCTCAGCAATTTCGGGAATATCCTCTTCTTTGATCCCAATCTTCGTCAGCTTTGTAGGCAGTCCAATTTCCCCAAGCAAGGTAAGCACAGCTTTTGAAGCAGCCAAAGCGGCTTCCTTATCGGAGAGGCCATCCGAGTTCACATTGAATGCATGGGAAATCCTCACCATTTTTTCTGTTTCTACAGTTGCATTATATTCCATGACATATGGAAGCAAGAGTCCGGTCACCTCTCCATGAGGTGACTTCACAAGTCCTCCGATTGGGTAAGCCAATGCATGGGCTGCTGCTGTACCTGCATTTGAAAAGGACATTCCTGCAAGCAGGCTGCCCATTAGCATATTGGAACGGGCCTCGAGATTGCTCCCTTGCTGCACCGCAAGCGGCAGGTTTTTTGCAATCAATTCAATGGCTCTGAAGGCGAGTGCATCGCTTATGGGGATTGAACCTTGGAATAAAATGCTACCTTCTGCCTGGATATATGCAGAAGGTTTGGCTGTGTACGCCTCTATCGCATGTGACAAAGCATCAATTCCGGAACAAGCTGTAACATAAGCGGGAAGTCCTAACGTTAATTCTGGATCAAGTAGAGCAACGGTTGGTCTTAGGTAATTATCCGAGATACCAACTTTCAGGTTATTTTCCACATCGGTCAACACCGCTACAGATGTCACTTCTGAACCGGTTCCAGCAGTCGTCGGAATCGCTACAAGAGGGGCGATGGGTCCAGGAACCTGGTTTTCTCCGCCATAATAGTCCAGGGGATGTCCGCCATGGGCGACCAACAAAGCGACAATCTTCGCCATATCAATGCTGCTTCCTCCGCCAAGGCCAATTACTGCATCAATATCCATTTGAGATTTAGCAAACTTATAACAATCCATCGCCGAATCTACCGGAGGCTCCGGTACGACCTGGTCATAGATAACTGTTTCGTAATTTGCATGTTCCAACAACGATGAAATTCTGTCTACGATTCCTGCATTTTTGATCCCTGGGTCAGTAACGAGTAAGATGTTTTTCGCCTTTAATCTTTGAAGGATCACATCCAATTGCCCGATTGCCCCGTTTCCAAATACGATTCTTTCGGTAGAATAAAAATCCCATGTATTTCTCATATTCCTTACCTCCAAAGTCTAAAGATTGATGACGACAAGTTTTTCGTCTGTCATTTCTTGCATGGCATAATGCGGTCCCTCTTTGCCAATTCCGCTGTCCTTCACACCGCCATACGGCATAATGTCAGCACGGTATGTAGAAACATCATTGATGATTACACCGCCAAAATGGAGTTCCTGTGTTGCCCGCATGGCTAAAGTGATATCGGATGTAAATAAACCAACTTGTAAGCCGAACTTCGTATCATTGGCCTGACGGAAAGCCTCCTCGATGCTATCGAAAGGAATGATGCTAATCACCGGCGCGAACACTTCCTGGCAGACTACCTTCATTTCCGGTTTCACATCTATTAATATAGTAGGTTCTAGAATCGAATCCCGCCTTTTCCCTCCATATACCACTTTTGCCCCAAGACGCCTGGCTTCCTGGATCCATTCTTCCGCACGCCTTGCTTCTTTCTCGGAAATCATAGGGCCAATGTCCGTGGAAGAATCTTCCGGATTACCGACCTTCAAGCCCTGTGCCACCTTGACTGCCTTCTCCACAAACGTATCGCAAATATTTCTATGAACGTAGATTCGCTGTACTGAGATGCAAGCTTGCCCTGCATTCACATACCCTCGTGTGACACAGAGCTCAACTGCTCTGTCTAAATCATGGACATCCTTGTGAATGATGTTTGGGGAGTTATTCCCTAATTCCAAAGTAACCTTACGAATTCCCGTACTGCTCTTAATATGCCGACCTACACCGGGACTCCCTGTAAAAGTGAACATCGCAATTCGTTCATCCTCCAAAAGGTATTGACCTGTTTCCTGCCCAAACCCGTTAACCACATTCAGAAAACCTGCAGGCAATCCAGCTTCAGAAAAAATTTCTGCGATCTTGCATGCAATGAGTGGCGTCATTTCAGCTGGCTTCAACACGATTGCATTTCCCGCTGCCAACGCAGGAGCTACCTTGTGTATGGTGAGATTGAATGGGAAATTAAACGGGGTGATCGCACCGATAACTCCAACAGGAACCCTGATGGTGAAAGCCATCTTTTTGTCGTTTCCAGACTGGCCCAAAGGAACGCCTGTACCGGCAATCCTTTTTGCTTCTTCCGCTGAAGCTATCATCGTTTGGATTCCTCTATCGATTTCCCCTCTGGCATCCTTCAATACTTTACCGACCTCCTGAACCAGAATCATCGCCAGCTCTTCTTTTCTCTCTTTAGCGATATCCGCTGCACGCATTAGAATCTCGTAGCGTTGATTGGAATCTAGCTTTCTCGTATTAAAGGTTTCCAAGGCATTGGTCACCGCTTCAGAAACAATTTTCCGGGATGCCCTGCCGATCTGGGCAATTTCTTCTTTGTTATATTTGTTAATAACAGCGATTGTATGTTGATCGGATATCCATTGCCCATTTATGAAATGGCCATAAAATGTGTTTTTTCTGCTCAGCGTTGTGCTCATTGAAGATTCCTCCTTTGAAAAATAAAGATCACTTTTTTTAACTTCACAGTTATTTCTTCTAAATAGATTCAATAAATTTCAATCAAGAAAACTGCAAGCATAAAGCGCTTCCATTTTAAACTTAAGATATTGCCTGCCCATCAATACTCTTTAGTAACTGATTATTGTTGTTTATATAATCCTGCTCAAAAATAGTATGTAATCATTTCCAAAAATATATCATATAATATACGATTATGTAAATATTTAAAATTAAAAAGATTCAGTTTTTTTATAAAAACCTTACTTATAAAGGATTTATGACTTTAAATAATATCTACAGATTAATTAATTCATATTAATTCGAATGATTTTATATATAATTCTCACAAAACTTACCGAATATAATATATAATTATCAGTAATGAGTATATATTTTTGTAGCTATCCAGCAAACTATGGAGTCCCCTTATAAAATCTCTATTCTTGATATCAATATGGTTTCGCCTTATCTTATTGATAGGGCAACAAGCAGAAAGCTACTTCAGTAATAATTTAAGTTGTTACATCTATATGAAATAACACTCGTTCTAATAGAAATTTTTTTAAGTTAGGGGCATTTCGATGATAAAGGAAAAAGAACGCGGAGAGACAACGGAATATGTCTACAATTTATTAAAAGAAAAGATTTTTGAATGGGATTTATCGCCGGGACAAAAAATCAATATCAGCCACTTAACCCGGGAAATCAACATTAGCGCCATACCTCTCAGAGAAGCATTATCTCGTCTGAACTCTGAGAACTTAGTCATCTTAGAACCAAATAAGGGGTATCGGGTCAGTGACATATTAGATACTGAAAATATGGCGAAAATGTTAGAGGCCCGGATATTACTGGAGACGCATGCGGTCCGGAATATTATCCGCTTAAATAATGTAAGCGTGACGGAAGAAATGGCCGCGCTTACAGATGAAATGTTTTCCACAAACACAGGTGCTTCCAACAAAAAAATACTAGATTTTACTCATTTAGATCAACAATTTCATCATGCCATCATGAACGCTGGAGGAAACCCGTTTTTATTTGAAGCATATAAAGGCATGCACTGTCATCTTCATATAGGACGGTTTTATCACGTCAAAGGTGAGATCGACCAAAAGGACGCACCATCGGAACATATGGAAATCATTGAGGCCATCCGGACAAGGGATGTATACAGAGCCGAGATTGCGATCTCCAGCCACATACAGGATTCCATAGATCGTTTATTGGAGAGGACAAAAAGATAATACTTGGAAGCTATTGAGGATAATCTTCTTCGGATATCAGTCATCGTAATCGCTTTGATCAAATTTCCGGAATATGCAAGTGGATTTAAACAGACATTCCCATCTCAAATGCATTAAAGAAAGTGACAGAAAAACATGTGAAAGATTTATGCACCAAGAAGAAAACAAGTGTGATCATAGGGATGAAGCCAAAGGCAAAAGAAAAGAAGCCTTTTGATGCTTCTCTTGTTTTGAAAGATGATGGATCGATTGGATTTGAATTTGCAAAAAAACATTTGCTAAATCAAAATAACAAACTAAAATCCCTATCACAATTGATAGGGATTTTACTATGAAAGAGTATATGCCGAATGATTCGCTGAATGAATCCACTTACTGCTATAACCTTTCTGATTTTGTTCTCCAAAGAAAAGAAAAAGTATATGTGATAAATCCAAACGAAAAAAGTAAAAAATAACAAAAACCCTATAACTAATTTGCCCCTTATAGTTTTTGTAGGTCGTGGGTTTTCCTTAATGAAAAAAAGATAGCTTAGAGCACAAAAAAAAACGATTTTCCCTTAACGTGGGCAAAATCGTCTTTTCTTGTGCTTAATTTGTAAGGTAAATGTAGCTCTCAAGACAGGGGTGTTCACTTTTCTAAAATCTCCTTCTATGCGTATTTCATCCAGAAGTAAAAATTACACCAAAAAGTTAAAAAAGGGTTTGATACCTTCCCTTCTTACTCATAGTCCATATCTATAGTTGTAAAATCTATTTTTCCAAATGAAAACAACCATCATTATGGCTTAAGGACCACTTTAATACATCCATCTGTCCTTGTATCAAATACTTCATACCCATGCTTTGCTTGGTCAATTGGAAGTACATGGGTTACAACATCGCCAGGATCTACTTTTCCTTCTGATATTAGTTTATAAAGGTAGGGCATATAAGGAATAACAGGAGCCTGTCCGGTTTTAATATCCACGTTTCTTTGGAAAATATCTCCTAGGGGGAATCCATTATAACGACCGCCATATACGCCTGTTATTTGTATGGTTCCCGCCTTACGCACTGCTTGGGACGCAATTACAATCCCTCCCATGGCTCCCCCATGTAATTTAAGACCCGATGCAAGATATTCCATCGGAGTCATTTTGCCACTCATCCCGGAACAGTCAATAACGATATCTGCACCACCTTTAGTGATTTCTTTAAGGTATTCGCCAGTGTTTTCATATTGTGCAAAATTTACGGTTTCGACTTTATTCGTCCTTTTTGCATGCTCTAAACGATAATCGAGATGGTCGACAGCAATCACTCTTTTCGCCCCTTTAAACCAAGCGAATTTTTGAGTAAGTAGACCTACAGGACCACAGCCTAAAACGATAACCGTATCGCCAGATTTGACACCTGCGTGATCTACACTCCAGAATGCTGTGGATGCTGCATCAGCGAGCAACACCAATTTTTCATCTTCTACCTCGCAGTCTTCTGGGATTTTGAAAGGGGTAAAGTTTCCATAAGGAACACGCATATATTCAGCTTGCCCGCCGGCATACCCACCAGTTGTTTCTGAGTATCCAAAAAAACCACCCATTTCCCCATGAGGATTTGAATTATCGCACTGACTTGTAAGGTCGTGGTCGCAATACCAGCAGCTCCCGCAGCTAACGTTAAAGGGGATAATGACCCGGTCTCCCTTCTTTAACTTAGTTACCCCTGGTCCAACTTCCTCAACAACCCCCATCGGCTCATGACCAATCACATAATCTGTAGGCATATTGGGAATTAATTGATGAATTAAGTGCAAATCGGAGCCGCAAATCGCCGAAGTAGTGACCTTTACAATAATATCATCTGAATTTTTGATGTTAGGGTCTTTAACTTCTTTAACCTGTACATTTTTATTGCCCTGGTAAGTTACGGCTTTCATGATGCTTTTCCTCCTTTATTTATTCGGCGTTGCGAACATGCCGAGTCTGTCAGTATCATTCGGGAAAAGATTCATTCCAGCGATACTAACCGCCATATCGGCTGATTTCAAATCTAATTCCACCTGTTTACCTACATCGTTCGGATAAAGCCAGCCCTTCCTGATCATTAAATCGGATAACTCACCATGTAAGTCAATAGATTGCTCCATTTGCTGGTACAATGCTTTTCTCAATGCGGGATTCGCTGTTTCAGATAATGCAATACCATAAGTATGAATCCCACTTTTGATAGAGAGTAGAAAATCTAGCGCGAAAGAGGAATCAGCCATTTCCGGCATATGTTCAGCGCCTTGAGGATCTAAAAAATCCATTTCCATTTAAATTTCACCTCATTTTTCATAGTTTGTTCGGGCTTCTGTATAAAAACCCTTTAGCTCGTTTATAGCAGCTATAGATTGTTGTACGTCTTTTTCCATTAATGCTTTTAAGTCATTGTCAAAGCAAATACCTTGCATTAATTTTGATCTCATTAAACCTATTGTTTTTAAATTTAAAATTTCATGCGTTTCCATGGTTTCATGAAATGCCAAGCTTTCATTTTCCATACGTTCACCTCCCTAATCTATATATAACAAAAATACCTTTCCCAGTTCATCTGTTTGTTATACGGATTATTGACAGATAGGTAGTTTATTTCCCAAAATACACGTTACCTTTGCAAATGATGATGTATAAAAACTATTGTATTACGAAAGATATGTAAGTAAATTTTCAAAGAAATGGAGTGAAAAATCATGACTAAAAATTTAGGACTGCATGAGACTTTAGAGGCGCACGAAATTTTAACTTTCAAGAGTCTTTGTCTAACAAAGTCCTCTACAATGAGCAGTTTAGTGCAGGATACAGAACTACAAAATATTCTATTAAAAGACATGAGTACTGGAACACAAGATATTCAAAAACTGCAGGAAATTCTGACGAATCGAGGGGAACAGTAATGACAAATTTTTTGCAAAATATGGCGGGTATGGGTGGCATGACTGATCAGGTGATTGCAACGGACTTCTTAATATCCGCAAAATCAGGAATTAGAAATATTGCATTTGCCATTACAGAAACAAAAACACCTGAATTGAAAGCAGCCTTAAGAGAACAGCTTCGTGTCGCTGTAGAAAGACACGGAGAGATAAGTAACTATATGATTTCAAAAGGTTACTATCATCCACATGATTTAAGTGAACAATTACAAGTTGATATAAATACAGCAAATACAGCCCTAAACCTTCCTCAACAATAAAGTCAACTCATGGATGTGAAAACAGACAGATTACACAGAGGTACGGGCAAATGGAAAAAAGCAATGAATTTCTCGAACTTGAGATGCATTGCTTTTTTAGGAGTATATTATAGAAAGTCCTTAGCAAAACAGGGGGATAATGGTAATGTAGATGATCCAATCTATAAGCTGTTGTGTTTTAACTAATTTTACTTCTTTCTTAATAGGGTTAAATCGATTTCTTCATGCCAAACTCTCTGCATTTACGAATATATTTAACCGAACTTTCAAACTAAGCTTTACCGAAATTGTCATAGCGACGACTAACGTCAGGATAATCTTCGTGGTCATAAATAATTACCTTCTGGATTTTCTATAGACAAAGTAAAATCACCTTCACTATTTTATTTGATTATATAAGACAGCAATGCGGAGCAAGCCTGCCTTTGTATAATTTCTAAACTTTACCTTGCACTTAATCTTCGAATCTAAATAAATAATTTTCATTTTCTTGTTTTCATCTACAATTAAATCTGATACTGACTATAGAATATTTTTTCCTCGCTGCAGGAGTGACAAACTCTATTATGCCAGCTGGCTTTATTCGGTTATTTCTTCAATCCCTAGAAGCAAACCAAATTCATCTTTTCACAATCCAGTTATTACTGCATCGGTATATTGATAATAGATAACCTTGAGCCCTGCAATCGTTTACCAATCTGATATTTTTAATTTCCTTTTTTGACAATTCCTTCTAGCCCTTGTTGTTTTACTAACTCAAAATAAGCCGGACCATTTCCATACATCCATTGAACCTTACAAATTAAATTGAACATCAGCTAACGCAACCATTAGTTTCTTAAGACTTGTTGTAGAGTTGACGCAAACTGCAAAAAAAGTTAAAAGGAGTAGTATAGCCGACTACTCCCAAAGAAAATTAACCATTACAAATCATAAGTACATTACCATCTGGATCTTGAAAGTTAAAATAAGCAAAATCTCTAATTCGCTCTATTTCTTTGACAATGGATATGTTATTACTCTTGATGAATTGGTGAACTTCGTCTATATCTTTTGCGTAGAAGTTAAATAAGACGTTATTGGATGGCTTCAATATAAAATTTCGGATCAAACATTAGGAACTTTACAACAAGCATTGAATAAATACTTATTAAGTTAAACACGGAGAATTTTAGAGGAGAGTCGCTTTGCCGACTCTTTTTTCTTATTCAATATATTCTGACCAACTGTCTAAATATTTGTTCCTGCCCGGCAGTTACACCTTGGTATAAGCTATAGTTAGGGTATTTAGTTTTTAATTCAACACTAATCAAATCATTTTTTTCTTCAACTAAAATGCCGGTACATAAAGAATGTGCTGCCTTAAAAACAGCTCCTGTTTTCAGCTAACGCACCCGTTAGCCATCCATGAAGCGCAAAAATCAGCGCTTCACCGCAGAGAATGAAAATTGGTCTCTAGGTCATAATGTTTTAATGGCTGGCGAAGAAGGTCGTTGAACTATAGTGCCTTTGAGCCCATCAGTTAGTCTGACTCCGACGACCACGGTGTACCACCGACTGTCGCGCCCTTTATGGGTAGCACTCATGGGAGATTAATCCTTTTTGATCGTCGCGCTAGCCTTTAATTAATTTGCAATGATTGGAGGTTTTTGTTTAACGATTTACCAAACTCAATTAGATCACTCATAAGGCTCAGCCTTTTTTTAAAAAGCGTTTTTACTGGGTCAATTTTGTTGTGGTTTTTTCTGGATATTGAGATTTTTTAATTTTCATGGGAGCTCAATAAGAAAAACGATACCTCTTATTGAAGTATCGCACTCGTTAGTTTAAGAAGTACATCATTAATCAATCAAATGGTTCTCTTCAATTTTCTTTTCTTATTTGAATCTGTAATTAATATTAAAACTAAGATTCTTAGGGCTTATTCCGCACAATTGCACCTACCCTACTTACTCCCATTCCTCCCCCCCTAATTAACTTCAAACCAACAAAATGCGTTATGGTACCTACATTTACAAAAACCAATGGAGAAATATATAATGGTAAGCTTGATTTGTGTTAGAACATCAGTGTGACAAATCCCTGACGCAATAAGGCGATCTAAAAACCTCACTTAGTTTAGGATCATCCATTGTAATTTCTGTGATTTGGAATGGTTCACCTTCCCAAATGTAACTGCAGACCTTTTCTGTTGAATCCTTCCAAAACGATCTGCCCAGATTGTATTATAAGTTTCTAGAAGCTTTCTATCCTACTTAGTTATTTTATGCTTAATATGAATGTACAAAAAGAGAAAAGGGATATATAGATACACAAAGTAAAAAGCAATGTTTGAATACATTTCATTCAATCGCTCTATTTGACTCCTCTCTTTGAGCACATTAGCTATAATAAAGAATAGGACCAGTACAATGAACAGACTTATACGTTGTTTCACATTTATTACTTTCTTAATAGCACGACAACCTGCCCATATTTTCACACTGATATTGGGTAATATGAGAAGTAACCAAATCGAAACAACGATAAATTCGACTCTTTCTATTAGAGGGAATTTCGCAATTTTCATTTGATCTAATGTGGGCCATATTGTATGGTTTAATTGTCCTTCACTAAAGAAAACAAATGTGATGAGTGCTACTATTAGATAAAGTAAGCTTGAGAACAAAAGTCCAAAATGGGCCCATTTTTGTGATCTGTCTGGATTTTTTATGAATGGGTAGAACATGAATAAGGTCTCAAAGCCAACATACTGAAACAACATAGCTTTAGAGGATGATACGATTTCCTTCAGAGAGTGGTTAAAGACGGGTAATAAATTGTGAAAATTGGCAAATTCCAACGAAAAAAAATTAAGGGGAAACAGGATAATAAAAGGTATAATAGTTCCCCAGAAACACATTCCAGTAATCACGCGGAATCCACCGGATACAACGTAATAAATGAGGACTAGAAGAATGAGGCTTATTTGCCAGGTCTTCATTAAGGGAAACAGCCAAACTTGAACAACTTCAATATAAACACGGAAAACAATTAACGCTAATATAAGAAAGTAGAAAATCACAAAAATGTTGAACAGTCCGCCAATCCATTTTCCAAAGCAAAATTTGTGAACATGTATGACATCATTTTTAGCAATTCCAAGAATACGATAGATCATCCAAACTAGTATATGAATGCTTATACTTGATAAAATGATGGAAATCCATGCATCATAACCTGCGTCCTTCGTTATATCTCGTTGAAAACTCATGATTCCTATGCCAATAATATTCGTGTAGATCAGAAAGAAAACGTAAAAGGAAGATACTAAATGTCGTTCGTCTAGTAATGATTTCACGTGGCTCCTCCTTCTCTTATCTGGCAGACTTACTCTTCAATACCTGTATTTAGTATGTCAATATTTGTGTGTACAGTGGTTTTTACTTCTGGGTATATGTCCATAAACCGTTGATAGTCCCAATTTCTTGAGTTGGCTCTAACCTTTTCTCCCAACCCAATGGGATCTACATTGTATCCTTGTGCCAGTGAAATTAAACGTTGGACCTCTTCCTTAAAGTGTTCATTTAAAGTTCGTTCCAATTTTACAATATCTTTATCTTTTTTCAAATCAAACCAGGATGATGCTTTTTCAATCTCTGCATGGATGGTTAAATCGATGAATATACTCGGAATGCCTTCGCTTTTCTCAACCGTATATGTAGTTTTTGCATCCAGGTTTTTCAAGAGAATAAAACCTTCCTTTTTATTTTGCGTGATTTTGGTTTTATATTGTCCATTTTGAGACCCATCAATTAATGTTTTTAGAATTAAGGACTGTCTTAAATTAATATGATTTATGTACTTCCCGTTTTTTAATAAAGCTAACCCGTCAATTTTAATTTGATTTTCCTCTAGGATAAGGTAAGGTAAAATTTGATCCCTCCCTTCTTGATGAAAATTGTTCAAAAACATGTGCAGATTCATTTTTGGCAAATTACCACTTTCAATGTTTTGATTGATTTTTTCACTTAAATGGAATGAAAGATTCACATGTTTACTGGATTGAAGTATATCTTCGGCTGTGTTTTCAGCAATGCCCAACTGCATTCGACTCGCTGTATTTGGATTTCGGGCAAAATTAGTGATAACATCTTCGATCCCTTGTGTGGCATATTCCTTGCCGAACAATATAAAATCTAATTTTCCTGTCTCAATAGGATAGGCTGATTTTGCATTCATTCTCGGGAGTATGTCTTCATATGAATCAGACACCGTTTTATTAATCTTCAATTTGACATTTCCCTGCTCTGCGAAAGTAGGATAAATAACAATTCCTTTAACTTTTCCTTCTTCCCGATCATATCCTAGAGCTTCAATTATCTGAACTTCATCAATGATCCTCTCATGTATACCACACCCTGATAAAAAGAAAGTTAAGCTAAAAGTTAACAGAAAACATAATTTCATTTAATTCACCTTTATTATCCTTTCCTGATTATTCATCAAAATCACTTTTCTTTTTTTTGTGATTATGTGGGTGGTATCTCCAAATTGATTTAGGCCGTAAATAATTTGGCCTTTTGGATGTTTTACTATAAGAGGAACGGATCAGGCTGTCCGTTAAATCCTCAGGCCTAAAAGGATAAAATGGAACGGTATAGGGTGTTCCTAATGATTCTAACCGTGTAAGGTGAATGATTAAAAAGGCAATTCCGATAACGATACCTAGTCCCCCCCAAATAGATGCAAAGAGAATTAAAGGAAAACGTAAAAACCGTATAGTGTTCGACATTTTATAAATTGGAGTAGTAAAGGAAGCTAAGGCAGATAAGGCGACTATAATGAGTAAGACATTACTTGTAAGGGACGCCTCAACTGACGCTTGACCGATAACAATACCGCCCACTATTCCCAATGTTTGTCCTACCTTTGTAGGTAACCGGACTCCCGCTTCACGTAATAGTTCAATCGTGAATTCCAGAAAAATCACCTCTAATACCGGCGGAAACGGGACATTATAACGAGAAATACTAAGTGAACCGAATAAATCGTTTGGAATCATCTCGTAATGGTAAGTGATAACGGCTATATAAATAGATGTTCCAAAAATGGAGAAAAGGACACTGAATACCCGTATTAAACGAAAAAAAGATGCAAGAATCCATGGGAGAAAGTAATCTTCTGGTGAAATAAAATAATCAATGATCGTAGAAGGACCTGTAATGACATATGGCGACCCACTACTTAAAACAGCTACTTGTCCGTTAATAAGAGAGTGAACCGCCCTATCCACACGTTCAGTTGGAAGAAGCAAAGGAAACGGTGTAATGGAATTATCTTCTATAAATTGATGCAGCTGAGAAGTATCAAAAATGACATCAAAATCAATATCTTGAAGCCGTTGGGTCATGGTATTAACATGCTGCTCACTCGTAATCCCATCAATATGAGCAATAATAACTCGAGTATTTGAAGTAGAACCAATGTTTACTTCCTTCGTAATTAGATCAGTTGTATTTATTTGTTGTCTTAATAAATGTATATTTACATCAATATTCTCAAGAAACCCAATTTGTGGCCCCACCACACTAAACTCATTTTCAACATTATTTTGTTCACGCAATCCAGCTTTATCATTAGATAAGAGAATTAAAGCAACCCTTTGATCATTTTCCTTCATTTGAAGTATCGCATACCCTTTAAGTAACTTTGATTCAGCTTCGTTCCGATTATCCGTTATTACAATATCTTCTATTGCGATGATTTTCTTTATGTCATCAATTTTCTCTAGCCTGCCTAGTTCAAAAGGGGTCTCTCGGAAAATCATTAAAATTTTCAGTTGGAGTTGTTGTTGATCGACCAGTGTATTGTAGTAAGAAATGATTAAATGTCCCGCTTCATCCGTAAGTGGAAATTGTTTAAAATCACTGGATTTTTTAACCTTAGCAAACAGCTGGCCAATATCTTGTGAATTCTCAGTCACGGCCTGTTTGTCTTTATTATTTCTAATCTTTCGTTTTTTGAAGAACATCTAATCACCTCCCTATTACAAAGGAATTCATATCCTTCTATATTATGTAAAGTCATCCCCATATTTATGTAAATCCGTTTTATAATAAGTGAAAACTTTATCCTCCCCAGTTTACATAATAAAAATATAGCTTAGAGTAAGCAAAGGACCCTGATCCTAATAGAAATAATCCCTGTAGGGGTAGGGTAGGACAGCAAAACACAAATTTACAAAGTTAAAACTTTTTCAAAATAAAAAGAGCCAAAAGGCTCTCTTAAATCATCGAATGGAGTTTAAACTCTAATGCTCCCCTCAATTTTATACCAAATTCAGTATACTCATTTAAACCGGTCCATACATTAACCCATCCCTCATTTTGTTCAAACAGTTTGCTTATTAGTGTATCATCATTTTCTTTCAAACCTTTTTTTAAACTTCATTGATTTATGCCCTCATTATCTACTATTTGTATAATCTTAATATCAGTTTCTTGATCATCCTCTACTTATATATCTGTTGTAATTTTCCGCATGACCCAAATCCACACAAAATCCTCGAAATCATCAAGGGTAAGAATATCTATTCATCGATATTTACAACTACGTAAGACTAAAACTGTAACGCCTTAATGCTTGTACTTTGGTGTGTGCGTGGGAGGCTTTTCGCCATTCTTCTCCCTATTCGTCTTGTTTAATTGATTTGCATGAAAGCCTTTCCACAAAATGATGTGCAATGATGGATTCAGGAGAAGTATCTCCAGTTTGTAACTTTTGTATGCTTTTAGCGGCCTGATATACCAAATCGAAAATATTAATCTCTATAGAAGAAAAGGCAGGTAATGATAGTTAAGTTGAATGGACTTCCACACTGTGTATAGAAGTCTTTTTGTCTGTTATTATTTAGATTATTGGATAATTCAGCTCGTAACTTGTTTTCCATGCTTAAAGGGTGAACAAGAACAATTGGCGGATAACTGAAATTCAATATTTATATATTGGTGGGATAGAACGTGGCGAAAGGAATGTATCATTTAGAAACTTTTGAAAAAACCTAGGCTTTTCATCATCTGTCTTTTTAAATATTCCATCATCCCCTATTGTTATAGAGATTGGAATACCCTATTAGAACTTTATCTAAAGCTTGGATCGAAGCGTTTACCTTGTCGCTCAGGAACCTTATTCTCTCTAACTACAAAAATATATATGTACAATTCCTTTCGTTAACGTATACTACTGACATCCTACTACTACATCTCTACTACAGGAAAAAAAGAAATACATTACTCCGGATGGATACACAGCAGATATTGTGATTTTTACTATCACTACTAAGAAAACTGCAGAGAAAGCCCCGCCTGAAATGTTTTTGAAGCTATTATTAATCAAACGTGCCACAAAAGATAAGGAAAGTAATTAGTAAATCATTAATTACTAATTAAAGTACTCTTCCTTGTGTAATTTAGCAACTCAAAATCAGAAAAATTTTCTAATTATTTAAAAAATCATTTATTTTCATACATGATAAATAGCCCGGTCATGATGACCGGGCTTGTTTATTGAATTCTTTAAACGGGATAGACTCCATGTTTACGATCGGTAAATGTCAATTGCTTACTGCTATACGCTTCAAACCGGGTGCTCAATTCATCACGCAGGTCATTTGGCTGGATGATGCCATCAACAATCATTTCGGAGGCTAAGCGGTAGATATCGATATCTTCATTATACTCATTGCGCTTCTGTTCGATGAATGCCGGGCGCTCTTCTGGTTCCATCGCATTTATTTTATTGGCATAGACTGCATTGACCGCAGCTTCTGCCCCCATGACCGCAATCAATGCCGTCGGTAAGGCAAGTACGCAGTCCGGTTCAAAAGCGGGACCAGCCATCGCGTATAGTCCAGCACCATAAGCCTTACGGACAATGACAGAAATCTTGGGAACCGTGGCTTCACTCATGGCCGAAATCATTTTCGCACCATGGCGAATGATCCCAGCCTGTTCGACCTTCGTCCCAATCATGAATCCTGGAATATCCACCAGGAACAACAGCGGTATATGGAAAGCATCACATAAATTGATGAACTTGGCTGCCTTATCAGCTGAATCATGGAACAGGACGCCGCCCTTGACACGCGGCTGATTGGCTATGATCCCTATCGTTTGTCCATTTAGCCTTGCAAGCCCAGTAATTAATTCGGGTGCAAATAGTTTCTTGATTTCACAAAACGATTGCCTGTCTATAACCCTATCGATCAGGTCATACATATTGAAGGGTGCATTCTGATTTTTGGGAATCAGGTCTTCCAATGTTTTTTCGAAATCTGCAGGCAGCTCAGGTTTTACGCTTTTAGGTCTTTCTTGATAATTTCCTGGAAAATAGCTTAAGTATCTGCGCGCAAACGCGATGGATTCTTCTTCCGACTTGACAAGCACATCGCCGCATCCTGAAACAGAACAATGCATTTTCGCCCCGCCCATTTCCTCTTCGCTTACCTTTTCGCCAATGACCATTTCTGCCATTCTCGGTGAACCTAAATACATGGATGCATTGCCATCAACCATTACGACAATATCACAAAAAGCTGGGATATATGCCCCGCCTGCGGCAGACGGACCGAACAATAGACAAATTTGCGGGACTTTTCCTGATAACTTCACTTGGTTGTAAAAGATGCGTCCTGCTCCGCGGCGTCCCGGAAACATTTCTACTTGATCCGTAATTCGTGCCCCGGCAGAATCGACTAAATAAAGAAGCGGCAACTGTAGCTTTTCAGCTGTTTCCTGAATGCGAATGATTTTCTCGACGGTCCTTGCTCCCCAGGAACCAGCTTTTACAGTCGAATCATTGGCCATGACACAGACCCTCTGACCATTGATTTTCCCGATGCCTGTAACTACACCATCAGCAGGTAATCCATCACTGGCACAATTAGCAAAGAAAGCGTCCTCTATTTCAACCCCTTCATCGAAAAGCAGCTCTAGCCGTTCACGTACGAAAAGCTTTCCTTTTTCAGCGTTTTTTTGATGATATTTTTCTAAACCGCCTTTTTTAATCGTTTCAACCGTTTCGGTTAGTTTATCCGTCGTTACCATCCCTGTTCCTCCTTCAATTGAAATCATTGGCCCTTAAAAACCGGTTTGCGCTTTTCCTTGAATGCTGACAGACCCTCCAGTCGGTCACGGGTTTTTAAAGTTGTCTGATAGCAGTCTTTTTCAATTTGCAATCCTGTTTTCAAATTAGTCTCAGCCCCTTGATTGATCGCCGCTTTTGCAGCCCTGAGTGCTAATGGGGCATTGACTGCAATTTCCCCAGCCAATTTTTTCGCTTCCTCTAGTAAATGTTGGGGTGAGTATACATGACTGATGATTTTCAAGGCATGTGCGGTTTTTGCATCCAACCTCCTTGCCGTATAAATCAGTTCTTTCGCTGTCGGCATTCCGACTATCCGCGGCAGTCGCTGAGTACCGCCGGCGCCTGGGATGATGCCCAATGACGTTTCTGTCAGTCCAACCTTAGCCGTTTCCGATGCGATGCGTATGTCACAAGCGAGTGCCAATTCCAGCCCTCCGCCAAAAGCCGAACCGTTAATCGCGGCGATGACAGGAACTGGAAGGTTTTCTACAGCCGTAATCGTGTCACCAATCAACTTGACTGTCTCCCTGACTTTATCATCATTCATACCTGCTCGTTCCTTAAGATCCGCACCTGCACAAAACGCCTTTTTACCTGCTCCCGTTAAAATGACCGTTCGTAAATTGGAATCTCTTCTCAATTCATACAGCCCTTCAACTAAGCAATGAAGCAGTTCTGTGGATAGAGCATTAGCAGCATCAGGCCGGTTTAAAGTCACGAGGGCAATTCCATTATCTTCATGACTGATCTCCACTAATGAAGTCATAAATTCACCTCAATTTCTCTTATTGTGCGTTATAAACAGCCATCTGATGGCTAGGCAATGGTTTTTCCAAAAAGCTTTGCATCATGGCCGCAGCCTTCATTAATTTTTCTGGTTTGATTCCCGTTTGAATTCCCATTTTATGTAGCATATGGATCAGGTCATCTGTTGCCACATTTCCGCTCGCACCTGGTGCATACGGACATCCCCCTAATCCTCCGAGCGAAGAGTCGAAAGTGTCAACACCATAATTCAGTGATTCAAGGACATTTGCGAGTGCCATACCCCTTGTATCATGAAAATGGAGGGCAATTCGGCTTATATCATATCTTTTTACTGCCTGTTCTAGGAACAAGGCGACCTGTCTTGGAGATGCGACCCCAATGGTATCACCCAATGAGACCTCATGGATTCCATATTCAAACAGTTGATCACAAACACGGAAAACCTGTTCGGTCGAAACCTCCCCTTCATAAGGACAGCCGAAAACAGTTGAAATATAGCCCCTAACCGTTTTCCCGCTGTTTGCTGCTGTCCCGATGACATCCTTCATTATTGGAAAGGTATCAGAGATCGATTTATTAATATTTTTAAGATTATGCGTTTCACTGGATGACATGAACACGGAAATTTCATCGATATTAGCTTCAAGAGCCGACTCCAGTCCCCTTTGATTGGGTACAAGGGCCGCATAAGTGATACCGGGATTGCGCTTTATTCCCTTAGCAACCTCAACGGCATCCCTCAATTGGGGAATCCACTTTGGATGGACAAAAGAAGTCACTTCTATATAAGATAATCCCGTATCAGAGAGCTGATCGATCCATTCTATTTTGCTTTGTGCAGGTATCATGACCTTTTCATTTTGCAGCCCGTCACGCGGACCCACTTCCTTAATTGTCACTTTTTCAGGCCAATTCATCTTACCCCTCCGTCCTTTTATTCAATGACGGCCAAAATGTCGCCCTCATTTACGAAATCCCCCTCATTCACTTTAAGTTCTTTGATGGTGCCAGCTTCTTCGGCTGCAATGGGGATTTCCATTTTCATCGATTCCAAGATAATGATGTCCTGTCCGTCTGTTACACTTTGCCCCTCATTCGCTACGATTTTCCAAACGCTTCCTGCCATGCTTGCCTTTAATTCTGCCATCTTACATTCCTCCTGATCATTTTGTTTTAAAATATGCGTTATACAGTCAATTTTTTAATATATTTCGCAATGAAATCCGTAGTCGTATCTCCTTGGGAAAAAGCTTCATGAGAAATTATTTCCATAAGCAAAGGAAGGTTTGTTTTTATTCCTTCTATTTTATAGTTTGCCAGCGCTTCTCTTAATCTCTTGATCGCTTTATCCCTTGAATCGCCGCTCACTACCAATTTGGCAATCATCGGATCATAAAAGTGGGACACGACGGAAGTTCCATGAACCGCCAATTCATGACGGATCCCTTCCCCTTCCGGAAGTTCCATGCTGGTGATTCTCCCCGGTGCTGGATAAAACGTTTTCGGGTCTTCAGCGTATATGCGCACTTCAATGGAGTGTCCATCCTGTTTAATCTCACTTTGAGTGAATTCCAATTTGTTGCCCGATGCAATTTTAATTTGCTGCTCGACTAAATCCAGCCCCGTAATTTCTTCGGTGACAGGATGCTCAACCTGAAGACGTGTATTCATTTCCAG
The DNA here is from genome assembly GCF_037975445.1 of Peribacillus sp. FSL P2-0133. Taxonomy (NCBI): domain Bacteria; kingdom Bacillati; phylum Bacillota; class Bacilli; order Caryophanales; family Bacillaceae; genus Peribacillus; species Peribacillus sp. FSL P2-0133. Next base: position 2,618,622 of record NZ_CP150254.1, on the reverse strand, counting down.
GAAATAAAAATTTTTATCACCATCAACTAAAAACTCGAGGGTGCCCGCATTGCTATAACCAATGGATTTTACCGCTGTCACTGCAGCCATTCCCATCCTGTTTCTTGTTTCTTCGTCAAGGAAAGAAGAGGGAGCCTCTTCTACGACCTTTTGGTGGCGCCTTTGAACGGAGCATTCCCTTTCCCATAAGTAAACAGCATTCCCAAAGGAATCCGCCAATACCTGAATTTCGATATGACGAGGCTTCTCAATCAGTTTTTCTATGAACATATCTCCATTGCCAAAAAACAATTGGGCACGTTTTTGATTCCCTTCGAAGGCCTTGGTCAATTCATCTTCATTAGCAACGGCCTGCATGCCGATTCCCCCGCCGCCTGCTGCTGCTTTTAACATGACTGGATAGCCAATTTTTTCGGCAACGGCTGCCGCTTCTGCACTATCAATTAACGGACGTGAAAATCCAGGCACCAATGGAAGTCCCGCTTGTTCCATCTTTTTCCGTGCCTCGACTTTATTGCCCATCTGCTGGATGATTTCTGGTTTTGGACCAATGAATATCAAGCCTGCTTCTTCGCATGAACGTGCGAAATCTGCGTTTTCACTAAGAAATCCGTATCCAGGATGAATGGCTTCCACTCCCGTTTTCTTAGCTATTTCCAAAATCTTATTGACGTTTAAATAGCTTTCCTGTACTCTCGGGCCACCCAATAAATATGCCTCATCCGCCAATCCCACAAATGGCGAATCCGCATCTGCTTCCGAATGGACGGCGACAGTAAGTATTCCCAACTTCCTGCATGTACGAATAATGCGTGATGCTATTTCTCCCCTGTTTGCGATAAGAATTTTTCGAATCATTCGATACCCTCCTTATTTAGTGCGTTCCGATAGTAGATCAAGAGTTTGTTGCCGAAGCTTATACTTTTGGATTTTCCCGGATGCAGTCATGGGATAAGCATCGGTAAATTGAATGTAACGGGGAATTTTATGAAAAGATATTTTCCCTTTGCAATACTCTATCAATTCTTTCTCCGTCAGTGTTTCTCCTGCTTTCAAAATGATCCATGCCGCTACCTCTTCCCCATACTTCTGATCTGGAACGCCGAGTACCTGGACATCGACAATTGCAGGATGTTGATAGAGGAATTCTTCAATCTCACGGGGATAGATATTTTCCCCTCCGCGAATGATCATGTCTTTCAGCCTACCTGTAATCTTGCAATAACCCCTTTCATCCATCACTGCTAAATCACCCGTATGAAGCCAGCCTTCCCGGTCAATCGCCTGCTCAGTGGCCTCCGGATTATTATAATATCCCTTCATTACATGGTATCCCCTCGAACAGAGTTCCCCTTGTTTGCCCCGCTGGACTTCTTCCCCGGTAACTGGATCGACAATTTTCACTTCCACTTTCGGCAAAGCCCTTCCCACTGAGGAAACACGAAGTTCGATCGGATCGTCCGTTCTTGTCATCGTAATTCCTGGAGACGATTCCGTTTGACCATAAGTAATCGTGATTTCCGAGATTCCCATCTTATTCACCACGCTTTTCATGACTTCAATCGGACATGTGGAGCCTGCCATGATTCCAGTCCGCAACGAACGTAAATCATACTGGTCAAATTCATCGAGATTAAGTTGAGCGATGAACATCGTCGGAACACCATGAAGTCCCGTACATTTTTCGGCTTCAACGGTCTGAAGGACGACGCGTGGATTAAATTCCACAATCGGCACCATTGTTGCCCCTACAGAAACCGAGGCCATCGTACCAAGGGAACAGCCGAAACAATGAAAAAACGGAACCGGGATGCAAAGCCGGTCAACTTCGGTAAGCCTCATGCATTCCGCGACATTCAATCCGTTGTTGACCAAGTTTGAATGCGTCAACATCACTCCTTTTGGAAATCCTGTCGTCCCTGATGTATATTGCATATTAATCACATCATCGGGAGCCAATTCCTCCATCCTCATGTCCAGTGACTCCTCCGAAATGGATTCGCTTCCGCTAATGACATCATTCCACGAAAACGTTCCGGGATATCGCGCTTCACCTAAAACGATGATATTTTTCAATTTTGGCAGTTTCTCAGATTGTAATTTTCCTGGTTCTGCATTTTTCAATTCAGGTACGATTTCGTACAGCGTATCAATATATGAATGATCCTTATATTGTTCCATCAGGATGATCGTCGTCGCATCCGATTGCTTAAGCAAGTATTCCAGTTCACTTGTACGGTAATTAGTGTTGACCGTAACCAGCACCCCGCCCATTTTCGCGGTGGAAAATTGGGATATAAGCCATTCCGGTTTATTGGACGCCCAAATGGCGATATGTTCCCCTTTTTTTATATCGAGTGACATGAACCCCCTGGCCGCCTTTCGGCAAATCTTTTCAAATTCGCGATAGGAATGGCGGAGGCCCAGTTCATGGTACACCACCGCTTCATTATCACCATATTGTTCAGCTGTCCTCTCAAGCAATTTCCCGATAGTAATATCTAGCAAATCAGACATCAAACTCCTCCTAATCAAATAAAAGTAAGAATGAACGCGTTTTGCTGTATAGATAACATCTGCATTTCACCAAAATGAACCAAAGCATCATCGTTCATTTTACGTTCCATAAAGATTAACAGCCTAATTGTCTGGCGATAACGATTCTTTGAATTTCGGATGTGCCTTCACCAATTTCCAATAACTTAGCATCTCTTAAATAGCGCTCCACTTCATATTCGCGCATGTAACCAGAACCGCCATGTATTTGAATCGCTTGATTGCTGGCCCGGAAAGCGGTTTCACTTGCAAAAAGCTTGGCGTATGCCGCTTCCTTTGCAAAAGGCTTTTTATTGTCTTTTAACCACGCCGCCTTATATACCATATTCCTCGCCAGTTCAATTTCCATCGCCATGTCTGCCAGCTTGAATTGAATGGCCTGGAAATTTGATATCGATTTACCGAATTGTATGCGCTCTTTTGAAAAAGCTAAAGCTTTATCAAAGGCAGCCTGAGCGATACCGACGGCCAAAGCTGCAATGGAAATCCTTCCTCCATCCAGAGTGAATAAGAATTGTTTGAACCCTTTGTCTGGATCTCCCAATAAATTTTTCTTTGGTACCCGGACGTTATCCAGAATGATTTCACAAGTATTGGAAGCCCGAACTCCCATTTTTTCATAATTGCTATTGATCGTAAGCCCTTGGGTATCGGTTGGCACGATGAATGCCGAGATGATATTCTTGCCCTTGGAATCTTTGCCCGATACAGCAGTGACGGTAACGGTTCTTGAATAGCTGGCATTTGTAATCCATGTTTTCTCACCATTGATCACATATTCATCACCTTCCAACACAGCAGTGGTTCTCGTACCGCCAGCATCGGAACCCGCATTAGGCTCTGTCAACCCGAAAGCTGCCAGAGTTTCACCGGTCGTGATTGGAACCAGATATTTTTGCTTCTGTTCTTCGGTTCCAAAATAGTAAATTGGACTTGCTCCGAGCGAAACTGCTGCAGCATAACTTAAGCCGGTTCCTCCGCACGCCTTGCCAACCTCTTCAACTGCAATGGCATATGAAATCGTATCTCCGCCCGAACCGCCATATTCTTCAGGAAATGGAATTCCAAGTAACCCGAGTTTCCCCATTTTTTTGAATACATCCTCCGCAAACATGGACTTTGCATCCAGCTCAATCGCAATGGGTTTAATTTCCTTTTCGGCAAATTCCTTAACCATTTCCTTAATCATCTGCTGCTCTTTTGTAAGTGAAAAATCCATATGTTCATTCCCCTTTCAATTGAGACCGACTAGTTGGTCTGTACAAATCAAGTTAATTGTTTAATCGACAACAACATTGTTCTTCAGTAGAAATGGTTGGGTGATTTCCGCATCTTTTTCTTCATCTGTTAATAGGGCATTCAGAATTAGATCAACGTAAATATCACCGATTTCATCAATCGTTTTTCCACCGTCCCTTTTGTACCATTTGTAGGACCAGTTCACCATGCCCAGAATTGACATTCCGGTAATTTCCACTGGCAATTCGCTGCGGAACACTCCTTTGTCAATGCCTTCTTTAATGACGGTAAAAATGATTTCTTTATACATTTGACGCTTTTTTTTAATTGCTTCAACATAAGGTGGTTTTAAGTAAATGCTTTCTTGATAGAAAACTGAGATGTGTGGTTTATAGAGGTCAAAAACTTTAACGAATGATTGAATGATCTTTTGCATTTTTTCTGTTGGATGGGTACTTTCTGAAATGGCTTCCTGTGCTTTTATTAAAACATATGAAATAAAGTAATCATGAATGACAAATAGGAGTTCATCTTTGGAAGAGAAATGGTGATAAAACCCCCCCTTGCTAGTTCCGCATGCCTTAACGATTTCGTTAACGGAGACACCATGAAAACCATGCTGATCGAAGAGAGTCAGCGACGTTTCAATTATTTTTTCTTTTAACTCCGTAAGACTGCACCCCCCTTTGTATCCGCTTACATTTAACAACATAATGAGTGTGGATATGTAGTTAACTGGATTTATTTAGATTTTACCAAATATTTAAAAATTGTCAATTTTTAATTTAAACAAAAAACAGCCCTCAATACCAAGAGCTGTCATCTTCTTTATTTAACTAAAGTATGCCTGAACTATGTCACATGCAAGCCTATCCCATGATAACATTCACTATTTATTTCTTCCCTTGACCGGTTTAACTTGGGCTTTTACAAGCTGCCATCCATTGTTATACTTCCATACTGATTTGATTTCCAGTATCGAATCACGTTCATCGGACCCTTTTACATTTTGGACTCCCACAAGCGCTTTCCCTTTCCCAAAAACGTTCTTTAAGTCCAGTGAAGAATATGGATCAACCATAAGCTCTGTCGGTTCATTTAATTTTCCATTTAGATAAATGCCCATTTCATCATAAGCTTGTTTTCTGGAACTGACATCTATCACCACAGGCTTTTGACCTTCAATGATGATTTTCGCTTTGTATCCATCAAGAAATTGGGCCATTACGGGAACGGATGGAGGGATTTCCAGTTTCCTCACTTTTCCATCCTTGAACGTATAGGCGTAACTGGTTATCAACCGCTCTCTACCTTCCATCAAAACCGTGACCAATACATCCTGGACCCCATCATTATTCAAGTCGGCAACCTTGAGATCTGGATTATACCCAGCTTCAAGCGGGACGCTGATTGTACGGCGATTGCTTTCCACACTTAACTCAATTTTCTTCAGAAACTTGCTTCCTTCCTCATATGGCAAACCCTGAACCTGGATGATGTCTATTTTCTGGTCACCTGTTACATCTCTTTTTGTTGAAATATAAGTGCCATCGACCTGAAAATTTTTATCATGCGCTTCAACCGCTTGATAGCTCAAAAAGAGTGAGATGACTAAAACCGCATATTTTAGCAGATCTAACTTTTTCATAGTGATAACCTCTCTTTTCCAAGATGAACTAATTTGACATTTGCCGCCGTTTGAACTTTCGACGCTGATCTTTCATGAAGATGGACCAGAAATAATAGAACCCTGGCACTAATATCGCAAAGCCCACGATATATGTGGCAAAAACGGCCCGGAAAGATGTTGGATCGGTAAATCCTGAAAGAATCGTGACATTTGGATATATGATATAAGGTAAATGTGCGATACCATAAACATAACTGCCGATTAAATACTGAATGATAATCGCTATTACAGCGACGCGAGGCATCCCTTTAACCTCCTGCTTAGAAAAATAGGGTAAGTACAGTGCTATCCCGCTAATGATAAAAAAAACGAGCGAGACGAATAACAATGCCGAGTTTTTCATCATTCCTTGGTAGATCCAATTCGCTTCGTTTTTTAACGTGAGCATAACCAACAGAGCCATGACTAACATAAGCGGTCCCGTTAACATCGCATCCCTGCGATATATTTTGAATGCTTTCATTTCGTCAGCCTGCTTTGAGTAATCAGACAGGAGCAAAGATGATAAAAAAAGCGTGCTCATGATTCCAAACCCCACAAATGCATACTCATTCGGACTCGTGAAAAGTTTAGTTAGATTCAATTCTTCATTTCCTCTCACGCCTTCGACAAATCCAAGATGGGTGATGGGCAATACACTGATTAATAGCCCGGGTATGATCAATCCCGTCAATCCTGAGATATATGTTAACGCTTTTTCATATTTGTCTACGCTATGCGCGAAAACCAAGAAAGCGCTCCTAATACATAGCAGAACCAATATCAGGCTCGCAGGAACGATCAAGGCTACCCCAATCGGGAAAACCGCACCTGGAAATAAACTGTAAATCGCAATTACAAGACCAACCACAAAAGTATTAGTCACTTCCCAAGTCGGTGATAAATAGCTATTTGCAATCTTCGTAGCATTCGTTTCTTCCTTTTTAATGTAAGTCATTGCCCAGAAGCCGGCGCCAAAATCCATAGAGGCCATGATGGCATAAAGAAAAATAAAGCCCCAGACCAATGTTATTGCAAGAAGAGCATCACTCAACCGCCTTCCCCCCTTTTATGAATTCGAATCGAAAAGCCTTACATCTTTCTGTTCTGCTTTATAAATATCATCCATAACGGAATGACGTTTGAAATAATACAAAAGTGTAAATACGACAGAAACGCATAAAATGATATATACAATAATGAACATCGTGAATAAAAATCCAAGGTTTTCGTACGAAGTGACTGAATCCTCAGTAGTCAGCATCCTGTATATCGTCCATGGCTGTCTGCCTGTACAAGCAAAAATCCAACCGCATTCAATCGAAATCACCGAAAGCGGACCTGCAGCAACAAACAGCCAGAGAACCCATTTCGGATAAGTTTCCCTTTTCAGCCATTTATTCCATACCAATGCAAACAGTGCTAAGGCGATTAAGCTGGAACCGATGATGACCATGGCGTTGAATAAGATATGGACATAAAGCGGTGGCCAATACTCTTCTGGAAAATCGTTCAAGCCGGTCACGACCGTATCGAAGCTATTACCGGATAGAAAGCTTAATAACCATGGGAATTCAATCCCATACTTCACTTCCTGGGCTTCCCTATCGGTATAACCGAACAAGGTAAGTCCGGCATGGTCCTTTGTTTCAAACAACCCTTCAGCCGCCGCCAGTTTCTCCGGCTGTTCCCTATATAAATGCTGTGTAGTCGCATGACCGTTCAATGCCGTCAAAAAAGAAAAAACCAAACCCAATACAATACTGAGCCTCAGTGCTTTTTGGTGAAAATTATATTCAGCAGTGCCATATTTATTTTTCAGCATCTTATAGGCTGCAACGGCCGCTACGACAAAAGCACCTGTAGTATAAGCAGTCAAGGCCGTATGACCTGCCGTCACCAAGAAACTTGGGTTGAAAAATGCCGCCCAAGGATCGACATCGACGATTTCCCCATTTTCAAACCGGAACCCAGCCGGTGTCCCTTCAAAAGCATGGACATTAGAAATCAAAACCGCCGAAGCCATTGCGCCGAATGCAACAAAGAATAAACTTACGATACGGGCCCATGGCTTTATTTTTTCAGCAGCATACACGTAGATTGACATGAATAGCGCTTCAACCATGAATGCATAAATCTCGATCTGGAATGGAAGCGCCATGACACGTCCAATCACTTCCATAAACCCTGGCCATAATAGTGACAGTTGCACACCCGCAATCGTACCAGTCGGAATCCCGACCCCAAGCAAAACCCCTAATGTTTTGGTCCAGCGTTTAGCCATGACAACATACTGTAAATCCTTTGTCCTTTGATACATTAATTCCGCTGCCAACATCATCATCGGTAACCCGACGCCGATCGTTGCAAATATGATATGTACAGCCATATTCGTCCCGAACATCGCACGGGCCATTTGTATATGATCCATACTGTCTTCCTTTCTTACCTTTGTCTCTTGGTAGTATCTCCTCTGTAAAGGAAAATATTTAATAATATTCCACAAACTAAGTTTTCTTGGTTTTGCAGAAAGACAGTATTGTCCTTGATGATGTTTTTGGTTGATTGTTTTATTTAAATATTCTATCGAGGTTATTATTGGGATATATTCACTCTGGTTGATCGCTTCTTAACCTTGCTTAGGTGCCGTCAAGTCGATGATATTTACTCCGCTTCCATCAATACACCTGTCCCGGCCCGAATACGATGTACTGCACGTTCCTTCTATATTTCCCCGCCTGGTACATAGGCTGCCAATCAATACGGTCTGTCGTTTACAATCTTAATTGTTCATCGACACCGTCAAAAACAAACATTACGAGACCCGTCGAAAGATATCATTTTATATCGGCATTTCGTTCGTCACATCAATTGAATAATATTAAGAGCGTATTTTGATTAAACTTTTTTCAAAACAAGCTCTTTCTTTTTGTTCATTTACCAAGTTATTAGTATGAGAGCGGGTGTCAGACACCGATTGATAGTTGGAATTTAAAGACTAATGACTCATTTACAAACTATTCAGTAAAATACATAATTAGGAAGATTATGAAGAAGGAGGGATTATATGTATAGAAAATCACTAACAATACTATTAGCTGCGGGTATGGTTCTATCAACTGGTACAGTATTTGCACAAACAAACGGGGCAACAAATGCCCAGTCTGACACAGCTTTTGATAACAAAGTTATCAAAAAAATTAGTGCGGACAATATGTATAATACGATTGCCTATCTATCAGAGCAACCGAGGGCTGCTGGTACAGAAGGGGAGCTCCGTGCAGTCAAATACATAGAAAGTCAGTTTAAGAGTCTTGGTTTTGAAACAAAGGTTCAGCCTTTTCCCATCTATGATACGGTGCAAAATGTAAAAGTGAAAATTGGTGACAGTGATTTAGGAGGAACACCGCGTGCCCTTAGCGGCAGTATCAGCGGGAAGGTAACGGCCGAACTTGTTAATGTTGGAAAAGCAAAGCCAGAGGAAGTTGGAGAAAATGTATCTGGGAAAATTGCACTAGTTGAACGTGGGGACATTACCTTTGTTGAAAAGGTTCAGAATGTCCTAAATAAAGGAGCGGTTGGCGTTTTAATGTACAACAACTCACCATCAGGAAATAATTTCGGACAAGTATCAGCGGGGCAAAATATACCTGCTGTAGCCATTACCCAAGCCCAAGGGTTAGAGTTGGTCGAACAGCTTAAAACTAAACAAATCACGTCCACTCTGGAAGTGGGAAAAGCTGAAAGAATCGAAAAGACATCCTACAATGTCATCGCTTCCCTAAAACCAAAAGCCAATAAGGATAATGGTCAAATCGTGACTGTTGGAGCCCATCATGATTCTGTCCCGGGCGGCCCTGGTGCAAACGATGATGCTTCGGGTGTATCAGCTGTGCTGGAACTGGCAAGGATCCTGGCCAAAACGCCAATTGACACTGAAATTCGCTTCCTCACGTTCGGATCTGAGGAAAGAGGGCTCGTTGGATCATCCTTCTATGCAGATTCCCTTCCCAAAGAGGATGTAGACCGCATGGTGGCTCACTTCCAAATGGATATGATAGGCGGACGTGATGCTGGAGAGGATAATCCTGCAGGTGGTTTGATTATGTATACCATTGATGGAATGAAAAACCTTGTGACGGACCTGGGTTCCTCAGCAGGGGCCAGAACGATGGATGTTGCGATTCCTTATGGACAGCTGGGCAGGAGTGACCACCAACCATTCCATGAGCTTGGCATTCCATCCGCCTTGTTTATCCATTCCCCTGTAGAGCCTTGGTATCACCAGCCTACAGATACACTGGATAAGATATCGAAAGAAAAATTGCAGCAAGCAGCTGAAATTGTCGGTGCCAGTGTGTATCAAATTGCCCGTCCGGAAACTCCGGCATTAACAAATGCACGTGTAGCTCCTGGCACGGTAGACTATGATTTTGATGACCGTCCGGTAGATTAAATACTTCATTGTACAGAATTACGAGATTAATAATGGATCTTGGAGAAAATCAGGAGGGCAGCTGTGTAGTTTACAGATGCTCTCTTCTTTTTATCGGCCAGCGCCTCGTGCTTAATTTTTTCACTATTTCTAAGCTCTAAGTCTAGTGAAAATCCTATATGAAATATGTAATAAAACATACATGCTTATCCAACTCCAATACCATTCCCACTGTAAATGTAGGGTTAAAATAAAGTTTGATCAAAAGTGTGCTGCAAAAGCTGAATTTATAATAGAAGAAACCCACACATTTTGCACGAAGATTGATCAAAATGTATGGATTTGATTTTTAGGTTATAGAGATTTTTATAAAAAAGATTGATTATAAATACACGGATTCTTTTAAATGAATTAACTTCCAATAAGCACGTATGATTACAAGTAGTACCATTCTTGTTATTTTAAATGGTTTACGTATCTTGAATAATCGAATTTAATCAACTGTACCTCATTAAAAAGCCCGACCATTTTGAACGAATGGTCGGGCTTTACTATAGAACTTTTTGTCAATTGTTGTTTCTTTGAATAAACGTTAAAAAAGGCAATAAAATTTATTTTAAAAAAATCTAATTTTCTGTTGATGATCAGATAAAATATCTTGAACATCACTTCGGATGAACGTTAAAAAAGGTGTTGGAGGTGTTGGAAATGAATCGTAGTTACGTCCTTTTCTCCATGCTTTGATTGATTCTATAACAAGTTCTATAAATATTTTATAATTTTCATAATCATATTTAATATTAAGTCAAAATCTTTGATAAATATGATAAATTGATACGTTTTCGTTTAATCCTCATCACTTGTAATCGGAACTTTATTGTACGGATAATCAGAAAAATTCGAAACGAAGTCAAAACCTATTCCGTCATGGCCTACCCAAAGATAATATCTATCTTTTGATGTCGTTTTTGTATAATCCAAAATAAATCTCGCTAAACCAATGTCACTCGTAAAATCCATTTCTATTGTTTTCTCAGTAGAAAACAAAATACTATCATTGTTAAAAGCGTCCAAATAGGCTTTAGGAAAATAATTGACTAGCTCTTCAATATTATTTATTTCTACTAAATGATGATAATTTCTAGGCGCAACTTTCGATGTTTTTGCTCCTTTCGATATATTAATTTCCTTCGAACCACTAATTCCATGCAAATAAATCGGATACTTATTTAATTTTTTTAAAAATTCTTTTAAGCTTTGGCTATAACTCGTAGTTAAATCCTCTTCAACTGAATCAATAAAAAAATAAAAATTAATCATCCCTCTCTTTCCAGATTTAAAAATATATGAAAAACCGTCTCCAACTAAAAAATCATTTAATGATATTTCCATTTCCATACCACCTTATAATTTGCTTATGTTTTTATATAGACATTAGTTGGTATAAATTCAGCTATAATGTAATGCACCCCTGATTTATAATGATAATGCCAAATTCCTTTTCGATATTGCTTACTGGTTTTCTTTCCCATTTTTCCAAATAAGCTACCTTTGGTAGTGTATGATAGTCTATAGAAAAAACTCGTCCTTTCCCTTTCTCAATAACTTTAAGTAATACTCCTCCATCAGACTTAATGCTATATTTAGAACCCTATTTTTAAAAATATTTAGAAGCTTTTTGAACCATATACTTTCTTGCTTTTGTTAAAGCTGCTCCTCCATATCTCTTTATTAAAGGTTTTGCCAAAAAAAGTAATGCTTGAGCAATATATTTTGCAATTTCCCCATCTGGATCTGTATACATTACGGGTTTATTATTCGCATAAGTATACCCATTCTGCGAAAGTGGTTCATCATCGTCACCTGAGTGTGGATCTAATGCTAGGAATAGACCATTCTCTGGATTGTAATAACGGGCTTGTAAATAATAATTTTTCGTTTCTTCATCATAGTAATAACCCGCATAACCTACTGGGTTTTCTTTCGCCACTGTGCCTTTTACGGCTAAAATATTGCCATACGCATCGTATTGATATGAACCGACTTCTTTATCTTCGCTGTCACGAATGCTTAAGACATCGCCACGTTGGTTCGTGATAAATTGATATGCTTTGGTGTCAAACTTACCTGCATCATCTTTTGCTTTGACAATCATACCAAGTGGTATTCTATGTATTGTTATTAATCAGCTGTCCAACAGCTGACCCCATAAGAAAGTGAACGTCAAGTAGCCCCCAAATACTACATGGGTGGTGTATTTCGGGACTATGTTTTGTTTGCTTCACTTTTTATCGGTACTCTGCATGCCGAGGGTAAACTAGATGACCACGGCAAGACTTTATCTATTTCTATTTTATTCGTTAGATCCATATTTGGCAGCGTCTCAAACAAATAGCGAAGATAATGATAGGGACTCAAATTGTTCTCTTTTGCCGTTTCAACCACACTATACATGATGGCACTCCCTCTAGCACCTCGCGGTGTATTAGAAAACATCCAATTTTTTCTCCCAATCACAAACGGCTTAATGGAACGTTCACTTCTGTTGTTGTCGATTTCTAAATGCCCGTCCAATAAAAAAGCTTCAAGATGCTTCCATTGATTCAAACAATAAGTGATAGCTTTTCCTAGCGCACTTTTTGGTAGAACGAGATCTTTTTGTTCATAAAGCCATGCTGAAAAAAGGTCCAGAATGGGCCTGCTTTTTTCCAGTCGCTGCTCATGTCGTTCTGTAGGGTCGACATGTTTTAGCTATCTTTCGATAGAATAGAGTTGATTACAGAAATACAACCCTTCGCTCGCCTTCACCTTTTTTCCTTTCTGTGAATCAGGTAAAGCCTTTAAGGATTCATCAAACTTACGTCTGGCATGCGCCCAACATCCCACAAGGGTGACATCCGGTACTTGATTGTAACCACTATAACTATATCCATCACTTGTAAATAACCTTGATAACCCGTTAAAAAACGTTTCGGGTGAGCTTCCCATTCTTTCTTTATAAGGCGTTTTTTCATAAAAAAACCTCCACATGTATGATGTAAGGAGATTATCTCATGAGCTATTTACAAGTAGTAGGTGGGGAATATTTGACGCTTACTTTCACCTTAAAAACCTCACTTTCTAAAGAAATAAATTAGAGATTCCAAATTTCATACTTACACCGAGCCATGTTAGCAGCTAGACGCATATCTATTTGATAATTTTGTGCTATGGAAGAAACCGTTTGAAAAGAATGACTATTATTTCGTAATTTTTCTGCCATTTTTTCTGTCCAATACTGGCCTGATTGTTTTGCATCCATTCAAAGTATGAAGCCGTTAATCCACCAGAACTATAATATCTTTGTTTGTTCCAACAATTTGACTTATCGCAGCCAAATTCCCTCGACTTAACTGATCTAATTAAGAAGAGGTAATGTTATGGGGAATCGCAAACAATAAGCCTTTTCCTCTATCAACAGGAAGATCAATAATCCCAAATTTTAAATTTCATCGACATGGATAAACAGTTATTTCTGGATGAAAACGAACTCGTCCCTTTGTAGGCCCAACTAATCATTATGTTGAGAACGATAGCCGGAAAAAAGACTGGGGTGAACTTAGTAAATCTAATGCTTCACTTTGCTTATTGTCCGGCTTTTCAACTTGATCGATATTGATAAGGATTGCCTCTTACCTTCTTTGCACCTCGTAGGTTATAGGTTACTATATGAAAGTTAAGGATAATCTACATTTAAAAACGTTGCCACATCTTTGCTTTTTTGTTTTCTCTGTTGCCGCATACTTGCTCGATCTAATGCCGTTTCATGTAATTTTTTTTCTTCTTCTGTCTCCGGAATAACTTTTGGAACACGTGTTGGACGTTTATGTTCATCTAGTGCAACAAATGTTAATAGAGCAGTCGCTGCAATTCTACGAACACTGCTTTTTAAATCTTCAGCAATAATTTTCACAAAAACCTCCATTGAAGATGTGCCGGTCCATGCCACATAAGATATAAAACACACTGAATCTGTTGTACGAATGGGATGTAAAAAGTCAACTGAATCTGTGGAAGCAGTTACACATTCACTTCGACTATGACGTGCTGCAGAAATCGATGCTACTTGATCGACATCACTCATTAATTTGCCGCCAAATAATGTATTATGATTGTTCACATCATTTGGAAATATACGACTCGTTCTTATGACCCTTGATTCTCTGCAATATTTCGCTTCTATAAACCCGTCCTCCTAAAACATGGGACCTGAAATCATCACCTATGTAAACTTTTAGTATATGGTTATATTATGATACAATTTTGCGCTTTTTAACCTTAAAACACTATCGGCGTATGTAGCCTAGTGTTCCGAGAATACGAAGCTTGCTTTAAAATATCATTCACCATCTGCTGTTGCTCAAGCTCTTTACGTAGCATTAAAAGCTCCTCCTGCTCGAGTGAACTGTTGTCATTCTCTTGGAAGGAACCAGCCTTTTCATACTAGTGAATCCACCGGTCAAGGGAGGACGGGGTCGTATTATTTCTTCACTGAGCACTTATTATGCGCACTCGCTAAAATTTATGAAACTATACTAACTCCAATTGTTATGCTAATTAGCGTTTTTTCAAAAGACAAAGAACGATAATTGCCTCAGTTATCCGCTTTTTTATTGCTTAATCAACTGTTATTCATATATATAGATTGGTGAGTTTTTTCCGAAATAAGGTTGCGAATAGCATTCTTCGTTATTTCATCCCATTGTTCAAAAAAGCTGAACACTGCTTCTCTAACTTTCTAAATTAAATTCGGCTCCATTATAAATTGTAGTCTTTAGATAGTTAGCTTCCGAAAAAAATGGCATCATCTTTTAACAATAAACAACTTATTCATGCACCTTAAATATCTAATAATAGAGTATTCACATAAAGGATAAACCTAGAGGAATATGATAGTTATAATCAATCATGACAAATTATTGAAGATCCTTCATAAATGGTGACCCAATAGGAATAAGATAGCTTAAATCCCATATAGAAAGTGTAACAAGAGAGGAGAAAAACCCTTTGTCCTTTTTCAAAGATCCGCTTTCACCCGATCAAATGCTTGCTGTTATCAGAAATGGCCTGGGGCATTCCCAGATCCCAAAAAAAATCATTATCATTGGTGCCGGCATGTCTGGGTTGGTTGCAGCATCCCTTTTAAAACAAGCGGGGCACGAGGTTACGATATTGGAAGCAACCGGGAGGGTCGGAGGGCGTGTTTTGACCATACGTGAGCCATTTTCAGAAGGTTCCTACCTTGAAGCCGGTGCCATGCGCATTCCGAATTATCATTACTTAGTTGCTGAATACATCAAGAAGTATGGTTTACGAGTCAACACTTTTGTTAATGCGACTCCTAATGATCCCATTTATGCCAACGGAATCAAGACAACCGCTGCCATATATCAACGGAACCCGGATATACTGAGGTACCCTGTAGCTCCCCATGAAAGAGGTAAAACAGCTGAAGAATTACTCAACATGGCAATTAAGCCTGTGACTGACTTCATCATTCAAAACCCAAGTAGAAATTGGGAAATAGTCATCAAAGAGTTTGATAAATACTCCATGAGCTTCTTTTTACAGTACAATCCAGTAGGAATGAGTCTTTCAACAGGGGCAATTGAAAGCATCAAAGTCCTACTGGGATTAGAAGGATTCCCGGAACTTTCTTTTCCTGCCATACTTCGGGAGCTTATGCCACTCTTAAATCCAGACATGGAATTTTTTGCAATCGAAGGAGGAAACGACCGGCTTCCTTATGCTTTTCTACCGGAATTGAAGGATAATCTAAACTTCAGATATGAAGTGACAAAGCTCATCCAACATGATAATCAAGTCACCATCCACTCTAAACATACTCAAAGCCAAAACCCCTTAACGGTTACCGGTGACCTTGCCATCGTGACTATCCCACTTCAATTGTTGCAATTTATGGATATTGAACCCCGGAATTCATTTTCCCATAATAAGTGGAAGGCAATAAGGGAACTCCATTATGCTGCGTCCACGAAAATTGGACTTCAATTTACACATAGGTTTTGGGAAAAGGAAGGAATCTTCGGCGGTAAATTGACGACCGATTTACCCATTAGATTTTCTTATTACCCCAGCCAAACGAGCAACCAGAGTGAATCCGGTCTCATCTTAGCAAGTTATACATGGGAAGATGACGCCACTTTGTGGGATATACTTCCTGAAAAAGACCGTATACAACACGCATTGAAAAATTTGGCTCAGGTCCATGGAAAACAAGTATACGATCATTTTTTATCAGGGGCTTCATATAGCTGGACACTGAATCAGTATTCATATGGCGCTTTCTCCATGTTTAAACCTGGTCAGGAAACGGACTTGTTTCCATACATCCCAACTCCTGAAGGAAGGGTCCACTTTGCTGGTGAGCATACATCAACCGTACCAGCATGGATTGAAGGAGCCATTCAATCCGGCATCAGGGTTGCACATGAAGTGACGAATCTGCCTAAAACATCCAGTGAGCCTTGAATGGACATTTTCTTTGGCATTAAGTAATCAATCGACTAAAGAGGACATACGAATAAAAATCTTCGCATTTGGAAGGTCTTTATTCGTATGTCCATTCACTTTACCCCTCCTTTTGAACCGAAGTCTATGATCCTTATGTCCACTTCATAATTAATATCGGCTTTACTGAAAACTTCGTCCCATTTCTGCTTATTTTTCTCCCAAAACTTTGGATGCTGATTTTCTACATAACGATAAAATCCTGCTACCCCTGTTTTATAATCATGCTGTAATTTGTATACGATTTTCTTGACGTCCTTCTTCACTTCATCCTCGGCAATACGCTCAATCTCTTTTAGATAGGCTTCTTCAAATGAATTTTCCTTACCATACCAATCTTCCGAAAGTCTTCCTGTGTAAGCGCCCTTAACATTGATCTTCAAATGATCCCCGTTCAATTCCGTCGTGACTTTCCTCCTTGTCCTTTTGATCACTTCAACACTTATAGGCTTACCGTGTTGGACCGCTTCGATTATTCCGCCCTTCACGTTTCCGTTCAACCAATTTAAAGCAGCTATATCTTCATCATCCATGACCCCGACCAACTTTGAATTGTTGATTACCCCTGCACCCTCCAAAATTAATTTCCCTCTTCTAATATCAACGGCCTGAATGGCAAAGCTTCCATCTGATTGCAAACTTGAGGAAACTTTGCCCATCGTTAAAGGCGGAAGGATTTTATTCGTTCGATTCACATTATCTTTCAATTCATAAATTACATTCGAAGGGATCTCCCCATCGTCGGCTAGTCCCAAAATTTCTTTTGTCGGTCTCTTTGTTAAATAAACAAGACAACTTCTCCTTGTGTTATTATCGCGAATTGCCTGATTAATGATCGCTTCCATCGGGATTTTCTTTAATACATCTTCATTAATGAGCATGATACGCTGATGATTGGTTAAAACCGTATTGGTTATGAGCAAGGAATCCCTTATTGCTTCATGCAACGTTTTGGCACTGACTGTAACATTCTTATATTTTAGTTGAGCTTGATTCTCCTGAACACTACTTCCTGGAGGTACCAGAATTTGCTG
Source organism: Peribacillus sp. FSL P2-0133 (assembly GCF_037975445.1). Classification (NCBI taxonomy): domain Bacteria; kingdom Bacillati; phylum Bacillota; class Bacilli; order Caryophanales; family Bacillaceae; genus Peribacillus; species Peribacillus sp. FSL P2-0133. The sequence continues at coordinate 2,601,119 of NZ_CP150254.1, read as the reverse complement.
GGTTAACATAATTTCGTCTTTCTTTTTACTATTATCGATTCCCATTCCGACCACAAGGGATAACTCTTCTATATTTTGACTGTCCCAACAGCCTGTAAGCAAAGGGATAAGCAAGATAAACCATAATCTTTTCATCCGCTTCTTCTACTCCTTTTCACTTGAACGATCGTGAATGTAATAATTGGCAAGCCAATCAATATAAAGGGAAATACCTTTCCCAGTAAATCGCTCATTTTAAAAATCTCGATTGTATTTTTAGGGATTTTGGCCAGAAAAAAAACGATTGGAACCAAAACAATAAGGTTCGTTGAATATGAATTGTTGAAAATTTTCGTCAGTCCTTCTGCTGCGAAGTAATAGTAAATTGCATGTGTACAAAAGAACTGAAGAATCCAGGTGATTAATAGAAACAGCTCTAACCGCTCTATAAATATCCCTTTTACTTCATACGATTGAATAAAAGAAATGGTTGGCCATGTAACAGCTTTGACTTCAGGAACAGTCAGTGTAGCGACTACCAGAACATATGTAATTACATATAATATCATCGGTATGAAAAAACCGATTAAAACGCCACTTTTTATCTTGCTTTGATTTTTAACGACGCCAAACAAAAAGATGAAAAGTTCAATTCCAAAAAAAGACAAAGTCCCGGAGCCCATTCCTTTCATGACAGGGAGAAATCCTTTTCCAAGTACAGGCTGCAGGTTTTTTATATCGACTACTTTAATACTGAACATATAAATTAACAAAACGATGACAATTGTCAGAGGTAAAAAGAAGACGCACACCTTTGCAATGGCTTTAATTTTGCCTGTCAATAGATGGACACTCGCTAAAATCAATGTGAGTATCAATATTTCAACCGGCGTATTCTCCAACAAATAAAATCGGACCATTTCACTCATCGCAAGCACTTCAAAGCTGGCCACACCTATAAAGTACACCACCACGATCAACCCAAAAATTTTGGAGAGCCACTTTCCATAAGCCTCCTCCATGTATGTGTAATAGTTAGCCACCTTATGTTTTTTTAACAGTACAACCAATAAGCATATGAAAAGGGCAATAGCGATCCCATTAAAAATCAAGACGATCCATCCATCGGATGTATTAACTTTTTCCGTTATCGTCCTTGGAAGCGTAAGCATCCCAACTCCTAACATGGCGCATGAAATGATCGAGGCCAATTCCCCACTAAGAATTTTGCCGTCAGCTTTGCTCAAGAAAATTCTCCCCCTTTTTTCCGCTTCGGTAAGCGTAAGAACGCACCCTTCCAGGTTTTTTTACCGATAAAATCCATTGGTTGAAAATAAGGTTCTTGAAAGCTTGTCAATTTCGACAAATGACTGATAACAATGATAAAGTATAAAGTGGTTCCAAATAGGCCTAGAACGGCGGAAAAAATCATCGCCCCGAACCTTAATGCCCTGAATGCCAGTCCAAAGCTATATTGTGGTACCGTAAAAGATGTAATCGTCGTGATCGCAACGATTATGACCATCAGGGAACTCACAATATTCGCTTGAACGGCTGCTTGTCCAATAATGACGCCACCAACCAATCCAACCGTTTGCCCAATGGGCGCCGGGAGCCGAATGCCTGCTTCACGAAGCAGTTCAATCGTCAATTCCATTATTATCGCTTCAACAAAAGGCGGAAATGGCACGTTCTCCCTTGTACCAGCTATGGTCATCGCTAGTTCCGTCGGCAGCAATCCAGGGTTGAACGAAACCAAGGAGATATAAATCCCTGAAAGAAAAACGGTAATAAATAAAGAAAAGTAACGAAGAACACGTAGAAAAGAACCCGCAACCCACCTTTCATAATAATCATCAGGTGACTGCAGCAGCATCGTCATCGTCGTAGGTGCCATCAATGCAAATGGCGAGCCGTCAACCATGATGACCACCCTTCCTTCCTGCAGCGCCGCCATTACTTTATCCGGACGCTCCGTATTCTGGATCTGTGGGAAAGGGCTAAACGATGTATCTTCAATTAATTCTTCAAGCATCCCCGAGTCTTGAAGATCGGTAGTTTTTACTCCATTTATCCGATTATTCACTTCTTTTAACAAAGGATCGCTTGCTTTTCCTTCATAATAGATCAATGCAACTTCCCGCTTTTCAAGCGTCCCTAACTTCTGTTGTTTGACGATTAGGTTGGGATGGTTGGAATATTGCCTTATCAAGCCGATATTTTCCTGGAGACTTTCGATAAACCCAAGCTTCGGTCCACGCACAACCCTCTCTGTCGAAGGTTCACTCAGTGTACGAATTTTCTCCTTTTTCAGATTCAAGACATAACCATTTGCCATTCCATCTATAAATAAAAGTGTTTTCCCGTCAAAAATATGCTCTTTGGCTTTTTCATATGTTTCCACATCCTGTTCCCTGACTGAACAGATTTTGGAAATGACCAGCATATCGATGGAAACCGTGTGCCTTGATTCGACCTGCGCAGCCGATAAATCCAGGACTATTTCATTGAATGCTGGATAATCCATCGTTCCATTGACAAATACGAATAACCCTGAAACCTCATAACCGGGAATGAAAACCTGTTTAAAAACTACATCATCCTGCATATCCAATTCAGAGTTCAATTGTTCCTGCTTTTGATCCAATTTAATATGCAAGGGTGTACTTTTCATGGTGAACTCCTTTGGTTAAATGGGTTTTATTTTAGTTTCCACTTTCTTCAATTATTTTATTCGAAAAGGAAATGGTGACAGTTTTTATAACCAATGATTTTTCAATCTATTCCCATTTCATTTAACGAGGAACATTAACATTGTAAATGGTTAATTTGTAATTAAATTGCAAATGCTAGGATAACTAGCTTTAGATTAGAGGTGACAGCATTGTTTAACCGTAGAAAGTTCAAAAAAAAAAACATACAACATAATGTTAAAAATGACGAATTAAATAAAGCTTCGGATGTAAGGGGCCTATTCAATTCCCTTTCTTCATCCAATGATTTCATAAACCATCAAGGAACATATAATGGCGTCGGCTATTGGGTATCGTTTTATCGCACTTTAATTGATGCACAGGAACTTCACGAAAGTGTTCTTTCTGTCATACCAACTCTGGAAACGATAAATTTGGAGCAAATTAAAGAGAACGTTCCTATTGAAAATACACTGATTACCAGTACCAAGGTTGTAATCGAAGAAAGGATCATGAGAGGCCAAATTGCCATTCGTTTAGATGGAAATCTTGATGAATGCCTATTAATCAATGTTGCGGCCCAACGAGACAGGCAAGTTAATAAACCTGAACTTGAATTTGGAATCATAAGTGCTCAAGAAGCTTTTGTCGAGGATATTGATATCAATCTGAATCTTGTTAGAAAAAGGCTGCCTATCCCTGGATTGCAAGTAAGTGAAATGACTGTAGGATCCTTGTCTAAAACGAAAGTGGCAGTGTTATCAATAGAAGGGATCGTTAATCAGGAAAATGTTGATAATGTTATCCAAAGGATCAATGACGTAGAATTTGATGAAATATTGGACGGGTCACATCTTGCGCAAATGCTATATGATAATTCAAATACCTTATTTCCCCTTTTCCTAAATACGGAAAGGCCAGATCGCGTCGCAGGTGCATTGGCTGAAGGTAAAGTAGCCTTGTTAATCGATAGGTCGTCCTCTGTACTTATTACTCCAACCATATTGTTGGAATACTTTATCACCATGGAAGATTATAATATGCCTTGGATTCCGGCATCTGCTTTCCGTTTATTAAGGATATTCGCGGTCGCTTTTTCCATATTTGCAACTCCCATTTATGTAGCCGTGCTGACCTATCATTATGAACTGATTCCAAAAGACCTTTTGGAAACGATCGTCACTTCAAGGAACTTAATACCTTTTCAGCCTTTGATCGAAGCATTATTCTTGGAGATCTCCATTGAGTTATTACGGGAAGCGGCTGCCAGGCTGCCAACTAAGGTAGGCCAGACATTAGGTATCGTCGGCGGTATCGTAATCGGTCAAGCAGCGGTTGTAGCTGGTCTGACCAGTAATATCTTATTGATCATCGTTGCCCTCTCGGCATTGGCATCATTTGTTACTCCTATTTATAAAATGGGGAATGCCATTCGGTTACTGCGATTCCCCTTTTTAGTGGGGGCCCAAATTTGGGGGGGACTTGGCATTATCATAACGGCCGTGTTTTTGATGACCCACCTTATCAAATTAACGTCAATGGGACATCCGTACCTTGAACCCATATATCCATTTCGCATCCAAGATTGGAAAGATACCTTTGTTCGGCTTCCTTATAATCTTTTTAAATCCAGACCTAAAAATTTACATCCTGATGATATGTACAGACAGCCAAAGCCAAAAAAAGCGAAAATCAAAAAAAATGATTTTAATGAATGATTTAAATGAGGGTCCTATATGAACAAAGTAAAAGTTAATGAAAAGTATAAGGTATCACCGTTCTATGTGTTTTTTTTGGTGCATTCCGTGCAAACGGGAGTAGGCGTTTTAAGTTTTCAAAGAGTTTTAGCAAAGTCGGCGGGAACGGATGGCTGGATTTCGATACTACTTGCCGGACTGATCGTTCATATATTGATCTGGATCATATATAAAATATTAAGTATCGTCCCAGGTGATATCATTTCTGCCAATAATCATGCATTCGGAAAATGGATTGGGAATTTTTTCAGTCTATTATTCATTCTTTACTTTTTGATCCTTGGGATGGATATGATTATCAGCTATATAAATATCATACATGTATGGATGTTTGAAGAGGTAGCTTCTTGGGCGTTTACAGTGGTTTTATTGCTTCTGATTTATTATATAAATACGGGAGGCTTCCGTACAATTACGGGAATTGCCTTTTTAAGCGTCATTTTGTCTTACTGGATTTTCTTTGTCCTATTCTATGTCATGAAATACTCTGAATTCACCAATTTGCTCCCTATATTCGACCACAATCTATTGGATATACTGAAGGGAACCAGAAGTACTTCCTTAACTTTTCTTGGTTTTGAAATGATCCTGATGTTTTATCCGTTCATCGAAGATGCTAAAACTTCACAAAAATATGCTCATGGAGGGGCCTTAACAACAACCTTATTAACCGTTTTCATTTATTTAGTTTCACTGATTTTTTATTCACAAAAACAGTTGGAACTGACTATCTGGCCGACACTTACAATGACCAGCATTGTCGAATTGCCCTTTATTCAGCGATTTGAATATATACAAGTTTCTTGGTGGGCCATTTTTGTCATACCCAACATGACCATCTGCTTGTGGGCTGCCAGCAGGGGTATCAAGCGCATATTCAATGTTCAGCAAAAGTATCCATTATGGGCGATGTCCATTATTATCCTGTTCACTAATATATTTGTTTTTGATAATGATTCCTTATATATATTGAATAAAATAATCAATCCATACGCCGTGCTCTTCCTTGCATTATATTTGCCTCTTCTTTTAGCCATCATTTATATAAAGAAAAGGAGGATACGTTTATGAGAAAATTCTTTCTTGTCATCTTGGCTTTTTCCCTCCTTTGCAGCTGTGCCCAGCCAAGAGTGGTTGATGAAGTCAATATGTCCCAAGCCATTGGTTACGATATACGAAAGGATAAAATAATCGAAGGAATGTTCGTCATCCCTATCTTCCAACAGGACAAGATGGGTATGTATCAAACCTTAACTGGAACATCGACGACAACGAGTGATGTTCAGGCTATCGTATCCAAAAAAGCGGATAAGCCGGTGATGCTTGGACAGACACGCATCTTTTTATTTAGCGAGAAAATCGTACATGAAATAGGAATAACAGAACTGACCGATTATCTCTACCGTGAGCCTCAACTTGGAAACAGGGTCTTTTTGGCCATCGTTGAAGGAAAGGTCAAGGATTTGTTAAATACGAAACCACCAAATACGAATGTAAATATTGGAATCTTTTTATCGGACTTAATCAATCAACAAATTGAAACAGGGAATGGACCGGATACAAACCTCCATCTTTTTTTAAGAAACTCCATGGAAGATGGCGGAGATTCGTTTCTTCCTTTATTTAAAATAATTAATAAAGAAGTTGCAGTTTCAGGAGTGGCCTTGTTTCATGAAAATAAAATGGTCAGTAAAGTTCGAACGGAAGATATGTTCATTTTCAAGACATTAGTTCAATTTCATAAAGAGGGAATTTACAAGTTCAAATTAAAAGACAAGCAGAAAAGTGATATCGTAGTGGAAAGTATCCGAAGTGGTTCAAATTATGAGGTATCCAACTCCGAGCGAAATCCGTCCATTACGATTAAGCTCAAAATTAAAGGACAAATTAAAGAATCAATGCGAAGGGACAATCTTACCAATAAAAAGTTGATAAAAGTAATTGAAAAGGAAATGGAAGCTTCTTTAAATAGGCAGGCAAACCGTCTTATTAAAGATTTTCAAAAAAAAAACATTGACCCGATTGGCTTGAAGGCCAAATATCACGCCAAAAATAAAAGAATGACCTATGAACAATGGAGAAAGATCTATCCCATGATGGACATTAAAATAGAAACCAAAGTTGACATTCTCCAAACCGGGGTCTCTGAATAATAAATTTTCAGGAATACTTTTCGATAAGGAGCTGACTTTATGAAAAAAAACATGAAATCAGTCATTACTACTTCAGTATTAGGTATAAGTTTAATCACAGGAATCTCTTTTGCTTCCGCAGGTAACGATAAAAATGAATTGAACTCAGATAAAGTGACCTTCTTTGGCTCCACATCTTCTGCGATTTCCAGTTCAGTTGCTGTACCTCAAAGTTATAACCGGTTATTGTTTAGCGGAACAGTCCCTCCTCTTTTAAACAAGGATGGAAAAACCACTTATGAGAGATATGGCAATACAGAAGAGCAGGCAATCGGAATCTTAGAAAATTTAAAAGCAGATTTGAAAACTAAAGGACTATCCCTCGCTGATGTAACCTATTTGCGTGTGTATGTCGCACCAGATCCAAACAAAGGAGATAAACCAGATTATCAAGGTTGGTTTGATGCCTATGCTCTGTTCTTTAATACAAAGGAAAATCCAGTAAAAACAGCTCGTTCTACAGTAGGGGTGCAAAGTCTGGTTTCGCCGGATTATCTTATTGAGATTGAAGCAGAGGTAGCCTATAAAAATAACAGCAAGTCAAAAAAATAAACGATAAGTGTGAATGGTCCTGTTTCATTATCGGTATTCCAGGCTTAGTTATCATTCTTATCATTGCACTCCGGAAAAATTTTGAATACAAAAAGAGACAGGAAATTATACCTGTCTCTCGTTGCATTTAATCAATCATGAAAATTCATTCCATCCGTCACTTCTTTAACAATGCCCGCATTGATGACAAAGTCTCCGAAATGCTCTCCTTGCTGACGTTCTTTTGCATATCGGGAAAGAAGTACACGCAATTCTTTTAATATCTCTTCTTCACCGATGTTTTCACGGTACATTTTGCTTAATCGGCTTCCGTCGAAGGCAGCACCGAGATACATATTATATTTGCCAGGTGCCTTACCGATAAAACCAATTTCCCCGAGTGCATGCCGGGCACAGCCATTCGGGCAACCGGTCATGCGAATCGTGATTTCTTCGTTCCTTAGGCCGTTTTCATCAACGATCTCCTCGACTTTATCAAGCAGAACCGGCAAATAACGCTCTGCTTCGGCCATTGCCAACCCGCATGTTGGAAGCGCCACGCATGCAATCGAGCTGCGTCGGAGTGCTGAATGATGTGCACCATCCGTCAAACCGTATGTTTCAAGCAATTCTATGATCTTTTTCTTTTGCTGACTTGACACATCTGCAATGATTAGGTTTTGATTGGCCGTCAAACGGAAATCACCCGAATGGATCTTTGCGATTTCACGCAAACCGGTCATCAGCTTGTAATCATTGATATCGGCAATTCGGCCACCCTCGACAAATAGTGTAAAATGCCATTTTCCTTGCATGCCTTTTACCCATCCATAGCGGTCACCATTATTATCAAAATGATAAGTTCTCGCTTCCTCCAGCTTCCATTCTAGACGATTTTCCAATTCAGCCTTTACCGCTTCGAGCCCAATCCTGTCTACCGTATACTTGAACCGTGCATTTTTCCTTACGGAGCGGTTTCCATAATCACGCTGAATCGTAATGACTTTTTCAGCCACATCCAGTATTTGATCAGGGTTGCAAAAGCCGATTATTTTGGCTAGTTGAGGATATGTCGCCTTGTCACCATGGGTCATTCCCATACCGCCGCCGATCGCCACATTAAAACCAACGAGTTTTCCATTTTCAACAATTGCTATGAAGCCAAGATCCTGGGAGTAGACATCAATGTCATTGGATGGAGGGACCGCAATGCCTATTTTAAACTTCCTTGGCAAATAAAGCTTACCATACATTGGTTCGACTTCCTCCACTTCAGGAGTACCAACCACTTTTTCTTCATCCAGCCAGATTTCATGGTACGCCCTTGTACGTGGCAAAAGATAATCACTCAATTTTTTCGACCATTCATATACTTCGGAATGAATTTCGGATTGAAATGGAATCGAATTGCACATTACGTTCCGGTTTACATCACCGCATGCAGCGATGGTATCCAGCATGGAAGCATGGATTTCCTGAATGGTTTTTTTCATATTCCATTTTAAAATGCCATGCATTTGAAACGTCTGTCTTGTTGTCAATTTCAAGGTTCCGTTTCCATATTTCTGAGCAAGGTCATCCATAACAAGCCATTGAGAAGGCTGTGCCACCCCGCCGGGCATGCGGACACGCAACATAAACTGATAGGCAGGCTCCAGTTTTTGTTTCTGACGCTCATTGCGTAGATCCCGGTCATCCTGCAAATAACTGCCGTGATGTTTCATTAGTCGATTGTCATCATCCGGAATACCGGCACTAATCCGATCCTGCATCACTTTTCCAAGTGTACCTCGCAAATAATCGCTTTTGTCTTTAATTTGCTCAACATCACTAGGCGGTCCTTCTGGTGCTTTCAATAGTGCTTTCAATAGTGGGTTCACCATGTTGTTATCTCCTTTTCCTCCAAATTTTCAGTACACATCACGTTGATAGCGTTTATTTTGTTGCAATTCTTCAAGATAAGCTTGCGCATCAGCATGGCTCATATTGCCTTCTTTTTCAATGATCTCAATAAGCGTATTATGGACGTCATGTGCCATGTTTTTCTCGTCACCGCAAATGTATACAGCTGCCCCTTCTTGAAGCCATTCGTATAATTCCCCGCTGTGCTCGCGCATACGGTTTTGAACATACACTTTTTCATCAGTATCACGTGAAAAGGCAACATCCATTTTCGTAAGTACGCCTGTTTCCAACCACTTTTGCCATTCAGTCTGATAAAGGAAATCCGTCACGAAATGCTGATCGCCGAAAAAGAGCCACGTTTTCCCTTTCGCTTCCGATTCTTCGCGATACTGGATAAAGGATCTGAACGGAGCTATGCCCGTTCCCGGTCCAACCATGATTATTGGAGTGTCTGGGTTCTTCGGCTGCTTGAAATTCTGGTTATGCTGAATGTAAATAGGCAGCATGTCCCCAGGCTGTAATTGGTCTGCACATAAAATGGAGCAGACACCTTTTCTTTCTCGTCCGTGACTTTCATACCGGACAGCTCCGATTGTCAAATGCACTTCATCCGGATATGCGGATAAGCTACTCGCAATCGAATATAGACGGGCTGGAATTTTCCGGAGAATTGATACGAATTCTTGCGCCGATTCGCCCCATGAGCCAAAATCACGGACAAAATCAAGCAAATCACGGCCTTCACGATATTCTTTTAATCTATCTTCATTACCAGGCACTAAAAGCTCCTTTAAATCCTCGTTATCTGAAAGCTGGGCCACTTGTTCAATGAGGGACTTTGTCAAAACCGTAATTTCAAAATCGGAGATGAGCGATTCCCTAAGCTGACGAACTTCTCCCTGCTTATTGATCTTCACGGTTTCTTCTGGGTCCCAATTGAGTTCCTTAAGAAGCATATCCACTAAATCTGAATCATTTTTCGGATATATACCAAGGCTGTCTCCAGGTTCGAATGTAAGACCAGAGCCCTCAAGAGATAACTCGAGATGATGTGTCTCTTTATTGGAGCCACGACCGTTCAAGTTTATATTTTCAAGCACTTCCGCTTTAAACGGATTTGTTCTCGAATACGTTTGTTCACCTACTGAAGCCATCGTTGCGGGAACTGCAGCAACAGAACTGCCTTGCCCTTCATTTAAACTAGAAATGACTCCTGCCAGCCATTCGGAAGCAGGCTCATCATAATCAAGGTCACAGTCCATCCGCGGAAATAACCGTGTCCCTCCTAGTTCCTCCAAGCGTTTATCGAATTGTTTTCCAGTTTCACAGAAAAACTCATATGAGCTGTCCCCAAGCGCCAATACTGAAAAGCGGAGTCCTTCAAGGCTTGGTGCCCTCCTGCCATGAAGGTACTCATGGAAAGACAATGTATTATCCGGCGGATCACCTTCTCCATGCGTGCTAACGGAAATGAGGAGATTTTGGACCTTTTTCAAATTGTTGAATTTAAAGTCACTCATGGATGAAATGGTAACCTGAAAGCCATTACCCTCAAGCTTACTCGCCGCATTTTCTGCCAGTCCTTGAGCATTGCCCGACTGTGAACCATAAAGTATGGTCACCTCTTTTGATACTGTCTTTACGCTGCTTTGAGCTTCCAATACCGGAGCGTCGGCTGAACTCATATTCGAAACTGACAAAGATGCAGTCAGATAACCGCTCAACCAAACTTTTTGTGTTTCTGTCAAGTTAGGCAGGAGGCTGTTAAGGCGCTCTGCCTGCTCATGATTAAAGGGACTGTTACTTACCTGAAGTTGCACGATTTCCACCTCACAAAGGGATATTAACTTATCTTAGTTGACTATTAGGTATAACGAGTAGGTTAAACATTTTTATTTCCATCCATAAAATAATTAACTCGTTTACTCCTATAGACGAAGTCGGTTTTAACTCCAAAAAAAATTGAAAATACAGGCATATAGGTTCATAGCACTCTACAAATAAAAAATAAGGTTATAAAGGACGTTAACCTTCCCCAGCTTATACTCTTCCTAAAATAAGTTTCTCATTAAAACTTTACTGGAAGGCACATCATTAGTAAAATATATATAATTTATTGTAACTATTAAGAATATTAATAATAAGGAGAAATTTCTATGTACTATGATGCTCTAAAAACATTTGTGACCCTTGTGGAAGTCAAGAATTTTACAAAAACAGCAGAAATGCTTCTTATGTCGCAACCCAGTGTTAGTTTGCATATAAAAAAATTAGAAGAAGAGTTCCAAACCAAATTATTTCTCCGTTCTCCTAAATTCCTAAAAGTCACCTTAACGGGAGAAATTCTTTACGACCGGGCCAAGCAAATGATCACAATCTATGAACAGACCAGACAAGACATTCAGGAACACGATAGGTCCATCAAGGGCGAATTGAAGATAGGAGCAAGTTTTACAATTGGAGAGTATATCCTTCCTTCTTTACTCATCGACCTTCAAGAGGAATATCCTGAACTTGAACTTCAAGTCGTAATCGGAAACACGGAAGAAATCGTTCAAGCCGTTCGGCTATACAAAGTGGATATTGGTTTAATCGAAGGTCAAACTAATGAAAAAGAGCTTTCAGTTCACCCATTCATGCAAGATGAGCTATTCATTGTGTCTTCCAACAATCATGAACTCGCTAATAAAGACGAAGTCGAGATTACTGATTTACATGACCAAGCATGGGTAACAAGGGAAGTTGGATCTGGAACACGTGAATACCTTAATCACGTCATACGTTCAAATGGATTGAAAATTAAATCGATACTCACGATAAGCAGTAATCAAGGGATTAAAGAAACACTTATAAAAAACGGCTTAGGACTGGCCCTTCTTTCCCAAAGTGTAATTGAAAGGGATGTACAAAATAAAATCCTTTCTATTATTCAGGTGAAAAAAGAATCCTTTAACAGAACACTTTCGTACGTCTATTCCCCAATTATGGAAGATAAAAAGAATGTCAAAACTTTCATAACTGAATTAAACAAAAAATGGCCTTTGAAAGCAAAGCCGATAGGATGATCATTTGGGAGGACTATGTTCTAAAATCGATTAATTGGAGCTTATTTATTTTGGGAAAGCCCCTTTTTTTGAAACTCTATTATATCGCTAGGAAAGGTATAACACATTAACTTATAAACAATTGGGTATACGAATAAATAGAGGATTCTTCATAGATTGATTTTTGTTTTCCTTGTATGGATAAAAAATAATATCATTTTTTTATGGGAGCGGGTTTTATGAATATTGAGATTAAAGAAGCAGCGATTGAACAACTAAAAAAAGTGGATTATAAAGAGAATGAAGGTGTTCGTATCGAAGCCATTTTTGTTGGAAGCTGTTCGATTTATGTGGAGCACGAATTGAAAATTGATAACAAGAATGAAGATGATGAGAGCTTCATAATTGATGGGGTTCCCCTATTAATATCAAGTGAGTCCAAAAAGCATCTTCCAGATAAAGTCTTTCTTAACTACAGTGATGGACTTGGATACAAATTATATTCAGACGAAGAAACATTGAGATATAATCTCCAGTTGAATAGAGTGAATTTTTAAAAATGAACATAGTAAAATGCCCTTCTGTTTCAGTTGGGCTTTTTGTGCTTATACTCAGGGAATTTATCATCGGCACTTACCTAAAGGGATTTTTATTTTCCCATGGGATAGCACTGCATTACCATTAGGCAACTGATTTTCGAGTAATTTATTTCCCTACTAGTAATAATCACAATCATTAAATTAAATTACCACCAAATAAAAAAATGACCAATTGTTCATTTTAATCCCTTATTTAGGGTCTAATATATTGTTATTCTATTATTTAGATAATTTTTCAGCACATCCAAAATCTAAAACGAGTATTGTCTAATAGGCTTCCCCAAAAAAGTTGCTTCAGTAACCTCCCTTATTGAAGCAACCTTTTGAATAACCAAATCTGCCCCGATAGTTGCATAAAGAAAAAGCTGCCTTAAAGACAGCTCCGATCTTCAGCCTGTTAGTTCTATAAGAAAAGCGAATCTTATTCAAGAATCGCGCCCGATAACTGAAGAACGAATATAAAACCTTGGTACCAAATGGCCTTGTCATTTATTTATGATACGGTTCACCGCACCTATTCAAGCAGTGATTTTTTAAAAACTGTCAGCCTTTTAATTTTACACTTCTACTTTATATCGACGCTGCTGATGAAGCAGCTGCTTGATCAGCCTTCACACAATCAATTGCAACAACGAGTGCAATAATAATGGTTTCCATCTCGTCATCTATTATTTGAACCTTGTAGCTATCGCCCCAAGTGAACCACTCCTTTCCCACTTTACCTACGATTTTACCATGCTGTAAAACTTGAAAATCCATATCCCACCAATTACCATGTACTTCAATGCCTGCCGCATCAATTGTATATCGTGCTTTTAAGAAGGAAAATTCCTTCTTTATTGTTAATACCTCCCGACCATTCACCTCAACCAAAAACTTTGGTAAAAAGCTGAACACCTTTTTCGTAATGAGTGCTACTTCATCTCTTGCTGTATTCATAATGGAGAAAGTCTTTGGAACTTGCATAAAACTTCCCTCCACATAATATATATCCTTCTCATGCTGATCCTTTACTGTAAATTTCCCGCTAAGACTGAATACCTTCTGCTTTATATAAAGCTGCCTCATACTTATGCCTCCCAACCTTAAGTCTTTTATATTACTTACGTTTGAAATGGGCATTGGTTCCAATCTTATGCATTAAATTGCAAATAATAGCCCCACTTTCGGGTTGTGTCTATATTTGCTTAAATCTTTCTCCTATTTTTGTTTTATCACAAGAACTCTATACTACATATGTAAAACCTTATATTCAAGCGACTAATTTACCTTACTTATATGTAGATGCAAATGAGATTTTTGGGGGGAATATTTTAGATGCAATTTTAAAAATCTATCAAAGTATTGAGCAAAAGCCCCAATACTATGAAATCGAAATAACCATGCAACTAACATTAATTTGGAAAAACTTAATCGATAATGGTTTTAAACTAGAATATGTCCAGACAGAAGTATTAAAGAGTCAAAGAATGAAGGAAATGTTAAGTTGGATACATCAGCATTATGCAGAAAAAATTATGTTAGAAGATATTGCGAGGGCTGGTCAGCTGAGCCGTTCTGAATGCTGTCGTTATTTCAAGCGGTTTTTAAAATGTACTCCATTAAATTATGTTATGGATTATCGTATTCAAAGGAGCTTATATCTACTGCAGCAAGGTGATTCTACTATTACTGAGGTTGCCTATCAAGTTGGTTTTAATAGTACAAGCTATTTTATTAAAGAATTCAGAAATTCCATGAACATGACTCCCTTAGCATACAAAAAAAATAAAATGTATAATGACTAAGCGACACGGACAGAATGTAGAAACGTCACATTTATTTGAAATGGTCAACAAACAAAATAAACTCACCATTCGGGAATTAAAATATTTATTCCATCATTTTTCTCATATTCTGTATCTCTAGATTAATAAAAGTGAAAGACGATAAACCTCATGGCTCCCAAGGGGTTTATTTTGGTGTAACTTCCTCTAATGGAGATGTGATTTATTTAAAAAATAATTTAATCGATAAGAGAGAATTGCTATGACTATTTTTGTGGAGTTGGTATGACATGAAGATGACCTCACTATATGAACAGGGAAAGATTTATGTTGCCTAATATTGTGAGGGATGTTTCCCGCCTGTGAAAAATAACGTGGCAAAGCTTCCAACATTTCGCTATTTTCCTTGGGACGTAAAGGTAGCCAAACAAAATAAAACCCCCGCACCAACTTTTCAGGCTGATACAAGGGCAATAGTCACGTTTTATTGATTAAACGAATTTGTTTGGGTGCAAAAAGAGTCTTTAGCCTTTACAAATCAATCCCAGGTCTTTTTTTTCATTCATTTAGTGAATTAATCAAAAAAGATTAAATGCATATCACTGTTAGTCCTTGATTTCGCAAAAAATTCCGCTTCATTTCCTCCATCAACAAAGTTACCAATACCCCGGAAAATACCACATTCGCCTCGATCTAAATATCTTACCCCTACATAATCATTATAACTGTCAGGATCATACTCCCATAATTCAACTTTTAACTTACCAGCTGGACCCACGTAAGAATCCCGACAAATCTTATAATCACCACCAGTAGAGGCAAACACATCACTTTCAGCACCATTAGAATAAAGAGATTGTTCTCCTAAATAATCCCAGCCACTTGCAAATGTAGAAGAAGGGAACAACAACGCAGCGACCAATGCCACAGCACTCATTTTAAACATTTTCATGCTCATTCCTCCTCACCCGTTTTGACTTGAAACACATTATTCTCCATATAATTTTAATCAATATTTTTTATATTATCATCTATCCAAAGATTCAATTTTTCATGAAGCGTTTTTGTAGTATCCACTACTTCATACGCTACATATGAAATTAGAGAAATAAGTGAAATGTGCTCGTCATTCAGTTTTGAAATATATTTCTGAATCATCTTTAAACTTTTAAGCCTTCCCGGATCAAGTAAACGAATTACCTCTGAATCCACCATTTGGGTAAAGACGTCCCGATTTCTAATACCAGCAATCAGCAGCATAGTTGTGGCTAAACTGACACTACAATCCATTGAATAAGCCAAGGCTGAAATTCTTTCAGGTTCCCAAGCTTTGAATCTTAAATGGAGCCTTTCCTTCTGAATGATATTCCTCTTTTGAATTACCTCTGCTTCAAGGTCTCCTCTAAAAATCGTATTATCGTTCCTGTAGTCTCTTTTGAAATACATAGACAAGCTCTCAATGCATTCCCTCGAATTAATGGCAGCCATTATTATTTTTTCCCTATATCCTTTATAGGCTGATTCAATAAAAGTCTGAAGCGGTTTTCACTCCAGCCTCACAAAAAAAGAACCTCATATGAGATTCATTAAGGTGTATCAACTAATTTATCTACTAAATTTCCATTTTCATCAAGAATGTAAAGGGATGGAGGCCAAGTTGCCCAATCTTCGGCTGCGGGAATTAAAAATACTGCACAGATAAGGATAAACGATAACCTTGATAAAATTTTCATTTACATTCCCCCTATTTAATCTTTATATAGTGTTTATTGTTTCATTTTTCCAAAGTCTACTCTTCATTTTAAAAAGAAAGCCTGAAGCGTTTTCGCTCCAAGCAATTAATGTTTCTGCGTCCATTGAAAAGACGTCTTCCCATCCGTCTTCCCTGCCTTTCATGTATGTATCTACATATAAAGTGGGTAAGAGCTGCACTTCTGAATTTCTTAATTTACGTCCAGCTAATCTTTCAACATAGGAAACTAATTTTTTTAACTTTGTACCATCTTCTAATTTTTCCAGTTCTTCGTCATAAAAAGGAAATCCCCAATTATTCATTTTTTAAGCTCCTTTGGCCTTGGCATACATTGAGTTTAATCATTTGATTTATCATTTGATTCCACTTCCTTTAAAACCTTATAAACCGTACTTCTTCCTATTCCAAACTCTTTAGCAATATCAGAAGCCCGCTCACCGCTAAAATCTTACTTCCCTTACAGCACCACCAACAAGTATCATGATTCATTCCCATTAAGTCCTCTTTAAAACTTAATTCCTCTTTTCTCTTAGGCTTGTATTTAGATTTACTCTGCTTGCTCCCCTTCTAAATTGATTGAATTTCTGAACATCTTACTAAACGTCTAGTTTTTAAACAACATTAAAACGCCTCCCCAATGGATAGACGCTTATGAAATATATTCAACGAAAGATGGAATGCTCCGCTTATCAAGACCTAAATTATAAAAAACCTGAAAAATAAAGGAGAGCACATATTAGTCATGTATAATATGTGCTCTCCTTTTATTCAATTAAAGCTCCCTATAATGGAATAACAATTGATCTTCTACTAGCTGGCTTAGTTAAAGAGACATTTGAAAATGATGACAGGTAATATCTAATCCACCTTTGAGGTAAAACCTATGAGCGTCATGTCTATGAACACCAGAATCTAAATGAGATTGTTCACAACCTTCTATTTTTGCTTGAGTTATCAACCAATCCCATAAGATTCCGGCATACCCTTGACGGCGACTAGTTTCATTTGTAATCAGATCATCTACATAAAAATAATTTCCCCACGCTAGAGATTCAGTAATCCTATATCCAGCTGCTGCTTTAACTTCATTATCTTCAATTACTGCTACTAAATTGAAACCATTATTTTTTTCTACTCGTTTGATTTTTTCTAAAAATTATCTTCTGTTAAATGTGGACGTAGTTGTTTAAAAGTGCTAAAAGTAGACATAATTTTTGAATCAGTACTCATTATTTTTACAATTGGTTGAATTTCCATGTATCTCCTTATTATTTGTTTGAATTTCCCTAAAGTAATTCGTGCTTATGACTAAATATCCTTCACAATTAGAAAATGCGGCACTTCAGTTATTGAAGTATCGCGCCCTTTTCTTGAATATCGATATTAGAAAAGGATTGTTTAAAATCTAAAAGGGATCTTCCATTAAAGCACCTGATACGAAAACAAAAAGATCTCGTTCTGAGGTCAAGTATCTAGTGAAAAAGTTGGTTCTTTTCTTTTACCTTTTGGGTACTAAGCACAAAGCTAGCGATTGCTGCAATACTACAAACATATGGGAGTAGAGAATATCCCCAAATAGATATGACATAACCTCCAATCATTGAACCAATGGTGATACCAACTAAAATTATCACTAGGATATTTCAAGAGCGCAATTAATAACTGCTTTGCATGACCTTCTATATGACTTAACCATCCATTATTACATCCTCGACAGATCGACCCGTTTATTAAAATCAAAAAGGAATGAAACGGTCCAACTTTATTTCAAAGCCACAGTTAATCAATTGATTTAATGCCATTCTGAATGGTACACAATTTCATTTTGTCACATTCAGAATTTAATGGAGAAAATGCGGATCTACAACTAATCATAATAAAAAGCCACCTTAAAAAAGCTGGCTTTACCTCTTACGTCAAATAATAAGGATTAACATAATAAGGATTAACATAATAAGGATTAACATAATAAGGATTAACATGGTAAAGGTAAGGATTAACATGATGAGGATTATCATGGTAAAGGTAAGGACTAAAATGGTAAAGGTAAACATGATGAGGATTATTACGGAAACCAAATTCATTTAGACGCCAATCACTTAATTTAAATGTCTCATTGGTAGACCATAATGTTTTTTCCAGACGGCCCATAGTCTAACACACCTTTTTTTCATATCTTATGAATGGGTAAATGTATATGATTGGGTCTTTATTTATTATTATATTCCTCATACGCTTTCTTCTGGCGCTCATTGAAAGCTTTTACCTGGTGATAGTGCTGCTCACAAAAATACCCTTCCAGCTCCCCATCGGTCCAACTATAAAGGGGTTTTAGCCATTCAACCTTTGGGAATCTTCTCTGACAATACAAACAATAATTTTCTTTACTTGTCATTGCTGTTTTCCACTTTATAATTTTTCAATACAGGGCTTTGCTTGCGGATCTGCTTTGATTGCTTCCAGGTAACGATTTACGGACTTTATATTTTCATGTGCAAAGTCCATTTCTGTTTTCGTCATGTAATCTGGGGTTTTCCCTTCATTAAGCACTTGTTCATTTAAAAGAACCCGTTAAATGCTTAAACTACTTCAATCCTACACACCCATCTACAATTAGGGGAACCTGGCGGATCACAAATCTTCACCCATCTGCAGATATCAGAATACTGCATAAGAAAATACGGATATTGGCCTACAGAATTGTACAAGTTTGAAGGATAATAAGAGTTCACAGGATAATAAAAGATTTCAGGAACGTATTGGTTTAAGGGATAGTATGAGTTTAGTTGACGTTGATTAGAAAACAAGTCAAATTCTCTTTCACACTGTATTCCAACACATTCGTGGATTCTACTGCCATCAGATGAGACAGTACCAATCTTTTTAGCAATAGCATCATTTTCCCAATGATAGGTTCCATCCCGTGCTAAATCTCGAAAGTATAAAATGTTGCCGTTATTCTCAATCGCATAGATAATTCCATCGCCACCGTAGAAGACATGCTGGAATTCGTTGAAATGATTGCCTGTTCCTTGTGCCGTCATAATAATCTGTCCTTCACCGTTATAAGCCCAGTTAGAAGTTCCGTCCCTTGCTAAATCACGGTAGTATAATAAGTCGCCGTTCTGCGCTACGGCGTAGATAATCCCATCTCCACCTGGAAAGACATGTTTGAAATTTCCCCATCCAGTTCCAATTCTCTGCCCAACACCTCCATAAGCCCAGTGATGTTCTCCATTACTTATTTCATCTCGGTAGTATAACAAGTCGCCGTTCTGCGCTACGGCGTAGATTCTTCCATTACCGTCAGAGAAGACGTGCCGGAACTCTCCCCATCCGGACCCAATTACGCCATCATAATAAATTTCTCCGAGAGAGGGAAAGAGACTGTAATCCCGGTAGTATAGCAATTCACCGTTTGGCGTAATACCATAATAGACATTATATTCTGGGTATGATGAGCTAACCCTACCACCAAAGAAAAAGCGATATGATTCCCAACCAGGACCCCTGCTCTGTCCTACACCATCATTAGCCCACCATGAACTTCCGTTTCGGGATTTATCCTGAAAATATCGCAGCACGCCATCGTTCCCAATTGCATATATAATACTTTTTTCATCACTTGTGATGAATTTGAAACCCATTTTAGAACACCTTTTTTTGAAGTTAGATTAATGTAGTAAATTCAGTTATGTTTCAATGAAAAAACTCAACATTTCTCACATTCATAAATTTATTTGGATAAATAATACACTTCTTGGATTGGTTAAATTATACATATAGTATATTTACCTGTTTGTGTTCTGGAAGTTTGTCTATAAAAAATGGCCCTTTTCTAGTCCTTCTGCAAACCTGCCGCGTTAGCAACCTATACCATGTGGTTTGAAATCCTGCGAATAAGCGAGTATTCGTGAGCATTATCTAGTAAACTGAGGGAGTTCATTAAGAAAATTTAGTTTTAGTCCACTAAAATCCTTTCATCTTTACTTGTCGGTTGAGAAGACACCCAAAAATCAACTTCATTATTAGACTTGTTAAAACATTTGGTGTGGCACCAAATGAGGAACTTCCACTCCCTTTTGCTGTTTTAAAGTAATCTCTTTACAATCTACCTCAATGGTTGCTATACCTTATAAAGATAAAGAAAAATTGGCGTGCGTGTTGATGATAATGTTTTATTTTAGATGTATTAGCAGGCATACGTTCATGAATAATACTTATGTCTTGATTTTTCACTAAATGCAACCCATCACAATTATCTCCTCATATGTAGTGTTTAGCATTGTTTTTACTTCCCCCAACTTTCTGCGAAGTTCTAACTCATTAGGATAGGTTGAAACTAACCCGTGTAGTCTATCCCTTTTAAATGATCCACTTTTTCAATCTGCCCACATCTTATCAAAAACGGTCCTACCTCTTTCGTTCCCACTAAAGCAATCTTATACCTTGTGGTTTGAAATCCTGCGAATAGGCGAGTATTCGTGAGCATTATCTATTAAACTGAGGGATTTCAATAAGAACGTAATAATTTAATAAAAACAGCCAGTTAGGTAAACGGCTGTTTTTGAAATGAAAATATACATGAACTACCATAGAATTAACGCAAGGTGTATGATTGCATTAAATATCAAGTTTACGGGTACCAATCCATTTCACAATTTCAGGATCGCGATGTGAAAAGAACAAGCTTTCTTTCGTATCTAAAGTAGCGATTCTTTCCATATCCTCTTGACCTAATTCAAAGTCAAAGATATTGAAATTTTCAATCATTCTTTCCTTACGAACAGACTTCGGAATCGCAACGACTCCTCTTTGTGTCAACCATCGTAGAATAATCTGGGCAACGGATTTATTATGGTTTTCGGCTATTGATACTAAAATTTCGTTCTGGAACATGTTATTTTTTCCTTCAGCAAATGGTCCCCAAGACTCTATTTGAACATTGTTCTCTTTCATAAACTTAGCACTTTCTATTTGCTGGCAGAAAGGATGAGTCTCAACCTGGTTTACAGCAGGGATTACTTCATTATGAGTCATCAAATCCATCAGACGGTCCATTTGGAAGTTACTAACTCCGATAGCCTTGACTTTACCTTCACGATACAAGTCCTCCATAGCGCGCCAAGAACCATATACATCGCCGAATGGCTGATGAATTAAATACAAATCCAAATAATTCAATTGCAGTCTTTCAAGTGAACGACGGAATGCTTTCTTTGTGCTCTCATAACCAGCATCCTGAACCCAGAGTTTTGTGGTAATAAACAATTCCTCTCTTGGCACATCACTCCGTTTGATGGCTCTGCCGACTGCTTCTTCATTTAGATAAGAGGCAGCAGTATCGATTAGGCGATAGCCTGCCATTATAGCGTCATAAACGACTTGTTCACACTCATTTTCATCTTGAATCTGAAAAACACCAAAGCCAAGTATAGGCATCTCAACACCATTGTTCAAAATTACTTTTTGCATATTAAAACCTCCTGTTTTTTAGTAAATCGGAACATACTATTTACAATAAACAACATTTATTGGTGTAAAATTATCTATCTTGATGTGTAGGACGAATAAGCATTTCATTAATTGCTACATCTGATGGCTGTTCAATGGCAAAAGCAATTGCACCAGCAATACTCTCAGCGTCAATCGCACCTTCATAAGCTTTATCGATTCCTGGCTTGAGGTCCATATCTGTAATGGAATTTATTAATTCACTTGTAACTGCTCCTGGTGAGATAATGGTTGTGCGGATATTATTGCTATACTCTTCTTTACGTAAACCTTCCGTAATTGCACGTACAGCAAACTTTGTTCCTCCATAGACCGTACTTCCAGCTCCAACAACATGTCCAGCTACTGAAGACAAATTAATGACATGTCCTGATTTTTGTTCTCGCATGGATGGAAGCACAGCCGCAATCCCATAAAGTACGCCTTTAATATTGACGTCGATCATCTTATTCCAGTCTTCGATTCTTTTCTTATAAAGAAATGAATGCGGCATGACGCCAGCATTATTCACTAATACATCAATTTTTCCGAACTCTTGAAGCGCATACTCAGCAAGCTCTTCCATTTGTTCATGTGACGTTACATCGGTTACTTTATAAATAGCTTTTCCACCATTTTTTCCGATGTCTTTCTGTAACTGTTGTAAACGTTCTTCACGACGAGCTGCCAAGACCAACTTCGCACCTGTAGAAGCAAGTTTTTTAGCTGTTGCCTCTCCAATTCCACTAGAAGCACCTGTAATAATCACAACTTTATCTTTTGTATTAGACATCATTTATATCTATCCTTTCTTAATAAAAAGTACATTTATTGATTCAGAGGATTTGCCATCTAAAAGCAAATCCTCTGCTGAATCTATTTTCTAAAACTTCACTGCTGTGCACTTGAGAGCTCACGGCTGCGTCTAAATGAAAACACTCCAATTAGTAGAGCAATCACGACTGATGTAGCTCCAACCCAACTGATCTCTTGTATTGATGACCTTCCCGCAACAATACCTCCAATTCCAGCACCCGCGGCAAATCCAAGTTGTACAAAGGAACTGTTCAGACTAAGTACGATACTAGAGGCTTCTTGAGTCAGCGAGACTAGGTTAAAGTTTTGGGTAGGTCCGAACGTCCAAGCGGCGATTTCCCAAATCATGAGCAACGGGAGGGTAACCATTACCCATCCAAATCCAGAGACAGTAGACAGCAATACTAGCGAGATGATGTGGACAGCCATGGATCCGACCAGCGTGCGGACGATGCCGATCCGGTCTGCCAATAAGCCACCAACCTTAGAGCCAATCAAGCTCGCGATACCCATTGCTAAGAGAATCATACTCAATTTTTCTTTCTTAGTTGGTATAACGGCGGTCAGAAAGGGAGTGATATACGTATTGAGCATTGAATAACTAATAAATACAAAGAAGGTTACACCAAGAGTGAGTGCGACTCTCGGGTTCTTCAGGAGTGCAAGACGCTTGCCCAGAGAAACAGCCGCCTCGCTTTCCATGACCGGAATCGTCCATGCAACGGCAAAAATAGCCAGTAGGCTGAAGAGTCCGATGCCCCAGAAGATGACCTTCCAATCATAAGACGAAGCAATCATACGGCCAAGGGGAACGCCAAAGACTAGGGAAGAGCTATACCCCATTGCGACATTGGCCATCGCTCCACCCTGACGTCCAGGAGCCGCCAGTTTTGCAGCTATACCATAGGCCGTGACAACGAAGACCCCTGTTCCAATCCCTAGTAAAACGCGAGAAGCCATCAGCAATCCAAAGCCTGGAAGAGCAATTACCCCAATGACGCCAAGTAATATGATGGCGAGAGCCAGTAACAATTGCTTACGCTGATCCATCTTCGAGGTTGCTACCATAACAATGGGCGTGCCGATTGCGTTACCGAGAGCGAATACGGTAATAAGCTGACCTGCGGTTGCTACCGATACATCGACGGAAGCAGCCACTTGATCCAACGTACCTACGATGACGAATTGTGAAGTACCGACCACGAAGCTAATAAGGGTCAGCATGTAAATTTTCCAAGTATTTTTCATTCTGTTCTATCTACTCCTTTATCTATGATGTGATATGTTAAGTTTTGAATTTTAGACTTTTTGTATCTTGTTTAGTTCCCAGTAAAAATCCCCGTTGACTTTGAAGCCACAGCATAACAACAGCTTATTTCCATACAATCAGCCCGTTAGAAGAAACTTCTGGATCATTTCGTTCTACTCTACGCTTTGCATGATTTATCTTTCATTCTTTGCATTATTATCGCTTTAAACGGTTATATTATTTAACCGCATCCTTATTATGCTACAAGGGAGAAAGCAAGCGGTATCCCATTCTTCTCAAATGATTGCCCAATTCTCTCACGACCATTTACGCAGAAAGTGAATTAGTTTTATAATGGGACCAACACGGATGAAGAAAACAAAGGAGGATTTTATGTTTGAACAATTATATAGACAAAGAGTTGAGCTCGCCAAAATCATAGAGGATCACACAGGACGTGACGGTACTCAAATGACTGCTATTCCGTCTTTATTTTTCTCCCGTTATTCTAATGATACTGGACCAAATTACGGAGTTCACAAGCCTTCCTTATGCATAGTGGTTCAAGGGATGAAGGAGGTTTTGTTGTCACAGGAGCTCTTTAGATACGGTCCTGCCGATTACCTTGTTGCATCCGTTAAGCTGCCAATTACCGGACAAGTCACGGAATCCTCTTTCGAAGTGCCTTATCTTGCTCTCAAACTTGAATTTATACCGAGTGAAATATTAGAGGTGTTACGTGAATTCCAAATGGGAGTTGACAAAAAGGAAAATGCAAAACGAGGTATGTATGTCAGCAAAACAGAGCCATCTTTGCTAGACGCGTTAACAAGATTAGCTCGTCTGCTAGATACTCCAAAAGATATCAAGGTACTTGCTCCTTTAATCGTGAAAGAAATCATCTATAGGGTTCTGCAAGGAGAACATGGGGATATGCTGAAACAAATAGCCATAGAAGGAAGTTCTACTCATCAAATCAGTGACGTGATTGAACATATCATGAATAACTATGAAAAGTCTTTTAAGATTGAAGAACTTGCGGAAATAGCAAATATGAGTGTTTCTTCACTTCATCGGCACTTTAAAGAGATAACCGCGATGAGCCCAATTCAATTCCAAAAACAACTGAGACTTCAAGAAGCCCGAAGCCTGTTATTATCCGAATCCGCAGATGCAGCAGATGTGGCATTCCAGGTAGGCTATGAAAGTCCATCACAATTCAGCCGTGAATATTCGCGCATGTTTGGTTTACCACCAAAAGAAGATATAAAGCACCTGAAGGAGGAATATGAACAAAGGGTAAAAGCTTGAATCTCCTTCACGTAGGTTCATTCTATGTATTAATTTAGTGGCAGCTACACTTTAAATAATATAAAAAAGTGCATTAATCTAATCCCGGATTAATGCACTTTTTTTATTCTGCAATTTACCTATCTTTGTACGCTATAGCTTTATCCTGCTTCCGAACAAATTTCAGAACATAATGAGTCCCACTGATATATATTCCCATGATAGCTAGATGATCTATTAAAAATCCCATGGAAGACTCATCAAAGCTCCAACCGAATGGATTATATATGGTTAACCTCGAAAGCATATCTCTCTCGAAGGAAGTCTGCACACCATAGACAACAATCAACACCGCTATTATACGGAATGCAATTGTGCGGATACGGCTCGTGTTGGTAATTCCCGTCATCTTTCGTACTGCATTGATTATGGTTCCCCAGGACATTCCTATATGCACAGCCATGAAGATAAATCCCCAATATGAAGCCATAACATGTATCTGTAATAGAGTCATGTCATTGTTTATAGAAATAAAGGCAAATATGTCACGAGAAATTGGCACAGAACTTATTATCACCACAGCCATGGATACAAGAAAAAGCAAATTGACCGTAATGCTCAGTATACGTTGTACATTGTGCTTTCCCTTAAAAATCGTTTTATACCATCGTCGATTTAAAATATTGTGGGCAATAAACAACAAAAACAATATAATTCCTATCAGTTCATGGATTGTATTTCCGGTAATCTGATAAGCCATTGCAACTAACATCAGAACGGTCATAGAAAGATCAATAACCAATCTGATTAACATATTTCGATTCAAGAAGTTCTCCTCTTTCTATTAATATTAATACCTGGGTCGGTTTTCCGTCAGGACGTACTATTGGTTATTACTTCGAGTTCCGTTCAAATGCTCAATCCCTATGTCTATTGATTAAAATGAATCATCAAAAGAACCTTCTGGATGATCCCTGCTTTTTCTTCATCTTCCATTAAGCGATTTCCATGTAAAATATCCAGCGAGTCCTCCAGATTATCACCTACCGCTTTTACCTTCCAGTGATTTGTAGGGATACCTGCAATCTGTGATTCTGTACTGCTGTCCTTTGATCCTGTAAAATCTTCAAGATCATAACTCTTCATTTCATCCAACGTGTTCACGAAGTCATCACGCTCCTGATTGGCGTGACAAGAAAAGCAGCGACCGATGTCTTCCTCGTAATCCACCGACTTGTCTCCATTGAATTCCTGGTATAGCCAATCGCCGTTACGCATCTCAGGGGGATTCTGATCTGCCCAGCCATCGCGCTTTACCATCACGAAGATTTCATCAAGCTTTTCATCCCTATAGATTTCGAGAGTGATGACGGTTTCGTCAGGGATTGACTGACCGTTCTGCACCGCTTCTATTGCTTCCTGGCTCGTGTAGAGCTCCTCCCTGACATTTCCTCGATTTACAGTCGTGTAGTTCACACCCTTATCGTAGTTCTCAGGGAATTTAACAAGTTCACGACTGAACTCAGACATCTCCTGCTGTGAGGTGTCACCCGATGGCCCCTTTTGAGAAATCCCATTTGTGTCATTATTGTTGTTGCAAGCAGTAAGAGTTAGGGACATAACCAGTGCAAGGAACGTAAATAATAGTTTTTTCATAATATTTTCCTCCTACAATTTTTAGTATTTGTATTGATTCGTTGGAGTCAAAGTAGTATAAGATTCTGTGATGTGGTGCTGTTTTTATGGTTATAAATTCTGTATTACCAAAGGTAATGACTATTATTGGGGACTAGCTGCTTATGTTTCTTTTCACTACTCTGTTTAGAACTTTGAGTTTTATTTCAACAAAATAATTGTTATAGAAAAAGTAGAGGCTTTTTTATTATGCAGCAAATGAAAAAACGAACGATATCCTATTCCTATCAAATGGTTGCCTAATCCTACTACAATAAAAATTAAAGTTATACGCCTGCTTATTTTGACAAAATCACAAATATCTTCGTATAGAATGAAATGACTTAACTGCTATAAGTCATAACGATACCAGTGGGATATTATTGGTGAAGAATCTATTGTTATCCCCTATGAAAAACAGGGTCAATATATTAAGGAAGAAGTGAATAACATAGGGCAAAGAAGATTTAACCAGGAGTATAAACATTTAAAATGGAGTTTGTGAAGAAATGTACACTTAAATTACCTGACCCGTTAGTTCCATAAAAAAAAGGCTGCCGCAGCAACCCCTGTTAATGAACTAAAGCACCTGTTTGTTAATAAAAGACTTACTTAAAAGTTAAATGATAGAACATACAACGCTTCAATGTTGAATTTTAAAACCACCCAGCATCCTTGTATTTATCCGCGGGATTTTCCACCTGAAATATTAACGGTTGTACCTGTAATATAGCTAGAACGGTCTGAAGCTAGATAAGATAGATTTGAAAATTTAAGTAGACCAAAATATGCGCAAAATAAAAGAACCCGTTCAGAATTGAAAAGATTCTTTATGTTTAATGATTATAGTTATTATTCTTCCAACCTCCTGGACTCGAAGTACCGCTCCAACTTCCTTTTTACCCGCTGAAGTGCATTATCAATCGTCTTTTTATGAACATTCAGTTCCTTTGATATTTCAAAATAAGTTTTTCCTTCCAAATACAAGTCCACA
Organism: Peribacillus sp. FSL P2-0133; assembly: GCF_037975445.1. Taxonomy (NCBI): domain Bacteria; kingdom Bacillati; phylum Bacillota; class Bacilli; order Caryophanales; family Bacillaceae; genus Peribacillus; species Peribacillus sp. FSL P2-0133. The sequence goes on along the minus strand of NZ_CP150254.1, from coordinate 2,573,384 downwards.
ACACTACTTTCCAACTCACTAAGTACTTCCGTTAAAATCAGCTCAATATCGCAAATTTCTTCTGATTTTATTAAGATCGTGACTGGGTCATTTTGTGTCTGTTCAGGGATTAGATCAATTAGGGCCTGTTCCGACTCCCCTTGATAGATAGGCGTATAAAATGAAACATAATTATTTAAGGGAGAATGCTTTTGGCGAATAGCCGCTTTAACAGCCGTTATGATTTGTCTTGTAATGCACAGTTCCGCAAATGATCGGAAAGAGGACTTTTTGCAATTCTTGTAGTCTCGAATGGCCTTATATAGTCCAATCATTCCTTCCTGAAAGACGTCTTCCTTATCTCCACCCGTTAAAAAATACTTCAAAGCATTTGATTGAACGACACATCTGTATTTTTTGATTAAAAAGTCCAGTGCATCTTCATCACCATTATGGATTTTCCCAACCAACATTACATCTTCCATATGAGTATAGTTTTCCATTCGTTTCTTCTCGATGATTACACTCATTTTTTTTCCCCCACTCACTAAGTTGAGCCCCGACATAAAGGTTGCATTATCACTTCAATGTGTTAAAGTTCATTCAATATTATAATATCTCAGAAATGAAGATAATGATATTCGCAAATAACGACATTTTTCTACAAAATACTGATATTTATAAGTCCTGCTCTATAAATATATACTTTCAGTCAGCTTTAATTGTTTAGGTGAAGATCTCGTCATTATAGTAGTTTTGTTTAACTCCTAATCATTGACGGAAATAGTTATGCCGGTGGTTGTGGCAATTATGGTGGAGGTTCAGGATATGGAGGCCTAATAATAGCATAATTATAAATAATAATATTAAAGAACTATTCTGCACTAATGGTTTAACATAGCCTAATCAAAAGGAAAAGACGGAATCTATCGCATCTTTTACTTTTACTCCATTAGCTTTAATTGGAGAAACAAGTAGTATGCCATTTAAAACATCGCCTCTAAATTAGCTGGTTTCATTTAAACCCTTCATTGGCAAAATAAAAAAGCACCCTGCAAAGGATGCTTTAACATATTATTAACTCAGTTATAAAATTGAGAACTGGGATTTAATTATTCGCCAATGGCCCCTTTTGTTAAAGGTCGGAACTTAAGCATGCATAAGTAATTAAAGTGGTGGATTTTCCACACCCAAATGAATCCAATCTTCTTTTGGCGGTCCATAAACCCCAAAAGGTTTTATTCCTGCTTGACGCATCAGAACCGTAGCTTGTCCGCGATGATGAACAATATGCTTGATTAGTCCCATAAGGATGGAAGCATTTGTTTCCTGTCTTCCAAACGCTTCTTGTATTTGCTCTAGGGATTCGTCTGTCCATTGTTGTTCAATAATTTTGGCTGCGTGAGAACTTACATTTTTAAAAGTGATAGCAATTTCCTGGGCTGAAGATGGAACGTTTTCCGAACTTTCTATCCGGTCTATCTTTAACCCGAAATGAGCTAGATAATCTGGAATAGTCGTGGTGAAATGCCACGCAATTCTTCCTAAAGTGCGACCTTCAGGATAAACTTGTTGTTCTAATGAATCATCAGTCAAACTATCCAAAACATTTTGAGTCAGTATGGCTTCTTTATTCCATTCTTTAATAAAATCTCCAATTGTAATATACATATAATACCTCCCCTATTTCGATAGATAATTACTTACTCAAAGCACATTATATAATGTGAAACACACATAAATTAACTGTGAGAAACTTCTTAACGAATTTCTCAAAATTTTATCCATTAAATAGAGAAGTATTGGCATATAACGATGAAGCACCACCAGAGTGAACAAATAGGATGTTATCCTCCGGCTTAAAGGTGCCTTTTTGGATTAAATCAATGAGTCCCGCTGCCGCTTTACCCGTATATACCGGATCCAACAAAATCCCTTCTGTTCTAGCCATTAGCTTGACTGCTTCCACCATTTCAGGTGTAGGCAGAGCATAACCCGGTCCGACATACTCATCAAAACACGTAACAGCCTCGCGAGGGATCGAATTTTGCAGGGCGATGTGTGTTGAAGTTTCTCTAACAAGCTGAAAAACTTTCTCTTCTTGTTCAGCTTTTCCTCTGCTTACATTTATGCCAATTACTGATATTCCACTTTGATTTCCATGAAATCCTGCAACCAAACCAGCATGCATTCCCCCACTGCCGCTTACACAAATAACTGCTTTCAGATCAATGCCTTGCTCAAAGGACTGTGCTAAAATCTCCTGAGCGCATGCAACATATCCCGTTGCACCAATGACATTGGATCCCCCCACCGGAATGATGTAAGGTCGATGTCCTTTCTCTGATACCTCTTTAGCCACTTTCTGCATTTCTTGCATTAAGTCCGATCCATTAGGTACAACTATAATTTGGTCAGCCCCCAATAAATGATAGAGAAAATAATTACCGTTAAAATCCGGCTCTGAATCTTTTGAAAGTCCCTCTTCCAACACAAGGATGCATTTCATTTTCTCTTTAACGGCAGCAGCTAGTGTCAAGCGGCAATGATTTGATTGAATGCCTCCACATGTAATCAACGTATCCGCGCCTTTTTCCAACGCATCGGCAACAAGGAATTCCAGTTTTCTTGTTTTATTTCCCCCAGCAGTCAAACCAAGCATATCATCTCGTTTAACATAAATGGATGGACCCCCAAGAACTTCAGAAAAATGATCTAATCTTTCAATCGGTGTATATGTTGGTGTATATCGCTTCCTAGGAAATTGTGCTAAATTCATTTTAAAACTCCTCCTGTATTCTCTGTAGTACATTAAAGAAAAAAAGAATATCAATCTGATGTTCTCTTTACTTTAGATAATAAATAATAGCAAACGCTCCTTTTCCATCATAGCATGTTTAGGTAAACGAGCAACTTCATTGCACTTCTTACAGGATGGAATACATCATACATCGCGGCAAAGTGACGCATATCAAGACCCATTTTTACTGTAAGTTTGCTTCCGCTTATTATATGGTCCCCTTGTTTTCCTCAATATTATCAGGCATTTCTCCGGTTTCAGGATGGTTGGGGCTTCCCTAATTTTATACCTTGCAATAAGTACAGATAGCCTTGTAAGTATCTTTGGTTACAATTGTTTCATAGATCATATAAATCTACCTTTTTTATATGAAGTTAAATCATTAGTAGTCCGAAACATAAGCGGACTCGACCCTTTGAAATGTATAAACAATCAAAAGTCTGAAGCAGAGAATGACTTCAATCGTTTTTTAAGATAAAATATATATACTTGTATATAATTGGATTTTAGAAAGGAGCACCATGGAAACCAATCACTATCAATATATTACAGAACAAATTGAACATTATTCTTCTAAGCCCTTAAGGGAAGCAATATTTTTTGTTATTAAAAATGCGATCATTGAAGGGATATTTTTGCCCGGAGACCGTTTAACGGAAGATGATATCGCCCAACAATTCAATTGTAGCCGTACACCGGTTCGTGAAGCTTTGCGGAAATTAGAACAGGAAAATTTGCTTCAGGTGAAACCTGGTATAGGGATGGTCATATCCAATGTGGATATTGAACTTTTGCAGCAGGAATTGGAAATCAGGAAAATGCTCGAAAACTATTCTTTACAAAAAGCTTGTGAAGGAATTACGGAAGAGGAAATAAAAAAACTGGAATGGGCAACGGATAAACTGCAACAGGCCATAAATAATAATGACCGAATAGCGGCAAGTCGTGCAAACATTGAATTTCACCGCTTATTATATTCCTACTCGAGAAATACCTTTCTCCAAAAGACTACAGATTCATTATGGCTTTCTTTTCGAATTTCCTTTTTATCGGCCCGTAATGAAGATGTTACAATGGTTGATAAATCTTGGTATGAGGAACGAAACAATGAGCACTTACAGGTAATCCATGCCATTCGTGACAAAGATGCAGAAAAAGCAATAAAGGTCAATACGATCCATATCCAAAAAAACTATGATTATTACCTTGATTACATAAAACGTGTATCACAATAAAATTAAAATAAAGGGTGCCTATTTGCGAGTATTAAGTCCGCAATTGTAGGAACCCTTTTATATTAGGTAAATATTACGTATTTCAAGCAGCATTTCGGACGATTCGGGGAATATTTCGACCTTCTCTCTATTTTCCCGGCCGTTCCGCAGGATATTTTGCCAGGATTACTCGTGTGATTTTAAAGTTTGCATTATGAATCCAAATGCAATTTCACTTTTTGGAAGTCTTCAGGCGTGTCAATGTCAAATCCCCACATTGAATTGTCAAAAGAAACGGTCTCGGTCACCGCATCATATTTTTTGATAATGCTTTTACCACCTTGATCACCATTTATTGAATGGAATTCATTGAGTAATACTGCATCCACTAGTATCGGATGTCCTGCCTCCCCTTTATATTTTGGTCGAACGATCCGCACTCCTTCATCTTTACACTCAATATATTTATCTATTAAAGATTGTATGATGTTACGGGAAATAAGTGGCTGATCCGCAAGGAAGATCATGACTGCATCCACATGTTCTTTGATGGATTGAACTCCAAGTTTTAGAGAAGTGGACATTCCATCTGCATAATTCGGATTATGAATAATCTTCAATTCTGGATAGTCTTCACTATCTTGACGGATTTCTTCTATATATTTACCGGCAACCAAATAGATGGGCTGCATGCGGCTGCCAAGGATAGAATCAATGGCATGAAGAAATAGAGGTTGGCCCCGTAAAGGAAGTAACAGTTTAGGTTCACCCATTCGAATCGACATGCCTGCCGCAAGTATGATCGCGCCTACTTTAGGCATGAATCTTCACTTTTCCATGCAAGGGTGCAGGAATTCTTCCATTTCTAACAGACATCAATTCCGACACAATACTTAGTGCAACTTCTTCCATCGTTTCAGCACCGATATCCAAACCAATTGGTGAGTGGATTGGACCGCTGTTGAAGTCCTCTCCAATTGTATTAAGCATTTCCGTTGTACGGGAGATTGGGCCAAGCACCCCAATATATCGTGGATCACTTTTCAAAGCCACTTGTAGGGTTTTCTCATCTAAGGACTGGATATGATTCATGACTACCCACCATGATCCAGTAAATTCAGAAGGGTCTATTTCATCTGGGCATTTTTGCAAATTCGAAGCCAATGGAAACAAGCGATCATTATTGAAATTCTTGCGTGAATCCAATACCGTTACGGAAAACCCAGCTTTTGCTGCCAATTCGACAACTGGAACAGCATCCCTGCCAGCCCCGGCAATAATCAATTGTTCACTTGGCTTAATAGCATCAATTAGATATCGTTTTCCCTCCAGATTCACCAATTCTGCTCGAGTTTGTGCATCCATTACCATCCTTGCTTTTTCAATGACTTCAGATGGCACACTTCCATGATTTCCAATGAGGTTACCATATTTATCGACGATTAAACCTTTACCGGAAGATACATCCAATATCATGGTGAATTTCTGACCTTTCTGGACAATTTGATTTGTCATCATCCAGAATTCGTCATTTGGCTCAATAGGAAGGATAAATATTTCCAATTTACCTTTGCAACCTATTCCCAACCCCCAAATATCATTCTCGCTCAAGTCATATAGGTGTGTAACGCAAGTGTTGGTTTCCATAGCTTTTTCCGCCCAGCCATATAAATCGCTTTCCAAACATCCGCCACTTATCGTGCCAAACATACGACCGTCCGATGCCATCATCATTTTTGCACCTGGAAGTCTATATGCTGAACCCTTGACACCTATCTGCATGACCATTGCTGCTTTTTCGTGGCGCTCCCATGCGGAACTTATATTTTCCAACACGTCTTTTAATTCTTGTAACCTTGACATCTTTAACCCCCTCCTCTAAATCTGGTATTCACATATTTGGAAGCAGAAAAAGGGAGACAAATGGAAAATGCCCTATTTGTCTCTCTTCCCCATTATTCATTTTTAATGATTTAAATCAGAGCACTAATATCCTTTTCTGACTAAGAAAACACTTAAGAAAAGAGAAAGGGCAACAAAACATAAAAGGGCAATAAACCCGCCATTATATGAACCGCTCATTTGACTGAATAAACCGACAACCATAGGACCAAGAGCTGCAATTAAATAAGATACACAGCCGAAAACCCCACTGATGCTCCCCATTACCTCGGGTGATGAGACACGGTGAAGCATGGTCATGGTCAGGGCAGCTGGCATAAACAAAAGACCAATCAATAAAATGCTCAAGACGGCAGCAACTGTGCTGTTAGCAGTGAAAAGGGAGAAAAGCATGAAAATGATGATAAGCCCACACGCCCCGCCTACAAAAATCGCCCTCTTCATGAATCGATCGGAAAGAAACCCAGCCACCACTTGTACAATAATGGCTAATGCGAATCCACCGGCATTTATAACAGCGGAATTTACAAAAGCAATCCCTTTTTCTTCTGTCAAATAACTTGGTAAAAAGGTCGAAATCCCATAATAGGCAATGGAAATGCAAGAATAAACAATCGTTAAGACCCAGAACATCGGATTCGCAAGAACCGCTTTAACATTATCTTTACTAGCTGTTGGAGTTCCCCCTACTTTTTGATTACTTTGAATATAGTTTAATTCCATTGAATTAACCGCATAATGCTTAGCCGGATTATCTCTTGTCATGATCAAAAATATAATCAAACAAACGACAGATAATGCCGCAAGTATGAAGTAGCTTTCCCGCCAGCCATATGTGGACGCTATGATTGCTATTAGCGGGAGCCCAAGAACCGGTCCTATCGCATTTCCGTTATACCAAGTTGTCTGTGCCTTTGCTTGTTCATTCTGCGGGAACCAGCTTGAGGTTAATTTCAATGCCATTGGATACAGGACTCCTTCACCGATTCCCAATATGGCCCTGGACCATAAAATCGCACTGATGGAATCGGCCATTCCACCTAAAACCATCGCAAATGCCCACAGTGCGATCCCGATGAAACCGCTGCGCAGTGCACCTATCTTATCAACGATGAAGCCCCAAGCTAATTGACCAAAAGCATAAGTCACTAAAAATATGCTGCTAAGTGTTCCTTTCACTAAATTACCATCAATGCCCAGATCAGTTAGAAAAGGCTTGTTGGCAAGCAAAATATTAATATTTGCCTTATCCATCATGGAAACAGTGAAAAGAACAAGCAAAGGAAAAGCCGTGAAGAACCAACGGGTATTCGTCATTTTGCCCGATTGATCATGCAGTTGTGGATTTAAATTATTCAAAAAAATCAGCCCCTATTATCATGAAATGTTCGTAACTAGTGTAATCCCCTATTTACACCTTCCATTTTCATGCTCGTCTGTCGTTCTGTCATGGTATAGGGTACAATCCATCAACAATGAGTTCTGAACTGCTAAGCGAATTTTTTAACCTATTTCGATTTTGAACTTTTTCCTTTCCGCTTCCTTAATCCAATTACGGAGTTTGCTTGGGCTAATGGGCAATTGATTGATCGTGACTTCTAATGGATCGAGCGCATCAACAACCGCATTCGCAATGGCTGCAGGCGGGGAAATGGCTCCACCTTCACCTACTCCCTTGATGCCAAGTGGATTTCTGGTAGAGAGGAATTCTTGATGGGACTTTTCTACAGTCGGGATTTCCATGGATGTCGGCAATAAATAATCCAAATAAGATCCAGTCAAAAGTTGGCCTTTCTCATCGTAAACGACTTCTTCATATAGAGCTGCACCAATTCCCTGGGCTATGCCACCCTGCACTTGACCATCCACGATCATTGGATTGATGACCTTTCCTGCGTCATGAACCACACTATAGCCTTTCAACTCGACAAATCCTGTTTCCTTATCCACTTCCACCATGGCTATGTGGACGGACGATGAAAAAGTAACAGTGGGAGGAACGAAGTAATGTGTGACTTGCAGGCCTGGCTCCATTCCAACAGGCACCTTACATCTGTTTCCTGGACGTGCCGCTTTAGCAATTTCCTTATAGGTCACACATTTTTCTGGGTTGGTCTTAACAAAGGCTTTGCCATTTTCCATTTGTAAATCAGCGGATTCAACTTCAAGCAAGGCAGCTGCGACGGCCAATACTTTTCCCCTTAATTTCGCTGAAGCAATTTGAATGGCCGATCCAGCATTTACTGCACTCCGGCTAGCGTATGTTCCGGCCCCAAAGGCCAAGTTCGTTGTATCACCAACCCTTATTGTAATATCATTTGGGCTAAGCATTAATTCATCCGCACAGATTTGGGAGAATACCGTTTCGTGCCCCTGCCCCTGCGGAGAAGCTCCAAGGTATGCCACGACCTGACCGGTACCATCAATCGTGACATAAGCACTTTCGAATGGACCAGCACCAGTTCCTTCTACATAAGTGGAAATGCCGACACCGACTAGCTTTCCTTGCTTCTTCAACTCTTTTTGCTGCTCTCTAAATCCTTCGTAATCAATCATTTTCAAACCTTGATCCAATGCAGCGGGATAGTCCCCGCTATCATAAATCAGCTTTGCACCATCTTTAACCAAAATCCCTTGGTCATAAGGCATATCCTCCGCTTGAATCATGTTCTTTCGCATTACTTCCACTGGATCTTTTTTCAACCTTCTAGCGACCATGTCGATAATTCGATCCATTACGAAAACGACCTCTGGTCTTCCTGCTCCCCGGAATGGAACATTCGGTGTTTTATTCGTTAAGACAATCTGGCAAGTAACATCATAGTTTGGAATCTTATATGCTCCCCTTAAATGGTAGGCACTATTGTAGGCACATGTTAATCCAAAATAATTTACAGCACCACTATCTATAATGAAGTGATCTTTAATTCCCAAAATAGTGCCATCCAGGTTATAAGCAACCTCAACATCATGGATTTGATCCCGTGAATGGCGGGCACTTGTCATATGTTCTAGACGGTCTTCAATCCACTTGACAGGTCTCTTCAATAACTTTGAAAGATATGGAATTAAGATTTCTTCTGGGTGAACCCCACCTTTTGGTCCGAAACCACCACCTACGTCAGGTGCAGTCACTCTGATTTGCTGTTCAACCAAATCCAATGATCTAGCAATATAAGTTCTAACCTCAAAAGGAAGTTGAGTGGAAGAATAAACATGAAATTGATCTGTACGGTTTTCATAGGTGGAAACGACCCCCCTCGTTTCTAGCGGGTTGGAAGAAACTCTAGGCGTTTGGATTCTTGCCTTGAGGATTTGATCTGCATTTTTAAGGGACTGTACAGCATTTCCAGTCGTAACATGGAAGTCTGCCTGGACGTTATTCTGTAAATGCTCTTGAATCAATGGTGCGCCTTTTTCCAATGACTTGAATGGATCGACAACCACTGTTAGCGTTTCATATTCCACTTTTATTAAATCTGCTGCATCTTCGGCCACATACCTGTTATCTGCAACGACGACTGCAATGGGTTGCCCTACATACATCACCTTATTCTTTGCCAGGACATCTTCATAACAATAATGGATAGTGGGATTGATCGCTTCCTCTAGATTGGGAGGCAAAGCACAATGTGATTCAAATTGGACAAGAGGCTTTATGATTCCATCTATATCCATTCCGGTGAGAATGGCATGCACCCCTTCCAATGACTGAGCTTCGGAGATATCAATCCCTTTGATTGTGGCATGTGCATGTGTGCTGCGGACAAAGACTGCTTCAACCATATTTGCCATTCGGATATCTCCCACGAATTGCCCTGTTCCTGTAACCAAACGATAATCTTCCCTCCGCTTAACACTTTGGCCAACGTATTTTGTCATGCCTGTTCCCTCCTTAATTGGACACAGTTTGCGCAGCCTGCTTCACAGCTTTAATAATATTGGAGTAACCGGTGCATCGACATAAATTTCCAGAAATGCATTTTTTTATTTCTTCTTCACAAGGGTTTGAATTTTCCTCCAGGAAACCTGAAACCGTCATCAAAAATCCTGGAGTACAAAACCCGCATTGCAGGGCATGATTATCCGAAAATGCTTGCTGTAGGTGATTAAGCTTCCCATTCTCCTGGATAAGTGACTCCACCGTCTTGACTTCACATCCATCCGCTTGGACTGCAAGCATTAAACATGAGCGGACTGGATCACCGTTAACATGGATTGTACAAGCTCCGCAAACTCCATGTTCACAGCCAATATGTGTTCCAGTAAGGAACAGGCTCTCCCTGATAAAATCCGATAATAGCAATCTAGAGTCTACTTCCCTCGATATATCTTGTCCGTTTACTTTTAGATTTATCTTAACACCATCCATCACATCACCCTGCCCCCTTGTGCACGAATGGTCGCTAGCTTTAAGGCCCGGATGACCATCGTACCAGATAGTTCCCTTCTATATTCAGCAGTACCATGGAGATCGGATTCAGGTTCGATCATCTCCATTGTTAAAACACTCGCATCCTTATAAATTTCCTCAGTCGGTTCCTTTCCAACCAAAAGCCTTTCCACATCCCCTAAAGCTGTAGGAACGGAATTCACGCCACCAATGGCTAATTTAACCTCAGAAAAACTTCCATCTTCACTTAGATCAACTACCGCAGCCACCTCAACCAGACCAAAATCACCATGCCTTCTGGCCACTTCAACAAATGCCGATCCACTATTCGGCTTTAATATCGGGAACCGAATCTCTTTAACCAATTGATCCGGCTGTAAGGATGTAAGCATATAGGTAAGGAAGAACTCTTCAGGGCTTACTATTTCTTCGCCGTTTACATCGGCAATGACTACTTCTCCTCTTAAAGCGGTTAAAACGCATGGAAGCTCCGCAGATGGATCACCATGGGCGATGCTGCCACCAACAGTTCCCCGATTGCGTATTTGTTCATGGCCTACCCACCGGATCGCTTCCGATAACAATGGACACTTCTCCTTAACCAACTCGGATTTTTCAATTTCCCTGTGTTTCGTCAAAGCACCGATGACCAGTGATTCACCATCTTCTTTTATATAGCTCAACCCCTCAGCCCTGCCAATATCAATCAAGTATTTTGGCGTTGAAAGCCTCATATTCAATAATGGAATCAAACTTTGTCCGCCGGATAAAATTTTCGCATCTTCCCCGTATTCTGATAAATAGTCCACAGCTTCTTCCAAGCTCGAAGGCCGAAGGTAATTAAACGTAGCTGGTTTGATAGGAACCCCTCCATTCGTGATACACCTTTTAAATGGTTTGAATGACCGGCATTAAATTCTTTGATGAGTTTTTAACTGTTTCTCCATATCTTTAAAGAATTTACCTGCCATGAATTTTGCAATACCACCAATAACCCTGCTTCCCACACCAGCGATCATTCCACCTATATCTGCGTTGCATTCCCAAATCAATTGACAACCATCACCATCAGGAATGATTTTACAGTCCATTTCAGCAGAAACAAAACCTGGCTTCCCGCTTCCTTCAGCATTTAAAATATACTGATAAGGCACTTCCAAATCCTTCAATTTCACCTTTCCCGTGTAGTCACCTTTTACAGCTGCTACACCAAGCTTAAGTCCAACATCATATTCACCATCTGCAACTAATGAAAGGTCTTGACATCCTGGAATAGCATTCTTGAGCAATTCCGGATTATGCATGGCTTCCCAAATCACTTCTGCGCTATAATCAAAGTTTATTTTTCCGGATATCTCCATTTTTCTAGCCCCCAATTTTACAAATTTTTTTAACCTTTTGCTCCCTACTTTTTTACCTGCATACATGTATACATCTTAGTTTAAAAAAATCCAAGCCGCTAACTACTTTCAATAATATTAATATTCCGAATTGTTTGTCAATTATTTTTTCCGTTTTGTTGTTAAATTTTTCACTATTATGCCAACCTTACAAGGCCATGGTTGAAGTCCCCTTCCTGCCCATTGCCTTGTATATGCTTTTTACGGTTTCACTTGTCTAGAAAGCTAATCAGCTGATTAGGAGGGAAAATGGCTAGATTTTCGATTTAATGACCACTGGAGTTCATTATTCCTGATTATGTAAGTTCCAAGTGCTCTGGAATTTGTATCCGGAAACCTAATTAATGATCAATTGTTACATGTTTACTCATCAAAACGTTCTAATAGTTCAATAATCACTTTATAGGTCGATGTTGTATCCATATAGGCATATCGGCCTTTTCCGTTAAAAAAGTTACCTGTCTGTATGACCGGATAGCCCATTTCTTCTAACATCTTCATTTTATCCTCCAAGTCTTTTACGACAAAAGATATATGGTGAACACCCTCACCATATGTTTCAAGATGATCTTTCCACGTACTGGGTGATTCGCCCGGCTCGATCAATTCAATTTGAATTAACGGGGTATCGATGAACATATATTTTGATTTTCCTTCAGTGGGCTTCCCTTTGTAAATCACGTTTGTAATATCGGTTGAACCAGAATGAATGATGGGAGGTTTTTCAATACCCAACAACTTACAATATGCATCTGCTGCCGCATCCAGGTCTTTTACAACTAACGCAAGCTGTTCCACTTTGTTAGTCCCTAATAGCGGCTGAACGCTTGCATCTTCTGGTCTCTCCCATGCCGTTTTTCTTGGCTCTGAACTTTCAAGCAGTTCAACTAACGTTTTGTGATCATCCAGTGTATCCACATATACATACCGGCCGTCACTTGAAGTGAATTCACCCGTTTGCAAAGCTGGGTATCCGCTTTTCTCCATGATTGGAAGCCTCTTTTGGATAGAGTCAACGTCAAAAGCTATATGGTGGATCCCTTCACCTACTTCATCCAGGAACTCACGCATCGTTCCTGGATTTTTATCGGGTTCTATTAGTTCAAATTGGACGGTTGGTGTATTCAGAAAAGCCAGTTTGGATTGTGATTCCGTTGGTACACCTCTAAAAGTGACATTCGAAACAGAACTGTCACCAGTTAGAAATGGTTCTGACTTCTTAATGCCTAGCAGTCTTGTGAAAGCTATATTAGCAGCTTCAATATCTTTTACAACAAATGCGAGTTGATTAATATTCCTATTGCCCAATAGTGATTCAGCCATACTTATAAACCTTCTTCCCATAGTTTATTTTGTAATGAACTCAACCCAGTCCGCGAACTGACAATCCTCCATCACTGGAGATTACTTCGCCGGTAATTGCACGCGCTGCGTCCGATGCTAATAGGACATATGCAGCTACATGATCTTCGGGCATCTGTGCAAGCTGAAGAGGGTTTCTTTTTTTAATGCTATTTGCCTTCGTTTCATTATCCACTATTTTAACGAATGGACGTAGGGGAGGAATGACCGATAATGCTGTCAGAGTGCCACCAGGCGCTACAGCATTCACCCTAATGTTAGGAGCAAGTTCAAAGGCAAGTTGGCGCATCAACCCTATTTGGGCATGCTTGCTTGCTGTGTACCACACCCCGCCGCCATCCGGATAAAAACTAGCACCGGATACGGTGAAAATAATATTGCCATTCGATTTTTGCAATTCTTCAAGAGCGGCTTTAGCACCGAAGAAAGATCCTTTAACGTTAATATCGATCAAAAAATCATATGCTTCGGAAAGTGCATCGGGAGTTACGTCGGCAAATTTAGCAAATCCATCAAAGACACCTGCATTAGCAACGAAAACGTCCAGCTTTCCAAATTGCTCGACTGTGGCCTGGACAGCCCTCTCATTGTCTTCATATTTGCTTACATCTCCTTGGTTAATGAGAATCTCTTCACCAAATTCCTCTTTCATTTTCTTTAGCGTTTCTATCGAGCGGCCGATGATGCTGACTTTTGCACCTTCTTGTATAAAACGTCTAGTGACAGCCTCTCCGATACCTGAATTGCCCCCGGTAATCAACACTACTTTATCCTTTAACGCCATTGCCATTGTAACCAGCCTCCTCGTTATCTCTTTTAATCCAAGTCAATAATTATACGAAGATAGCAAGATTTCTGGTATTTATCGTTGATTGATCAACAATGAATATCCGTTTGGAAAGTTTCCATTTACCTTCTTCGAAAATGAATTCATCATTTCGTTCCCCCGAAATCAAATCATGTTGAATATCCGTGCTGCGGCTTCGATAGATAAGCAGATAGCTCTTGACGACTGCCTTTTCACCTTCAACAAATTCTTTAACGCGTACATTAGAGACAAAACGCCGCGTTCTTGACGGCGGTATTTCCGCCCAAGCATAATCCGTTTTCAAACGATCCACGCGCAGTTTAAGCAGCTCAATATCATCATTAAATGTAAACATTTCCGTTGAATAATCCGGGCGTTCCACTCCTTCTTTATTAACACGTACAGGCATTTGATAACGCAAGCTCGAATGCATTAAATCGAACCAATCATCAAATTCAATATCATCCAGCAGTTGAGCTTCATCATACAGCCACTGTTCAAATTCACATTTGAGCAACATTTTCTCCACATTCATTTCCGTTCCCCCTCCCGCTTATCATTTCGTCATTAATTCAAGCCAGTACTTGTAAAAATTCCTTTGGCTCGCTTCAGTGAATTTATCATCGTAAGCAACACCCGGTCCTATAAAATCAACTGGTTCACGATGAAGCCCCATTGTATAATTGTAGGTTAAATTCTTTAGGAAAGGCATTGGGCCTTGGGCTGCTTCAGTAATATCCGTAAACACTTCCGTATCATCCTGTTCGAAAATACCGGATGGGCTAAAGGTCAATATAAATGAATCTCTTGATCTATCTTTCCAATCTTGGGAGGCGTTCTTTTCCACGAGCATCCAAGCGATCACTTCCATTTTATTGTGACCGATTGGCCGCCACATTCTAATTGAAGTGTTGGATATGAATTGGTCTTTGATTTTTGTATGGGATATTAAAAATGATAAGTTGGGGAAAACGTTCCCAATCATATTCTTTAAGTTTGATAACACTCCATATTGTTCTTCAGACAAATTAGTTTTAAATTCATCTTTCAATTCTTCCGGAAAAGCGAATTCAGGGTTAGGTGTCCCTAAGTTCAGTCCATGCCCGTTTTCCGTATGGATTTGAAAACCACGCTTTGAATAGGTAGCATTGGGCACCATGCCCAGTTTGGCAATGGATCCGTGTGTGACCATCGTGTGATAGGAATCACCAACAAAGTTATCGGAACCAACTTTCCAGTTGGAATTAACAACGAATCTTTGCGGAACCCCGATTACTTCCATTTCTGCACGACCTACGAGTATATCCAAATACCATTTAATGTCTCCAAGAAACTCTTCAAGCGGCTCTGCATCTTCATTCCAAGTTCCAAATAAAAGACCTTTATAGGATTCAAGCTTCACTTTGTGAAGGCCCATTTCCGCCCGGTCAAGGTTGCCCCCATATATGTCCTTTTGTAATGGCACCCCTACGAGCTCACCAGTGTTTTTGAAATTAAACCCATGATAAGGACACGTAAATAATGACTTGTTCCCTTTATCCGCACGGCATAGTTTCATTCCGCGATGCGTGCACATATTATAAAACGCCCTGATTTCCCCTTCAGCATCACGAGTGATGATGAGCGAGTAGCCAGCCAGTTCACGGGTCATGAAGTCTCCTTTGTTGGGTACTTCAGAATCATGACCGATAAAAACCCATGTTTTCAAAAACACTTTTTCATGTTCTATATCATAAACCTTTGGGTCTCCAAGGAGGTATGCAGGTATAGCGCCTTCCTCTGGTTTAACCGTTTCGTTCAGATAGTTAATAACTTGCTGTTTCGACATTTCTTCTAAGGATTTATCAGTTTTAAGCATACTTTTTCTCTCCCTTCCAAGCTTTAAATCATAAGTCTTAACCGATTTGAACGCTCTTTTCCTTATTTTGCAGAGTAGCCAAAACACTTAATGCCGCTAGATAACTCGTTTTCGGATTATTTGGCATCGGATCATTTTCCACTTCCAGTTTCAGTTTCCCGAACGAACCTGACGCTTCTATCAGGTGATTGTTTTTTAACACATTTGGATCGGCAATGATTTTCACTTTCGTCTTTTCCGATCCAAGACCAGCCAAGGACAGCACAATCGCAACATTAATGTTTCTCGGAAACTGTTTGATCGCTTCTGCAGCAGATCCTTCAAATAATACCGTTTCTTCTGTCACTGTAGTACCTGCAGGCAATGCGTTTGGCGGTTTTCTTGTGGTGATGCAAACAGATTCAAGGCCATTCACCGCTTTTGCCGACTTAAGTACATCGAGACCTCCAATCGCACCAGACGGAAGGAGAATATTCACATTATACATTTTGCAAATCTGGCTTGATTGTTCTTCAAAGGCAGTATTCGCCATCACGCCAATGCTGCTCAGCAAGAGATCCTTCCCGCTTTTAAGCACTTTCAATGCATACTCTTCAGCTGCTTCGATCGTTGCAGCCTCTATGACTAAATCTACATCGGATTTAAGGAGTTCATCGACATCACTATATGCCTGTGTCGTGAATTCTTCAGCTAGTTGTGCCGCTATTTCTTCACGGCGGGCATAAATCGCAACAATTTTCCCACCTGGAAGTAGCCCGTCGTTATTAATGGCCTGAAGCAGAAATTTTCCGATATTACCGCACCCGATTAAACCTAATTTCATGTAGTTTCATCCTTCCTCAATCAGCAAACCCGTATGAGTCCGCAAAGAATTCCAACCCGCAATGTCTTGTTTCCCGGGAAACACCACTTTCTTTTAAGCCAGGGAAATCCAGAGCCAAGTCGCTGAAAACGGTATGATTATTATGGAAAACCGCACCAGCTTCAAGGCGATCTGCCATTTCGACAGCGATATCTTCATTCTCGGTCCAAACAGATGCACGCAGCGCAAACTCACTATCATTCGCTAATTTTACAGCTTCATCAATATCATTGAAAGGTAAAATTGGAATGATGGGTCCAAATTGTTCTACCCGAACCAATTCGCTCTGCTGATCGACACCAGTAATAATGGAAGGAAGCATATAATAACCTTTATTCCAAGTCTCAGGATTCAACTGAATGCCAGTCGTGATTATATTTCCTCCTGATTTAGCCGTACGTTCGATCAAGCCATTCACAAAGTCATATTGTGCTTTATTATTCAATGGACCCATAGTTACGTCAGGCTGAATGCCATCACCAATTACCATCCGGCTAAACTCTTTGGTCAGCTTTTCCACAACCTCTTCATAACGTGATTTTTGAACGTACACTCTTTTTACTGCAGAACAGACCTGACCCGCTGCTCGTAAAATCCCCATCCTCAAACGTTTGATAGCGGCTTCATCCATATTGGCATCTTCCAAAATGATGGCAGGATCATTTCCGCCAAGTTCCATATATACTTTTTGCAGATTTCCAGCTGATTTCTGCATGATATCTTTTCCGGTTTCCGTACTTCCGACAAACGCCAATGTCCGTACGCGTGAATCTGAACATAGTTTGTCGCCAATTGCTTTTCCTGATCCTGAGACTATATTGATGACTCCTGGAGGAAAATGTTCAGCAACTACTTTTAAACAGGTCATTATCGTTAAAGGACAATTCGTTGCAGGTTTTACGACAACGGCATTGCCTGCCAAAACAGCAGGTATAACCCGTTTAAATGTTAATATCATCGGAGAATTCCACGGTGTGATTATTGCCGTGACACCTCTTGCCCTTCTTCGGATCTGGACTTTTTGATTTCCAGGGAGCACTTCAGGCTTCCACCAATCAAGTAACTCTGCTGCACAGCCCTTCATGACTTCAACACAGCGCAGTAAATCCTTTTTAGCTTCTACAAGTGTTTTGCCATTTTCACGTACAAACACTGTAACATTTTCCTCGATTACTTTTGAAAGTTCGTCTGAAGCAGTGTTCATCCGGTTAGCCCGTTCCTCAATATCAGAGCGAGACCACTTTTCAAAAGCAATTTCTGCCGCTTCAATCGCGTCATTCACGATTTCTTCAGAGCATTTTGCCACCTGGCCAACTACTTCCGATGTATTTGCCGGATTTACTACATCGACTTTCTCCGGTAATTCTATCCATTCTCCATTAACTAGATATTTTCCTGAAACAAATGGGTATGTCGAAATCATTCTCAATCCTCCTTATAGTTTTTTGGGCTTGAACGCTTCCGCAGCTCCTGGCGGTCCGCCAAATGGCTTGGCCATAGGCCCCACAGCTTCCATATCAACAACGATCATTGAAGGTTTACGTCTTTCCTTTGCCTTTTTCAGTTCGGATATGAATTCATCTCCAGAACCAATACGGACAGCATCAAAATGCATGGACTCAGCCAGTTTCACAAAATCAGGACTCAATAAATCCACGGCTACCTGACGACCATATGCGGCTGTTTGAATATTGCGAAGAACCCCATAGCCTGAGTCATCGAACAATACGATGATAACTGGTAAGTTTTCTTCGGCTGCCGTGACCATTTCCCCGACATTCACCATAAACCCACCGTCTCCAGCCATTAAAACGACGGTCTTATCTGGACACCCCATTTGGGCACCGATTGCTGTTGGAAGACCTTGACCAATTCCGCCGCCTGATGCATGAATGGATGTTCTCGGTTCATAGATTTCAAATAAACGGCTGCCCCAAACGTTTGCCTGTACGGTTACATCACGAACCAGAATGGTATCGTCTGGTAATATCTCCCTCATGCCATCCACAAATTGCTCATAAGGCCCAAGCGTTTCCCTGAGTTGAGCGCGCACTTCATTTCTAAGCGAAAGAACTTCTTGTAAATAAGAAGGTTCCGCATGAACTGAATGTTCTTCGAGCTTTTGATTGATGGCAGCCAGCATATCTTTCGCATTGCCAACCAAACCTAACGAAGCTTTATAGTTCCGGTTAATGGCCTGCCAATCCGCATCGATCGCTATATGTTCTTGTGGCACCGGCACTTTCCAGTTGGATGTTTCATTCCCCCTAAACCTTACACCTACACTAATCAATAAATCTGCATTTCTTAAAAACTCTTTTGTTGTTTCATATGCTGCAAAATGTCCGATGCATTGTTCATGGTTTTCTGGAATCGCACCTTTTCCTGACTGACTTGTTATAACCGCTGCACCAAGGAGTTCCGCTAATTTTTGCAGCTCTTGCGAAGCATTGGCACTGATGACTCCACCACCAGCCCATATTACAGGACGGCGTGCGCCTACCATTTTTTGCACGGCTTGTTCAGGAATAAATGGCAATGAATTTGTTTCAGATGTTGAAGGCCGCAGCCCTTCGAGTGAAAGATCTTCTATGATCGCCGATTGAAAGTCAATCGGGATTTCCAATGTAACCGGACCCGTTGGTGCAGTTAAAGCTTCTTGGATCGCCTTCCTTACCACTGCTGCTGATTGGTCAGGGTTTCTAAGCCTCACTGCATTTTTACAAGCTCCGCTCATCATTGAAAGCTGGTCTTTACACTCATGTATGTATCCTTTACCTGTACCAAGATAAGAAGAAGCCACCTCACCGGTAAGATGAAGAAGGGGGACACCAGCTGCCCATGCTTCCACTAGTGAACCAGCAGCATTTCCTGCCCCTGTTCCGGTACTTGTAATCACTACACCCAATTTCCCAGTGGCGCGGGCATATCCATCAGCCATATTCACAGCACCGCTCTCACCGCGTGAACAAATGAGTTTGATGCTTCCTTCTCTAAGAATTGCATCATAGATTGGCATATTGTGAATACTGACAATCCCGAAAGCAGCTTCCACTCCTGCTTGAACAAGCTCCTTTACGATGGAATCGGCAGTCGTAAACTCTATTTCTTCTTGTATTTTCATCGCGTTATCCTACCTTTTTTAGTAATATATTTATAGTGCCTTTCCGATCGCTCCTGCCGTCTCAATCGTCGAACCCGCTACATAACTTGCTTTGTCTGAAGCAAGGAAAACGATGACACTGGCCACTTCTTCCGCTTCACCTACACGGCCAAGAGGGATATTCCGTTTTTTCGCAAGGTCTCCGTAATACTCTTCAGGGTCCATATCAGGTGCATTTTTCAATCTTCTTCGCTCCCATTGATCCGTCCGGATCAATCCAAGACTCACTGAATTAACCAATATATTGTCAAAAGCCAATTCCTGGGACAAGGTTTTGCTTAAATTAAGGAGACCAGCCCTTGCTGCTGCAGTCGCTACCATATGACGTTCAGGTTCTTTAGCAAGCGTTGCATTAATATTAATGATCCGCCCTCCTCCCCTTTTCACTAAATGGGGATGCGAAGCACGAACGGCATATATGATGGCAAAGAACTTTAACTGAATCTGTTCTTCCCACTGCTCATCCGTTATGTCAAAAAAGTGACCCATCACGCTTTGACCGGCTGCATTCACCAATATATCGATTCCGCCAAACCTCTCAGCGGTACCATTAATGAAAGAATCCACATCCGATTTTGAGGTGACATCACATGTTGATGCAAAAATATCTGCCTTTTCACCAAATGAGAGCAATTGAGTTTGTGCACTCTCCATACGCTCTGCACTTCTACCGCATATAGCCACTTTCGCTCCCTCAGCTAAAAACATTTCTGCTGTTTTTAATCCCACGCCCGACGTGCCGCCCATTATGACAGCAACTTTTCCTTGCAATCCTAAATCCACTCTCGTCACTCCTTTTCAAAGCCATTTTCCTTAAACGATGTCCTAGCTACGTACAAGAATAATGGGAGGAAATCAATATCCTCCTCATTTTTCCGCCATGACTGAATCATCTATCTGATAATCAACCCAGCCTGGATCGGGATCTCCTCCCATTGCTTTGCGGGCTTCTGGTTTCGGCGGACCTGCAATCCCCCACTGATCCATTAAATGCGGAACCCGTTTCCATACACGTGCTCTCCACTCCGATTCATCTTCAATCGTTTCCAGATAACATGTATACTCCATAACAAAACCGCCTGGGTCTTGAAAATAACAGAAAATATTGTCTCCAGGCCCATGACGTCCAGGTCCCCAAAGTTCTGACAAGCCCGCTTTTCGCACATTGCTTATTCCTCGCATCAGTTCATCCACGGAATCGACCTCGTATGCGATATGATTGACTGACGCATGCTCATCTTGATTGAAGGCAATGGAGTGATGTTTCCTGTTGCATCGCAGGAATGACATTTGGTGCTCACTCCAATCAGTAACTTTAAAACCAAGTACATCCGTGTAAAACTCAACGATCATATCCAAGTTCTTCGTGTTCATTACAACATGATTCAATTTCACTGGGTCAACATTTTTCTTGCTCCAAATAGACGTTTGTACTTCCACCCAAGCCGAGAGCTCAATCACGCGGTTTTCCGGATCAATAAACCGCAGGCCATAACCGGCACCTGCTTCATCCAAATATCCAGGTGGTTCAATAATTCGAACGCCCTTAGATTGTAATATACCCGCTGCACGATCCACTGCATTTTTATCAACCATGCCAAAAGCTATATGATGCAAACCTCGTTTTTCTCCCTTGTGAAGGCTTAAAATATGATGTTCCGGTCCAGCCCCGCGGAAATAAACCGTATTCTCCTCTTCCGGAACATACACTCTATCCAGTCCCCAAACCTTTTCATAAAACTCTGCTTGATCGTCGAAATTCGGAGTTATCATGCTTATATGTCGTAAATGAGTAATCCCAAGCATTTTTTATACCTCCCATAATTTAGATTGGCCTTTAGATAATTTGCATTGGCCATATTTAACAATCTAATCGAAAAGGGCGCCTCATTAATTTTCATAATGCAGGTGCCCTTTTCGGCTAAATGATCAGTCTTTAATGATGGCTTCTCTTTCTTTAGAGCGTTGTTTACGCAGTTCTTCCAGTTCACTGCCTTCAGGATATGTCGGTAAATTAGGCTTCACTGCCCCTAACATCACGAGCATGCGCGCTTCTACATCCCCGTCATTCCTAATTCCCCGATAAACCCCTGGTGGGCTGCTGATGCAGTCTCTCGCACTTAATTTAATTTCATGCACTTCACTGTAGCTATCCTCTTGAATTAATGCAGTGACTTCACCCTCTAGAATAAAAAACACTTCTTCAACATCGTCGTGAAGGTGCAAAGGACCGATACATCCCGGAGGCAGCACCATTGTACTTAAAGTGAAATGTTCACCTGCAATTACATTCGTATCGTTATTGGCAGTGGCACCACGTCCTATATATCTCATCTGTGCGCGTCGATAAGCGGGATCGATTTCTTCTTGGAACTTCAAGACATCCCAATCAAGCGAACGGTCTTTCAATCGGGCAACATATTTTTTTTCAAAATCCTTCACTGAAAAAGCTTCTTTTGTCATTTTAAAATTCCTCCCTTATTTGCTGTTTCTAAATCACATTATGTTTCATAAGCAAAACATTGTTTTGTCTATGAATTAAGTCTAAAATGAAACCGCTTCATTGTCAATTAGTTTTTAGAATATTTAAAACTATTTTTATAATCCGAACGCTCAGCGCTTCGGGATAAACTTGAAACTAGTTAATCTAATATCCGCTTTTCTTAAACACAAAAAAGTGTGGATACCCTATTGGGAGATCCACACTTTTGAAAGAGGTTATTAACTTATTGATAGATTGGGACTCAAGTATGTTCAGACATCTTCGTGTTGATACGGCTTAACCCCACTATATCCCATATAAACGGATAACTGACGAGAAACTTCCAAAAGTTTCGGCAAAGCAATTTTATCGATGAAATCCTCCTGATAAGCAGACTCTGTTGCCACGACATTCAAGGCAGCTAATACTTTTCCAGTCCTGTCAAAAATCGGAGCTGCAACAGAACGGATGCCCGGGTGGAATTCCCCGCTAGTCATCGAATAACCATTCTGCCGAATCGAATCCAGCTGTTTTTGAAACTCACCCGGCGCGGTGAGTGTTTTGTCTGTATAAGGTGTTAGATTTGAGATTTTGAACATTTGCATTAGCATTTCTTTCGGTTGATATGCCAAAAGTAATTTTCCATTGGCCAAAGCATGTGCCGGCAACCGCAAACCTATGTTCACATTGACAGCGGATACACCTCTGATTGGGGCACTTCCAACATAAACGACTTCCTGACCATCCAAAATGGATAGATGGCAGGAGGCTCCGATTTCATCACGCAAGTTCTCCATATATGGTTGGACAATTTCCTGGAATTTCAAGCTATTCAAATAGCTGAATCCCAATTCAAGAACCTTTGGCGTTAAACTATAACGTTTGGTATGTTCATCCTGAGACAAATAACCGATATTTTGTAATGTGAATAATAAACGATATGGTACCGTTCTGCTTACTCCCAGTTGTTTTGCAATTTCTGAAAGAGACAAACTCGGCTGTACTTCATTAAAGAGCTTAATGATTTCCAAACCTCTAACCAATGAATTAGCACTATATTTCTCTTTCTCTTTTTCTTCGCTTGCCATTCGAGTATTCCCCCCGTTGTGAATAAATCTCATTTTCTCCTGAATATAACCCATTCAGTAAAGCTTTCTTCATACCTAGAAAGAAGAACTTGCAGTATATGTACATTTTTTTCTGGAAGTTCATTTGGTGAATGTTTTTGATGCACACTTCAATGGTTGCATACCTTTGTCTGTAAAACCCGTACCATAATCCTTGAACACACATGGATCCTGCTGATAACATAAGTGGCCGAACTTCCGAACAATGAAAAACTCGGAATTAGGAATCAATGTCCAAAAAA
Source organism: Peribacillus sp. FSL P2-0133 (assembly GCF_037975445.1). Lineage (NCBI taxonomy): Bacteria > Bacillati > Bacillota > Bacilli > Caryophanales > Bacillaceae > Peribacillus > Peribacillus sp. FSL P2-0133. The sequence continues at coordinate 2,549,792 of NZ_CP150254.1, read as the reverse complement.
TTTTTGACTCACTATCTGTTCACCACACAAGATCAAAGGCGGAACAGATAATGAAGATAGGATGTCCACTTGGTTTAAACTTGATAAAGAGAAAGAAAATGACCGGTATCCTGACGGAAGTATTTGCGGCCAGATCCGTTTCGCTTCCTTACTAGACAGAAACATGGGCGCCAGTAGTGCACTGCCTCTGATTTGCAAGTTCATCTGATTTACGTTTCGATGGAATGTAATCTATTCAGAAATTTCCGTTCACTTTCTTCCATACTAACAACAGCTGCCCAACGTGTCGCATCAGATATGATCAACGCTTTCACCACTTCCGGAAAACGGCCAGTAGAATCGAGAGCATAGCCGAGCCAATCGAAAGACCGAGCTGCTATCTCCTTGTTTCCCAAACACTGCAGGATAACAAGCGCTTTTACTTTCCTTTTTTCAGATAATGAATCGAGCATTCTTCTAATTGGCATTCCTTCTACCCTTATTCTTCATGTTTAAATAGAATAGTGTATATGTGTCAATTAAAGCATATTTACATATATAAAACTATTTGGAAGGCCTAGCTTAATTGACGTATCGATAGAAAAGATCGATTCAACCAAATATAACCAATATTACAAATGAAAACAAATAAAGAATTATAATACATCGATATTTTATGCCAAATCATGTTTTTTTCCATATTAAGTATTTCATATACAAAACAATATAAATGAATTATAGATTTTCCTGATTTTAAATTCAATATCAATAAGTCAGAATTTTTGATAATTTGATAATAATTTGTTTTTTTGACACAAAAGATTAAATGCTTCCATTTTTAAGTCCGTGATAGAGGTCCTTCCACTCATTTGATTAAATATATCTCAAAGAAAGTACAAAAGGGTGCAATGGAGTTCTATTCAATATGAAAGCGCTTATAAATCTATTTATTCTAAAGATATAAAATAGTCGAAATATTAAATTGACAATCAAATTATTTTAATTTATCGTTAAGAAAGTAAAACTTTGTTTTCCTTACAAAACATTTCCGTGACTTTTTATCTATCAAAATTATAAAGAAAGGCGGGAAAGCTCTAAAATGAACAATCAAAACTAGTACCTTTCTAAAGGGAAAACCCGTAATTCACTTATTCTCAATGGTAAGTGTTTTAAGGAATGCTAAAAAGCGACAAGGAGATGGTATTATGTTAAATGGGCAAAAAAGATGGTTGTATATTGCCGTTCCAATTTTTTTCTTTTGGTTTTTCGGACAAATTGATAAGGTTGGCATTTCCATCATTCAAACAGATCCTGAATTCTTGCATGCACTCGGTATGACAGGCGATGACAAAAATGCAAAGATCGGTCTTCTATCTTTTGTATTCACCATTGCCTATGGAGTTTCCAATCTTTTTTGGGGCTTCATCATTGATAAATTAGGTGCCCGAAAAACAGCCATTGCCGGTTTATTCGTTTGGACACTCACGATGATTATGTCAGGCCTGGCAAATTCATATGAAATGTTTTTAATAAGCAGGATCATTCTTGGTTTTGGTGAGGGGATGATGATTCCGGTTTCCGGCAAATTCATTTCTAACTGGTTTAATAAACGCGAATTGGGGAGGGCCCAGGCATCATGGCTTACTGGTAACTATTTAGGTCCGGCAATGGGAGCCGTTGTTTTGGTGCTCGTGATATCTTTACTCCACTGGCAAGCAGCTTTCTTTATGCTTGCAGCGTTCAACTTATTTATAAATATCCCGATGTTCATCTTTATGACACGAAATACACCAGAAGAGCACCCCCGTATAAGTAAGGAGGAATTGGCTTTCATTCGCCAAACGGATGATGAAGTGAAAGAAACCGCTGCCTCCGAGAATAAGAGTTTCGCCCAAGATTATCGTTTCTGGATTGTTTGGTTTGGCATGCTTGTATGCTCCTTCTTATTTTTCGGTATCAGCATTTGGCTTCCTACATACCTCATTGAAGCAAAAGGATTCGAAAAGGAAGGAATGTCGAGTATTACTTCTCTTTCCTGGCTATTCGCTTTAGGATTTGTCTTGGCATGCGGTTTTCTGGCTGACAAAACCAGACGTCCAAGTTTGATGGCCACGATTCTATTTTCATTGACGGCAGTCTTTCTGACTGTAGCGATTTTCATCCCCAATCCTATTTTAGCCGGACTATGTATGGGACTGGCAATGGGATGTCAAGGCGGTGTGTTCCATTTAAGTAATATGCTCATGGTAAAATACTCAACACCTGAAACGGCAGGACGGGCCGCTGGTCTAATTGGATTCACGAATATCATGGGCGGCTTTTCGAGCTATATCATGGGATGGCTTCGTGACTTGTCTGGCGGGGATTTCAGTTCATCGATCGCCATGCTGATTTTTACAGCCATATTAGGTTTGGCAGCTTATTTATTCTCCATTAAGAGAGAGGCCGCAGAGCTGCGTTTATCACCTATACCTGTACAAAAGATACAAGCATGAAGCTGAAGCCCCATGTAAAATCAGCGCCAACATTTTTTATCACTTTGATGAACTATCCAACCCTTGAATTTCAAGGGTTTTTTCTTGAGCCGACTTAAAAACAACACGGTAGAATAAAAGTTAGAAAGAGTCCATACCAGTAGGTATCGCTCTATTTTTTGCATATCCCGATAATATTTTATCAATTTTCCAGCCCTAGCCCGAATCATTCCTTTTATTTGTATAAATATGTCGATAGTTAAAATATTCTAAAAATGATATTTTTTTGAATTACCATGTTATATTGTTAATGGAAAAAAATACTTGTCAAGTAAGGTGAGTGTGTGAATATAGAAGTTTTAATCCTCCATTATATTCAGGAAAAACGTCAAAAGCCTAACCATGCCAATGAATTACTGGATTATATTCAGAATGAATATGTAAACGGGAAGCTGTCAATCTTTCAATATAGAAGTCTCTGTCAGGACTTATATCTTAGAGGAGCAAAACAAACGTCTTCCGGATGAAACTACACCCTTGTCACTGTCATACTACTTCCTATTCTGAATGACTTTTGTTTCTGATTTCCCATCGACCTATCTTTAAGAACTAAGCCAGTCATTTACTCCCTCCCCAACATGTTCAAAACTAAATAAAAGCCTCCTTGATCTGTCACCCCAAAACAGATCAAGGAGGTAAATGCCCTTATTCAGACCCTTTATTTACTAAATGAATATATCCAAAATTAAAACCAAACCGAATGCCACGAAGGAAAGTAAGGTTTCCATGACTGTCCATGTTTTGAATGTTTCTTTAACGGTTAGTCCCATATATTCTTTTACTAACCAGAAACCGGCGTCATTAACATGGGAAAACATAAGTGATCCTGCGCCAGTGGCAATAACGAGTAATTCTAGATTTACACCTGTCATATTGGCAACGACCGGTGAAACGATTCCTGCTGCCGTGGTCAAAGCGACGGTTGCAGAACCCGTGGCAATCCGAATCAATCCGGCCACTAGGAATGCAAGAATGATCGGTGATAAAGAAATTTCTTCAGACATGGAAGCAATTGCAGTCCCTACGCCACTATCAATTAAAATTTGCTTGAATCCTCCACCAGCACCGATAATAAGGATTATGGAGGCTAATGGCAATAAGCATTCTTCCGTCAACTTTTTAATTAGCGATTTGTCCATTCCCTGTCTGTAGCCCAAGAAATAGTAAGCAGCAAAACAGGAGATTAATAGGGCAATCACCGGACTTCCGATAAACAATAAGAATTTTTCAATGGAACCCGGTAGCGGCAAATAAGGCGCCAATACAGTTAAAACCATCAACAATACAGGCAAAAGGATGATGAAGAACGAAACTCCTGTCCCTGGTAATCCACTTGACTTTGTTACCACCCGGATCAATTCCGGTTCACCAACAGGAATAACCCGTTTTTGAACCCATTTTGCGAATAGAGGTCCGGCAATTACAGCAGTCGGGAATGCGATGATCAATGAGTACAGAAGTACGTGTCCCATGTTTGCATTATAGATCCCAATAGCTGTCATGGCTCCCGGATGCGGAGGTACCAACCCATGTACGATCGATAAACCAGCAAGTACTGGAATACCAATTAACAAGATGTTCACTTTAGTTGATTTCCGAATGGAAATGACCAAAGGCAGCAATATTACTAAACCAACCTCAAAAAATACCGGAATGCCTATGATGAAACCAGATAAAAGCATGGCCCATGGCAGGTTCTTCACGCCAAATTTATTAATGAAAAAGTCAGCAACCTGCATACCGGCTCCAGAGTCGGACATCATTTTTCCTAAGATGGTCCCTAAAGCCAATATTCCAATAAGGTGACCAAGGACCGCTCCGACACCCGTTTCATATGCTCCTACAATCTTGTCCATCGGCAGTCCAGAAAAAACCGCTAAAAATAAACTGGCTACAGTCAAGCTAATGAATGCATGCCATTTCCACCATGATACCCCCAAAATAACAATTACGATAGCTATCAGCGTGATTCCTAATAAATATAGATCCATATGTTCTCCCCACCCTATTGAAATCGCTTACAATCAAACCAATACAATAATTGAATTATTGTACCGGCTCATTATATGTCACAATGTAGTTCTGTTTAGCCGTGTTGTAATACCCTTCACTGTATTCCATAACATTTCCGTCCCCATCACTGGAAATCCGAATCCTTTTTAGTACAGGACTATTGTTTTCGATTTTCAGTGTTTCGCAAATGTGATCCGGAGCGATAGCAACGGCAAACTCATCTCTGAATGTTTCAAGTTTGACGTTTTGATCTTCCAAAAAGCGGTACAAAGAATTGATCTGGACCTCTTTCATATCTTCTTCGTTCATATCGAGTGAAACATAATGTGTAAAGTAAATATAAGGTTCATTGTCCAATAAATATATCCGTTCGATACTTATGCAATGGTCACCAAATAGAGAATGCAGCTTAGAGTCTGAAGAAAGGTCAATATGACTTATGTTTAACACCTTTTTTAAAATGGAGTGCCCTTCCTCCACCAACAGCTCTGTGAAACGCTTTCCTTTGGAAAGTTTGACAATCGCACCATTAGCTATGACCCTAGTGCCCTTGCCGCTTTTCTTTTCAACATACCCCTCTTGCACGAGTTCTTTGATTGCATTACGGACAGTGACCTTACTTACGTTAAATTCTTCTTCCAAAAGAGGCTCAGAGGGAATGTTTGTGTCAATGGCATAAACCCCATGTAAAATACGATCCTTTAATATTTCTTTTATCTGCAAATACATCGGTCCATTTTTTCTGTTCACATTCATTCCTAATCTCCTGCCTTTTATCTCTTAATATCTTCCATTTTACCTTCCATTGCCGAGAGTATCTCCTTTTCGGTTGCCAAAGGAGTATCTCCAACGACAGTACATGCCAGCATTCCTGAAACAGCCGCAAACCGAACTGTCTTTTCAGGGGTATATCCCAGTAATTCTCCATGTAAGATTCCGCTGGTGTAAGCATCGCCTGAACCTATTCTATCATATACGGAAAATGATAGGATATCGGAAAAGTAAAATGTTTCTTCCTTGTATATATACCCCCTCAACGTATGGCTATTATCACTGTTGATTGAACGATGTGTCCCTGCTATCGACTGAATATTGAATTTCTTTGCCACCTCAGGGATCAACTCGATTAGCTGTTCTTCCCTTGTGGAACCTTCAGACTTCATTCCTAAAATATATAGGGCGTCTTTCTCATTCATCATGACGATATCAGCCAAAGAAAGCATTTCTTCATAATGAGGCTTTGCGTCAGCATAACCTCCCTCCCATAAAGAGGGGCGGTAGTTGCAATCGAAACAGACTGTACCGCCTTTTTCTTTGACTTTTCTAGCCAGCACCTTCATACTTTCCCGTACATTTTCCGCCATTGCAAGCGTGATTCCGCAAAAATGGATGATATCCGTACTTTCCGAAATCATATCCATGTCATAATCGGATAAGGAGGCTGTATTAAAACTGCTTTCCAATCGATTGGAATATGTGACACGGCTCGCCCGCTGTCCAAAACCATTTTCCAAAAAATACATCCCCAAGTATTTGCCACCTCTAGAGATGAAGTTCCTTCCAATTCCTAATCGCTGCAAAGATGAAATCGCGGAATCCCCAAGGGGGTTATCCGGTAACTTTGTCACAAGATTCCCCTCATGTCCTAGCTTTGTCATCGCAGAAGCAACGTTTACCCCCGTGCCTGAAAAGGAGTATTGCAGAGTATTGGCCTGTGATAGCAATTCATGCCCTGGTACCTGCAAACGCATCATTACTTCCCCGAATGCCACAATCCTTTTAAGCATATTTTTCAACCAATTTTTTAGTTATGGCTAATAATTTCCGTACATCCTCCCCATTCGTTTTTCCAGTCTCTTCATCGATGATGGAAGAATATACATGGGGAATGACTTTAGGCACTTTTGCTTCTAATGCGATTTCTAGTATAGTCTCGAAATTATTTAAATCGATTCCACCTGTTGGTTCCAAAGCAAATCCCTCTTCACCACAAGCTTTTGCCACAGCACGATATTCATCTTCATGCTTCAGGCCTTTCATCGGGAAATATTTCAGAGCATTTCCTCCCATATCGCGAACCAGGGCAATGGCAGCTTTGATAGGCACAATGGCAGTTTCACTTGCACCTGCACTTACTGGACCAGTGGATATATTCACGTAACCTACTTTCCCAGTTGGAGAAATAAGTGAATTTATCCAGCTGTCCTTCTCACCTAAATTGGCCCTCGTAGCACCAACAGCAGGAAAAACCTGGTTAATATGACTGCCTGGATAGTATTTTGCTATTTCTGCGACAACCGCTGCCTGTCTATTATCGCCCGCGCCCAATCCTATAGAAACGGCCTCATCAATGGCTTCCCCGTATTCTTTCATTGCTATAACACCAGCTTCCACAGTTGGATAATCCTTTGAGAGTACACCAACCAATACATGGCCTTCCGCTGCTTCAAAGACTTCCACTGCATTTTCTACACTATTTGCCAGTACATTTAAGGCTACACGATCATTCAATAACCGTTTGTTTATGTTTGTCATCCCTGTTTTCCTCCTAATATGGTTCTTAATTGTGCTTCAATGACATGTATATCATCACCTTGCAATGGACGCGGATCTATATCGAAAAAGCCTTGCCGTATCCCATAATCACGTGTGTAAATGGCGATATCTCCATTTCTGAGCTGCTCGTTCACTTCCTTCGCCGTTGTTTCCGTTATTAAAGGATCAATGGAAATACGTGCTCTATATATGGCACGGCCGGCTTCATCCTGAACTATCGTTACTTTTACGCCCTCAATGGATTCAAGTGATGTGAGAACTTGTAAACTAGCTTTTTCTTTTTCGCTATTATCCGTCTTGACGAAATACTCATCCAATGCCTGAAGCAGCCCAAAGGTAGTTTCCTTTCCAACCTTCATGCTCCTTCCGATACAGTGCAATTGAACCTTTACCCATTCGATATATTTTTTTCTGCCAGCAACGATACCAGATGTGGGTCCTTCAATGGCTTTTGATCCACTATAAATGGCCAAGTCGGAGAATTGTACATATTTTTCCAAATCCTCCTCCGCTGCTGCATCGACAATCAGAGGGATATTATTCGTTTTGGCCACTTCCCATGCTTCTTCGACCGATATCATATTTTTCTGAACAGCATGATGCGATTTCACGTATAAAATGGCAGAAGTATTTTCATTTATGGCATCCGCAATATGTTCTGCCTTCCCTTCGTTTGCATAACCAACTTCAACCAATTTTCCGCCACCAAGATAAATCATGGTTTCAACCGGTGCACCATACTGAACGTTATGGCCTTTAAGCATGATGATTTCATTTTTTTGAATGAGATCTTGATGAAGCCTTTCGCTTTTCCTTCTATTTCCTTCAGTAACGATCGCCGCTACTGAAAGCGCAATTCCACTTGATGCTGAGTTTACGACGACAGCTGCTTCAGAATGAAGCAAATTCGCTATATGCTGGCCTGACTTATCGACTAAATCAGAAATTTCAACATAATTTTGCCCACCTTTTTTCATCGCGTCCATCACTGTGTCAGTTGGGGCAGAAACCCCCAATATACTCATTCTTCCGCTTGCATTTATGACTCTTTTCAAACCGTATTTAGCATTCAATGAATTCTCCATTTATAACCACTCCTTTTACGACAACTCTTTTTTCTGCCATCCTTTTTTCTCCTTCGGAATCCATTAAAAGGGTCGGCTCATTCTTGATCGAGAATAAGGTCAAGTTCGCAATATCCCCAGCTGAAATCCTGCCAAGCTCGGGTTTATGCAACCAAGCTGCTGCATTGACCGTAACGGCATCTATTACTTCCTTTAATGGATAACCCAGATACAAAAATTTTGTAAGCACATTTGCCATATTAAAAACTGGCCCATTCTCTCTGTTTTTCCGATATATATCCGTACTGATCGTATTGAAGTGTATTCCCCGCTTTTTCGCCATTTCTGCAGTTTTAAAAGAAAAACTTGCCGTTCCATGACCTACATCCAAATGAACACCACGTTCAATCGCCTTACTGAACTCAGGCAGCGGCTCTTCTCTTTCATCAAATAAATTATTCGCTTTACCATTTAAGAAATGTGTAATAATATCCTTTTCCTCAAGTAATTCAAGGACTTCTTTAATATCAGGCGGCCCTGAACCGATATGGACCATTAATGGTAAACCAGTTTCAGCCGAGAACTTCCTAGCGATTTTTAATGGTTCGACACCATTTGGACCAACCACGCTTTTACTTATTCTCGCTTTAAGTCCAACGACAAAATCCCCGTACTTGGAAATTGCCTTCCTTAATTCCCCTTCGTCCAGCCATGAAATATCCGATAACTCATCAATCCTTTTCAGGCCAATCCGCGAAATATTCAGAAAGGCGAAAACATTCGTTTTGGAATTTTCACAGCTGTTAACGAGATCAGATATCCTATCTGCCCCCGTGCTTCCCGCATCAATGACCGTTGTTACACCCGTTTTATATCCAATCTCATCGACCTCATCACCATAAGGATCGAATTCCGGGAAAGCATGTACATGTATATCAATCCATCCGCTGGAAACAAAAACTTTTTGATCATAATCTATTATCTTATCCCCTGTTGCAGTTCCTGGAAGTGCGATTTCTTTAATCATCCCATTTTCCAGTATGATATCTGCTGCATTTCCCTCTAATATCTTTACATTCTTCAGAACTAACGTATCTGTCATTTCCCTCATCCTTTTCGGTACATCCTATCGATTGCAAGTACTTTGTATACGGTTACACTGAATTGTGTAAGAATTCATTTCATTTCTCTTTACAAAAATAGATTATCATATTTTGTTGAACTAATCAATATAACGTTATAATGTTTGATTTAAATTTACAGAATTTTTAATGGATTATCACTTATTTTTCTATGTGCTTATTAGTTTCTTCCTTATAGCGTGATCTCATTTAGGTTTTTTTAAATTTACCGTCTATTCTTTACGAATTGTTACAAAATAACGATTGATGTAAGTCTCTACTCTAATTATCCAGAAATAATACTTTTAAAGAGAACTTTATTGAGATAAGTACAATCATCACTGTTTTGAAACTTATACTGCACTGGCATCACACCCGCTGGCAGCCCTAATAGTTTAATAGCAGCTTATTTTTCCGGTAAAATACGCTTATCATGTATCAGTCTATGCTAATGGTAAAAAAACAAGTTTATCTAAAATAACGAATATATATTGCACTAAGTCAAACCTTTCATTGGGACCCTCGTTAATTACTCTACCTGGTTCCCAGTAATACAGAGGATCTGGTGCTTTCCATAATAATAAAGACCAAGGATGCTATTTTAAAAGCATTCTTGGTCTTTTATTTGCCGTACTTTATTCGATATTAACTTTTTTTGACAACTGTTCCTATAATGCAAGCCTTTAATTTACCTTTTTCGATCCTTTCCAATGGATTTCCCTTAAACGGTATTTTTGTAGCTTACCTGTTGCCGTTTTCGGTAAAGACTCTACGAATTCAACTGTTGTCGGTGCTTTAAAGTGAGCCATTTTAGAGCGGCAAAAGGTAATGATCTCATTTTCTGTCACTTCCGCATTGGGGTGCAGCACAATGATTGCCTTAGGCGTTTCTCCCCACTTATCGTCTGGGATGGCAATGACCGCCGCCTCCAAAACATCTGGATGTTTATACAATACCCCTTCCACCTCTGTAGAAGAAATATTTTCTCCCCCGGAAATGATTAAATCCTTAGCCCTGTCCTGTATTTCAATATATCCATCAGGGTAGGTCACCGCCAGATCCCCTGTATGAAACCAGCCATCCCTAATTGCTTCGGCCGTCTTTTCCGGATCCTTATAATATCCTTCCATTACAACATTGCCGCGAGTAATGATTTCCCCCAGTTCCTTTCCATCCCAAGCGACTTCTTTCCCATCTTGATTGACTACCATCGTTTCCCCATTGAAAACCAATTCAATCCCTTGTCTTGCCTTTATTATTGCTTGTTCGTCCGCCGATTTAGCCTCAAACTCATCCTTCCACTCGTTATATAGGATGAAAGGTGAAGTTTCTGTTAATCCATATACGTGAATCATATTCAAACCAAGGATTTCTTGTGCCTTTTGTATAAGCGCTGCTGCTGGAGGTGCACCTGCTGTTGCCATCCTTGGGCGCACTTTGATATTTGTTTCTTTTGCTTTAGGATCATTCACTAGCATATTGACGACAGTAGGTGCCCCACATAATAATGTAATATTATGATGGGCGAATAATTTTAGGATAAGAGGAGGATCGACTTTCCTTAAACATACATGAGTCCCGCCAGTAGCCGTTACCGACCATACACCTCCCCAGCCATTAGCATGAAACATCGGCAGGGTATGTAAGTATACATCGTCATGATTCACTCCAAGGTGATAAATGAAATTAGCTGCGTTCATGTAATTCCCGCGATGGGTTAACATTACCCCTTTTGGTTTTGAAGTCGTTCCACTCGTATAATTTATAGTCAAAAGTTGATTTTCATCGATTATAACCTCTGGCAGTGCTTCATCAATTGCATATAAAATGAAATTTTCATAGTCTATTCCAGGTAAAGTGGTTTCATGTCCTTCAACAGGCACGATAATGATTTTTTCCAATGAAAGTCTAGTAATGATCTTTTCGATCGGAGCGGTGAATTCTTCATCGACAATCAACATTTTTGAATCGCTATGCTTGATGATATATTCCAAATCCTCTGCAGCAAGTCTATAATTCAAAGGAACCATTACCGCTCCCATTTGACAAATGCCATAAAAACATTCCAACATATAATGCGTATTTGGCAACATTACTGCAATATGGTCGCCTTTTTCAATTCCCGAAGAATACAGTGCTTTGGAAAGTTGATCTATCCGCTGCCCGAATTCCTTGTATGTAAACTCTTTCTCTTCATCGATGACTGCCACTTTATGAGGATAATATTTTACGGCCCTGCGCTTCCAATCCATTGGGGTTAATGGGGAAAACATTTTACCATCTCCTTCTTTTGTGATTCTCTGCTTACAGCACACTTCCTCTGCCTGGTTCGCCATGATGAGTCATTGAGAAAAAAACTTCTTAACCTTTTTGATACATATTCATTTTCCAAAAGTCATATCTTCTTTAATGGATTTCTTACATCATTTAAAGAATCATTGAATAAATCTAACCGTTATACTCAGGGGAATGACTAATTCGGATATTTTTTAATTATTCTGATAATTGACCTCCTAAAAACAGTGGAATTCACTGCTTTAGTCTTTCTTCTTTCTATTATAATGGAAACTATACACGTCAGGAAGACTATATTTTATTCTCTATGCAAGACGATGCATGTTCGGTCAGTTTCCCAACGATTTGTTTGAGCCGTTGCGTTTCCTCTTCATTTAGGACGCTATAAAAGTCACGAAAGATTTTGGCAAAACACTTATTTATGGAATGATAGGTTTTACTTCCACTTTCGGTGGATTGGATAAAAACGAACCGCCGATCATCCTCACTGTGTACCCTCTCAATCAACTTCTTCCGTTCAAGCCGGTCAATTAGTGCAGTTCCTGCTGCAGGTTTGATTTTTAAATGATTCGAAACATCTTTTACCGCTATGGATTCAGTCAAGACAATTAATTGCAATGCGCGATACTGTACAGAAGTTAAATCATATTTAACCAATAAAGGTTCCACCAATTCCTGTGAGAGGCTGCTTAGTTCCTTGATTTCTAGATGTAAATTATACAATTCACTTGAATGCATGTTTGACAATCCTTTCTTATTGACACTATCTATCTAAAACTATAACATAATTAACGTATCAAAAAATTAACCATGCGAATTAAATTGGTTATTGATTTTTAAAGAGAGAGAGAGGCTGTCCATGTCAGCAGAACAACGCAAAAAGATCATTATCCTCATGATCAATATGTTTATAGCAATAGGAAGTTTCGGTATCATCATTCCCATTTTACCAGCATACCTGGCCTCCATTAATCAAGGAGGAACCGCCGCTGGCCTAATGATTGCCATTTTCGCAGGTGCACAACTTATCTTCTCACCAATTGCCGGAAAATGGACTGACCAATTCGGGCGCAGAAAAATGATTATTTATGGATTGGTCGGTTTGACATTATCCATGTTTATTTTTTATGCAGTCAATTCCATTTGGTTATTATATGCTTCTCGCATCATTGGCGGGATCGGGGCAGCTTTGCTTATACCCGCAATTTTTGCTTATGTAGCCGATATCACCACATTTGATCAACGCGCTAAAGGCAATAGTTTAGTATCTGCCGCCATGTCACTGGGAATTGTAGTCGGTCCAGGAATTGGAGGTTTTTTAGCTGACTTTGGCTTGAAGTTTCCCTTTTTGATTTCTGCACTGGTATCCCTATCAGCTGTGGTATTTTCGATTTTTGTTTTAAAAGAAAGCGAAACGGCACAGGTTACTCAAGCCATGGATGCAAAAACCGAAACGATGGTTCGGAAGATTGCCTTATCCGTGAAAATGCCCTATTTCATCCCACTCATCATTACTCTTGTAATGAGCTTTGGCTTAATGGCATATGAATCTGTCATTGGTCTTTATCTTGATAATCAATTCAATTCAAGCCCTAAGGACATCGCCTTCATGGTTACAGCCACCGGTATCGTCAGTGTAATTGTACAACTGTTTGTCGTCGACCGGATTGTACAGCGTTTCGGGGAAGTGAATGTGCTGAATATCTTTATCAGTGTTGCAGCCATCGGTTTCCTCCTATCACTATTTGCTTCAAGTTACCTAATTTTCTTTTTAATTTCACTGGTCATCTTCCTTTCCACCTCCATCTTACGTCCAGTTCTTAACACACTGATTTCCAAGATGGCAGGAAATGAGCAGGGCTTTGCAATGGGTATGAATAATGCATATATGAGCATCGGAAATGTGCTCGGACCTACACTTGCCGGAATGATGTATGATGTACACATTACCTATCCGTTCATGTTGGGCCTTATCCTCTTATTCATTACTTTGATGATTACCATGGCTTGGCAAAGGCGATCTCTTCATGCAAAGGCATTATCCTAAAGCTTAAAGAGGTATTTCAAGTTTTTACCTTAATGAAACCCCCGAGTAGCAGTCGCTATTATCGGGGATTTTCATTAAGATTTTCATATCAATTTAAATCCTCCAAAACAGTATAGTATATCCACACGTACAAATACTTCAATCTCTCGAATGTTAGCTCCAAATTCCAGGCGGAAACCGCTCAAAAATCTTGTGTGACATTTGAATTCACGAATAAATGCGGTAAATTCACGAGTAAATGTATGAATTTCACGAGTATTTGCTCCAAATTCACGAGTAAATGGCACTATTTCACGAGTAAACGCCCAATCTCTCGAATATTTGCTTCAATTTTATGCGTAAACCGCTCAATAATCTTGCGTAACATTTGAATTCACGAGTAAACACTCAATTTCTCGAGTATTCGCTCCAATTCTATGCGTAAACCTCTCAATAATCTTGTGTAATATTCGAATTCACGAGTTTTGATTTACCTAATAAACCGGGAAATCATGTATTTGACCAAAATAAAAAGCGACCTTATTTCTGAAAATAAGGCCGCTTAACATTCAGTTTTCTCAATTCATATTGTTATAAGGAGATATTGAATTTCATTTAATATAAATGGCTTTCTTTCCTTTACTGCTTTCAAAAGCCGCATCAATGATTTTAATGACCGATAACCCCTCTTGGGCAGTGACTGGAGCTTTTTTCCCGCTCAATATACTATCGGCAACTGCCTGGTAATACGTTAAATAAGAACCATGCAGTGTTTCAATGGTTTCATGTATCTCATTTTCTCCTTCAACCGTAACCAGCTTACCATAGAATTCGGGATCATCTGCACCCCAAGAGTCATCCAGCGGTTTTTTCCCCTCACTTAGGGCCGCCTCTTGGCAATCAAGACCGTACTTGATAAATGATCCTTTACTTCCATGCACCTGATACCGCGGTCCATTATTCGGAACGATTGAGCCTGAATGTAAGATAACTCTCAGCTTTTCATATCCTAATATCACATGAAAATAATCATCCGTTTCTGCATTTTCTTTTTGGGAAAATACATCTGCCCAAACGAATTGCGGCAATCCAAACAAATGCAGTGCTTGATCGATGAGATGTGATCCTAAATCATAAAGCATGCCTGATCCCGGGCCTGGTTTTTCCCTCCATCTATCCCTGACCACAGGCCTGTATCGATCATAATGGACTTGGTATGTATTGATTTCCCCAAGCACTCCATCATTCATAAGTTTTTTCACGGTCAAAAAGTCATTATCCCATCTCCGATTATGATAGACACTTAATAGCAGATCCTTTTCTTCGGCAATCTTAATTAGTTCCTCTGCCTCCCAAGCTTCCACTACCATCGGCTTTTCGAGGATGACATGCTTCCCGGCTAACAAGCTTTGCTTGGCCATTTCATAATGCAAACCACTCGGTGTCGTAATAACAGCCAAATCAATGGACGCGTCTTCAAGAATTTCCTCTAAGCTGCTTACCACTTCCACATCTTTCAAATCTTTTTGGACTTTTTCCTTATTGGAGCTGACAACTTTCGCTATTTGAAACTGCCCTAAAACACTTAGTAATGGCGCGTGAAATGTAGCTCCTGACAATCCGTACCCAACTATGCCCACTTTAATTTTTCTCATTTTCGTTCCCACTCGCTTTCTTGTTCCTCTTAAACAATTATAAACTGATATACGTTCTATTATTTTTCATTGTCCGGGTACTTATCTCTCAAAAACTTGACAGACTGATTAATCAATTCTTTCAATACATTAATATCGATATCTGCCACTTTATTGATGTACACACACCCTTTTCCGGAAGTGTGTTTTCCGAATGCCTGTAATAATTCTTCCCTTTTTTTATCCCCTGGAGAGAAATATAAACTGATTTTTGCTTTTCGAGGGGAAAAGCCTACCAGGGGGGCATCGCCTTCGTGACCTGATTCATATTTATAATGATAGATACCGAACCCAATGATGCTCGGTCCCCACATCTTTGCCTCATAACCTGTCGTTTTGGTAAAAACATCCAGCAATTCATATGCATCTTCACGTTTTTTTGGATTGTCGACGTTCTCAATGAACTCAATGACACTACTGTCAGTTTCTTTGGTTTTTTGTTTATACAACCGGAACCCCCCCATACTAAAAGTTTCAGAAATGCAAAAAATATCCCTTGCTCAAAACTTAGTACACTATATGATCGTGTCTCTAGATTGACGTGTATGTATACAGCCTTCATTACCGCTGATTTCCTAATTATTCAAATGATTGGCGGACGAGCTTCATTACTAATTCTCCAAGCTTCATGGCAAATCCTTCATTCAATACCCTTATATATTATAGAACATTGATTCGTTTTATTCTATTTTAAGAGCAGAGTTAATAAAGATAAATCTTTTGCGCGTTTATAATCAGTACTTTATCATAAAAATCTCTACGATCAGAAAATATAATCCTGATCGTAGATTTTTAGTGTATCAGCTATTGTCGCCGGATCTTTTCAATTTCATCAGCTATGAATTGTACTTGTGTCCCTACGATGACTTGAATGCTTTGGGGACCCACGATATTGATTCCAGCAACCCCTGTTGATTTGATTTTATTCTGATCGACAGCTCCCATATTCTCCACCTCTACCCTTAATCTGGTAACGCAGTTATCTACAGATGTTACGTTAGCGTCTCCGCCTAAACCCTCATAAATAGCGGAAGCCATTCCAAAGAATTTACTCTCATCATTCCCGCCATGACTGCTGTCTGCTTCCGAAATCACTCCTCCGCCATCAAGCTCATCTTCTGTATCATCTTCTCTGCCAGGAGTCATTAAATTGAACCTTTTTATCAAGAAACGGAATAAGAAATAGTAAATGACAGCAAAAGCCAGTCCTTGAAGAAGTAGCATATAAGGTTGATTTGCCAATGGCAATCTTGAACTTAAAACAAAGTCAATGAATCCTGCACTAAAACCGAACCCTGCTGTCCATTGGAAAGTGGCAGCAATAGCCAACGATATTCCTGTTAATAAAGCATGCACAACAAACAGGGCTGGTGCAACAAACATGAAAGCAAATTCCAACGGTTCAGTAACGCCTGTGAAAAATGAAGCGAAACCGGCTGCGAGCATTAATGAGGCGACTTGTTTTTTCTTCCGTGATTTTGCCGAATGGTACATGGCAAGAGCAGCAGCCGGTAAACCGAACATCATGACGGGAAAGAATCCGGCTTGATACATGCCCGTGGTTCCTTTTATTCCTGTTCCAGCCCAGAAGTTACCGATATCGTTAAGTCCTATTACATCGAACCAGAATACGGAGTTTAACGCATGATGTAAACCTGTTGGTATCAAAAGCCGATTGAAAAATCCATAGAGTCCTGCTCCAACTGCACCTAATTCACTTATTCCTTCCCCAAATATAACTAACCAGGAGTAGATGAGTGGCCATACGAAGAATAATATAAGAGAAACGAGTAGCATGGCAACCGCAGTAAGGATCGGGACAAGGCGTTTACCGCTAAAGAAAGCGAGTGCATCCGGCAGCTCGACCTTACTGAACCGATTATACATAGCTGCTGCTATAAGGCCCGATAGGATTCCGACAAATGCATTTTCTATTTTCACAAATGCTGGATTTACATCTTTTGCATCAATTCCTTGCAGCATCGCTACCGAGTCCGTGGAAAGCAATGTCGTTACGACTAGATAGGCTACCAGCCCGCTCAAAGCGGCGGCTCCATCTTTTCCTTTCGACATGCCCAATGCCACTCCAACAGCAAACAAGATAGCCATATTATCAATTATCGAAGAACCTGCTTTAATTAAGAAAGCTGCTAACGGACTTCCCGCTCCCCATCCTGCAGGATCTATCCAATAACCGATCCCCATTAATATGGCGGCTGCCGGCAATACGGCTACTGGCAGCATCAAGGAACGTCCAATTTTTTCAAGATATTTTTTCATCCCTCTTTCCTCCTGACAATTACTGATTTAGGGCAAACCCCATATTCTATTAGACAACGGTTCCTTCCATTTTAGAACTGCATTTCATTTATTAATTTGGCTTTATTCAGGAATAAAGTCTTAGCGATTTTCTCCTCCTTCGAAAGTTCATCAAAAAAAGAAAAGTCCAACCGGACTTTTCTTTTTTCACTTATTTATAGAGCAAGTAATTTTTGCGAACCTTTTTAAAAGCATCCTGCTTTGCTTGATATTCTTTCATGATTTCATTTACTGATGAACCTTCTTCAATTCTTGACATTACCCATCCATTGCCAATCAATAAATTGAAATTTTTGGCTGCAAGGAACTCGAAATCTGCAGGATATAGATCCTGAATGGTCTTGATGATGTGAAGTCCGGTAGGGACAGCCTTGAATTCCTCTCTATCCGTTATATAAATTTCCACTCCATGGCTAAGTTTACCTGCATGTTTTGAAAATGTAGGTGTAAAGGAGGCTGCCCTGAATTTTACGCCAGGTAACCTTAATGCATTTAATTTCCCAGCAAGCTCATCGCTGTTTATATAAGGAGCACCAATCAACTCGAATGGTTTAGTCGTTCCTCTGCCTTCAGAGACATTCGTTCCCTCGATCAAGCCTGTAGCCGGATATACGAACGTAGTGGAAACTGTCGGCATATTCGGTGACGGTAAGACAAAAGGGAGACCAGTTTCGTCATAATCCATATCTCGCTTCCAGCCTTTCATCTTGATGACCTTTAGATCTGCACCAATTTTAAATTCCTTATTGAACAAAGTCGCGAGTTCCCCAACAGTCATCCCATGCTTAAGAGGTATTGGATACAAACCAACAAACGATGAGAATTCAGGTTCAAGTACTGGCCCATCTACCGACACCCCGCCTTGTGGGTTGGGGCGGTCCAGCACGATAAATGGGATATCATTTTCTTTGGCTGCTTCCATTGCATAAGCCATCGTGTAGATATAAGTGTAATAGCGTGTTCCGACATCCTGGATATCAAAAACAAGGACCTCAACATCCTTTAACATTTCAGGCGTCGGTTTTTTCGTTTTGCCATATAAGCTATAAACGGGCAACCCTGTTTTTTCATCAATATAATATTCAACGCTTGCACCAGCTTGCGCATCTCCACGCACTCCATGTTCAGGACCAAATAACGCTGTCAAATTAATATCCGGATCATCATTAAGTAGATCGACGATGCTGGTTAATTTAGAATCGATGCCAGTTGGATTCGTAATCAAGCCGACTTTCTTTCCGCTTAACACGTCCTTTTCTTCTTTTAAAAGAACTTCAATACCGGGACTGACCTTTTGTTTTTTCTTCTCTTTAACAGCGGTTACACTTTTTGAGGAAACGATGCCGAAAGTCAACAGACAAATGGTAAATATGGTTATCATTCTTTTCAAATTGCATCCCTCCCTATTTTTTAAAGGGTCTTCCAGATTTAATATCTAATCCATATCCAAATTTATAAAGGCTTTCATTGGGCTTGGTTACTGATGGTATATCGACCGGCAACGTGCCTTTAGGTTTTGATTCTCCAAAAATGGTCGAGATGCCTGCCGGGATATTTGGCTGTCTATAACGCCCATTCGAATACCCTTTGAACCCGTAAACAGCAAGAACCGCTTTCGCTTCTTCAAAGTTTGCAACATCATAAGGGTTTCTTAAACTCATTAAAACAAATTCTTTATCTTTCTTCTTAGCATGATTCATGACCGCCCTAGGGAAGGCTGTTGCCCACTTCGACGAATCTTGAATGCTATCATCTATCACTCCATCATTGACAGCCGGATCGTTTTTGACAATATAGGAACCAGTTATGACAAAGTCCGATTCATCAATGAGTCTGGCCACTTGATCTGAAAATGACTTTCCTGAAAAACTCATACCCGTTATTTGGACTTTCTTGATTTTCTTTTTATCAGCTAATTCGCCGATGCTCCTGGACATGGATTCAACTTGGTCATCAAAAGGAGCAAGAATTAAAACTTTATCATTTTTCTTAGGTTTGAAAGGCAATGTTTTGTCTTCATTTTTCAAAAGAGTGATGGCATCTTCCGCGATTTTCCTTTCTTTTTTCAAATGATCTTCATTCCCGACCACTTTAAGCGCGGTTTCGATTTTTTTATCGATCGGAGTATCGTCAGGGTTTAATATCCCTCTCTTCACTTTCAGTTCAAGTATCCTTGTTACAGATTGATTGACTTGACCTAGAGGAATTTCCCCACTTTCCACTGCTGCCTTCACTGCATTGAATACAGTGGTTATATTCTTTTCCATTTTAAGCGAATTAACCTGTGCAGGCATCAGTGCAATATCAACGCCAGATTTCAGGGCGAGGACCACAGCTTCTTCCTGCCCGAAGTTGTCCGCGATGGCATTCATATTCAAAGCATCTGTAACCACAACACCGTCAAAACCCATTTCTTCACGTAATAGACCCGTGATGACCTTTTGTGACAACGTTGCAGGAACCATAATTTCTTGACCGTCTTTTTTACTGATATACTTAGTGTCATCGAATGCAGGAAATTGAACATGTGCAGTCATCATCATATCAACTCCAGCATCGATGGCCCTTTGGAAAGGAACCAACTCGATGGAACGCAAACGTTCTTTATCATGAGAAACAAGAGGGAGACCATAATGACTATCGACTGCTGTATCTCCATGGCCGGGGAAATGCTTGGTCGTCGCTATCATGTTCTGATTTTGCAATCCTTTTATCGTCTGAATGCCAAGCTTTGATACAAGTTCCGGATCAGAACTGAAGGAACGAACGCCAATAACAGGATTTCCGGGATTATTATTGACATCGACAGACGGCCCGAAATTGACATTTATGCCAAGTGACGACAGTTCCTTGCCAATGATTTCTCCAGATTGATAAGCGTAACTCTCATTTCTGGCTGCACCAAGTGCCATATTACCAGGAAGGTTCGTTCCAGTTTGAAGGCGAGTTACGATTCCTCCTTCCTGATCGATCGTTATGAACAGCGGTATGTCCTGGCTTGCCATCTGCAAACCATCTGTTAGCCGAACCGTTTGTTCGGTTTCGACAACATTCTCAGCAAACAGAATCACACCGCCCAGATGATATTTTTTGATGATGCTTGCAACTTCTGAGTTCATTTCAATAAACCCGGTCGCCTTCGCTTCTCCTTGTTTTTGCCAATTGCGAAAATCGGGCATTAGCATTTGGCCGACTTTTTCATCGATTGTCATGTTTTCTACGATTTCCTGAATATCCGATACAGATTTTTCATTCTCTGATCCCTTTGCTGTTGCATTCCCTCCCAAAATGGATAAAACAAAGAATAATGCGATTCCAGCAGGGGCACATATCCTTTTTATCATTTAGGCTTCCTCCCTTGTTTACTTTTTAGTTCCGTTAGCAACAATTCCATATCCACTTTCATGAAGGGGAAAAAATGATTGGAAATGAACTATATAGATTCTATAAAGAAATCAAGGCAGCATTGGAAACCCCGCAGCCGCCTCTTTTAACAAGCCTTCATGAAATATATCCATTTACCCCCTGTATAATTGTTTCAATTGGTCACTCAATTACAAGGTTTATCGTTTGACCAGGCTTTAGAAGGGACAGCAAGGGAATATCTTCTTCTATAACTCGACCTATCACATTAACTCGGTGATTTGCCCCTAGGTCTCTCTTGCAAATTTGGACCTCTCCCCGATACCTTCCGTAAGCATCATTGTCCATCGTTATGGACCCAAGGCTGCGTGCAACTGTATTACTCGGCTCAACATTTGCTGTGACCCGGGTATTCTGCAGCCGGAAAACATCTTGAGAAACATCTGGCCTCAATTTATACTGACCGCTTTGCAAGATTCGGGATTCCATTCTAACAGTTAGAATATTTAGATTTTTATAGGCAGTTAGATTCTCAAGCAGATTATTCTCCGTTCCTTGATCTCCAACGTAAACTCCTTCCACATGCTGAATTAGCTCAATACCGGCAGCGTAAGGATTCATCAACCTGTGTTTTTCAAGTGTTGGAAGGCCCTCATGAAGAGGACCGCGTTTACTTCCTGCACCCGGGATGAAAGCAAAGATCGGTATGCCGTATTTCTTGAACATTCGATTTTGTTCATGAAAGAACTCTTCCTCAAGGCCCGATTCGGGCCTTGGATAAAAGTTGTGCCAAGCGATCAGACTTTCCGTTTCCACACCGCCCCCAAGCACGGCTAAAAGTTCTTCTTCATTCAATGTACTTGCATTTAGTGAGAGTGAAAACACCTTAGATAAAGATATGACCGTTTCTTTATCAAACCCATCATCAAGGCGAATACCTTTAATACCTAATGGCCATAAATCCGTAAATTTGCTAATCCCTAAATGATCAAGCGTGTTTAATGAGACATCTGCATGGATTTCCATTCCATAGGCATCTGAAAGCTTTAAAAGCGTGATCATCCTCTTCACAAGATCACCCTTTTCTTCAGGAATATGAAGCGAGGTAAATGCTTTCCTCACTCCCAGGTTAGCAGCATGGATGATTTGTGTTTCTGCATGCGGGTCTTGTAGATAAAAAGAAATTCCGATCACTTGAATTCAACCGCCATTTCATCTTTGAATCCAAACAAATACGTAAAAATAAATCCTGCTATATAGGAAATGAACAACCCAGCGAGGAACAGTCCGATTTGGTTTGGATGAACTAAAAAGGTAAGCGGCAGTCCGGACACACCGATGGACGACGTTGCGATTCCGAATTGAGCTTGGAAGGCTCCTCCTACTCCTGCACCTAAACATGCAGTTAAGAAAGGCCTGCCCAATGGCAGGGTCACTCCAAATATAAGGGGTTCACCGATACCTAGCATCCCGGAAGGAAGGCCCCCTCCGATAGCTCGCTTCAAACTTGCTTTCTTCGTTTTCATATAGATGGCAAATGCCGCTCCAACTTGGCCCGCGCCACCCATCGCCAAAATGGGAAGCAGTGGATCATCACCAATCGAATTGATCAATTCTAGATGGACAGGCGTTAAACCTTGATGTAAACCAGTAATGACGAGAGGGAGGAAGGCCGCACCAAGCACGAATCCAGCTACGACACCACCGAAATCCAAAACATTCAATAACCCAGTCGTAATGGCATCCGATAAAAACCCTCCTACCGGCATAAATACAATGTAAGTGACAATCCCAGTAATGAGTAAAGCGATGGTTGGCGTCAAAATGATATCAAGTGATTGGGGAATGAATTTCCTGACCTGTTTTTCCACCAAGGCTATGAAAATAGCTGCAAAGAGGACTCCTATCAACCCACCGCGGCCAGGGAGCAAATTTTCACCGAACAATGAAATGTCGCCGACGGCCGGGTTTATGACTAAGATACCTGCAAGTGCACCAAGTGCAGGTGATCCACCGTATTCTTTTGCTGCATTGGTCCCAACCAAAATCCCCAAATAGGCAAACAGCCCCGACCCGATAACAGTTAAAATGATGGCTAATTGCGATTCTGCTGCAAGCCAGCCGGCTTGAACGATTGCTTTTGTAATACCGGTAATCAAACCTGATGCCACTAAGGCGGGAATTAAAGGGATGAAAATACTTGCAATCCTGCGTAAAAAAAGTTTAAACGGTTTTGCGTTTTTCCTATCAATCTCTGATTTATTCTTCGAGGCTACTTCTTTTAAGTTCAAATCGCCAGAAGATTCCTCCAGAAGCTTTTCAAATTCTGTATGAACCTTGTTCACCACGCCTGGCCCAAGGACGATTTGTATCGTTTCCTCTTCAATGACGCCAAAAACGCCTTCCGTATTTTTTATATCTTCCATTTTTACTTTCGAACGATCGATTGGCAGTACCCTGAGTCTGGTCATACAATGTGCAGCATCGGCAACATTAGATGCCCCACCCAATTTCCCCAATAACTCTTCTGCTAAAATGGCGTACTTATCCCCCTTACCCATTCAAAAGCCCCCTTTGTCAAATCTCATATGAATCATTTATATCGATCTGTCATCGATTTAATGGCAGACCTGGTGTTATCAATATATTGGACAGTCTCTTCATATTGTTCTGAAGCCATCCCCAAAAACAAAATGTCAATCATATATAATTGCGCCAATCGTGAGGATGTTGCTGCACTTCGAAACGGTGCTTCATTCGAATAGGATGTATACAGTGTGACGTCACACAAGGATGATACCGTTGTTTGGCCATAATGAGTCAGCCCGATTGTCTTGACCCCACGTTCCTTTGCCAGTTTCAATATATTGACAACTTCAGGTGTTTCCCCTGAAAATGAAATGGCAAAAACGATGTCATTTTCATCAGCATTTGCAATCAGGGTTGCAACTAAATGCATATCTGTAAAAGCCGTTGCCCCCTTATTGACGCGAAGTAATTTTTGCTGAGCGTCAGCAGCAACTATATTCGAAGCACCCACACCGCAAAAGTGGACGGTTTTAGCATTCAGCATCAGCTTTATCGCATGTTTGAGATTATCGTGATCGATTATTTCAGATGTGTCCCTAATGGTCTGAATCGAATTACTCGTTGTTTTCTCCACAATCCGATACAGTGATTCGGAAGGCTCGATATCCCGGTACCCCTGTTCAACTGTCTTCATCAAATCTCCAGCAATCCTTATTTTCAAATCTTGAAACCCTTTTATTCCAAGCGATTTACACAACCTAATAACAGCGGCCCCGCTAGTTTGGGCAGACGTACTTAATTCCTGTACAGTGCTGTTCACAACTTCATGAGGATTCTGTAGAATATATTCTGCTAGTTTTTGTTCTGATTGCGGCAGCTTGCTCAACATCGTCTGTATGATTGATAATCCTCCTGTAGCCATTGCTTCCCTCCTTAATCTTCATAGATCGAGATGGCTTTTCTGACATCTCCATCCGCATTCTCCAGTAACTCCATTGCTTTTTCATAATCTGTTGCCGTTTTTATCATGACAATCGCTGGTTTAACTTGATTATTTGCCTTTTCAAGCGTATTCAAAGCTTGATCATAGTCAGCATTCGTTACAGTTTCTATGATGCTTATTGCGCGGTCCTTCAGTTTTTGATTACTGACATTAACATCGACCATCAGATTTTCATAGACTTTTCCCAACCGGATCATGGTTGCGGTTGAAATCATATTGAGTACCATTTTATGTGCAGTTGCCGCTTTCATTCTAGTGGATCCTGTTAACACTTCCGGTCCGACTACCACTTCGATCCCTATATCAGCTGCTTCCGTGATGCTCGCGTTTTTATTGCATGATAATGCCACCGCTTTAGCCCCAACTTTTCTGGCATAACGTAAAGCGCCCCTCACATAAGGGGTACGGCCGCTTGCCGCGATGCCAATAACCGTATCATTTGCTGTAAGTTCCACGTCAATCAGATCACATTCCCCAAACTCTTCTTTATCCTCTGCTCCTTCAACAGCCCGAACAAACGCATTTTCCCCTCCTGCTATTATTCCCAGCACCCTATCAGGTGGTGTGCTGAAAGTCGGGGGACATTCCACGGCATCTAAAACACCGAGTCTTCCGCTTGTTCCTGCCCCGATGTATATGAGTCTCCCTCCTTTTTTTAACGATTCGCAAGCCCATTCAACCACCGTTTCAATCTCTGGCAATACCTCCTGAACCGCTGCTGCCACTTTAAAATCTTCCTTATTGATTGCAGAAATGACTTCCATCGTATTTACACTGTCGATATTCATCGTCTTTTCGTTCCGTAATTCAGTAGTTAATGAACGCAAATGTTCCTCCATAGACAATTAAATCCTCCTATAAACAATTACTTAAATATAATTTCATTTTTTAATAGAAAAAAATGAAATTATATTTCATATTATATTCAATGATAGCGTTTTCATTACTCTGATACAAGATATTTTTGAAAAATTTGTTAATTAGCATTTTTCATTCCTCAAACCCCAATGCCGGCGAACTTAAAGAATTCATCCATGGCCGCTTTCTGAGTGCCGTAATTTACCCATAAGAGCCTAGCCTACTATCTTTGGGTGTAGATTTATTCAACAATAAAAAAACGTGTACCGTCCCTATGATCAGGAACGATACACGAACAAGTATTTAACAAAATGCTAAACTAGTATACTACACGGAACACCTGCATCCCTTTACCCAGTTAACGGACAGGGACTACTTTCCCGTTTTCTACTGCACCGACGACAATAGTTGATGCAAATCCTCCATTTTCATCAATCGAGGGAATATCGTATATTTTTTGATCTGGCCCGATATTTGAAAGTCCATCTTGCATATGTTTACGGATGGCCTTCGCATCATCAACGCTGCCTGCAGATTTCATCGCTTCCACAAACGCATACATGGCGATATAATTCAATCCTACTTCGGAGCTTGGATCTTCCTTATAATCCTTTTGATATTTCTCAACGAAAGCAGGCACTGCTTCTTCATCTGAGTCCATCAGTGGCAGAACGCCAATCGAGCCTTCCAATGTTTCATATGACCCTGCAATCGGCTTCATTTGATCCAGCTTTGCTTGATCCATGATGATGAAACCGCCCTTAAATCCTAGCTCCCGAGCTTGCTTCGCTACTTTTGCCGTAGGTTCCGAAGCACCACCGATAAATAGCACATCAGGATCTTTTTTCAAGGCATTGGTGACAATCGTAAAGAAATCGGTTTCTTTGGCGAAATCAATCGAGGAATTATAAACGACTTTTCCGCCTTGCTTTTCCCAATGTGGAAGCACGGCTTCCGTCCAGTCTTTACCGTATTGCGAAGATGTTGGCAAAGCGGCAATCTTCTTGCCGAAATGTTCCATTGCATATGTTGTAAAAGGTTCGATATACCCCTCGTAATTCGGTGGAATCCGGACGGTTAATGAATTTCCGCTCTCGGTCACTGCCGGCTCACTCGTATATGCCCCAATGATGAATTCCTCTTGTTCATTAAAAACCTGAAGTGCCAGCACACCTCCGCTATGAGGCGTGAAAATGATTGGCGTATCATATTCCTGAATTAATCGTTTAGCATTCGACCCTGTTTCATTAGGTAAGTATTTATCATCCAACGATACTAAATTCAGCGTGTAATTCTTACCATCTACTTCAAACCCGCCAGCATCGTTAATTTCATTGACGGCCATTTCGACACCATTCAATGTCCGTTTCCCATATAAGGCTGCTGCCCCGCTTAAAGGACCGCTAAAACCGATGTTAACGACATTTTCACCTTTGCCTTTACTGCCACTGCTTGACACAGAGCTATCCCCTTTATTGCACCCGGCCAAAACAGTGAAGATTAGCAGGAGAAAGACAAATAATACTTTCAGTTTTTTCATAAAAATCCCCCATTCTATTTTTTCAGGCCCCAATATACGCTTTCCTTACTTCATCATTGGCTAATAACTCACTTGCTGTCCCTTGAACGACAATTTCCCCATTTTCGAAAACATATCCTTTATCTGCAATGCCGAGGGCAGCATTCGCGTTTTGTTCAGCAAGCAGGACCGCGATTCCTTCGCGGTTTATTTCTTCAATGACCCAAAACATTTGTTCGACAATAAGTGGAGCGAGTCCCACCGAAGGCTCATCAAGCATCAACAATTTCGGTTTTGACATCAAAGCTCTTCCAATTGCGAGCATTTGCTGTTGGCCTCCGCTCAGGCTTCCCGCTTCATCATGATGTTTTTCTTTTAAAATCGGGAATAAGTGATAGACGTATTCCAAGGAATCCTTGATCTCCGCTTTCTTCTTTCGATGCACATAAGCACCCATCCTCAGATTTTCCTGGACGGTCATCTGTGGAAACAGTTTACGTCCTTCGGCACACTGGACGATTCCCTCCCGAACATTCTGATCCGGGGCACGGCCCCCTATCGGCATGCCCAGAAAATGAATTTCCCCCTTGGACAGCTTACTGATTCCGCTTATGGAACGAAAAGTCGTGCTTTTTCCTGCCCCATTAGCTCCTAATAAAACAACGATCTCTCCCTTGGCAACTTCGATATTCACATGTTTTATCGCAGTGAAACTCCCATAATTCACGGCGACATCGGTTAACTTAAGCACTGGCACTACCTCCCAAATAGGCTTTTATCACCGCTTCATTTCCTCGGATTTCCTTAGGTGTGCCCTCCGCAATTTTTTCTCCGTAATTAAGGACCATAATGTCATCTGCCAAGTTCATGATCATATGCATTTTGTGCTCGATTAAACAAACGGTCAGTCCCGATCGATTCAATTTTTTAATCAGTTCTGTCAAGCCTTCCGTTTCATCCGGGTTGATTCCCGCAGCAGGTTCATCAAGAAAGATAATTTCCGGTTCCGTCGCAAGGGCAAGAGCAATGGCTGTCCGTTTCTTTTCCTCCTGGGAGATGCTGGAGACCATTCTGTCAGCCGATTCCGTCAATCCAACAATATCAAGTACCTCCATCGCCTTATCCCTGCATGCCGCTTCCTCCCGTTTTAATCGTTTTGTTCTTAGAATGGCATCCACCAGATTAGATTTGGTTCGCAGTCTATGCCCGACAATGACATTATCCAATACGGTCGATTGATCAAAAAGGCTTGTCGTTTGAAAGGTTCTTGAAATTCCGAGCCCCGCTATTTCATTGGCAGGAAGTTTGGTGATATCAATCCCTTTAAAAAGGACCGTCCCAGAAGTTGGTCGATGAAAGCCGCTGATCAAGTTAAAAAAAGTTGATTTTCCTGCACCATTTGGTCCGATTATTGCATTGATTCTACCTTTTTCAATTGTAAAATCCACATTATTGACGGCCGCCAATCCTCCAAACCGCTTTGTCAAATTCTTCGTTTCGATTAGCAAATTCATCCCTCCTCAGCTTTTATGTGCATTTCGCTCCTCACCTCGGACAGCTCATTATCTTTTCGCCTTCTTTGCCAATCAAAGAAGGCCCCTGCGATTCCGCGCGGATAAAAGATAATGATCACCGTAAGCAATGGCCCGAATATCAACATTCGATATTCTTGAAGGAATTGCAAATTCTGCGAAAGGATTACTAACAATAATGTTCCTACCAACGGGCCTGAAAGTGTCCCGATTCCACCAACCAATAAATACATCAATAGATCGAACATTATGGCAGTTGATCCGATATCAGGTCCAATGAAACGAATGAATGAAGCATACAAGGCACCTGCCAATCCTGCAAAGAATGTGGATAGGACAAATGCGGTTAATTTATTCTTCATTGTGGATATACCAATCGTTTTGGCAAGGTCCTCGCTGTTCCTGATGGCCATATACGTCCTGCCGGTCAACGAGCGTATAATTCGATACACGATTAAAATCACTGCAAGCAGGAAAATGAGGACTAGATAATATTGGGATGCTGCAGTATCGAATGTGATCGGCCCTATATTCCCAGGAGCAGGTATACCGATTAATCCCCTAACCCCCTCTGTAAGTCCCTCCCATTTATCGATGACCAGATATATGATGTAACCCACACATAGAGTATAAATCGCGAAAAAGTGTTCCTTTGTCCTCAGCGCGATCAAACCGATCAAAAAACCAATTGCACATGTGATTATACATGCCGCTACAAGTGCCAGCCAAAAGTTCATTCCCGCTTTTACCGTCAGCAGGCCTAGTGAATATGCTCCAATCGCAAAAAAACCAGCATGCGCAAGCGAGAGATATCCAGTATAGCCTGATAATAAATTGATTCCATAAACAGCTATCGCCCAGATGAACGAAAGTGTCAGCATATGGAGATAATAGTCGTTTTGCTCGATAAAGGGGAATGAAAAAGCAAAGATGATAAGTGCGATAATCCCATTTCTTTTCGTTAATATCTTCACGCTACCTCTCCCCCTTGGCAAAAAGACCTGTTGGTTTCACGGTTAATATTACGACTAAAAGAATGAATGCAATGATGTCTTTATAATCATTTGAAATATAAGTTGCGCCCAAGCTCTCACTGAAACCTAGGATATATCCGCCTACGATCGCCCCCGGGATGCTCCCCATCCCTCCCAAGATGATAATGACGAATGCTTTTAGGATGACTAAATGCCCCATGCCTGGAAAAACAAGGTTAATCGGTGATGCAAGGGATGAAGCGATCGCTGCTAATCCACCCGATATCATGAAGGTAAGCATCGCGACTTTATTAATGTTGATTCCCACTAATGACGCCCCTTCACGGCTTTGGGACATCGCTATTATCGTTGAACCGGCATAAGTTTTCTTAAGGAAAAGGTAAAGTAAAACCATCACTGCGATAGCTGACACGATGATCAATAATCGCTGAAGTGTGAATGTCAGGCCCATGATATTGACCACTTGCCCGTATGGAGAAGTCATTGTATGGAAGTCGGCACCCCAGACAAATTGGGCAAAAGCTTCAAGAAAAAGGAGAATTCCGATTGCTGCAATCTTATCGTGCAATGGAGGTGCCTCCCTTAACAGGCGGAACACGAAACGTTCCAAAAGGACTCCCAACAAACCAACAACGATAATGGATACGAACATGGCAATCCAGTAATTGACCCCATATAATGTCATCATTGACAATGTGATATATCCACCCAACATATATAGGGCACCGTGGGCAAAGTTCGGGATATGCAAAATTCCATATACTAGCGTCAATCCCAGGGCAACAAGACTATATACGCTGCCAATCGTTAGACCATTAAAAAGCTGCTGGATCAAAATTTCCATTTACTTCCTCCTTGAAAATTATTGAATTTCACTATGCTGTTCAATCCCTGGTCCACAATCCTGTCCATATTTTTAAAGCACACATCTGCGACGAGAAACACTTTCACTTATTTCCCCACAGGCTCAACCTCTTGGAGAGGAACAGCAAGTTTTATTACCCTATATTCTCCACCAACAGATATAGCTTAGCGTGTAGCGGAATAAGCCCCTTAATCATTTGTTAGCGCTTTCATTTCTTATGGCCACTTAATTCAATTGGATATCATCAGAAATCATCATAGTTTCATTGACTCTACTTAAGGATTAAGTGGTATGCTGACAAGCATATGCTGTTTTAGGGATAGCCAATGATTCCATCTTCTCTTTAATAACGGTTTACCCATGATAATCGTCTGGTTCATTCACCCCTTTCACCTTGCACCTTCTATAGGAGGATCATTCAGTAGATTAATTTCCTGTTAATAAATGCAAGTGCCGTGCCAAACATTAAATCACCGTCAATAAGGCTATTCACCAGTCAGTGAATTCATTATTGAATTGTAAAAATCAAAAGTATCGATTCCATATGGGATGTCCGTCATTCACTATTGACTGTAAAAATCATTTCTGAATCAATAAAAGAATTAATTGAAGACATAAAATGTAGAGGATTCAAAAATCCCCTTTTAACTACAATCATTTCACACAATAGCAGGTAAAAAAAACAACTTTACAACCAATAAATTTCTAAAAACCCATAAGGTAATAAAGCCCGTTCCCGCCCAAAAAAACGAGTAAATATAATTAGGAATTTCAGTCAAAAAAACAGCACCCGAATTGTTGAATAATGTCCAACAATGCAGGTGCTGTTCATACTTACCTATTCTTTTCCACTGACCTTTAATCGATATTTTTTAAGTTTCCTCACAATTGTTGCCTGACTGGAATCAAGGGCTTCCGCGATTTCATATGTAGTTTGGTAGGTTTGAGCCGCTTTCGTCAAGATTTCCTTTTCGGCCCTTTCCACCGCTTCTTTTAAAGTTAGGGTAGCATTGAGGTTCGGCTGATTCCGATTTTCCGGCTGATATTCTTCCGGAAGGTCGTTAATCGATAATATTTGATTATCCGTCAGCACGACGAGCCTCTCCACTATATTAATCAATTCACGGACATTTCCTGGCCAATCATGTTGATAAAAATATTCCTTCAACCGCGAATCTATTTCTTTTGAGAATTTATATTGTTCGTTTGCCTTTGTTAAAAATAAGTCAGTCAATGCCAAGATATCCTCTCTTCTTTCCCTTAGAGGAGGAATCGTAATCGGAATGACATTCAGCCTGTAAAAGAGGTCTTCCCGAAAATCACCCGATTTGACCATCTCCGATAAATTTCGGTTCGTGGCTGCTATTATCCGAACATCGATTTTCTTTGGCTTTGTACCTCCGATTCTTTGAATCTCCCTTTCCTGAAGGGCCCGAAGCAGCTTCACTTGAAGTTGCAAGGGCAGCTCACCGACTTCATCCAAGAATAAGATCCCACTCTCTGCCAGCTCAAACATCCCTGGTTTGCCTTTTTGATTGGCTCCGGTAAAAGCCCCTCCTTCATATCCAAAGAGCTCGGATTCCAATAAATCAGCGGGAATTGCCCCACAATTTATTTTGATGAAATCACCTTTTTTAGATCGGATGCTCCGATTATAAATATTGCGGGCAAGGACATCCTTTCCAACACCCGTTTCTCCCAGAATGAGTACGGTCGCATCGATATCCGATATTCTTTCAGCAATCTCATAGATCATTTTCATTTTATCACTGACAAATACGACTCCATCCTTGCTTGTTATCTTCCGCAGTTTCTCAATTTCCTGCTTATATTGATTATTCAGCTCATTAACTTTCGTCAACTCATGCATCAGTTCATTTAAATCAGATAAATCCCTTATATTAGTAACGACTTGCTCTATTTCCCCTTCGGCATTAAAAACGGGACTTCCTGTAATCAATGTTTCCTTTCCAGCAAAATTATCCTGTACGACCGATACCGTTCGTCTCAGCTTCACTACCTTATGCGTCACCGAAGCATTCAAGATGCCGCGTTTAATTAATTGGTCCACCGATTTGCCGATATAATACTCTTTTGGTATACCAGTGATCCGTTCAATTGCCGAATTGGTATAAAGCGTGATTCCATCTTGATCGGTGATGTATATCCCATCATAGGAATTTTCGATAATGGCATCCAGTGCGCGATTCAATTTATCCGTTTTATGAGCATCAATCAATAAATCGTCCAAAAATTCTGTTTCACTGCCTATATATAGACTATTGTCAGTATCCATTTGTTTCATTAATAAAAATAAATACCGTTTATCATGCAGCCTCGCAGCTGCAAGCCTTTTATTATCGAGAAATTGCCACTCATCGAATTGTTCGGTTAGTGTATTATTACCATTCTGACTTAACGATTGATTAAAATAGGTGCCCCAATCCTTTATCCGATTTGCAGAATCCACGACTAGTGCAGGAAAGGTCCACTCTTTGAGCAAATTAATCTGAGAATCCTGTTTCACTTGATTCATTACTATTCACCGCCGCAAAAAGAATTCTTTTTAAGTACAATTCTGGATAAATTTCGAAACTCCTTTAAAATTGTCGAATTTCGCTCCTAAAAAAAGTAGTGATGAAATAATTTTCATCACTACTTTCCCTCAGTAAGTCTTAAAAATAACCTCTCCACTGATCGCTTCCTTACCTGACTGGTTAGTGGCCGCTACATTGAAAAAATACCTATTCCCATTTTTTTCTTTTAGATCCGCATGAAGAGTTATGACATCATTCAAGAAAACCATTCCTTTGAAGCGAATCTTGTATTCTTCGATAAATCCAATTTCATAAAGATTACTGAAAAGCTTTGCGAGGTTTCCCATCGTCCACATTCCATGTGCGATAATACCGGGAAGACCAGCATTTTTTGCTTCCTCATCAATGGTATGAATGGGATTGAAATCACCTGATGCGCCGGCATATTTTATGAGGTCCAATCGCGTTACAGGTGGAAGCTCGATTGAATGTAACGAGTCACCAATATGAAGTTCGGTTAATGTCGTCACTTACTCATCACCATCCTTCTGATCGTTTCATTTAAAATGACAAGCTGTTCAGCAGTGAAGACAATTTCCCCATTTGCATCCGTCCCATAATTTTTAAAGGCTAGAAATCCCATTTCCCCTTGTTTCCCTTTTTTCTCATAGTAGTCTTTCACTTCCGTATAACAGGTGATTTCTTCCCCTACCTTCAGCGGCCTGTGATAGCGATATATCTGCTCACCATGAATCAATCCTTTATTCGGGAGATTTAAACTTTCAATCGTCCCAAACTCAAAGACCCTTGGGAAAGTTGGTGGAGCTATATTCGTTCCGTACCTTGATTGCCTGCCTATTTCTTCATCAATGAAAATCGGGTGGGGATCACCAATCGATAATGCGAATTTTTTAACGGCTCCCCGTTCAACTATATTTTTAACGGGGGTAGATCGTTTTCCAATACTTTCATTGAACATAACATCCCGCCTTTCCCCTTAATTTTTTGGACCGCCCGCAACATATAAAACCTGCCCACTAATGAATGAGGATGCTTCATCGGCAAAGAATGCAACAGCATGAGCAATATCACTTGGCAAACCGCTTCTTGCAACCGGAATACTGTTTGCCCTATCCTGGATGAATTGCTCAAAACTCACTCCCACCCGCCTAGCTGTTTCTTTCGTCATTTCAGTTTCGATAAAACCTGGTGCGACCGAATTAGCCGTTATCCCGTATTTGCCAAGTTCAATCGCCAGTGTTTTTGTTAACCCTTGAAGCCCGGCTTTAGCAGCTGAATAATTAGCCTGACCGCGGTTCCCTAGGGCCGAAGTGGATGATATATTGATGATTCTTCCGTATTTATTTGCAACCATATGCTTCTGGGCGGCACGTACTGCATTGAAAGTACCTTTTAAATGCACATCCATTACCGTCTGCCAATCTGAATCAGTCATTTTGAAAAGTAGATTATCCCGGATGACCCCGGCATTATTCACGAGAATATCAAGCGATCCGAATGTATCGGCTATTTCTTTTATGGATGCTTCCACCTCTTCGGAATTGACCACATTGGCCACTTTGGTAAAAATGGTATAACCCTTATCCCTTAATACATTTCCTGTTGATGTCAAAACCTCTTCGTTGATATCGATAATCGCCACGTTTGCGCCTTCACTGGCAAATAGTTCGACGATCGCCAGGCCAATCCCTCTGCTTCCACCTGTAACTAAAGCCGTTTTCCCTGAAAATCTCCCTGTCATAATCGTTTCCTCCTAATCTATTATAAGAATTGTCCTAATTTAACATGCCCCTTAATCAAATTTCGGGAAATGATCATACGCTGTATTTCATCCGTACCATCATAAATCCTCCAAAGCCTGGCCTCCCGGTACCAACGCTCGATGGGAAGCTCCTTCGTATAGCCCATGCCTCCGTGTATCTGCAATACGCGATCAACGACCCGATTCCCCATATTTGCTCCATAAAGTTTAGCCATTGAAGCTAAATGGCGATTGTCTTCCCCATTATCAAGTGTAAAAGCCGCATTCAATACAAGCCATCTTGCAGCTTCAATCTCTACGGCCGAATCAGCTATCTGCCATTGAATGGCCTGGCGCTCCGCGATCGGTTTACCGAATGTAACTCGTTCTTTAGCGTATTCTATAGCCATTTGCAGCAATCTTTCTGCAGAACCGACAGCGCGTGCGCCCACGATCCATCTTGCAAACCCAATCCATTCCAAGCCTAGTTTATAACCTCCATGCACGTCCCCTAAGATGTTTTCTTCGGGTACCCTGACATTATCAAAAACTAAACCGGCCGGTCCCCATTCTCCCATCGTATTGATATACTCTGATCTCCAGCCCATATCACGGTCTACAATGAAGCAGGTTACCCCCTCCGTTCCGGTTGCTTGATGACGTTCTTTGTCGGTTACAGCAATGACCATGACGAAATCGGCATCATTTCCTCCGGTAATGAAAGTTTTTTCACCGTTAAGCACCCATTCGTTCCCTTCTTTTATTGCCGTCATTTTAATATTTCGCGTATCGGACCCAGCCCCCGGCTCCGTCATGGCAAAACAGGACTTTTTCTCACCGTTAATCGTAGGGATCAGATATTTCTGTTTCTGTTCTTCATTTGCATAATAAAGTATGTTATCAGCCGAACCTCCAAAGCTGAATGGTACAAACGTTTTTGATACTTCCATCAAGACAATTGCCATCATAAGCTGCCCTAGGTCTGCCCCGCCATATTCCTCCGGGGTATTGATGCCCCAAAACCCAGCTTTTTTTGCTTTTTCCTGTAAATCTTTCAATGTCCCCTCTGGTAAACTAGGTTTTCCTGCCATTTCATTGCGAAGCACTTCATTTTCCAAGGGAATCAATTCATTTTCCACGAACTTGCGTATTGTTTTTTGTACCATTTTTTGTTCATCCGATAGTCGTAAATCCATCTTAACCCCTCCGCTTTCCAATTAGACTAGTTTTGATATTTTCTCTTCAATTGTCCGGTAATGATATTTTTTTGGATTTCGGACGTGCCTTCATATATTCTAGTGATTCGGGCATCCCGATAGAAACGTTCAACCGGATAGTCCTTCATGTATCCCATCCCGCCATGAATCTGAACGGCCTTATCAGCGACACGATTATATACTTCCGAACCATACAATTTAAGCATTGCCGCTTCTTTAATGATTTTTTCTTTCTGATCGACCATCCATGCAACCCGGTATGTGAATGAGCGAAGTGCTTCTATTTCCATTGCCATCTCGGCAATCATATGGGATACGGCTTGATGATCAATGATCGGGACATTGAATTGTTCACGTTCTGTGGCATATTTAGTAGATAGGTCAAGCAGATATTGACAGGACCCCAAATTACGGGCAGCAAGGCCTGCGCGGCCATTTGCAAGGATCTTCAATGCATTTACATACCCTTGGCCAACGTCCCCCAGTACATTTTCGGCAGGAACCTCGCAATCTTCAAAAACCAATTCGGCCGAATGTGAGCCTCGAAGACCCATCTTCCTTTCCAGGCTACCAACTCTAAAACCCGGAAAATCCTTTTCTACTATGAATGAGGTGATTCCTTTCGCCCCTTTA
This sequence comes from Peribacillus sp. FSL P2-0133, assembly GCF_037975445.1. Lineage (NCBI taxonomy): Bacteria > Bacillati > Bacillota > Bacilli > Caryophanales > Bacillaceae > Peribacillus > Peribacillus sp. FSL P2-0133. Next base: position 2,513,378 of record NZ_CP150254.1, on the reverse strand, counting down.
TCTTTGTCCGTTACGGCCATAACTGTAAAAATATCTGCTACATCTGCATTCGTTATATAATGCTTGGTCCCATTTAGAATATATTTATCGCCATTTTTGACAGCCGTCATTTTGAGATTCGTTGCATGGGACCCCGCTGCAGGCTCAGTTAAAGCAAAAGCGCCAATTCTATTACCGCTTGCCATATCTGGTAGATACTTTTCCTTTTGCATTTCATTTCCCATTTCAACTATCCCTACCGTCCCTATACCGGTGTGGGCCCCTATCAGAGTGGTATATCCATTATGGGTTTTGCCGATTTCCTCATATAAAGCACATTTTCCTACCATCCCGATTCCGAGTCCGCCATACCTTTCCGGGATACTAAGTCCGAATAGCCCGATTTCCTTCGATAAATTTATTATGGATTCCGGGATATGATCTTCATCCTCTATCTGCATGGAAAATGGATCGATTTGCTCTTCGATAAACTGGCGTATATTTTCTTTTAATAGCAAGATGTCTTCATCTAAGCGAAAGTCCATTTGCATTCCCCTTTATTTGTGAATTAGTGTTAACGCTTTCATATTTTATCCAGATAAGCGATATGTTTTTCTTGAAGTTTGCGTTTTAAGATTTTACCTACCGCCGTCTTCGGAAGTTCACTTTCAAATATGATTGCTTTTGGGACTTTAAAGGCAGCGAGCTGCTTTCGGCAATAATCCTTCAATTCGTTTTCAGCTATTCTTTCATTCGGTTTTAGAACTACCGCAGCATGTACCGTTTCACCGCGATATTGATCGGGAACGCCAAAGACGGCAGCTTCCAGAACCTTAGGATGGCTGTATAGTATATCTTCAATTTCAATTGGATAAATATTGAAACCGCCTGCGATGATCATCTCTTTCTTCCGTCCCACAATGTAAAAGAAGCCATCTTCATCCATTTTGGCAATATCACCGGTATGCAGCCATCCGTTTTGAATCGTCTGCCGCGTCTCTTCAGGCATGCCCCAATAGCCTTTCATCACCTGTGGACCCTTTATGACCAATTCACCTGGTGTATCAACCAAGAGGGCTGGCTCCCCTGTAATACTGTCAATGATGGCGGCATCGGTATTTTGTATAGGAATCCCGATACTTCCGGGTTTTTGCAGGCCGCTAACTGGATTCCGATGCGTGACTGGTGACGCCTCGGACAGGCCATAGCCCTCTGCAATCTTTGTTCCACTCAATTCGTTGAATCTTGACAGTACATTCAATGGCAATGGTGACGAACCCGAAACGCAAGATTTCAATGTATCCAAATCAAATGGATGTGACTGGTAATATTGTAATAAAGCAATATACATCGTCGGTACCCCTGGAAAAATAGTCGGTTTAAGATTATTGATAATATCGACGATCTCCGTCACCTGAAACCGGGATACAAGAATTAATTCCCCGCCATTATAAAACGTCAGGTTCATTCCTGAAGTCATGCCGTAAACATGAAATAATGGGGATACGCCAAGTACCCTTTCCTTCCCCTTTTGAGTATTGATACTTGAAGTGGCTGCACTTTGCAGCGTATTGGCAACAATATTACGATGGGTTAGCATCGCCCCTTTAGAACGCCCTGTCGTTCCTCCTGTATATTGGAGAACGGCGACATCTTCGGCAGGTTCAATCTCCACAGTGAAATCTGCCTCTGTTACAGATAGTAGCTTTTTTGTCATTTCACATTTGCCCATTTCCAGCGACACGCTCAACACCTTTTCAACATCGGTTTCAGCTATAACGGCTTCAACTATTGGCAATAAATCGTCGAGCACAATGATGTGCCTTGCACCTGAATCTTTCAGGACATGTATTAATTCGTTCGCCTTATACATTGGATTGATTTGGACAACAATGGCTCCATTCAAAAGGGTTCCAAAAAAACCAATTGGATATTGGGGACAATTGGGAAGCATAAGAGCCACACGATCCCCCTTTCCAATACCTTCATCAGCAAGCACGCGTGCACATCTTTTTACTAACTTCCCCAACTCTGAATATGTATACCTTTGCTCCATGAACGTAACCGCTGTTTTATTCGAATATTGTTCGACTGATTGATAAAATAGTTCTGTCAAAGACATTTCAGGAATATCAATTTCAATTGGATTTCCTTGCGGGATATGCTTTTTCCAAGGTCTATCCATTGGTCCTCCCCTTTCTTCATCCAAAAAAATAAAGAAGTCATACTAAACAATATGCAAGGAGTGTGCCAAAAATAAATCGTTATGTTATATAGATTCAATTAATGGTAAAATTCAAAATTGAATTATTTGCTGTCCTCTTAATAATATTAGGTTCATAATACTAGGATTTAAATTTGACTCAATAAGTCATTTTTGAATTGATTGATTACTTTCGTAAAAGGACTCAACTTGTAGTGCGGGGCAGGCGGGGATTATTTTCTGGAAGGATATAACTAATCATTTATAGGAAAATAAACGGGATGCTGATAAGATCAGCATCCCGTTCAAAAAATGATTCACTGCTCTATGGCGGAGTCATCTTCCAATGATATTTTCCATAATTCTTTCGCTTTCCCACTAACCGTTTCATCAAAAACAAATGACCCATTCGTATACCGATCATGATTTTTTAATGATGCGGCATGAATCGTTTCAATTGTTCCCTTTTCAGAAAGAATGAATAGACTGTCGGTTTTGTTAATGATATCGAAACCAATGACCCTATGAGGATTCGATTTCAATTCCCTCAAGACCACGACACCGCGTTTTGCCCGGCTCGTTTTTTCAAACTCGGTTAATTTCATTTTCTTTATGGCCCCGCGCTGTGTAACGATAAAGATCGATTCTTTACTATCCTTGGCCAAAACCTTTCCGCCAATGACATAGTCATCTTCTTTCAAATTAATCCCTTTTACTCCTGCTGCCCGGACACCGACAACACTTACTTCTTCTTCATCAAACCATAGACCGTATCCGTTATGAGTGACTAGGAAAAGGTCAGCCTGTCCATCGGTATGGTGGACATCGACCAGTTCATCGTCACCTTTTAAATTGACACCAACCAGCGGTTTTGAATGACGCTGGGCTTTATAGGAAGCTAATTCTGTCTTTTTCACCATACCATTTTTCGTGATGAACACTAAGAATTCCGGCATGGTAAAATCTTTGATAGGAATCGCTTTTATGATTTGTTCTTCCCTGTCGATCGGAATGATGTTCGCGATATGCTGACCGGTTTCCTTCCAGCGAATATCAGGAAGCTGATGAACTGGACAGTATAGGTAGTTCCCTTTGGATGTGAACAGCAAGAGGACATCAGTTGTATTCATCTCCAGCCTCTGGAGCAGGCGGTCGGAATCCTTCATGCCAAAATCAAGACCTCCTGATGCTGCATATGATCGTAACGATGTCCGTTTGACATAGCCTTCTTTCGTCACGGTAACCATCACGTCTTCACTAGCAATCAAGACTTCAAGATTGATTTTGATTTCTTCAATTTCTTTTTCGATTTTGGAACGCCGTCCGTCATCAAAGCCCTTTTTAATGAATCTAAGTTCTTTTTTAATTACTTGAAGAAGAACTTTTTCACTGCCAAGAATCTTTGTCAATTCTTCAATTTTGTTCTTCAATTCCGCTGCCTCTGCTTCAAGTGCTGTAATATCGGTATTTGTCAGCCTATATAACTGCAAGGAGACAATGGCTTCAGCTTGCGCTTCTGTAAAAGCGAATTTAGCAATGAGGTTATCTTTAGCATTCCGTTTGTCTTTAGATGCCCGGATGACAGCGATTACTTCATCTAATATGGATAAAGCCTTCACTAAACCATCGACGATATGTGCCCTGTCATGTGCCTTTTGCAACTCATAACGTGAACGGTTCACGATTACCTCTTTACGGTGCTCGATATATGCATCGAGCATTTTAGGCAGGCTCATTAATGTTGGCCGTTTTTTATAAATCGCAACCATATTGAAATTGTATGCGATTTGGAGATCGGAATTTTTGTATAAATAATGCAGAACTCCATTTGCATCTGCTTCTTTTTTCAGTTCAATGACAATGCGCAGTCCTGTACGGTCGGTTTCATCCCTTACTTCGGCAATGCCTTCCACTTTCCGGTCAAGACGGAACTCATCCATTTTCTTGACAAGGTTTGCTTTATTGACTTCATATGGGATTTCAGTGATGACGATTTGCTGCTTGCCGCCCCGAATCGTTTCCACTTCCGCCAACCCGCGAATGATTATTTTCCCTTTACCTGTTTCATAGGCCTTACGAATGCCTTCAATTCCTTGAATGATACCGCCAGTAGGAAAATCCGGCCCTTTAATGACCGTCATTAAATCAGCGACTGTCGCTTCCGGCTTATCGATTCGCATAATGGCAGCATCAATGACTTCACCTAGTTGATGTGGCGGGATTTCAGTGGCATAGCCGGCTGAAATTCCAGTAGAGCCGTTTACAAGCAGGTTAGGGAACATTGCAGGCAATACAATAGGCTCTTCTGAAGTATCATCAAAGTTCGGTACGAAATCGACCGTCCTTTTTTCTATATCCCGCAGCATCTCGGAGGCAATCGATGAAAGCCTTGCTTCCGTATACCGCATCGCAGCAGGAGGATCACCATCGATACTGCCATTGTTTCCGTGCATTTGGACCATGACCTTCCGCAGCTTCCAGTCTTGGCTCATCCGAACCATTGCCTCATAAACGGACGAATCTCCGTGAGGGTGATAGTTACCAATTACATTACCGACCGTTTTTGCGGATTTCCTGAATCCTTTTTCCTGGGTATTTCCTTCGACATGCATCGCATACAATATCCTGCGCTGCACCGGTTTTAAACCGTCCCTAGCATCCGGAAGTGCCCGATCTTGGATAATATATTTACTATAACGCCCGAAGCGGTCACCAATTACCTCTTCAAGCGGCAAATCTCGAAACGTTTCTTCAAATACCATCGTTAATGACCTCCTCTTCAATCGACATATTTTCATTATCTAAAATATTCGATTCCTCTTCGAGACCAAAAGCGACATTGGCTTCAATCCACTTACGACGCGGTTCAACCTTATCTCCCATCAATGTTGTCACACGTCTTTCTGCACGGGCGCCATCATCGATCTTCACACGTATCAATGTCCTTGTTTCCGGGTTCATGGTGGTATCCCATAATTGGTCGGCATTCATCTCACCCAGCCCTTTATAGCGCTGAATCATATAGCCTTTCCCCACCTTGTCTATCGCTCCCTGAAGTTCTTCGTCACTCCAAGCATATTCAATGACTTCTTTCTTCCCGGCCCCTTTGCTCACTTTATATAAAGGGGGCAAGGCAATGTAAACCTTCCCTGACTCTATTAACGGCTTCATATAGCGATAAAAGAAAGTCAGCAGCAGCACTTGGATATGGGCACCATCCGTATCGGCATCAGTCATGATGATCACTTTATCATAGTTAGTGTCCGGCGTGTTGAACTCCGCCCCGACACCTCCGCCGATAGCATGGATGATCGTATTTATTTCCTCGTTTTTAAAAATATCGGCTAGTTTGGCCTTTTCCGTATTGATAACTTTACCCCGTAATGGCAGTACTGCTTGGAAACGGCGATCCCGCCCTTGTTTAGCGGATCCCCCAGCAGAGTCCCCTTCCACAAGATACAATTCATTCCTTTCGGGATTTTTCGATTGAGCTGGTGTTAATTTCCCAGAAAGGATGGCATCAGATTTTTTCCTTTTCTTCCCGCTTCTTGCGTCCTCACGAGCTTTGCGTGCCGCTTCCCTTGCTTGGAACGCTTTAATCGCTTTTTTAACCAATAGGGTACTCGTGGTCGGATCTTCTTCAAAAAAGTAGGCTAAGTGCTCTGATACGATGGAATCGACTGCAGAACGGGCTTCACTGGTTCCAAGCTTGCTCTTGGTTTGTCCTTCGAATTGAAGAAGTTCTTCAGGGATACGTACTGAAATGATTGAAGACAAGCCTTCACGTATATCGGTACCTTCGAGGTTTTTATCTTTTTCCTTTAATAGACCCATTTTTCTGGCATAATCATTAAATGCCCTTGTCATAGCCGTTTTTGCACCAATCTCATGGGTGCCTCCGTCCTTTGTACGAACGTTATTTACAAAACTTAAAATATTTTCTGAATAACCATCGTTGAATTGAAAGGCGAGTTCGACCTCTATCCCATTTTGTTCCCCTTCCAAGCTGACTACACTATGAAGGGTCTCTTTTTCTTCATTTAAATAATCAACAAACGCTTCAATTCCATTTTCATAGTGAAAAATTTCATTATGGTCGTTACGCTCATCCGTCAATTCTATCTTCATGCCTTTTAAAAGAAAAGCCGATTCGCGAAGACGCTCACATAGGATATCATAATTATAAGTCGTCACCGAAAATATTTTCGGATCGGGCTTGAAGTGGATTTTGGTCCCAGCTTGATTGGTTTTACCGATTTTCTCCAGTGTGGTTTCTGGCTTTCCGCCATTGAAAAAACGTTGTTCGTAAATGAACCCGTCCCTTTTGATCGTCACGACAAGCCATTCAGACAACGCGTTAACGACCGAAGCACCTACTCCATGAAGGCCTCCACTCGTTTTATATCCGCCTTGTCCAAATTTACCTCCAGCATGAAGAATCGTCAAAATGACTTCAGGCGTCGGTTTACCTAATTTATGCATGCCAATAGGCATTCCGCGCCCTTTATCAGACACACTTACACTGTTATCTTTATGTATTTTCACACTAATTTGGTCTCCATATCCAGCTAAAGCCTCATCTACGGAGTTATCTACAATCTCGTACACTAAATGATGAAGTCCGCGTGCATCAGTACTGCCGATATACATACCGGGACGTTTTCTGACCGCTTCGAGTCCTTCCAGTACCTGAATTGCATCATCATTGTACTCGATTGTTTTTACTTTCTTTGCCACAGAAATTCCCCTTTCCATACTAAACACAATTTCCGGGCCAAATCATACTGCAATGAAATGACTCACTAGCTTAACAAATTCATTAATACGTTAATATCTTATAAAAAGTATAATACTTTCTCGAACAAAGAACAAGTGTTCTATTTTTTCGTCCTTTTTATTAGCGTTTGCACATTTGTGTGGAACAAAACGTATCATAGCTACCATTCTAATTGTAGCGGTAAATTTTCATTTGGCAAATATACTTTTATTATTTTAATCAAATTAAGCTTTAATGGCCCAAATTTCCCGACCGCTCAATGCCCGCTATGGCTGCCTTTTAGTTTTTTTCTCCGGTTGAGATACAGCGATGCCTAAAAAAAAGAGCGGAAGTTCCGCTCTTCATTTTACTTGGTAAGGGCGTGTTCGACTTTTATGCATCGATTCATGATGACAGTATATCCTTTTTCTTTCAAAAAATTATAGGCTTCTTCATTTTCTACCCCTAGCTGCGCCCAAAAGATATCTGCATCGATTTCTGCAAATTCCTTGGCTATCTCCGGAAGGAACTCTGAACGGCGGAAAACATTGACGATATCGACGTGCCCTTCAATATCTTTCAGGGCTTTAACTGCCTTGACACCTAGCACTTCAGATATAGCAGGGTTTACCGGAATGATTTCATATCCGCTTTCCTGCATGGCCTTCGATACCATATAAGAAGTACGCTCAGGGTTATTAGATAAACCAACGACAGCAATGCGCTTTGATTTTTTCAACATCTTTCCCATTTCTTCCCTGCTTGGATTTTCTATCATTCTTTTCAATCCCCTTTATAATAAAATGTAATATTTGACTAAAGAGTATTCCTAACTAAGGTATTTTACAGACAAAAGCTGTTTATTGCCATTATTAAGAAAAACCATTATACAAGAAAGAAAAAGTTTCGAAAAGGCATGACTCACCTAACTTTCTTATGTTCATACAGACTACCACGTATTGTAACAATTTATACAAGGAGGCATCCATCATTTTATATTGACGAAAATAAGGAAGGCTAAACCTTTCACCCTTCATGAACTTAACCTATATCAAAAGATGTAAGTTCATCAAGGAAAATTCATTTTTTTAGTGGATTTTTTTTGGACAGCCATACCATTTTGTCACGAAAATGTTACAATAAGAGAAGCTTAACAGGTATTTTAAGGCTGTTTTTAGCTATTTCTACACGTTTATTTTTGAAAAAGGGAACAATCGACACTTAAACGTGATAAAAAAAGAAGATTTTTCTTAAAAGAAAGGGTAATAGAATGCTTACATTTATCACTTTACTGGCTGCCTACCTGATCGGTTCGATTCCTTCCGGTTTAATAATTGGTAAAACATTTTACAAAATCGACATCCGGGAGCATGGCAGTAAAAATCTGGGCGGGACAAATACCTTCAGGACACTTGGTGTCAAGGCAGGGCTAACCGTTACTATCATGGATATACTTAAGGGTACCCTAGCAACTTTTCTGCCGTATATGCTAGGCGTGGACATGCATTTATTGCTAGCAGGAGTTATAGCGGTAATCGGTCATATGTTTCCCATTTTTGCAAACTTTCGGGGCGGAAAAGCGGTGGCAACTTCTGCTGGTGTCATTCTTGCTTATGAACCATGGTTTTTTGTCTTTGCCGTCATCATTTTCTTTATATCCTTATACATATCCAAATATGTCTCGCTTTCATCCATGATTGCTTGTCTACTTGCTCTCATCTACAGTTTAGTTTTTCATATTGATGATTTGGCGCTCATTATTGTAATTAGTATAATAACGATCTTCATTTTTTACCGGCATCGCGCAAACATCAAGCGGATTATTGATAAAACTGAACCGAAGGTAAAGTGGTTATAAGAACATGCGCATATCCAAGTGAAAATAGGCCCGTATGCATGGGCCTATTTTCCATTCTACAATTCATTAGCCGTGTTATTCAGGATACCGGCATGCCTCGAAACCTTTTCAGTATCGTTTCCGATTTCCTGGATGATTGACACTAATCCCTGAATTTTCATTTCCATTTCTGCAGAATCGGTTATATTCCCTTTGATAACACCGATTATTTCATTAAAAGAATTTTCTGTTAATTCCGATTCTTTTTCTCCTGCTTGAACCACTTCCTTGACCCTTAGGACAGAATCAACAACATCTTTCATATATTCATTTGATGTTTGCACGATTGCATCTATTTCAGCTATCGATTTTTTAGTCTGTTCAGCAAGTTTCCTGACCTCATTTGAAACAACTGCAAATCCATTACCATGTTCACCTGCCCGTGCTGCCTCGATTGCTGAGTTCAATGATAGTAAATTTGTCTGGTCGGCTATTCCCTGTACAAGCTTAACAAACTCGGTAATGCTTAAGAAAGATTGGTTTAATAAAACGATCTTTTCATCAACATTTTTCATGAAGATAACAAGGTTTTGTATCTTTTCCGTTAAGATCTGCATACGATTCTGCCCCTCTTCAGCCATTGTTTTTGAACGAAGTGATTGTTCAGCACGCGTTGCGATCTGCATTTTGACATATTGCCCGTTTTCTATCAATTGCTTAACGGAAGCATCCGTTTCTTCACTTAAATACAGGACTTCTTGACTAACTAACGAGATTTTACTTCTCACTTCCTCTTTTATTTCCTTATATTGATTTTCCCTAGCTTTTAAATTTTCCACTTCATATGCCTCAAGAACTAATTGCTGTTCGAGATTGAGTATTTTTCCTATCGCTGATATTAATGCACGCTGCTCTTCTTCATTCTGGGATTGTTCAAAGACAATTCTTTGCAAGTAATTCTGTACATTTTGAAAACCGGATGAATACCACCGGGGCTGTAAGCCAATTCGATAATGAGTCTTCGCCACCTTCGTCCGCAATTCAACAAAATCATCGTCAATCACACCATTGAATAAAGATAACATATGAGTAATTAACGTTTTCCTCAATTTTCCCACTGTGCTGTGCACCGTGATAATTCCTTTTAATTCAGGAACCTGTAGAATCGTTTGATAAAAGGCATCAACAACTCCCTCGACCTGAGGTTCAATTGCCTCTCTAAAAGCATGGATCAGCTTTAAATCGAATTCAGTTAAATCAATGATATTCACCTGCAGTTTCACCTGTTCACTGGTAACATCCAATATGCCATCCGTTTCTTTTACTTTTTGAAACCAGAATGCTTTTTCCGGCTTCGCTTTTATGAAAATCCCCATTTCCCTCTCCCCCTTATTTTGTAATTCACGATAAATTGAATCCAAGATATTCCACCAAACCGATATGAGTCCCAATGTCCATTTAATTAAAAATAAATCGATTATCTTTAAAATAAATGATTCCTTAAGACTATATATAATTTATTCTGGCCTCATCGCAATTCTTTTGTCAAGGTAAAAGGACCCAGGATATTTCCACATTAACTTCCCATGAAAGGAATAGTATGGATTTCGTTTAATGGAGAAATGGTCAAGTAAGGATTGAATAATAGTAGAACAGAGGCTACACTGTAACTAGTTATTAAATATCGTTAGGAGAAAGTGCCATGAAGCCATTGCAAATATCACCGGAAACCGCATTAAAGTTATCCAAGTCACTAAACTTGCCTTTAGAACAAATCATGCATATGCCTACACCCGTCTTGCTGAGAAAGCTTGCCGAGGCAGAAGCAAAAGAAAATACAAAATAGCTGCAGGAATCTGCAGCTATTTTTGTGCGCACTCATATGTGTGCAAAAAGACCTTACGGAGTATATCTTGAAACTGAGCAATACCCAATTTCGTCGCATAAATATTTCCTTTTTAGTCCTTCTAAGGAATCCTGCCGGTAACTATTTAAATACTCTTTCTCTTCCAGCCTTTTTAAAGCTGGATACAGCATGCCTTCTTTTATAATGTAAATAACGATCATCTCATACCCATACATATCCTTTTGAGCCAAAAATGAAAGCAGCACCATCTTTTTAACAGCTCCGTTTCCGCAAATCAGCATCTCTAGATGGTATTTTGTTTTTAGCTTTATAATTTTCAGAATCTTGCTTACCCCATTAAATATACCAATTCCCCGAATATTCTAGGAATCAAAATAGGCAAAAAAACCGCACATGGGCGGTTTTCAATTGGTGAAGATCAATTCTTTTGCCAAATCAGGCAATGGCTTCTTTTTGACTGATATTAAGTGTTCAATTTCATAGGTACAGGCAAATTCTAGTGGTGGTTCATCCTGTAATATATCTTTTAGATAATACTTTATGTTGGACACAACTTCATTTGACTCCAAAACCCATTTATATGGCTTCCAGGCAAGTTCCCCTTCATCACAGGCAGATAGTCCGCCCCCTGCATCTTCAGCTCTGTAAACATACATTCCGCCCGTTTGATTCCATGTCACGATCCCTCGAAAGGCCATCCCCCTTACCTTCAATCCAGTTTCTTCAAGAATTTCCCGTTCCATCGATTCATCGATGGTTTCACCTTGTTCTATTTTCCCGCCTATACCATTCCATTTATGCCTATTCGGATTCTTTTGGCGAAATAGCATCAACACTTCAACTTCGTTGGATCTTTTTCGAGTTATGAAACAAATATTATATATAATATCCATGGTTGTTTCCTTTCTTAAACGCACATTATTCGCATCTACCTCATAATTACTTTATACTTAAATAACGAACCTCTAGGAAGGAGAATTAGTATGAAACTGACCATTTCCGATCAAGCAGCCAAGTGGTATATTGATGAGCTGGGGCTTCAAGAAGGCTCTCATTTGCGCTTTTATGTAAGATATGGCGGGCATAGTACCGTCCAAAGCGGCTTTTCATTAGGTATCATGCAAGAAGAACCTGAAACAGCAGCAGCAGTAACAACTATGAATGAGATTAATTTTTATGTAGAAGAAAAGGATTTATGGTACTTTGATGATCACGATTTACTTATTACTTTTAATGAAAAACTGACTGAACCAGAATTCCACTATGAAAAGAGTGCCTGACAATAAAGCAGCGGTGTTAACTGCTGTTTTTTCTTGTTCAATCGAGCAGGCGCTCTTTTATATGTTCCGCCCTTAAAATTTCCGCTTGCTTGTCCCCTAAAAGATCGAAATGAGAATAGCCATCCTTCCTGTGGTGAATCCACTCTTTTTTAAGCCCGTATTTCTTACCCCACTCCGATAAACGCAGTAAATCTTTGCATCCCACTTTTGTAACCGTCTTACAGCCAGGAAATCGGTCATCTAGCCAATAATGAGTTAAAAAAGCTATTTGGCCTTGATCGATTTTCTGCTTCCAGGCCACTACGTCTCCCCGTTTAATCCCAAAAGCCATTTCTTGATCACCTCAATAAATATAATTAAACCAATTCATCCTTCTTTTTATTTTTCTCATAGGCCTCATGCCATTCAGGATACATGCGTTTAATGGATATCGGGCGGAAGCTCTCCTTTTTAACGCAAACGTGAGAAGAATGACCTGTAGCCGCGACTTCATTTTTCCCATTAACGATTTCATACCCATAAATGACCCGTAAGCCGTCATACTTTTCAATCCAAGTTTTAACTTTTACCATATCACCATATCTTACAGGGGTTTTATACGAAGCCTGAATATCCATAACAGGTGAGAGGATGCCATCCGCTTCCATATCAGCATAATAAAATCCTAAATCATTTATCAATTTTGTCCTGCCTAGTTCCATCCATATTAAATAATTCGCATGGTAAACAACACCCATTTGATCTGTCTCTGCATACCGCACTTCAATTTCGTTTTCAGCTATGAACATTTTGTTTCCCCACTTTCATTTCTATTGCAATAAACATTTTACCATAACAAATGTGCAAATTTCATTTAAGCTGACTTAATCCGGGACTCCTTCCCTTTCATTAACCCTAAAAATAAAAGAGGAGAAAGATTGCTCGCCTCTTTCTCCCCTTTACCCGGTTATTTACATATTATCGTTACTATAACCGCTTTCCCGTGCTTCTTGCTCATCTTGCATTTCTTCCTTCATTCCTTCAATGCTTTTTCTTCTTCGGTCATTTTTAGCCTGAATTGCCTGTTTTTCCTCTCCTGAAGAGAATGATAACGTTTCATTTGCAGCGTTTATGTTTTCTTCTGTATTTTGAATTGCATCCTGTATTTTTTCAACATTATCCAAACGGTTATCCTGATTGTGTTTATAAGAGCCCATTAATTTTCACCTCATGTTTTTTTGTTTACATAATATTATTACGACTTTTTATTAAGGGTTACTCGCCTTTAGTTTGAATGACCTGAGGATGTTTACCGGATTTGTCCTGCATTTTCTTACCGTTATTCCCACCCGCTGCTATTGGTTGTGTCCCTAGATGGCTTGGTCTAAAGTGTTTGGAATCTTTTTTTGGATTACCCATTCTATCGCCTCCTTCTCTTATCATGGATTAAAAAGAGGAAATTCATGAATGCCAGTTTTTGAAAAAGCCATGAAAAAAGAGCCAGCACTTTGAAGGGACCTTCATGGCACTGGCTCTTTTTAATATATCTTTTGCAAAACTTATTCAGCCTTTTGCATATGTTTTTTTTCAAGACGTTCCTCAAGTCTTTCCATTTGTTTAACGTCCATCAATAATTCCCTTTTGTTTTCTTTAATTAATTCTTCAAATGTCCTTTTTCTTTTTTTCATGCTTTTCACCTACTTATTTTAATATACTATTCAGTATTGCCAAATTAACGTAAAATTATGACTATATGGTTTCCATCCCTGAAATTGTCATAATTATCAGATTTTTAATCCGATAAAGTTCCATTTCTCCACTCTCTATACTTTAACCCTTTTTTCACAAATATTAACCATAATTTTTTAATTTTTTTGATTTTTCCATTAAATTTTGACAACTTTGTTAACATACAATAAAACGGAACCTAAAGGTTCCGTTTTATTGTATTAAAATTTCGGTGAAAGGCCAATTGACCTACCTTTTTGTTCTGAAAAAAACGTTCCCGTTGTTTTTAAGAATATCCGCTCCTTTACCGCCGACTGTCTGCCAAGTGACGCTAATTTCTTCAATACTGATTGAACTTCATAAAGGTTCCCCTACTGCATACTATTTATATTTCGTTCCATATCTTTAAGTTGCATGGCTGAAATTACCTTATTCCTGATAATGCCTTCTTTGTCGATGAAGTAAGTTGTTGGTATGCTAAGAATCTTGTAACGCTCATTCACTGGATTCTTGGCACTTTGACTGTCCAGCGGAATTGTAAAAGTAATTCCATTATCCTCTACAAATGCTTGTACATCGTTTTCGGGGTCAATATTGACGGCTAGAACGACGACATCATCACCAGCTTGCTGTGCATATTTCTCCATATCCGGCATTTCCTTCTTGCAAGGCGGACACCACGTAGCCCAAAAATTCAGCATTACCTTTTTACCCTTATAATCAGATAATTCAACTTGTTTCCCATCCAAAGTTTTCAGGGAGAAATCCGGTGCTTTAGCTCCAATTTCCAATCCGCCCAAAGCATCTTTTTCGTCATTTCCCTTTGGTTCATTATCCATCGCCTGCACGATCGCTACCGTAATAAGTGACAGTAAGGCCACCGAAGCAATAATTTTTTTAAGCATACTCGTCCTCCTAGTCCCATTACAATAAAAATATTAGTCCATTTCCAGAAATAGAACAACTTCCCTATTCCATCTTAACAATAAATTGACATCCGGAAAAGTGTAATTCCTTCAAATCATATCATGATATCGCTTTGTTTCATAAACTTGACACAAAAAAAAGCGGTAAACCTGACAAGTAGGTTTACCGCTTCCTAAAAGCTGAAATTAGCCTTTTAATTTATTACGTAATACCATTTGAAGGATACCACCGTGACGGTAGTAGTCGATTTCGATTTCGGAATCGAAACGAACAAGCACATCAAATTCTTTTACGTTTCCAGCTTCATCAGTAGCTGTAACTGTTACGATATCACGAGGTTTAACTGTTTCGTCGATTTTAACTGCGATCGCTTCTTTACCAGTCAATCCAAGCGTTTCAGCGTTTTCGCCTTCTTTGAATTGAAGTGGAAGAACACCCATTAATGCAAGGTTAGAACGGTGAATACGTTCAAAGCTTTCAGCGATGACTGTTTTGATGCCAAGAAGGTTAGTACCTTTCGCAGCCCAGTCACGAGAGCTTCCCATACCATAGTCTTTACCAGCGATGACTGCAAGACCTGTTCCATCAGCTTTATATTTCATACAAGCATCATAGATAGCCATTACATCGCCTGTTGGCCAGTAAGTTGTGTATCCACCTTCTGTACCTGGAGCAACTTGGTTACGGATACGGATGTTTGCGAACGTTCCGCGCATCATCGCTTCATGGTTACCACGACGAGAACCGTAAGAGTTAAAGTCACGCGGTTTCACACCGTTTTCACGAAGGTAGATACCAGCTGGTGTATCTTTACCGATTGCACCTGCAGGAGAAATGTGGTCAGTTGTAACTGAGTCACCGAATTTACCAACTACACGCAAACCGGAAAGTGGGTTAACTGAACCAGGTTCTGGTGATAATCCTTCAAAGAATGGAGGATTTTGAATGTAAGTTGATTTAGAATCGAAAGCATAAATCGCTTCGTTGCTAGTTTGGATTTCGTTCCAACGTTTGTTATCGTTGAATACCGTTTCGTATTCTTTACGGAATAACTCAGGTGTAACTGTTGCTTTAACAGCAGCGTTAACTTCTTCTTGTGATGGCCAGATGTCAGCAAGGTATACATCGTTACCATCTTTGTCTTTACCAAGTGAATCGTTGTTTAGATCAAAGTCCACAGTTCCAGCAAGTGCGTAAGCAACAACCAAAGTAGGAGAAGCAAGATAGTTTGCTTTCACAAGTGGGTGAATACGTCCTTCAAAGTTACGGTTACCTGAAAGTACTGATGTTACTAGAAGATCTGCTTCAGCAACAGCTGCTTCGATTTCGTCCGCTAATGGACCTGAGTTACCGATACATGTAGTACAGCCATAACCAACTACGTTGAATCCTAATTGGTCAAGGTATGGTTGAAGACCAGCATCACGAAGGTAACCAGTAACAACTTTAGAACCTGGTGCCAATGATGTTTTAACATAATCTGGAACAGTTAAGCCTTTTTCAACTGCTTTTTTAGCAATAAGACCTGCCCCAAGCATTACGTATGGGTTAGAAGTATTTGTACAGCTTGTGATTGCAGCAATTGCGATCGCACCTGTTTTCATTACCGTTTCTTTACCATCGGCAAATTTAACAGTTACTTCTTTATCCAATTCAGAATTGTCCATGCCGAATCCTTGGTTGCCCATAGGTGCATTGATAGCATCATGGAAAGATTGTTTCATTTGAGAAAGTGGAATCAAATCTTGCGGGCGTTTAGGGCCTGAAAGGTTTGGTTCAATTGCTGAAAGGTCGATTTCTACAACATCATTGTATGCTGGATCTTCGTTTTCAGGAGAGTAGAACAATCCATTTTCTTTACAGTATGATTCAACCACTTTAATTTGATTTTCATCACGGCCTGTTAAGCGCATGTAATCGATCGCTTCTGCATCAACAGGGAAGAAACCAACTGTAGCACCGTATTCAGGAGCCATGTTAGCGATTGTTGCACGGTCAGCAAGTGGAAGGTATCCTACTCCTGGGCCGTAGAACTCAACAAATTTACCAACTACGCCGTGTGCACGAAGAACTTGTGTTACTTTCAATGCAAGGTCAGTAGCTGTTGTACCTTTAGGAAGTTGGCCAGTCAGTTTAACACCAACCACTTTTGGAACTGGGAAGTAAGAAGGCTGTCCAAGCATGCCTGCTTCTGCTTCGATACCGCCGACACCCCAACCAAGAACACCAATACCGTTGATCATTGTAGTATGTGAATCTGTACCGAAAACAGAGTCAGGGAATACTTCGAAGTCGCCGTTTGGAGTTTCAACAGCATGAACCACGTTCGCAAGGTACTCTAGGTTAACTTGGTGAACGATACCAGTTGCTGGTGGAACTGCACGATAGTTGTTGAATGATTTTTGAGCCCAGCTTAGGAACTGGTAACGCTCTGCATTACGTTCGAATTCAAGATCCATATTGGCATCAAGGGAATCCATTGTACCTGCTTTATCAACTTGTACAGAGTGGTCAATTACAAGGTCAACCGGGATTTCAGGGTTGATTTTGTCAGGATCTCCACCAAGTGCTGCGAAAGCATTACGTAAAGAAGCTAAATCAACAACAACTGGAACACCAGTGAAATCTTGTAGGATTACACGAGATGGCTTGAACGGAACATCTATATCTTGTTGCTCGCTTGTTCCCCATTTAGCAAGGTTCGCAACGTGTTCTTTTGTGATAACTCTTCCGTCTACTTGGCGAAGTACCGCTTCAAGTAATACTTTAATGGAATATGGAAGGCGTGATACTTGGCCGTCCCCTGCTTTTTCAATAGCGTCTAGGCTGTAGTAGTTGTAGCGTTTCCCTTCAATTTCAAAGGACTTACGCGCTTGGTATACGTCATTTTTCGTCATGAATATTACCCCCTATTAAACTGTCAGAACTTATTCTGCACATAAAAGTAAAACCTGGTTCACTGAAACCATGTTTACCATAAATATAAGTAAAAAAGTTAGTTTGTCGAATTTTCTCTCTCTTCTCCCACCCTAACTCTTCCTTCAACTTAATACTAATATAGAAATGAGTATAAGTAAATAACAAGAAAGTTATTGTTTTTGATAAGTTTCTCTTATAGAAAAAAATCCCCCACATATTAAAGTGCATTTAGGAAGCCTTGCTGATATGCATTTTATTGAAAATACCCCTATTTGTGACCTGATAAATTATTCCAGCAAAACATCTTAGCACTTCATACATAATCATTCGACATTATCGCATTCTATGGGTGGAGGTGTCGAAATGACAAAACAAAAGGCAAATCATGTTATACCAGGTATGAATGCTGCAAAAGCGCAAGGTAATGGAGCTGGTTACAATGATGAACTGGGAAATGAACCGCCATTATCTGAAATGCAAAGGCAAAATAATAAAAAAAGAAAGAAAAACCAATGATTTCCCTCATTTCTAGGCGTTAAATAGGATAGGCTTTTTGAAATGGCAGATGTACTGCATTTTTCAAAAAGCCTATTCGATTCTAAAATCAGGAAACGCATAATTAAAGCGCATGAACTCACGATGATGGAACCTGTCACTCAATATTCCTCTGAATTGACCTCATTGACGATTGCCTGAATATCCTGTTCGAATTTTTTCAATTGTTCTTTCTGATGTTCTGAAGCGGTGATTAAAGCAGACTGTATTTGCTGATAGGCCTCGTTCACTTCCTGCTTCACATGTTTCAATTCCGTTCCGTAATCCGGTGCGTTCTTCTCAATGGATGAGTATACATCAAATACCTGTTGATAACTTTGCTGGGCTTCCTGGAAAGTCCTTCGCTTATCTTGTTTATCCTGCATTTGGGTTCATCTCCTTAATTAGTGTCCATCAATAGCATGTACGAGGTTTGCAAATATATGTATGTGAATAAAATTTCTCGGACTGATTATCTTAAGAGATAGGAGGGATAGCACATGAACAAAAACGATGGTAAAGATATTCGAAAAAATGCTCCTAAAGGAAATAACCCAGGTCAACCTGCACCGTTAAGCGGTTCTCATAAGGTGAAAAACAGACAGCACACCCGTCAGAAGCATAATAGCAGTCATGATATGTAAGCTGCTTAAATAATCGTTCCATAACAAAGCGGTGCCGCCCAGAAAAGGCAGACACCGCTTTCGTTTTATGTTTGTAGAGCAAATAAGTCCCAAAAAGAATTTTCGATTCTTTCCTATTATAAGGGCCACTGATTTTAACGTTTTAAGTCTTTGTCATTCCATTATTACAGTTCAGCCAATATAACGATGATATAACGTTTTTGCTTCGGCAATATCTTTTGTTCCATGAATCAATGCCCGCCCATCTTTAAAAACGACCAACCGATGGGCTCCGATCGTAAATGAAAGTAAATAAGGATTCCTTACGATCTTACCACCTTGTGCGAGAAGATTTTTTTCGATTTCCGCTAAGTCTCTTTCAAGATTCATCGCCGGCCGAATCTGGACAGAATCCCTTCCGCATAAAACGGCTGTTTTCGTTCGATTTGAATAGGAGAGATGGGGGTACGTTCGATTTGACCCGCATGACAAACAAGAATCTTTTTTTAATTGTGCTACATTTATGGATGAATGTTCATTTTTCCAAAGATCAAATGAAACAATTTTGTTTCTTAGTGACTCATAATCTTCTACAAGGATTTTTAATGCTTCCGCCATTTGTTGGGCAACGACTGTTTGAACAGCAGGGCTGATGATTCCCGCCGTATCACATGTCAATCCTCCCATTGGAACCGTTTCCAGCAAACAATTCAAACATGGGGTCACCTCTGGGATCACCGTGTAACTTATCCCATAACTCCCAACACAGGCCCCGTAAATCCAGGGTATGTTATATTTTTGCGCAGTATCATTAATAAGCATCCTCGTATCGAAATTATCAGTGGCATCCAATATTAAATCCACGCCTTCAACAAGCTTCGCCAGTTCATCAACCGAAACATCCGCCACATGCGATTTTACGATAACGTCCGAATTCAGTGCATTCAAACGATTCTTAGCCGCCACGGCTTTCGGTATTCTTTTTTTTGCATCATCTTCACAATAAAGCTGTTGTCTTTGAAGGTTGCTCCACTCTACATAATCTCTGTCCACAATGGTGAGTTTCCCAATTCCTGCTCGTACAAGACCTTCTGCACTTCCCGTACCGAGAGCACCCGCTCCAATCACCAAAACGTGTTTTTTGCGAATTTTCAATTGCCCTTCTTCCCCTATAGGGCCAAAAAGTTCTTGACGTGAATAACGTTCATTCATCCAATGCTCAATCCTTCAACTGGGCTGCTTGCTATCGCGTAATCATTTTTTGCGATTCTTCCTGCTTCATACCCTAATCGACCTGCCTCAATGGCCAGTTTCATTGCTTTCGCCATTTTGACGGGGTCTTTTGCGCCGGAAACAGCAGTGTTAAGCAATACGCCATCCGCCCCTAATTCCATGGCGATTGCCGCATCGGAGGGCGTCCCAATCCCTGCATCGACAATTACAGGAACCTCAGATTGTTCCATGATGAATCGTAAGTTCAGTGGGTTTATAATGCCTTGACCAGAGCCAATTGGTGAAGCGCCAGGCATGATTGCATGGCACCCCACTTCTTCCAGGCGCTTAGCGAGCAACACGTCATCCGAAGTATAGGGTAATACGGTGAATCCCAGTTTCACTAATTCTTCAGCAGCTTTTAAGGTTTCAATCGGATCAGGCAGCAGTGTTTTTTGACAGCCAATGACTTCTACCTTAATCATGTCACATAAGCCAGATGCCTTTGCAAGATGGGCTATGCGCACTGCTTCTTTGGCAGTTTTAGCTCCTGCTGTATTGGGAAGGAGTGTGTATTTTTTCAAATCAAGCTTTTCTAAAAAATTGGGCTGACTGGCTTCAAAAATATTCATTCTCCGGACCGCAAATGTTAATATTTCCGTCTCCGAAACCTCCACTGATTGCTTTTGAACATCGAAGTTTGGATACTTTCCTGTACCTAATAATAATCTTGAAGAAAATTCATAAGAACCTATCTTTAACATATCATCCGCCTCCTACAAAATGTACAATCTCTACCTTGTCTCCATTTGACAAAAGTGTTTCACTTAGACTTTCTTTTGCTAATATTTCATCATTCAATTCAACAATCACCACTTTTTGATGTAAATCAAAGTGTTGCAGAAGCCCTGTAACTGTTGATTCATCAGCAGGAATCCGTATTTTTTCCCCGTTAATAATCAATTCCAATTCATCCACCTCCATTAAGAAAAAAGAGTTTGTATCGAACGATCCAATCGAAAAGCGGACCATTCGACATTTGTCTTCCTTTCTAAAAGATCAGCTATAAGTACACCTGTAATTGGAGAAAGCAAGATGCCATTCCTGTAGTGCCCCGTTGCAATGAAAAGTCCTTTGTATGCTGGATGTTCACCAAAGTATGGCAAGCCGTCCCCAGTTTGGGGGCGTATACCTGCCCATGTCTTTTCCAATTCCGTTCCTTTAATCGCCGGAAGCAATTGCGTTGCCTTTTCTATTAACGTAGAAATCCCGTCAAGACTTACCTTTTGATCGAAAGTGTTCGCTTTAACCGTTGCCCCGACAATGATTCTTCCACCAACTTTGGGCACAAGATAACAGCCATGTGAGAAGATTGTCTTTTCAAGCAATGGACGATCGGTCAGGACGGAAAAGCACTCACCCTTTACTGGATAACTGTCGAGTCTCATCCCTGTTTTTTCAAGGAGGAAAGCACTCCAAGCCCCACCTGCCACGATGACATTTTCACTTGAAAATCCACCTATGTTCGTGACCACTCCAGTCACACATCCGTTTTCCGTAACTAAATCGGAGACATGAACAAACTCCTTTATATCTACACCAAGGGCAGCTGCAGATTCAGTAAATGCGAGCGACAGCCTAGTGGCTGAAACTTGTCCATCCTTCGGAATGAACATGGCCCCCTTAATCTCATCCGATAGAAGCGGTTCCGTTTTTCTTATTTCTGCAGTCGATAGCCATTCAGCCTCAAGTCCCGCTTCTTGCTGGACTTTGATCATGTTCTTCAACTCGGCTACCTGATCATTCGTTAGCGCCACCTTAAACATGCCCTTGTTCACAAATTCGATGTCTATTCCACTTATGTCTTTTAATTCTTCCGCCAGTGCAGGAAACATCCCCCTGCTGCGGCTTGCCAATGTAAAAAGCGGGTTATCCGCATCCAACTCGGATTGTGCCCCTAACATCCCGGCTGCAGCACTGGATGCTTTACTGGCGAGTCTATCTTTTTCCAATAAAAGGACCTTTTTACCTCGTTTGGCTAATTGAAAAGCGATGGATCCACCTATTACTCCTCCCCCAACAATGATTGCATCATATATGGAATTCATCTTATGTCTCCTTTCCCAAAGACTTCGAATATTCTTTAACGGCTTTAATCGGATTTTCAGATTCAAGCACACCTGACATGACGGCAATTCCCCGTACCCCCGCATCCAGCACGACTTGGCAATTGAAAGGTGTTACTCCGCCTATCGCAATTATCGGAAGATTGACATTTCTTGTGATTGCATGAAGCTCCTTAACTCCCTTAGGAGGAAGTCCGATTTTTGAATCCGTTTCAAAAACATGTCCATAAATCGCGTAATTGGCTCCTTTGCTGAATGCGGCTTTCGCTTCATCCATGGAATGGATCGAACAGCCAACATTCATCCCTGGAAAAGCTCCTTTTACGACTCCCGCATCTAAACTATGAAAAGCCAATTGCACACCAAATACTTTGTGTACCCAGGCTACATCCACCCGGTCATTTATGACGATCTTAGATAGCGGAATCTTATTATCATGTAACAGGGTCACTGCTCGATAGAGTTCCGACGCACTCATCTGCTTTTCCCTTAAATAAAAGAAATCAACATGTTCCTGAATGTTTGAAGCGATCTCAACAAACTTTTCAATTGGCTGTTTCCCAGTAGAAATAATATGCAATTCATGTGCATTCATACTAAGAACCCCTAACTAGTAAAGTTACAATCTCATAAAATCAAATAGATACTAACGGGAATTGAATCGATAGATAAAAGCCGGCCAACAGCAGGATGATAAAATACAAAATGAAACCATGATCCTTTTTTGAAAATCCAAATTCATAAAAGTATGTTCGATCCCGAGTGTCTGTAAATCGCTTTGCCTCCATCGCAACCGCGATTCGGTGAGCACGTCTGATGCTTCCGGATAACAACGGGATGGAATAGGCTTTCATTTTAAAATATACCGATCTTATCCCTTTTCCCCTTTCGAAACCGCGTACCTTCATCGCGTTTCGTATCGTTTGGAACTCCTCCATCATGATGGGAATCAGCCTTAATGCCGCCATGAAACTATAGGCATATTTCGGTTTAAGCTTAACTTGCTGCATTAACGAATAAAACAAGTTCACTGGCCTCGTCGTTAATGAAAAAGTTAAACCAAGAGCCGCAAAGAACAAAGCTCGAAAGCCCACCAGTAAACCCCTCATGAAACTTTCTTCTGTAATCGATATCAGGCCCCACTCAAACCAAAGCGTCTCACCTTGCCCGAATAATATCATTGCGGAAGAGGTGGATATAAAAATGAAACAAAAGGGAATCGACAAAAGTAAGATTCGTTTTATCGAATGCCCGGTAAAAAACAAAAATAAAAGTAATACGCCAATGGTGATATTCATCATATAATTCAGGTCATGAATGAATAACGCCACGATGCATAACACAATCAGTACACCAAGTTTAAGGCTTGGATTAATTCTATGGAGCCATGTTTCTGCATTTGAAACATTCATCTACATGACACTCCTTTTAACTTTGGTCTCCAATAATCCTGATTGCGCAATGTTTTCATCACTTATTACGTTTCCGTCCTTAACCGTCCAGATCCTTGTTGCAAAGTTCTTTGAAATATGATCATCATGAGTTACCATGATCACTGTTATTCCGCGCCTTCGATATTCCTCAAACCATTCCAGTAATGCAAAGGTATTTTTCGAATCTTGGCCAAAGGTTGGCTCATCAAGTAGAATGATTTTTTTGTCTATTACGATTGAAGCAGCTACGCTTAAGCGACGCTTTTGACCCATTGATAATTGAAACGGATGTTTATCCCGATGCGCCTCAAGGCGGAACACTTTAAGCAATGATTGGACTCTCTCATCTATTTCTTGTTGCGGCCTTTTGTCAATTCGCAATGAATAGGCAATCTCTTCATATACAGTATTTGCAACGAACTGAAACTCGGGATTTTGAAAGACAAACGTCATATGATCCGTTGGGTTTTTCACCCTTTTAATGGGGGTCCCCATTAATTCATACTTACCATTCGTTTTTATGAACTGCATCAGTGCATGCAAAAGAGTACTCTTCCCCGCGCCATTTTCTCCCCTGATTACAATCCATTCCCCTGAATGAACCTTCAGCTCTTCAACCTTGATTTTTTCCTCTTTATTCCGAAAACCGCTAAATCCTTGCACATGCATAAGGAGTGAACCATCTGTAAATTTGTGTTCACGAATTGGTGCATACTCATTTACATATTCATCCCAAACACCAGGGAACCAAATTCCATGTTCTTTCATTTCATTTTTATATTGTGAAAGAATGGTGTCTCTTGGACCATCAGCCATGATTTGACCTTCATCGTTTAAAAGCACGATTCGTTCGATGAATTCTAAAACATGGTCAATTTTATGCTCGACGATAATAACCGTTTTGTCTCGTCCGACTTCCTTCAATAAGTCCCAGATTTCTTTTGTTCCTTCCGGATCAAGCATGGCGGTCGGTTCATCTAAAAATATTACTTCTGGTTCAAGGGCCAATACTGAAGCGATTGCCAGACGCTGTTTCATCCCGCCTGATAATGTTTCTATACTTGTATGGCCTAGGTTCAATCCTACTTTACGGAAATGATTTTGGATCTTCTCTCTCATTTCTTCTCTAGGGATGGAAAGATTCTCAAGTACGAAGGCAATTTCCTCATCGGCAAATGGCATGCAAAACTGACTATCAGGGTCTTGAAAAACATATCCCCATGAAGAAGGGCATTTCAATTTATCCGCTTTCATCGGTACTTCGATGGAATTCGGAATCAATCCGCTTAACACTTGCAGAAGTGTGGATTTACCACACCCTGATGGTCCCAACAATAACACTTTTTCTCCTTTATCAAACGATAAGGATAGATCCTTGAATATCAAAGATTCATCACCGGGAAATTTCATTCTTAACTTCTCAACTGAAACGATTGGTTCCATGGCCCTCAACCTCTACTTTTGATCCAGTTCTGCATAATCTTTACTTGTAACCGGACGAACAAGATTGGTTACTCCTGTTGCTTCCAGAACCTTGACTAGATAATAGGCAGTCACACCTGCAAAGAATATGGAACCCACAAACCTCGCTATCATGAACAACAAAAGATTCCAAGTAGAAAGCGCACCTATTTCCCCGTATGCAAAATCCATTATTACTGATGCAAGGCAGGAAGCTATCGCAGCTAAAACAGCCACCGACATATTGAATTTTTTATATTTGAACGCCATGAACACCAGCTCCGCGAACAAACCTTGGACCACCCCATATAACAGTACGGTCAGCCCCCAAGGAGAACCTAGAAAGAATTCCCCGGAAGCTGCAGCAATCTCCGCCAAAAGTGCCACACCCGGTTTCCGTAAAATTAAAAAGGCGACGGGACCAGCTATAAACCACATTCCATAAATAAGTTGATCCAGATGTAATCCTAATGGTTTAACGGAATAGTAAATCGAACCCCAAAGGATATAAACGATTCCAAATGCTACCGCAATCACGATCGTGACTAATATATCAGTTAATTTCAATCCTTTTTTCATTATTTCATTCTCCTTTATACTTCTAGTGTTTCCTGATGCACAGGCCATGTCTCTAAACGATAAGCCATTTCCCAAAATGAGTATTCATATTGGCTGCTAAGGATAAAATGCTCTTTCATTCTCTCCTTATCTTCGTCTGTTACTTTTTCAGCAATCTCATCAAGCCTCGCAATTTGTTCTTCCACCAAAGTGCGGAACCACTCTCCTCCGTAAGCCGCTATCCATTCTTGATAAATCGGCTCTTCGGGTACGCACCCTTGCAGCTTTTCACCTATTTCATAATACAGCCAGTAACACGGCAAGATAGCTGCAATAACATCCCCTAAATGTCCCGAATAAGCTGCACGATACATATGGGAAGTATAAGCATAAGCAGTCGGGGCAGGTTTGAACTTTTCCCTTTCTTCTTTTGTGATGCCTAATCTCTCAGAAAAATTCTCATGAAGCCTCAACTCCGCTTCATATGTTCCTTGTGCATGGCCGGCAAGCCTGCTTGTTGTATGTAAATCTGTAGCTTTTACTGCCCCTAAAGCTTGAACCCTGGCAAAATGAGATAAATAATAGGCATCTTGCATGACATAAAAACGAAAACACTCCAATGGTAATGTGCCATCTCCTATTCCTGCAACAAACGGGTGATTAAAACTAGCTTCCCAAATATGATCAACTTCCCGACGAATTTCCTCTGAAAACTTCATGTCCATTACCTCCAAATTGTATTTTTCAATGAATCTTACAGAAAAAAACCTTTATCACCCCATTTTTTGCAAACAAAAAACCACTTTCTTAAACGTAAAGAAAGTGGTTGTACTTGAAAAAATACAGAAACGTATTGTTCCAGACCCCACTTCCCTACGCTGGTATAAACCAGATCAGGTTCTAAGGGTCTTAAAGTCATACTTTAATCTCAGCTTCTGCGGTAAAATCAACTTTTACCTATAAAGCACCCCTAGTGGTACAAATTGTATATTTAATTTTCATTTGCCTTTATATTAACACGATAAATCCAATTGTCAAACGTATTAGAAAAAGTTTTCAACCTAATGCTTTAGGTTTACTAGCCTTTCAATCTTGCATAACCACCTAACTTGATTGATTAAACCATTGTTAATCCACCATTTACGGAAAGAGTTTGCCCCGTAATATACCCGGCATCTTCCGAAACGAAATAGGCAACGGCATTGGCAATGTCCTCTGGTTGAGCTAGCCGACGAAATGGAATCGCTTTTTCCAAGGCGCCTGCTATACCTTCATTATAAGAGCCTATTTCTTGAAATAGGGGCGTATCAGCAGGACCTGGCGCAATACAATTGATGTTGAGTTTGTGACGTGCCATTTCTCTTGCTATCGTTTTTGTGAAGGCAATCACCCCTCCCTTAGCAGCCGAATAAACTGCCTCTCCACTTGATCCTACTCTAGCTGCATCGGATGCAATATTCACTACCTTTCCGTAACCATTTTCAATCATGAGAGGTAAAATTTCCTTGCAAGTATGGATCTGCCCAAGTAAATTAATATCGATAATCCTTTTCCAAGTGCTAGGATCACTTTTTAAAAAAGGTTCCACCTTATCCCAGCCTGCATTATTAACCAATATATCTATTCTATGATAATGGTTCACTGATTCTTCAACGGCTTTTTTAACACTTTCTAATTTCGTTACATCACAATGGACCGCTCTAGCTTCAAAACCCGACTTTTCGATTAAAGAAACCGTTTCCTCAGCATTTTTATGATTTATATCAGCCACTATGATGTTAAAATTGCGAGAAGCCAATTTTTTTGCAATCTCTCTGCCAATTCCGCTTCCAGCACCGGTAATAAATGCCATTCTTTTATTCATCATATTTCCCTCCGCTTTCACCATTTAGTCAATATGGATTTATTTAAACTGCTTATATATTGTCGATTATCTTTTCATTTATCATTTCCCGGAGCCGGAATTTCTGGATTTTCCCGCTTGCCGTACGAGGAAAATCATCCATTATTTCAAGAAATTCAGGCCAATATTGTTTGGCCAAACCCTTTTCCGAGAGAAATTCCTGCATGGAATCCATCGTGATCGGGCTCTTGCCCGTTTTCATGCTGATACATGCACATGCTTTTTCCTGAAGACGGGAATCTGGAACCGCAATAACCTGAGCACTAGAAATATCCGGGTGTTCATATAATACATTTTCTACATAAGCGACTGGAATATTTTCACCGCCACGTATGATTATGTCTTTGTTTCTTCCAGAAATTCGAATATATCCGTCTTCATCCATGAATGCTCGATCACCGGTAATGAACCATCCGTCACTATACTCAGCTAAAGTATCATCGATCCGTTTAAAATAGCCGACAAAAAGAGCCGGACCCTTTACTAATAAAGAGCCTTCTATATTCGGGGCACAGACCTCCCCTTCAAAATCGACGACCTTTAGTTCCATTCCCGGAAACGGAATTCCATCGGTATTCGTCAGTTTTTCTTCTGGATCTTCAAGTCTCGTCAAGGTTACCAAGCCATCTTCTGTTTGCCCCCATCCTGACAATATCTTGAACGGTACTTTTTCCATGGCTTCCTTTACTAAATGCCTGGGAATCGGGGCACCTAAAGCTACGAAGACTCGTAGCGAATTAAGGTCATACCTTTCTATCCCCTCCATTTGAACCGTATCTTGCAGAAAAGGAGTAGCTCCGGCCGTAAACGTTATCTTTTCCCTCTCAACCCATTCAATAAACTCTCTCGGATTCCAAATGTCTTGATAGACTCCCGTACCTCCAATATGAGTAGGGAGCCTAACTCCATAACCAAAACCTGTTTGATGGGCGAACGTTGACGCCATGAAAAGAACATCATCGGATGTTAAATGTAGGCGGTCAATCCAATAATTCGTTGATATACAAAGAGTATTATGTGTATGCATAACTCCTTTTGGACTCCCTGTGGTTCCCGAGGTAAAGATAATTTCAGTCACATCATTAGGGTCATGTGTGATTTCATCCAAAATGGATGAATCCATCCTGTCTTCCCAAGGTTCCTCAAATAAGGAGGAGAACAGTTTCATCCCATTCGGCGCACTGTCACCAATCACATATATATGTTTCATTGATGGCCATTGATGACTTAGTCTTTCAATCATGTCAGGGTAATAAAACCCACGGAAATACTCTGGTACAACAATCATTTTAGATTCTGCCATCCCAACCATATAGCCAATTTCCCTATCTCGATAAATAGGTATCAATGGATTGCTAATGGCACCGATTCTTGTAATAGCATAGTGCAAGATTATAAATTCATTCCAGTTAGGCAGTTGAAAAGAGACAACATCCCCCTTACCCAATCCTATATGCAAGAGACCCAAAGCGATCCGATCGACCAACTTACCAAGCTGCTTATAAGTAAAACTACTTTTTTTATCGATAATCGCCATCTTATCTGGATGCTTTACTATAGCATCATTCAAGTAATCCAAGATGGTTCGGTTTGGCCAAACGCCTTGAAATTCCCCCACATATTCCTGAGTCAAAACCGTCTCCAATTTCACCAGTTTTCATCCCCCTCATCAACCTCTGAATTTTTTAAAATCTACAGGCCTCTTTTCTAGGAAGGCGTTTTTTCCTTCTTCCGATTCTTTTGTATTGTAAAACATCGCTAAACTGCCCATCGATAGTTGAGAAATCCCTTGAATGTTAGCACTATCTGCATTAAAGGAATATTTGAGCATTTTTAGCGCAGTAGGACTCTTATCAAGGATCTTTCTTGCCCATTCTTCTGCTGCCTCGTGCAGTTGTTCCGAGGCAACGATTTTGTTTACAAGTCCCATTTCTTTTGCTTCTTGTGCAGAATATTGTTCACATAAATACCAGATTTCCCTTGCTTTCTTTTCTCCGACAATCCGTGCTAAATAAGCTGAACCAAAACCTGCATCATAACTACCGACCTTTGGCCCACTCTGGCCAAATTTTGCCGTGTCAGATGCAATTGTTAGGTCACAAATGACATGAAGGACATGCCCGCCTCCGATGGCAAACCCATTAACCGCTGCAATGACCGGCTTAGGAATGTTGCGGATCGTTTGGTGCAGCGTTTCGATTTCCAGTCCCATTCCACCTCCTAAACCACCCGAATGATTATATCCCCCTTCCTCTCCCTTTTCTTTTTGATCTCCACCTACACAAAATGCCTTCTCACCTGCTCCAGTCAGAATCACTATACCAACACGATTATCATCCCAAGCGTCCCGGAAAGCCCAAATTAATTCCTGAATGGTTCTGGCACGAAAAGCATTGTAAACTTTAGGTCTGTTCATTGTTATCTTTGCAATTCCACCTTTTTTTTCATAGATTACATCTGTTAATTCCATCGTTTTCATTCCCTTCATTATCTTAGTCTATTAAGAATGTTTTGCCTTGTATCACATCAATTCACTGTTAATTGCGAACTTAATCGGTACCTAATACGACTGTAAATAATTTCGATTTCTTCGTAATATTTTCCGTTTCAACTGAATGTAAAAATACTAATCCATTGGATTAATGAGAACGGAACTCCTTTCCTATAATGTCCTTTGCAATGACCATCATATTGGCTTGTGCAGTGCCATCACCAATTTCCAACCCAATCACATCACGCAAGCGTTGCTCAAGAGGCATTTCCTTCGTATAAGCATAATGACCATTCAACAGTAAACATTCATGGATAGCTTCTACACTATATTTAGGACCTAACCACTTAACGGAAGCCGATTCTTTACTATGATTCAGCCCTTGGTCACGAAGCCAAAGTCCTCGGTAGGCTTGCCACTTCACCAGTTCTAATTGGGTATAGTGGGTCACAATGGGGAAGGAGACCCCTTGATATGTCGCCAACGGTTTACCAAATGAATGTCTGATTTTCACATATTCGATGGTTTCATCGATACTTTGTGAAGCGGTGCCCACACATTGCAGCCCTATTAACAGCCGACTTAAATCGAACCCATTCATCACTTGGGAAAACCCTTTATTTTGAAGACCGATCATATACTCTTCCGGAATCTCTACATCGGTTAAATATATCGAACCTCTTCCAATGGGGATATTCCCCATGTCCGTGTACCCTCTACATTCAACACCCGGAATATCGGCAGGAACCAGGAAAGCACTTATCCCTCGATTTCCCCATTCAGGTTCCGTCTTTGCAAATAAAACAAAGGCATCTCCACACATAGCTACACTTATTCCAGACTTTTCTCCATTAAGCACATACTTATTTCCTTTATGTACAGCTGTTGTTTTAATTCCGCCTGCATCCGTACCGGCGGATGGCTCCGTAATGGCAATGCCAACAATTTTTTCACCACTTGATATTTTGGGAAGCCACTCCTTTTTCAGTTCCTCGCTAGCATGATTATTGATAATTTCACCGATTAATGCATTCAACATCACCGCGTAAGTGAGATTGAAATCACCACGACCTATCTCCTCAGCAGCTATCCCCGTTGTCACACAGTCCGCACCGCTTCCGCCATATTCCACTGGAATCCGAAGACCATTCACGCCAAGTTCCCCCAGCTTTTTCCACAAATGTTTTGGAGTAATCTCTTCGCGATCCCATTTTGTATAATGCGGAAGCAACTCTTCCTTCGCAAATTCTTTCAATATTTTACGAAAATAATCTTGCTCTTCCGTGAAAGAAAAATTCAGCACATCATTACCCCCCTGATTAATTACTAATTTATCTGACACCTATATTTTGAACATTCTACGAAACATGAAACCTCTTACATGAAAAACTATTATTGCAAGATGTGTGCCAACTTGAATCCGCTACAAATTTGGCTATAGTTTCCAAAACCTTTCGCATGTTTGCATTTTTCTCATTTATGCAAATCAAATTTGCGAAACTTCAAAAAAAATACACACTTTATAAGTGTGCTCTAATGGTTACCCTGATTACATTTCATTGGATGATACAGCTATTTCAATTTGTATTTAGCAATTTTCCTATATAAACTAGCAACATGAATTTTCAGCTTTTGAGCTGCTAAAGAACGATCACCTTCCGAATCTTTTAATGCTCGCTGAATGGCGGATTTTTCAGCATTACCTACAACTTCATCCAACGTACCGGACATAGAATTATCCATAGATGAGGGAACCTCCAATATGAAATTAGGTGTAAAATATAAAGAATCCAGAGTTAGAGTCCCTCCATCTACGATATTCATTCCCCGTTCGATTATCGCTTTGATTTCACGGATGTTACCAGGCCATTCATATTGGATAAGCCAATCTTGGAGTTTAGGATCAATTTCTTTCACATTGGACCCTAACTTGTTATTGAAATACTCGATGAAATGATATGCCAGAGGAAGAATATCTTCGTGCCGCTCCCTTAAAGAAGGAATTTTCAATTCAAAAACATAAAGTCGATAATATAAATCTTGGCGGAATTTCCCTTCTTGAATAAGGGTTCTTAAATCCCTGTTCGTCGCTGCGATAATACGTATATCAACATTTTTAGTCCCCGTCCCGCCTAGTCTTTCCACTTCCCTTTCCTGTAAAACTCGTAATAGCTTTCCTTGAGCCTGATAAGGCAATTCAGAAATCTCATCTAAAAACAACGTACCATTTTGGGCTAATTCTATTTTTCCAGGCTTACCTTCTTTTTTCGCCCCGCTAAAAGCGCCAGCTTCATAACCAAAAATCTCCGATTCAAATAATTCATCTGGAATCGCGGCACAATTTACCGGCACAAAAGGCTGTGCTTTTCTTGTACTCAAACTATGGATCGCTTGGGCAAAAAGTTCCTTTCCCGTTCCCGTTTCCCCTGTAAGCAGTACTGTTGAACTGCTAGTAGCTATTCTGGCGGCCAGCTCTTTTACCCTCTCTATCTCCTTACTCTTTCCAACAATCTCTTCGAAGCTATATCGACTTTGAACCACGGAATTTTTCTTGGCTTTATTCTTCTCCAAAGTGTTGGCAAAATACACTAAATCACTGTATTCCAGTTCGTCTTGGCGGATTATTATGGTATAGATGGTATCAGCTTCTCGTCGAAATACCCTTATAAAACAAGAATGTCCGCTGATCACACCAGAAAACACATGTTTGTGGGCCAGACCTATCAAAGAAAAGTTGGAAGAAGTGTGAATGACTCTCGTAATGGACTTTCCTATCAAATCAGTCGGCATAATCATGAAATATTCATAAAAATCAGCAGTGGCGCCTATAATTCTTCCATTTTCATCAACTTCAATTGATCCCCAATTCCTTATTACGTTTTTAACATTTTCCATTCACATCACCTAATACCTTGATTACTTAAAACAAAGATTACAACTTGACCCTTAATGACTTCAATTCCTGCCTGATTAAAGCAAGTCACCTTTTGCGTAACCCAATCTCTATTCAAATTAATATCAATGACCTCCAGTTCCGCTGAAATCATATCGCCTATATGTACTGGATGATAAAAGACCAATTCCTTTTGTAAAAGTATACAGGCACTACCAGGGAGTTTTTCACTGATCACTTGAGTGATAAGGCCTTCCGTTAACAAACCAGGTACAACCGGCTTGCTGAAATTACTTTTCCATGCTTCTTTATTCACTTGATAAATCGGACTGTAATCTTTTGTTAATTCATTACATAATTTTACGTCAGATTCATTAAATGTACGTTGCATACTAGCAACCTGGCCGATGAACAAATCAGTGATTGTTAAACTCATAACACCGCTCCTTACTTTTTCAGAATATTCAATTTTAATATAATACTAACTATACATAACTTTCCTCTGAAATACTATAAAATGGGAGTTCGTTTGTAGTTTTACTCGCGAATTTGGAAGGTTTACCCTTGAGCTTGGCCTTTTTACTCATGAATTTGGATGGTTACACATGAAATTGATTGGTTTACCAGTGAGTTCACCCGGTTTACTTTGTGAATTTGGGTGACTTACTTGTGAATTTGACGGTTTTACTCGTGAGTTTAGATAGTTTACTCGTGAATTCAGCCGGTTTACTCGTGAGTTTGGACGATTTACTCGTGAATTCTTTTATTTTCTAAAAAATTGCCTATATGTCAGGAAACAGTCTGCATGCTGTCCACTGACATATAGGCAATCTACTAAAGAACAATATTATACATTCGATGTTGCTTTTAGTTTTATATTTTCCTCGATCTGCGGTTTATCATAGCTGCCAAACCTCTCTTTCACAACGAGTAACGCCAGGGCAGCCATTATGCTCGGGACCGTGAAGGCCATAAATGCATTTTGTGGCGAATAATTTGCAGCCAGCAATAATCCTATTAATGTAGGGGCAAAAATCGCTCCAATTCTACCAAAAGCCAAGGCCCAACCTATCCCGGTTGTCCTAATCTCACGCGGATAATATTCGGATATATACGTATTGGCCAAATTCATCGTGCCAACTGTACAGGCGCCTCCAAAGGCGATCAGAATATATAATGCTAGTACATTTGAGGTCAATCCTAATATGACAAAACAGACGGTACCTATGGCACAGAGGGATACAAGTACTCTTCTATGGCCTATTTTCCCAACCAAGTACCCTCCAATTATTGATCCGCCAATTTGTCCTATTCCCGATATAAGATTGAAAGATAAACTGGATGATAGGCCGTATCCGGACTGCTGCATGATTTTGGGTAACCATGTATTGAGTCCGTATACCATAAGTAAACAATTAAAGGCAGCTACCCAAAAAGCAAAAGTGCTAAGAGTACGCTTATTTTCAAAGAGCTTCTTGACTGGAAAGCCCTTTGCCCTTTCTTGGACTTTGGCAAACTCATAATCGTCCGACTCTTTATAGTCGCCGTCTGGGTCAATGCGATTCAGAATTCCAGCAAGCTTTGCTCCTTGTTTTCGAATAACATAATAGGAAAGCGATTCAGGAAATTGCTTCATGAAGAATGGCAGTGCCAGTAAGGGAAGAGCCCCTATCCAATATAAAACCCTCCAACTCATTTGTTCCATCACATACATTCCAATTAAAGAAGCAAGTATGCTTCCGATAGAATAACCACAGTACATAGTGGTTACAATGAGCACCTTATTCTTTTTGGGTGAGTATTCCGCCATTAAGGAGATGACATTTGGCATTAATCCTCCCATTCCCAAGGCTGCTATAAATCGCATAACCGAGAAAAAGGCAGGATTCGGGGCAAAACTTGAAAGTAATGTAAAAACACTGAATAAACATATACAAATGGCAAGCACTTTTTTCCTCCCTAGTTTATCCGCCAGGGGGGCAAAAATGAGGGCTCCCACCATCATTCCGAACAAAGAATAACTTGCTATTCCGCCAGCTTCAACGGGCGTCAAGTTCCATTCCTCCATCATCAAAGGTAAACCTACTCCGTACATGGCTATATCAAATCCATCGAAGGTAATTGCGAACAAACACCACATAAAGACCATTAAGTGAAAACGGCCAAATCTACTATTACCTACCACTTCCGAAGCATTAACTTCACGCAATTAATTCCCTCCCCTTTGCCATATTTCACGATATAACATGTAATGTCAGTTTCCCTAGTTCACCGTAATCTGCTATAATTTCATCGTTTGCCTGTATGGTAACGGCATCTGTAATTCCGCCTACCAATACAATCATTCCAGCCTGAATGGAAAGTCCTTCACGGCTAATCATTTTTACAAGTTCCACAATCGAGTGAATCGGATGATCGAGTACAGCTTCTCCAAGACCCCTCTTTTGCATTTCACCATTTTGATAAAGCGTAACTTCTGCTTGAGCCCAGTCCGTATGGTACGGAGAATAAGCTTGATTGCTAAGCAGGATTTTGGCTGAGGATGCGTTATCCGCTACTACATCGGTAAGTGTAAAAGAAAAATTTTTATAACGGCTGTCAATAACTTCCAGAGCGAGGAATACACATTCTACAGCCGGCCAGACATCTTTCGCCGTTATATTTGCATCTTTCAATTCATCCTTGAACAAAAAAGCAAATTCAGGTTCCACTCTCGGATGAATGAGTTCCCCAACTTTTAATACTGGTTTAGTTAGTTCCATTGCAGATGTCAACCTGCCATAGATTGCTTCCTCTACCCCTACTTGCTTTTGTTTGGCTTTGCTCGTCAAGCCCATCTTCCACCCGATGAATCTGTTATCACCAGTGATCGTCTCATTTATGCTCAACTTCTGAATTTCATATGCTTGATTTACTGTTAGTTCAGGATTGGATAATGTAAGCTTATCCATTTCACGTCCGCTTTTTTGCGATTCGGCTACCCGTTTTGCTAGTTGATCTAGTTTCATCTTAAAGTCCCTTCTTTCTGAAAAACCATTTGCTCAGCTACTTCAATTATGGTATCTTCCTGACCGCCAACCACTTTTTGTCGACCAAGCTCCAGCAAAATATCCCGGGCATCAACTCCATACTTTTTCGCCGCTTTATTTGCATGCAATAAAAAGCTGGAGTACACGCCACTATAACCCATGATTAAACTAGAGCCTGTTATTTCCTGGGGCTTGGGCATGATTGTATTTCCAACTTCCTCCGAAAGATCGAGCATTTTATATAAGTCAATTTCGGTACAGATACCCATCTTATCCAGAACGGCAACAAGCACTTCCGTCTGGGTATTACCAGCCCCTGCACCGAGACAGCGGATGCTGCCATCGATTCTATTCGCCCCTTCTTCAATTGCCATAAGCGAATTTGCCACAGCTAGCGATAAGTTATTATGAGCATGAAAACCAATATCGATATTCAGCTTTGATCTTAATAACTGGATCCGCGTCTTCACATCTTGGGGCAAAAAAGATCCTGCGGAATCAACAACATACACAGCATCCGCTCCATAGGATTCCATTAATATGGCTTGTTCAAGAAGTTTTTCCGGAGATGCCATGTGAGACATCATTAAAAACCCGATTGCTTCCATACCGAGATGTTTCGCAGCTTCCAGATGTTGCTTTGAGACATCCGCTTCGGTTACGTGGGTTGCAATCCGCGCCATTTTCGCCCCAACTTGAGCCGCTTCCCTTAATTGGTCGATCGTCCCTATACCAGGGATTAAAAGTACTGAAATAACGGATTGGCCTGCAGCTTCAACAGCGGCTTCCACCAATTCAATATCATTAACTTTTGAAAAACCATATTGTAAGGATGATCCGCCCAGGCCATCTCCATGCGACACTTCAATATAAGGGATACCTGCTGCACTGAGTTTCCCAGTCATGTTTTTTACTTGATCGATGGTGAATTGATGTGCCACTACATGGCTCCCATCCCGCAATGCAACTTCAGTCACCAATACATCTTTACTCAAATGAACCCCACCTTTATAGTTCCGATTACCTTTTTCAAACAAATTGTTCGAATTGGCTTTTAGCGATCTCTTCCCCTACTTTTACTGCTGAAGCCGTCATTATATCTAAATTACCGGCATATACGGGAAGAAAATCCCCTAACCCTTTCACTTCAAGAAAGACCGTTATTTGTTTCCCATCACATATCGGCTCTGTCTTCAGGCGGTACCCTGGAACATATTCAGATACTTTTTCCGCCATCTTATTTATGGACGTTGTTATTTCCTTCACATCATAAGAATCCGATTGAAGCAGACAATGAATGGTATCCCTCATGATGAGTGGCGGCTCGGCCGGATTTAGCAGAATGATAGCTTTTCCTTTTTTCGCTCCACCCACCTGTTCCAGGGCCCTTGCCGTTGTTTGGGTGAATTCATCAATATTGGCACGGGTTCCGGGACCGGCACTCCTGCTGGAAATTGTCGCTATTATTTCGGCATATTCGACCTGTGCTACTTGACTGATCGCATGAACGATGGGGATTGTCGCCTGTCCGCCGCATGTAATCATGTTAACAACCGCCTCATTCAAATTTTCTTTTAAGTTCACGGAAGGAACGATAAACGGTCCGATTGCGGCAGGCGTCAAGTCTATCAGCTTCTTGTTCATCTTTTTCAAGGCTTTGCAGTGATAAACATGCGCCTTCGCAGATGTGGCATCGAATAAAATGTCTGCAAGTTCCGGCCTTTCCAAAAAACCATCCATGCCATTTTCAATGACATGATGTCCGTGCATCCTAGCCTTCTTCAAACCCTCTGATTCCGTGTCGATACCAATCATTACCGACATTTCGAGAACATCCGACCGATGAATTTTCATCATTAAGTCCGTGCCGATATTCCCTGATCCAATAATGCCTACTTTTAGTTTTTTCAAAGCCGCTGGCCTCCTTTCACTCAAAATTAACCGAAACCTTTCCAAGTTTTTCTCCAAAGTCAGCAGAAAAACGGTCACCTGGTTTCGCTTCGATTGCTGCGGATAACGCACCGGACAAAATTACTTCGCCCGCATTCAATGAACCTTTAAACCCATGCAGTTTATTTGCCAGCCAGGCTACGCAAGTTGCTGGATTTCCAAGTACTGCTTCACCTGTTCCTTGGTTCATGAATTCGCCATTTTTATAAAGGCTCATTTGAATGGAAGGAAGGTCGATTTCACTCAAGTGAATTTTGCGATCTCCCAGAATATATAGGCCCGATGATGCATTATCCGCCA
This sequence comes from Peribacillus sp. FSL P2-0133, assembly GCF_037975445.1. Taxonomy (NCBI): domain Bacteria; kingdom Bacillati; phylum Bacillota; class Bacilli; order Caryophanales; family Bacillaceae; genus Peribacillus; species Peribacillus sp. FSL P2-0133. Next base: position 2,475,390 of record NZ_CP150254.1, on the reverse strand, counting down.
CAGTGTCCGGAAGTTTAATCTTCCAGTCCATCACCCGGCTATCAACCACTTCAATCGAAGCAACCACATAATCAGTGGCATCGATTACATCATTAACCGTAATATTGGGACCATGTAGATCTTTCTTTAAAATAAAAGCTACTTCTGCCTCCACTTTCGGTTGGATCAACCGCAGACTCGAAATACAGCCATTATTTTCTATTTTCATTACATCAAGTAAATGTCCGTAATCTGGTTCATTCACTCCCAGAACCTCCTGCATAGCCTTTGAAGTCAAGCCTATTTTCTTACCTGATACTTCCAGACCGGACTGGGTTTTCCTTCGAATGGTTTCAAGCTGAATTTGGTAGGCATCCTCCACATCCAAATCGGGAATTTCACTGGTGGGGGCCGAAATCCCTATTCCTGTTTTTTCCGCTTTCAAAAACCTGGCAGACCATTCTGTTAAACTAACGTTCATGATGCTTCCCTCCTTCTTTATAATTTAATCGTGACGTTAGACAGTTCACTGTAAAATTCGAAACTATGAGACCCGCCTTCACGGCCGATGCCACTGTGCTTCATACCACCAAAAGGTGTGCGCAAATCACGCAAATACCAGGTATTCACCCAGATAATTCCCGCCTCTATTTTAGAAGCGACACGATGCGCTCTCCTTAAATCATTGGTCCAGATCGTTGCCCCCAGTCCGTAATGAGTATCATTTGCGTGCTCCAGTACTTCTTCTTCCGTTTCGAAAGGCATGACCGTTACCACAGGACCAAAAATTTCTTCCCGTACACAACGGGATTCACGCGTAACTCCTGCAATAATTGTCGGTTCAATGAAAAAACCCTTTTCAAACTGTCCGGCTCTTCTTCCTCCAGTTAATATTTTCGCTCCTTCTTCTTTCGCCAGGTCAATGTAACTCATCACTTTTTTATAATGTTCTTTTCCTATTACAGCTCCTACTTCCGTTTCGGAATCAAACGGATCCCCGACTTTTAATTTTTTTGTTCGCGCGACCATCTTTTCCAGGAATTCGTCATACAATCCTTGCTGAACATAGATTCGTGATCCACATAAACAAACTTCACCTTGGTTCATGAAGCTTGATTTCAATGTCGTTTCGATTACTTCATCAAGATTCGAGTCTGCAAACACAATATTCGGATTTTTCCCGCCCAGTTCAAAAGAGATTTTTTTCAACGTGGGCGCTGCAGCTTTCATAATCGCCGTTCCCGTTTTTGTTTCCCCAGTGAATGTTATCGCATCGACGTCCGGATGCTCACTTAGAGCAGCCCCAGCTGAATTTACACCATATCCATGCACAAGGTTGACAACTCCATCGGGAACTCCCGCTTCCTTACAAATCTCCATTAACTTTGTCGCTGTCATCGGCGTCAGTTCAGCCGGTTTCATAACCGCTGTATTGCCAGCTGCCAGGCATGGTGCCAATTTCCATGTCAACAATAGCAAAGGTAAATTCCAAGGATTGATCATTCCTACCACTCCTACGGGCCGCCTAATGGAATAATGAAGTGCAATGTTGTTCTGATTGAAGGATTCATTACCAAGTGTAGTGATATAGTCCGCAAAAAAGTGGAAATTGTGAGCTGAACGCTTGATATCCATTTCCAGTGCAAGGCTATATGGTTTCCCTGTATCAAGGGTCTCCAACATTGTCAGTTCTTCTTTCTTTTCCAAAATGAGATCGCCGATTCGCCTTAGAACCGCAGAGCGTTCATTATCGGTAAAAGATTTCCAAGGACCTTTAAGCGCATGTCTTGCTGCAGAAACAGCCTGATTCACCTCCTCTTTACCTCCTTCTGCAACCCATCCAAGTATTTCTTCCGTTGCGGGATTGATATTGTCAAAAGTCTTGGATTGATCTGGATTCAGGAATTCCCCGTTAATAAAGTGACGGCAATCTATTGATTTAGTTGTATTTATGCTATCTTTTGCTGCTTGCATGAAACATCCCTCTCCCTTTATTGAGACACCCGCTCATTTCAAGTGCCTCAATCTTGTATTTCCACAATCATTTCAATTTCAATTGCAGTGTTATTTGGAAGCTGGGCCATTCCCACTGCTGACCGAGCATGTTTACCCCTCTCTCCAAATACGGTCACAAGCAGGTCTGATGCGCCATTCAATACTTTGGGCTGTCCTGTGAAATTTTCGGCTGAATTAACCATTCCGAGAATTTTGATTACCTTCTTCACTCTGGATAGTTCTCCAAGCTCATCCTTCAGTACCCTTAGAAGATTAATCATTGACTGCCTCGCTGCCTGATACCCTTCCTCTTCCGTCAGCTCTTTGCCAAGCTTGCCGTGATATTCATCAACACCTTGTCCGGATGTGAAAATCAAATTTCCCACCCGGACGTGGCTAACGTAGTTGCCGACCGCTTCCCTTGGCGGCTCAAGCATGATTCCAAGTTCTTCAAGGACTTGTTCGGGTGCTTTTATCTGTTTTTCCATGCTTCTCCCCTCGTGATTCCAAATTTAAAAACCTCAGTGCATTTCTCCCTAGAAGATTCGCTTTCACTTCATCTGATAGATTTAGAGTGTCATCAATTACTTGACCTGGGGGCTTTTCTCTCAATAAAAATGGATAGTCGGAACCCATCAGCACTTTCTTATATCCAAAACGGTCAATCAGATACTGAATATTCCGGGTATCATAGTTCAGTGAATCGAAATAAAACTTTTGCGCATAGTAGCTTGGCGGCATTGATGTTTTTCTTAAATCAGGCCATACTTCCCATCCCTGATCGATCCGCGGTAAAATATATGGAAATGAGCCTCCGCCATGTGCAAAACAGATTTTCAGATCCGGGAACTTTTCCATGACGCCACTCCATAAAATGCTTGCTGCCGCCAATGCCGTTTCACTCGGCATCGCCACTGTATACATGAGGTTATGCCGTTCCGTTCGGTCTTTTGCCATTGTCTCCCATGGGTGTATAAACAGTGGGACATTCCACTTTTCAGCCATTTGGAAGAATTCCAATAAAACAGGAGAATCCAGATTTTCTCCATTTACGTTAGTACCGATTTCGATTCCCGCCATACCAAGCTCAAATTTACAGCGTTCCATTTCCCTGATTGCCACTTTCAAATCCTGAAGCGGTACAGTACCGAGACCGATGAACCTGTCTGGATACCTGTTCACAGTCTCAGCAATGAAATCATTCTGGAGCTGGGACATGTATAGCGCCTGGTCAATTGGCGCCCAGTATGAAAATGTCACTGGCACCGGTGAGAGCACCTGCATATCGACTCCTTCCGCATCCATATCCTGAATGCGTTTTTCAGGGTCCCATACCTGGTCAGTCACTTTCCTGAACAGTTTTCCGCTTACCATGATATCCGCCCCGCAAGAACATTTCTGCTCTAGCACTGGCCAGCGTCCCTGACCAAATTTACCGGTTAAGTCTGGCAGGTCCAACGGAAGAATATGTGTATGAAAATCTATTCGCATTTCCAAGCCTCAACGTTTTCTGACATAACATGACCGCATTCACTACAGGTGCGAAGTTCCTTACTTCCGTTGAAAGCCTCGATCGCCTCTTTCACCTGGACCTCAATATTCGTCAATTGGATCGTAACTTTGTACATCTCATGGTTACAATTCCCGCAAAACCAAACAAAATCTTCAAGCTCATCTTTAGCACGCTTGCGCTCTATGACAATGCCGTAAGTATCAGATACACGATGAGGAGAATGAGGTACATCAGCGGGCAGCATAAACATTTCCCCCTCTTTCACCTCCACTACTTCACGGTCCCCGCTTTGGTTGATGCATTCTACATAGCAGGAGCCTTTTATCTGATAAAACAACTCATCAGAAGGGTCTACATGAAAATCACGCCGATAATTCGGACCACCAAGAAGCATGACAATGAATTCGGAATCTTCCCAAAGCACTTTGTTATTAACCGGCGGTTTCAATAAATTTTTATTGTCTTCAATAACTTTTATTAGATTTAATGATCTAGCCTGTAATTTTGAAGATTGAGCATATCCTTTCATAAATAAACTACCTCCATTTTTCTTAATAGTCCGAAAATTCACATTAACGACATATAACCTACTTGTTTTGAAATCATTTGTGCCGATCGTATTACAGACTGAATAATTCTCGTTTTTTCTTTCCCAATCATATAATTTCGATCCCCGACAAGGTTAAGTGCTGCAATAACTTGGCCATTATAGGATTTAATGGGTGCTGCAACGCCATATAAACCATAATCATTTTCATCATCACTAATCGCAAATCCTTGTTTGCGGATGTCCTTTAATTCTTCATTCAATTGGTTGATGCAAGTAATCGTGTTAGTTGAGTGCTTCAATAGCCCTTTTGCAAGCGTAGGCTGAATAAAGGATGGGTTAAAGGCAAGTAATACTTTCCCGCTGCTCGTACAATGAGCTGGTTTTCTTGCTCCTATATATGTGGTCATATGCTCGGCATGAGGGGACGACATTTTCATCACAAACCTGACTTCGCCTTCGTGAAACATACCGATGTGAGAATTACCTTTAAATTGCAGGACAAGATTACTGATAATTGGACCTGCCTCATAATGAATATCCTGCTGATACATGACTTTACTGCTCCACTCAAGTAACTTCCATCCAAGCCGGTACTTTCGATCTTTGCCTTGGATCAGCATCCCTTCCTTGCACATCGTTTTCACTAGATGATGAGATGAGCTTGGACTCATATTCAATTTTTCAGCTATTTCCTTATTTCCAAGTGCGGGTTCTTCATTAGTGAATAAATCAAGTATCTTTATAAGCTTCTCAACGGACGAAATCATGACGGCCCCCCTCCCCATTCAACTATTAAAATTACTGGTTAACCGCATCTATGGCTACTTGCATCGGTTTGTTAAGCACTTCATCAACCATGTTAAAGTTGTTGTTTTTCTTATATTTATTATAAAAAATGGCTCTTTTCCGTACTGGATCTCCCGTGTAATAGCGCTCGTATTGAAGGAGGCGCTGTCCAAACGCTTCCCCGCATAAATCCCAAGCAAGTTTAAACACGCGAACGCGCTCTTCCGCTGAAACCCCGCTACGTCCTCCATAATATTTATCGAGATCAATGCGCAATTCGGGATTATCAAAGTCGGCCCCTGTCGGAGACATCAACAGCCCTCCAGCTCCAATGGTCTGGATAACCTCTATGGCACGTGGATACATCTCCGGAAGGAAACCGCGAATCGTTTCCAATGCATCCGGATTTGGCCGGGCCTCACCGTAGTCATTAATCGTGTACTCATATTCCGCTACCCGAAGCAGTGAACGGATGACTTCCACAGATTGAACAAGTTCACCCAAATCACGCTGTACATGCAGGAATCCATCGACTCCGATAGAGTCTGCCACTTTACAAGCGACTTCAACGGCAAATGCCATTTTAATATATCCACGCACGCCTGATTGGTGAGCAGGCTGTTCAGCGATTCCCGTCATTGGATACAAGCGGTTTGCCGCCTCCACATTGTTGTATAAGAAGACACGATTCCAAGGAACCAGAACATCATTAAATACAAGCAGGGCATCCATTTCCTCATAGCGGGAGGCCAGTGGATGGTCAAACATCGAGCGTGTTCCGTCCTGCATTGGTTCCCGGCAGATTATGCGCAGTCCAGGCGTATCGATCGGCAGTGCAAATGCTACCGCATGACGTTCATCCCCTGGTGTGAATCCTGGGAAAGAATAGATAATCACCTCATCTGTAATCGGTGCCAGCGTTGCTAACATCTTTGCACCCCGAACAAGTATCCCTTCTTCTCTTTCCTCAACAGTCCCTAGGTGGGTATATGTTTCTTTTTGTTCATGAGATTGCTTGCTTCGATCATTTTGAGGATTAATGATTGCATGCGTCAAGAATAAATCATTGTCACGAATATAGGCATAATAATCCTTGATGTTCTTAGACCAGTCTTTGTTGTATTTATCAAGAAACCAGGAATTATGTGCCATGGAAGTGACCACGACATTTAAAAAGTCAGGCGTTCTCCCCATTAGCCCATATGTCATCCTTGCATACACTTCAAATAATTTACTTCTTTTTTGCAGATCCTCCGATGTCTTCGGGAATAAGAAAGCATTGTTAACACGTTCACCAGTCTCTTTGCAAATGTGGGTGATTTCATCTTGATATTCCGGGTCATGTTGAATGTCATACAACTTCGCAATTTCTTGTATCGGCTGCTTAAAAATTGGCTCATTATAAATATCCTCAACCACTCTTCCACCAAGCCAGACTTCTGGCTTTCTCGATTTAATTCTATTAATATATTCTTCACCGGTTTTAATGCCCATAAGAATCCCCCTCATTTTACAAGTTGTTTAGCAGACCCCATATTCCCTTGATAAAAAGTAAGCGCTTCCAAATCTTCGAAATGTAACTCCTGGATCTCACCGATGAACAATACATGATCACCAGCCTCAAACTCTCTCCATGGTTTGCATTCCATCCAGGCAACACTTCCATTTATTTTTGGCGTAATCCCCTTGTTATCCCAGTCAATTCCAAGTGTGTCCTGTTTACTGCCCGCAAATTGCCATGCAATGGATTCTTGCTCATCCGACAAAATATTAATGGTAAAAGATTTATCTTTCAAGCTAGTGCAGGCTTTTGCTTCTTTATGAATCGAAATTAAAGCAAGCGGGGGATCCAAGGAAACCGAGGTGAATGAATTCACAGTAATGCCCTTTTGAACTTTCCCATCAAACCAGCTCACTATTGTGACTCCGGTTGGGAATTTACCAAAGCAATTTCTTAACTCACGCCCATCCATCTTTTCACCTCCTACTCTTTTATTATGAATTCATTATAGTAAACTTAATAATTTTAAAAATCATATAATTTCATAATATGAAATTTAAGGAAATTTTTTTAATAGCTCTTTTTAATTGTGAATTATCGTAAAAAAGACTTTCATTACCGCATTACCAAAAATCAGTGTTAAACTATCCATGATCATTCATAATTCCAGCTTAATGAATAATGGTCTTTTTCGACTCGAATATATGAAAGTGGTGAGGGAAGTTTCAATTTTGCGTTCCTTAAGAAAGATCTACCAATTCTTTGTGGATATTCCTTTTAAAAAAGGAGTGGTTTTGAATGACCGTTACGAGGTGAAAACTGTAATCGGTACAGGAAGCTACGGTATTGTTTACCTTTGCGATGATTTGAAAATGAATGAAAATAAAGTGATCAAGCAGCTCCGGAAAAGTAAACGCCGCAGCAAAAAAGAACTGAGACAGTTTGAAAATGAAATCTCCATATTACGAAAGTTAAACCACAAAAACATCCCCAAATTTCACGAGAAATTTTCACATGACGGAAATGTATATTTTGTGATGGATTTTATAGAAGGGGATAATTTAGAAGACCATATTTTCTTGAATCAATTAACGTTCAATGAGAAAGAGTCTCTATTTTTTCTGGATGAGCTGGCCGGTTTAGTATCTTATCTACATGACCATGACATTTGCCATCAAGATTTACGTATTCCAAATATTTTACTTAAGAACCATCAGCCCATTTTGATAGACTTTGGTTTGTCCAAAATGATCAATTCGGCCGATCTCGCAAAAGACTCCGTTTTACAGCTGAAAAGGCAGGATTTTTACGACTTGGGGGAAATACTTCTATATGTACTTTATACGACATACGCTTCCAAAAGTAAAAAGGCTCTTCCTTGGACAGAAGAGCTTTCGTTAGAAAAAGAAACCGTGCATATACTGAAAAGGTTATTAAGCATCCAAGAACCTTATTCAGATATTAAAGAAATCTCAATGGACCTGCAGGCTGCATTGAAGTCAAAGAAATTGAATTAGCTGCTGCTGCCACGCCCCTTTCTCTTGTAGCGGTCACTTCCACTCATGGGATACCTTTTATACCCTCGGCTGCTGCTGCTGCCTCGGCGATAATGACCATGTCTTCGCTCACTGCTTCCTTGGGAAAGTTGTTTGATTTTTTTCATTATTTTCTTCAGCATTTATTTCACCTCTTTTATTTTGGTTTTAAAGCTGGTTATTCATTTAGCCTAACATAGTCACAGTATAAACCTTATTAATAAGTACTATAATTTTTTTTCATTTGTGTTACATTCCATTACTGCTTATTTTTTTCATGGAGTCGGCATATTTCATAGTTGATCAAATGAAAAATGGCCTATAAAAAACAACCAATTAAAGAGACGCTTAATGGCCTTTTCAAAAAAATATCTTGCCTCACCAGATGACAAACCGTTTTTTATCTTTCCATTAAAGATTAACCGGGTTAATTGAAAGTAAAGTAAACAGAAAAAACCTGGCGAACATTGCATCGCCAGGTTTTTTCTTCGTTCATCATTTATTTTACAGCTTCTTTTAATTCCTTACCTGCTTTAAAAGCAGGTACTTTACTAGCTGCAATTTGTATTTCTTCGCCAGTTTGCGGGTTTCTTCCTGTACGGGCAGCACGGTCACGCACTTCAAATGTACCAAAACCAACTAATTGGATTTTTTCTTCTTTAGCAAGTGTAGCCGTGATTGTTTCAAACAATGCATCCACAACTTTTTTTGCTTCGTCTTTTGTCAGTTCAGCTTGTGCTGCAACACTGCTCACTAATTCTGTTTTATTCATATGAACACCTCATCCTTTTATTTTGTATAAAGTATGTAGAGAAGACAACATAACATATCTTGTATGCCTCTGTCACTTATTATGGCTAAATAAAAGGAATTGTAGCTCTAAATTGATCTTTTTTGAAGTTAAAAGGGCTTTGATTAACATTAATTTTCTGCAGTTTCCAGCTGCAGCCATTGATAGATGGTATCCATATCAATGTTTTCCTCCAAATGGGATGCCAAGAGATTGTACGCTTCCTCCCTACGCTCCGAGTCGCTTTGGACGTTTTCCTTCACTTCTTCCAACCCCTTGTTCCGTCGAATTTGGTTAACTAGTAATCTAGTGAACAAGCGATTATGGAATATCCCATGAAGATATGTTCCCATTACTTTGTTGTCATTGGAAATGGCTCCATCCTCTCTTCCATCCTTCAATAAAAGAAAGGGCCTTACTTGCGACTTCAATGTCGTTCTGCCCAAATGTATTTCGAAACCGTTAAGATTCATTTGACCTTCCATTATCCCGGCAGAAAGGACACCTTCCATTTGTACCGTTTTCTTTTCTGCTTGAAATACGGTTTCCACCGGAAGAAGCGAGAGCCCATCTGCGTTCTCACCGTCACCTTCGACCGCGTCAGGATCGAAAAGTTTAGTCCCTAGCATTTGAAAACCGCCGCATATGCCAAATATCATCGTTCCTTGTTTCCGCAATTCATTGATGGCCCGATCCATCCCCATACGATTCAACCACTTTAAATCTTCCATCGTGTTTTTTGTACCAGGCAAAATAAGCAGATCGGGATTACCTATCTCATGGACACTGCTTACTAGGCGGACACCTACTCCGGGTTCATCAAAAAAAGGATCCACATCTGTAAAATTGGAGATCCGTGGAAATCTCAAGACGGCTACATCGATCGGAAACTCAGCCTTTTTAGGTTTTTTAAAACGCAAGGAAGAGAGGGCAAGTGAATCTTCCGCTTCAATATTCACGTCAAGATAGGGCAGCACCCCGAGAACCGGAATCCCGGTTTCCTTTTCGACCCATTCAATGCCATCGTCCAACAATTCACGCATGCCACGAAATTTATTGATGATGATCCCCTTTACACTATCTCGTTCATCTTGATCCAATAAAGCAAGTGTGCCGATGATGGACGCAAATACTCCACCACGATCAATATCGGCCACCAAAATGACAGCCGCATCCGTGAGTTTAGCCATTCGCATATTCGCTATATCCCGGTCCTTAAGGTTAATTTCAGCCGGACTTCCTGCCCCTTCGAGTACGATGATGTCATAGTCTTCTTGAAGTTTTTCGACCGATTTACGGATGATGGGCATGGCTTCCTGGACAAATTGGGACCGATAGCTTTTTGCATTCATATCAAGAAAATGCTTTCCGTGCACGATGACTTCCGAAACCATATCCTGCTTAGGTTTCAGTAATATCGGATTCATATCGGTCGTTGCCGTGATCCGTGCTGCTTCCGCCTGTACTCCCTGAGCCCGTCCGATTTCACCGCCATCCAAGGTTACATAAGAATTCAAAGCCATGTTTTGTGATTTGAATGGGACGACACGTAATCCTTTATTGGAAAATACCCGGCAAAATGCCGTACAAATCAAACTTTTCCCTACATCAGACGACGTCCCTTGTATCATGATGGATCGTGCCTTCATTACGCTCACCCCCTTAAAACTCTAATCCTTTGACAGCGCCGATGCCCTCGTCATAATAATGCTTGGTCGCCTCAATCGTTGAAACCAAATCGGCCATTTCCATAAGCTCTGGCTTGGCATCCCTGCCGGTAATGACTACATGCATATGAGCGGGACGATTTCGAATCGCATCGATGACTTCAGTCAATGGCAAGACATCTTCAATCGGGAATTTGGAAATCGCCAATGCATTGTTCAACTCATCCAAAACAAGTAAATCAATGCCGGGATCACTAAGGGCCAGTCTCGCCTTTTCCCAAGCCAACGATAATGCGTTGCGATGCTCTTCTGGAGTTTTGGTCCATGTAAAACCAATACCTAGCTGCTCCATTTCAACTCCTAATTTTTTCAAAGCCAATGCTTCCCCATATGTACGCTCTGGAGATTTTATGAACTGAAGGTATTTGACATTCATTCCTCTGCCGATTGCCCTCAAAGTCACCCCTAATGAGGCAGTCGTCTTCCCTTTCCCGTTTCCTGTATAAATAAGCATTAATCCTCTGCGTGCCACTCACTCACCTACCTTCATAGCCAAACTGTTTTTTCTATGTATGAAGTCCTTTTAGTAGCAGGAACCGGTTGATCGCCTTTAGGGTATCCGACAAAAATGGTGCTGATCACTTTTTTGTTTTCCGGTGAACCGATAAATTCGTGCAGGCGTTCATCCCTGACAAGACCCACTCCTCTAGTGCGCCAAACGAAGCCGAGACCAAGTTCTTTTGCGGCAAGCCACATCGAATGAACGGCACAACAAGAAGCAAATACATTGTCTTCGGATGAATCTGGATCATCAGGCAAAATATCGGCAGTCACGACAATTATTAGCGGTGTCGTCTTTACAACTTCCAGTGAACTTTCAATCAATTTTGGTTTGGTCGGGAAGCGTTCATGTAAATACCTTTCTGCCAATCTTTCATAACGGTGCTTCGCTTCTCCCTTGATTACATAAAAACTCCAAGGTTCACGCAATCGGTCGTTAGGGGCATAGGTAGCCGCTTCCAATAGCTGCCTGATTTTTTGGTCTTCCACTTCTTTTTCTTCGTAATTCCTTATTGCCCTGCGTTCCTTCAATTCTTGAATGATGGACATTCCGACTCATTCCCTTCAATTATGGACTTTGAATCAATCACTCTTTCAAACCATTGGATTTTTTCTCTTAATTGGACGACATCCCCTACTAGAAAGATTGATGGATTTTGAATTTCTTCTTTTATAGCCTTCAAAGAAATCGAATTCAAAGTACCGGTAATCGTCCTTTGTTTATCAGTCGTGCCCCATTCAATGACAGCCACTGGCGTATTGCCGTCCCTGCCATGCTCCATCAATTTTTCACAGATAAACGGCATATTACCTATTCCCATATAAAAGGCGATGGTATCGATGCCCTGAGCCAATGCCTGCCAATTCAGGTTATCCTGCCCCTTGTAATCACGGCCATGGCCTGTCACAATCGCATAACTTGAGGCATGATCACGGTGGGTCACCGGGATGCCCGCATAAGCCGGTGCTGCGATTCCCGCTGTGATTCCTGGGACGATATCATATTCAATCCCGTTAGCAGCCAGTATCTCTGCTTCCTCACCGCCCCGCCCAAAGACAAACGGATCTCCACCCTTCAGACGGGTAACGTTTTTCCCCTGTAAGGCTTTTTCCACTAAAAGTTCATGTATTTCATTTTGAATGAGATGATGTTTCCCTGGTGATTTCCCGCAATACACCAGTTCTGCATCTTCTTTTGCATAAGTTAATAATTCTGGATTGACAAGCCTGTCATATGCAATGACATCCGCCTTTTGGATACATTCCAGTCCATATACCGTAATCAGTTTCGGATCTCCGGGACCCGCACCGACCAGATGAACTTTTCCCGGTTTCATGCTCGCGCCTCCTCTTAATCTTCGTAAAATATCTTTTACTTGTTGATAGTTTCATGGGCAGATCTGTTTTTTTGTTTTAAGCAAGCATCGATCCAGTTCTTTGCAAGTGTTGGATTGGAAGCAAAATGAAAGTGAGTATACCCAGCAACAAGGTTACCCAATACACACCCCTCTTGTTTCGAACCGAATCTGCCTTTGGCTTCATAAGCATGTGTAAGATCATCATCCGCTTCGAATGTCGAGTAGTGGAATTCATGTCCTTTTGCCTGCTCCATTTCATTGATCAAAAAATTGCCTGGAGTTCCTGTAATTTCTCGATACCCAAGTGCTGCAAGTTTTTTCTGCATTTTAATCCTGCCCGGTATAATACCTGCCATCTGATGCGTTTCTTTGGAAGTTGTTTCAATCGATTTGCTCAAAAACATGAAACCGCCACATTCCGCTAGAGTCGGCATCCCCTTTTCAATGGAGCTTCTGATAGATTTGATAGCACCCACGTTACCGGAAAGTTCAGCTGCAAATTCCTCAGGAAAACCGCCTCCAAGGTATAAACCATCAGCATCCAATGGAACTTCATCCCCTTTTAATGGAGAAAAATACTTGATGTTCGCCCCAAATGCTTCAAGCAACTCAAGGTTTTCCTGATAATAAAAATTGAAGGCTGCATCTTTTGCGACGGCAATGCACACTTCCTTTTCATTTTGGGGTTGAAATATATTTGAGTTTCCACTGGAAACGGAGCTTGTCTTGGATAAACGGTACAACTGATCGATATCGATCGTTTCCATGACTAATTGTGCAAGCTTATCGAAAAACGGATTTAGTTCCCCGCGTTCAATAGCAGGAATTAAACCCAAATGACGGCTTGGAATATCAATATCCATTTCCCGCTTCATATAACCCAGCACCGGTACATCACACTCTTGCTCAATGGCTGATTTGACAATTTTGTAATGCCCTTCACTTCCCACTTGATTGGCAATTACACCAATGATGTCCGGACCGGTCGAAAAGTCCTGAAATCCTTTTACGATGGCAGCTGCACTCCGTGCCATGCTGGCACAGTTGACTACCAACAGGACAGGGCTTTGCGTGATGATGCTGATTTCAGCCGTCGATCCTGTATTGGATAAAGGACTTTTGCCATCGAAGAAGCCCATGACTCCTTCGATGATCGATATATCAGCTCCGGTACCTGCTTTGGTAAGAATTTCTCGGACAGTGTCATGTTCGAACATCCAACTGTCAAGATTGCGTGAAATCCGTCCTGTAACGGCTGTATGATAAGTAGGGTCAATATAGTCAGGACCACATTTAAACCCTTGCACAGTATAGCCTTTCTTCTGGAGGGCTGCCATGATTCCGATGGTCAATGTCGTTTTACCGACACCGCTTCCGGTACCCGCAATTACCAATCTTCTATCGTTCATATTACTTCTCCCTCCTTAAAAAGGAATGATCCCCACTGAAATGGTTACGTTCCCCGATTTTTTCTTAACCAGCTCCAATTGTTCAGCTTTAGTATAAATCCTCACAGCCGGTTCACTTACACCATATGCACCCGTGTATTTAAATACTGTTTCTGATGGCGCTTCGATTTTAACTTGATTAAGCTCTTCCGGTTCAAAATGCACGAATTCCCAGCCATATTTTTCGACCACTTCAATCAAGCCGATTTCGTCTTTCTTTAAGGAAATTGTACAGATCGCTTTAACGCTTTTTAGGGAAAATGATAATTCCGCTAGTGTTTCTGCAATCACCTGCTCAATTTCAGCTGCCGCTGTTCCCCTATTGCACCCGATACCGAGAGCAATGACTTTTGGACGATATACGATCCCATTTTCAAGGATCCTCTTTTCCGACTGGCTAAGAATACGGTGAGTTACGACCAGCGCTGCTTGCGGCTTTGCGTGAAGCGCTTCTTCAATGGATGGATATACGATTATCCGTTCAGGTAATGCCGTTTCATAAGTCCACCAATTCCGTTCACCTGATTCCTGTACAACGGCAACATGCTCTTCATTTACAACGGACGCACTTACTGGCGTCAATTTTTCTGCAGAATCCCAAATCCAGCCGAAGCGCTGGCCGAATAAGTCGACAGGAATCGTTTTTTGTACATCTGAAGCGGTGGTGATTATAGCTCTTGCGTCAAGGGCTGCAGCAATTTCCTTAGTCAGTTCATTCGCTCCTCCCAGATGCCCTGACAGTACACTGATAACATTTTCCCCTTTATCATCAATGACAACGACACCCGGATCCGTTTTCTTATCCTTCAAAATTGGTGCAATCATCCTGACTACTGCGCCGAGTGAAATAATTAAGATGATTCCTTTATATTCCTTGAATAAAGCTGGTAATAGCATACGGACACTGCCCGAAAAAAGCTGGATCTGTTTATGCTCTTCGTCCCCTTTTTCAAACTTGCTCATGTAATATAGATCGGAATTCGAAAAAGCGGTATGTAATTTTCGTGCCAGCTCGACACCATGCTTTGTAATCGCCACGATCGCATAAGTATGAGACCGTTTAATGGGAGCAAGTTCCGCTTCTTTCAGTTCAATGATCATGGCTTAACACCTTTTCTGAAACCGTGGGTAAAACTCGCATCATATAATTTGGAACGGTATTCATCTTTATCATGAATGGTAGGGTCTAACGCCCATCCAGCCAAAATCATCGCATGCTTGCGGATACCATTTTGACGCATATCATCATCCAAGTTCACTAACGTGGTACGAACGATTTTTTGGTCCGGCCATGTTGCCCTTTGAATGACTGCTACCGGAGTATCATCCTTCCAACCGGCTTCCTGGAGTTCTTTAACGATTTTTTTGGTCAAGGTCGCACTCAAGAAGAGGGCAATCGTACAGTGGTGACTTGCCAAATCACGTAGCTTCTCAAATTCCGGAACAGGCGTACGTCCTTCAGCCCTCGTCAATATGAGTGTCTGAGTTAAATCAGGGATGGTCAGCTCTGCTCCTATTGCCGCTGCTGAGGCGAATACCGAACTTACGCCAGGGATCACCTCATAACCAATACCCTCTTTCTTCAAAAGGACAATTTGTTCCATGATTGCACCGTACATGGCAGGATCACCTGTGTGGATTCTAGCAACCATCTTTCCTTCTTTAACACGCTCAACCATGATGCCAACAATTTCCTCCAAATGCATTCCAGCCGTTTTTAGCACCTCGGCCTCGGGTTTTGCCTTTGCAATCAATTCTTCATTCACTAATGAATCCGTATATAAAATCACATCAGCCGTTTGGAGAATGTTCAATCCTTTTACAGTAATCAAATCCGGGTCACCCGGGCCAGCACCTACAATATATATCTTCATTTTCTCACCACCATCAATGTTAAGTATTCTAGTTCAAGTCCTTCCAATTCACTCACTTTCCAAATCACTTCTTCATCCGAAGTGACTTTGGTTACGACCGAGGCCTTTTCAAGTAAGTCCAAATCTTTTAAAACGGTAATCATTAAATCGATGACCTTTGCGACTTTGATGAACACAACTGCATCATGATCTTCTATCGCCTTCTTCATCGCTTCATAGTCATCCCTTGCAGGAACTATCGCAACATGATCATCACCATCAGCCAAAGCGATGCCCAGCCTTGACGCTGACCCATTAAACGAAGAAATGCCCGGGACTGTCTTGATTTCTACTTCGGGATGCAACTCCTGCATCAATTTCATCATATGTATGAACGTACTATATAAAAGCGGATCGCCTTCCGTAACGAAAGCAACATCTTTACCTTCATTTAATTTTTGCCAAACTTTTTCAACCGTTCCGTTCCATTCCCGATCCAAAATCGCTTGATCTTTCGTCATCGGAAAAACTAGTCCCAGCATATCCTTCTCTTCAGGACGAATGTAAACTTCAACAATGCGATGGGCGTAGCTTTTACTCCCTTTTCTTTTTTTTGGATACGCAATGACCGGAGATTCCTGAATCACGCGAAATGCCTTTACTGTAATAAGCTCTGGATCGCCCGGGCCCACGCCAAGGCCATATAATGTACCAAGATTACTCATTCATGTCTTCCTTTCGTTGTGCAGTAATTATATACACCGGATTAAGCGGAACAAATCTGTTCATTCCCAATATTGGCTTACTTCTGGAGATTTGGGCATGCATGATGGAAGTGTGAAAACCAGCTTCAGCAAATGCCTCATTAGCCCGGTAAAGATTCTCAATCGTCGCAGCATTTAGAACGATCCTGCCGCCTTCTTTTAGCCGTTTGCAGCATGTACTGATTAGATCTACCATTTCGCCGCCAGTCCCTCCAATGAAGATTGCATCAGGATCCGGAAAAGTTTCCAGTCCCTGCGGAGCTTTTCCATGAATAGCAGTTATATCAGTACGGAATTTACGCTGGTTTAAATAACAGTTATCTAAATCAGGCTCATTTTTTTCAATTGCGAAAATTTGGCCTTCGGATGCAAGCTTGGCCGCTTCAATTGCCATTGAGCCCGTACACGTCCCAACATCCCAAACGGTGCTGTTTTTCCGGAGTTTCAACGCATGCAGGCTTAATACCCGAATTTCCTTTTTGGTTATGAGGCCTTTATCCGGTTTACGCTGCGAAAATTCTTCATCTTCTATCCCCAAGGACCAGCTTGGACCTTCTGATTTTCTTTTCAAAATGACGACATTCAACGGGGAGAATTCCCGCTCCATCATTTCTTCAAGTTCATACCAGCCAGAGTCTTCGGTTTCTCCTTGAAGATTTTCAGCCACAAATGCCCGGTATTCAGTCATTCCGAATGAAATGAGATATTTAGCAAGTTGATTTGGACTATTTTCGATGTCAGTAAGCAAAGCTACTTTCGCTTTTCCATCAATCCTTTGGGCCAGCCCTTTCATACTGCGGCCATGAACACTAACTAGGAAGGCATCTTGCCAGCTTTCACCCATTTTTGCAAAAGCAAGCTGAATTGAACTGAAATATGGGTAAACCTCTATGTTGATTTTGCTAGAAAGATAGCCTCCCATTCCATAAAACAATGGGTCACCGGAAGCTAAGACAACTGTTGGACGAGTTTCATCCTGCAGTTGTTCCACCACCTTTTTCAAACCGCCCTTTATGACAATCTTCTTGCCAGTATAGTTCGGGAAAAACGATAAGACCCGCTCACCTCCGACCAGCACTTCACTTTCTTCTATCCATTGGGCATATTGGGGCAGTAAGCTTTCCTGACCGTTATCCCCTATCCCGATTAATTTAATCGATTGACTCAATTCCAACAGCCCTTCCCAGTAATTGTCCTTTCAACGAATAAATCGCCGTTTCCATTTCAATTCCGCCCTTCACTTGCTTTATGGCAGAGTGACAGCAGGATTCACATAGTTTATTAAAAAAATCAAAATTATTTATCGCTGACATCATGTCCCCGACTTGTGACGCTGTGTTTGCATTCTTGATTTCAAGAACAAGATCATCTTCAGCTCCGACGCTTTGGGCTATTTCCGATAGAAAACCGAAGTCGACCGGCGCACTTTTTGAATGCACCATCATCACACCTTGGGCCACTTTGGAGAATTTCCCCATCATGCCGACCAATGATACCTTTTTAATTCCTTGCCTCTTACATTGCTTAAGTGAGAAGCCCACAAAGTCACCCATTTCAATAAAGGCTTCCTCAGGTAAATCCTGGAGAAGGCCCATCGCATACTTTTCACTGCGCCCGCCAGTAGTTAAGACAAGATGCTCGCACCCACTCGCTTTGGCGACACTGATAGCCTGGACGATGCTTGCCATATAGGCTGAACTGGAAAAAGGGACGACAGTGCCCCTTGTTCCTAAAATAGAAATGCCCCCCACAATCCCTAAGCGGCCATTTAATGTTTTTTTCGCTATTTCTTCACCTGCTGGCACGGAAATGACGACTTTCACTCCTCTATTGATCTTAAATTCTTCCAATGTTTGTTTCACAGTGGTTAAAATCATTTTGCGCGGTACAGGATTAATGGCCGCTTCTCCTACAGGAACAGGAAGCCCGGGTTTGGTCACACGACCCACACCTATCCCCCCATCCAGGATAATCCCAGGTGCATCAGACCAGCTGACAGTAGAGATAATATGTGCCAGATGGGTGGCATCGGGATCATCTCCGGCATCTTTGATCGTTTCAGCACTAACCGCATTTTCCGATATATCATATTTCTCAATAGTGAAAGTGGCATCTCGCCCGATGGGCAAGGAAATCGTGGCTTCCTCAAGTGCATCCCCCGTGATCAATGCAGTCAATGCCGCTTTAGTCACGGCAGTCGAACATGCCCCTGTCGTATACCCATGACGCATTTGTGAGGGGTCTTTTTTTACTTTCTTTTCCATGATTTTTAACTATCAGCTAAAAGGGAAATCGCGTTCAATGCAGCAACAGTGACAGTACTTCCACCTTTTCGGCCAATATTCGTAATGAATGGAATTTCCGTGATCTTAGCGAGTTCCTCTTTCGATTCTGCTGCAGAAACAAACCCAACAGGCATTCCAATGATTAAGTCCGGTTTTGCAATCCCTTCTTTAATAAGGCGAATGAGCTCAAGTAAAGCTGTAGGTGCATTGCCAATGGCATAAATGCCCCCTTCATTTTCCTTTACGGCTTTTTGCATCGAAATGATCGCCCTTGTCGTATTCAAACGTTTTGCTTCGACCATCACATCCGGATCTGAAATATAGCAATGAACGTCCCCGCCGTGTTTTTGAAATCTTTTTTTGCCTGTACCGCTCTCGATCATTTGCACATCCGCAATGACATGTCTACCTTTGCGAATTGCTTCCACACCAGCTTGAATGGCATTTGGATGGATGATGACACTTCTTCCCAATTCAAAATCCGCTGAAGCATGAATGACCCGGCGGACGATCTTCCATTCATCTTCAGAAAAATCATGATTGCCCATTTCTTCGGCTATGATCGAGAAGCTATAATCATATATTTTGTCTGGGTCTACCGTTAGTGGTTTAAAATCCGTTTTAAAATCCATCTTGCATTCCTCCTATTTTTCATTTAGCTGTTTATTCAACTCGGCGATGACATGATCAAAACTGGAATGAACATTTTGATAGTCAACATCCGGTCGCGATATCATAATCGTTTCTATTCCACATTCCAACGCGGCTTCCAATTTCTCATCAACCGCACCGACCTTGCCACTTTCTTTCGTTATCATCAATGTGACGCCATACTGTTCATATAGAGCTTTATTTAATTCTTTGGAAAATGGACCTTGAATCGCAACGATATTTTTTTGTTCAATGCCCAGCTGCGCACATTTTTCCATATTGTCCATGCGTGGCAGCATTCTCGCTATGACTCTGGTATTCTCGAGCCCTAGCAATTCTTTTGCGAACACGGCTAGGGTTTTACTTCCGGTCGTGAGCATGATGACTCCCCGTTTCGCAGCGGCAAGTTTGGCAGCTTCTTCATAATCACGGACAACTATCAATTTATCATTCTGAAACCGTTGACTTTCACGCTCATAACGAATATAAGGGACATTTGCTGCCTTTGCTCCGTTAAGGGCGTTTTTGGATGCTTCTTCGGCAAATGGGTGACTTGCATCAACTACAGCCTGAAAACCTTTTTCAGAAATTAAAGATGTCATATCCTCTGCAGTTAATCGGCCAATCCGGGTGGATATGCCTGCATCTTGCAAACTTTTAGCCGCCGACCCGGTTACAACAGTTGCCAAAACCTTGAATCCCACCTGCTGCATCTCAATAGCTAATTCCCTTGCATCACTTGTACCCGCCAAAAACAATATCATTTTGACGTCCCCACCACTTGCCCATCGTGATCGTGGTGATGGTCGTGGTCGTGATGGTCGTGGTCATGATGGTGATCGTGATCGTGGTCGTGATGGTGATGATGGTGGGCATGCCCATGTTCCTCGACATGTTTACGATAGTTTTCCAAATCACGTGCCCCGCTTGATCTGCCTTCACTAGCTTCAATTACACGTTCTTGCAGAATGTTCTGTAATGTTGGATGATACCCAAAATACTTCGCCAAAATGAATTCTTGATCTTGATATAGCTCTTGATAGCCTTTCAGCATATCCTCCATTCTTTCCATCAACACCCCTGTGAAGAGGAAATATGGCAGCATCACTACTTTTTTTGCCCCTAAGCGAGTGCATCGCTCAATGCCTTCATCAACGTGCGGGTCCGTTACACCCATGAAAGCTGTTTCGACCCATTTAACGTTTAATTTTTCCCATAATAATCGTGAAATTTTATATATATCACTATTTGCATCAGCATCACTGCCACCTCGGCCAATTAGCAATATTGCTGTCTCAGCATGTTCAGAGGTTGTATCGAATCCCGCTTCCTCAAGACGGTCTGTCAGGATTGTCAATACATCATGGTGGACCCCGATCGTTTGGCCATATGTGAATTTCACTTCTGGATACTTTGTTTTCCCATCTTCTATTTCAGCTGGGATATGTAATTTCGAATGACCTGCATGCAACAAAATGATCGGTATGACGATAACTTCAGTAGCCCCTCGTTTTACACAATTATCAATGCCTTTGGATATATTCGGTGCCGCAAATTCCAAGAAGCACGTTTCTACAAGGAAGCGCTCATCCAATGCCGGAATCATATTTTCAATAAAATGAAGGACTTCTTCGTTTCCCGAAGCCAAGCGGCTTCCGTGTCCTACGAACAAAACTGCTTTCATTTACTTTCCCCCTCTTGATTAGTCTTCACAAGGCGCAGGCTCTATGTTTATTTTTGGAGCGATGTCCTGATAAGAAAAATTCTGTATCTTTTTCGAACGTTTGAAGTATTTAAAAAGCCGCTCATTTGGATGGGCATTTTGCTTATACTCCGCGACAATGTCCGTAATCAGTTCAACAAGCTGTTCCGGTTCAATGCCTTCCGCAACCGGCTGACCTGGATGGGCTGTTCTTCCAACCGGTTTAGCTCCAAGAAATAAGTCGAACTTCCCTTTTCGGAAGACAATCCCGATATCATCCATCACAGCACTATAACAAGCCATCCCACACCCATTAAAACCGATGTTAAGTTCCTTGGGCATTTTCATTCCGCCAAGCACCCGATGTATTTCATCCGCATAAGGAATGGATTCCGTTTTTTCACCATCACAGAAATCACAGGCTTTTAATGTCAGTACATCTCCAATCGGCGATAATAGAAAGTTTGCTGATTGCAATTTCCCCGTAATGACTTCCGGATCCGTTGTCGGAATCTTTAATACGATTTTATGATTTGGCGTGTATTCCATCGTGCCCTTTTCCCCGACAACTTCCGCAAGTGTCATCATTTGTTTGGGAGTGAATTGTTTATTCGCCACACCTGGACTAACGGCAAGTTCGAATACCGACTCCATTTTTTGCTGAACAATTGGCTCAATGGATTGCTGAACGGTTTGACCCTTGACTCTTGACAGTGCTTCCATTGCCATTTCAAAGGAAGCTGGCTTCTTTTCTGGTGCTTTTGTAAGTAATCCAACTCCTCCAGCGGATTCGATGAAGACTTCTTGCACAGAATCGGCTTCTTGATCTAATGCCCACGGTTCCGCTTCTTTTTGCAGACGCTGATGCGGCTTCAATGGTTGCTTTTCCGAATTCAAAGTATATTTCCTCTGATAGCCTCTTGGTGTGATGATTTTGTCATCATATAAAAAGGTGGATGAATTACCAATAATGACGGTGGTCAACATTCCAATATCGTGATTCAACATATCTTTCAAATTGGTTATGACAATATCCTGCCTATCGCGATAAGCACTTTTCACCAACCCGACAGGTGTATCGGGCGAACGGTAGCGAAGGAGAATGTTCTGTGTTTCAACAATTTGCCTCGTCCGCCTGCCGCTGCGCGGATTATACAGGGCAATGACAAAGTCTGCCATTGCAGCTGCTTCAACCCTTTTAGCGATCAGTTCCCAAGGAGTTAAATGATCACTGAGACTGATCGTACACGAATCGTGCATGACTGGTGCCCCAAGTAAAGATGCACAGGAGTTGATTGCCGAAATGCCAGGAATGACTTCAATGCCCACTCCAGTTTCTTCTTTCCAGCCTTTTTCAATCAATACTTCATAAACCAAGCCAGCCATTCCGTAAACTCCGGCATCCCCGCTGGAAATTACCGCAACTTTCTTACCCAGCTCCGCTTGTTTCACTGCTTCCTGTGCACGTGATACCTCTTCAGTCATACCCGTACTAATAATCGTTTGATCTGTGAGCAGTCCCTGAATGAGTTCAACATAAGTTTTATAACCAATGATGTAGTCACTTTCTTGAAGGGCTTCGACAGCACGTTTGGTAATGTGTTCAAAATTCCCTGGCCCAAAGCCCACGACGAATAATTTACCGTTTGTACTCATTAAGACATCTCCTTTTTACGCTTTGTTCTTTGAAATACCCGTATGAGCAGGAAAATCTGGATTCGGTGTCATTTCCCCATCATTGAATTGGTAGATCATTTGTGGAACAAACTCCCCATCATCAATATGGCTGACAATCTGGCGACCGAAATCAGGCGTTTCCACTCGATACCAGTTTCCTTGAGGATAGGCAATCACAACGCAGGCATCCTTACATCTTCCGTTACACCGTGTCCTGGTTGTATGGATTTTCAAATCCAGTCCTTTGGAAGCAATTTCATCGCGAATCGCTTGGGTTACTTCTTCCCCGCCCTTCTTCATGCAGCTGCTTCCATTACAAATCAACAGATGTGTATTTGTACCCATTAAGTTCCAAGTAGTCATCTTCTTCCTCCTGCGTTCAGGGAAAAGGCAAAATAAAAAACCTTAACATAAGAGTCAAGGTTTAAAAAAACTATATGAATGAGGAGCCCCAGGCAAGAATGCCCAATCTCCCAAAATCGTCATAGTCCTTCTACCTTTCCCTCCGAAAAGTATCATGCAATTTTAAAAGCAGGTTTCCTGGCTTACGCTTCATTTTACTTTGTCCCTTCCCGGCAACAATGCCAGTGGCTATCGACAATTTCATCAGCGTTTACAGTAGCGGGGGCTGCATCGGATTTTCACCGATTTCCCTATTATCCCTTGCTTATTCACACAAGAGCACTTTTAAAATATAATATTTGGTTTTAATATACATTTCTAACTAACTTTATCTATCATATAACAACTTTATCAAAATTCAATAGTTTATTCCGACTGTTTAGAAAAGTTTAATAGTGTATATCCTTCCCACAAGCCTTTCCTTGCAACAAACTTAGTCAAAAAAAAAATATAGTGTAGCTGGAATTATTTCTTTATGGTACACTATACGAGAATTTTCTAAATAATTACATAAGTTTTATGGTGTTGAATTTTTCGGAATTCAGCTTAAAAGGGAAGCCGGTGAAAATCCGGAGCGGTCCCGCCACTGTAAAGGGAAGTCCTATTACTTTAACTTTAATCCACTGTCAAATTAGATGGGAAGGATGTAATGGGATGATGAACCAAAGCCAGGAGACCTGCCATGAAGCGTGAAACTGTTTCAACCTACGAGGATGGGTGTGCGGATCAGGCAGAAAGGCCCATGGTTGGTTTATGCTGCAAAATTCCTGTTCATTACGCACTTCTTTCCTTTGAGAGAAGTGCTTTTTATGTTGGGCGCGCCTTTCTTCTCAAGATTGATCAGAAAAATTAAAAGTGTTGAAAGGAGAAAGAATGAAAAGAACCAATTGGAAAATTATTTATTTTGTCATTTTACTGCTTTTTGTCCCAAAAAGGGCAATGGCCATGCATATCATGGAGGGCTTTTTACCCATTGAATGGGCTATATTCTGGTGGGCCGTTACCCTTCCATTTTTAATCTTGGGTTACCGGTCCATTAGATCCAAAGTAAGGGAAAACCCAGAAACAAAAATGATGCTTGGCCTATCGGGTGCATTTGTATTCATTTTATCGGCCCTAAAGATTCCTTCCGTTACGGGAAGTTCTTCACACCCTACCGGAGTTGGTTTGGGATCCATTTTATTCGGACCATTGGCCATGAGTGTCGTTGGCTCCATCGTTCTATTATTTCAAGCTGTTTTACTGGCTCACGGAGGATTGACGACATTAGGGGCCAATGCATTTTCCATGGCCGTTTGCGGACCGTTCATTGCTTACTTCGTCTTCAAGGGCGCAACTAAATTGGGGTGGTCTTTTTCACTTGCCGTTTTCTTGGCAGCTGCTTTTGGAGATTTGGGAACCTATGTGGTGACTTCCGTTCAACTTGCTCTTGCTTTTCCATCCGAGGTAGGAGGATTCATGGCCTCTTTCAGTAAATTTGCAGGGATTTTTGCCCTGACCCAAATTCCCTTGGCAATCAGTGAGGGGTTATTGACAGTCGTCGTGATGAATTTCTTAAAAAAATACAATCTAGGCGAATTGAAATTGCTGCGAGTTTTATCTAAGGAGGCCCGTTAACATGAAAAAAAGTTTACTGCTGCTTTTCCTGGTCGTCATTCTTGCTACCATACCGTTAATCACACAACAAGGAACGGAATTTGGCGGTGCCGATGGCGAAGCTGAAGAAGCCATCACTAAAATCCAGCCGGAATACAAGCCATGGTTCAACAGTATTTGGGAGCCGCCAGGTGCAGAAACCGAAAGCTTATTATTTGCGCTGCAAGCTGCAATCGGAGCTGGTTTCATTGGTTATTTCATAGGTGTAACGAGACAAAGAAATAAGCAAACCAAACAAGAAATTCCCGAAAAATCGAATCATGTTACTCATTGATAAATATGCCTATTTCAATGGGCTAAAGGATGTACATCCGTTGGAAAAGATGGTTTTTGCACTCTCCCTTTTGCTATTTTCGTTAACGGTAAGGGATATGACCGTTTCGCTCATCACTTTTACGGTGATGAGTGCTTTAATCATTTTTGGGGCAAAAATCCCGCTTTCTTATTATCTTAAATTACTTCTATTACCAGGATTTTTTATACTATCAGGAACAATTACCATCCTTTTTTCTTTTACAAGCAAATTTACTTCGATTTCGAATATATGGTGGTCCTGGAAGGTCGGGAACTGGCAAATTTTCATCAGCGATGACAGCATAGGTACAGTGATCAATTTGATCACTGTCGTATTAGGCAGCATCAGCTGTTTATATTTCCTTACCTTGACTACACCCATTACCGTCATCCTATCGGTGATGCGAAAACTTAAAGTGCCTTCCTTATTGGTCGATTTAATAGAGCTGACCTATCGCTTCATCTTTATTTTTTTAGATACAGCTTTGGCCATTCACCAATCACAAGCTTCACGGCTGGGGTATGGTTCGTTAAGGAAAGGCATTCGATCTCTCGGATTACTAATCTCATCATTATTTTTAGGAGTATTGCAGCGCTCTGGACATTTGACGATGGCCATGAACGCAAGAGGCTATCAGGAGAACCTTTCCTATATCGAGGATACTTACACCTATTCCTCACGCAATTGGCTGATCGCGATTGTAATACTAGGAAGCTTAATCTTTATTAATGGATTTTTGTAAATTGGAGGCAAACCAAGAATGGACGAGCATATTTTTCATATAGAAGGCCTCACCCATCAATTCGCAGATGGAACGTTCGCTTTAAACGATCTTTCGCTAACGATTCAACATGGTAAAAAGATAGCGTTATTAGGCAATAATGGTGCCGGCAAATCGACTTTATTCCTGCATTTAAATGGTCTTTTACAACCTACAGCAGGAAAGATCAGATTTAAGGGCAAGAAAATGAAATATGACCGTAAAGCATTATTATCATTACGAAAGCAAGTCGGGATCGTTTTTCAAGATCCCGACTCGCAGCTCTTTTCCGCTAATGTACAACAGGATATATCGTTTGGACCGATGAATTTAGGTTGGGATAGAAATGCAGTCCAGGAGAAAGTAAATTGGGCAATGGCTGAAACGGAAGTAACCGAACTGAAAGACAGACCCACCCATTTTTTGAGCCTAGGGCAAAAAAAACGTGTCGCCATTGCAGGGGTACTCGCCATGGAACCCGATGTCTGGCTCTTGGATGAACCTACCGCTGGATTGGATCCTTATTTCTCAAAGCAGATCATGGCTCTGCTGGACAGTATCCACCACCAGGACAAAACGATAATCCTGTCAACTCATGATGTTAATTTAGCTTATCAATGGGCTGATGAAGTCGTGGTCATGAACGATGGTAAGGTCATATACCAAGGGGACCCCGTATCCGTTTTCCATGATGAAGACGTTTTGCTGCAAGCGCATCTGGAGAAGCCGTGGGTTTTTGAAATGTTTCAAGCCCTTCATCAATCAAGGGAACCTGCAGAACGGGACCTTTTCCCAAGAACGAAGGAAGAATTGCTTCAATTGTTGGAGACTGAAAGTATTTATTAATCAAGCATCCCCTAGTTCTTGTTTCATCCAAAAACTAGGGGATCAAACCGATATATCTTTAAAATAACAGGCGATAATTCTTGTTCCTAAAAAACAAAAATCTTATTATTTATTACTTTTCTTCCTCAGTTCTTTCTTTTGCAAGCTCAATATCTCTTCCGTTTACATCATCAACGACTGCTTTTATCTCGCCTTCCGCATAAGTATCCGATACTTGTTCGTGGGTTGTAGCCAGTCCAGAGGATAAATTATCTTCCCGTTTATAATCACTAACATCATATGTTCTTCCGGCAATTTCAGAAGATTCATTTTTTGATTGCTTGCTATCCATTTTTTTCACTCCTAGTTTTTTTAATTGTCCAATCATCCATTGACAGCAGTATTAAAGACAAAAGTATTTTGTGTAAAAACTGAAGCAATATTCAATAATGATAAAAAAAGGAGGGAAAAGGGAAAAAAAAGCTTACAAGTAAAATCCCCTTTCAAGGACTTTACATGTAAACTTATTGAGAGCTTAGGCTTCCTTCTTCACATCCACATTATCGGATGGGTCACCCCAACATTCCACATTCTTCAAACCTTTAATATTGTTCACATGGAAGACAGGATTTTTCCCACTTTTCTTTTGCTTTTGATAATCCGCCAGTGCAGCAAATGCAATCTTCCCTAGTAATGCTATGGCGATCAGGTTGATAATGGCCATAAGGGCCATCAGCAAGTCAGCCAGTCCCCAAACAAAATCCAGTGAGGCAAGAGAACCGAATATCACCATCCCTACGACTGCGATACGATAGATGTTTAACCAAACCTTTTTTTCATTGATGAAGCCAATGTTCGACTCTCCATAATAATAGTTGCCCACAATGGAGCTAAAAGCGAATAACAGTACAATAATGGCAAGGAAAATACCCGCCCAAGATCCCAATGCCGTTCCAAGGGCATTTTGGGTAAGGACGATTCCGTCCGTTTCCTTCGATGTATAAAGACCTGAAAACAAAATGATGAAGGCAGTCGAACTGCAAATGATGAGCGTATCGACAAAAACACCTAGTGACTGAATGAGCCCTTGTTTAACGGGATGACTGACATCTGCCGTCGCACCAGCATTAGGTGCACTACCCATCCCGGCTTCATTTGAAAATAGGCCGCGCTTGATTCCCTGCATCATGGCTGCTCCCAGTACTCCGCCAGCCACTTCTTTTATTCCATTAAATGCACTTTCAAAGATCAGAACAAAAACACCAGGTAACTCGGTAATATTCATGATGATGATAATCAACGCCACTATAACATAGGCTCCTGCCATGATCGGAACGATGACTTCAGAGACCTTTGCAACCATTTTGATCCCGCCAAAAATGATGACAGCCGTGACGATTGCCAGGATGACAGCCGTAACCCACTTTTCAATTCCAAACGATTCATTGAATGCGCTTGTAATCGTATTGGCTTGAACCGAATTGAAAGCAAGTCCAAATGTAAGCGAAATCAACACAGCGAACGTGATGCCCATCCAGCGGGCATTCAATGCTTTTTCCATATAATACGCAGGACCGCCGCGGAATGCATCCCCATCCTTGACCTTATAGATTTGAGCAAGTGTACTTTCAATGAAAGCCGAAGCAGATCCGATCAGTGCTATTAACCACATCCAGAAAACGGCTCCAGGTCCGCCCATCGTGATCGCTATGGCAACACCTGCAAGGTTACCCGTTCCCACCCGGGAAGCCGTACTAATACAAAATGCCTGAAAGGATGTCACACCTTTTTTTTCCGCAGTGGCCCCTTCACCCAATAGCCGGAACATTTCCCCTACCATTCTGAATTGAACAAACTTCGTGCGTACGGAAAAATAAAGTCCCAATCCAATTAACATGATGATTAAAATGGATGACCACAACACATCATTTGTCTCACTAATAAAATTTTCTAACATCTCCATTAAAACAAACCCCTCTACTACACTATAATTATTATTATAAAAACATATACAGCTATAATTTATTCCCCTGTTCATTGGGGAGATAAAAAAATGAAGCCATAAAAAAAAAGGAAATTCCGTTATGAATCTCCAATACAATAATATATTATATCCTAACACTCTATTTTTTTCATTCATGAATTGGTGTAATCAATAGAAAAATATAATATTTCAGTATCATTTCCTTTAGATAATAATCTTTCTTCCTCACTTCATTTAACGTTCACTACAACGTTAATTAAATTTCTATTCAAAAACAACTTAGATATAGTACATAAATGCCTCACACGTCCTGATTCCAGATTAACGTGCGAGGCTTATTTTGCATTCATCTGCTCTATCTTATATTCTGGATTGCTGTAGGTCTCAAGGTTGAAATTAGCTCTTTTATGATATCCTTGTTCTGCCTCTCCTAGATGGTTAGAATACCTTGTGCAAACATCTTTCTTAATTCTTTCTTATCAATTTTTCCAATCGGCGTTAATGGAAACTTATCTAGAAAATAGACAACTTTAGGAACCATATACTTTGAGGTTCTTTGTTTGCAGAAATCAATTAATTCCTCACTAGTACAGTTCAACCCTTCTTGCAGTGATGCAACGACACACACTACTTCTCCCCAATCTGGATGGGGAACACCTATGCAAGCACTTAATGCAACAGAAGGGTGCAGGTTCACCACCCGCTCAACTTCTGAAGAATATACGTTCATCCCGCCTGAAATGATCATATCTTTCTTTCGATCTACGATATAAAGGTAACCGCTTTCATCCCATTTACCAATATCACCAGTGTAGAACCAGCCATCACGGATGTATTCCTGGGTAAGATCAGGTCTTTGATAATAGCCTGCCATCATCGCTGGGGATTTTACGATAATTTCGCCAAGCTCGGAAGGTTCTACATCATTTCCTTCATCATCAATCAGTCGAACTTCGGTAAGAATGCACGGTTTTCCACAGCTTTTCAAAATTTCCGAATTGTTATGATAAGCCCATACATGAGCGCTTTTCGATAGTCTTGTAATGACAATATTACATTCTGTCATGCCGTATTGCTGGCGCATAATGGGCCCGAATACTTCAAAAGCTTCTTTAAGGCGCTTTTGTGAAATTGGTGACGCGCCGTAGAAAATATTGCGCATGGAGCTCATATCATATTCCATCTTCTTTGTCTGATCAAGTAATCTGTATAACATGGTCGGTACCATGAAAGTCGTCGTAATTTCATGTTCCTTTATCGCCCGTATGAATTCTGCAGCGTCGAATGAGCCCATCACATAGACATGGACGCCCGAAACAAGGGATCTCCAAAGTAATGAACCGGCTGAATGCACAATAGGCGTACTTAGCAATACTCGGTCTCGGTCGTCAAGTGGGTCTTCAATAGCGGCAGAAAGTATGGCGGCGCCGAGTCCCTTTTGGGAATGCATGACGCCTTTCGGTGTACCCGTTGTCCCGCCTGTATATGAAAGAAGGGCAATGTCTTCCGCTTCAGCTAATGGCAAGTCTAAATTATTTATTTCACTGGGCCATTGAAACCGTTCAAACTCCTCTGGATAATTAATATTAAAGCCAGGAAGCCCAATGACATGGACATCTTCCTTCTTCATTTCTTCCAAATACTCAAAGAAGGTATCAAAGTGTGTCTTTGTAGCTATTATGACCACTTCTGGTTTTGCTTCCTTTAGGATGAATTGTATTTCTCGTTTCCCCAGTTTTTCACTTAATGGCACTAAGGTAGCTCCACATTGCTGGATGGCCAAACCAAACATCACACTTTCCAAACTGTTTGGAATGATGGTCGCTATGCGGACACCCCTTCCTGCACCTAAGCGAAGTAAATAAGAAGAGATAAGTTCAGTTTTCTTCCATAACTCGTCGTAGGTTATCGTTTCCCCGGTTGGCAACAAGGTAATTGCAGGCAGTTCGCCGAATCGTTTCATTCCTTTATTCAACAGTGACTGAAATGTCAACTTATGCAGCATGTATTTTTTCCTCCCTCGAAAAAGGTTTTACCCTTTTAATAATGCTTTGGCAATTGTATTTTTTTGAATTTCCGAGGTTCCGCTCAGAATCCGATACATCCGTGCACTCCTGTACATTTTTTCTACTGGATGACCTTTTACCAAGCCTTTGGAGCCAAAGATTTGGATGGCCTTGTCAGCCACACGGCTATTTACTTCTGAAGCAAACAGCTTTGCCATGGACGTGCCTGCCCGATCCTCTTTTCCTTGATCAATTTTTTCAACCACATCATAGACCATGCACCTTGCTGCATAGATTTCCGTCGCCATTTCTGCGAGCATATGCTGAATTGCCTGGAAGTCACCAATGGGCCGTCCATGTTGGACTCGCGTTTTAGCATGCTCAATAGATAAATTGAGAAGGTGTTGAGCCATTCCGATAAATCCGGCCGCATGGGAAGCGCGATTTGTGTTTATTCTCTTCAATCCGAGCAGCAACCCTTTTCCTGGTTCTCCGATTATATTGGCGGCAGGCACTCGACATTGATTGAAATTTAATTCAGCATGTATGCGCTCTCCTGATAGGGGAACTTGAATGTCTCCTAGTTCAAACCCCGAATATTCGGGTGTTTTTTTATCTACTAGGAAAGCAGTGATTCTTCCTTTTTCTCCTTCCTGATATTCTTTCGCTATGACAATGGCGAAATCAGCATAGGGTGCAGCACTGATAAAATGTTTTTTTCCATTCAATAAATAATCATTTCCGTCTTTGACAGCTGTTGTTTCGATAGCAAAGGCATCCGATCCGGCATTTGGTTCTGTAAGGGCAAAGCAGCAGCTAGCTTCCCCCTTCACGACGGGCATCACATATTTTTCTATTTGCTCCTGTGTAAAACTTTCCAGCATCTGACCAATTCTTAGCGGCCCGCCAATCTCGCCGATAACCTGCCCCCATAACACCGCTCCGGAACGGGCCAATTCCTCCTTGAACATGCATAATCCTTTTAAGCTAACATCTTGTCCACCATACTTTTCAGGGAGGTTAATTCCATAAAAACCCAATTCCCTGGATCGTTTTCTTGCCCATTGTATGGCTTCCCTCGGTATATCCTCTTCAGCGTTCAATCCATGCTCCTGTTCATATGGAAGCAATTCATTTTGAATGAAATCCTGCAACTTTGCTTGAAGTACCTCTAATTTCTCTTCCTGCGTTGTTACCATAAGTTTCCCCTTTCATTTTTTGGTTTTTGTCAAACTGTTCAAATATTTAAAATGTTATAAAATTAATTTTAATTGTAAATAATACTTAAGTAAAATAATCATATATGATATAAACATAAGAAAAATTGATGTAAATACAAAAAAATATTAGTTCCCCTTCATCATGGGAAACTAATATTTAAGAGTAGTATAGAATTCGAGACATTTAATAAACTCCCTGGCAGCTTTTGAAAAATACTGCTTCTTAGAGCGAACATAACCGAATTCCATTGTATTATTTTCTAGCTCCACCAAAGGAATGGCCACAAGTTCCCCGCTTAGGAAATAGGGGTCGCTGTTAACTCCAATATCAAAGGAAAAGGCAATGGCTAATCCCTCAGCGACGGTTTTTTTGATGATTTCTGTATTATTTGTGAAAAACAAAATATTCATCTCACCGTAATGATCAAAAAAACCTTTGATGAACGCCTTCATTCTTGGTCCATTGTAAACGACCAAATTTTCGTCCATTAGCTCTTGTGGGGTTATGCTTTTACGTTTGGCTAAAGGGGAATTCTTACTGACAGACACAATCACTTTTGCTTCCATTAAAGGTTGAAATTCCAACTCATTTTCTTTTGGTTTAACCTTTGGAATGTTTAATAGCCCGATGTCTATCTTATCATTCAGTACTTCATCGGTTATCTCTTGTCCCCCCTTTTCTTCAATCACGATTTTCACCTCTGGATACTTCTTCTTAAATAATGCCAAGGATTTAGGCAAAACCGTCAGAAATAAACCTTGTGTAGAGGATAGGCGTAATTCTTTTTCCATCGTATCTGAATGTATTTGTGCACTGTCTCTTATTTCTTCTAATTTGCTTAATACTTCAAGAGCTTTCTGAATGATTTCCTTTCCGTCTTCTGTAGGTATCGTTCCTAACCTAGACCGCTTGAAGATTTTTATACCTAATTCCTTCTCCAGACTCGTAATGGCCATGCTGATTCCAGATTGAGAGATATGGAGGCTCTCTGAAGCCGTGGAAATCGAGTTAACCTCGGCTACCTTAATGATATATTCCAATTGTTCAATATTCATGGTTGATTCTCCTTCTAGCCTATTACTAATATCATACCTCGAAAAGAAAGCCCTTTCAATTTTAGAGATGTGGAATCAGGACATCTCAAACTGTCTCCTCAAAAGCAGAATGCCAATTTTATACAATGGTAGTTGTTTTTTCGTATTCTTTAGCGGGTTGTGCCCGATTATTTTTAATAGAAACGGCAACAACCGTTCCCAATAACGCCATTATTACTAAAAACAGGAAAGCTGCATTATAGGAGTCATTAAACAGACTGATAATCAAACCGAGGGCTAAAGGCGAAACCGCACCTGCAATTTGACCAGCAAAAGTTACGAGTCCGGAGGCAGAGCCCGTAAGTTCCTTTGGTGAGTATTTTATGATAATCGTATATAGAACGGTTCCAAAGAAAGACAGCGCTATGGAGTTGAGAGTGAGATAAGTGATGAAAAGTGCTATGGACGTGGCGTTAGACATTAAAAAGAGAAAAATTGCCGATAATAAAGCGCCTGCAGCAGCAAGATACTTCTCCCGGTTAGCCATATGCTTATCCAGAAGCCATCCGCTTACATTAAACATCAAGAAACCAAAAACATAAGGGATTGCCAATAAACCCCCGGCGTCTATTAAATCCACCCCTTTTTCCTTAACCAAATATATAGGCATCCAAGTGATCAGACCATAGTTGATAATATTTGAGATAAACTTGAAAGTTATGAGTTTCCAAATGTTTTCGATTTTAAATAATAGTTTCAGGGCTACCTTTTTTTGTTTCGGATTGTCTTTTTTAACCTCTTGAGTTCCTTGAGGCTTTAGAATGAACCAAATACCGAAAGAAATTATTATCCCTAGAATTCCGGCAATGGTAAACATGCCCCGCCAACCGAAAGCTACAACCATTGAAGCGGCAAGAGCAGTACCTAATATCCCGCCAATATTCTGGGCGGACAGGAAAAACGAATTGGCCCGGCCCCGTTCTTCTTCCGGGAAGTTATTTCTTATAGTGGACATACTGGCAGGATAGAAAGGCCCTTCACCTAACCCGAACAGAAAACGAATGAATAATAAAGACATAAATGACCAAGCAAACCCACACATTACAGTGAATAAAGACCAACTAAATAAAGAAACTGTAACCATGACCCTCGCTCCATATTTATCGGTCATCCATCCGCCAAGCGGTTGCATGAGTGAGTAACTAACAAAAAATATACTAATTAAAAAGCCTGTCTGGGACGTATTGAGATGAAACTCATCTGCAATAGGAATAATTCCGACATTTATGGCAACGCGATCAAAAAAGCTTAAAATCATCCCAACAAATAAAAGGCCGCTAATCACTAATTTTCGTTTCTTACTTGCATACAGCTGCATTCCTCATCACTCCATTTTTTATATTTTCACAAAACTTTTGAATTATATAAGGGAAGCGCTTACATTCCCTTTCGAAATGCCAAGCCTGAAAATTCACTTTTCACTTATTGATTTTTGTTCTGTGACTATTAGGAGCGTTTTCATTAAAAGACAATAAAGACAATAATGATTTAAAAAAACGAAACTGGGATGCCTACAAGATTATTTGATACATTCAAACCCACGAGACTAATAAGTAGACTCGTGGATAGAAACATCCCTCACTTGATCCATCATGCTATAAAGTAGTTGATTATCACGGAGTAACGATATTGACCTTTGGTTGAAATTGATCAAGCAAAGACAGGAAATCTTCAAACTGTTCTTTATCACCGGAAATGGAAACTTTACCGGCCGCTGCCATTTTGGATAAATCTTCACGACCTAGAGCAAAGATAGAAGGTTATTCTATCCAGTATTAATGTTGCATCAGGGTTGGACGCCATTTTCCCTTTTTTGAAGTTCAATACAGAATTATCCAGATCAAACATGTAATTGGTTTTTGAATCTGTAAATGTCAAATTGAATGTCATAATTTTATTTTCCGCTTTTGTTCCATTTAATTTAATGGACAAGAATTTCAAGAAATCATCCATTGGCATATTGAGCAGCGTATCGAGATTCATCATTCCGCCAGTTCCCTTGGAGTCTGCCACACCATTCCTTAACTCATCTGCGCCGGTTAGATAGAAATTACGCCACACAGAAGATTCAGCTGTGTATCCTAATTGTTCATAAGCATTAGCCAGTAAATTTTTTGCTTCTGTATTTTTGGGGTTAGCCATGACCACATGCTTTAAGACTTGAGCCACCCAGCGATATTCCCCTTTTTTATAATCAAGTTTTGCCTGTTTAATGACCTTCTTTTCCCCACCCATATATTCTATATATTTAGCGCCCGATTCTTCTTGTGGTATAGTATCCAAGTCGGATGGATTACCGTTGAAATATCCTAAATAAAAGTTGTACACCGCTTTTACGTTGTGTTTCAATGTTCCGTAATACCCCCGATTGGCCCAAACTTTATCCAACTTTTCAGGAAGCTTTAACTTTTCCGCGATTTCTTCAGGTGTGAGTCCTAAATTAGCTAATCGTATGGTTTGGTCATGAATATATTTATACAAATCACGCTGACTTTCCAACTGCTCCAGAACATGGTCTTTTCCCCATATGGGCCATGTATGGGCGGTAACCATAGCATCTATATCTTCATTCCCAAACAGATCAACTGTTTCATCAAGTGCTTTCACCCATTTTAAGGTATCTCTGGTTTTAGCTCCCCTTAATGTATAAATGTTATGTAACGTGTGTCCTGTGTTTTCGGCTACGACTAAAGTTTTGTAATCATTGATATAATAATGCATCTCAGATGGAGCTTCTGAATCCGGCGTCAATAAAAACTTAAATGTTATTCCGTCTATTTCCACCGTTTGAATATCATCCTTTACTTCCATTGTTGGAGGTAAATAGCTAAAATTTCCGTTACTTAATCCCGGGCCAATTCCAGAAGTAACAAATCCTCTTTCATTTGCGGGTAAAAGATTTCCAAACATATAACCTGCACGGCGAGACATTATATTACCTAAAAGAATGTTTTCACTTAGCGCTTCATCATTAAAACCTGCGGGGACAATAATGGGCACCTTTGCTGGATTTTCAGCGTACTGAGCAATGCCTTTCATACCACCAAAGTGATCCGCATGACTATGACTAATAACAATGGCACTTACCGGATTTTTGGGTCGATGTTCAAAATACAGCTCCATCGCTGCTTTGGCCGTTTCAATTGTAGAAAGTGTATCCAAAACTATCAATCCTGTTTTTCCTTCCACAATGGTAAGCACTGATAAATCCTGGCCCCTAACTTGATAAACGCCATCTACCACTTTAAATAAGCCTGTTATATTTTGTAGTTGTGCCTGTCTCCACAAGCTAGGGTTTACAGTAAAACTTGCCGGCTGATCTTCTTTGATGAATGAATATCGATTACTATCCCATACTACGTCACCTTTTGAATTTTTTATTGGATTCATATTCAAGGGTGCAATGAATCCTTTATGTGCATTCTTGAAATCTTCCTTGTCTTTAAAATTCAACTGTTCATAAAAAGCCTTATTTGCTGATATAGTTGCATTTGTTGCGGGCATTGGCTTATCGGATGAAGCATTTGTAGCAGAAGTTCCTGCGAGTATAGCAAAAATAATGGGAACGGAAACAATTCCTTTAATAAAAGTTACTTTGGACATTTCATACCCCTTTCTCGTTTGAATAAGCAGATATCATGTCTATATTCCGTATGTTGAAGAAGTAAACTTTCTCTTTTTATAGAAATTTTTAGAATAATTGAATTTATTTTATAATTAATTAGCCATTAAGTATATTTCATATTTCTAATAGTAACTTCAATTTTATTTATATATAAACTGCTTGTTTACATACGTTTGTTCGGCTAATCTGAACATCCCAATACAAAAAGCCCCTCCCGATAGAGAAGAGCTTTTATGAATAATCATGGGGTTTATTCAATTTGCTATGACTTTTTCAAGGTAAGGGGGCCGGGGGCACATCGTTAACCATGAAACTGAAAACGCTGCCAAATTGTAATAGTAAACCAAAGAGGCTTTCCTTCCTTATTGAAGAAAATTAACAAATTTAGACACCCCTATTTTATTAAAACGATTGTTTTTCCTGACTAGCCATAAATTTCTTGTTATATCTATTCTGGAAATAACCACTTCCCGCAAAAAGCCTTGCTCCAATTCCCTGGCCACTGTCAACCTTGGCAAAATGCTGATTCCAAGTCCAGCTTCAACCGCACTTTTTATCGCTTGTGTGCTACCAATCTCCATGTAACTTTCTATTTTTGCTAAAACCCCATGCTCCCTTAACATGTTTTCTACTATAAGCCGTGTTCCTGAAATGGATTCACGCCAAATCATTCTTTCATTCCCCAATTCCTCAAGCTGAATTTCTTTTCTGTCTTTCCATGGGTGGTCGGACGGACATACCAATATCAATTCGTCCTCGGCGAACTTTTCTACAATAAAATCGCTGTTTTCCACAAGCCCTTCCACCAAGGCCAAATCAATGACATCGTTTGAAAGATCCTCAAGAACCCGGGGGGTATTTTTTATCGTTAATGTCACTTTTATTTCAGGCTGTTGTTTTTTAAATCTCCCAAGCAAGCTCGGCAACAAATACTCACCGATTGTCAAGGATGCCCCAACTATGAGGTTTGCATTGTACTTGCCAGTTGATTGCTGAATCACTTCTTTTGAATGGTTGAAGTCATTTACAATAGCTTTCGCAAAAGGGTATAACAACTTTCCTGCCTCTGTAACTCTCAGCCTTCCTTCCTCACGGTCGAATAACAAAGTGTTATAATAATTTTCCAGTTGATGGATTTGTCTTGTTACAGCGGGTTGAGATAGGAAACTTAACCTCGCTGCCTGGCTTATGCTTCCTTCATCCACCACTAAACAAAACATTTTTAGATTTTCTAATTTCAAGAAAACGACCTCCATGTTTTTTGATAGTTAATTAAAATGATAGCATCATAAAGGTAAATGGTGAAATGAAAAACGAGTGCTACATCCCTGAATAAGTGAGGCTATTAAATTATTGGCGACATTCTTTATAAAACGGATAAACCTTCTGGGTATAACGTTTTGTTATACCCGATGATTTTGTTGCAATTTACCCATTCCTTTTTCTTTGATATGTTAGTAATAAGATTAAAACAAAGCATGCAAAGGAAGTGACTGATGTCAATGAAAGGACAATGGAAAACTCTATTCCATTTATTTTGGACCTTTTTTAAAATAGCACCTGTCACATTCGGAGGCGGGTTTGCGATGATCCCTTTAATCGAAAAAGAAGTGGTCGAGAAGAGGAAATGGATGAAAAGCGAAGAAGTTACGGATGTTTTTGCGTTATCTCAGTCCGTACCGGGAGCTGTAGCCATTAACTCCGCCACCTTTATCGGCCATCGAATTGCCGGAATGAAGGGGGCAATGGCAGCCATGATCGGTGTTTCATTACCTACCTTTTTAATTGTTCTGCTCCTAGGCATTTTGTATTTTTTCATTCAGGATAATCCGAAGATAGAATCCGCATTCATATCGATCAGAGCTTCCATAGTAGCCATCATCGCCTATGCGGCTATCAAGATAGGAAAAACGGCTGTTGTAGACAAAGCAACTTTCTGTATTTTACTAGTAGGAATTCCAGTCCTCTTCTTTCTTCACCCTGTGATAGTTATAGTAGCAGGAGCTGTAGCGGGTATTGTGACAATCTCCATTAAGAGAAAATTAGGATACGATGTCAAGTTGGACAGAAAAGATATGAGAAAAGAAGAAAATGATTTCGAACCTTTCATGGGTGCTGGCATATAGGTAAATCTAAAAAAGGGTCTAACTAACTTTCAAGAAAGCGTGTGATATTATGATGGAATTGTGGGAGTTGTTTAGCACCTTCTTTATTATCGGCTTTGTATCGTTCGGAGGCGGATACGCCATGATTCCCGTAATAGAATCGGAAGTCTCACAGCATGGATGGATGACGACGCAGCAATTTACCGATATAATCGCCATTTCCGGGATGTCCCCAGGACCCGTCACAGCCAATAGTGCCATTCTCGTTGGCTATTCGACTGCTGGATTAGCAGGAGCCATATCATCCGCTCTCGGAATCTTGCTACCTGCTATTATATTCGTGACCGTTATAGCCACCTTCTTCAGCAAATTGAATCATTTTCCAATTATTCAATCCATGTTTTATGGATTAAGACCCATTGTCACTAGTTTAATCCTCTTTGCAGCAATCAGTTTAGCACTTTCCAATCATATGATAGCCCCGAACTTTTCATGGCATACGATTAGCTTATTACTCGTTTTTGGATTATCGTTATTTGCCCTAATGAAATTACGCTGGCACCCAGCCTATGTAATTATTCTTTCTGGTTTAGTTGGTGTTGTCCTCTATTCATGACAAATGCCTCACGCAAAACCATTATCAATATGGACCGGAAAGAAGCACAGTTATTTTGGTTATGGAAAAAATTTGTCTATCATAAATTAAAGAAATATCAAACAGATGAATTGGTATTTTCAGGTCAGATGAAGACGGCCTTGATTAGTTTAGGACACTTATTCTGAAATAAGAGCGAGGGTGACTTCTGAATAATTTTTATGCTTATGTTTTAGTATTTCGATCATACAGAAAACACCCTGTATCCAATGATCCAGGGTGTTTTTCATTACCTATTCTCATTTTAAGAAGTACGTTTCTTCGCTACATCTTCTCCAGGCCGAAACCGTGGAAAACCAATCAAGATGGCAACGACTCCACAAAATCCAATTAGTATTGGGTAATATGAATACGGCAAGATGCTTATCGGTGAAATCTTTGCTACTCCTGCTGCAACAAGCAGCTGTGCCCCATATGGAATCAACCCTTGGATACAACAGGCAAAAACGTCAAGTAAGCTCGCCGATTTACGCGGATCAATCCCATACTTTTCAGCAATATTTTTGGCAAGTGGCCCGGCAATGATAATCGAAATCGTGTTATTTGCCGTTGAAAGGTTCGTCAAACCAACAAGCCCGGCAATGCTGAATTCCGCCCCTTTTTTTGATTTGCTATTTCGGGTCACGAGGTGGAGTAGATAATCGATGCCACCATTATGTTTGATTACAGCAACCATACCTGCAATTAAAATGGCAAGGAAGGATATTTCATACATTCCCGCCATTCCTTCACCAACTTTTTGAATGACACCCAACGGTTGATAACTTCCATCCGCCAAGCCGATTATTCCGGCAAATACAATTCCGATAGAAAGGACCAGGAACACATTGACTCCTGCCAATGCAGTGATCAATACGCAAAGGTATGGAAGAATCTTCACCCAATTATAAGAATTTTGGGTGATGTCGGCTTGTTCACCCATCGTTAAAATTCCAAGAATGGCACATGTGATGATGGCCGCAGGTAAAACGATGAAAAAATTCACCTTAAACTTATCCTTCATTTTCGTTCCCTGTGTTCGAACTGCAGCGATTGTCGTATCTGAAATGAAGGATAGGTTATCTCCAAACATCGCACCACCAATAACGGCAGCCATTGAAAAGGCAAGCGAAATATCGGTTTGCTCGCTAATTCCCACCCCGATAGGTGCTAGGGCTACAATCGTTCCCATGCTAGTCCCCATAGATAGAGAAATAAAACAAGCGATAATGAATATCCCTACCATTAAAAGATTTTGCGGAAAAACGGCTAAGGCAAGATTCACCGTTGATTCAACTGCCCCCATGCCATTTGCAACTTCGGCAAAAGCGCCGGCTAAAAGGAAAATGATAACCATTAACATAATATTGGCGTCACCGGCACCTTTACAGAAAATATCAACCTTTTGATTGAAACTTTCTTTCCGATTCATTGCCAATGCAGCTGCTGATGCAATAGAAATTGCTACAATCACCGGAAATGAATAAAAATCTTTAGTGACGATTCCGGACCCTATAAATAAAATTAAAAATACGACAAATGGAATCAAAGCCCATGGATTCCCTTTATTGTTTGCACTCATGATGTACACCTCTTTTTATTTTTCCCATGACATGTGTCATAGCTTTTATTCTTTTAACAGTTTTCGCAAATAACACCAATTTGAACTTGATTACCCATTCATGGAGCTATAGCTAAAAAAACTGTCAGCATAAAAAAGACCCCTTCTATTAAACAACAAGAAGAGGTCTTTTAATTTATAAAAAACACCCTCCTTATCTTTCAGGCGAAAATCAGCCTGCTGGATTTGGCACAGCACTCCTATTAAGTCCGCTGCCGAGACATCTTCGGGCCAGTCCCTCCGTCTCTCTTGATAAGAAGATCAAAATTATATAATTTATAAAATATTACGATGCCTGTCAGAAAAGTACCAGGCTGGAAGCTTGCTGAAACCATCTTAGTTTGTGAAAGTGACATCGAAGTCGTTTTGAAAAGCAAATATAAGAGTACAGCATTTTGTCTATTTTCGCAAGGTTTAGTTTTAAAGTATTCACATGCACTTCTTACTGATTAATAAGAGATCTTGAAATGTGCAGTTAATCAGTACAATGAGTCTTCTATGATATTTATCGGGACGGAATTAATATAAAAAGAGGTCTAATGACCTCTCAGCAAATTTGTTGTATTAGGTTAGGTGAATTTTTTTTAGTCGAGTTCACATCAGTCGATACCTCAAAAGCTTCCATTAGTTCCGAATCGAATGACTTTAAATACTGCTGCAGATATGCAGGATCATTAATGGATGGATTCAACCAATCTTTTTCATCTTCTGGATTAAGGATTACAGGCATGCGATCATGAATGCTGGTCATCAGCTCATTAGGAACGGTTGTTATAACGGAGCACGTGTAGATGCTGCGGCCTTCAGGGGATTTCCAGGATTCCCATATACCGGCCATTCCAAATGGAGCATGATTCTTCAGTTTTATTCGCATCGGTATTTTTCTTTCTGGTGTCTTCTTCCATTCATAAAATGAGTCAGCGATTATCAAGCATCTCTTCTTCTTATACGCATTCTTAAAGCTAGCTTTCTCTGCAATGGTTTCCGCTCTGGCATTGATCATTTTATAGCCCACTTTTTCGTCTTTTGCCCAGAAAGGAATGAGTCCCCACCGAAGATATCCAAGTCGGTTCATTGCCCCGTCATTA
The DNA here is from genome assembly GCF_037975445.1 of Peribacillus sp. FSL P2-0133. Taxonomy (NCBI): domain Bacteria; kingdom Bacillati; phylum Bacillota; class Bacilli; order Caryophanales; family Bacillaceae; genus Peribacillus; species Peribacillus sp. FSL P2-0133. The sequence continues at coordinate 2,433,459 of NZ_CP150254.1, read as the reverse complement.
ATGACGGATAGCACGGATTGGGAGGGAGCAATATTGTAGCTGAATTGGTATTCCTCATCAAATGATCCTTGAATATCAAACCGATCTTTTATTTCTTCAATGTCAGTGAAAAGGGTGAAACGTCCACACATAATATCGCCTACCGTATTAAGATTTATTACAGTGTAACAAATGGAACGGGAAGGCACAAATCAGCGTTCTAAAATCCTGATGTCGGTAAATGGTTGATTAAATAATTCGCTGGAAATCAAAAGGGTGCCAAGGACTTCTCTTTCATCTTCAGCTTTAATGATTTCCGACAAAATTAAGGTACTGCCATTCCTTACCGTTACTTTATATTCCTTCATGGAATCCCCCCTCAAAAGGCTAGATGGTTGTTATTATAAACCAAAAACCCACAAGTATCAGTATTGAACTATGGCAGAGTCATGGTTAATCTTCTAATGAAGAGGCCGCATGGAGGTTCCTTTACACTTTAAAGGGTTAGTCGAACAATGCCCGGGACCATAAATCCTTGATAGGCGGCAAAAAAAGACTGTCCATGAATGATTCATGGACAGTCAGGATCTGTCAAAGGTTTTTCGCTTCAATACCGATAATTGATTAAGGAGATGGCATTGAGGAAAGCCATTCATTATTTAAAATGCAGTAAAACCTCATTTATTAAATGTGCTGCCAATGTAACGGTTTTATTATTTTCGTCCAACGAAGGATTCACTTCCGAGATATCAAAGGAGAGGATCTTTTCATTCGATACGATATGCCTGATAATGGCACGGACCAATTTCGGATTCAGTCCAAACGGCGATGGAGCACTTACCCCAGGTGCGTAGGCTGAATCAATAACGTCTGTACATAATGTAAGAATAATGTAGTCATATTCCTTAGCGAAATCATTTATCCGCCGCTTAGTTTCATCCATTTCGTTCAATGATAAATCTTCTTCCAAAATGTAGTCAACCTTACTTCTCTCGGCAGTTTCAAACAGTGCCTTCGTATTCCCCTGCTTCTGAATTCCGATACATAAATAGCCACAACTTTGATCTTCGTCCAAAATCTGCTTAAACATCGTTCCTGATGAACTTTCTTTTTCATAAGGCCTCATATCAAAGTGAGCGTCAATATTAATGATCCCCAATCTAGCTTTGGGTCCAATGGATTTCCTAATCCCAAGATAATGGCCATACAGGGTTTCGTGCCCTCCCCCAAGTATGATAGGAATCGCTTTACTCTCCAGTATCCGGGTAACAGCCGATCCCAGTTGGGATTGGGCGGCCTCCATCTCTGTACCTTCACATATTACATCGCCAGCATCCACCAGCTCGGTTTGGGAGGGTAAATGGCAGGGTAATTTTGCCAATGACTGCCTAATATGATCAGGCCCCTCTGCAGCACCAATCCTGCCTTTATTCCTTTTGACGCCTTCATCACATTTGAAGCCAATCAATCCAAAGGTACTTGATGCATTGGAAGAGATGGCTAATTCAGAAATCGGTGCCAAACGTACTCTTTGGTGGTATCTGAAGCTGCCCATGTCAGATTGCGAATCAATTCTTCCATTCCAATATTTTAAAGTCGGATTTGTATACATAATTTCTCCTTTATTTAAAAAATTCCGAAATATCTTTTTTCAAAATTATAAATGAGATAATATATAATTACCAATACAAAATTTCAATATATCTATAGTTTAAAGCTATAGAAAGGAGAATATATGGATCTTCGTCAACTTCGATATTTCACTACAATTGTCCGGGAAAAGAATTTCTCAAAAGCGGCAAAAATGCTGCATATATCACAACCTTCCCTAAGTAATGCCATAATGAAATTAGAAAATGAAGTTGGTTTTCAGCTTTTGGAACGTAATACAAGGGGGCTTGAGCTTACGGAAGCAGGGGGGATTTTTTATACGAGATCCGTTGATCTGTTAAGAAGATTCGATAATATGCAAGTGGAGCTTAAGGAAATGAAGGATGTTGGAAGCGGAACCGTATCAATAGGTTCCATAGAATCATTCAAATTTTGGTTCCCGAAGATAATCAAGAATTTTAAAATCAATTATCCTAATATTCATATAAAAGTCAGGGAAATATTAGGGGAAGAGAAGGTTTTCGATTCGTTAAATCGGTATAATGTTCATTTCACCATCACGAACCAGCCCATCAACAACGATGAAATTCTGTCCACTCCCCTTTATAATGAAAAATTCATGCTTTTGATCCATAAAGATGACGAGTTAAACGAAAAAGAGTCCATCACTTTCCAAGACATAGCAAAGAAAGAATTGATCATCAGTACAACTGGATTTCAAACAAGAGATGATATCTTAAGAGCATTTAAGGGTGAAAATGCACTTCCCAATATCCTATATGAAATAGAAAGGCTTGAAACGGCTTGCAGTTTGGTGGAAGCAGGGCTTGGGGTTACAATTTTACCGGAAAACTATATAAGATCCGCTGCAACCCCCAATACTGCAATTCGCGCGATCGATTCGAATTATTTGGAAAGGACTGTTTACCTGGCTTATTTGAAAGATCGATATCTGTCTCCTGCGGTATGTAAGTTGATCGAGGACATACATAGCTTTTTTAAGGGTGATGTTAGGAACGGGGACTAAAAAAATCCAACAATAATGACAAAAAAAACATTCCCCAAATGCACATTGCACAAGGGGAATGTTTGATTAAATGCTCTGGCCGTTTTCCTTATTAACATCTTGCTAGAGGAATTTCATTCTATATTCTTCAGGGTAAAATTAATTCGTGACACTGCCATCATCATCTGGATCTTCAATATCCGCCGGATCTTTTTCCAGTAGTGCCTCTTTGTCTTTTTCGTTCCATTTTGCTTTATATCCTAATGATTGTGCTACTCTTAACACCGGTAGATACGATTTTTTATCTGGTTTAAAAGTTTCTAAGTCCCCTGTTCCAATTGCACCCAAACCAAGTAACAATTTGTCTGATTGGATATAGGGTTTTTCATCTATCAGTTTCATTTGTTCAGCTGTATAAGGATAAACGGCTCCATTCACTTTTAAGGTAAATGGTCCCTTTTTTTCTTCTTTTATTTCTTTTGGCTTTTTCGATTTATAGGAAACATTATACACTCCTTGAACAGTTCCTTCTCTCGTATTATCGGCTCCTCCATACATTTTCCCCTTTTCATAATCATAAATAACAGCTTGCACATTTCCGATATGCTGGGGTTTTTCTTCATAAACATGGCCTTTTGCCATTAACTCCAACCGAGTATTTTGTTCAATTCCCGGTTCCCATCTAACTGTCGGATATCCAGCGGAATAAATACGTGGCGCTAAAATGGCATCTTGAATTGGCATTTTATGATCAAGCACGTTCATAATCGTTTCAGATACAGATGCTATTATCGTCGCTCCCCCAGGTGAACCAATGGCCATGAAGGGATTGCCATCCTTTAATACGAAGGTCGGGGACATACTGCTTCTTGGTCTTTTTCCTGGTTCCACCTGGTTAACTCCACCCGGTGTTGCATCAAAATCCGTCATTTCATTATTTAGCATGAATCCATAATCAGGTACCATGATACCTGATCCGAATACTTGCTCGATTGTAGTCGTATAAGCAACCATATTTCCCCATTTATCCATTACAGAAAAATGGGTTGTTTGACCGATCGGTGTTTTCTCCTCTTTTACCTTTTTCATTGGAGTGGGTTCTTTGCCCTCATACTTCCATGGATCGCCTGCTTTGACATCAGCTGTTGATCTATTTGGTTTGATGAGTTTTCGCCTTTCTTTAATATAATCTTCATCCAATAGTCCTTTTGTAGGTACATCATAAAAATCTTCATCTGCCATATAGGCAGCTCGATCGGCAAAAGCAAGATGCATGGCTTCCGTGAGATAATGAAGATACTCAGGTGTGTTCGCCCCCATCTTTTGTACATCGAATCCTTCCATAAGCTCTAGGATTTGTAGAACGGTCAAACTGCCTGAGCTTGGTGAAGCTGCCCCTACCACTTCAAATCCCCTATATTCCGATTTAATCGGCTCTCTTTCTTTCACCTCATAGTTTTGCAAATCCTCAGTTGTCATCGTTCCTTCACGCTTTTGAACTTCTTTGGTAAGTGCTTCCCCGATTTCACCTTTATAAAAAGCCTTGGAACCTTGTTTTTTTATTAACTTAAGAGTCTTTGCCAGATCTGGCTGAACGAGGGTGTCTCCCTCTTCCAATGGCTTTCCGTCTGGTACAAAAACTTTTGCAGCCGCTTGGTTATTTTTAAGCTTTGTTACATTTTCATCGATATATTGTGCTGTTGCCCAATTGACTCTTACCCCTTGTTCAGCTTGTTTAATGGCCGGTCCTATGACTTGTGATAATTTCAATGTTCCATATTTATCCAGAGAAGTCTCTACACCCATCAGAGTTCCAGGAACAGCAACCGCTTTACCAGATGTGTGCCGCTTACTAAAAGGAACAGGTTTTCCCTTTTCATCTAAAAAAAGTTCAGGCGTAACATTTTTCGGTGCCATTTCGCGATTTTCAATCATCGTTATTTTATTTTCCTTTTTATTATAAATCATGATAAAACCACCGCCACCGATTCCAGACATCATTGGTTCAACTACATTTAACGATAATTGAATGGCTGCTGCTGCATCGACTGCGTTTCCACCTTGTTTTAATATCTTTATGCCCGCTTCAGCTGCTAACGGGTGGGAAACTGATACGATACCTTTTGTTGCTCCCTTTCCCATTGACCCATCCACTCCAGGGACACTTGCAAAAGCTGGTGTCATCATACAAAAGAAACTGAAAGTAACTAAAATAAAACTTTTTAAAAATTTCATGAATTAGTCTCCTTTCAAAAATAAAACAAATTGGGATTTACCATAAGCCAACTGGATATACGAGCAAATGACTCTGCTTTTGCAAGTAGGAATATGCTGGTCGATCTCTGCAGTCTGCACATTCCCTGCTCTCTTTAATGTTTCACTTCAAAAAATCACCCCCCGAATGCCGCGATAATACCGGTTAACGTCAAAATCATAATCAATAAAAAACACTTATGAATTTTTCGAAAAAACTCCACCTCATGTGTTTTCATCAACTGCAAAAAATTATAATGTTATTATTCTACCAACCACCTTACTTTCCCTTTTTTTACAAAATTAGACACACCCTCCAAAAGCACTAGCAATCCATTAAAAAGTTTTATATAAATCAAAACAACAAACATAAATGTGTAATAACACCTATTATAAACAAGAAAAATCGGTTATTTAATAGGGATATTTTACCTTTTATTACCTTTTCTTCCTTTCTTTAAGGATAATATTGACTCTTCCAATTTAGAAATATATTATTGTTATAAACTTATAAGACTATGTTATAAAATCAACATCCTAGCATTTCTATCCTTTAATAGTTATTTCCAGCTTTTGATAGAGAGGGAATTAAAAGTTCACCCTTTCTTTTACCAGCAGGTTTTAGCCATGTATTTTCAAATCCAACTGAAGTGGGTGATTGTTTGAATTTCCTATCCCTCCGCTATTTCATAGAGGTTTCTAACCATCTTAGTTTCAGTGAGGCTTCCAAAACCCTGCATATATCCCAGCCCGGACTTAGCCAACAGATTTTATCCCTCGAAAAACAATTAGGCTTTAAACTATTGAATCGAACGACAAGAAAAATTACATTGACGGAAGAAGGTGAGTACATCTATAAAAAACTAGCTCCTTCCTTCGAAGATATTGAGAAAACAGTGAATTACATAGTTGAAAATAAAGCCATCCCCAAGCCTAAACTGAAGATTGCTACCGTCCCTTCTGCAGCTAGTATATATATCCCGAAGTTATTGAAAAAGATAGTGGGGGATTACCCGGAAACAGAATTTTACGTGCATGAAACAACATCTTCAAGGGCTGTAAAACTCTTAAACCAACAAAATTATCACATCGGTTTCATCCGGACGCCCATTAACAGTAACATCATTGCCAATGAAGGATTAAGCATGATTGAATTCATGAGGTTCCCTTTACAATTGGTCGTCTCCATTGATCATCCACTAGCCCAAAAAGATGCTATACATTTATACGAAGCAAAAGACGAACCTTTTATCCATTATGATTCCGTCCAAGCACACTCCCTTCAATTCCTTTTGGAAAAGGCTTGTCTGACTGCTGGATTTTCACCTAAAGAATTATGTAAAGGCTCTGAATTACTGACGATCGCCAATCTAATATCCAATAACTTAGGCGTAGCGCTCATGCCGGAAGATATGGTGAGTTTGTTGGGAAAACGCCAAGTCAAAGCCTTGAACATCGATAACTCGGAATTATCAAGTTCCATATCGGCAGTTTGGAAAAACACGGATGCATCAAGTCTGACTAAGCATATTTTGAATACGTTAAAAAATGATCATGCTTTTAGCGACATATGAAATTATTTATTAGGAAAATATGCTAAACGACTCGGAATGAAAAGGGTCATTTATAATAAGAACTATACTAATCGGTATTAAAAAGCCCCATTTCTCTTGTGACATAGAGAAATGGGGCTTTTAATATAATTTCAACTCTTAAACTTCTTATTGGCGATGGGACGGGACCCCTTCCATAATTTATTAAAACCTTAAATTAGCAAACTCTCCTTATTGGTAGTGACTAATTATATCAATGCATAGCATGATTTGACTTAAGAAAATATAAATACTCCATTCCCTCAGCGGTGATCTTAGTGCCGGCCCTTCCTCTGCCTTTGACGACAAATCCTTCGATTTCTAAAATATCCAAGCGGCGACGGATTTGCTGAGGGGACAAGACAAAGTCCGATTCTTGACTCTGACTAGAAATCAGTTCTCTGCTTGCAGCTTTTCCTTTATCGTTGTATTGCTTGATTACTTCCAAGATGAAAGTGCGCTCCTGAATTTCCAGCATACTTTCACAGACGGGATAATCTGCCGTAACACTTTCTTCCGCATGCCCGTGCATGAACGGAAGATCCCTCTTCGTCACGATATTCCCCTCACAAACCGTCAGCATGTAATCGATCGTGCTTTTAAGTTCCCTTATGTTGCCGGGCCATTCATATTGCATGAAAAACTCCATAACGTCTTGCTCTACTTTTACCCACTTCCCGCTTTTTGTGATGAGATGCTTTATCAAAAGTGGAATATCCGCTCTTCTCTCTTTTAGTGACGGTATGTAAAGATTGAGTACATTCAGACGGTAAAACAAGTCTGTTCTGAATGAACCGTCCCGCATCTTATCATGAAGATTTTTATTCGTCGCAGTGATCACCCTGACATTTATGGGAATGATTCTCTTGCCGCCAATTCTGCGGATTTCACCCTCCTGAAGAACTCGAAGCAGATGGGATTGAACTGTGAGACTTATGTCACCAATTTCATCCAAAAAGATAGTCCCGTTATCCGCCATTTCAAACAGTCCTTTCCTGCCTCCCCTTTGTGCTCCTGTAAATGCCCCTTCTTCATAACCAAACAATTCACTTTCAAGTAAAGTTTCTGTTAAAGCACTACAGTTAACCGCTAGAAACGGCCCGTTCTTTCGCAATGAATGATCATGAATCGCATGAGCAAACAGCTCTTTTCCTGTTCCTGTCTCTCCCTGAATCAAAATCGGGTGCTCAGACAGGGCAAGCTTCTTGGCAATCTGCTTACGCTCTTTCATTACTTCATTCTCGCCGATAATATCTTCAAAGCGGTATTTTGAATAAAAGCCTTGATTTCGCATTTCCCTTTGTGCAGTCTTTTCTATTTCGAAAGCTTGATGTACGCTTTTGAAGGTTGCGACGATTGTATTTTCTTTCATCATTTGCAATCGAAAAATTACGACATCCACTCCGTCTATGTTGAAGAACTTGCTTTCGTCATTACTTCCCATGATGAAATCGATAATATCCCGGCGATTCAATACATGCTCTAGATACTTATTAACCACATCTTTTGCATCAACATGGAATAATGCCGCAAGCTGGTTATTGAATACCGTTATCAGCCCTTCCTCGTTAACGACCAATATGCCGTCATCGACAGTCCCCAACACATTTTGGATATGATCGCTCATTTGCTTGGCATCACGCTCTGCATATAACAGCTTCCGTTGTAATTCAATGATATTGCTAATATACCTTTCTGAAATCTTTGAGGATATATCCTTGTGTAAACCACAGCATTCTACAACTTCCAAAATTGTTGTTATATCAAAAAGACGCACACCTATATCGATTACTTCTTTTATGTAAGAAGGACATAGGTGAGTTTCTCCTGGTGAAACGGCTATTTGGACATTCTCATAAAATAATATCCCCTTCCTGAAAGGGATAAATTGAACATGATCGACACCAAGCTGATATAAGGATTCAATAAGGTTCATAGTTGCATCATCATCATCATTCACCAAAAGAACTGCCGAACCCTCTGGTATTCTTAATAGCTTGTCAATGTATTCATGATTAACAGTTCTCTTTCCCACGATTATTTTCTCGGGATTTACGCTATACATTCCCTCTTTCTTATCATAAGCGGCATCTGATGAAAACAAGATAATTCCATCTCCCAGAGAACGAGGTATTCCCTCATCGGTAGAATGGCTTTTGACGTGCACGTAGTCTCCAAGCAGTTGTTCCAGTTGCTCCTGCAAGGCTTCCTTTGTTTTTGAGCTTCCCGCTATAAGTGTAAGTGAGGATTTTGACATAAAAACACCTACCTGTCTTTAATTGGTACTATTATATCACCAAAAAGAACCATTAAAGACCTAAAACTTCAATTCAACCATTAAGTTTTCATAAAAATCAATTACCCCATATTGGCACAGATTTTGCATATCTATTGACATTGACGTGCCTATGGTTTTGAAAAGGAGGGAAACAGCAGAATACTAGAAAAACAGATGATAGCCGATAGGCCGGCAATATTTTGTAAGCGTATTAGTTCCATGAACTTATTTTAAATTCAAAGGAGAGACACTTATGAGCCGAATAGAAGAGAAAGCTGTTTTGCTGGAAACAGCGGGGGAAAAAGAGAGAAAAATCAATGTTTTTGTATTGCTGCTCTGCATTCTCGCCATAGCAACTCTATTTACTTACATTTTGCCGGCCGGGGAATATACACGAATCGAAGCAGATGGACGGACAACTGTTGACGCCACTTCTTTTAAATGGATAGAATCTGCACCGGTGGAATTTTTCGATATGATAAAAGCTATTCACACAGGAATGGTTGAAGCCGGCAATATCATCTTTTTCTTATTGATTATTGGAGGGTTTTTCGGTGTTTTAAGAGCAACAGGGACGGTTGATGTGCTTATCGCCACAATGGCTCGGAAGTTGGCGACACGTGAAAAGCTATTAATTCCTGTCGTGATGTTGTTTTTTGCTGTAGGCGGCTCCTTAATGGGAATGGCGGAAGAAACACTAGCATATCTTCCTCTTATCATTCCGCTCGCGTTGGCTCTCGGATTCGATACAATTACAGGAACCGCCATCGTCATTGTTGGGGCATTGTCGGGGTTCACGACTGCCATAATGAATCCATTCACAGTAGGACTAGCGCAAGGCATTGCTGAATTGCCGATGTTCTCAGGTATAGGGTTACGCCTTATTTTATTTATTATCGTCTACCTTGTTTCCGTTCTTTATATCCATCGTTACGCAATGAAGGTAAAGAAAAATCCTTCCATCGGTATCTATGGGAAATATACAAAAGAAGAATCGAAAAAACTGCTGCAATCAAGTGGGAAGTTAACAGCGAGACATAAGTTCATCTTAGGCAGTTTCTTAATTAACTATATCGTCTTGGCGTTTGGAGTCATCAAGTTCCAATGGTACATGACAGAAATCGCTGCCTTATTCATTATATTGACAATTGTTATTGGAATCATCGGAAAATTGTCTGCGGATCACATTGTCAGCTCCTTTACCAATGGATCTGCAGCCTTGCTGGGCGGTGCTTTGATTATTGGCGTATCACGCGCCATTCTTGTTGTATTGAATGAGGGACATATCGTCGACCCTATGCTCCATCAAATATCTGAAACTATTCAGCATGTTCCGGCCTATTTAAGCGTTGCCGGCATGTACAGCTTCCAAACTCTCATTCATTTTATTCTAGCTTCCGGCACCGGCCATGCGATGTTGACCATGCCAATTATGGTTCCGCTCGCAGACTTATTGGATATTACACGTCAAACTGCAGTGTTGTCTTTCTCTTTTGCGGACGGAATTGGAAATATGATTTTCCCGACCGCTACCACCTTGATGGCGGGCTTGGCAATTGCAGGCATACCTTGGACAAAATGGGCGAAGTGGATTCTGCCCCTAGTACTCATTCAATATCTCATCGGATTAATAGCCGTCATCATGGCTCACTTCATCGGATATGGTCCATTCTGATAAAAATCACGAATTAATTACAGGAGGAGAAACGCATTGCTTACTTTAATCAAAAATGGCGAGATATACTCACCCAATTACTTAGGACGGAAAGACGTTTTGATCACAAATGATAAAATCGCATTCATCGATGACAGTATCGAGATTCCTGACAACTTTGCTCCTATTCATATCATTGATGCGACCAATCTTTTAGTTGTTCCAGGTTTCATAGATTCACATGTTCATATTATTGGCGGAGGCGGTGAGGGCGGATTCAAAACCCGCACCCCTGAGCTGATGCTTACGGATATTACGACTTCCGGTATTACAACGCTGGTCGGCTTGCTCGGTACGGACGGAACTACGCGTAGAATGGAAAGCCTGCTTGCCAAGGCCCGGGCGCTTGAAGAAGAGGGTATTTCCTGTTTCATTCATACAGGTTCCTACCAGGTGCCAGTAAAAACATTGACAGGAAAAATCGAAGATGACCTTATACTCATCGACAAAATCATCGGTGTCGGGGAGATTGCCATCTCCGACCATAGATCATCAGAACCCACTTTTGAAGAATTGACCAAGATCGCCGCAGCGGCACGCAACGGTGGTATTCTGTCAGGAAAAGCTGGTATATTAGAAGTTCATGTAGGAGACGGAGATGGCGAGCTCTCGTTGTTACATGCAATTGCTGATAAAACCAACATTCCGATTCGGCAGCTCCATCCGACACATATCAACCGAAATGAAGAATTATTCAAGGCGGGAATTGATTACGCTAAGCGCGGCGGGTACGTAGACTTTACAACAAGCACCATTCCTCAGTTTCTGGATGATGGCGAAGTGAAGTGCAGCATTGCCTTGCGGATGATGCTTGAAGAAGGGGTACCAGTCGGACACATAACCTTCTCTTCAGACGGACAGGCCAGCCTTCCGTTTTTCAACACCCATGGAGAGTATGCAGGCCTTCAAGTGGGAAAAGTATCTTCGCTATATCAGGAAGTGCGTGATTCTGTTTTAGAAGAAGGAATCCCCCTTGAAACGGCACTGAAGGTCATCACCACGAATCCCGCACAAGTGCTGAAACTATCGAACAAGGGCAATATCCAAACCGGGAAGGATGCAGATATCGTACTATTGCAAAAGGAAACTTTGGCAATTAGCACTGTAATGGCAAGAGGACAAGTTATGGTAGAAAAGGGTATTCCGTTGATAAAAGGAACATTTGAATGAGTTAAGACAAGATACCCGTTATCGAAAAATTTACACGACTAGCATTGTTTAAGATTTCGTATTAGGTATCTCCTATCCTTAATTGGTCCGTATTTCCCAGAAGTCCATCCTGGTTTAATCATATCCATTGCAATGGTAAAAAAGCATGCTCACTGGCCACTATGAATATTCTGCTGTCCCGATCGATTCAGGTAAACAATCATTTATTCTTAAATTCTTTGTATTAGCCATCGTAGGTGCAATGGGATTTTATTTCACCAAAGGTATAACCGAACCGCCCCATGTCGTGGCAGAATAACCGGGGATTTTGTTAGAAAGCAACCTATTATTTAACACTAACAAGCATGCTCATTTCTATCTTTTACTTACAAAGATTAATATTTTGAAGAATCGCTATAGAGACGTTACTTAAACAAACTAAAAAGTCGAATTCCTAACCGTGAAGGAATTCGACTTTTATTTTTCAGTCATCTTAGCCTGTCTCCTTTGCTGAACTATCAACCAGTTAGTTCATTAGGCAACAAAACCTGTAAAGCCTCGATATCTACTTTAAGTTTCATCTCCATTAAAAATCAGGACTATCGAGACCCCTATCCATCACTCTTTATTTTGCGTCTGGCTACGTGCATTTCTTCAGAATAGGCTTATTGCCAAATATATCAACCGAATAAGGAAGTACTATGCAACGGCTGAACTTTCGCCATGGGATCAATATAGGCTTTGGCATTATTAACTGCCGTAGGGCCTTCACCAAATCCGGAAGCAATTAATTTAACCTTTCCATCATACGTACAAATATCCCCGGCCGCGTAAATGCCTGAAATGTTTGTTTCTTGTTTGGAATTAACGATAATTGCATTTTTATTGATGTTTAAACCCCATTCTTTAATCGCTCCAAGAGAAGAGACAAAGCCGTAATTAATAATTAAATCATCTACGTCAACCACTTCTTTTTGTTGAGTCTTAGTATGTTCTAAAACAATTTGAGAAATTTGATCTGCTCCAACCAGTTCGGAGGGAATATAAGGTGTTTTGACCTCAACAGAGGAATTCACTAATTTTTCTACACTATGTTCATGGGCACGGAATTTATCTCTTCTGTGTATCAATGTTACCTTTTCTGCAATCGGCTCTAACATAAGGGCCCAATCAACAGCAGAATCCCCACCGCCTAGAATCGCCACTTTTCTTCCTTTAAATCGGTTCATATCATTCACGAAATAATGCAAATTCTTATTTTCGAACTGTGTTGAATCTTCCAATTCCAGTTTACGGGGTTGAAAGGCTCCATTTCCAGCAGTAATGATAACTGATTTAGAAAAATGAGTATCAAGGTTTGTGGTGATCTTAAATGTTCCGTCTTCTTGCTTTTCCATCTGCTCAACTGCTTCTTCAAGACAAATTGTTGGTTCGAATACTTTCATTTGTTCTTTTAAATTCTCTATCAATTCCTGTGCCCTTACTTTTGGAAATCCAGCTATATCATAAATGAATTTTTCGGGATAAAGAGCCGAGAGCTGTCCTCCCAATTGAGGAAGACTTTCAAGGATTTTTACCTTTGCTTGCCTCATTCCGCCATAGAACGCCGTAAACAAGCCAACTGGGCCGCCGCCAATAATTGTTATGTCATATACCTTCTTATCTTCTGTCAATGTAATCACTCCTTGTTTTTCTAGGTTGGTTGTTCATACTGAACGTGATTTACAGGTTGTAAGGGATTGACTTGTAATGTTTACACAAGTAATTCTTCCTTTTCACCTTATAATAATTATGGATAATATTGTAAAATATCCACCCTTTCAAAAGACAAACTAGTGACGTCAATTTCCCTAGTTTTAAAATCTATAAATCTATAATCAGTACAAACGCCCTCATTGATTATATCTATAAATATTATTCAAATTTATTAGGGTTACCATCAAAGGATATTTGAGCCACTTTTATAGAATCGGTTGGACATCCTTCTGAAGCATCTATCATATCTTCCTCGAGTTCTTCTGGTATAATCGTTGCCCCAACATTATTATCCAATATAACAAACGCAATACCTTCTTCATCGTAATCATAAATATCCGGAGCTGAAGCACCACAAGCTCCGCAAGCAATACAAGTTTCTTTATCCACGATTGTATAATTAGCCATTTTTACTATCCATTCCTCTCTATAATCTAAACCCTGTTTTTTACTAAGGCATTTATAGAAGCCTTAAGCTATCGAATTCGTTTTTACCCTACTCAATATTGTTCAAAAATTCCAAAATGCTTGAATTAAACTTTTCAGGATTTTCCTGGTAACACAAATGACCGCCTTCTGGAATTATCACTAGCCGGGAGTTTATTAACTCTTCATGAATTGCTTCCGACTCCTTTATAGGAGTTACAGTATCCAACTCACCACAAATTACAAGAACAGGAACATCTATATGAGATAACGATTTCATTTGATTTAGATGATAAAGTGAATATGCTACCGAACGATACCCTGCTGGTCTTATCTGTGTCATAATCTCTTTTACTCGTGTATGGACTTTTTCTGAAGCATGGGGGGATAGCAGTGCTTGTATCCTCTTTTCCGCTATCTCCTCTGTAGAAAGGTTTTCAATTGAAAATAATCGATTTTTCAATTTCGTCTCGTTCTCTTCTGGGGTTAGAGCAGCAGCCCCTCTTGTCGAATCGGCTAATATTAGTTTATTAATCTTATCAGGGTACAGGCAACAGTACTCTATCGCAATTGCTGCTCCCATTGAATGGCCGAGCAGGTGGATTTTTTCCAACTTTAGCTGATCCATCATGCCGTTCAGAATACGCGCAAACTCTTTAAAATTTCTAAATTCTTCAGCTGGATCTGAACTTTTCCCATAACCCGGGGCATCCCATGCAATTACTGTATAATGCTCCTTTAATTCCTGGATCTGTTCCTTCCATGACTGTGAATTATTGCTCATACCATGTAATAATACTAAAGGTTCTCCATTACCTTCTAATTCATAATGTATACTTAAATCTTCTACTTTTACGTATGGCATAATATCAGTCCCCCTTATTTTTTTGGGCATAACTTTGAACAATACAGTTTAGGTAATAACTTGAAATATATTACCTTAAAATAGCAAATGATTTACTAAAATAATATTTCGCCTGGAAATAGCTTTCGTTTTGATCTGATAAAAAAAGTGCTTCCTTTTTCTTGAAGATAAGCAGGAAAATCGACTTCCGTTCCCGTCTTTCAACTTAACTAAAACAGTATTCAAAAACTGTGCCAGCTTAGCCAAGTCCTCGCACTGACAATCCGCCGTCGCTTGAAATGATTTCACCGGTGATCGCACGTGATTCGTCAGAAGCTAACAGCACATACGCCGCAACGTGATCTTCCGGCATCTGGGCAAGTTGAAGAATATTCCGTTTTTTAATGCTGCTTGCTTTCGTATCATTATCGACGATTTTCACAAATGGACGCAGCGGTGGAATCACCGTGAGTGCTGTCAATGTCCCACCTGGGGCTACCGCATTCACCCGGATGGAAGGAGATAGTTCGAACGCAAGCTGGCGCATCAATCCAATTTGGGCGTGTTTGCTCGCTGTGTACCATACACCGCCGCCATCTGGATAAAAACTTGCACCGGACACGGTAAAAATAATATTGCCATTTGTTTTTTTCAGTTCTTCAAGAGCGGCTTTAGCCCCGAAAAAAGAGCCTTTTACGTTAATATTGAGAAGGAAATCATACGCTTCGGAAAGCGCCTCAGGAGTCACATCGGCAAATTTGGCAAATCCATCGAACACGCCGGCATTCGCAACGAAAACATCTAACTTTCCGAATTGCTCAACAGTAGCTTGGACCGCTTGCTCATTGTCTTCGTATTTGCTTACATCTCCCTGATAAGTAAGGATATTTTCACCAAATTCTTCTTTCATTTTCGCCAACGTGTCTATAGAGCGGCCGATAATACTCACTTTTGCTCCTTCTTGTATAAAACGGCGTGTGACAGCCTCTCCTATTCCAGAAGCTCCCCCTGTAATCAATACGACTTTATCTTTTAAGGCCATGCCCATTGTCTCCACCCCTTCTGTTATCTTTCAACCGTGATGAATGGTTATCCAAAGATCCATTCAAGTATAAGGTCTTGTAAGCGAGCACATATTTTTTAATAATGATCATATTCTGTTTTGTATACAAAACAGTGTTTTTTTATATAAACAATTCTAAAATGTAATCGCTTTATTGTCAATGTAAGCTATAAAAAAACTGAAGCCATCGTTCGGGAAAACATTACTTGTTTTCTATCAATCTGTGGTTATCCTTACTCCTATGTACTCGTCAATGAGTATTCAAGATTTTATTGTGGTTTCTCAGTAAGAATCCAGCGCCCCTTCTTACTGAGAAACCCTACTAAAAAACGTATTATATTAACTTTTTGCTCTCTATAAAGTTAGTTTGTTTCCTGTCGTATTACTTAGGTGATATTCAGCAACTTCTTGTTTAATCATAAACAAGTACGCAACAAACCCAAGAGTGGCTGCTACGATCAGCATGGCAATCGAGGGACCAAAATCACCGCCGGACAAATCGCGGCTCCACCCCATAATATAGCTTGAAAATCCACCCATAATATTTGTGAATCCCATTAAACCGGCTGCGCGGCCCGCTGTTTCAGGTGTTGAAAATTTGATGATGAAGAAATTGGTTAGATGGAACATTCCACCCTGAGTTCCCATTGCAAGCCCCATGGAAACGCCGGCAAAAATAGGATTCGGTGTAATGACAGCGATTGTCAAAAATACAGCTGTTAGTATGAACAGAATGGTCGCAAGCAAACTCGGGCGCTTCGTTTTGTCCGCCAGAAATCCGCCAGCTAGGACAAATCCAAGCGCGAATAGCCACGATAATGAAGTAATGCCAGTCATTGCTTCCCTTTCAAAGCCTTTGGCTTCAACGAGATATGTAGGCAACCAAATACTGATTCCAAAGAAAAGAAAGGACGACATCAAATTGCCGAACCAAACAACCCAATAACGATAATCCTTTGCGAAGAATTGCTTCGACTGAACATCATCCGCTTCGTCTTTTTGGCGAATATAGGAGACTTCTTCATTACTCATGCGTGGATGTTCTTCTGGCGTATTACGAGTCAAAAACAGGAACATTGGAATATTTATAAACAAGTTAAAGGCGGCGAGAGCAAAGAACGCGGCCTGCCAATGAAACGTTGAAATAATTAGAATGAGCATAACGGTACCCACTGCCGGGCCAAGGTAGTTTCCAGTAATCCAGAATGACTGTGCCCTTCCAAGCTCTCGTTTATTAAACCAATTCGAAATGAATTTACCCGATATCGGGATCATCATACCTTCCCCAATTCCGAGGATGACTCTACTAATTAAAAACATTTCGTATGAAGTGGACAGCCCTCCCATGACCATTGTCGCTGTCCATACCAGTAAACCTAAAACTGCTGTTTTCCGTGCCCCTAACTTGTCGATAATAACTCCCCAAAAAATGTTGGAACAGGAGTATGAAATCATGAATATAAAGGAGATCAAGCCAATTTTTGCATTTTTATCCGGGCCAGTTAAACCAAGATCACTTAAAAATCCCGGATCGGTTTGGATAACAGAGATACCTACTTTATCAATCTGGCCGAAAAACCAGAAGAAAAAAATAGGAATCGCAATGTACAACCATCTTTTTTGACCTTGTAACATGTTATTTCCCCCTTATAATAGGCTCATTTGAATGCGCTTTCATGATTTTCAATAAAGAAAATGACTATCATTCCATCAAACTTCACCAACTCCCCCTTTCAAAAAATAGCAGTAACTTCTGTTTCATATAAAAAACAATGTTACCGATATTTAATGTTATATTGAATTTTCATAATAGTCAATAATATTCAGATTAATATTTTTTCAACAGAAAAAGTAGTTTTATATACAAAACTAAATAAGGTGTTGTTTCGATGAAAACAAGCCGAAACAACACCTTAATCGAGCCTTAGGTAATGCAACTCAATAACTTTTTTGACACTTCATTAACCGAAGCGAGAAAATGTCCATCATGTCCAAAATCCGGGGATGCTGCGGACTGAAGATCTACTTAGTCTAGTGTCCGTTCAAGTAAAAGGTTTTAACCGGGAACAGTATGGCGGTTTCTCCAAAGGAGATAACCTTGGATTCCTGTCCAACACCCCAATATATGCTGCCGCTTGAGGTGAATAAAGCATATGTTTCGTCAACCGCAACTCCACAACACCTGCGATGGGTGACCCCAAAGTTGAAGTATGATTCTCCAATATATCACCTCATACATTGCCGTATTTCCTTTTATAACGATTCTTTATAAATATATAAAAATTAACTATTTTTATTATTTATCACTCAATGTTAGCATTTTGTTATAAGTTATTTGAAAGGATGAGAGATGAATGACTATGCAATTTTCTGAATTCGCAGTATTCGGGCTGGGTCCCATCGGAATTGAAATTCTACGCAGTGCTTATCAAACGAATCCTCAAACGATTATCGGTGTTGTCGATATTGATCCCGAAAAGGCAGGAAAGGATATTGGCTTACTAATCAATGAAAAGGAAACGAACAAGTTTGTAGTCTCCCATATACAGGATGTAAATACTGAAGCAGACCACCCTATCGCATTACATGCAACCGGTTCCAACGCACAACAAGTTTGGCCCCAGATCAAAGAGCTTCTAGATCACGGCTTTTCAGTGGTTTCCACTTGTGAACAGCTTTCTTTCCCTTGGCATCGCTACCCTCAACTTTCAAAGGAAATAGATGATTATGCCAAAGCAAAAGGGCTTAGTGTCATTGGGACCGGAATCAATCCAGGTTACATCATGGACACTATGGCCATTTCTTTTACAACAGTATTGACCACGGTTAACCAAATCAAGGTCAATCGTAAAGTTGATGTTTCGAAAAGGCGCCTCCCCTTACAAAAAAAGGTCGGAATCGGGATGACTAGAGAAGAGTTTGAATTTTTAGCTGAACGGAATAAAATTGGGCATGTGGGTCTTGAGGAGTCTGTTAGGTTAATCGCTTATGGGCTGAATTGGGAACTTTCAAGTGTTATCAATACCATTGAACCAACGATTGCAATCGAAAATATGACCGTTCCGCTAACTACTATAAAACCAGGGGATGTTAATGGGCTTCATCAAATCTCCACGGGCAAGACAGTGGACGGAAAGATAATTTCCTTGGATTTAACGATGTCTGCAGGTATTAAACAAGAAGATGAAATCGTTATTGATGGGAACGAAACCCAAAGGTTGATTGTTCCCAACGGAATTTTTGGAGATACCGCAACCGCTGCGATGATTATCAATACCGCTAAGCAAATTGATGCCCTCCGTAAACCAGGTTTACTTACAATGGCTGACATCGGGGTGCCGAGAAATATAAATCAATCTGACTTTGTGCATATTTAATGGCTAACCAACAATCTTGCGTATAAGTCTTATTATATTAGAAAAGGTGAACCCCGAATGGTTCACCTTTTTCGTCCTGGCCAGATAGTTTTGCATGCCAACATGACAAAAAACCACCATAAGCGGTGGCTCAGCTTCCTACATATAGAATCCACTATCTTATGTACATTATCTTATTTCAGGAAAATATATTCCGAAAATGACATGATTTTTCCATTTTCATTATTAATGTGTTTGAGAACCCAGTTTCACGGAAATGGCCTTGGCGGCTTTCGTTACTTTGTCAATCAAATCAGGCAAGCGCTCTTCCTGAAATCTTGCTTCAATCCCAGCCACACTAATACCAGCCACTATTTGACCTTTACCATTGAGTATCGGTGCACTTACCGCTTTTGTATAATCCTCAAGTTCTGATGAAGTTATCGTGTAACCATCCAATCTCGCTTCATTCAAAGCATGACGGAGTTTAGTTTTATCCGTTATCGTTCCAATGGCGATTGGTTTTAATTGAACGCTTTCCAAATAATTTTCCCGCTCTTCTTCCGGCAAATACGCTAGGATGATTCGAGAATCGCCAGCGTACAATGGCGAACGTCTACCAATGGATGTATAAAGGCGAACAGGATGCAGGGTGTCCACCTTTTCAATATACATCGCTTCATCCTTATCCCTCACAATTAAATTCACTGCTTCTTCAACATCATCCCGAAGGTCTTTCATGATGGGATAGGCGATTGACCTGATATCCAAACGCTCCCCTACCAGTTGGCCAAACTGCAGGAATATCAGTCCAAGTGAATAATGGCCATCATCGTCCTTTGTTAAAAACCCCATTTCCTCCAATGATCCAGCCATACGGTGTAACGACGTTTTCGGCAAATTGGAAAGTTCCATCATTTCATTAAAAGTCAGTTTCGGATGATTTATGAAAAGGGTTAGGATTTGCATGGATTTCACGACGGTCTTGTTATGTGCCTGCATACATTGTCTCCTTTCATGATACATGTTTTCCTTAACTATCATTCTATTATAAAACATGGAGGAAAGGATGTAATCAATATAACCGTATTCATTGTTTTTTCGTTAACTCTCTGACTGTATTCTCGTTTGCTTTTCCAGCTTTATTTTCATTGTGATCGAATCATTTTAACATCCTGCAAGTTCATAGTAAGAGCATTAATGGGAAATGCTGAAGCTAGAAGATTAGGTATCTTGAACATTACGAAAACCCATTCACTACAAAGGCATTCTCAATATTACTTTTGTCCCTTTCCCTTCACCAGAATGAAGGATAAGGTTTCCGCCGGAAGCTCTGGCTCTTTCCTCCATACTGAATAAGCCTACTCCACGGGTAACTTTTTCTATATTAAAGCCCTTTCCTTTATCTTCTATTTCCACATGAACTTCTTCCTCTATTTCCCGGATCGTCACTGTAGCATCTTCGGTTTGAGCATATTTCCGAATATTTGTTAATGCTTCTTGAATAATACGGTAAATGGTAATTTCTTTGTTTGTATTCAGACGGTAATTCAAATAGCAGTCAAAATGGACCTTGATATGATGATGCTCTGAAAATTGCACCAATAAAGAGCGAATCGCAGGGAACAGACCAAGATCATCAAGTACGGATGGCCTTAATTCCCAGGATAGATGCCGGAGTGCTTCGATTATCTCGGTCGTTTCATCCTGCATCTGATCTAACAGGGGATGATCCATTTCTGTCTGCAGTCTGTTAATCGTTATGAGGTGGCTGTATAAGTTTTGACCGATATCATCATGAAGCTCTCGGGAAATGCGTTTTCTTTCTTCTTCCTGCACATCAATGATTTTCCCGGTCATTTTCTGAATCTCTTCTTCCGCAAGCTTACGCTGGGTCACTTCATGACGAATCGCCAAATATTGGTAAGGTTTATTGAACTCATTAAGAAATGGAACGATTGTCGTATCCACCCAATAATAAGTACTATCTTTGGACTTATTTTTAATCTCGCCTTTCCATACTTCCCCTGCTGATATTGTTTTCCAAAGATTGTTGAAAAACTCTCTCGAATGAAAGCCCGAGTTAATAATTCGATGATCCTGTCCGATCAGCTCTTCTTTTGAAAACTTTGAGATCCGGCAAAATTGATCATTGACATATTTGATCGTCCCTCTTTGATCGGTTATTGCCACAATTGAGGAAGAATCCAAAGCAAATTGAAAATCGGCCATTTTATTAACGGATTTTCCTAATTCCTCTAAAACTCGTTTATATTCGGTTATTTCCTTCCGGATTGCCAAGTATTTATAAGGGTTCCCGTCTTCATTTAAGAAAGGGACAATTGTGGTATCCACCCAATAATAGGTTCCATCCTTCGCTTTGTTCTTAATTTCCCCCCGCCATACACTTCCTGATGAAATTGTTCGCCAAAGATCTTGCATAAATCCCTTTGAATGAAAACCTGAATTGATAATTCGGTGGTCCTTCCCAATGAGTTCTGCTGCTGAATATTTGGATACCTCACAAAATTTCTTATTCAAGTATATTATCTTGCCTTTTTCATCGGTAAATGCAACAATCGTTGATTCATCAAGTGCGTAAATTAAATCAACCAGCTCATTTATCGGATAGGTTTGCTGCTGGTTAATCCGTGATTGGTCTTTCACTTTATGGACCACGATTAAATAATAGAGCTCTTTCGCAAGCTGAAAGGAGTTCACCCTGAAAAAAAGCGAAAAAGCATGACCATCCCGGTGAATTCCAAAATGGTGGATAATTTCCCCTTCCCCACTTGACTGAAGGTTTACCCCTGGTATAAGATTCAGGAGCTTTTCCCCATTCAATTCATGATGGTCATAACCAAAGTTTTCATATACTTGTTGATCTGCAAAAGAGATGACTCCTGATTCATTGACAAGGATTGTCGCATCGCTAGATCCAGGAGAAATCCCTTTTTTCATTTCCAAATGTTTATTCAAGTCCATACATAATCCTCCTTGTTGCCATGTTAAACCGAGCTGTTCATTTCCTTTTCCAATTTTTTCGCTGCATCAAGGATCGTATGCTGGTCACTTTCAGAAATAGGCTGATCTGTTCGTTTACCTACTAATAATACCCCCTTAGGAACACCTTTAAAATGAATGGGAACTGCGAAAGCGCAATTGAGATTTTCCGCAAGCATGATGGGATACTCTAAGGCTTTGCCGTGAATATTATTTGGAAAACCCTCGATTTTCATCGGCCTCCCCGTTGATATGACCTTACCTGCTATTCCTTTTCCATATCGAACAGTTATCCTTTTGTATTTATCATTTCTGTTTCCGGCGGCATAATGCCAGCTTATGTCAGGACCTTTACTGTTTTGTAAGGCAAGGCCTACAAAGTCACAGTTCATTTCTTCTAATGCATGTTCACACGCTTCTTTAAACGGTTGTTCCTCTTTCGATTTACTGCCCCCGCTAAATTCCATACCCTAATAACCCCTTTTTTAAAGCGAATGCAACAAGTTCATGCCTTGTTTTCATTTTGAGCTTTTCCATTAGGTTTCCTTTATGGCTTTCAACAGTTTTCACGCTTATGACAAGCTGTCCGGCAATCTCTTTGTTGGAAAACCCTTTCGCTATCAAGGTCAGTACCTCTTTTTCCCGGTCAGACAACAGATTGAAAGAATCAGCTGCCCCCTGCTTCACACTGCCTAAGTATTCTTCCATTACCCTTTTTGTTGCAGATGGATGAAGGTACGCATTTCCGTTCGCTAAAGATCGGATGGCTACCAATAATTCTTCATGTGGTGCACTTTTTAAAATACAGCCTGAAGCCCCCGCTTGAATAGTTCTGAACAAATATTCATCATCATCATGCATGGTAAGTATTAATATGGCTACCTCAGGCATTAGTTTTTTTAGTTCGGAAGTCGCCGATAAGCCATCTTTCCCATGAGGCATGCTTAAATCCATGACTACCACATTAGGCTGAAGCTCTAGTGCTCGCTGTATTCCCTCGTTCCCCTCTGAAGCTTCCCCTATCACTTCCATATCCGCATGATTGTTTAATAGCATCTTTAAGCCCATTCTTACAACGGCGTGATCATCGCAAAGCAAAATTTTTATCAAAGCGGCTCCCCCTTAGCTTTGTTCGTATTTCTATCGTTATTAATGAATATGAAACAACAATGGGGATTGCAAAATTCGCAAACCCCTTGTTTAGCATTTTAATATAATGGCAGAGAAATCTCTATAGATGTCCCGTCATCTATTTTCGAAACAATGGTACAATTTCCGCCGATCAAATGCATTCTTTCACACATGGCAGCAAGCCCGCTCAATTTATTCATAGCGGCTTCAACCTCAAACCCTTTCCCTGAATCTTTAATCAAAATCAATAACCTGCTTTTTTCCCATTTAAATATCATACATGCCTTCGTTGTGTCAGCATACCTTGCTATATTCACCAATGCTTCTTGGCAGACCCTGAAAAGTGTAATGCTTTCTCTATCAGAGATTTCCGATTCAATACCATGGTTCTCCAGCTCAACCTCAAGGCCGTAGGTTGAAGTGTATAATTTTATGTAGCTTTTTATAGCTGAAATAAGCCCAAGAGTTGTAAGGGTAGGTGGATGCAATTCTACAGCCAAAAGCCTGATTTCTTGAATTGCCTTTTCCAATAACTGATTCATATCACCTGCATAGCTTTTCATGGCAGGCTGTTCGATTGCCGATTCCATGAGCTGCATTCCAGAAAAGAGACTGGAAAGGGACTGCCCCACACCTTCATGAAGCTCCATGGCAATTCTTTTAATCTCTTCTTCATGTGTTTGTATAATATAAGAACTGAGGTTGTTTTTGAGTGGCTGAGTATTCATTCCCACCCTCCTTCTTCGATTGTCGCTGATTATTGGCCATTCAAAATATGACATGCTCTCCCAATTACACTTTCGGTCTAGCGGTTAAAACACTGACGTATACCTTCTCTCCCACCGGAAACTTAGCAATTAAAATTTCTCGTTCTCGAAAACTCCAATTCAGCCTTCAAATCCAATGATTTCATGCACGCAGTTCATTTTATGCCTTTTTCACTCTATGACTTGAAATGTCACTAAACATTCCTGCATATTGAACGACATCCCCCGCATCATTCTTTATCGAACTAATGGTCAGCCATTGTAGATATTGCTGTCCATCCTTTCGGCTATTCCAGATTTCACCTTGCCAGAACCCGTTTATCTCAATGGATTTCCACAAATCCTCATAAAAAGTTTGAGGCTGTCTGCCTGACTTAAGTATACTAGGGTTCTTCCCTATTACTTCATTTTCCTGATAACCCGTAATACTGCAAAACGAAGGGTTTACTGAAATGATCTTGCCGGTGGTATCGGTAATAAGAATCCCTTCTATTGTATGATCAATCACTTCTTTGGCAAGCCCCATTTTGCCTTGGAAATACATCCAGACAACTAAAATCAAACTTGCAAGGGCAACTTCTGACAATGCCATGAACCCGATTGCATAATGTCCTGTGATATTGAATAACAAGGATAAAATTAATGGCGGAAAAAAACCTCCCAAACCGCCCATTGCGGAAACAATACCATTCACAATACCAGCCTGCTTTTGGAAATACATGGGCACCAGTTTAAAAATGACACCATTTCCCATTCCCGCACAGAGGGCAATACTCAAACAACCAAAAGTGTACCATCCAATCGATGGAGCAAAGGATAGAATCATCGCTGAAACCGTATACACTCCGAAAACAAACATGAGCAGAATGAGGGAATGAAAGCGATCTGCAAGCCATCCGCCAATTGGTCTCATTAGGGTAGCAAGAACAATAAAGCCTGCTGTCCTCAAACCGGCGTCAACTTTATCCAATCCAAAGTTCGCTACAAGAAAATTTGGCAGATAGATAGTAAATGCAACAAAAGAACCGAATGTAATAAAGTAGAATAAACTTAGCAGCCATAGTTTTTCATTTTTGTAGACACTCTTCACTTGTTCTAAAAGCGGTGTTTTTACTTTCAGCTCTTTTTTATCCCCTAACAGAAAGTTACCTGCGATAAAGACAGCCAAAATCACAAGATAAAGCTGTACAGTTGTTGACCAGCCAAAATTCTCAGCTACAACAGGTGCAGCAAAAGCCGATACTGCCGTTCCAAGGTTCCCTGCACCGTAAATGCCGTTTACAAAGCCATGACGCTCCTTTGGATAATACTTAGGTAAAGAGGTTACTCCAACAGAGAATACGGCTCCTCCAATACCAAGGAAAAGTCCTCCAATCAATAAGTCGGCAAGGGAATCGGCGATACTGATATAATAAACAGGGAACAATAGTAAAATAAAGCTAATCAGGAAAATTTTCCTTGCCCCGAACTGATTGGCGTAAAAGCCAAGGGGGATACGAAGTACTGATCCCAAAATAACCGGAACGGCTGTCACCAGTGCAAGCTGACCTTCAGGTATAGCAATATCTTCTTTAATAAAAGGCATCAGGGAAGAAATTAATACCCACACCATAAATCCTACTACTAAGTTTAAAGTCTGTAATGGAAGCTGTATTTTCCTAATCATTCTGATCACACTCTCTTCTAATTACATATTGTAACCCTGTGCTTTCGTCAAAAGCTGACCACTCATTTTTGTTTTTAGCCATATTGCATGCCAAAGGGACAGCGAAAAAATTATGGTGGTCAAAATATATCCGTAGATGTGTCATGTCAGGACAAAGCTCCACCTTAACAATCGTTTTAGAAACGAAAGGAGCTTTACCCTGGCCATCATCATCTAAGATGGCTACACTTGCTTTTTCCGATATTAATGGTTGTATATCTTCTATTTTAATGTGTTCCACAGGTATTGCATCCTCTCTTTGCCGTGTAAACATTCATTTGAAAACCCTGCAAATATTCCCAGAATGTATCTTCTGCATGATTCTCGATAAATTCAATTGTTTCCACTACAGACTCCCAATTGCTCATTCCCTTTACTTCGGCAACTACAATATCGGCCCCATCTATTGACTTTTCATCTAAATACCAGTTAAGACGGACATCTTTAAAAAGGTCTGAAAGGAGCTTATCGATTTCAGCAGCAAAATTTCCAGATGCTTCTTTTACAAAACAAAAATCAAAGTATGTTTCACTGTTCATTTGATTCACGCCTTTTCGTTTTTCGTTTTTTTATAAGTAAATAACGCTAAGGGAAACACCACTATGTTCAATCCCCCAAATATTAAAACATTTACATAATTTTCATAATAAAATTGGTGAACCATGAATTGGGTAAATACAATATTCATCATCAAGAAGGCACAAAGCAACGCGACACCGATAAACTTAAACTTCATAACGCTTCACCCTTACTGCGTATACCGCCCCATTTTCCACTTTCACCTGAATCTCAGGCAGCGGCCTTCTTGGCGGCCCTGCAGTCGGAACACCTGTTTCAACATCAAATTTCCCATGATGGCAAGGGCAGATCATCTCGCCCTCTTCCTTCACCCAGAAAACTGGGCAGCGAAGATGTGTGCATGCATTTTGGTATGCTACGTATTTCTTTTCTGACAATCTGATCAAAATGGCATCATCATGATCACCTGGAAATTTAAAATTCTTTGCGTCACCAATTGCAAGTTTGCTTACATCTGTGATTTTTTTGTGAGGATACTCCTTCTCCCCAAGCCCCATCAATTCTTTAGCCGCTACCGCCCCCCAAGGGAGGGAGGAAATGGCGAATACGCCAGCAGCACCCACCAATGTTTTCATGAACCCACGTCTGTCAAGCTTTCTTTCATTATTCCGTTCAATATTATGAGTGTAATTATCTTCATTAAAGGGAATTTTATTATTTTTATCTGACGGCATCTTAATCCCTCCTAATATAGCTTGGTTATCCCCTGTAAAATACCTGGGAGATTTACCTTAACGTTCGTTTCACTTTCAAGATAAGGAAGGCTAGTCACCCATTTTCCATTATCTAGATTAAATTGTTTTCTCTTATTTTCAATTTCTTCATCTGTCAACCATTGAAGTGTATTGGATGGGCAAACACTTGCACACATTGGCGGGATACTGTCTTTTGTCCGGTCGATACATAAATCGCATTTGTACATTAAGTTTTGTTCAGTATCAAATTTCGGTATTCCATATGGGCAAGCAATCGTACAATTTTGGCAGCCGATACATTTTTCAACGAGTGCTGATAACACGGCCCCTGTCTCATGGATTTGGATTGCCTGGGCCGGACAACTCCTTGCACAGGCAGGATTTACGCAATGAAGGCACATAAGAGGCATCGTTTGCCGATTGACCAGAGGGTTTACATCATATACATAGTTTCTGTTCCGCTCTTCATGCCCTCCGCATTGTGTACAAGCCGCTAGACATGACCTGCATCCTATGCAGTTTTCAAGTTCTAAGTAGAGCCTCTTTTTCATTTATTGCACCTTCTTTATTTCGACTTTTTCCATTTGGGCTGCACAGACCTTAAATTCCGGCATACGGGACATTGGATCAAGCGCTGCAATGGTTAATAGATTGATAGATTGCTCGTGCCCAAAGTGGTATGGAACAAATACAGTGTCTTCACGAATTGCTTCTGTAATTTTCACTTTATAGATTGCCTCACCTCTTCGGGTATACAGGCGGACCTTATCCTCATGGTCCATATTGTATTTTTTTGCTGTATCCGGATGTACTTCCACGTAAGGTTCCGGACACATATCACGAAGGAACTGAATTCTTCTCGTCTGGTTCCCTGATAGATAGTGGTAAACGACACGTCCAGTTGTTAAACGAAGCGGATATTTTTCATCTGGCTCCTCAGCAGGGGGACGGTAAGGAAGTGCACAAATTTTCGCTTTACCGTCTGCGTGATAGAATTTTTTATCCAAGAACATATGCGGCGTTCCCTTGTCATTTGCATCCTTACAAGGCCAAAATACCCCGTCCTGTTTGTCAATCTTATCCCATGTGGCGCCGTAATAATCGGCATTTCCGCCTTTACTGGCCAGTCTGAATTCATCTGCCACATCTTTTGCAGTTTTCAAATGGGAAAAATATCTTCCTCTCCCAAGACGTTCTGCAAGCTCTACTTGTATTTGCCAATCGGGCTTAGATTTTCCGATTGGTTCTTGTGCCTTATTTATCTTAATAATTCGCCCTTCAAGGTTTGTAACTGTTCCTTCATCTTCTGACCACGTTACGGACGGCAGGATCACATCCGCAAACTCTGCTGATTCAGAAAGATAGAAATCCGAACACAGCATAAAATCCAGGTTTTTCATCGCCCTTCTGACAAAATTCAGGTTAGGCGCAGATACTGCAGGATTAGAACATAGCAGATATAATCCGCGAATCGTTTTTTGCTCCATCAGTTCAAACATTTCGTAAGCCGAAACACCAGGCTTAGGCATTTCTTCCGGAGTGATATTCCATACGTTACAAACTTCTTCCACATGTTCAGGATTCGTAATTTTCCGGTATCCTGGCAATAAATCCGCTTTCTGACCATGCTCGCGTCCACCCTGCCCGTTTCCTTGACCAGTGAAAGTTGCTACACCAGACTTCGGACGGCCAATCTTACCTGTTACAAGCGCCATGTTTGTATATCCAGATACATTGTCAACGCCCTTATGCTGCTGTTCAATTCCACGGGCAAACATGACAACTGCATTCGGTGATCTTCCATAAATCTCTGCTGCGCGAATGATCTTTTCCGGTGCAACACCTGTAAGCTCACTCGTATATTCCGGCGTAAAATCTTTTACAAGCTCTTTTGTTTCTTCAAATCCATTTGTATGATTATTAATAAATTCTTCATCAGCATAACCATTTTGAATTAATTCATTTAAGATTCCATTAGCAAGGGCAAGGTCCGTTCCCGGTTTCAAGTCAAGATGAACATCCGCTCTTCTCGCAACAGGCGTTTCGCGGGGATCCGCCACGATAATGTAACCGCCTCTTTCTTGAACGTTCCAGACTCTGAACATAGAAGTTGGATGGCATTCTGCTGTGTTGCTTCCTGCAAGAAATAAGCAATCAGTTTCATGAATATCTGTCCAGGGTAATGTTGAACCTCTATCTACGCCGAAAGAACGAAGGAATCCCCCGGCCGCACTAGACATGCAGAATCGGCCATTATAGTCAATGTAGCGCGTGCCAAGAGCCACACGTGCAAATTTCCCTGTTAAATAACATTTTTCATTCGTCATTGATACGCCGCTGAAAACGGATAATGAATCTTTTCCATATTTTTTTTGAAGCTCACTGAATTTTTTCGCGATTAAATCATATGCTTCATCCCAGCTGGCTTCTCGGAAACCTTCCTTTGTTCCCTTTAATGATGCATCATCACGAATAAGCGGTGTTAAAATGCGATCATCATGGTTCGTCTGCTGGTAAGCTGTAACCCCTTTTGGACACATTTTCCCAACAGTTACGGGCCAGTCATAACGTGGTTCAACCCCAATGATTTTATTTGTCGCTCTATTTACCCTTAAATTCATTCCGCACTGCATTCCACAATATGCACAATGCGTTTTAACCAATGTTTCATTAGGGTGTAACAAATTCTCTACATCTTTAAAAAACTTATCCCTTTGCATTCTGGTTAGCCTCCTTAACTTTTACCTCGTGGATAGGAAATCCGGAAAATTGGGCAATCCGGTATTTTCTTCGGCAAGGTAGGCACATTTCGGCGAGATGGTGGCCATCCTTAGTTTGAAATTCTATTTCATTCTTACCGAGAACCTCTATGACATCTTTTGATTGTTCTGTTGAAACAAACTCATTACCGCAAACTTTGCATTCTTTCATGGATTGTTCCGCATAATGCTCTCTGTAGTTTCTGGCAAATACACTCAGTGGGCGGAAAGGTATGTGAGCAAGTTTTCCGAACGGAAGATAAATCAATGTAATAATGACTGACCACTGGTGAATCAGGGACATGGCTGGCTGTCCTGCACCGTGCAAAAAGATGTTCAAAAACGTTAGTGCCAATCCTGTAATGCTGACTAATAACAGCATATATAGTGGAAGAAAGTCATACATGAATTTTTGTTCTGCTCTTGCCTGCATATTTTTCAAGCGGCGGTAAAGAGCCATGCATACTCCGGCAATGACCATCACAGCTGTAATGTTCAGAGCGTTATATGATAAGTTCGCAATGATCCCATCAGCTGGTACTGTTATTACCTGGATCCCCATTGCGATGATGTTGTAGTAGCCATTGTCGTCCATGGTAAAGTACATCCATCCAAATACTAGAGGGAATGTCACGAAGCAGGAAAGGATACATCCCCATCCGATTAGAACGTGCTGAGTCCATCGGTAAATTCCCCTATTCCAGATGAAATTGTATGTTGCTAAATGTTCAACTGATGTTTTAGGCGTTGATTTTCTAAATATCAGTTTGATGCCTTTTTTTATAAAAACCTTTGTTGGCGGCCTTTCTCCCCATGCGATAAACCTGTAAAAGAACCCCCCAATAAAAATAATCGTCCCCATCATATAGCCATAAAGGTTTAAATCTACGTGTGTAAACATTCTCGTACCAATAAACGATAAGAATACAAGTCCGCAAACTGCTAGAAACATAGACTTAGCAAAATGTGATGCAAAAGCATTATCAATTGATTTGCCTGTTTTTTGATTTACTGCGACTTTTGCCTGCATTACTATTCCTCCTTATTACAAACAATTACCATACTCTAATTGTAAGATCTTTCCCGATTGTTCCATATCGGGGGACTTCCCTATCCTAAGGGGAAAATTCCCCTATCTTTTAAAATAAAAAAAACAGTTCTGATGTGCAGAACTGCCTGTACTATATTTCAATGTTCAAGTTTTCTCTTTTCCAGTTTTTATATTTTATTTTGCAATGGTGGAATGCTGATGGAAGTTTTTCTAGATGTTAGTATGATTAAGGGATGTTTGTTGTTTTTGCAGTCTTTGCATATGATAAAATCGATTACCGAAAACAAATGTTTTTTAATGAAAATAAGTATATAGAGGTGAAATTATTGAGACATAATCTCACAAAAAGATATTAGTATTCAAGATTTTTATTGACTGAAAGAAGAACTGCACATACATAGTAAAATGGGATAGAGAATTCTGATAGATCGAAACATTTAATCAGATAGGAGCGATAAAAATCCACATAGAAATTCAACGGTTAATACTAAGCTTAAATGCAAGATAAAGTAATTCTTGATACAGTCATTAAAGAAAATACTTGTTGGAGTCACATCAGCCATCAAGTATTAAGGTAAAATAAAGCAACAATTTATTTGAAAAACTGCCTTGAATAAAGAAAATAAATAGAGGCTCCATCTTTCACTTATTATGTATTAACAAAAAAAGAAAGTACCCTTTTAATAAGAGTACTCTCTTCCTTTTGTTACTTCTTGATGAAGTAACTATATTACATGCTGTTTTTTAGAAATAATGAAATCGAAACCTTTAAATCTTTTAATTGTTGTTCTTTTTGAAGGAAATGCTGCTCGGCTTCTTTTAAGGTTACTCGTGAAAATTGAATAGATTCCCCTGGTTTGACCTGAGCAATTAATGGTAAATCTGCAGTAATCACTTGAGCTATCTTAGGATACCCTCCCGTTGTTTGGCTATCCGCAAGAAGAATAATAGGGTTTCCATCAGGAGGAACTTGAACAGACCCGTTAGTTACTGCTTCAGACAATAGCTCCCTTTTATCCTGTAACTCTAACAAAGGACCTGATATTCTATAGCCCATACGATCAGATTGGTTTGAAACTTTAAACAAATTCTCTGCAAAACTAACTTTACTAGAGTCCGTAAAATAATCGTACTGGCTTCCATCTATGAAACGAATAACTGGCATGCGACTTGGCATAAACTCCTTTTCATTGACAAACCACTTTGGAGCGATAAACGCTTCTTTAAACTCCCGGTTATCTAGAATCGTAGAAGTTTCATTAAAATCCACAACATCATCTACTTTTAATGCTCTTCCCTTATAGCCCCCAATTTCCCCTCTTAGATATGTACTTTTACTATTCATAACTGTAGAAATAGCGTATCCTCCCGCTACAGACAAATAAGTCCTACAACCTGATTTACATCCCGCGAATCGAAGAATAGAGCCTTTTTTTACATAAACAGGCTTCCACATTGGAACAGCTTGACTGTCAATAGTAGGTGATAAATTTCCACCTGTTATCGCGATCAAGCAATTTTTTTCTATTTTAAGAGTCGGACCCATTAACGTAATTTCCATGGCCGCTTCACTTTCTTTATTGCCAACTAACATATTGGCAATTCTTAGGGAATATGCATCCATTGCGCCGCTTACAATCACTCCATGTTGCTGAAACCCTTTTCTTCCAAGATCCTGAATACTAGTTAATAATCCCGGTTTGATTACACGCAGGCTCACTGTAACCCCTCCTTAAGAATAATTTCATTATACTCTTGATTAGAAATTGGATGGAATTTCACAATGTCTCCTGCTTGTAATAGGCTTGGAGGATTAACATCTGGTAAGAATAGTTTGGTTGGCGTTTGTCCAATTAATTGCCACCCTCCTGGCGTAGATATTGGATATACACCCGTTTGCATACCTGCAATTCCAACTGCTCCTGTTGGTATGGTCATTCTAGGAGAAGATCGTCTAGGTGTTGCAATTTTTTCTGATAGTCCACCGAGAAACGGAAAACCTGGAGCAAATCCAATCATATAGGCTAAGTACTCACCATTTGAATGAATATGGATGACTTCATCAGTAGTTAAATTATTATAACGAGCTACATATTCCAAATCCGGGCCATATTCCCCCCCATAACATACAGGAATAGAAACAGTTCGGTGTGTCAGCTTTTTATCTTCTTTTAACCACTGTAGTTTCCTTTCCATGATAGAACGAACCACTTCATATGGGGAAATAAATTCATCATTATTGCTTTGTTTTTGTTTCTTATAGATAACTAGAGGATCATAAAAAACTGTCAAATTTGTAAAAGCCGGCACACATTCTATAAATCCAACAAAAGGTTCATCTTCAAGCAAATCCATAAACATTTTAATTTTTTTGTGAATGTCGTATTTAATTTCATTCCCAAATGTAATCACGATTGCGGAATCGCCTAAGGGAGACAGTATGCATGTAGTTTTATTCAAAAGCTTTTCCGGCATAGAACTCAACTCTTTCTGTTAGTAATATTATAAAACGCCTAATTTTTCATCACGGATATCCGTTATAAACATATGTCCTGGTGCATGCGTAATCATAATCGCCGGTTTTGTTTCCATTGCGATAGATTGAGGCGTTACTCCACAAGCCCAGAAGACCGGCACTTCTCCTTCACGAATCGTTACTGCATCACCAAAATCAGGTTGCTGTATGTTAGAAACACCAATCGCCTCCGGATCTCCAATATGGATTGGACCACCATGAACAGCAGGAAAACGCGATGTAACTTGAGCCGCCCGCACCACATCTTTCTGAGGAATCGGACGCATGCTCGCTACCATTTTCCCGTGAAATATCCCTGCTTCAACACATGAAATATTCGTTTTATACATCGGTACATTACTGTTCTCTTCAATATGACGAATGGAAATATCGTTGTTTAAAAGGGCATGTTCAAATGTAAAGCTGCAACCGATTAAAAACCCAACCATATCATCTTCCCAATAATCTGAAATATCCGTTACTTCTTCCATTAATTCACCGTATTTATATATCCGGTATTTTGGAATATCTGTACGTATATCACCAGACTGAGCAGCAAATTTAGGAATAGGAGAACCAATTTCTGTTACGTCTAGAAGTGGACAAGACTTAGGATTACGCTGACAAAACAATAAAAAATCAAAAGCATGCTCTTTTTTTAAGATGGCTAAGTTCGCTTGTGCATAACCGTTAGCCATGCCAGCAGTTGGCTTAATCAATTCATTGTTGCGGATCATTGCGCGCAATTCAGCCGGGGTAGCTTGAGAAAGATCGATCATTAATATTCATCTCCTATTAAGAACTAGGAGTCAGTGACAAACTAGCACGCCACTTCCACCCCGTTTTATTGATGTATCATTAAAAAAGAGCGGGCAGTTGTTTCATTAATGTATATACGCCCATTAACGCCATGATGATTACCACAAATACGCCGGAAATCGTCAACCATAAAGGATGTTTATAATCACCCACAATATTCTTCTTATATGCCGCAATTAAAAGTGTACCAAGTGCAATTGGTAAAATCAGACCATTAATTGCCCCTACTACAAGTAGTACTTTAACCGGTTGACCAATTAATAGAAAGCAAATGGTCGATACGACTATAAAGCCAATGATAATCCAGTTAGCCTTTTTATTTATTTTTTCGCTGAATGTTCTGATAAACGAAACAGAAGTATATGCAGCACCAACTACTGATGTGATTGCTGCAGCCCACATAACAATACCAAACATTTTATAACCTACATTTCCAGCAGCAAGTTGAAAAACGGATGCCGCAGGGTTTTCTGAATCAATTTGCAAGCCTTTAGATACAACACCTAGAACTGCTAAAAATAATGCAACTCGCATAACTGTGGTTATTAAAATACCCATTACTGAACTCTTTGTTACTTGTGGCAGTGCTCCGACACCTTTCACTCCTGCATCCAATAGACGATGACCGCCAGCAAATGTAATATAGCCACCCACAGATCCCCCAACTAATGTAACGATTGCGATAATATCAATCTTATCAGGTGCAAATGTCTTCACTACTGCTTCTCCAACTGGAGGAGAAGTTGTCCATGCAACATATATCATCAAACAGATCATAAAAAAGCCTGCGATTTGTGTAAAGCGGTCCATAGCTTTTCCCGCTTCTTTTACTACAAATATTAATACTGCAATAACTGCACTAATTGCTGCTCCAGTTGTTGGGGAAATTCCAATCATCGCATTTAGACCAAGTCCAGCTCCTGCGATGTTCCCTATATTAAATGCTAGCCCCCCCATAACTATGAGTGCCGCTAGAACATAACCTAGTCCTGGAAGAACCATGTTTGCAATCTCTTGTCCTCGTTTTTCAGATACAGCAATAATGCGCCATACATTTGTTTGTGCAAAAATATCAAGAATAACTGAAATAAGGATAACAAACCCAAAACTTGCTGCAAGACTTTGGGTATAAACAGTTGTCTGCATTAAAAAACCTGGTCCTATGGCTGATGTTGCCATAAGAAATGCTGCACCTAGCAATAATGTCCGGTTATTTTTTGGCTTAGAATGATTTTTTTTCTGATCTGTCGTATTTTTGATTGGCTCCAATGAAATCTACCTCCTAGATGTTTGTGATTTTATGTAGAAATAGACTTAACTGTAATTTCAGATATTTCTAAGGATTTTTTTACAAGACGAGCAAAGGTTAAAGCATGTGCTCCGTCCCCATGAATACAAATTGTATCTGCCTTTAAAGCCACATCAGTTCCTTGCTGTGATAAAACCTTTCCTTCTTTAACCATTCGAATTACTTGTGCAACAGCATCATCATCATTTTCTATCATTGCATGCGCTTTCATACGAGAAGTCAATGAACCATCTTGTTGATATGTCCGATCCGCAAACACTTCACTAGCCGTTTGTAATCCAATGGTCTGTCCAGCACGTATTAATTCACTGCCCGACAAGCCAAATAAAATGAGCTCAGGATTAATTTTGTATACTGCTTCAGCTATGGCAAGAGACAACTCTTTATTCTTTGCCGCCATATTGTACAAAGCACCATGTGGTTTAACATGTTGCATATTCCCGCCTTCAGATTGCAAAAAGCCATTTAATGCACCAATTTGATAGACAACAATATCATAAGCTTCCTGTGGTGAAATATTCATATTGCGTCTGCCAAAACCTATTAAATCCTGGAAACCTGGGTGGGCTCCGATTTTTACTTCTTTCTCTAAAGCAAGCTGAACCGTTTTTCTCATAACGGTCGGATCGCCAGCATGAAATCCACAAGCAACATTGACAGATGTTACATAATCCAAAATCTCTGCATCATTTCCAATTCGATATGTGCCAAAGCTCTCTCCTAAATCACAATTCAAATCAACTGTATTCATTGTACACTCCTCCTATTTACAGAAATTTCGAACAATAAAACCTATAAATATGTAGATAAAAATATTTCACTTTCATAATTTTATAAAATTCCGAAATTCGGAATTGACGTTTCATATTTCGGAATATTCTTATTCTAGCATGTTTTTTTTATTTCGACAATACAATTGTTAGCTAACCTAACATATGTTTTTGTATTTTTTCATTAATCTTGAATATCATTTATGTTTTCTTCTACTATTATCTTTGATTAAACAGAAGATTATTTACATAGATTAATGTAAAAAAATAATACATAGATGTAATATCAATAGACCGGCAAAAACAAGTACTAAACCTTTTTTTGCTGATTAAAAAAGTCGTTGATTCCTATGACAAGGAATCAACGACTTTGATTTTCATTCTATATGCAGGTTCAAGTTAAACTTGTGATTTTGTATTTTCATCTCGATGGCGAAATATTTTTTTCAAGTCTTCTCATTATTAATTAAATCGATTAATAGAAAACAATGAAATATCTTCCTTGCTAGTACCGGAGATAATCAAGTCACTCAAAATTTCACCCATGACACTGCTGAATTTAAAACCGTGTCCAGAGAAACCCGCTGCTATAGCAATATGTGGATAATAAGGATGTTTATCCACTATAAAATGCTCATCAGGGGTCATGGTGTAGATGCAAGTTTTCCCATATTTCATTTGTTGATCAGCAGGCATATATTTCCGTAAAAACTTCACCAAATCCCCCTCATCATCACCCAATTCACCAAACCCTTCAATACAGCCATCAGGATTTATACGGTTTCCTCCATCATGTCTCCCTATTTTCAATCCAGAACCATTTATACTAGGAAAGCCATAGTATGTACCAATTGAAGTATCAAAAGAAAAAGCCGGAAAATCATTATGATTATATAATTTTTCATTTGCATGAAACCAAGCAAATGTTTTTCTAATGGGTTCTAGCGGCAGATTTAAATCTAACATCGCCAGTATTTTCGGGGCCCATGCTCCAACTGCAACCACTAAAGATTCTGAGTGGAATGTCTGTTCATCCGTTTTAACCGTGACCCCATCGCCATGAACAACTATCTTCCTTACTTCACTGTTTACAATTATGTCGGCACCATTAGATTTCGCAAGTTGTTGATACGCTCTAATGCACTCTTCACTTTTCAACACGCCCGAAGTCGATTCATAGCACCCAATGTAATCTTCTGGCAGTGTTATACCAGGCCATCTATCATGAATTTCATGTGAATCCAAGATTTCCATTGGTAAACCATATTCCTTTGACCCCGCTTTCACTTGTTTAATGAAAGTGGAATTTTCGCTTCCAGCATTCAGGACCCCAGTTGGAAGAAATAATTGTTCCCCCGAATTTCTTTCCAATTCACCCCATAGCTTTTGGGCTTTAAGTGCTAACGAAACATACTCCCTACCTTCACCATAAGCATGTCTAATAATTCTTGTTTCCCCGTGATGGCTGCCCTTATTATGAGGAGGAGCAAAGGAATCCAATAATAATACTTTTTGTCCTTTTTTTGAAAGGTAATAACCCGAAGACATTCCCATAGATCCAGCTCCAATTACAATTACATCATAGTGCATCTTGCTTCCCTCCTTTTTAGATGAATCATTCAATCATTCTAGTTTAACAGCAATCATTCATATAATCATTAATGAAAAAGGAAGCCCCTTTACTCTATAAAATAAAGTAAAACAGCTTCCATCTTTTTTTAGAACTCCATTTCCCCAATCGCCTTTTCAACTAGCATAACTATTTCCCCTTCATGAATTTGTCTATAAATCGATTCAATGTCAGGGTGAAAAAAGCGATCTTCTTCCACCATCGGGACTTGGCTCCGAACTAAATGATATACGCCCTCCGTAACCGGTGACGGTTTCAATGGTAGATGAAAATCCATTGCTTGCGTTGCCGTCATCAGTTCAATGGCTAAAATATATTCAAGTTTCTTTGAGATTTGATAGGCTTTCTTCGAAGCGAAATAAGCAAAACTTATCACGTCTTCTTGATTTGCGCATGTAGGGATATTATCTATCGTGGCTGGATGCGAGAGCACCCTGATTTCATTCAATAGCCCTGCAGCTGTATATTGTGGAATCATGTAGCCACTATTTAAACCTGGATTAACCACTAAAAAATTAGGTAATTCACTTAGGTGATGGTTTACAAGCCGATCTATTCTGCGTTCTGTTATTTTTGCTAAGTTTGCTAGCGCTATGGAAATCGTATCTGCGTATATCCCAACAAATGAACCATCAAAATTTCCAGCCATGAGTGCTATCCCATCTTCCTCTTCCGGAAAAATCAAAGGATTGTCACTAACAGAGTTCATTTCATTCTCAATTGAAACAGCAGCGTCTTTCAAAACTCTTTTGATGGCTCCATGGACTTGTGGAATGCATCGTAAACTAAGCGCATCTTGTAATCTATGTTCCTTGTATGTATCAATGATTGGGCTGCCTTCAAGAATCCGTGTGACATTTCTGGCTGTCTTTGCCTGTTCCTCATGTTTTTTCAATGCATGGGGACGGGGATCAAATGCTTTTATTGTACCTTTTAGCACTTCTAAGGACATAGCTCCCGTAATGTCTGCGGTTTTCGCTGCTTGCATGCTATTGTATAAAGCCAGAGCAGCCAGGGCAGTGACGGAAGGAGTTCCGCTTATGAGAGCCAGTCCTTCTTTACACCCAAGCGTTACAGGCTTTAATCCAGATTTGGCTAGCGCATCCTTTCCCGATAGAAGCTCATCGTTGTACCACGCCCGTCCCTCCCCGATCAACAATAAGGCCATGTGTGCTTCAGGAGACAAATATCCCACTGACCCATCACCTGGAACATAGGGAAGTACATCGTGATTTAACAGTGAAGCGATCAGCTTTAATACTTGTAAACGGACACCTGAATAGCCTTGACCTAAGTTTACAAGTATCATCAATTGAATGGCTCTTACTACTTCTTTTTCAAGAGGTTCCCCAACCGAAACAGCATGAGAACGAACAATATTCCGTTGAAGGGTTTCTGCGTCTTCTGGAGAAATCACCTCCGTCATATTACTGCCAAACCCTGTCGTCACACCGTAAATCAATCTATTATCATCTAAAAACTTTTCTATTAAGCTTCGTGATTGATCCACCCTTTCACAATACGCCTGTGTGAAGGTAACGATTGCACCATATCTTGCAACCGCTATCATCTCATTGATTGAGATTGCACCGTCACCTAGTTCAACCTCTTTAATATCTTTAGGATGTAAACAATCGGTCATTGTCATCCTTACACAGCTCCTCTCCTTTGACTCATCAAGAAGGAGAAAAAAGTTTTGGTCCTTCTCATTTAGAAATTAATCTTATGTTATTTTCTTATTTTCTGTAAAGGGAATATCGGTTCCCTTCGAAAAGTTCCCCGCTTCTAGTAATGGGTCACTCGCTTCATGCAAGGAAAGATTCTTCGTTTCAGGTGCCCAGGCAATCGATGCAATCAAACCGAT
This sequence comes from Peribacillus sp. FSL P2-0133, assembly GCF_037975445.1. NCBI lineage: Bacteria > Bacillati > Bacillota > Bacilli > Caryophanales > Bacillaceae > Peribacillus > Peribacillus sp. FSL P2-0133. The sequence continues at coordinate 2,393,836 of NZ_CP150254.1, read as the reverse complement.
TAGCAGAACCACAGCCATACCAATCATTGATGTACTTAATCCGAATGAATTTAGACTAATAGGCAGCAGAAATGTACCAATTGCAGAACCAATCCGACTAATGGCCGTAACCATACCTATTCCAGATCCACGAATCTCAGTTGGAAAAAGCTCTGCTGGGTATACTAATGTAAGGTTTGATGCTGCTGACATGAAAAATGTAAAGATCAAGAAGGCTGTCAACATTAAGAATTGAGAACCATTGTGTAAGAAGCTGAGTGAAAACAATGAAACAGTAAGGATCGTAAAAGCCCCGATGGTAAATCCTCTACGAGAAAATTTCGCGAGCAACCAAAGTCCGAAAATTGCCCCAACAAGCAAGAATAGATTCAGCATCGTATCGGCAAAAAAGTTTTGTTCAAAACCCATTGTACTTAGTATCGACGGAAGGAAAGTGTAGATTGCAAAGTACGGAATAACAAGAGTTAATTTGAATATTCCACCAAAAGCCGTACGTTTACGAAGCTTTTTGCTGAAAAGTCCACTAAATCCTAGAGTCTTTTGATTTTCCGTACCAGTAAACGTTTCTCCCATTTCAACGTTCGATCCAAGGTGTTTTTTTACTATCTGGCGAGCTTCTTCGACACGCCCCATGCTGACAAGCCATCTTGGTGATTCAGGCGTTCCTATTCTTAAGATTAAAACCACAACAGCTGGAATGGCAGCACTAATAAGCATCCAACGCCATGAGTCTGACCCAACCTGTCCCAGGTAATGACCAACAAAGTTTGAAGCTACATATCCAAGCGTCCATACTACATTTATGGACGCGAGGAGCGAGGAGCGATATTTTTTTGGTGAAAACTCGGCGAGTAGAGTCGTACCGACAGCATAATCTCCTCCAAGTCCAAAACCAATTAGTAACCGTAAAATGAGAAGTTCTTCTGGACCACTAACAAAAAATTGTAAAATAGTAGCAATCGTGATCAGTAAAAAGTTTACGAGAAAGATTTTCTGTCTGCCAATACGATCAGAAAGTCTTCCAAGTACCAACGCTCCCCCAAAAAGACCGATTAATGCAGAACTTCCAATCAATCCAGTCCACATTGCATTTAACTCCAATTGAGGACCAAGTACTGTCAGAGCCATCGCAATGATTCCAAGTGAATAACCATCACAGAAGCTTGATCCAAAGGTAAGGCCAGCAATACGAAAATGAAACTTATTAAATGGGGCATCGTCTATAGTATATTTTTGTTCGTTCAAAGAATCCCCTCCATTTTTTGATTTATCAGATTTATGGATCAAAAAAAATTTTACTGCAGTACTCCGGTATTGACCCTGAAATTAAATGAATAGATTTCAGTTCACACTAAAAAATGATATTTTACTGACCTTCCAAACAAGGAATGTACACCTGTTAGAAATATTGCACTTATAGGTAGTTTTCATTTTATGGTTAAGACTAGTACTATTTCGGCAAAGAATATTATGAAATAGTAATCTTTTTATAATTTATTTCAAACGATTCTACCTTTTAATTTCTATTTAATTATGAAAATATAGTTTTAGGATTCGATCAATTGTTTATCATTGAAATAAATGACTTCACTAAGGATTTTACAGCCTTCTATTACCTCAAATTTTTCCCTAGCTTCCTTTTCTGTAGTAAACTCAAACATTTTTATGCCATTTTTCGAATGGATGGTGATTACCCACATAAAATTCCCTCCACATGGAGATTCATTTCCACATTTCCTTAAAACACTTTCATTTAATTTCACTGTAAAGCAGTAAAGTGTTTAACGCTGCCAATGGGTAGGATGATAAACCACCATCCTACTATTCAACACCATTACATGTGGATAAATACTTCTAAAAGCCCAATTCATCTGCTGAAATGGGTAGACATTGACTGAAGAGCAAGGCCTTATCTTTTTTAGTGATTCTTAAAGGACAGTCAGGCTTTAGGAATCACTCTTAACAAATGGCCTTAAAGAGGGTTTTTACTCGACAAATTCATGCTCACAGCCTTTATATCCTTTGGAACCCATGGGCTCTCATAAAAGTAGGAACAAGATCAATCGGATGCTCCTCTTGTAAACTTCTTCTGAAAGTGAAATACATAATCCGTAATCAATATCATCCATTTATGCCTTATCTTAGCTAACCATATTATTGGTGGTTTCCGATGTGTTACCTTGTTTGCCAGGCTTCACGAAAACCATGGCTATCATACCAATCGTGACGGCTATTGATGCTGCAATAAACATGGCATTATATCCATATATGGCGACAAGACTTCCTGTCAAGGTAGGGGCAATAATGGTAGCCAGATTGGCAATGAAATGAGTTACCCCGCCAAATGTTCCAGCTTTATTCGGTTCTGTATCTAGAACCACGATCCAATAAATGGAATTAGGTAAATAATTAAAGGCATTTCCTATACACATTAAAGCAAGTACGGCCGCCGCACTCTCGACAGTCGGAATCAACATAAAACATACAGCTGTACAAAATAATGAGACTACTGTGAACCAAGATCTGGCAATTCGTAAATTCCCTGTTTTCCTGCGTAATATATCCGAGATTTTACCACCTAATAATCCAGTGATAATAGCTCCTACCCAGGGAATCATCCCAATATATGAAAGTGAAGAAAGTGAATAATTAAATTCATCTTGCAGATATTTTGGGGTCCATGTAAGTAATAAAATATTTACATATAAAAAGGCAAAATATCCAATTGCATTAAATACTAACGTAGGGTTTTTAAAAAAATGGTACCATGGTACATTTATTTGTTCGTCTAATTTCGTCTCACCTTTTATTAAAATATCTGCTCTTCGAATTTCTTCTAGTTCGGTTTTCGAGACTCTTGGATGATCTTCAGGTAAGTTTGTAAATACTTTGTTCCAAATTGCTACCCAAATAAAGCCTAATATACCGAGAATAACAAATGTTACTTTCCAGTTAGTGAATGTTAGAAGACCTACTACGATGGGTGCAGTAATTAATGCTCCAATTGGCGTTCCAACTAATCCAAGTGCTACAGCAAACCCTTTTTCTTTAGGAGATACCCAGTTTGCCATCGTTCGGTTCATCGTTGATAAGGTAGGTCCTTCAGCTAAACCAAATAAAACACGAAACACCGCAAATCCTGCCAAGGCAGAGCCTCCAAATAATGCTGCACCTATGTGACCTGCGAATATTGTCCCAATTTCAAAAAAAGACCATGTAGTTCCGGCAATGATCCACATGAATTTAGGGCCTTTCTTATCTGCTAAAGCACCACCAAATAGTGCACCGAATATATATCCATATCCAAAATACCCCAGGATCGCTCCCCAACTTACTGGATCTAAATTGAACTCCTTGATTATTTCAGCTTGGGCATATGAAAGTGCACCTCTATCAATATAATTTATGATTGTAATAACAATAATCATAAAAATGATAAAATAACGATAGTTATTTCTCAACATGTGATCACTCCTTGATGTTTGTTAGAGAGAAGCAATACTGACTGATTTTAAACTTAAAAACAGTAATCTTAAAATCCTAAATTTAGTCTGCATTATGCAGCCTGTAATAAATTGCAATCATGAATACCCTGGTCTTGACTGTTTCGCCCCCATAGAGAAGCTCGGATCAAGACAGAAAAACATGACAATCGGATACTGGCCAAATTCTAGTGAAATATAAAAAAACCATTAGCAGGCATTCCACCATGGGTAGAAGCATGTATACCAGTGCAGCTGAAATATCAGATACATCTCTTGCTTTGGCAACTCGGAATACTGTTAGATCATGTTACGTATCAAAGCCTTTTTACATCCGCCAAAATTCCAGCGGATATAAAGAGGCTCCTGATACATAGATTGAAGTTCAGTAAATGGGCGTTTCATGAGAGATCCGGTCAACCTAATGATGGGTCAATAGGTATAGCCTCTCTTCTTTTAGTGAATTTTATAGACCAGTCAGGCTTTTGAAATCAGTCTTCACTTTATCATTCACAACTTGCACACCATTTTTCCATACAGACTTAACGTGATTGACCCCAAATAGATATTGCAACTCCTGATAGTTTTCAACATTCCATAAAACGACATCCGCTTGTTTTCCGACTTCAAGGGATCCGACCCTTTCTTGCCTGTTGATTGCACAAGCAGCATTGTATGTCGCCGCCGTCAGTGCTTCTGCAGGGGTAAGGCGCATCGAAATGCATGCCAGATTCATGACTAGAGGCATGGATGTCGTCGGTGAAGATCCGGGATTGCAATCTGTCGAAATGGCAACAGCCACACCTTCATCAACCATTCGTCGTCCAGGGGCCGCTTCTTCTCGCAAATACAAGGCGGTGGCTGGAAGCAAGCAGGCAATGGTGCCTGACTTCGCCATAGCAGTAATCCCCTCATCGGAAGCTTTTAACAAATGCTCAGCTGAAATGGCCCCTATCTTCGCAGCTAATTCAGCTCCACCGTATGGCTCAATTTCATCTGCATGAATTTTAGGGATCAAGCCGTACTTTTTCCCCGCCTTTAAAATCCGCTCTGATTGTTCAGGGGTAAAAACCCCCTTTTCACAAAAGACATCATTGAATTCTGCAAGCTTTTCTTCAGAGACGATTGGAAGCATATCATTAATCAGATGATCGACAAATTCATCCTCGCGGCCTTTATAATCCTTTGGAACCGCATGGGCTCCCATAAAAGTAGGAACTAGATCAATCGGATGCTCTTCCTGTAACTTTTTCATCACCCGCAACTGCTTTAATTCGGTTTCCAAATTCATTCCATAACCGCTTTTACCTTCTACTGTAGTCACGCCATGAGCGAGAAACGAATCAAGTCGTCGCATGGTTTGCTCCATCAATTCTTCTTCACTTGCTTCCCTTGTCATGCGGGTGGTAGCATGGATGCCCCCACCTGCGTTCATAATATCCATATATGTTGCGCCTTCTAGACGCATTTCAAATTCACGTTCCCGACTCCCGCCATATACAACATGCGTATGTGGATCAACTAGCCCAGGTGTCACCAAATGGCCAGTTGCATCAAAGACTTCAGCTTCATGCATTCTATCTGCATAGAGTTCTTCCAATTCTTTGGTCGTACCGATCGCTTGGATCAAACCAGATTCCATCCATATACTTCCATCTTCGATCAACCCAAGCTCTGACATTGCCTCTTTGGAACGAGGACCTTTCCTATCAGAGGTAAGGGTTGCAAGTTGAGCGGCATGTTTTATCCAAATTGGTTTTGTCATTATTTATCAATTCCTTTATCAAGCATCGGGATATTAATACCTCTTTCACGTGCTGTTTCCTCTGCCAGTTCATATCCTGCGTCAACATGACGCACTACACCCATCCCAGGGTCCGTTGTCAACACTCGCTCAATCCTGGCTGCTGCTTCTTTTGTGCCGTCTGCCACAATTACAACGCCTGCATGCATGGAGTAACCCATTCCTACGCCGCCGCCATGATGTACGGAAACCCAGGTTGCACCGCCCACAGCATTCACCATTGCATTTAAGATCGGCCAGTCAGCCACTACATCGGAACCATCCTTCATGGCTTCCGTTTCACGATTCGGCGAAGCGACAGAGCCAGAATCCAAATGGTCACGCCCAATTACGATCGGGGCCTTCAATTCACCGCTTGCAACCATATCATTGAGGATTTTACCAAAACGTGCGCGCTCCCCATAACCAAGCCAGCATATGCGGGAAGGCAGACCTTGGAACTGAATTTTTTCTTGAGCCATTCTAATCCAGTTACATAAATGTTCATTATCAGCGAATTCGCGTAAAATGGCTTGGTCTGTTTTATAAATGTCTTCTGGATCACCAGATAAAGCCACCCAGCGGAATGGACCTTTACCTTCACAGAATTGTGGACGGATATAAGCTGGAACGAAGCCTGGGAAGTCAAAAGCATTCTCTACCCCTTCATCTTTCGCAACTTGACGGATATTGTTGCCATAATCAAACGTCACGGCTCCTTTTTCCATCATTTCAAGCATCGCTCTTACATGTTTGGCCATTGAAGCTTTAGAGAGTTTAATATACTCTTCTGGATTTGCATTCCGTAATTCTGCAGCCTCCACCATTGACAGGCCTGAAGGAGTATATCCATTTAGCGGATCATGGGCCGAAGTCTGATCAGTCAAGACATCAGGAATGAAGTTCCTTGCGATCATTTCCGGAAGAATATCTGATGCATTCCCAATCAAACCAATCGATAATGCTTTCCCTGCAAGTTTAGCTTCATTGGCTAAACGAATGGCTTCATCCAATGAATCCGTTTTCACATCGGTATAACGAGTCTCAATCCTCCTGTCAATTCTTGTCTCATCAACATCGATCCCGATACAGACACCACCGTTCATCGTAACTGCTAACGGCTGTGCCCCTCCCATTCCGCCTAAACCTGCAGTTAGAGTAATGGTGCCTTTTAACGAGTTATTGAAATGTTGTTTTGCAAGCTCTGCAAAGGTCTCGTATGTACCTTGTACGATCCCTTGAGATCCGATATATATCCAGCTGCCTGCTGTCATCTGGCCATACATCATCAATCCCTTTTTATCAAGTTCATGGAATGTTTCCCAGTTCGCGTATGCAGGGACGATATTTGAATTTGCAAGCAGGACACGTGGTGCATCCGAATGCGTTTTAAAAATTGCCACCGGTTTCCCTGATTGGACAAGTAAAGTTTCATCTTCTTCAAGCTCTTTTAGTGATTTGACGATTGCATCAAAGCATTCCCAGTTACGAGCTGCTTTCCCAATCCCTCCGTATACCACCAAATCTTCTGGTCGTTCAGCAACTTCAGGATCCAAATTATTCATAAGCATTCTAAGCACTGCTTCTTGTTGCCATCCTTTAGTATGCAATTCTGTTCCAGTATAACGGATAACCTTGTTTGTAATCGTGTTCATTTTCATTTCCCCCTTGTTTTTGTTATATATTCATTCTATAAGAAAAATTCAGAATAATTAATTATAGTTTAATGATTATTTTATAATTTATTTTAAGTTTTTGCAGTTAACTTTATTTTTTTATGAATAATTTCAATAATTACATTGTTATGAATAAATAAAAAAAAGACGATTCATTTATTGAATCGTCCTTTTTTATAATCCAGACCGATATGCTGATGGTGTACAACCTTCAAGCAGTTTGAATTTGGCATTGAAATAAGTTTGATGTGAATAGCCGGCTAATTGTGAAATTTCCTCCAATGATAAATCCGTTTCCTTTAATAAACGCTTAGCTTCCCTAATTCGAACTTGATGCAGAGTATTTCGAAAAGATTCGCCGGATTCAGCCGCAAAACGACGGCTGAGTGTGCTTTTATTGATACGCAGAGTATCTGCACAACTCGCTAGATTCCACTGGGCGTCCCAATAGTTGGACTCGATCATCTCCCTTGCTTTTTCGCTAAGTGTGCGTGCCCCTTCCTGTAATTGTCCATGATCCTGCAGAAGCATATGGGTGGTGAACGCATGCAGCTCTTTTACTATTTGATGGATGACAGGTTTATGTACAATTTGCTGAAATACATCATAATATATTGCTTCTAGAGAAGCATTTTGCAAGTCGTATGATTTCATATGCCTACGAATCTGTGCGAGTACGCTTGTAAGGCGGATACGAACGATTTCCGGGTCGGGGTATGGTCGTTCAAAAGTAAGGAATTCACGCTCAATCCAGTTCCTGATGGCTTTCGCATCCCGCCTTTCGAGCATTTCTATCCAAAGTCTTTGTTCAAGAGGAGTGAGGAATGGGTCCATCTCTTGATGCGAAGTCTGTTGACTTTCGGCTAAAATGATATCATATCCATCGAAAAAGATTTGTCTCGTAAATTCACGTGTTTGCTGATACATCCTTTTTAAAGACTCATCTGAAGTTGCCGCTTTTATTATGATGGCAAGTGGCTCATCCATTCTTTCTTTCCAGTGAGCAAGGAACGCTTGGTACTCTTCCTTATATACCTCTTTTTCCTTCGTTTCCTGGACACATAAAATAAAATCCGATAAAGCGAAGATTTGATTCTTCCCAGTAAAAGAATATCGTTGCAGTTCATCATAAACTAAAGGAAGGGTCCTGTTATCAGGTGTCAAAAAAGCGACCATGGTTATTCGACTTTCATGCCTCCGGTCTGTCAAGAAGAAATCCGGATATCCAATATCCAGAGCATTCCCATCATCCATGGTGTTTGTCGAAAGAAGACCAGGACCATTTCTCAATTGAAAACGCAATTGTTGGATATGTTTTACCAGATCTGCCGAAGAAAAAGGTCGGAATAAAACATCTTCAGCACGAAAGCGTAAGGCTCGATAAGCCGTTTGAAAGATTCGCTCAGATGAAATGCCTAACCATCGAATTCCCCTCCGCTTTAACGAAACACCCATCGCCTCACTTTCATCCGTCCAAATATCCATATCCAAAATAACGAATTCCGGTTGCTGATTGCGTATGCCCTTTTCAAATTCTTCAATCGTTTTCCATAAGATCAGTCTGACTCCCGTTAGGTGGGACTCCACTATCCAACGAATTCCTTGAGCCTCAATCTCATCTTTCGCCACCAAATGAATTTCCACATCATCACCTCATTTCTGCTGTTATTCCTGTAATGAATAAAAATGAAGTCAGTACTTGAAAAGAAAAGGACTCCCTTGCCTTTTCGAAAGCACTTGTATCACATCTCCATTCTAATCCCGCCTAAAACCACAAACAAGTCTTATTGGGCAGAACCTTCGAATTAGATTGAATTTTGACATGTTCAACCAATATTTTCATCCCATATATATGTACTTCCTATATGAAAATATAAAAAGAAACATCATGGAAACCTTATGATTTCCAAGTGATGTTTCTTTTTTAGTCACTTTTAATCTTCAATACATTTAGAACCTTTATAATTGATTAATATTGACTTCAACTTCTTTTACGATGTTTTCATCTGAAGCACTTGTCAATTTTAATGATAATAGGGTGATGACTCCCATCACAAGTAATCCGGATAAAATAAACATCCCTTGAGTAAATGCAACAGTTCCGAGAATCATCGGTCCTACAAAACCCCCTAAAGCTGCAAATGAATTGACTATGGCTATTCCAACTGGCGCAGTGGACTCAGTGAAGAAAAATGTCATATAGGCAAAGAAACATCCACTGAACCCGTATAACCCTAAAGATGTAATCGTTAACATAAGCACCATCATAAAGACACTATCTGAAAAGCCGCACCCGATAAACCCGACAACTGCAATCATGAGGCAAACGAGCAAGTGTGATTTATGTTCATTGGTCCGATCTGAATTCCAGCCTACAAACATAATGGCAGGTATACCGACTAACGATGGAATCATCGCTAACCAGCCAATTTCTAGATTGGTTGTCGCATTTTCCGATAAAGATTTTATGATGGTTGGCATCCAGAATGACAATCCATAGATAGATGTGTACCCAGCGAAATAAAAAAGGGCCAACTTCCAGATTTTCGAATCTTTCAGCATATCAAGCTTAGTAACTTTATTTATATTCGAGCTAACTTTTCTTTCCGCATTCAATTCCCCTTCTAGCCAATCACTTTCTTCCTTAGATAACCATTTAGCGTTGGTCGGTCTATTAGTTAAATAGAAAACAACAACAATTCCAATAATAATGGCCGGAATTCCTTCAAGGATGAACATCCATCTCCATCCTGCCATACCCAACCAGGAAATATTGTCAAGAATCCATGTCGATGCAGGCGCACCAATCAATCCGCCAATCGGTAGGGCTAAAAGCAAAACCGCTGTGGCCCTTCCTCTTTCGCGGGCCCTGAACCAATAAGTTAAATACAAAATTACCCCAGGAAAAAAACCAGCTTCGGCGACACCTAATAAAAAACGGAGAATATATAAATGCATCGTTGTTTGGGCAAAACCTGTCAATATTACCACGAGTCCCCACGAAATCATTATACGGGCAATCCATATCCGAGCTCCCACTTTATGCATGATCATGTTGCTTGGAACTTCAAAGAAGAAATAACCTATAAAAAAAATGCCGGAAAGCAATCCAAAAACTTCAGCGGATAAGGCTAATTCTGCATTCATTTGTAAAGCAGCATAGCCTAAATTGACCCTGTCCAAGTAAGCAATGATATAAAGGAGCAAGATAAATGGAAGTATGCGTTTCATCGTTTTACTGATCGTTCTTTTCCCTATTTCACCACTGGAATGATTCATGATTATTTCCTCCCTTTTCATGCTACTATTTCCCAAAAAATAATCCGTTTACCGCACATCTCTTTTCCTGCTTCCCGACAATCTGGTTCATTCCTAGGACCATCAATTTATCCTGATCCCCCCCTCCATTTACATATACTGAATCCAACAATATAATAAATACAATCCATTTACTCATGGCTAAAGAGGAATAAGCCTTTCAACATGACAGTAACCAATTGTATAGGAATGTTCAGAAAAATCTAACCAACCTTTTCAACTAATTCTTCTATTTGAAAAAAACCTCGTATTTAAAATGAATTAACCTCCCCCATACTTGATACCAAATCTTTGTAAGCGCTTTCTAAATTCGCAAAATACAATTAAGAAAGCGTTGTGATTATTGATGATCTACGTTAGATTAAATAGACCACCAATCATTTAACTAGACTGTAGTCTGATATTAAACTATACAGGAATATTCTGTCAATTATCATTTGGAGGTTTTTTATGATTGAACCCAGAAAGAAACAGCTTAGGGGAGAAAAGACTCGTGAAAAAATTTTAAAAATATCTTTAAAGCTATTTAGCGAAAAAGGTTATGATAAAGTTACCGTTGACGAGATCGTGAAAAAAAGCGGCACATCAAAAGGGTCATTTTACCAACACTTTTCAGCGAAATCGGACATTTTTTTAGTGAGATTCATAGAAGTCGATGATTACTATCGCGAAGTCTTCCATTCGTTCCCAATCGGTATGGACGCTACAGAGAAATTGTTTATTTTCATATGCAAATTGATGCGTTTTCTGGAAGAAGAAATGGGCAAAAATTTAATGAAAGTGATTTACAGTTCCGCTTTAGATTCAAAAGAACATACTTACTTTTTGAATTCAAATCGCTCACTCTTCCAAATTATTCGTTCATTAGTTGAAGAGGCTAAAGAACAAAACGACATTGACACTGACCAATCAGTTAACGAAATTTCACAGCTTATCACCCAAAGCCTGATGGGAATCATCTATCATTGGGGATTAAACAACTCAGAACAAAGCTTGGAATCACTATCCATACCGCTAACCAAAACAATCATTAATGGGCTGAAAACGAAGAACTAATACATAAATCAAAAGATTCATTTTCAATCACACTGATTGGTCAGGGTAACTCCATTAATCTATAAGTTCATACATTTGTATTATTTCAATTGAGTGTCAGACATATTAAACGAGGAGTCGAAAGCCAGATATCATGAAACAATTTTTCTTTATCATCCTATATGCACTATTATTTGGATTATCACTGCAGGCTTTTAATTTCAAGCTTGATCACCCTATTGCAGAAGATATCAGCCGTCTGATGCCAGTTAAAATGAAAGCGATAAAGGCAGAAGATAGTGAAGAAGCAATCAAAATGGTCGTTTTAGATGCCGAAAAAAACGATGATCCCATTTCCATTGCCGGAATGCAGCATAGCCAAGGAGGTCAGACATTATATCCAAATGGGATCCTGCTCGATATGAAGCATTATGATAAAATACTTGATTTGGATGTAAATGAAAAACGCATCACGGTCCAAAGCGGAGCAACCTGGGCTGCTCTCCAGGAATATATCAACCCATATGGACTTGCACTGAAGGTCAGTCAATCTCAAAACATTTTTACCATTGGCGGTTCTTTGAGCGTTAATGTCCATGGCCGCGATATCCGTCATCATGCCTTGATAGAAACCGTGGAATCTTTTAGGTTGCTTAACGCAAAAGGACAAATCCTTACAGTGAGCCGCGAAGAAAATTCGGAGCTCTTCCATTCGGTTATTGGCGGGTATGGCTTGTTTGGAGTAATACTCGATGTAACACTCCACCTTACAGATGACGAACTTTATAAAATTAAAACCAAATCACTCCATTATGATGAATATACTTCGTACTTTAAAAGAGAAGTTCTTCAAAACGATGATGTTAAAATGCATCTTGCAAGAATATCTGTGGCTCCTGGCTCGTATTTGGATGAAATGTATGTAACGGATTATTATAGAGCAAATGACCAAACACAGCTATCTAACTACAATACTCTCAAACGGGAAACGATCATTGCCGTGCCTAAATTCTTTCTTGGTCTCTCACGTTATAATGACTGGGGTAAAGAAAGGTTTTGGGAAACTCAAAGAACCTACACGGCCAATATTGATGGTAACTTGGTTTCGAGGAATAATGTGATGCGGTCGGACTCAGCCTTTATGGATTACAGCAACCCAACCAAAACTGAAGTGCTGCAAGAATACTTCGTTCCGATTGATCAATTTGCTGATTATATCGATGATTTAAGAAAAACCTTATCTGATGAAAAAGATTTTAACTTATTAAATATTACAATTCGTTATGTGGAGCATAATGATGAAGCACTCATGTCCTATGCCAAGGATGATATGTTCGCTCTTGTAATGCTCATCAATCAAGGGACAGATAACGAAAGTAAGGCAAATACTGAAAGGGTCATCCGAAACATGATTGATGTGACGCTTGACCATAACGGCAGCTACTATTTGCCCTATTATGGGTATCCAACCAAGACACAATTATTTGAAGCGTATCCGCGTACTGAGGAATTCTTTCAATTAAAGAAGAAATATGATCCTGATAATCGCTTCATGAATCTTTTCTATGAGGAGTATCATCCATGAATTATAAACGTTTCGTTTTTTACCAAGGCACTGTTGGAATGGCTGCCAGCATGATTTTCCCTTTTTATATTTTGCTAATCAAAAATGTAGGCACCAGTTATTCGCAATTCGGTTGGGCATATGGAATATTCTCACTGACTGCAGCACTTAGCTATCCTTTAATCGGAAAATTCACTGACAAAGCCGGTGACAAAGCATTTCTCCTGGTCTATTCATGGGGGATGGCACTAATCCTTCTTGCCTTTCCTCTCGCATATGAAATTTGGCATGTCTATCTCCTGCAAATCATTATGGGGGTACTTGGGGCAGTACAAAAAAACACAGAAAAAACAGTACTTGCAAGATATGTTACGAAGAAAACAGCGGGTGAGGAAATTGGAAACTACCATGTTTGGACATCCATCGGTGCTGCAGCTGCGGTGATTGCAACCGGATATTTAGTCGACTTTTTAACGATCGGCAGCATCTTTTACATTGCTTCCTTAATGTTTGCCTGGAGTGGATTTATTGTAATGAAGATAGATAAAAACGCTTCACTATCTAATGCAGAATAAATAAAATATAAGCATTTATTTCTGGTTAGCGCTAATAAATCAGTTACCCCTTTTAGTAGAAGAAGCATCTGGATTAACCTCAGCAGATGCTTCTTCTACTATGTAAATCATTTGCGGATCAAAAAACAAAAAATGGTCTTACAAAGATATATTAAACCTGCTCCCCTTTTCTCATTTTGGATTCGTTAAATATACGAATTCTAAACTTACTGCGTTAATTAGTACAATTAAAGATATCGGACCAGAGCACATATAATAAAATACTACTTTCTTATCAACTTGGTTATTATTTTTCCGTCTAAAAAAACTAATGACATCATAATTATACCCATTCCAATCAACTGATGAATAGACAACGCTTCATGTAAAAGGAAAAAGCCTAAAATCATTCCGATGACAGGCACTATATAATTACTATATGAAGTAAATAATGCGCCTTCTTGCCGAATCAGCCTATTAAATAATGCATAAACAACACCTGCATGGAAAATGCCTAAAATCGCTAAGTAGATAGATTGAGATCGTGCTAAATCCAATTTGAAAGATTGCTCAAACAAAAGGGACATGGGAATGAGCAATGCACTGGCAATCAGCAATACATTTCTCATATGAATAACGGAAGATCCCTCGTTTAATTTCTCCATCAAAATCAATGATAATCCAAAACTCATGGCAGCCAATATCAATAGGATGTTACCCTGAATACTGTTAGAATGGTCTTGGAATCCTTGTGTTGGCCAGGAAAGGAAGACAATACCTGCAAATCCGAATAGGATACTTGTAATCTCCGGCTTTGTGCTTTTTCTTTTGAAAAATGCTAGTAAAAGGAGGATGGTAAAGACGGGAACCATTCCAATCAGCACCGCTGCGAAACTGCTAGGCACCGATTTCTGGCCTTGTGCAATAAACACGAATGGTAGTACAACCTCGAAAAAAGCAATGATTATATACCATTTATAATAACTCCTAGGTACTCTTCGCTCTTCTTTTGATAAAAAAAAACCAAAGAAGAGTAAACAGATACCGCCGATACATGCTTTGATGGCTGACAATGTAATAACCCCAACATTTTCTATGACTAATGCAATAAAGAAGAATTGAGATCCCCATATACCACTAATCAACAGTAACAACACATATTTATTCATTCACTTTACCTCTCTTTTCAGCAATGGATCGGCAATAGTCTTACTAATATGCTTTGATTGAATTCCACCAAAATAATTCGTGCCGATTACCCCAACAAGAATAATCATTGCACCTATAACATGATAATAATGAATCGCTTCATGTAAGAAAATCATCCCTGCTATAATCGTAATCAATGTCGCTAAATTACTAAAAACGCTCATTTTAGATGCTGGTAATATAGATAATGCATAGTTTGATAAAAAAGCAGTAAGCAGTGATGATAATCCCCCAAGATATACGATTGAAATGAGGAATGCACTACTTGTGAAGGGTAATAAAAAGCTACTAATAGATTGGTTAATTATATGGTTGATGACGGCCATACTATTAAAAGTCACAAAACCAAAGAACGTCATCACATAAGTTAACGTAAATAGTGAAT
The DNA here is from genome assembly GCF_037975445.1 of Peribacillus sp. FSL P2-0133. Classification (NCBI taxonomy): domain Bacteria; kingdom Bacillati; phylum Bacillota; class Bacilli; order Caryophanales; family Bacillaceae; genus Peribacillus; species Peribacillus sp. FSL P2-0133. Next base: position 2,378,830 of record NZ_CP150254.1, on the reverse strand, counting down.
ATTGCTTTGTTACCTTCCTCGCTACCACATTATAGAGAGCGGCAGCAATCGAGGATAATAAGATCAGAATCGTTCCCTTCAAACTGTGAGCCGCAAGTTGCAAGTCATTCATGACAAAGATAAAGATAACCCCCATCACAGAAAAATAAAGGGAAATTTTTTGACCTTTACCTGCGTATTCTTTCAAAAATAATGAAGCTGATAATAACGTGAAAATTGGTATGGTCGCTTGGATAATACCCGCTTCTGAAGATGAGGTATATACGAGCCCAAACACTTGAAATGTAAAGAATAAAATTGGATAAAGGAACACCAACGGAAGAATTTTCAAAGTATCGGTTGCGCTCATTTTCACTGATGTCCTCCGATACAGCTTAATAATTATCGCGATCAAAAAAGCCATCGTAAATCGATGTGCCAATGTATCTAACGGACTTGCTTCCATTAATGATATTTTTGTAAAAATAAATGAAAATCCAATTATAAAGGCATATAGTATCGCCGCAATATAGGCTTTTTTATGTTCTGGCATATTGAGTAAATCCTCCTTTTCAACACCCGGCCGGTTGTTAGTATCGTATTAAAAGTTCCACTACGATACAATACAAATAAGAAGCATCTGTAACGGTACAGTTTTTAGGAGGTATTCATGTTAAAATACGTAGCTTTGTGTAATGAATTTGAATCTCTCATCCAGAATGGACAGCTCAAAGCGGGCTTTAAACTCCCATCGATTCGTCAATTAAGCGAACAACATCAATGTAGTAAAAGTACAGTTTTGAAAGCTCTGCAAGAATTGGAAAAGAAGCATTTAATCTACGCAGTTCCTAAAAGTGGATATTATGTCGTTCAAAAAGAATTTGATGGTAAAAGTGAACCAACAGCGGAAATCGACTTTGTTACTTCCGCTCCCGCTTGGCATCAATTTCCGTATCATGACTTTCAACATTGCATCAACAAAGCCATCGATACCTATCAGCAAGAATTGTTTATCTATGGCACTCCAAAAGGACTACCCTCTTTAATAAAAGTGATACAAAAACAATTAGAGCAGTATCAGGTTTTCGCCAAAGAAGAACAGATTTTCATTACTTCTGGCGTGCAACAAGCACTTTCCTTATTAACGTTCATCCCTTTTCCAAATGAACGTACCCATATACTTGTTGAACAGCCTAGTTATCATCTATTTGTGGAGCAATTGAAAGCGTACAAGATTTCCGTGCTAGGAATCCAACGAACTGCAGAAGGTATTGATTTAGAGGAATTAGAGCGGATTTTTAGCACTCAGGAAATTAAATTCTTTTATACGATGCCTCGTTTCCATAATCCGTTAGGGACTTCTTACTCTAAAAAGGACAGAGAAGAGATACTAAAACTTGCTGTAAAGTATGGTGTCTATATTGTAGAAGATGATTATTTAGCAGATTTCGAAGAGAATATGAAGGTAGACCCCATTTTTTCCGGGGATACTCATCAAATGGTCATTTATTTAAAAAGCTTCTCTAAAATAATGTTTCCAGGACTACGCATAGGTGTTGCCGTATTGCCTAAACCATTAGCCGTCAGCTTTCAACGATATAAAAGAACAGCTGATATTGATAGTTCCATGATTTCACAAGCAGCCTTGGAAATCTACATAAAAAGCGGTATGTTTGAACGCCATAGAAACAAGGTACGGCTCTCCTATTTAGGGCGTGCAAACTTGCTATATGATGCTCTGGAAAAGTACTCTACTCCAGGCTTTTATCGCCCAGCATCCATATGCATGAACGCACATATCGTACTGCCTCATCGTTTAAATAGTGCTCACCTCATCAAAAACTTACAAAATCAACAAGTACTGGTAGAGACTATGGGCCAAAATTATATAGATGGCTTTCACCAGGAAAAAATATTAAAACTAAACGTGTCCAATACAAATATACAAAAACTTGACCAAGGAATAGCTCTTATTTTTAAAGAATTGAATAAAAAGCAAAATTATTACTTATAAAACTTTTACATAAGGTATAGTCACTTTCCACACAGGGCAATAAACAAAATATAGTGAAAATATTTTATCTTATTGTAATACTGAAAAAATATGGGCAAATGATCACAAACAAAAAAGAGCCAATTAGAAATGGCTCTCAACAAAGTTACTCTTATCAGTACTCTTTATTTATAAAATTTTATACGATCCTCAAGTGGTTTGAATTCTTTATCACCCGGTTGAGCTGTTGGATTTCCAAATGGCATTTGCGCAATCAATTTCCAGTTACTTGGAACATCCCATTCTTTTTTCACTTCATCATCAATTAGAGGATTATAATGCTGTAAAGTTGCTCCCAATCCTTCTGCTTCAAGTGCAGTCCAAACAACTAATTGATGCATGCCTGATGTTTGTTGAGACCAGATTGGGAAGTTATCGGCATAAGTTGCAAATTGTTCTTGAAGTGATTTCACAACAGATTCATCTTCAAAGAATAATACTGACCCATATCCCGCTTTAAAGGAATCCATTTTTTGTTGAGTACCAGAAAAATCTCTATCTCCAACTGCTTTCCTTAAAGCCTGCGTCGTAATATCCCATAACTTATCATGGGCCGATCCTGTCAAAACAACAAGGCGGGAAGTTTGGGAATTAAAAGCCGATGGCGTGTGTTTTACCGCAAATTCAACAATTTCTTTAATTTTCTCATCCGATACTTGGACTTCTTTATTGATTCCATAATATGATCGTCTCTCTTTAATCGCCGTGTAAAAATCTTTTGTCATGATTCATTCCTCCAGAGCATTTTTTCTATTTCAAATAATTATTTCATTTTTTATTTCTACCTGTTTTAGTATGGGCATAAACCAACATATCATTCGCTAAAGATTGTCAATTATTCTTTAATGATTTCCTTGGTGCTTCTTACTGTATCAATGGGACGTACCAACTTTTCGATTTGATCCCTTTTCGGTTCTAAGAACGGTGGTAAAGATAACTTTTCCCCAAGCGTTTCATACGGCTCATCCCCCATAAATCCAGGACCATCAGTGGCAAATTCGAATAAAATTTGCGGCGCCACTCGCACGTAAAGCGACTCAAAAAAGTGACGATCAACATAACCAGACGTATGAAATTGGAAGCTTTCCATTCGTTCGATCCATTCTTCAAGAACGGAACGGTCTTCAACACGGAAGGCTGTATGGTGAACAGTCCCAAAACCCTGCCGTGCCTGAGGAAGGATCGAATTATGCTCGACAATCACTTGTGCACCATTCCCGCCTTCCCCTACTTCAAATAGGTGAAATGATCCTTCCTTATCTATTTCTTTGAATAATAGAACTTTTTCCATCATTTCTTTAAAGTAATCGAAGTTGGCAATCCGAATGAAAATTGGTCCTAATCCTGTAATGGCATATTCCAGGGGAATCGGTCCTTTTTGCCAAGGAATCCCCGCTGCAACCCCTTCATTGTTTTCATCTGAAATCAATTGATAATGCTGATCATCAAAATCCACAAATGAAATGATCTTTTTACCAAATTGTTCCTGAATTCCTGTATTCCTTACTTCTAAACGGTCGAACCGCTTAACCCAATACTCCAATGCCGCATCATTCGGTACACGGAAGGATGTTTTTGAAATCTCATTAGTCCCATGCACTCCTTTAGGAATACCAGGAAAATCAAAGAATGTCATGTCAGTTCCTGGACCGCCAACATCGTCGGCAAAAAACAGGTGATAGGTTTGGATATCATCTTGGTTAACTGTCTTCTTGACTAAACGCATTCCTAATATATTTGTGAAAAATTCATAGTTCTTTTCTGCACTACTTGTTATGGCCGTTACATGGTGTATACCTTTTAATCCATTCATAAATTAATTCCTCCCAATTAAAACGATTCAATTTTTGGATGTTCAGCTTGTGAATTAATCCCCTATATTTCCCCTTCAAGAAGAGTGGCTATTCATTAAAGGGGTTGGAAAAGGTTTTACATAATTTTTATTATCTTGAATTAATATATCTTTACTTAAAGATAATTTATCATGAATAAAATTCACTGTCAACAACTTATCTCAAATTAATATATCTCAAAGTCAAAATAACTTCTAAAAAACCTCTGTCAATTTTCATTTAATTCTAAATATCTTTCGAAAGAATTATCGAAACAGAATATCCATTCTAAAGCAAATGCCATTCCGAATACGGGTTACTATCTATAGTTATAATTCGCGGCAAAGACGATCAATCACTTGTCTTGCTAAATTGACCGTATTTCAATACGAAAGCCCCCAGGTAAAGACAAAACCTTTACGTGAGGGCTATTTCGTTTTGGTATCTTATTTTACATGACGCAATTCCCCTTGTTTTCCGGATGAAGAGTTAGCTCCATCTTTTTCTTTTGACTTCTTAGAAGAAAGATAAACCCCTGCGAAAATAATCAGCAGGCCAATAATTACATTAGGATTAATCGCTTCTCCAAGCAGGACATACCCCCAAACCATAGCGCTTGCAGGAATAAGGTATGTAACCGTTGCGGCTAACTCTGGGCTGCCATTTTTATTGATGTAGAAATAGATCAGCTGGCCGAGCCCAGAGCCAAAGCACCCAAGACCGACTATGGAGAAAATCGTTAGCGGGTCCATCAACATCACTGGCTTAATCGGACCTGTTATTAGCATCCCGATCAAACCGATAAAGGCACCCGTGAGCAGCGTAAACGTAGTAATGACCAATATGCTTGTACTGGAAAGAAATCTTTTCGTATATTGGCCGGCAAAACCATAACAGGTGGACGCTAGCAGCATTGTCCCAATCCCGATGAATTCCTTGCCGAAAAGCTGACCGACTTGAAAATCCATCAATACTAGAATTCCGAAAAAACCGATAAGAATGCCCATCCATTGTCGGGCGGTTAACACATAAGAAAAAATGATAAATCCGATGATCCCCGTCCAGATCGGAGTGGTTGCATTAAGAATCGATGCCGTGCTGCTGTTAATCTCTGTTTCACTTAAAGCTATTAAACCCCATGCTAATCCGCAATTGAAGATTCCGACAACAACCAGTGCTGTCCATGGTAATTTCCAGTTAATTTCACTGCGCTTCCACCATAAAATGGGAAGCAGAACAACAGCACCCGCCAAACAGCGGAGAAACACAATCCCCCAAATGCCCGCTGGCGGGAGCAGCCACTTCATGAAAACAAACGATAAACCCCATATCAAACTAAGGCCGATTAAAGCCCCGTATAATCGAAGCATGATATTCCCCCTTCCTACTTTCTTATTATGACAAACATTGTTATGGATTTCATATATAAGATGAACTTGAAATTTATTTTCTGACAAATTCGGTATAGAATAAACAAAACCTTATAAAGGAAGGATAAAAATGCCACAGATTTCAAATCAAATGAATGATTAGATTAAGCCATGCTTTCTACTGATTGCAAAAGAATGTTCGAACTATACATGCTGCTGCCAGGTAATACCATCAGTGAAATTGCCAACGATTAAACGAAGGGAACCAAACGTTCGCAACTATGTGAATAAATATAAGGATAAAGGTTTTATAAAAGTAAATTAAAATTCCAGTATGTTGGACTCCAAGCGGTTGCAGGTCAATGCAGAGAGGAATCGTCAGTGCGATTTCTCCTATTATTTTAGCTCTGTTACCCTTTATATTTTTTACATGTCTTAAAAAACTAAAAAAGCTGGAGATCATTAAAGAAGGCAAGCCAGTCTATAGGCTTGCCTTAATCTGAAAAATGAGAAAAAACGCAGCATGTTATTTCGTTTCCTCCTCCTACTGCCCGTTTATATTCTGTGCTAAATTTTGGGGTAATACTTTCACTCCGAATTCCTCTTCTATCCATAAGCTAATTCGATTGACTAGACTAATGATAGTGATAGTAGTCCAAAGCTCGTTTTACCTTTTCAATTATTTTTATGTTTGTCGCCTAATAAATCAGGTGACTACTATACTTTTACATTGGCATCAGAAATGACCATTATTTTCATGTTAGCTATGGCTACAGTTTCTCCGTTTTGTTTTTTTATTTCTTGGATGACTGTTACAACACCTTGATAGCCCTTTTCAAAAAGGTCAATCACCTTTAATTCTACATGTATCGTGTCCCCAATAAAAGTTGGGTTTATAAATCGAACTTTCTCCAAACCGTAAAATGCAACAACGATCCCTGGTTCAAAATGAAATAAGCCGGTTGCAGCCGAAAGTATAAGCATTCCGTGGGCTATCCGTTGCTTAAATTGTGTATTAGCTGCATACTCCTTATCAGTATGGAGGGGAAACCAGTCACCGCTAAACGCAGAAAACATTACTAAATCAGCCTCGGTTATAGTACGTCCTTTCGACATCCATGTTTCTCCGATTTCATATTGATGGAAATATTTATTAAACATTATTTCATCCTCCTTTTATTTGTGATTGAATTATCAGTCGGAAGATTCCGATTTTAAATACTAAAAGACTATATAATTTAGTGTTATTTCTTTAAAATCAACACGAATAAAATTTTTTTCATATAGAAGACGTATTATTCCATGTAAATAGCGGTTATAGCAGAAATAAAATTGTATTTTTCTATGTTCAACGGGAAATGGTTAAACGATAGCAAACAAGCTGAATATACCGATTACAAAGAATACAGCAAGTGTCTTTATAATGGTAATAACAAAAATGTCTTTATATGCCTGGCGATGTGTGAGTCCCGTAACAGCTAGAAGAGTTATTATAGCTCCGTTATGCGGCAAAGTATCAAATCCACCTGCTGACATAGAAATGACACGATGCAAAACTTCCAACGGAATGTCAAAATGAGCAGCAGTTTGTATATAAGTATCCGCCATTAAGCTCAACGTAATGCTCATCCCACCAGATCCTGATCCAGTAATGCCACACAAAACATTTGTCATGATCGCCCCATTAATTAAAGGATTCGAAAACATTCCAGTGAGATAATCTTGTACCACAGTAAAGCCGGGTAAAGCTGCAATCACACCCCCGAAGCCATATTCGGTTGCCGTATTCATGGTTGCTAGCAATGCCCCACTAATGCCTATATTAATACTCGAATTGAAATTTAATTTGACAGCTTTATAGTTTAATAAGACGATTGCTATTATCCCGAGAATAAGAGCCATCTCTACAGACCAGACACCAATAACTTTTGACATTTCGACAATACCATAGTCTTTTAACCCAATCGTAGCAAAATCGAATCCTTTGGCATACCAAAGAGGAAAAGACTCAGTAAAAAACTTATTCATCACTCCGACTAACACCAACGGAATAAAAGCAAGCCAGTCTTTTCTACTTATAGCTTTTTCAGAATCTATTCCCAACTTATTAGTCGTTTCCACTGATATAGCAGAACTGGCTGCCATTTCTGCTTCAGCAGCTTCCTTATCAATAGCTTTATCACCAATTCCAAAATACCCTTCACCGTTTCTAGCTGCCTTATGTCGACAATGATTTAAGTATAAAAGGCTTAAGGAAATGATAAATATTGCCCCAATAATCCCCAATGTCGGTGCAGCATAGATGTCAGTTTTAAAGAAACCAGTTGGAATGACATTCTGAATTTGTGGAGACCCTGGAAGTGAATCCATGGAAAAGGTAAATGCACTAACTGCGATTGTCGCAGGAATTAATCGCTTTGGAATATTAGCCTCGCGAAACAGCTGAGCAGCAAATGGATAGATAGCAAACACTGCAACAAACAAACTAACTCCGCTATATGTCAGAATTGCGCCCATTATCACAATGGCTAGAATGGCTTGTTTAGCCCCGATAAAACGGACAATAATTTTTGCTATGCTCTTTGCAACACCGCTTATTTCAACCAGTTTCCCAAAAATAGCACCTAGTAGAAAAACCGGGAAATATAATTTAACAAATTCAACCAACTTAACCATAAATATATTAGAGAAAAAAGGTAAAACATGTCCAGGATCCGTTAAAAATACAGCAAACAAAGCGCACAATGGTGCAAAAAGTATAACAGAAAATCCTCGATATGCTAGAAACATAAGTAATCCTAGTGAAATAATAATGATCATTACATCCAATTCGACTTCCCCCTTTTTCTCAAAATATTATATGTTATCATTTGTTGCTGGTTTGAATGCTTTGCCCCAAGACTTATTGGGGCATTATAGGACAGTTTTCCAGTGCACATTTAGTAAAGAACTTTAATTAATTTCCCGAGTAAATCCACTGTTTCTTTTAAACGATTTTGTTTATTAACATAGATGAGTTACTTTAGAATCTGCTTTTTTCCAATCCCGGCATCAGGATCTTTTTCAAAAATCGGACTTGCCTCTGGTTTGGTCATGAGGGATTACTGATCAATGAAGTTCGGCTCTCTTTTATTAATAAAGGCTTCAACTCCTTCCTTTACGTCCTTAGTCTGAAAAACATGACCAAAATTTTCAGCTTCAATCACGAGTCCATCTTCAAGTGTTTGTTCATAACCAAAATCAATAGAATGCTTTGCAAAAGTTAAAGATTGTAAAGAATAATTGCAAATACATTTTGCAATTTCCTTTGCTTTTTCTAAAGATTCGCCCTTTGGCACAACATGATTAACAAGCCCTATTTGTTTGGCATCTTCTGCATTCAGTGGCTCTCCAGTAAAAATCATTTCTTTTGCTTTGGCTTTACCTATCAGTCTAGGAAGTCTTTGAGTTCCCCCTGCACCTGGAAACAATCCCAATTTAATTTCAGGAAGCCCAATCCTAATATGTTCCTCCGCAATTCGAATATCACAACTTAAAGCAAGTTCACACCCTCCACCTAGTGCTAATCCGTTGATTGCAGCAATAGTTGGTCGAGATAACCGTTCAATTTTATTAAGTGGTTCCTGAAGCCAAAGTGATTTCCCCTTTCCATCTTCCACGCCTTTTCCAATCCATGCTGGAAATTCTTTAATATCTCCTCCAGCAACAAAAGCTCTTTCGCCTTCACCGGTAAGTATAATGACCTTAATATTGTAATCGCTTTCAATTTCATCCACCACAAGATTCAATTGTTCTATAACATCTGCGCTTAATACATTAACAGGTGGATTATCAATAATAATCGTTGCAATATTACTCTGTTTTGACCATGAAACAACTTGATCCTTATTCTTCATCGGCTTTCCTCCTAAACCAAAGTGTACTTGTGGGTTCCAAATACTCTGGCATTATTGAAAAACGTGAATCAGTGGGTGAACCCTGAAATCTATGATAGAATCCTTTGTGGTTATGTGATTTTTTAAACAAAGTGAAATAATGTATTCACAAAACCTTTTTCACCCTTCCATAAACCCCTTATTTATCCATTCCACTAAATTGATTTCGAAGAATAAACTTTTGAACCTTCCCGGATGGGGTACGTGGTATTTCATCAACAAATGTGACCTTTCTAGGTTTTTTGTAGCTAGCAAGATGCTCCTTACAATAATTAACAACATCTTCCTCCGTAAGTTTGGCTCCTTCTTTTTTAACAATAACAGCACATACAGCCTCAATATATTTCGGATCAGGAATACCAATTATAGAAACTTCCTTCACTTCCTCATGCCGGTATAAGACATCTTCAATTTCCGCTGAGTAAATGTTTTCACCACCGCTCCGAATCATATCTTTTTTTCTGCCTGCTATTGATAGATACCCATCATGATCGAATTTTCCCATGTCTCCTGTTTTACACCACCCATTCACGAATGTTTCCATTGTGGCATCTGGTTTCCTCCAATAACCCTCAGAAACCGCTGGACTTTTAATAGCGATTTCACCAATTTCACCAACTGGCAAAGGCGTTCCCTCCTCATCGATAATATTTATTTCTGTAAGTGGCATCGGCTTTCCTACGGTATGGCCTTTTGTAAAAGCATCATTTGGTTCAAGCGAAGCCGCAATTGGCTGTCCTTCAGTTAACCCGTAAACTTGAACAACTCCAATTTGAGGAAACCTCTTTTTTAATTGTTCTAGTGCCCATGGCATTAGCGGGTCACCACCTGTATAAATAGTTTTTAAAGATTTTAGCTGATACTTTTCAATTTCAGGCAAATTTAGCATTTCATAAATCATGAAAGGGAATAAAAAAGAATCGGTCACATTTTCCTCTTCAATAACGGAAAGAATTCTTCCAATCTCGAATTCTTGGCTTTTTGTAATTATTACCCTTCCACCCATCAGTAGAATGGGAAGTGCGATATCTTCCATCGCTCCAACATGGTATAGTGGTCCTGTCGTCATCGCAACTTCTCGCCCTGTAAATTTCCATTTCAGTGCTTGTATCGTGGAAAACCAGAAAGTTGTATCATGAGTCCAAATCGCACCTTTAGGTCTTCCCGTAGTTCCTGATGTGTACATAAGCATGACTGGATCGTTTAATTTAATGTTATCGACTTTGACCTCATCTACCGAACCACTTTCTAAAACACTCCATGACTCTGACCAACCTGGGGTTGAGCCATTTCTATGAGGAAGACAAAAATAACGCTCAACAGAAACATTATTACAAACTGATTCCAGCTGATTGGTTAAGTTAGAATGGAAGCACAATATTTTTGTCTGTGAATCATTTAATGCATACTCAAGCTCTGCACTTGAAAGCCTAAAATTAAGTCGAACTGCAATTGCACCGATTTTCGCAATGGCAAAATATAGACTAAAATATTCGAGACAGTTGTAAAGTAAAATACCGACACGATCCCCTTTTCGCACTCCAATTTCGTAAAGCTTGTTTGCATACGCATTTGATATAAGGTGGAGATCCATGTACGTCATCGACTTTCCTACTTCTTCTTTTATTGCTATTTTTCTAGGATTTATATTATTTAAATCATTCGCCATTTTTCTTGTGATAAAACCGACATCCAATGAAATTCCTCCTTTTCAATTAAAAAAATACAGACAAAATTTAGGCTGCAAGGCCACTAAATTCAATAATGTTCAAATCAATTCTCAAACTTTCTAAACAGGCCCTCTTACATGCCATTAAATTGACCACTCGTCTTTATCGTTTTCTTTCCTCCTTTCTTCTAATTTTGAATGCAAGATTCATTCCAAAACGGAAAAAACCCTTACTGACTTACTGTCCTTAATAATCGAGGAAAACCCAATAACTTATTTTCCGATTATTCGGAAAATAACTAAAAAAAATCAACTGAAGTAAGATCAGTTGATTTTTCATTCATTAATTTTCATAATTTATAGCCTTGTTTGTCCTGTAATGTGAACTATATCAACATTAATCCGGAAATTAAAAAATAAATCCGGGATTTCGGAATGAATTCTGAAATCCCGGATTTATTTTTATTGGTCAGAAATCTGATATTTTCTAATTTTATCGTAAAGGGTAGAATTCCCTATCCCAAGAGCTTCCGCAACCCTTTTTTTATCAAACTTAAACCTCCTTAACGCTCTTTCGATTTCCTTCTTTTCTGTTTCCTCTACACAATCCTTTAAACTTAATTCTTTCATATTCACATTATGAAGTTTTAGATAATCAGGTAAAGCATCCTTTCCCATTACCTCTTCATTTGATAGGTGAACTCCTGCATCAATGACATTCTCTAGTTCTCTGATATTCCCTGGCCAGTTATATTGCTCTATTAATGAAATCACCTCAGGGTGTATGGAGGTTACTCGTTTTCCTATTCGAGCTGTGATTTTTTTAAAAAAATAATCTACAAGTAAAGGGATATCTTCAATTCTATCTCTTAAAGGAGGAACAAATAATTGGACAGCATTAATTCTATAAAATAAGTCTTCACGAAATAGCTTTTCTTCAACCAATTTTTCTAAAGGGCGATTTGTTGCAGCAATCACTCGAACATTTAGTTTTTTTGGGTAAAGCGAACCTACAGGCTCAAACTCTTTCTCCTGAAGTACCCTTAATAACTTGACTTGCATTTGCTGAGGCATATCACCAATTTCGTCAAGGAAAACCGTTCCACCATCAGCAAATTGAAACTTTCCTATTTTACCTCCCTTTTTTGCCCCTGTAAAGGCACCTTCTTCATAACCGAAAAGTTCAGATTCTAACAAGTGTTCCGGAATTGAACTACAATTTATTTTCACAAGCGGTTTGTCGCTTCTTCCACTTAACTGATGAATGCTATGTGCTATTATTTCCTTGCCTGTACCGCTTTCTCCTCTAATTAGTACAGAGATATCACCTCTAGCCAACCTTTTCACACGTTCTTTTAACTGTTGTATTTCTTGAGAAGTTCCAATTAAGTTGTGTAAGGAATACTTTACTCCATTTGTAACATCTATTTCATTTCTGTAAAAATTATGTTTTGTCAGTATCTCCTTAATGTGACTATTCATTTTATTCCAGTCATCAAGATCACGAAACATTATTGTCCCGATTGCACCAATTATTTCATTATTTTCGATGATAGGAATGCGATTGGCGATAACAAAATCACCACGAAGAAAATGTATATCAGCGATTTCCGATTTACCTATTTGCACTACAAGGTGTAGCCTTGTATTTTCAATTATATTCGTCACATGTTCACCAATCACTGTGTCGCGTTCAACATTTAAAAATTCACAATATTTATTGCTAATGTATTGAATTTTTCCATTACTATCGACAATTACAATTCCATAATATGTACTTTCAAACACTATATCTAATAGTTTATTATTGGAGAATTGTCCAGTATTCATCATAAGCTCCTTTACCTAGAATCCTTTACCATATAATACCACGCATTTCGGTCAATATATATTTAAGAAGTGAAAATTCATCAAAAATCACAACTGAATAAAAGAAATCGGGGGAGATATTATGTGCCCTCCCTAGCGTAATCAAACGGATTAGTTTTTCACGCTTCTATAGTTGACTTTATTTATCGAAAAAAAAGCCTGGCAACCTTTTTATAGTTGCTAGACTTAAGTTCATTTTTAAGATTCAACCCCAATATAAACACTATTAAAGGCCTTAATGATTATAATCCGTATTATGTGAACTAATATAAAATTCACCTTTTCCATTTCCCTTACAATACTCTTCAAGTGCTTGGTCTATACGAATCTCTGTAGCCTGTAGTCTCGTCTTCAATAAATACTGGTATAGTTTATTTTGCCGACTTGCTTCAACACATAAGATTCGAGTAAAATCAAATGCCGTTTCAATGATTTTTTATTCATGCGTACTTTTTGGTCAAGTTCACGGACATCCTTGGCGATTTCCTTAATTGGTTTTTCATCGGCATGATCAATTACGGGAACAAACAAAGCATCCCCCGAGATGGAGGATGCTTTGTTTGTTCTATTTTAAGGTCCGTTCAATAGGCAACAAGGTCCCTCAGTGCCTTTTCCACTTTTTCAGGATTCACCATGAAGGATTTCTCCAATGGTGGTGAATATGGCATCGCAGGGACATCCGGGCCCGCGAGTCTCATGATTGGGGCATCGAGATCGAAGAGGCAGTTTTCTGCGATGATCGCCGATACTTCACTAATGATGCTTCCTTCCTTATTATCTTCAGTAACCAATAGGACTTTTCCTGTTTTAGATGCAGCTTCCATAATGGCTTCTTGATCTAATGGATAAACGGTTCGTAAATCAAGTATATGAACGGATATGCCATCACTGGCCAGCCTTTCAGCTGCCTGAAGCGCAAAATGAACACAAAGGCCGTAAGTAATCACTGTAACGTCCTCGCCTTCACGTTTTACATCCGCTTTACCAATCGGTAAAACATAATCATCATTCGGCACTTCTTCTTTAATAAGGCGATAGGCACGTTTATGTTCAAAGAAAAGGACCGGATCTTCATCGCGAATGGCTGCTTTCAATAACCCTTTCACGTCGTAGGGTGTAGAGGGCATGACAATTTTAAGTCCCGGTTGATTGGCAAAAATGGCTTCAACGGATTGTGAATGGTATAACGCCCCATGTACACCCCCGCCGTATGGAGCTCTGATGACGATAGGGCAATGCCAGTCATTATTTGAGCGATAACGGATTTTTGCAGCTTCCGAAATGATTTGGTTGATTGCGGGCATGATAAAATCAGCGAATTGCATCTCCGCAATCGGCCTCATTCCGTACATGGCCGCGCCGATGCCAACTCCTGCGATTGCGGATTCAGCAAGCGGTGTATCAATGACACGCTGTTCCCCGAATTGTTCGTATAACCCTGAAGTCGCTTTAAACACACCGCCTTTTACCCCTACGTCTTCACCTAATACAAATACACGGGGATCACGTTCCATTTCTTCCCGCATCGCCATTATTACGGCATCTATATAAGATATCACTGCCATCTTCTTTCCTCCTTACTTACCTGCGTAAACGTAATTTGAGAGCGTGTCTTCATTTGCAAATGGAGCATTTTCCGCATAATCCGTCGCTTCGTTCACAACTTCCATTATTTCCTCGTTCATTTGTTTCTCCATTTGGTCATCCATGATTCCTGCTTCTTTTAAGTAGGCACCGAAAGTGATGATCGAATCTATTTTTTTTGCCTCCGACACTTCATCTGGCGATCTGTATTGACTATCATCATCATCGCTTGAGTGTGGTGTAAGCCTGTATGAAACCGTTTCGATTAAGCTTGGTCCTTCTCCACGCCTGCCTCTCTCGGCCGCTTCTTTCACCACCCGGTATACTTCGATCGGGTCATTTCCATCAACCGTCACCCCTGGCATGCCATAACCAATGGCCCGGTCCGACACTTTCCCGCAAGCCAATTGCTTTTCAAGCGGTACGGAAATGGCATACTGATTATTCTCGCACATCAAGATAACCGGAAGTTTATGTACACCTGCAAAATTCGCCCCTTCATGGAAATCACCTTGGTTTGATGAACCCTCACCGAATGTAACGAATGAAACAATATCTTTTCCTTCCATTTTTCCAGCGAGTGCAATTCCCACTGCATGTGGCACTTGAGTGGTAACTGGCGAAGATCCCGTCACGATGCGATTCTTTTTTTGCCCAAAATGCCCAGGCATTTGACGCCCGCCCGAATTTGGATCTTCTGCTTTTGCAAAACTGGATAACATTAAATCCCTTGCTGTCATCCCAAACGCAAGCACCACACCGAGATCCCGGTAATAAGGAAGGACATAATCCTTTTCACGATTCAATGCAAATGCAGCTCCCACTTGAGCTGCTTCCTGCCCCTGACAAGAAACGACAAAAGGAATTTTCCCAGATCTGTTCAACAGCCACATCCGTTCATCTATACGTCTTGCCAATAACATTGTTCTATACATCTCAAGCACCTGCTCATCACTTAGACCTGCCTGTAGATGGCGGTTTTCAACCATATGTCATCATCCCTCCTAATAATTAAAACATTTTTCTGTTAAAACAAACTTAACTCCGGTTATTTATCTAAGGAAGAAAAATCTCGTTTATGTATGCTTGCTTGCCATATAACACCCTCAAATGCGTTATCATCTAGTATTATTACCTGGTACTAACTCAATGCAATATTATCCTACCACTTTTTATCTCAAATTTCCAACTAATTTCACTATGTTAAAAGGACATTTTTATGTCTATTGAATCAAGTACATGAATAAGTGGGTGTTTTCACGCGAAAACAATGATGAATCGCCTAGACCATTCAGATTTTTACTGAAGTTTTATGTACGACCAAGGTTAGATAAACACCGATATTATGTGATCGTTTTTTTGTTGACTAAGCGGAAAAATAGCTGTAAATTAAAATGATTAATAAAATTAAATGTTCGAAATGGAACAGTCCAAAACAGAAAGAATGGTGATGTTGATTGGAGAATGAAAAACAATTAATGCGTTCCGTACAACTATTGCGTTCATTTTGGAACGTGCAGAAAAATATAATGCGGTTCGTTCAAAAGACAGCCTCAGAAAATGGATTAACAGTTCCTCAATATTCCATTTTGATGACCATTACCCTTTACAAAGAGACCACTCAAAAAAATGTCGGGGAGAAAACATTTCTTCCAAAAAGCACTTTGAGCCAAGCGGTCGATGGTCTCGTTCGGGCTGGCATGCTCCATCGTGAGCATGTGGAGGGCAACCGGCGTGAGATTCAGTTGTCAATCACCGATCAGGGGAAAAATTTATTAAAAACGATTCATTTTCAAGAAGGAAGCATTCACCAAGTCTTTCAAACGGCCATTGGAATGCTTTCCGAAGAACAGTTTGAAGAGTTGCTAGAAACGCATCTTCAAATTACAAACTTTTTAGAAGCACAAGCTACCGAACAGGGAGAGTGTTCAAAATGATAAAAATACTGAAAAATTTATCCGTTTATAAGTGGATTATTTCAGCAGTTATCGGTCTGGTTTTTATTCAATCCATGTCGGATCTCTTTTTGCCTACACTAATGGCTGATATTATTGACAAAGGCGTCGTTCGAGGAGACACTCCATACATTTGGAAAATCGGTGGTTTGATGCTGTTGGTTTCCGCACTTGGCGCTTGTGCATCCATAATCGCAAGCTACTATTCATCCAAAGCGGCAATGGGAATGGGACGCGACCTCCGCCTGAGAGTCTTTAATCATGTTGAAAAATTTTCGTTACAAGAATTTGATGAAGTCGGTACGGCGTCATTGATTACACGGACGACCAATGATATAACGCAAGTCCAGCAAGTGGTTATCATGATGCTTCGTATGGTTATCAGTGCACCTATCATGTTAATCGGCGGAGTGATCATGGCTGTATCCATGGATGCAAAATTATCCCTTGTCATAGTTGTCACAATGCCTTTATTAATTGGGTCGATCTTGCTTATTCTATATAAAGGTGTACCGCTCTTTCAAACGGTGCAAAAACGATTAGACCGGTTGAACCTTGTATTACGAGAAAATTTAACTGGTATTCGCGTCATTCGAGCCTTCAATCGTGAAACACAAGAGAAGGAACGTCTAAAGAAAGCGAATAAAGAATTGACGGATGTCTCGATCAAAGTCAATAAAATCATGGCCTTCATGATGCCTGTAATGATGCTTGTAATGAACTTGACGGTTGTTGGCATCATTTGGTTTGGTGGGGTTCGTATTGATAACGGCGGTATGCAGATCGGGGACTTAATGGCATTTATCCAATATGTTATGCAAATTATGTTCGCTCTCGTTATGGCATCCATGATGTTTGTTATGGTTCCACGAGCGGCCGTGTCGGCAACAAGGATAAACGAAGTCCTTGACATGAAACCTTCATTCCTGGATGAGGGGACAGAAAAGGCAGATCGTGAACACGGTACACTTGAATTTGAACATGTGACGTTCAGTTACCCAGGAGCAGAAGAACCTGCATTATCGGATATTAGTTTTTCTGCAAGTCCTGGTGAAATCACCGCAATAATCGGTGGAACAGGCTCAGGGAAAACAACGCTCGTCAATTTGATCCCTCGCTTCTATGATATTTCAAGTGGAACGATTCGCGTCAATGGTGTTGATATTCGTAAGTCATCACAAGATGAAGTTCGTTCAAAAATTGGCTTTGTACCACAAAAGGCCGTCCTCTTTACAGGTACGATCGCTGAAAACATTCGCTTTGGAAAACAAACAGCCACACAAGATGAAGTTGAGCATGCTGCTCGGATTGCGCAAGCGGAAGATTTTATCAGCAACATGAAAGACGGCTATCAGGCAGAAATCGAACAAGGCGGTTCAAACCTATCAGGCGGGCAAAAACAACGGCTTTCGATTGCACGGGCACTCATTCGGAAACCCGATATTTATATATTCGATGATAGTTTTTCTGCACTTGACTTCAAGACGGATTCCAACCTTCGCGCAGCCTTGAAAGATGAAACGAAAAATTCGACGGTACTACTCGTTGCCCAGCGTGTCAGTACGGTGGTTGACGCTGATCGAATCATTGTGTTAGACGAAGGACACATTGTAGGTATGGGAACACACCAAGAGTTGCTAAGTACAAACGACATATACCGTGAAATCGCCTTATCACAGCTCACGGAGGAGGAAATTGCATGAGTAATCAAAAAAAACCTCAAAGCGGCGGTCAGGTTGGGCATGGTCCTGGTGGCGGTAACATGATGATGATGGGTCAAAAAGCAAAAGATTTTAAAGGAACACTAAGACGTCTTTTGACCTATTTAAAACCTCGGCGCAACAAATTGATTGCCGTGTTCTTTGCTGCAATCATGAGTACGATTTTTATGATTGTCGGACCAAAAATCATGGGAACGGCAATTACGGAATTATTCGAAGGAGCATATGGGAAATTCCAAGGAATACCAGGATCAGCCATTAACTTTGATAAAATTGGCCATATCCTTCTACTCCTTGCTGGACTGTATGCCTTAAGCAGCCTTTTCAACTATGTGCAACAATACATTATGTCGAGTGTTGCACAAGACACGGTATATGATCTTCGAGAAGATGTTAACGGAAAGCTCGAGAAACTTCCACTCAAATATTTTGAAGGACGTCCAAACGGAGAAACACTTAGCCGAATGACAAATGATATTGATACAATCGGGAGCACCCTTCAGCAAAGCTTAACGCAGTTCATCACATCAATCGTAACGATTTTAGGGATTATCATCATGATGCTTTCAATTAGCCCGTTATTGACATTAATCTCGATAGTCAGCTTACCTTTATCAATATTTGCAATCCGGCCTATTTTGAAAAAATCCCAAAAGTACTTTGCCGATCAACAACGTAAACTCGGACAATTAAATGGGCACATTGAAGAGATGTATACCGGCCATCAAGTCGTTAAAGCATTCGGACATGAAAAAAAGGCGAGTGCCCAGTTTACTGCGGTCAATGAAGAATTGTATAAAGCGGGAAGCAGAGCACAGTTTATATCTGGTATCATCATGCCCCTGATGTTCTTTATCGGAAATTTGAGCTATGTCCTCATCAGCGTTGTCGGGGGAATATTGGTAACGCAACGTTCGATTTCAATTGGTGATATTCAAGCATTCATCACTTATTCAAAGCAGTTCACCCAGCCAATCACGCAAACGGCTAACATCGCAAACATTATTCAGTCGACGGTTGCAGCAGCTGAGCGTGTTTTTGAACTACTTGATGAAGAAGAGGAAATGAAAGAACAAACCACAGCTCATATAAAAAGGGCAAATGGTGCTGTCTCTTTCGAACATGTGGACTTTGGATATGGGGAAGAAATGTTAATTAAAGATATGAACATCGATGTCTTACCTGGACAGACGGTCGCAATCGTTGGGCCGACTGGTGCTGGAAAAACGACCATGATAAATCTTTTGATGAGATTTTATGAACTCAATGGCGGAAAGATTAATATTGATGGTCTTGATACACGGAGTATGTCCCGGAGTGATCTTCGAAAGAACTTTGGGATGGTGCTTCAAGATACCTGGCTCTTTAATGGCACGATTAAAGAAAATATCGCTTATGGCAAAAATGGAGCAACTGATGAAGAAATTTTCGCAGCTGCTCGTACGGCACATGCCGACCATTTCATTCGGACACTGCCAGATGGTTATGAGACAGTCTTAAACGAAGAAGCTTCGAACATCTCACAAGGCCAAAAGCAGCTTTTGACAATCGCCAGAGCTGTTCTAGCAGATCCACCAATCATGATATTGGATGAAGCGACGTCTAGTGTGGACACTCGGACCGAAGTCTTTATCCAAAAAGCCATGAACCGACTGATGGAAGGAAGAACTAGCTTTGTCATTGCCCATCGTCTCTCAACGATTAAGGATGCAGATATGATTCTTGTTATGGATCAAGGAAAAGTGATAGAGAAGGGAACGCATTCTGACCTTTTAAGGAAGAATGGTTTCTACGCAGATCTTTACAATAGTCAGTTTACTGAAAATGCAGCAGGATAATAAAAAGAGGCTCAATTTCAATCGAAATCGAGCCTCTTTTTATAAATTCCTTATCCACAACCGTTCCATTGATACTCCAATTAGGCGTCCATGAATCAGATAACTTATAAGCTGTATCAATACCCCCTTTTATTTCCCTTTTTCACATATTCCCAATCTACCTCAATATTTTTTCTGACCCTTTGAAGAAGATGCAACATCGTTTCCGTTTCCTCCAAAGAAAATCCAGATAATGCAACTTTGTCGGTATACTCCCCTTCTTTTTTCAAAAAGGGATAGACCTTTTCACCTTTATCAGTAGCATATAACTTTTTAATCTTTTTGTTGCCCTCATCATTTTTCTTTTCAATAAAACCTTGAATTTCAAGTTTTTTAATGGCACGAGCCGCTGTCGTTCGGTCAACCTTTATCATTTCTGCTAACTTTTCCTGAATGATTCCTGGATTTTCACATATTCGGACAAGATACAAATACTGCCCTTTTGTAAGGTCAAATTCTTTAAATTCAATATTAATTATAGAGTCCAATGCCCTTGCTATCATTCCAATTTCACGGAGTATTTCTTTCATTCAAAGTGCCCCTAACTTTTTTTGTTGTATTTACAACAAAAATAATTTCGTTTATACTAAAAAAGGATATACATTTATTATGACTTGTCTTATTACATAAATCTAGAAAAGGGATGAAGAACATTGGATTCAAAGAGAATTACTACAGAAAATGATTTAAAAATAGCCTTTCATATCAGAAAAGAAGTATTTGTTGAGGAACAAGGTTTCCAATTAGAAAGTGAATTTGATGAATTTGATGCACTTCATGCTTCTTCTGAACACATATTAGTCTACTATAATGAAAAACCAGTCGGAACTGGAAGGTTAAGAGTTGTTGATGGTTTAGGTAAATTGGAGAGAATTTGCATCTTAGAGCCTTACCGTAAATTTGGCCTTGGAAAAATAATAATTAAAACGTTAGAAAAGATTGCAAAGGAAAAGGAACTATCCAAGGTTAAATTACATGGGCAAACACAGGCAGAGGGTTTTTATAAAAAACTCGGCTATCAGACTTCATCCGATGTCTTTATGGAAGATGGCGGTCCACATCTTTTAATGATAAAAGAATTAATGAATGATTGAGTGTGTTAAATGTGAGTAAAACAAACATTACCCTATATTTGATGGAATCATACTATTAACCTTAGGTTGTTCTTTAACGATACAATCAGACCGTGGAACATCACCATTTGATGCCCTTTTGGTCGATTTTTTCCATACGATACTTTTAAATTCACTTTTTAAAAAGGAAAAAACCAGAATTTATGGGTCTACTACTGCTTTAATAACCGGTCTTGGTATTGTGAACTATTTACCGGATAAGGGACACACATAAACAGTGGCCCTTATCCGCCCTTCAATGATTCATTCCATCAATAACTAGAATATCTGCATCCTTTGCAAAGGTGGCAAAATTTTTAGTATAAGTTAAATCACCTGAAACAACTACACTTTGTCCATTCGCATCAAAACGATATGCATATGTTGGAATTGTATGTGGGACAGGGATTGATGTAATTTTCACACCATCGAGTTCAAAACTATATTTATCCTCTGTAAAATCTTTAATATTCACATTTGTTAACATTCCATCTTTTGGCCAGCCCAAACTGGCATGATACTCTTAACAGAATTATCATAAAGTTCTTGGAATTGAGGTCCTATTAGATTAAGGGAACGCCTTCCTGTAGGTCCTTGCCAACCATCAATAAAAAAATCCCAAAATCCTCCATTATGATCAACATGTTGATGTGTGAACAGCATATTTGTAATTCTTTCTGCAGGAAGACCAATTTTTCCCAGTCCCCTAGTTGTGTTATCGTCAGTTCTGCGGCTTTCACAGTCTTTGGGACAGTGATATTTTTCATTTTGGCGAGGACAATTTTTTAAACACCAAAAACGGGCAATAGGAATAAGCACGAACAAGCCCTTAATAACATGAAATGTTATTAAGGGCTTGAAATTTATTACACAACGGGTGCTGTTTCATGAACAAGCGGGTGAAGTGCCTGTGTTTCATCAATGTAAATAAAAGCATCATATCTATCTGACATTACAGAAGGTACATAGTTTCCATATTGTTCATATTCCGGTCTGTATACAACCCCAATCGCCCGATGTCCAAGCCTATCTTGGAATAGCTGCCGATTTTCATCAGTGAAAATGAGCAACTTATCATATGCCCCCGAAAGGTGCATAGCCTCCTCCCAACTTCCATTAATTGCAGGGGGTACTGTTTTTATTTCAAGATCCATGCCCCACTCATCTGCTGCAATGACAGTTCCCGTGTAGGTTCCGAAACCTGTGATAAATACATCTTCAGCTGGGTTTTGTTCACGAATGACCTGCCCTACGTTAATCATCCCGGAATCTCTCATATCAGTAGCGCTGGCATCGCCAACATGGGTATTATGTTCCCATACAATCGCCTTGCCTTTTGAACCGTAAAAATCCATAATTTCATTTAGTGCATCCACCATATGCATATCTCGAATATTCCATGATTTATCATCATGAACCACCATCGTCCTGTAATAATTTTCTCCATTATACGCTACTAATGCATTCACTTGAAGGTTCAAATTCAATTCTTCATGATGGGGGTATTTTTCTTTTTTCCGTTGAATGGTTGTCAGTAATTTGGCTACTTCCTCTATACAGTCTTCTGAAAAAATGCCTGCGGAAACTGCGTACTCTTCATTATTCCGATTGAATGGCTCAAAACATGTGAACGCCTGTCTTGCAGCCTCGAGGTCAGGTGAATCAATTTGTTTTAAGTAATGGATCACCTCATCCATGGATTCCCAAAGACTGTAGATATCTATCCCATAAAATCCAACTTTTATTTGATTTTGTCCAGACTCATTGTATTCTTTCATCCATTCAATCAGGTCTATCATTTCCTCGTTTGCCCACATCCAGGTCGGCCAGCGATCAAAAATTTTAAGAACATCCTTTGCGGATTTAGATACTGGGTCATAGCCTTTAACATACCTATTAATTGCCTGGCATGCGGGCCAATCTCCTTCAACGGCTACAAAGGTGAACCCTTTTTCTTGAATCAGTTTTTTTGTTATTTCAACTCGGGCCGTGTAAAACTCGGATGTTCCATGGGATGCCTCTCCCAGCAAAACAAATTTTGAATTTTTAACTTGGTGAATGAGTTTATCCCAATCTGCTTCACTTGTAAGCTTGACTGATTGTTCGATTATTGACTGAACCAGATTATGATGCACTGTTTTTCCTCCTTGTTCTTTTACGAACATTATCGTTTGTATTCAGCATTATAAGAATTTGAACCTGCGTGTACTGACAGTAAAGTATCAGCGTATCCTACTAGACGATTTATAAGTTCATCACAAATTGAGTAAACAAGCTGAAAATTTTCTTCCTCAAATAGAACAGGGTCATCCAGAATTACTGTCGTGTTAATGAACATATCTTTATTTCCATATAGATTGTAGTGCACTATAGCCTTTCCAGCAGCTCCTTCAGTAACTGGATCATTAAAGCCTGGAATGAAAACAAACCATTCTTCAGCCGTGGCGGACCTGAAGTTTTTTGTAAAAGACATTCGCTCGGTTACCTTCATGATCTTTTTTAACTCTTCCGGATTTATATCCTTGATCTTGTTCATTCCATTGCCACCCTTAACACCATGTTAATAATCTTCCGTTATATATTTTCCTTAAGGTACCCATCCTATAAATATTATTATGAAATAATCGAACACGGACACTGAAAAAAGAGCCATTATATACATGAAACTTAACAAAAGTAGACTTTTAATAAATGCCGATAATCATGGAACTTCCGCATATAAAAATTATTTTTTGGGTATCAAAAGAATGAAGATAAATTCCCGGATTGGGTTGGACTGGTCTGGAGTGGAGGAGTTGCTCATGGAAAAGATGAATCGGGGAATTTTAACAGCGCTGTCGGCGATCGGCATTGCACAGGGACTGAAAATTTTAACGCATAATAAGCTGACGGGAAAGTGGGACTTGAAGCAGGCTTTCACAACAGGCGGCATGCCTAGTTCGCACTCTGCAGGTGTGGCCGCACTGGCATCTTATGTGGCAGCGAATAAGGGCTGGCTGCATACGGAAACATCGCTTGCGACAGTGTTTGGCGTGATTGTGATGTATGATGCTCAGGGGATTCGGCGCCATACAGGCGAAATTGCTAAGCTTGTGAATGATCTTGAAGATAATATGGCGAAATTTTCTGGAGAGTTTCCGAGCTTTGAGTATGTGGAGCGTGAGAAAGAACTGAATGAACTGCTCGGACATCAGCCTGTGGAAGTGGGGGCAGGTGCGCTGCTTGGAGTGGCACTTGGGCTTATTTCAGCTAAATTGGAGGATTGCAAGCCCACCAAAACCAAACGGCTGAAAACGGTGGACATACATTGATATTCCAGATCTTGAAGTAAGGCATGTAATGAACAGGTCTAAAAAAGAGCGTGCATGATTTATACGATCTAAAATACTATCTCAGTATAGGGATACTTTCTTATGAATCTAGAAAAATTTTCCATAATGAATACTTTTGATCATAACAATGGCAGCATGTAGTTGTATATTGTATATACTGGTAGACTTGAAAATGCCCTAAGCCTTTCAACTATCTTGGAAAGGGCTTAGGTCATTTTATGTGCAAAATCAATTCTTCCGAGACATTTTCATTGCAAATGAGTACATATCCGATCGGAATAACCCTTTATAATATTCTACTAAGTTACCATCAGAATCAAAAATCATTCGTTCTGTAATCAGCAAGCACAGCGTTTCGGCTATACCTAAATGTTCTGCATCTTCTTTTGTTGGAAAGCCACAGGTTATGATTTGTTCTGCTTCACAAAAGTCAATGTTTAGATCACCTTCGAGTGCATCATACAATACGGTTGTACTTAAATCGAATTTCGTCAATTTTTTTCCTAGGTCCAAAGAATAATAATGCAATTCTATGGCTATTGGGACATCCCCCTGCAACCGCAGCCTTTTAATATGGTAAGATTCGTCATCAAACCCATTTGCATCAGCTATATTTTCAGGTGTCATTACACGGCCATGATCTAGTAGTTCAATCCCCATGCTTTTAGTGGTTTCCGTAAAACTTATCATCTTAAGCCATTCTTGTACAGGTTTAAGGGAAACGAACGTTCCCTTCCCATGCCTTTTTTCCAATATTCCCTCACGAACCAGGATGGATACGGCTTCCCGTACAGTGCTCCTGCTGACAGAATACATATCCATGAGTTCCCTTTCACTCGGGATTTTATCTTTATAATAACCTTCCAAAATCTGATTTTCCAATATAGTTTTCAATTGAGCATGTAAAGGGATTGGATTTTTAAAGTCTAACTCCATAAAATTTCCTCCAAACAGAAAAAGACATCGTAATGTTCGTATCAGTTCTTATATTGTAAACCAAATAGTTATAATATTCAAACACGCCAGCGGTCTATTCTTTCCTTAAATTAGGATTTTCCCGATTTTCCACTCCTCCTTTTCCAATAAAACGTATCTTCAGATGAAAAAAAACCTGAATAGATCTATGTATTCAGGGCTTATCCTATATGCAACCTTCATCACGTTTCAGGCATATTTAATGGGCAAAAATAGAAAAGTTTATCTATTAAACGATAAAGTACGAGATTATCGAAAGCAGCAAAGAGGTAATGGTCATGGCTAAAAGAGGACGCATTGCTTTTGTCCGCAGTGCCTGCAGGCTAACATTCAGTCCAAGACCGATCATGGCCATTGTCAATATAAATGTAGTCGTTTTGGAAATACCATCCATTACGAGAGGAGACACCGTGATATACGTTCCAAACACATAACTTCCTATTAAACTCATGATTATAAAACCAACGAGGAACCATGGAAAATCAATTTTGGCATCTTGGCCCATTTTCCCGGATGTGCGTTTTTTCATCCAATACATAAAAATGAAACATAATGGGATAAGTAAAAAGACACGGCCCAATTTTGCAAGAAGCGCAATCGCTAGCGCATCTTCACCAGCCGGTGCTCCCGCCAAGGCAACATGGGCGATTTCATGAAGACTGATCCCGGACCAAATTCCATAATCCAAAGCAGATAGCGGAAGGATCGGACGTAAAAGTGTATAAACAATGGAGAAAAGTGTTCCCATTAACGCGATTATCCCGACGCCTATGGCTGTATCTTCTTCCTTCGCTTTCACGATTGGAGATATTGCCGCGATGGCTGCTGCACCGCATATCCCGGTTCCTACAGCAAGAAGTAGGGAAATGGAGGCATCTGCCTTAAACCACTTTGCAATCAAGACCATCACGACTATAGCAAAAGTCACTGTTCCTATGTCACGTACCAACAATGGCAGACCCTGATTGAAAATCACATCGATATTTAATTTCAACCCGTATAAAATAATGGCAAAACGCAAAAGTTTTTTTGCGGAAAATTCTATTCCCGTCCGGAACTTTTCAGGATATCCCGCAATTTGACGATATATCACGGCAATGATGATTGAGCAAGCAAGTGGACCGATTCGATTGAATCCTGCAATCTTGGACAGCCCCAAGCCTAAGAGAGCAATAAAAAAGGTGAAAGCGATACCGCTCAGCCATAAAACCACCCTGTTTTGAAGCAATTTTTGCTGCTCTTGTGGTGTTTCTTCCAGTGGCTCATATTTTTCTAATTCCATATATTCCTTCCCCCTTTCCAGATAAACTAAAGCCCAAATTACGAATCATCCCAACCTTTCAATCGTTTGAAAAAAATCGGTTTCTTCTATATTAGTAGGTGAATTCCCTTTGATAAAACACTCGGATTTCTTTAAAAAAGGCAAGCTTGGATTTTGATTCCCCCACAATTCAGGAACTGCTAGGGTCTGGGAACGATGGGACCTTAAGGCACGAATCTTTTTCTGTAGAGTCCCTTTTATATTCACTCTTGTGATACTGCTCAGCCCGTTTTCCTTTATCCATTCATCATAAAAAGCATGCCAAAGGACAAAGTACAGACTATGAACCTTAAAAGCTGGAAATAATGGATCTGGATTAAAATTGGGATCACCGGATTTTAGAAAAGCAAATTCGGCAGCACGGCCAATCGCACAATGGTCTGGATGCCCCCCATATTTCTCGTGGAATGTTACTAGTGCATCCGGTTGTACTTCACGAATCACCTTTACGATTCTCTCCGCCAATAAATCCAAGCTTTCAAATTCAATCGTTTTATCCCTTACGTTTAAAAATCGCAGGTCGTTTATCCCCAATTCTTCACAAGCTCTTTTTAACTCCTCTACCCTTAGTTCAGGCAATGACTCCCTTGTTGTAAGAATGGGATTTCCCATGCGCCTGCCCATTTCGCCTTTTGTCGCACAAAGTAATGTAATATGAACACCTCGCTCAGACATTTTGGCAATGGTTCCGCCACACAGGAATGACTCATCATCGGGATGTGCAAGAACTACCAATAACTTATGTTTTGATTGCATATTTCCTCCTACTTCGGATTCTCCAGTTTTCCCACTGCTAGACCCTCCATGAAAAAATGGACATGGATGTCATAACGGTTAGACAAATCCTGCCCATCTTCATTTTTCGTCTATATATAGCCCCTAAAGCTCAATCAACTATTTTGGTTAGCATAATTCATATAATACGGATTTAACCGTTTCTATGACAAAGCGTAGATCTTCAACGGTCGAGGATAAAGGCGGTGCAATGATCAATACATTTCCATATCCAGGAACTGTATCTCCATTACGACCGATGATAAGACCCTTTTCCTTGCAAGCACCGATTATTTTACCCATGAACTCATCGGAAACAGGCGATTTTTTCTTTTTGTCTTCCACTAATTCAATGCCATATAAAAACCCTACTCCCCGAACTTCCCCTACTTTATCCAGGGCTGTCAATTCAAAGAGCTCACTTAGTGTCGATTCACTAAGTTCAGATACACGTTGAACGATTTTTTCATCTTCCAGGATTTCAATGTTCTTTAACGCAACTGCGCAAGATGCAGGGTGGCCTCCATATGTTGACACATGCCTGAAATGATTTAGATTTCCGTTCTCTTTGAATTTCTCATAAATCCTGGAATTCACTGCCGTTGCTCCAAGAGGAAGATAACCGCTGGTCAAACCCTTTGCCATTGTAACAATATCCGGTTGAACCCCTTCGGAGTGCATGAACCCAAACATTTTTCCGGTTCTTCCGAAACCTGAAACCACTTCATCCACAATTAATAGAACATCATGTTTCTTACAGATTTCCGATACCCTCGTTAAGTATTCTTTAGAAGGAATAAGGACCCCGCCACCAGAGATGAATGGTTCAAGAATAACACCAGCTACCGTTTCAGCCCCTTCAAAGTTAATGACCTGATCGATATATTCAGCTGCAAGCAAATCGGAGTTTTCAACGTTTTCCCCAAACGGACTCCGATAACTGTACGGTGGTGGCACATGCAGGAAACCTGGAACCGCAGGATCATATTTCACTCTCCGATTTGCCTGTGCGGTTGCGCTTAGCGCGCCAAAAGTATTGCCATGATAAGCTCTGTACCTAGAGATGAATTTGTATTTACCCTGATTGCCATTTTGGGAATGATATTGCCTGGCTATTTTAAAAGCTGTCTCATTCGCCTCAGAGCCGCTGTTCGTAAAAAACGTTGTATAGGATCCCTTTAAATGTTCACTTATTTTTGCAGATAATTCGATTGCCGGCTTATGGCTTAACGTTAAAGGGAAATAAGATAAGTTAATCATTTGTTCATAGGCTGCCTGCGCAATCTCTTTTCGCCCGTGACCCAGGTTCAAGCACCATAAACCGGAAACCCCATCTAGATATTTATCACCTTTAGTATCTGTGAACCATGAGCCGGATCCTTCTGTAGCCATCATGGGAGCATCCTTCTCATTATAGCGATGCATCGCATGCCATAAATGGTCTTTATCCATTTGAACAAGGTCTTTCATTTCAGTTTCCATCTTCACAATTGAAACCCCCTTATTATTCATTGAACGCAATTAAGTTAAGTTCCCATGCTGTTACAGACCTTTATAGAGCATTGGTGATGGTGCGATGACCAAAATAGATCATCAAATCATCGCACCTGTCATATCACCCTTTCACACCATTATTTATCCCAGTTTTTATGATCTAAATGAGAATATTTTTCTAATAATCTAGTAGGCATTTTTAATGCATCTTTTCTAAATGGAGGAGCTAATTGTGTTCCATCCACTTGTATATCAATGACAGTCGGTTTGTTTGATTTAATTGCTTCTTCAATGACAGCGCCTAACTCCTCGGGTTTTTCCACTCTAATACCAACAGCACCCATTGATCGGGCAACTTCCGCGAAATCAGGATTTTGGATATCCGCCCCTACAAAACGATTATTATAAAAATCGACCTGATTCTTTTTCTCTGCACACCATGCATTATTATTGAACACACATGCTATGACCGGTATGTTTTCTTCAACGGCCGTACTCACTTCATGTAAGCTCATGCCCCACGCTCCATCTCCAACAATGGCTAAAACAGGCGTGTTCGGTTCAGCTAACTTGGCACCAAGTGCAGATGGGTAAGCAAATCCCGTGTTCCCGAATGTAAGCGCAGCGATATGCCTGCGGCTCTGATTGAACTTTAAGTAAGCGTTTGCAGTTGACGATACATTACCGATATCTGTAGTAACGATGGCATTTTCAGGCAACACTTTAGTCAATTCCAAAAGGGCCCGACGCGGATTGATCGGGGTTCCATCGATCATCGCAAGTTTCACCAATTCTTCTTCCCATTTTTGTTTTTCATTCGTTACTTCGACCATCCGCTTTTTTTCTTGTTTTAGGTTAGGTTTACTAGCCTTCAACCGTTTCAAGATTTCATGGCTCGCTTCACGGGCATCTCCGATGATCCCAACTTCCACAGGGTGTGTCCTCGCTATTTGCCTTGGATTAATATCTATTTGGATGATTTGTGCATCTTTAGGGAAATAA
Source organism: Peribacillus sp. FSL P2-0133 (assembly GCF_037975445.1). NCBI lineage: Bacteria > Bacillati > Bacillota > Bacilli > Caryophanales > Bacillaceae > Peribacillus > Peribacillus sp. FSL P2-0133. The sequence continues at coordinate 2,348,976 of NZ_CP150254.1, read as the reverse complement.
TCAATGTCATAGCATGGTAACGTTCCAAAAACCGATAATCTTGTACCGACCGCCAATATGACGTCTGCTTTCTTTAGTGTATTCATGGCTGCCTTTGAACCCATGTAACCGATTGGACCGACTGACAATGGATGATCAGCAGGAAAGGCATCATTATGCATATAGGAGACAGCTACCGGAGCTGTTAAATATTCTGCAATATTCTTAATTTCCTCGATGCCATCTGAATCGACCGTTCCCCTACCGGAAATAATGACAGGATACTCAGCCTCAGCTAAAATTTCTGCCGCTCTATCCAAAGATGCAGAAGATCCGCAGCCCCGTTCATCTACGCGATATTGATGTGGTTGAAGTATTTGATCTTCCACTTCACCATAGAAGTAATCACGGGGGATATCGAATAAAACCGGTCCTCTCTCGGCATAGGCAATTCGAAATGCTGTCCTAAGGCAATCAGCGACCCGGCCTGGGTGTGTCACTCTAACTGTTTCCTTAGTGATGGCCTTGAAGATGGAAACCTGATCACATTCTTGGAATCCATCCCACCCAACCGTTGGTGTACCAGCAGAAGGTGATATGACCACCATTGGAGTATGGGCTTGATTGGCCGCTGCAACAGAGGTGACCATATTCGTCATTCCAGGTCCGTTTTGCCCGATGACAACTCCTGCAACACCAGAGACACGACAATAGGCATCTTCCATATGTGCTGCACTTTGTTCATGGCGGACACCAATGAACCGGATGCCTGCAGTAGGCAATAAATCAAGCATATCCATGAAAGCAGATCCCAGAATTCCCGAAATATGTTTAACTCCCTCGGCCACTAATGTCTCAACGATGGCTTCACTTGGTGTCATTTTAACTTTCGTTCCTCTTAACATTTTTGTTTCGACCATAGCACATTCTCCTTAATTATAGTTATTTCTGATAATGACGTTGCGACGTCCGTACCAGTTATAAGATGTATAATACTACCATTGGATGAAACAGTCAATAAATAAATTGAATATTTTGAATTTATTTAAAATCTCTAACCGTCATAGTCACTAACTCATGTATAAGAATCTTTTTTAACCAATAAATATATCCTTTTTTTCTGTCAATCTGTAGTTGATCCTATCGATGATCTCCAATAAATCACCTATTTCATCAATTACGAAATCGGCTCCTGCATTCCAAAAACGATTTTCTGCATGTTTCATCCGTTTTTGCAGATCGTATGGGTCCATTTCGTTGATTTCCGCTTCTGAAAGGCCGATTTCACTGCCGCCTTTCAATACGGCAACAGTCCACATTCCGGCAGAAATGCCTTCTTTGATGTCACTGATCGTATCGCCGACTTTAACGATTTTGCTGAGTGGATACACTTGGAGATTCATCGCCGCCTTAAAGCACATCCAAGGGGCAGGCCTTCCTGCAGGCACTTCGTTAGACGCAACGATGGAATCTGGTTGATAGCCCCATTTTTCCGCCTCTTGTTTAACAACATCAATCATTTCACAAGTATACCCTGTCGTCGAACCGATTTTTATTCCTTGCTGCCTTAAACGGCTGACTAATTCAATTACGCCTGGTATTGGCTTGGCGTTTTCCTTGAGAACTTTAAAAAGCAAAGCCTCAAAGTCCATATACAATGATTTTAGATCTCTTTCGTCCGGTTCTTTCCCGAATTTAGCAATCCATAAATTGGAGATTCGTTTCATTTTCAGGAGTTCCATTATATGATCCATCTTCAATAAACCCATAGGTTCCCTTGCTTCCTTAATGGTAATATCTATCCCCCTTATCCTGAATATCTCGACAAATGCTTGGACCGGCGCAATACAACCATAATCCACCGTCGTTCCTGCCCAATCAAAGATCACTGCTTGAACCTCTTTGCATTCCTTTGCACTTTCCAATCTAAGTTCCCCTCCTCATCCTTACCTCCTTTAAAATCACCAAACCTGCTAAACCTGTTAATACCCATAAATCCACTTCTACACGGGTATAAAGAGAATTCATTTCACTTCTCCCAAAAATAGCTGTAAATCTTCTTTGGCAGCTTCAGAGCGTCGATTTATTCTTTCAAGATCCTTATCCGGATTACCTGACTCCCCAATTAATGGGTAAAGGTTTTTCTCAATCCTTTCATACCAATCGGGGTATTCATCTTCTACTTGCTTTTCTATCGAATCCCATGTAGAACTGATCTCTTTTCCCATTTCTTGAATTTTCTCCGGATCCGCCTCCGTACTTATTTCTGATTCCAATCCTTTTATGGATTGAATCACATCGCTGACACCTTTTTTAATAACCTCTGCATTTTGGGTATCAACCGTATTTGCATCCGGATTTTCATTCATGACTGGACTTTTTTCCTGTTGAGCCTCGTCCGGTTCACTTGAATTGTTGCAGCCTGACAGCAATATGGCTCCAAGGATAACCGCACTAGCCATTACACGGAAACCATTCAACATAATCCCTCCTTCATGACTTAAAAGACAGATGGCACCAAGCACCTGTTGGCACAACTCTCTTTTTCTATGGGAATCATATTCTAGCTGATTTGTGATTGAAGAATTTTGTCTGAGGAGTTCCATAGAAGTAAACGAAGCATTGCCTTAAAATGGTATAGAGCAAAAGCTATAATTTTTCAGAATTAGGGGAACCAGAAACAATATTTAATTCATTCTCCATATACTTCGCTTTTTTGCGCCGAAGGAAAAAGAATGAACAGATAACGATCAAGCTAAATAGCATGGTAAAGATGAACTGTGGACGCTGCGAATCGATAAATGCCATTAATACCAAAACGGAAATCATGGATAGTATGGTTACATAAGTCAAATAAGGGAATAACCACATTTTGATCTTGAAAATTCCGGGATTTTCTTTCTCCATTCTCTTCCTTAATCTGAGATGGGAAACCGCAATGGCCAGATAAACAAGAATTCCGACTCCACCCGAGGAATTCACTAAAAAGAAAAAGATTTTATCAGGTGAGACATAACTGAAAATGGTGCTGATAAAGGCAAATAATGTAGAGCCGACTACAGCAAATATAGGGACACCGTTCTTGCTCACTTTTGAAAATAACTTTGGAGCATCACCCTTTTGTGCAAGTGAAAATAACATGCGTGAACTCGTATATAACCCCGAATTCAAACAGGAAAGCAATGCAATGAGAATCACTATATTCATGATCAGGGCAGCAGAAGGGATTCCCATCATTTCAAGTACGGCAACAAATGGACTTTTCAGCAAAGAAGCCGAATTCCAAGGTAATAGCGTCACTAGAATGGCGATGGACCCAATATAGAAAATCAGGATTCGCCATACCACACTATTCAATGCACTTCTAACTGACTTAACCGGATCACTCGTCTCACCCGCGGCAATCGCTGGAATCTCCACTCCAACAAATGCATGAAAAACAATCGCGACGCCAACAAGAACAGAACTTATCCCGTTCGGAATAAAACCGCCAAAATTCAGAAGATTGGAGGCGCCAGGTGGTTTTATCGTTGGGATAAACCCTAATATCACTGCCACACCCAGGCACAAAAATAGGATGATACTGATTATTTTAATGATTGAAAACCAGTATTCGAACTCACCAAACGATTTTACAGAAAAAATATTCGTCAGTTTCAATAGGATAATCAAAGATAGACTTATGACCCAAACGGGAACGGAAGGAAGCCAGCTGTGTATGATTGCAGCTCCCGCTGTTGCTTCCAAAGCAATGACGATAACCCAAAAGAACCAATATAACCAACCTGTTGTAAAACCGGCCCATTCACCAATCCCCTCTCTTGCATATACGGCAAAAGATCCAGTATTGGGATTCACTGTGGCCATTTCCCCAAGCATCCTCATGACTAGAACAACGATCAAGCCTGCCAAAACATATGATAATATCGCCCCGGGGCCCGTTTGACCAATAATGATACCGCTTCCTACGAACAAACCAGCGCCTATGACACCACTTAAGGATATCATCGTTAAATGTCTTTGTTTCAGACCTGGTTTCAGTTCTTCCTGTTGATGTTTCATACCCTCCACCAACTTTCAATATTTTGGGGAATCAACTAAAATAATCGCTACTTGCATGTAAAAACAAGGCTTTTTCAACTGCCTGTCCTTTACACTTTCACAAAGATAGTGGGAACTAGGCTATGAACTTAAGTATCTATATCACTATTCCCCCTTCCTTAAGGCTATTTTGAAATCCGAAGCGGATCTAACATCACTACGTCATGATGTTAGTACCACTTTCTATGTGTATAATACACTCTGATTTTTTTAAAGTCAATTTAAAAATCAGAATATTTAGATAACAAAATGAAAATTTTCAAATAAAAAAGGTGCCCATTAATACTGCAAACCTCAATATTTTTCATTTTACTTCTTTCACCTTGGAGGATTCATCTAGCACACTTTCCGTTGCTAATTTTACGGTATTCTGCTTCCTATCCAGCATTTTCTTTAGAAGGTATGAAAAAAGCAATGTAAACGCAATTCCCTTAACAATCGATGTATAACCGTAAACAAGAAGGCCCAATATCAGTACGATAAGATTAATAACCCTTATTGTCGCAGCAATATCTATTCTTTCATTTTTATGATGTAAAATTAAGGCAATCACATCAAAGCCAACAGTGGAGGCATTTGCTGTTATACATAAATAATAACCTATCGCTATCAAAATCGATGAAATGATAATCACTAAAGCGATATTTATATCGAAATTAATCTTCCATGAATAAAAAAAATTGAAAAAAACCATATAGCTAAGCGAACTTACGATCGATTTAATAAAGTATTCTTTCCCTAGAAAAACTAAACAAATGATTAACAGTAATCCTGTTACGAAATTGGCTAGCATGGCAATGTTATAACCCGATAATGCATTCAATAATAATGCCGAGCTAGTTACCCCGCCGTTAATAATTTCATTGGGAACGATTAAATAAGCATAGGCAAAGGTCATGGAAATGTTTCCTGTGATAATTTTCACTAAATCCTTCATAAACTTCTCACCATCCCGTTCGATATTTTGATAATGCTTTCCCCCCCTAAATATATATTTATACTTGAACCATAAGATACACATTCATCTCTTACAACTATTTATTCGAACCTTTTCCCGTTCGATACTTTGAATGATTTTATGAAGTATGCATATTTTGGTTCAAGTGATTACAATAATTCGCTAACCAGAATCCTCTCTCCTTCTAATAAATAAAATAAAACATCCCCCTTAAAACTTGAAGATGTTCATTTTTACTATTTTTTTGTACAACTTAACGCTGTTCAGAAGCCTTTGAGTTTACCTGAATGAATAAGACATTCCAATAAATGATTTAAATTTCCAATGGGTTATACAAGGAGAAGGCTATTTATAATCTCGCTTCAATAGACTTAGTCCGACATTAAACAACCTGACAAAAAGATAAAAAAACTGTTTAGGTATGCAGGTAAATGTATATCCCCCTAATTAGTCCCATCAATTATTATTCCGCAATAAAAAAGTTGAGGGGTATGCCCCTCAACTTTTTAGTGTTCCATTAACTATTTCCCAAGAAATGTTTTTTCGATAAGTTGTCAATTAACCATTTCATGTTACTGGTAAAGCTGACTCATCTTTCATCAGCCTTTTTCGATAAACCATATTGGACAGCTGTACACTCACTTCATATAGCACAAGCAGAGGGACGATAACCAAAATGTCCGAAATGATATCTGGAGGCGTAATCAGGATCGAGATGATGACCAGGACGAAATAAGAAATCTTACGAGACTTTTTCAACACTGTTGGATTGATGATGCCTAATCTGGTCAGGAACATGACCACAAGCGGCATTTCGAATAAAATCCCGAAAGGTAAGATCAAATTAATCATGAACCGAAAATACTTTTCCGCTGTGAACATCATCTCGAACTGCCCGGCCGATAGGGAAGTGAGAAAACCCAGCACTATTGGAAACAACACAAAATATCCAAATGAGATACCGGTGATGAATAGAATGAAGAGCCCGGGTATGAACCGAAATGTAACTCTTCTCTCTTCCGGTTTCAGCGCTGGAGCCACAAAGCGCCATAACTGATAGGCTGCTAGCGGAATCGTCGCAGCTATTGCACAAACCGCAGCGATAATCATGTATACCCATAGGATTTCACTTGGTCCGAGCACGGCAAGCTTTCCTTCCAAATCCTTAATGAGCAAATCATAAATATCCTGTACGAATATGAAACTCACTATGAAAAAAGCCAAAAAACCTATCAGTGTTTTAATGATTCTGCCTCGGAGCTCCTCCATATGTTCAATAACGTGTAAATCCTTACTTTCCACCTTCACTCCTCCTTTTTAGGCATTTCACTTGCACTATTGCAAAATAGCATTCTCCCTCGAACCCTTCTCATGAAAAGAAGCAGGCGAGTCTTTCCGCCCGCTCTATCCCATTAAATTCATCCCTCTTTTTTAACAGCTCTTAACGCAGCTTTATTCTCATTTTCTTCCTCTTTATCTGAATCATTCACCAAACCTTTGGTTGCACTTTTGAATTCGGATAAAGTCCGGCCAAATGCACGGCCTATTTCCGGCAGCTTGGACGGTCCAAAAATAATCAGTGCAATCACGAGAACAATCACCAAACCGGGTATTCCTATATTTGAAAGCATTCTTATTCACTCCTCTGATTTTCTCATTTTTCTTCGCTATATTCTTGTCAAGCATCATTATCGTTCCCTATCAATTAGTCACTTTCCCCTGCTTTTTCATTCTTTGTTTTTCATGTGCGCGATTATGGGCCCGTGTCCGATCTTCCTCGACTTCGTTCGTTTTTTGTACACCTTCCATAACCGCTGCTGATGCAACCTTTCGCAGCCCTGTTTGATCCTTATCAAAAACAAAGGATGCTCTTGTCGATATGTCTGCACCTGGTTCTGTCACGAATGGGACTACACGGTAGTCAGCCTTCCATTGTTCTGGGGTTACTTTGCACCGGACATATCCCCGGTAATCATTAAAGAACTTTATATGTGGATTCTGACTTAGTATTTTATCAGTATCCGCACGCTTATCCGCTCCATTTCCACCAGATGTGATGGAAGTTCCGACAAACTCCACACCGAAAATCTTTGAATTTGGATCATCGAAATCCGCCTTTAAATTGGCTGCCCAGCTTGCATGTACATCACCGGTCAACACGACCAGATTTTCCAGGTTGTTTCTTTTGATTACATCAATTAAACGATCGCGTGCAGCCGGGTAGCCATCCCAGGAATCCATGCTGAATTTGGGAGCGGTTGGTGTTCCATAATTCCTTTGTGCAAAGAAAATCTGCTGAGGCAAAACGTTCCACTTTGTATTGGATTTTGATAGATTGTCAGTTAGCCACTGTTCCTGCTCTGGACCTAGCAATGTCCTTTTCGGATCAAGTGACTCAGGCGTTTGCGGGGAACTTCCATCGCCGTTTGCCTGATCATCCCGGTATTGACGGGAATCCAATACAAAGAAAGAGGCCAGATCGCCATATGTGAAATTTCTGTATAACCGCATATCCGCTCCCTTAGGCAAAGATGATTTACGAAGGGGCATATGCTCATAGTAAGCTTGATAGGCGGCGGCCCTTCTCTTGATGAATGCTTCTACCGATTGTCCTTTTTCCGGAATGACATTTGCATAATTGTTTTCAACTTCATGATCATCCCAAGTCACGACCCATGGGAAAGCTGCGTGTGCCGCTTTTAAATGGGTATCGGAGCGGTATTGTGCGTACCTATTTCGATAATCCTCAAGCGTGATGATCTCCGGACCACTATGTACACGGACATTACCTGAAGAAGAAACATATTCATTTGGGCCATATTCATATATGTAATCGCCAAGGTGAAAGACAATATCCAGATCTTCTTTTGCCAAATGTTTATAGGCCGTATAATAACCATGCTCAAATTGCTGGCATGAAACAAACGCGAATGATAAGCTAGATACACTTGAACCTATTGGCGGAAGTGTTTTCGTTTTCCCAGTCTGACTTACTTCCCCTCCGCTTTTAAAACGGTAAAAATAGACCTTATCAGGTTTTAACCCGCTTACTTCCACATGAACGGAGTGGCCAAGTTCCGGCCTGGCTATTTCCTTGCCTTGCTGGACAATCTTTCTGAAATTCTCATCCTTTGCCACTTCCCATTTAACGGAAATGGCTTCTTTTGGCATTCCTCCGCCATTCAACGGATCAGGTGCCAACCTTGTCCATAAAACTACACTGTCCGAGAGCGGATCACCTGAAGCTACTCCGAGAGTAAATGGATAATCACTGAATTTCGGGGCAGCATTTACTTCAATCCCGCCCATTGATTGGGCAAGGGCAAGACCTAATGAAAGTCCGGCAAGCTTACTTGCTCCCTGGATAAAGTTTCTGCGGTCCATATTCTTACCTAATTCGCTCCAATTCTTAATTAAATCATCCATTGCTCTTTCATTATTCATAGATCTTTCCCTCCTATTATTTGAATCTGGTTCAAGTATAGTAGGGCATTTTTAAAGGTGTATGAAGAAGTGTAAATCAATAAATTTCCAATTAGGAATTTTCAGTCAGGACTAATGGTCCCCATTGAACACAAAAAGAGTTTTGATTCACTCATGCATTTACATAGACCTACAAACTTTAACACATAACGACAGTCTTTCGACCTAGTTCTCTTCATGAATCATTTATTTAATCGTTACAAATAACTTCCATGGGCTATTTTAACAATGAAAAATTTTTAATAAACTTATAGTATTTCATCTGTTTATGTAAGCCTAATGAAGTCTGCGGGAAAGTAGAATAAAAGCAAGATACAAAATCGGACTAATGAATGTCCAAATAATTTATGAGTAGTCACTCACTTTTTATTTAAAAACATCCTAATTTATGTAATAATGGTTTCATAACAAAAAATGAAAGTACTTGAGGGATTCTGCATTGGAGAGTATGGAAGAATTAAATGAAAAAATTGAGATATTGAGGAAAGAATTAATAACTATAGGAATGATATATGGTTTTACAGCCCCAACAACATTATATAAAAGCCAGGAACTAGATAAACTATTGAATTTACTTAGGAAAAGAAAAAGAACCAAATGATTTAAAATATGTCTAATTCTACTAATACTTCTTGGGATCATTACAACTGCACACATGGAGTTATTTTAGAATTATTTTTAATAGTCACTATGCAGTTCATGCAGCATATTTCTCTTCTTAACCACCTCGTATTCTTTTCTTGGACCCGTGGACTATTCTTTCTGTAATATATCTAATGAATGATCATCCCTTCTAACCTAATGCTTCCTAGTCAAGTCTTCTACGTCTTATTTTGTTGGTTGGAATTGTGCCGTAGAACAAATTGTTTAGGGTCATTTTGAACACATACTTTCTCCCCATTAAAAAGGCATCCAAATTGAATGGATGCCTTTTTAACGAATTTTTCTTTTATGTCCTGCATTTAATAAAAAACTATCTATCTCATCTAAATTTATGAATGGTGTGAATTTTAAATATCAACGATTCTTTTAATTTGTCATGGCCAACCTAATATTTCCACTGTGTTAATAATTTTTACTATTTTTGTGACTGAAGTCCTTTCAATTCAGGGACAACATTGCTTACCTCCCTTCCAGTAACCGCTGCAACGAGGTTCTTCGCCGCAAGCATGGCCATATCAAATCGTGTCTGATGAGTAGCTGAACCTATATGCGGCAAGGTAACCACGTTCGGCATGGCTAAAAGCGGATTGTCAGGCGATACGGGTTCCTGTTCAAATACATCCAAACCAGCTGCAAGGATTTCCTTATTTCGCAGTGCTTCAATGAGGGCCTTTTCGTCCACCGTCTGACCGCGGGATGTATTGATAAAGATCGCGGATTTTTTCATCAGCGCGAATTGCTCCCGTCCCATAAGATGCCTCGTCTCCGGAGTATAAGGGACCATTAAAAGAACGAAATCGGATTCCCGTAAAAGGTGCTCTAAAGAGGAGTAGGTTGTACTAAGCGTTTCCTCCACTTCGGATTTTCTTCGCCGATTATGATACAAAACTTCCATGTTAAAACCGAATTTGCCTCGTCTTGCAATAGATTCCCCAATTCTCCCCATACCGATGATGCCCAATGTTTTCCCATGAACATCAACGCCAAAGAGGGGTTCATCGCCTTTATTTCCCCACTTGCCATCCTTTACAAGCTTGTCCAGTTCCGGAATACGGCGGGCTGCTGAGAGCATTAAGGCTAAAGCTAAATCAGCCACGGTTTCATTGAGAACATCAGGTGTATTTGTACCGATTATGCTTCTCTTTTTCATTGCCTCTAGATCAAAGTTGTTGTAGCCTACCGAGATATTGCTGACAGCCTTTAGACATGGTGCATGGTCCAGAAATTCATCATTTATTTTTTCTCCTGTGATGAGCAGTCCCTCCACATCGGAAATTTCCTTTAACAGCTGGCTTCTGGTGATTGGTTCAGGGCCTTTCCATTTTTCATACTGACAATATTTCGAAATAAATGCCTCTACCTCGGCCGGTACTGGTCTTGCTATATACACTTTTGGCATCAATTTATGTCCTCCTCGATTACCCTATTCTTGAATAGGATGTTTTACAATAAACCAATAACAGATTGCGGCGCATCCGGCGATTAAACCGCCAGATATAAAGGCAAGAGAGTAAGAACCAGTTGCATCCACTATCATGCCTGCCACAACAGGGGAAAAGGCTCCACCAAAATAACCGCCAAAATTCTGAATTGCACCTACGGAAGCAACCATGGAAGGAGGAGCAATGTCACCGGCAAGTGCCCACGCGCTGCCTGTAATGGCAGAAATAAAACAAAGGGCAAGGGTCAGTAATGTTAAGGTAATAGCGAGCCCTTTGGCAAGTGGAACTGCACATACAACAATAGCGGCCGAGATGGCACATATACTAATTAAGGCACGCTTTGCTTTAATAGGTGTAGTAATTCCTTTGTCGACCCATTTTTTAGTAAGATATCCTCCGAAAATATTGCCAAAGATTCCGCCAAGCCAAGGAATACCAGCATATATACCCATTTCTTTAAGTGAGACATGATGGACATCAAACAAATAAAGGGGAAGGAAGACAAGGAAAATGTTCCAAATCCAAATGGTACAGAAGAAGCCCAGAATCATCCCCCACACGCTTCGATATTTAAATAACGAACCCCATTTTATTTTTGATGATTGAATACCTTGCTCCACTCCACCACCTTCCGACTTAATGTAATCAAATTCCTCCTTGGAAAGTTTTTGGCTTTTTTCAGGATTTTTATAAAAAATAACAAAACCGATCGCGAAGATGATTCCGATCACACCCGTTATATAAAACAGCGCTCTCCATCCAAACGTCACCATGATAAAAACGAGAATTGGCGGTGCAATGGCTGGTCCCCATTTGGACGAAGAATCCCAAATTCCAGTTGCCAAGCCTCGTTCCTTTTTAGGAAACCAATACGAAGTGATCTTAGCCATCGTCGGAAAACACGGTGCTTCTCCCACTCCAAGTAAAATCCGTGCAGCAATAAATGAACTCATTTTATGAACGGCTCCGGTTAAAATGGTCGCACCGCTCCACCAAATAAGCGCAATTGTATACACCTTTTTGGTCCCGAACCGATCAATCAGCCAGCCGGAAGGAAGCTGCATTAATGCATAACTCCAAGAAAAAAAGGTTCCCAATAACCCGATTTCGGTCACGCTCAGTCCGAGATCCTTCATCATTTCGGGAGCCGCAATGGAGAGGTTGGCCCGATCTAGATAGTTGATTATTCCCCCAATCAATAACCAGATGACGACGGTCCAGCGAAATTTCCGGCCAATATTTAATGGCTTTTCTTGCTTTGTTTCCATTCTTGCTTCCATACCTTATCCCCCCTTGTTATATAAAACGCCGTAATTGGCAGCGCTTCCAAAATTAGAAAAAGTCAAAGTTCACGCTTGGAGAATATGTATATACAAGGAGGTTATTGTTTTATAATATAAAACTCGGTTTTTGTTTTGTGACAAAAAAATAAAAAGAAAATTCTATTTATTCTGTAAAGTATCGTATTATGAGGATGTGTGATTGTCAATCTTTATTCTTATTTTTAGGATTATATTCCTAGCAAACGTTTTATGCCAAGTGGGGAAAAATTGATAGACCGTTTTTTTGAGAGTAAAATTATAACAAACTTTAGCCCACGATCCATTTCCATCTCTGGCTTTGCTACCGGAAAGGCTTAGAGACGTTTTTTATTACTTTTCTATAATATACGCAAGCGCTCCTGATACATGCGGGACGTCCATAGACGTACCTGATAAAGCAGTATGTAGTTTACCAGATAAGTGGGACATTAATTGTTCGCTTGGCGCTGCTGAATCCACTTTTCTATTGGTATTACAATATCTTAATGGAAGCTGGGATGGTTAACGGAGCTTCCACTACTTCCTGATAAGCACCCGGAATACTGTTTTCATTTGTTTTGGAGATCCCATCCCTTCGCACATTTACTACAACTATATTTTTTCTCAGTATTTTTTAAAGAGGAATGAAAGGCTGGCTCATCATCCGTTCCTCACAGTGACATTGAGTTCCTCCTATCTCTTCTCCTTTTAGGATCTGTTCATTGAATTTCATAATTTATAGCGGAAACGATTTATTCGATTGATCCATCTCCTGAATCTGGTAAGGGAATTCATTTATGGTATATATTTCTTCCAACGTTGTTTTCTTTTTTCAATCTTTTATTTCCGTTTATCCATTTAAAAAATTCTAAAATAATATCTCTGGTTAATTTTTTATGATTTCGCATTTCCATTTATTGCTTTTAAGCTCAAGACAACTATGCCTCATATTAAACTATTGATCGTTAGTTCAATAAGAAAAAGAGCCGTTGTAACAGCTCCTTGTCCCACTCTTTCACCCTTTTGAAACGATAGGGTAATGTTTCTCCCTACTTATTTTTTACTCTTTGCATCCGTTTGTGCTTATATTGTTCAAAATCCCACTCAGACAAAAATTCTTTTGCAGAAGTATAGCCTGATTTATAGAGAAAGTCGATTTCATCCTCATTCAGTTCAAAGTCCGTTGCGTTGATGCCGCCAGTAGGAATTTGAATCGTGCGTTCAATCGTTTCTTCGTTCATATGTCGTAAATCATGGGCTTGAAGCATCGTTTTAAATATATTTTTGAAAAGGTGGATTGGCGTTGGTATTACCGGATCTATGTTAACTTCATCTTTCACAAAATGGAATCCGAATGTTGGAAAGCGAGGATTGTCTGTATCGAAAATCCATATTGGGAAGTTACTAAGTAAACCACCATCTAAAATGTAGGATTTTTTCCGGTCTTTTGATTTCCAAATAACCGGACGGAAGAAAAATGGTAGAGAGGCACTCATCATTACGGCAGTTGAAACTTTTAAATCAGCAGGAGACATCCCATAGCGTTCCAAATCATCTGGCAAAATAAGCATCTGACCATTCGAAACATCAGACGCAATTATCTTCAACTTTCCATCTGGAAGATCCGCGAATGTCCTAATCCCTTTTTCTGAAAGAAGAGAATCCACCCACGTTTCCAAATAGTCGTTTTTATAAATCCCAAGGTGAACCATAAGTTCCAAAAAGGAGCCAAAAATGGGAATTCGATTTAGAATTGTCCTGCCTCGCATCTTTGAGTAGTTGATTTCACTATACCGTTCTCTAATTTCATGGCTTTTATAGCCACTAGCCAAAAGAGCTGCGATTACTGCTCCTGCTGATGTCCCAGCGAGTCTTTCCCATTCTACTTTTTCCTCTTCCATTGCTTGAATCGCTCCAATAAAAGCAATTCCCCTGACCCCCCCACCTTCAAAAACGGCATCTGCTTTCATTTTTTTCCACCCCTCGATAAGAGTTATTATAATTATTAACAATACTTTCAAATAAAGCGAATTTTCACACTCTTGAAATCCAAAAATCAGCCCCGTCAGTTGAAGAATAAAACCGCTTGACATCGATGATTGGAATTAATGACGGTTCTATTTTTCTAACAAATTAGTTCGCTAACAGGATCTAGATTCTCATGGTTGTGTTTTTTTCTAACACAACTTCTGTAATATCATGTTCTTTGACCTTGCCAGCTTTTCAGGTTGTTCGCATGATTAACCGCACTTCTAATCTCTGTTTATGCTTTCCATCCCTGATTGACAATTGGTTGCATATCCATCCATTTTTCCTTTTTTATTTTTTAAAACCTTTTATCAAAACTACATGTCTGTTGATTCCCTATTTGAGAGACCCTTCATCTACTATGGCTCTACTATTATATTAAAAGTGGATAGACCCCCTTAACATGGGTGAACGCAAAGGTGATGGTAATCAAACATAATAACTGTAGTAGGATGGCATCTTTTATCATGGTATGTATAAAACGAGGCAATTGCATGGACAAATTATCAGATACCTTCTAAAAAACCTTATCGAATCAAAATAATGTTTATATTGTTGAACTAATGCCTCAAAGTGGGTAAGGTCATTTATGTAAACTAACAGAATTTAATTATTTATCTTTCTTCCAAAATAGTAAAGTATCTACCCCACTTCTTCTTTTATTTAGGCTCTACTAAACTTTAAGTTATCTCAATAGAAAATTATTGGATTAATTATTCAAAAAGAATAAGGACACTAAGATTAGTATTGGGAACTAAGAGGAACGTTCAGCAGTTCTTTTTTGGTGAAAAACCAATTTATTCACTTATCAAAAAAGTAATTTTCTTTACAGGATGACCGTTATTTTTTATAGAGGTATTTTTTTAATTATGTCGAAAAGGATATGTAACAATTGAAGGAGTGAAAAAATGGAAATGAACCGAGCAAGGAAAATGTATGATTACCACGTGTGGGCTAATCAGCAAGTGTTCCAAAACCTAAAACAATTACCGGACGGAGTCTATGGCGACACGATAAAAAGTGTCTTTCCATCCATCAAGGAAGTCCTTGTTCACCTTTACGCAACAGATATTACCTGGTTGGAAATAATGAAAGGATGCACCATTCAAGATACTTTTAAGAAAGTTGAACAGCGGCGGAAAGAAGTGGACGGAGTCTCAATAAGTGAACTTGAATCCTCCTATGATGAACTTGCAAAGGATTATGATAATTTTTTTACTTCACAGCCTGATTTTGAACGGACCATTGTAACCGAACATCCCAAAATGGGGGCTTGTGAGTTTGTACTTGCCGACCTAATCCATCATGTAGTGAATCATGGGACCTATCATCGCGGTAACGTATCAGCGATGCTCCATCAACAAGGCGAGCGTGGCGCACCAACGGATTATGTATTTTACTGTTTAAAATAAGCGGTTTGGCAACCGAAAGTATGAAGGAACATCATATAGGGGTCGCTATAAACATCCAGATGAAAGCCGATGATTCACTTGCCAAGGAATCATCGGCTTTTATTTGTTGGGAATGAAAATCCAAACGCTCGTGGCATGGTTTTTGTCAGTATAAATGCCTTCATGATATGTTACATGATCTTCAGAGCTTTACCCGTTGAAGGCGAAGTGCATTCAATACGACTGATACAGAACTGAAAGCCATGGCAGCACCAGCTAACCAGGGGGCAAGCAGTCCGATTGCCGCAATTGGTATCCCGATTACATTGTAGGCAAAAGCCCAGAATAGGTTTTGTTTGATATTCCGCATCGTTTTCCTGCTCATGAGGATTGCATCAGCAATACTGTTCAAATCACCCCGGATCAAAGTGATATCGGCAGCTTCCATGGCTACGTCCGTCCCGGTTCCTATGGCCATTCCTATATCGGCTAGTGCCAGCGCGGGAGCATCATTTATACCATCTCCGACCATTGCCACTCTTTTACCGGCTGCCTGCAGTTTTTTCACTTCTTCCGCTTTCCCTTCAGGAAGGACTTCTGCAATCACTTGGTCAATGCCCACTTGATTGCCGATGGCATTTGCTGTCCTTTGATTATCCCCGGTTATCATGATGACCTGGATATCCATTGCTTTCAACCTTTTAATCGCCGTTAGCGAGGTATCTTTTATCGTATCGGCAACGGCAATGAGGCCTGCATATTCACCTTCAATGCTAGCGAGCATTGCTGTCTTCCCTTGCTCTTCAAAAGCTTCCATCGCTGTAAGGGCATTAGTAATATCCACGTTATTTTGCTTCATCAATTTACGCGTTCCTACGTATAATACTTTTTGATCCACTACAGCTCTCACGCCGTATCCAGGAATCGCTTCAAATTCCTCAATCGCAGCAAGTGATATCTGTCTTGCTTGAATTCCTTGAACGATTGATTGCGCAAGAGGGTGTTCAGATTGTTTTTCAGCTGCGCCGATTAGAGATAAAAACTGTTCTTCTTCCATACCGTTCTCGATGAGGACATCGGTCAACACTGGGGTACCATTTGTCACTGTTCCCGTTTTATCCAAAATGACCGTATCTATATGGTGTGTGGTTTCCAAGTGTTCCCCGCCTTTAAATAAAATACCGAATTCAGCGGCCCGACCTGATCCTGCCATGATGGATGTTGGAGTGGCCAGACCTAAAGCACATGGACAGGCTATGACTAGCACTGCAATCATCGCTTCAAAAGCTGGTGTGAATTCTCCAGGGTTAACCCATATCATCCAAACCAGAAAAGTTAAAAGGGCGATTCCGACAACAATGGGAACGAAGACACCGGAAATTTGGTCAGCAAGACGTTGAATCGGGGCTTTGGACCCTTGAGCATCTTCAACCACTTTTATGATTTGAGAAAGAGCTGTATCCCTTCCAATCTTTGTCGCTTTCATTTTGAGAAAACCATTCTTATTCAATGTTGAACCGATCACAGTATCCCCGTTTGTTTTATCCACCGGAATGCTCTCACCCGTTAACATGGATTCATCAACGGCAGAGTTCCCTTCGACTACTTCTCCATCGACAGGGATCTTTTCACCCGGCTTCACCAATATCGTATCTCCCACGATGACTTCCTCAAGTGGTATTTCGCGTTCTTCCCCGTTCCTTAACACCAGTGCCGTTTTGGCCTGAAGCCCCATCAATTTTTTGATGGCCTCGGAAGAACGTCCTTTTGCTTTTGCTTCAAAAAGCTTCCCTAATAGAATGAGGGTGATAAGAATCGAACTAGTTTCGAAATATAGTTGTGCCGTATTGTGATGGGATCCCATCGAGATGATCGCCTGATAAACACTGTAAAAATAGGCAGCGGATGTTCCCATTGCGACTAATACATCCATATTGGCACTTTTATTTTTCAAGGCTTTATAAGCCCCAACATAAAACTGCTTTCCAATCAGAAATTGCACTGGGGTGGCGAATGCCATTTGCACCCAAGGATTCATGAGGAAATCAGGCATATAAATAAACGAAGTAAAACTAAAATGACTTACCATCGCCCATAACAATGGAAATGATAATATGACCGAAAGAATGAATGTATTCTTTTGTTTTTGAATTTCTTTTTGACGGAAATCCACGGATTCCGTGTTATCTTCCTTGATGATCGCCCCATACCCTAACTTCTCCACCCGTTGAATGATGTCAACTGGGGAGGCTTCGGAAGGATCATATTCGACTGTCGCATTTTCAAGCGCAAGGTTCACATTGGCCATGCTTACTCCATCAAGCTTATTTAACCCTTTTTCAATTCGGTTAGCACAGGCAGCACAGGTCATGCCTGTAATCGTAAATTCCTTTTTCTCTTTTACTACATCATAGCCAAGATCTTGAATTTTCTTTTCAAAGTCCTTGTTGCTTAATTTTTCCGTATCATATTTAATGACCGATTTCTCAAGAGCCAAATTAACGGTGGCTTCCTCAACGCCTTCCATTCGGTTTAACCCTTTTTCAATCCGGTTTGCACAGGCAGCGCAAGTCATACCTGTAATCTGCATTGTTGTTTCTTTTATTTGGCCGCTCACATCATCCCCGCCTTCCTATACCGCTATGGGGTATATTTTTTTGTAAAAAAAAGTGCTTAACAGCACTCCCATGACTTATTCGACATCGTAGCCTTGATCATCGATTGTTTCTTTTATTTTCTCAAGTGATACTTTTTCCTTATCAAACGCTACATCTACTTTTCCTGCGTCCAAATGTACTTTTACGCTTTCAACACCTGCAAGTTTTCCTACATTCCCTTCAACTGCATTCACACAATGACCACAAGACATTCCACTTACACTCAATGTTACATTTTCCATTTCAACATCTACTCCTTTATTTTTTCATTAATTTTTGTATCGTTACAAGCACTTCATCTATAACCTCTGTATCCCCTTCATTCAGGCGTTCGACCACACAATTCCTTAGATGGCCTTCCAATAATATCTTGGCTACACTATTCATCGCGCTTTGTGTAGCTGCTATTTGGGTAATCACATCATCACAATACGTATCTTTTTCAATAAGACCCTTTATACCGCGAATTTGACCTTCAATTCGATTTAACCGGGTCGTTAAATTCTTTTTTACTGCTTCTGAGTGATGACTTCTTCGGCCGTGGGAAGAGGTCGTACAGCATTCTTCTTCATTCACAGAATCTTTACCATTCAACATTTCATCCATTTCCCATCCCTCCTTGAAATTAATATACCATACCCTCCTATCCTATGAAAAGAGAAAAGCTATTGTGTCAATATTTCTTTATTTTTTGCTTTTTAAGTATATCCTATTCCTTAGTCTGTTTAACAAAACTTATTCGAACTTGAAGGTGTGAAGATGGGGATCACACAGTTAGGAGTGGAATTCGCAGGTTCCTCACAAATTGTAGATCCCTTGGGAGACGTTGTTCAGAAATTAGATCAAGAAGTTGGTGAATTAAAGGCAACTTTAGATTTAAAGAAAGTACCGCAAATAAGAAAAGAAGTTCCTTTATTCGATTCCAGAGTGCCAGAGAAATATAGAAAGTTATAAGTAGGCGGCTACTGCATAGTTCAAACTTTGAAGAAGCTTTTTAGGTTTAATAATATTTCAGCTTGTTAGACCTAGAGTTTTATTTTCATAGTAGTTTAATAAGCAATAAATTTACAAAAAAAAAACCCTTTAACTCCCAGAGGGTTTGTATCACTTTGTATCCGAGTTCCTAACACAATATGCAATGAAATTAGGATCATATACTTTTCTGTTCTCTATCTTAAGGCTACCTAAACTCCCTTAAAACTTTTTTTATATTTTCTAATTTCTGGTGATTTAGTTTCAGCATTCCATGCCCTTCTTGAGTCTTTGGTTTGCCCAGCGAAACTGTATTATTTATGAGTTCATTAAATTCTTCTAACTCTGTTAATTTACGGCCAAGTATTGTTTCAAATTTATTTATCAAAAGCGCAACAGCCCCTGACACATGTGGGGCAGCCATGGATGTACCTGATAAGACGGCAAATTGGTTACCAGGAAAGGTTGATACAACTTTCTCCCCAGGGGCTACTAAATCCACTTCACCATTAGAATTACTAAATCTGGAAATACGTTCACGCCGGTCAACTGAGCCTACTGCCACAACTTCCGGATATGCAGCTGGATAACTGTACTCGTTTGTTTCGGCCTTACCATCGCCTTCATTTCCCGCGGCACACACGACCATTATATTAGATTGAACGGCGTTTATAATCGATGAATGTAAGGCCGGATCATTATCCGGTCCCCCTAATGACATCGAGATAACCCGTACTTTTTCGCCATTAGGACCTGTCCAATTGACAGCGTAATTAATAGCTGACGTAATGTTTTCTGTTGTTCCTTCTCCTGATCCATTTAAAACCTTAAGTACC
Source organism: Peribacillus sp. FSL P2-0133 (assembly GCF_037975445.1). Classification (NCBI taxonomy): domain Bacteria; kingdom Bacillati; phylum Bacillota; class Bacilli; order Caryophanales; family Bacillaceae; genus Peribacillus; species Peribacillus sp. FSL P2-0133. Next base: position 2,329,165 of record NZ_CP150254.1, on the reverse strand, counting down.
AGCAACTTCGCTTTAGGTGCTGCACCTACAACTCCAAAACCATTTTCTGCTGCTGCAATGGTTCCGCAAACATGAGTCCCGTGTCCGTTATTATCGGCAAATTTGACAGGATCACCATAATAATCGTCCGTGAAATTATATCCACCAATAATTTGATCAATCAAATCAGGGTGATCTGACTGGCATCCTGTATCGATTACGGCTACTACTATGTTCTCACCCTTAAACCCTTCTCTCCAAATAGAGCGTGCACGAATCATTCTAATACCTCGTGGAACTTCCAAGGTATTTTCTGTTATTCCTTCTACTTGGAAGGGTACTAATTGAACATTTGGCAATTCTAGCCTCTCCCTTCATATTAACCCTAAGACGGGCAGAAACACCTCCTTTTGTAATAACAATTGAGGGGAATCCACACTTAAAACCCGTTTAGGAACGCTGAATCCAATAACATTGATTACAGCCTTTCTTTATCCTATGAATGGAGACAAGCTTTTGCTATAAACCTTAGTCTAATTTGATATTTTAGTTTACTAAAACAAAATACATTTAATTGAGATGGAGTAGATATATCACCGTTTACAAATCCTTAGTAAAAAGAAGAAATGGAAATCTATAATCTTCAGAACCTTAGCAAAAATAGTAATTACATAAACGACCTTATTGGAAAGGAAAAAAAAGGTACCTCCTCGGCAGCTTTTGCACTTCCATTATAATAACCAATATAGACTTACATTTATTATGCATATATTCAAATATGGACTAGGTAAAGGGTAAATAATTGATGACTAAACAAACCCTTTTTAAAGGAACTACAATTTTCATTATAATGATATCGAGATTCGCCAAGGGATTAGTAAACTTAGCATCTCCCTCTAACAGGTTGGGGGATATCCATCCATCAAGGCCATTCATTCTTTAGTTAATTTTTCAACTATTTTATATTGTATATATGATTCTGTTCCTGTTTTTCGTAAATTTGCTGATAGCTGCGTACACACTCAATTATTACTCTTTTTGTATGTCTTCCCAAGGTTCAAATGAAAAAGGAATTCCAATCATTTTAGCAGTCAATTCATCATAGGAAAACTAAATATTTTTTTGAAAACTCCTTTAAGGAGCGTTTTCCCATCGCTCTTAATGCCATTTTCATTTCTTCTATACTTGCTGTAAAGAATTTCTCTGCTGCTTTTACTCCATCTTCTATCTTAAATTGATCCTTGAATTCACCTTGATTCCAAACAACTTGTGTAGGTGGTTCAAAGGGAAGAGCATTCAATGCTTGACTATGTGAGACAGCAAATAATATGGCAGATCCTACATAAACAGCATCAGCACCGAGTGCAAGTACTTTTAAAAAGTGCCCAGGTACTATTAGCCCTTCTGAGACAATTAAACTAATTTGACCCTTCATTTTTCTCGTTTCTAAATGATTAACAGCCCGGACAACTGCATGTAATGTCGGTATTCCCATGTCATCTGATAAAATGGGTAGTAGTGCACCGTGTGTGGCAGCTTGGCCGCCGTCAATCGTAATGAAATCAACACCGAGTTCAATCAAATGGTCTATATCTTCTTCAATTTTTCCACCTGCCCCCATTTTCACACCAATGGGAACACCACCAGTTATGCTCCGAAGTTCATTAACAATTTTTTTAATATCTTTCAATGTTTGATTTTCAAAAAAATGTTCAAAAAGACTCCATCCTCATTCTCTTTAAGCACCGCCACTTCATGAGCCCGACCTGTTAAATTTTTGGGTAAAATTTTTCCACCCATTCCAGCTAGTGCGCCTTGTCCGAACTTAATTTCTATCATGTCGGCACGTTTAATAAGATCTTCTTCCTTTGACCATTCTGTTTTTGAAAACAGTAAAATATTTTTCCTGCTTTATCTAATTCTTCAGGTATTACTCCGCCTTCTCCGGAATTAATCGCGGTTCCTACATTTTTTGCTGCTTCCGCCAAAGAAAGCCTTGTTTGTTCACTAAGTGCGATACCATAGGTCATCCCTGTAATCATAAGAGGAATTTGGTTTTTTTTGCTTTTTGGTCCAATGGTTACCTTAACATCAACGTCGTCTTCACCATCAATAGGAAATGGTGTCGTTTAAGCAGGGATAAAGGTAATTGGATCCAAATGCGGCCATTTTTTTGAAGAGCCAAGTGGTCGATGCAGGACGTCACCTGCTTCAGAACTAGTTTGTTTTTTTAAAAAATTAATCTTATATTCGTTCATACAACTTTATTAGAGACATACCATTATTTTTGTTGTAAAACGCATTGTGTTTAACGAATACTAGAGTTATGTAATTTTATTAGGTACATCAGGGAAAAAGTCTAGCTTCAAAGCATAAAACCGTGTTTTTTGCTCTGATCTTATACTATTGCCACATTTTTTTATTTAAAGACACTGGTTAAATGCTGTTGATTTTTCACAAAGAAAAAAGGACCATATTAATAGGGTCCTTGTGAAACATCTTCTTCAACAAACGCAAGGTTGGTTCTATAGAAATTATTAAAAAACAGCGCGATTTGTTTTACTAAAATTTTAAAAAAGAGTGTAATCAATCACTTTTTTTGTAGTATCATTTAGGTCTTGTAGCTCTTATTTTCGCACTTTCACCTAGCTCACGCGAAAACTCTTCATTCACACGATCCGGTTCGATTTTTAAGTTATTGGGAGTTTGAGCTAATGATTTTTTTCTGCTAGATGATTTTTGATTGTTTGATCTTCCCATAATATTGCCTCCTAACTATATTTTAATCTTTATTAGTATGGCTAAGAATCACATTTATATATCTTTAGATTTGTTCATGAACGACTTTTTTCCTTATAAAATTTTTTTGGGACTGCTCCTTCTTTTACTACTACGCACCTGATAGTTCTATAAGAAAAATTTAAATTTAAGCTGAAGAGTTTTCAGTAATGACTTTTTCATTGCCTCTACAAAGTTCTTCAGTGTTTCATCAGATAATTCTAACAAGGAAAGATAGGGATTTAAATCTTCTAATTCAACTAATAAAAGTTCACCTTGTTCATTCCGACAAACATCAACTCGTTAAATCCCCCAATCAAGATTATTCCATTCAAAAAATTTGTTTGCAAAAGTTAAATCTTCTACAGTAGGTGCATATTCTTTTAATTCCCATCTTTGATCTTTATCTGGTGCATAAAGAGCATACTGAAATTCTTTATCGATAAAATAAAATGAAACCTCATACTCAAAGTTGATAAATGGTTGTACTAATGTGTTTTTTGATTCTGAATCAACTTTATCACTCAATTCATCTTTCGTTACAAATTCCAAACCGATTGAATCTGCACCATCTTTTGGCTTTACAATATACGTCTCTACATTAGGGAGTTTATCTAAAGAATCAAGAGTTTCTATAGTTGGAATAACAGGAAATTGAGCATTCATTAGTTCAATTAAGTATTCCTTCCCGTTCATATCAGACTCTCCGTTAAATGAATTGTATGTTTTCAAAATATCCAGAAACTACTCTATTGCGGAATGCTTGATACGTATCCTTAAAATTCGCTACTGGACCAGCATTTCGAAATACTATTAAGTCAAAATCTTTTTCAAACGTTTCAGTGTCTTCAGGATGACAAATGCCCAACTTAAAATCTTCTCTAAGCTTCGAAGTAAGGAACAAATCCTCCTCATAATAATTTCTTCCTTTTGCTTCATAGTATAAATCTGTTACGAACAATAGTGTGTTCATTAACCCTCACCTGCTTTACATTTATTTTCATTGATTTAAAAAGGATTTAAAAACAAAAAAGGGCTGTCCTAAAAGTCAGTAAAATGACTTTTAGGGGCAACCCTTTTTCGTATTGGCTTGGTGATACTTCTTTAAGGGGTACCACCATATTTTTAAGTCATTACCATGATCGAGAAGTTTGGACTCCACTCTTAAGAACGTAAATGCGGAACCCATATATCCTCAAATCCAAAAAAGCTAATTAAAAACCGGAACTTGATTGGATAATGGGAATATTACTGTTCTTTTGAAATATTATTATTCCTTTTCTTTTTCAATAAAAGAATGATGGCAATGATAAAGGCAACTGCGCTATATATCCAGGTATACATAAAGGCAAGACCCAATCCTATATTTGCATCCATATAATCGTTTTTTACATGATCTATGGCTAAATATAAAAGCGGTGCAGCTCCAATGATGAATAGGATGACAAAGAGAACATTCTTTTTCGGATTCCTGCTTGATAAAATAATAATGATGAAGGATAGCAAGAGAAACGCTTCTGAAGCTATCGTCAACGTTACCAGATTGCTCATTATAGTTCACTCCTAATCGCGGTTTCATAAATGGAATATATTTATGTTCCCTTATATCTATGTTACTTTTCTTTCCTTTTTAATTAATCTCAAAATATTTTTTATTTGAATGGTATTATCTTATTAAAAAACCTGAATACCTTCAACAGGAATGAAGGATCCAGGTTTCATGTTAATTTTTCTTTGATAATTGCAAGGCATTCTTGATGCTTTTCAGTGATTTTGAGCTTCCGTACATCAAGACTCCACCACGATAGATTTTTGCCCCGATTATTCCTAGTAAAACAATGGTTAAGATCAACACAGCAATGCTGATGGCGATTTCCCAGAATGGAACTTCAAGCATCCCTACGCGCAAGAACATGATCATTGGCGTGAAAAATGGAATGAATGATGTAATCGTAATATAACTCGCTGACGGATTCCCCAGTCCAAACATCGCAATCATGAAGGCAATGACGACTAACATGGTCATCGGTGAAATCATTTGCTGGACATCTTCAATTTTGCTCACAACGGACCCAAGACATGCCGCAAGAGTCGCGTACAGAAAATAACCAAGCAAAGCGAAGATGATCGCATAAATGATTGTTGAGATATCGGTGCTTCCGAAACCGAAAAATGAAAAGAATCCTTCATCCATACCTGTCAAGTTTTGTTTAATCGAGAAATAGCCCACTCCAAAAAATAAAATCATTTGCGTAAGACTAAGCAAAGCAACACCCATTATTTTGGCAAACATCTGTGTGACTGGCGGGACACTTGAAATCAGGATTTCCATGACCCGTGATGTTTTCTCAGTAGCCACTTCCATTGCAATCATCGTTGCATACATCAATACACCGAAGTAAATGACGAATAGGAGCACATACACGAGACCGCGTGCTTGGTTGAGATCCTCTTCCGTTTTTGCATTTTTCTGAAGCGCAATCGTATCAAATGCTGGCGGCGTATTCAATTGAGCGATTTGCTGCTCTGTCAAATTCAATTCCTTCGCAGTTATTTGACCCTTCAATTGGGTAAGCGCTAAAAGCAAATCATTACTTACCGCAGAATCTGAAATTTGATTCGCTTTATACGTTCCCTTGAAGCCGACGGCTTCGTCCTTTTCGATTAACAAATAACCAACGATTTCTTCTGCGCTGACCATTTCCTCCGCTTCCTTTTCATCCTGGGCGGATATTATCGATAGGTCATCGTTCACACCTGCTACCGCTTTTTTATAAGAATCAAATAAGCTACCTTCAGTCTTATCGATGACGGCAACCTTTTCCTGATCATCACTGTCGAATTTATCAATAAGATTCGAAATATTCGTAAGGACAAGAATCAGGGCCATCATAATGATTGTAGAAATGATAAAGGATTTCGTTTTTAATTTTGATAGATATGTATGGGAAAGGACAATCCAAAAGTTATTCATAGACGGCACCCACTTTTTCAATGAAAATATCCGTCAGCGATGGTTCTTCCAATTCGAACTTCCGGACGAAACCTCTTGGAACAAGATCACGAATCATGTTCTCAGCCACATCTTCACCAGTGACTTGAAGAATTTTTCCTTCCATCGTGTTCTTTACTTTTGTTACACCTGAATAATTATCCAAAAAGGATAAGTCAAAATCAGCTTTAATTGACACATTCTTTTTACCAAAAGAACGCTTGATTTCTTTTAATTTTCCAGACACAACTGGAGAACCTTTATGCATGATGCAAAGATGCTCACACATCTCCTCAACATGCTCCATGCGATGGCTCGAGAAAACGATTGTCGTACCGCTGTCCCTTAAGTCGATGACGGCTTTCTTCAGTATTTCCACATTCACGGGATCCAGTCCGCTGAAGGGTTCGTCAAGGATAAGTAATTCAGGTTTATGGATCATGGATGCAATCAGCTGGATTTTTTGTTGATTTCCTTTTGAAAGCTCTTCAACTCGCTTATCGATATACTCGGGTACCATAAAGCGGTCTAGCCAATACTCCAATTCTTTCAAAGCATCTCGTTTGTTCATCCCTCTTAATCTAGCCAAATACACAATTTGATCACGGACCTTCAGTTTTGGATATAGTCCGCGTTCCTCAGGAAGATAGCCAATCAATGAACTTGTCGTATAATCGATTTTGTTACCATCCCAGATCACTTCCCCTTCAGTCGGGTCAAGCAGGCCGAGTATCATTCGGAACGTAGTCGTTTTCCCCGCTCCGTTCCCACCTAAAAAACCGAACATTTCTTTCTCGGGAATAGTTAAATCAAGCTGGTTGACAGCTGTGAATTCCCCGAATTTTTTCGTAACTTCTTTAATTTGTAAAGCCAATGGACAACCTCCTATTATATGATTCTTAATATATGTTACCGGAAAGGTTTTCCAATTTCAACTATCACCCAGGACTAAATAACTCTTTTTCCCTTCGATTATATGCAAATTTTCACAAATGATGTCCCCTCCACCAGTTTGCCAGGAGATCCAAAATACCTTAGCTGATTTCATGCAGATTCCCATTCGCGGATTTTCAATTACACACGATATGTCTAGTTTAATCAATGGGTAAATACTAAAAAAATTGGACGTCCCGATTAATCGATACAACCTGAATATTGAAGTTGAATTCGCAGCACAAACAGGACGACCTTGAAAAAGACAAAACAGTCGAAAAATCAAAACTTAATGGAAATTTACTTCCTAATATTCAAACTTAGTTAAATTAATTACGATCCCTAACAAGAGCTGACAATCACAAAAAATGTCAAAAAAAATACCACTTCAATAGAAGTGGTACAATCCTTGGTAACCCTTATATAACTGGTTTCAAATAAAAAATTTGATGACCTGTGATGAACTCTCCCCAGGACCCACCACCACTTTCTGCAAGAAAGTGACTCAAGACATGATCCCCACCCACGTTTTCACAGCCGTCGCTAAAATCAATAAAGCCAGTATGACTTGCAGGACTTTTACATTCATTTTTTTACCGGCCATCGCCCGAAGCGGAGATGCTATTAAACTTGCAACCACCATGATTAATGCTGGATAGTAATCAACTTGTCCCGTTGAGATTTTCCCTACTGTTGCACCAATGGATGAAATGAAAGTGATGGCTTATGAAGATGCAATTGTTACCCTGGTTGGTATTCTTAAAACGATAAGCATGATCGGAACTAATAGAAAGCCCCCTCCGGCACCGACTATACCGGCACCTAAACCAACGATTAAGGCAAGGATGGCAGCAAGCCATTTGTTGAAGGTAACTTGATCCAAAAGAATGTCATCTATCCCTTTCTTCGGTATGAACATCATGACAGCCGCTATCAACGCCAAAACTCCATAGACGATATTCACTCCGTTTTCCGACATCGATTGTGATCCAAAACTTCCAACCACACTTCCAATTAACACACTGATCCCCATATAGAGAATAAGCGTTTTATTTAAATGTCCGCTTTTACGATAGCTCCATATACCTCCGATGCCCTTATCCGGATACATAGTATTTGTCATACTGGCGATCAGCAAATGCTGTGATTGTGGCTTTCAATTAAAGCATGCTATGAAAATGATTGCGACTCATGGTTCTGGTGCTTTATTTTATTTAGCGAATCACGAAGGAAGAGGTATCGGAGAAAATGTAGGACCAGCAAATTCAGAACCATTCATCATATTTTCCGCGAAAGTATAAATTTTTCCGTCAGGACTCAATCCGACAATACGGTCATTACCGCCACCATCTTCGGCGATCCAAAGATCTCCCCAAGGTGTTATTGTAATGTTATCCGGGGCTTCTAAATCATTTTTATCCGTAGACTCATAGAATAGTTCCAAGGTGTTTGTCGCTGGAGTGTAGCGATAAACCCAGCCCAGGCGTGCTGAACCTGCACTTGTATCATCAAACCATAAAGTGCCTTCTGAAAAATAAGCCCCTTCTAAGCGGCTAAACTGAATACAGCCTTAATCCTTAGCATCTTGCTTTGCAATTTCAGGATTTTTTTTCCAAACAATCCCGAACTTTTGTCTAGTACTAAATTGACTTGCAGATGCAGCTGGTAATTAATCAATCGATGCTGCTTCAAGGATACCGCCCTTTTGCAGAGAACCTAGCTTTTGACTTCGGTCATGTGGTGTAAAACGGTACAAGAAGCTTGGACTTGCGTCTTCCGTTAAATACCAAATTCCTGTTGAAGGGTCAACATGCCCAGCTTCTTCGGAGAAATCCCATATCACGGATCGGTGTTCTTGACATTTCGTTTTCAGGATCAAGCGGATTCACTTCAAATACAAAGCCATGTCCCTTATCACGAGTTTCTTCCATTGTTAACCAAGTGCCCCATGTCGTAGCTCCACCCGCACAGTTACGAATTGTACCTGAACTTGATACATACTGATCGATGACTTTGTTATTTTGTCCAACGATTATTGTAGTTGTGCCGCCGGCAGCACAGCGCTCCAAGGTTTTTTTCCGTTTACAGGGTAATCTGAATTTGTCCCATTTTCATGGTTTCTTACAAGAATGGTTGTACCCTTTTCCCCTTCATAGGCTGCCATTCCATCGTGGGCGGAAGGGACAAGGTCACCATTAGGCATGATATCACAAGTTCGTGAAAGCATAATTCTACCCGAATCTAATGAATTTTTGGAAAGTGGAATCGGTTAAAGCCATGCTATATAATTGATCTAGAAATATTCTAGTTGTAAACCTACTCCCACTTCCTCGCCAAATAAATTAAAGGGCATGTTTTGAAGTACTTCCATTTTTCAGAGTGTTGAATACTAATAATTTAAAAATATCCATCAGTCTCAAGCATATGCTCATATTTATATGCATGATATCTTTTTAATTCGTATAATAGAATAAAGGGGAATCAAAATGAGTCTATTTTACAAAAAGAGGGAGCAGATTTGTTCTGTGGAACCAAAAGGCGAAGAAATAAACTGCTTAGCATTAAAAGTCAAAGAGATTATTCAATCTTCAGGATGTCAAAATGTAGATGTAATCTTTCTGTGCATTGGTTCAGACCGATCAGTTGGGGATTCATTAGGCCCTTTAGTCGGGACAATGCTAAAAGAACATACGGTGCCTTATCGTGTATACGGTACTTTGGAATATCCCGTTCATGCATTTAATTTAAAAGACACGTTGAAAGAAATTAAAAAACAATTCAAAAAGCCTCTTATTTTTAGTGTGGATGCTTGTTTAGGGGATCAAAACCAGGTCGGTTATGTTTTCTTGAAGAATGGACCACTTGTCCCAGGGAAAGCTTTAAAAAAAGTATTACCTGAAGTGGGAGACTATCATATTATAGGAATGGTAAATTATATAGATCCGCTGCCAACGATGCAATTTTTAAATGATACTCGTCTATACACGGTTATGAACCTGGCGAATAAAATCGTAAAAATCATTACTCAAGCGACCGGCGAGACTTCTAGACCTTATTAAAAGAATGGGCTGTCCCAAAAACCACTAATAATAATTGGTTTTGGCACAGCCCTAATTTGTTTAAGTTCGGAGAATTTATTAGATAACGTTATACTTAAATAATAGCCCCTGTCAAGATAGCAACAATGATAAGGACTAATGAACAAATTAGAGCCCATTTAAATGCATACCGCTGTAGTTCCCCGATATCTGTCTTTACCATCCCTACCAGTAAAAGAGTCGAGGCCACGAGTGGACTTAAGAAATGTACAGGCTGGCCCAGTACGGAAGCTCTGGCAATTTCTAAAGGACTCACCCCATAAACTTCTCCTGCTTCGGCAAGAATCGGCAAAACACCAAAGTAGTAAGCATCATTAGATAAAACGAACGTAAATGGCATACTTGTGAACGCAACGACCATCGGTAAAAAAGAGCCTAAAGAATCCGGAATGATGGCCACTAATGAATTTGCAATGGCGTCTACCATTTTCGTTCCGGAAAAGATCCCTGTGAAAATACCAGCCGCAAATACTAATGTGACAACGGTTATAGCGTTTCCTGCATGTGACACGATTCGCTCTTTTTGCTGTTCTAAATTAGGGTAATTAATGATCGAAGCAAGCACAAACCCGATTAGAAACAACACCGGTACCGGTACTAAGCCCATTATAAGAACGACCATTACTGTGAGCGTCAACAAAAGATTGACCCATATTAATTTAGGGCGCTTTAAATCGACTTGTATGGCGGAAGCTACCGCTGCTTCAGCAAGAGCCCCTTTCATTTCAGGTGCAGATTTGATATAAACAACGCCAAGCCTTTTGCGCTCTTTTTTACCAAGTACATAAGCGGTAAAAATAATAGCTGCTATTCCTGAGAATAGTGTTGGGATAATCGGGACAAAGAATTCATTTGCATCCAGACCTAAAGATGCTATTGCTCTAGTTGCAGGTCCTCCCCAAGGAGTCATACCACTCATAATACTGACAGCCAGCATAGAAATAGTTGCAAGAATAAGTGGATTCATACCAAGTCGTAAGTAAAGAGGCAGCATAGCGGAAATCGTAATCATATGAGTCGTGGTACCATCACCATCTAAGGCAACGGTGATTGCGATTACTGCTGTTCCTATCGCTATTTTAACCGGATCCCCTTTTACGATTTTCAACATAGTTTTAATAAGTGGATCAAATAATCCAGCGTCAATCAGAACTCCGAAAAACAAAATAGCGAACAATAGCAAAGCGGCTGAAGGTGCGACAACCTTTATTCCATCGAGCATCATATCTCCGAGCTCTGGACCAAATCCGCCAATTAATGCAAAGATAATTGGAATGACTACAAGAGAAGTAACTGGTGATAACCGTTTAGACATGATTAAATAAGTAAAAACAACGACCATTGAAATTCCAAGTAACGTTAGAATATGAATCCCCTCCTATTAAAGAAACCGCTTACAAATCAGATGAAAAGTTTGAATAGTTAAAAAATACAACATATTATTTTCTGTTTCTCTGTTGCTTTGTTTTTCTATTTTTAGAATAGTTCATATCATTAAATAAGTGAAATACATATTTTTTGTACTTTTTCGAAAAAAAAACTTATAATCCATTTTATATTAAATTAAGAAATCAAAAAAACACAATGCAATTGTCAATAATTTCATTGTGCTTTTTCGTTATAGATTGGAATTTTTATTCAAGAAATCAATAAAGTTTTTCACAGTAGAGAGTTTTAATGAATCCTGGTTATACATTAACCATGTATTTCTTAACACCGGCTTCCCATTTTTGTAGGATAACCCGTATGTATGCAAATTATCTGAAGGCTGCAGGCATATTTCTGGCAGAATAGAAACACCAAGATCATTTTTGACCATCTCTTTGCACGTCTCCTGCCGATCTGTTTCCATAGTTACAAATGGTGGCTCCGGGAATCTATCATGCCACCAGCCATTTATTAAGTTTTTTAAAGAACTGTCGGTTTTATAATTTATGAATGGAAGTTCTGGCAAATTATCCAAGTCTACCTCTTTCTTAGAAATTAAACAAAGTCTTTCTTTATGCAGTAGCGATTTGATTCCATACCATTCATAATTTCCACGCAGAATGCCTAATTGAACACTAGAGGAATCCAGAAGATGCATGATTTCAGTACTCCAGCCTGTATTCACATTAAATTGTACATGAGGATATTGTGTTGAAAACTTTTTCAATATTTCTGGTAGTTTATATTGAGCAAAGTTGCTGGAAACGCCAAGCCTTAACGTTCCTCTTACCTCATTTTTCATATTCAGCATATAATCTTTCGTTTTTTGCAACTTTTTCACCATTTCTTCCGCATAGCCCGCTAAATGTATCCCTTCTGAAGTGAACTCAATGCCTCCTTTTATTTTGAAAAATAAGTTCGTGCTAAATTCTTTTTCTAAATTTTTAAGCCGGTACGTTAACGCCGGCTGCGATATATATAAACGCTCTGCGGCACGGCTAATGTTTTTTTCTTCATAAAGTACCCTTATCGCAATCCAATCTTTTTCGTCCACTTAACCATCTCCCACTTTATAGATTATAAGTTTTTTTATCATTTTTATTAAAAAAATATGTATTTTACTTATGAACAAACTTATCATACTATATTTTCAAAGGAACCGGTAGTGCTATAAATATTGGTTGAGAAAAGGTGGTTATACAATGAAAGTACCTGTAGTTGTAATGCGCGGCGGGACAAGTAAAGGTGTGTTCCTTAACTATGAACATATGCCTTCGAATCCCTTACACTGGGAAGGTTTCTTACTTGACGTGATGGGCAGTCCGGATCGGAGACAGATTGATGGTCTTGGAGGAGCGAATTCATTGACAAGTAAAGCAGCGATTATCAAAAAATCAGATTCACCAGAATTCGATGTGGAATATACATTTGCTCAGATTAGTATCGATAATCAAATGGTTGATTTTAAAGGAAATTGTGGAAATATTTCATCTGCTGTAGGACCTTACGCAATTGAGCAAGGATTAGTCCCTGCAAAAGAACCTGTTACAACGGTGAAAATCTTTAACGTGAATACACAAAAATTGATTATTGCAGAAGTAGAGGTTGAAAATGGACATGTAAAATCAGAAGGATGTTGCTCAATTCCTGGGGTGCCTGGTAAAGGATCACCTGTCTATCTTTCTTTTACTCGTGCAGAAGGAGCAGTTACAGGAAAACTTTTCCCTACAGGAAATCCGATTGACATGATTAAAACCAAGGATCGACTAATTCAAGTTTCAATTATTGATGTTGCCAATCCACTCGTTTTTGTAAGGGCACAGGATATTGGTCTAAGCGGAAGCGAATTGCCCACTGATTATTCACAGGAAAAATTAAATGAACTGGAAGAAATTCGGTCAATTGCAGCTGAAATGTGTCAATTTTCCGATAAGAAAACAGCTACTGTCAAATCTCCTGCTGTACCTAAAATGACCCTAATTGCTCCTCCTATGGATTACGTCGATCTAAACGGATCGGAAAGAAAAGCGTCAGAGATGGATTTGATGATCCGAATGATGTCCATGCAAAAGCCCCATCAAGCGCTTGCTATTACAGGAGCCATCTGTGCAACAGCAGGGGCTTACTTACAGGAAACGGTTTTATCTGAGATGGTAAATATTAAACACGAAATTTTTCGATTAGCCCACCCGGCCGGGATAATGGAAACAAAAGTTGATTTCTTGGCAGGACACATACGCGCTATTAAAGTGGTACGCACAGCAAGAATCATTTTGGAGGGATACGTGTACACGAAAAAATATTATGAGCTTTCCTATCAATTAGCTTGATTTGAATTGATCTGCAAATTACAGCAAAAAAATTTTCTATCACTTGGAGGCTTGTCAAATGTGGGTCATCACTGTCTTTTTAAAAGAAAATATTAAAATATTTGAATTTGACACAGAAAAAGAAGCGAAAGAACTATTCAAAAATATGAAAGGCACTAAAATTCTTTCCGAAATTGTTTACTTCAATGATCCTTGTTTTGTATAAGTGAGACATCAAAAGAGCCCAGACTCTAATGTATTTCACCTAAACCATGTCTTCAAACTTAATAATAAACTAGGATTGAGAATAGAAGTGAATTTCCCCAGATAAGCTAAAACCCCTATACAAATTAGGGTACAGATACTGAAATCAAATTTTTATGGTTACTATAGTATTTAAAAAAAGCTAATTACTATCTATCATTTTGTTTAGAGAAAAATACCAGTAAACAAATCCACTACCCTTTTTCATGCTGAATTTTAGCATCGGAGTGATCAACAGCAATATAACTGGTAAATTGATAAGTTAGAACTGGCTTCATGCACGTTAATGCCCATCTGATCCATTCAAGCTGGTGCTAAACTCGAAAAGCTAGTAATGAAGAATCTTATTGTCTGGCCATCAGGACGCTTAAAGCTATACAATCACTCCACCTGAAAAAATTCCAATAGATAAACTGTTACTAAGTTTGACCTTTTATATACCTATATGATATGAGTTTTAGTCAAAGCATACAGAATTTTTATATTTTAAAATACCAAACAGCCAAGGACATTTTTAAGCCTTGGCTATTTTTCATTCTTCTACTACACGTAACTCTATTATTTTTTGGACACATTCTTATCTAATAAACCATTCATGGAAAAGACTCAGTGATTATTGATCGTTTCAACCTTTTCTTGAGTATAGCGGGCTGCGGATGAACCAGCTAATTTTCCAAAGACTGCTCCAGACATTAACCCGGATCCACCAGGATAGTTTTCATAAAAAATCCCCCCAATCATTTCACCAGCCGCAAAGAGACCTTTTATCGGTTGTTCTTCTTTGTCTAACACATGACCCGTTGTATCTACATGCAAACCACCGAACGAGAAGGTGATTCCGCACGTTACAGGGAAAGCATAGAATGGACCTTGTTCAATTCGAAGTGCCCAGTTGGATTTAGGAGGGGTAATTCCTTTCGTTCCTTTGCCATCTTTCTCTGCGGGTCTATACTCGCCATCTTGTACGGCACTGTTATACTCTTCGATCGTTTTAAGAAATTGTGTTTGATTGACCGGCAGTAAACTAGCCAACTCCCCAAGAGTATCTGCTTTATAAATAGTCGCTTCTTCAAGGTCATATTCTTTACGCAGCATCGGGCGTACCTGTGCATCATAAATTTGATATGCCACATGTCCAGGCTGTTTTAGTACCTCACGGCCGTATTTGGCATAGGTGTAATTTCGCAAATCTGCTCCTTCATCAACAAACCGTTTCCCTTCATTATTAAGCATGACGCTGTAAGGATAAGAATGCTTTTTAAAAATATCTCCCGGCTTCGTGAAGTCTCCTACTTTTGGCGCATTATAATCTGTCCCAATAGAATGACATCCAGACCACTGCCCAAATTTTTCAGCCCCAACTGCCATAGCCATGGAAATGCCGTCTCCTGTGTTGAACTCGGTTCCACGAACAATAGCCGCTTCCCATTCTTCACCAATATTTTCACTTCTCATTTTCTTATTGGCTTCAAAGCCGCCACAAGCCAAAATCACACCGGATGTCTGAACAGTTACCATTGTATGATCGTTCTCAACAACGACACCGGTTATTGTGTTATGCTCTGATACTAGCTCCACAGCACGTGAATCGTACCAAACGTCGATGCCGATTTCTTCTGTCCGCGCAAAGAGCTGTCTCATTAAGCCAACGCCTTTATCCTCCGTTTTGATAGGCAGTCCCCCCCAGAAATTGCGCTTTCCATCTTGTACGAAAGATTGATTTTCATAATTCAATTCAAATTTTATTCCCTGATCACGCATCCACGTAATTGTTTCATACGATCTAGAAACCAGCTGTTTTGCTAACTCAGGATTACTTTGTCCACCTGTTACTCGCATTAGATCATTGTAATAATCGGATTCCGAGTATTCAGGCATTACAATTAAATCGGATTCTTCATCTGTTAATTCAGGTATTATATTTCTGATTGCGTCCAAATTATTGTATGCAACACGAATGGCTCCATCCGTGAAGAAAGAGTTCCCTCCACGCTTTTCCACTGGTCCTCGTTCTAACACAAGAACTCTAGCACCTCCCTCTTTTGCTGAGATTGCGGCACATAAAGCTGCGTTTCCTGCCCCTACTACAACTACATCATAATTTTGTGTATTTGACATTTTTACCCCTCCTGTTAAGTAGTGATAACTCTTCATGTAAATAATAAGTGAAAATAATGAATAAAAATAATATTGTTTTTTTATTCATTGCCATAGAAAAATTTTATGAAAAAATGCAGGAAACGCAAACTATTGTGAGCTATTGATTTACATAAAAAGATAGATTTCTTTTATTCATTAGTTGTATTATACTTTTAGAAATCAAATAAATTATTATTATTTACAATTACCCATAAATATTTTTTATGGTTAAAGGAGAAAAATTTTATGGATGAAAAAGACTGGCTTATTTTAATTACTCTATACGAAGAAAGAAATATAACAAAGGCAGCACAACGACTATTTATTTCTCAGCCAGCTTTATCCTATCGTATAAAACAGCTGGAAAAAGAGTTCAAAACAAATTTAATCTCTAGAGGCAAAAGAGGTGTCGAGTTTACAATTGAAGGGGAATACCTAGTTAAATATTCGAAAAATATGCGTAAGCAATTAGGAGCTGCAAAAGAACACATTTCAAATTTGGATAAAAAAGTAAAAGGAACTTTGCGATTGGGTGTATCTGGCTTGTTTGCCCGATATAAACTGCCAGTATTATTAAAAGAATTTCTAACCCTATATCCAGAGGTTGAAATTAGTTTGAAAACTGGATGGAGTTCTCAAATTCATCAAATGCTTCAAAAAGAAGAAGCACACCTCGGGATAGTTAGAGGTCCTTACAAATGGCAGGAAAATAAAGTGTTATTTCAAGAAGAAAAGATTTGTATTGCCTCCAGTAAAAAAATTGAATTAAAAGAACTTCCTTTTCTTCCTAGAATTAATTATCAGACAGACCAATCGTTAAGGAATACTATTGAAAACTGGTGGCAGGAAACATTTGCGGTACCACCTAAGATTTCAATGGAGGTAGATCGGATTGAAACATGTAAAGAACTGGTTCTTAATGGTTTAGGATATGCCATTTTACCAGAAATCTGTATTAAAAATGATGAACCACTGTATACTTTCCCTATTGTATTAAGCGATAATAGCTATTTGCTTAGAGAAACTTGGGTTTTTTATCGTGATGTGACTATGGATTTGGCACAAGTAAAAGCATTTATTGATTTTCTTAATGATTCTAAACAATAGAAATAAGACGAATCGAAATAAAACTAGTACAAAGGAAGAGAATTAATATGAAAAAGTGGGATTTAAATAATGCAAGCAAGACAACCCAATTTTCAGCTGCACTTCTAACTGCTTTTATTGGAGGCGGCCTTTTCACTCTTATCAGATTGCCAATCCCCTGGCTTCTAGGTCCAATGGCAGCCCTATTAATTGCATCACGTTTCAAAAACGTTAATTTAATTTGGCCCGTTTCGATGAGAAATACTGGATTAATTATTGTAGGTTATTCAATTGGCATCTCTTTTACCAAGAGCTCACTGTCTGACATGATTAGTCACCTTCCCTCAATGTTAATCCTTACAACCTTAATTGTCCTTGTGTGTGTATGTTCGGCTTTTGTTATGTCAAAATATTCCAGCATTGACTATCCTACATCCTTAACGAGTAGTATTCCTGGAGGTTTGTCACAAATCGTTGTGTTTGCAGAAGAAATGAAAGGTATTGATATTACGACAGTAACCTTTTTCCATGTTACAAGAGTGATAATGGTTGTTTTCTTAGTTCCCCTTTTAATTTTCAGTCCCATTTTTGCAGCGAAAAGTACCAATGGCTCATCTAAAATAATGGATAACGTTATTCCAGAGTGGAGTGATTTATTTCCTCTTATCTTTCTGTTCGCGCTTATTTGTTTTCTCGCAGCAAGAATAGGTAAAATATTTAAACTACCAGCTCCTTACTTTTTAGGACCAGTAATCGTTGCTGCTGCAATAGGTCTTTTAGGTTTGCAGGGACCACCACTTCCTCCTTCACTTCTTGATATATCTCAATTTATGGTTGGCGGTTATATCGGTTTACTATTAAAACCGGAACAACTTGACAACAAAAGAAAAACCTTATTATTGGCTTTGCTGAACGGACTAATTTTGATCTGTGCAACAATGTTTTTTAGTTTTCTACTGACCCATTATTATGATTTATCGACTATTACGGGTTTTTTAAGTTTAGCCCCTGGTGGAATGGATCAAATGGGAATCATTGCACAAGAAGTCAATGCTGATGTATCTACTGTTACCAGCTATCAACTATTTCGGATGGCTTTTATTTATGCCGCAGTGCCTCCATTGCTAAGAATGGTATTAAAATTAAGTTTAAGAAAAAAAGACAAGAACAGTAACGTAAAACTAAATGTTAAATAAAAAAGAAGAGAGAGCTTTACTCAAGGACACTGAAAAAGTCTGATTTATAAAGAAAAGAGGGTTATCATCCACAATATTTAGATGATGACCTTCTTTTTAAATACTAAAAATATCATTAAACTTTTAAAATATTTCGTAATTTAATCATTTATCCTTTGGCTTTCTTTGCTCTACTCCCGATTCTTTTTAAAGAATAAATTATTTTGATACCAATACAAAAAAAATATGTATTTAACTTATTGTTCTCTCTGTATTACCTTTAATAAAGAAAAGCGCTTAGCATAGTGTAAAACTAATTAATCTACCGATTAATTTTTCTGAATAGTCGCGAAATTGTTTTTTAGTCATCCAGAAATCATTTGAAAGCGCATTCAAAATATGGGAGGGGATTTAATAATGTTTGTTACAATTTTAGGCATCTCCATGGTTACCGTTTTTACCTATTTAATTATGTCCAAACGTTTATCACCCATTGTTGCTTTAACTTTAGTTCCGATCGTTTTTGCAGTAGCTGGTGGTTTTGGAAGTAAAATTGGGACTATGATGATGGAAGGCATTAAGCTAGTCGCTCCATCTGCAGCTCTATTATTATTTGCCATATTGTTTTTTGGTATTATGATAGACACGGGCTTATTTGATCCACTTATCAAAAAGTTATTAGAAGTCGTCAAGGGAGATCCTGTCAAAATTTCGATGGGTACCACAATTCTTGCATTACTCGTGGCCCTAGATGGAGACGGTACAACAACATATATCATTACTGTTTCAGCTATGTATCCACTTTATAAACGAATCGGTATGAATCCATTGGTTTTAGCCACAGTAGCCATGCTAGCTTTAAGTGTTATGAGTGGTATGACCCCTTGGGGTGGACCTGCTACCCGAGCAATAGCAGTATTGGGACTTGATGCATCCGAATTTTTTGTTCCACTTATTCCTACCATGATTGGTGGTGCTCTTTGGGTTATTTTCGTCGCATTTATTTTAGGGAAAAAAGAACGTAAACGACTGGGTGTAATACACATAGACGAGTTGAAAAATGAAATAGCTGCTACTGTAGAAAATGAAGCCACTGAAACATTTCCTTATATTGACATTAAACGTCCTCGTTTTTTGTGGGTTAACTTATTAATTGTGGTAGGCATTATGGTCATTCTTATCATGGGATTGGTACCTTCCCCTATTTTATTTTTGGTCGGTTTCGCCATTGCTTTAATGATTAACTACCCTAATCTGGAAATGCAAAAAAGACGTATCTTAGCACATTCTGGAAACGCTTTAATTGTTGTTCTATTAGTTTTTGCGGCAGGAGTATTTGCAGGAATCTTTTCCGGTACAAAAATGGTTGATGCCATTGCTAATGGACTGGTTGCGATAATACCTGCTTCATTAGGACAGTTTTTTCCTGTCATTGTTGGCATTACAAGTATGCCATTCACTTTCGTTTTATCGAATGATGCCTATTATTTTGGAGTTCTCCCTATTCTTGCAGAAGCAGCTTCAGCCTATGGTATTAGTCCGTTAGAAATTGCTCGGGCTTCTATATTGGGACAACCCGCTCATTTAATGAGCCCACTTGTTGCATCAACCATTCTATTAGTTGGCATGGTTGATAAAGACCTTGGAGAATATCAAAAATTCGCATACAAATGGGCAATCTTGACATCGTTAATCTTAACAGTATTAGCTATAATTAGTGGCGCTATTTCTTTTTTGTAAATTATAAAAGTCCTTGTATACTAATTTGCTAGGAAATATCCGCAGGTTCCTTTCCAAAAGCTAAAAGCAGTTGTATTTCTTAGGTGAAATCAACTGCTTTCATTGTTGTTTTTTATTTTTCCTATATGGAAACCTCAAAACAAAAAGACTTACCTTAAAGGTTAAAGGGTTCCGTTTTAAGGTGCTTTTCTAAAAATCCGTGCTGAAATGACAGTCGTTTTGACATCGGTATTGGTATATAAAAAAGCAAAAACTCGCCATAGTAATTGGCGAGTTTCTTTATTTGGAATACATAAACCTTATTTATCTAAACGCATCCCGTTAGACAAAATAAAGAAAGGACCAAACCCCTGTGATATCAAGGATTTGAGCCTTTGGTAGTTGATGACCTGTGAGGGATTCGAATATACAAAAAAGAATAAATGGTTTTTGACCCTAAATAGAAATATAATTTAGTAGATATATGATAAGTAAGTATGAAAAGGTGGAGTTTTATTGGATATTTTATGGTGGGGATTAACGATCGTCTTATTTGCTTTAAGTTTTGTAGGAATTGTCTATCCTATTATTCCCTCGGTTGTTGCCATTTGGGGAGGATATGCAGTTTATCAATTCCTTATTAATTCTGATGAGTTATCCTTATGGTTCTGGATCAGTATGGTTGTGTTGAGCGGTGTATTAATCGCGGCCGACATTATCGCAAATAGTTATTTTGTTAAAAAGTATGGGGGGTCAAAAACATCCGAGACAATAGCAGCTATTGCCACGATTGTTGGTTCATTCGTCTTCCCTCCTTTTGGGATAATTCTCGTACCATTTTTAGCAGTCCTCATTTCGGAATTAATCATTCAAAAAGATATAGTGAAGGCTTCAAAAGTTGGGTTTGCTACCATAATCGGTTTTTTAGGCGGCAGTTTAGCCAAAGTATTAATTCAATTATTGATGATTGTTTTTTTTATTTTAGCGGTAATTTTTTAATTATTTATCAACGGCCACATTAGGAAAAAGCTGACTTTCAACAGTCAGCTTTTTCTATTAACAGAAGTCCCATTGACTTATCTGGTACAAGATAATAAGAGAAAAAAGTGATGGAGGAAAACTTTTAGTGTGGCCTATTGTGAACAATTCTTTAACGATAGAACTCTTTTTAGAATTCTAATATTATTTTCACAACTGCTTCCTTCCCTTTCAAAGAGTACCTCAAGACATGATCCCCACCCACGTTTTCACAGCCGTCGCTAAAATCAATAGAGCCAGTATGACTTGCAGGACTTTTACATTCATTTTTTTACCGGCCATTGCCCCAAGCGGAGATGCTATTAAACTTGCAACAACCATGATTAATGCTGGATAGTAATCAACTTGTCCCGTTGAGATTTTTCCTACTGTTGCACCTATGGATGAAATGAAAGTGATGGCTAATGAAGACGCAATCGTTACCCTGGTTGGAATTCTTAAAACGATAAGCATGATCGGAACTAATAGAAAGCCCCCTCCGGCACCGACTATACCGGCACCTAAACCAACGATTAAGGCAAGGATGGCAGCAAGCCATTTGTTGAAGGTAACTTGATCCAAAGGAATGTCATCTATCCCTTTCTTCGGTATGAACATCATGACAGCCGCTATCAACGCCAAAACTCCATAGACGATATTCACTCCGTTTTCCGATATCGATTGTGATCCAAAACTTCCAACCACACTTCCAATTAACACACTGATCCCCATATAGAGAATAAGCGTTTTATTTAAATGTCCGCTTTTACGATAGCTCCATATACCTCCGATGGAAGCGAATAAGACTTGTATAGCACTTATTCCTGTCACATCATGGGCGCTAAATGCCGCTAAACCAAAGATCGGGGGAATAAACAGCAGCATTGGATAATTTATTATCGAGCCGCCGATGCCGAGCATTCCAGAAACGTATGAACCTATAAAACCAATCAAAAAGATGGTCATGATAAAGGTGATATCCATTGTAAGTGCCTCCCTTAAAAGAAGGGAACCCTATTGGTTCCCTTCCCTTTATCAGCCTTTTCTGATCCAAAATTTCAGTATATCATTTTCTTCTGCCGTTTCCACCAGTTCATGGCCACCAGATCTTGACCAAGCCGCTAAGTCGGCTTTTGCTCCTTTATCTGTTACATGTATTTCCAGCACTTGACCGGTTTGCAAATCATTCATCGCTTTTCTTGTTTTAACAATCGGCATTGGACATGCAAGTCCCTTAGCGTCTAACACTTTATCTGAATTCATATTTCTTCTCTCCTATTTTCTTGGATTTTATTTTTACCAGTATTAGCGAACCGCACAACGATTGGGTCCGATTTCCATTTCGCGCTGTTTTTCATCATCAGGCTCGATTTTCCCCATATTGGTTTCGCGAATTTCTTGATATGCGTTTGGTTGAGGCGGTAAATTACCTGTTACCAGCTCTCTGAATTCCGTTTCATCTGCAATGTTCAATCCATGATTGTCAGCAAACAGCGCACCCAACTTTTTAGCGACACTTCCGTCTTCATTCAATTCATCGATGATCATGAAATGTGATGGCAATACTATTAACTCGTCTGATAATTCTCTATAACGTGTATAAAGTGTTTCTCTTAAGTCCCCTACCCAATCCTCAGCTAATCCAGCTAGGTCCGGTCTGCCAATGGAATCAATGAATAGTATATCCCCGGAAAGCAAGTATTTTTGATCGACCACAAATGAAGTGGATCCAATGGTATGGCCCGGGGAGTATAATGCTTGGATATCAATCGCTATATGACCGATCGTTATCACTTTACCACTTTCTAATGGCTGATATTCAAAAGTTACTTCAGCCGCATCTTTTGGCGGCAGCCAGTAGGCTGCATTTGTTACTTCCGCTATTCGTCTTCCACCTGAAATATGATCGGCATGTAAGTGCGTATCCAGAACATGTGTAATTTTCACTCCGATACCATCGGCGAAATCAAGATAGGCATCTATCATTCTTGTAGAATCAATTACGGCTGCTTCACCATTGGAGATGACCATGTAAGATAGACAGCCTTTACCAAGTCGAACAAATTGGTAAATTTCAGCGCCATTGGTCAATTCGCCGACCCTCACTGGTTCCAAGTGTTCACTCCATGCTTTCATGCCGCCCTTTAAATAAGAAACATCCAATCCAGCTTCAGATAGCATTTCAGCTACCATAACAGATGAGCCTTCCTTTGCACATACTACCAGGATTTCTTTATTGGTCGGGATTTGATCGAGGATTTCTTCTACGCCATCCAGTAGATCAAAATAAGGGATATTAAGGAATTCAAAGTTCTGCCCTTCAATTTTCCAATCATTAAAGTCACTTTCATTTCGAACATCCAAAATAAATAAGTCTGTTTTATTGATTACTTTCTTTGAAACCTCAGCTGCTGTCATTTGCTTAAACGCCATCTTATATACCCCCTACAGTATTAAAAATCCCAAAAAATTTTACCTTCATTAAAAGGTTAATGTAACATCAGCATCCTTAGCGAACTCTAAAAATGTGATTGCCCCACCTACTTCGATACCGTCAACTAAAGCTTCTTTTTCCATGCCCAAAACGTCCATGGTCATTTGACAGCCAATAAACTTGACATCCATTTCCTGAGCCATAGTAACTAATTCCGGAATTGAAGGAACATTAGCCTTTTTAAAGCCTTCGGCGAAATGCTCCTTACCTTCAGGCAATGGAAGTTGTCCATTCGCCTCTTTATGAATTAACTTCAAGCCTTCAAAAGTAAAGAAAATGGCCACTTCTTGATCTGTTGCTGCCGCTGCCGTTGCGATATTAAACACTTTATATGCGTCAAATACACCACCATTACTTGCGATTATTGCTACTTTGTTAGTCATGATATATTCCTCCATTTTAGAGTCACCTTTATTTATTAACGGATTTTTGTGAAGGCCCGTTCCATTGGCTCATGCCTGGTACAACATTGAATACTTGTTCAAATCCAGCCGCCGTCAGTTTTTGTGCAGCAAGATCACTTCGGCTGCCAGAACGGCAAATCACGAAAATCTCTGACTCTTTATCAAGTTCACCCATACGTTGTTCCAATTCACCCATTGGAAGGGATTTCGCTGCTGGAATATGATGAAAAGCATACTCTGCGGATTCTCGTACATCCAGAAGGATCATATTTCGATTTTCTTCCATTACTTGAAGAAATTCTTCATTTGAAATGATTTTTTCATGCTTCTTCACTTCTGTTTCTTCTCCGCTTGCTTTCCGAAGATAATGTTTTAGTGTGGTTCCTTCTTCAACTGTACCTAAATATTGATGACCTGTACTTTCCGCCCAGGCTTTCATATCGGCAGTTGACCCTTTATCAGTCGCTTGAACTTCCAGTACTTCCCCTGCTTCCAGACCATTCATGGCTTTTTTCGTTTTTACGATTGGCATGGGACATGCTAAACCTTTAGCATCCAAAACGGAATTTGTTTTAATCATTTTATTTCCTCCTTGTTTTCTAAATAGGGATGGGGGTATATTCGGGTTTGGAATTATGCTGTAGGACCTTCCCAGCGATTCATACCACCCACCATGTTCAACACTTTATATCCATGATCCTCAAGTATCTGTGCGGCCCTTGAACTTCTGCCCCCTGACCGGCAGACCATGATATACTCTTTTGATTTATCCAGATCCTGCATTCTAAATTCCACTAGACCCAACGGGATATTCACAGCATTTGGTATTTTCCCTGCCTTTACTTCCTCCACCTCCCGCACATCAATAATGTGGACTGGCGAGTTTCCCTTCAACAATGTACTCACTTCATTCGGTAAAATTTCATTCATATTTTTAAGATCCTCCTTTTATTCGCGCCAAGAACTCATGCCGCCTTTTACGTTAGTGACTTCTTTAAATCCTAATTTTTTCAATGCTTTACTTGCATTACTGCTCCGCATCCCGCTTTGGCAGATCACTACCACTTCTTTATCTTTTGAAAGTTCTTGTGCCCTTTTACCAAGTTCGCTTAAAGGAATATTTTTAAAGTCCTTAATATGATTGCCCCTATATTCATTAGGAGTACGGACATCAACGAATTGCTTATTTCCTTTGTTACTCAGCTCACCTTTTAACTCTGCCGCATTTATATTTTTTATCCCCTTTGCCGGGACAAATCGCTGATATAAAAACCAAACGATGAAACCTAATATAATGAGATTGAATATAGTTCCCATTTGAACTCATCCCTCCAGTACCCCAAATTATATGAATAAGTTTACATTTCCATCCTCTGCTTCAGCTAAATAAGCCGCAACACCTGCATACTCAATTCCATCCATTAATTCCACTTGCTGCAAGCCCAATAAATCCATTGTCATCGTACAGGCAATTAGTTTGATTTCCTGTTCTTGGGCCAACTCAATTAAATTTGGGAGTGACATGGCGTTATGCTTTTTCATCACATGTTTGATCATTTTAGGACCCATCCCAGCAAAGTTCATATTGGATAGTCCCATTTTATCTGAACCACGCGGCATCATTTTTGCAAACATTTTTTCCAGAAAGCCTTTTTTTAATGAAACCGGCTCATCCTTCCTTAAGGCATTCAATCCCCAGAATGTATGGAAGATGGTCACTTCATGATCGTAAGCCGCCGCCCCATTTGCAATGATATAAGCAGCCATTGCCTTATCATAATCACCACTAAATAAAATGATCGTCGTTCTTTTCTTTTCAGTCATTATGTTTTCCCCCTGATGATATTTCATTTTGTTGTTTTACCATACCCTATGGGGTATATATTATTCTAAAAAATATAGTTCGTCAACCTACTTCACTAAAAAAATGAATGGAATAGGTTTTTCTTTATTTAATTGGTCAATGATTGATTAAAGTCAAAACTTCATTCACTTCGAATATTTTTTCATTAACCTTCACGATACCAAACCCTTTTAACCGAGCTGTGTGCATAGTCATGTACTTACATGCAGATTCCTTCGTTTCAAACAGATAAATGCCACCAGCTTCCTTTGCCTCATTGTCTTCGGTCCAAATCTTCCAGATCAAGCCTTCTTCATCATTAATGCTTTTTGCTAAATCAGTAAATTCTTTTACCATTTCGTTGCCAAATGGTCCCTCCATTTTAAAATCCACTTGAAAAATATAAGACATAATAACACTCCTTTTTCTAAAGGTCAGGTCAAATTTTATTACCTGCTTTTTATCAGTAAATTAACCGCTTCCTTGACTAGATGATCAGTGCCTTCGCCTTTCACAACGTTTTCCCGAACGCATTGCTCAAGATTTTCACTTACGATAACACCCATGGTCCTATCGATGGCATTACGTGCAGCCGACAACTGCGTGACGATTTCTCTGCAATCCTTTCCCTGCTCCATCATTCCAAGTACACCCTTAATTTGTCCTTCAATCCGCTTCAAGCGATTAATGACACTTTTATCATACTCCATACTCTGCCCACCCATCTATTTACAAATGCAATTACTAACCTCAACTGATTACCTTATTTCCTTTTCCGATTATGAAGCGAAGCCCCAAGTTCACTTCCGAATTAACACTTCAAATAGACATAATGAATATGCAAAACCTCTTAATCAACATTCTCACGATAATGATTATAAGCCCTAATAGATGCTTTATTCGTGAGTTTACACATTTTACTCGTGAATTTATGCAATCTTACTTGTGAGTTCATATTATACCTATAGGGGTATATTGTCAAGCCGTTTAATTAAAAAATAAAAGCCACCATATACGGCAGCTTTCATCAAATACTTCAATTATTGAAAGAACCTGAAACAATCTTCCCTTTGTGCATAACCGCAAGGCGCCTTGCACGTCTTGCGACTGCTTCAGCTGAACAACTAGCTTCCACAAAAACAGCATCCGCTTTATCACCAATAGTCGGCCAAACTCGCTCCCCCTCTGAATTAAGAGGTGTTTTCCCGCCAGTAATAAAACCAAGGGCCCGTCCTAGTGACCACTCATCAATCCAAGCGAAACGTTCAGCCATCAGACTAGCTTTGTAAAGCACGTCCCCAGTGCCAAATGGGTCCCAATGATCCGTTATGCTGTCATTTACAAGCGAGACATTTATACCCTTTTCATGAAGCAATGGGATTGGAATTGTGGGAATATCGATAGGTACAGTAGAAGCAATTGAAATACCCGCATGAGCTAAAGTTTCCGCCGCATCGGCTGCCGCTTCAACTGGAACATCCCCGAGTCCAAACGCATGTCCAATTGTAACTCTTCCCTGCCACCCTGCTTCTTCTGTAAGTTTAGCCAATCGTTTCATCGTATAAATTCCCAGGTGACCAGGTTCATGTAAATGCAAATCTATATCTGCATCCGCTTCAACTGCAAGTTCTATGAGTGCATGTAATGAAGCTTCAATATTTTCATCTACTATGGCCGGATCCAATCCCCCTGCAGCAGTTGCTCCCATTCTCAATGCTTCCCTTACAAGTGGAAGAGAATTACTTCGCAAGAGTCCGTGCTGAGGAAAAGCAACTAACTCGTAAGAAATCTGTCCATCGTATGATTGTAATGCCTGTAAAACTGCTTCCATGTTTTTCAACCCAATTATGGGGTCAACATTACACTGAGCCCTTATGTGTGTTACTCCATTCTGTAAAAGCAGCTCCAAAATCTTCTTCGCCCTTTCTTCCGCAACAGGAAGAAGAGACGGAAGCATGTCTTCTTCTTCTTTCATTCGGCCAAATACATCCACAAATGGGGTACATGCTTTCCATTTACCTCCATAGTATGTTTTGTCCAGGTGAATATGCATATCCTGAAAACCAGGTAGCATAAGCAGTCCGCCCGTATCCTGAACTGGCAAATCAACGGGTAAATTCTCATGAGCTGGGATTATTTTAGTGAATTTCCCCTCTTCAACTAGGATATGACAGTGTTCCGTTATTGTTTTTGTAACCATTCCATCCTCACGAAGGAAAGCGCTTTCAAGCAATACATTTGCTAACCAATATGATTGTGTCATTAAAGTATCATCCTTTCATTTCATTCATATTTAATTCCGGTGGAAGTTTTTTGAAGAAATTTGTATTGAGTCCTAGGTAAATAACTCCAACTGTCAACCAAATCAAACCTGCAGTCTTTGCATACATATCCAATTTGTATAAAAAGAATAGCGTGATCATTGCTCCAATAGAAGGGAATAACAAATAGCGTACAATATTTATGCCTTTACGTTTTTTCTGCTTAATAAAATAATAGAATATAACGGATATATTTACGAAGGTACAGCCAAACAGTGCTCCGAAGTTTACTAAAGAAATGACTGTTTTTACATCAAGAAACAAAGCAGTTAAACTAAGAGACCCAATAAATAAAATACTATTTGTTGGAGTAGCTTTTTTAGGGTGAATGTAGCCAAAAAACTTTGGTATAATTCTGTCGCCACCCATTTTGCACAGCATACGGGAACAAGAGGTTTGTGCAGCTAAAGGGCCCGCTATGGCTCCAATTAAGGTGAAGAAAGGGTAGATAACAGCGAGTATACCTAATCCAATTTTTTTAAATAATTCAAGTGCTCCCGTATTTACATCCGTGAATTCACTCCAGCCTGCAGGCCAGGCTAATAGCATTAAGTAAGATACGGTTGTAAATAAAAGCCCTGCACCCGCACAAATTATTAATACCGCTCTTGGAACATTAACTCTCGGATTGATAGCTTCTTCCGCTACCATTGTTACAGCATCAAATCCAAAATATGATAGTACCAGTATAGATGCACCAGTAAAAATGACTCCCCATCCTACTTCTGGTTTAGCAAACTCACTAGAGTTTACAAATACATCCCATGAGAAAAAGGATCCCATTCCTCCTCCTTGGGCAATAAATTTAATTAAAAAAATCGTTACAATAGCTATAATGGAGAGCTGAACCAAAACAATTATATTATTTACTTTGGCGGTAACATTAATGCCAACGTAGCTAATCGTTGTCACAAGGACAGTTAATCCGAGGATCCATATCCAATTAGGTATTTCAGGGAAAATCGCATTCATATAATTAGCAGCAATAACGTAAGACAGCATAGGTACAAGAAGATAATCCATCATAACAGTCCAACCTGTTAAAAAACCAATATATGGATTTATAGCTTGTTGGGCATACGTGTATGCAGAACCTGAAACCGGGAAAGCGGCAACCATGCTTCCATAACTAAATGCTGTGAACAGTATTGCTAATGCTGTTAACGCGTGAGTTAAGGAAAACATTCCGTGAGTTATATTCGATACAATTCCATACATATCAAAAATTGTCGTAGGTATTAAATAAGCAAGGCCGTAAAATACAAGGGAAGGGAGGGTTAGAACTCTCTTAAAATTTGGCTCTTCTTGAATTAAACCTGAATGAACGATGGTTTTAGCTCTCAATTTATTTCCCCCTATTATTGGTATCAGGTGTGAGTGTTTTGGACGCTCTTATACTCCTCTACCATTTTGATATAATGGCTTTTCACATCTTCAATATGTTCTTTCATTAATTTAGAACTTCTATCTGAATCTCCTTTTTTCACCGCCTTCAAGATCTGTTGATGGTAATAAAGTGCATTTTTTGTATCATCATAAATTGCCATTTCAATCCTTACTTTTTTGAAAAATTCCGAAATATTATTGTACATATCAATAATCACTTGGTTGTTTGTCGATCGTGCAAGCGTTCTATGAAATACAAGATCGGGAACGATAATAGAAGTTTCCATTTTTATACACACTTCTAAGTCGACCAGCGATTGTTCAAGAATATGGATTTCACTCGGTTTTATCCTTTTTGCAGCCAAATAAGCGATTTCAGCTTCAATTACTTTGCGAAGTTCTAATAAGTCTAGAGAATTATCGATATTGACAGATATTTCGAACGTGCTTGAAAATGCCTTGTCATTGAGATGTAAACTTTTCTTTACATACACCCCCTTTCCTATTTTTTTTTCAATAATTTCTTTTTCAGAAAGTGATTGCAATGCCTCTCTTACAGAAGATCTGCTTACTTCTAATAGTTTTGCCAATTCTCTTTCAGACGGAAGCTGGTCACCACTCATAAGATTATTCTTAAGAATAAAATCACATAAAAACTTTTGAACAGTTTCACTTACAATTGTCATCTTTAAGTTCAACTCCATTGCTTTAGATATCAGACCGGTCAGACCAGTTTATACAAAAAATAACCTCGTTATTTGGAAATATACATTTCTCTTGTCCTCCTTCTATTTTTTGAATTTTCTATTTATTCAATATGCAATTCTTATTCCAAATTAACAAAATACTATTATAACGGCCAATCATTAGTAAAGTTGGCAATATCATCATGCGTATCAGAATAAAAAATTCAATATTGCATAATTTATATTTGGTTTTTAAAATTTCGAGATGTAAAAAAGCGTCGATGTATCGGATGGCTAATATTGAATATGCGGGGATCACAATCCGCAAAACTTGCGCCAAAACCAGATATCACCTCGCCTCTTAGAACTAGAGCTGAGGTGATATGAATTCAATCAAACTTTACATAATCTCCTTCTTTGATTTGATTCTTTTCAAACCATCCAAGATTCACTTCAATTACTTTATGATAAGAAAGTTATGGATCATAGGTAGAACATAAAAATCAAGTCGTGAAGGCCAAAAATAAAAACGTGCCCATTTATAGGCACGTTTTTCATATGAAGGGGAAATTCATTGGTCCTTCCTGTATCTTAATTCGCATACAAGCGATATTGGTCGCTTAATGTATCCCCATTACCGTAAATATAGGCTTTAGAGCCGGATGTATAGGAAGAATTGTCGTACTTCCATTTAATTCTTAGTCCCATGTTTCCGCCTGCTCCATATGTTTCATTACCATACTTCTTAATATATTGCGAGAAGCTATCCCACGTCCGTGGGCCAACCACACCATCCACTTTCAAGTTGTTTTCTTTTTGATATTTCTTTACACCCGCTTCGGTTTTTGGTCCAAAAATTCCATCAACGTCAACCACTGCTGAATCCGTATAAAAACCCATGACATTCAGGATATACTGCATATTTCTGATTTCCACCCCATGAGAGTCCTTCCGCAAAATAGAGTTTTTATCCCAGCTTTCGGGATGGTGAAACCCTCCAGCTGATGCTGAAGCAGTGGAAAAAGATATCCCAAGGGCCATTGCTAATACTACCAAACTAGTAAGTAATTTCTTCATAGCTCCATCTCCCTCTTTTTTTGTACATCCGAACTACCTTACCTTTTCCCCTCAGATTTTATATTTCCCTTCCGACCAATGTCCTGTTTTGAACTTGCTAAACAAACAGTGTGATGAACCATAGCTAATCACCGGCATCCCGATCAAACCTTTAATTTGGGCCAATGATTACGGCATCATGGTTATGCAAGAGGGAGCATATTTTTAAATTAACCTAATCCTAAATTAGATGATGAAGTGGCTGATATTTTCCACTACGCCCTTAAGAAGTCCCGTTAGCAAAATGTGAGCAAATCACTATAGTTGATCTAAACGCATCCAGTAAGACAAAATAAAAAAGGCCCAAACCCCTGTTATATCAAGGATTTGAGCCTTTGGCAGTTGATGACCTGTGAGGAATTTGAACCCACAACCCCTTCCCTGTCAATTTTTTAAACTATCATTTATACAGTACTTTTTCAAAAATAGATTCCATTAAGTCCAATAATTCAACCACAATGTTTATTTATATTAATTGAGATGAAAGGTAGGGTTTTTTATTTTCACTACACCTCCACGTACGTGGCCTGTAATTGAGAACACAAGTGGTGTTGGTGATTTTACAAAAAAACTAACGGAACCAGTATCACCTGATTCCGTTAGCAATATTTCATTTAAGACGCCATTTATCTGTGTTTTTTACTTGTAGGCTGATAACTCATCTAAAATATTGAAGAAAATAATCGTCTTCCCCATTTGCGTATTTGCAAATTCATAACCTAACATAGATTACTATAATAACAAACAAATAAAACAAAAATTGGCGGGAATGAGTCCTGTTCAATACCGCCTTCACATTAGCCAATTAACTGCTTAGTATAAACTCTAACTTTTTGGGGCACACCAGTTTAACATCCTACTTCGCTTTTACCTTGAATGGGGACACTTCTACTGTTCCCCCATTCCATCAAGATTCTTTGACCCAAAGTTATCGAGCAATGCACGCACTTCATCTGTTGACTCTGTGCTCATTAATTGATTTCTTAATTCACTTGCCCCTCGAAACCCTCGGACATATATCTTAAAAAAGCGATGAAGAGCCTTGAACGGTCGTAGCTCTAATTTTGAATATTTATCATGGAGATCCAGATGCAACCTTAAGAGATCAAGCAATTCATTACTACTATGATCTTTCGGCTGCTTTTCAAAGGCAAATGGATTATTGAAGATACCACGCCCAATCATAATCCCATCAATACCGTATTGATGAGCGAGCTTTAAGCCAGTTTGACGGTCAGGGATATCCCCATTGATCGTCAAGAGTGTATCTGGTGCAACCTGGTCACGAAGTTTCTTAATCTCCGGGATTAGTTCCCAATGAGCATCTACTTTGCTCATTTCCTTTTTTGTACGCAGATGAATGGAAAGATTAACAATGTCTTGTTTCAATATGTGTGTTAGCCAGTCGTGCCATTCGTCTACATCCGTGAAACCAAGCCTTGTCTTTACACTTACCGGCAATCCTCCTGCTTTTGCTGCTTGTATTAAATCTGCTGCAACTTCTGGACGACGAAT
Organism: Peribacillus sp. FSL P2-0133; assembly: GCF_037975445.1. Lineage (NCBI taxonomy): Bacteria > Bacillati > Bacillota > Bacilli > Caryophanales > Bacillaceae > Peribacillus > Peribacillus sp. FSL P2-0133. Next base: position 2,296,483 of record NZ_CP150254.1, on the reverse strand, counting down.
AAGGCCACTTCCCTTCCCATTCTGTGTCACATTAGGTACAGGACAGCCCATATTGATATCCACACCCCGATAGCCTAGTTTCGCCATACCAATACTCATTTGTCGAAAGTATTCAGGCTTATCCCCCCATATATGGGCTACCATCGGTTGTTCATCCTCTGTAAAAGTCAAACGCCCACGCACACTATGGATGCCCTCTGGGTGACAATAACTCTCCGTGTTTGTAAACTCTGTAAAAAACACATCCGGTCTGCCTGCTTCACTCACTACATGGCGAAAAACTACATCCGTCACATCTTCCATTGGTGCCAGTATAAAAAAAGGTCGTGGTAAATCACGCCAAAAATTATCTTTCATATTCAAATTCCAATCCTTTCATTATGGGAACCAGGCCAACCCCTTATCCCAAAAGTAAAAAGCAGAATGTCCCTGCTTCCTTTACACTTATACCATGCTTAAGCACTTTTTATCAAACTGCGGAAATGTTTTTTTCACGAAATCGGGGTTTGTATCGGAAATGTTTATTTTAACTTCACATTCTCTGTACAACCAAAATATCTTCTGCCGAAGTCCACACCATCAACCAGCATACCACTGTTCGAGTTAAAATAAAGTTTTGTTAAAAAAGACTGAAAAGAAAATTGGAAGAACACTGGATTGACAAGGGGTTAACAGAAAAAGCCCCCGAAATCGTAAAAGTATTTTTTGAAAAGGATAAGTGCCATTACAACAAGTGCAACAGTAATAAATGAGATGATTAATAAACGACTTGCGATTTCCATTTTACTTCTCCAAGTTATAACTATTGAGGTTAATTTACTAAAACCTGAATTTCTTTATATAGAGTTGCAAATGTTCGAAATGGTTTTAACAATACGTAAGTACATAATTTCTAATAGGCAAAGCCAACATATAGGGAAAGAAATTGAAATGGTTGAGGAGGGAATAATTTGAAGGCATCTGATTTGTTCGTAAGATGTTTAGAGAATGAAGGGGTTCAGTATATTTTTGGGATCCCTGGTGAGGAAAATACGGATCTTATTGATTCTCTAATAAGTTCTGATATTAAATTTATCTTGGTTCATCATGAACAGGCTGCAGCTTTTATGGCAGACATTTATGGCCGGCTGACTGGAAAGCCTGGCGTCTGCTTGGGTACATTGGGACCGGGTGCAACAAATTTATTGACAGGGATAGGAAGTGCTTATCTGGATTATTCCCCTGTTGTCGCGATTACAGGTCAGGCGGGCCTTGATCGAATTCATAAGGAGTCGCATCAATATGTGGACATTATTGGGGTTTTTAATGAAGTAACGAAATGGAATCAACAAATTAAGGTGCCGCATACGATTCCTGAAATTATCCGTAAAGCATTTAAAACTGCAGTCATAGAAAAGCCGGGAGCTGTTCATATCGAACTCCCCGAAGATGTGGCGATGATGGATACAGAAGGTGAACCTCTTCCGGTTACACCAATGCCTAGATCCCGCCCTGCAGAGGAAGAAATCAAAAAAGCCGTCGAATTAATAAATCGCGCAAAAAAGCCTATAATTCTAGCTGGTAATGGCGTAGTCCGCGATGGAGCTGCTGAGTTCTTACGGAAATTTGCAGAAGAGAAGCAAATTCCCGTTGTGAATTCGTTCATGGCCAAAGGAGTTTTACCTTCCAACCATCCATTGACCCTTTTTACAGTAGGGATGCAAGCAAGGGATTATGTTCTATGCGGGTTTGATTTGGCCGATCTTATTATCACCGTCGGTTATGATTTCGTCGAGTATTTGCCAAAGTATTGGAACGATGAGGCAATGAATCCGATTATTCATATTGATGCTCGACCGGCTGAGATTGATGCTTATTACCCAGTTCAAGCTGAATTGGTCGGGAACGTTTCGGAGGGACTTGAAGCCTTGTCCACTGGTGTAGTAGAAAAGGAGCTTTGGCCTGAAGTGAAAAGGTTAAGGTCTCAAATCATAGAAAAATTTCATTCTTCGGATGATGTATCAGGAAGTCCTATCATCCCTCAGCGAATTATCGCCGATTTGAAAAGGGCGGACAAGGGCAATGCCATTGTCATTTCGGATGTGGGAGCCCATAAATTATGGATGGCTCGGTTGTATCAGCCGGAAATGCCTAATCACACTATCATTTCTAATGGCTTTGCATCGATGGGAATTGCCATTCCTGGCGCAATTGCAGCCAAACTGGCAAAACCTGATAAACCTGTCATAGCGGTTACAGGGGATGGCGGATTTCTGATGAATGGGGTTGAATTGGCAACTGCAAAACGTCTAGGTCTTGCCTTCGTGATAGTCATTTTCCATGATTCAAAATACGGCTTAATTGAGTGGAAGCAATTGAATAAATTTGATCGTACGAATGCGATTGAGTTTACAGACCCAGACTTTTTAAGCTTCGCTAAAAGTTTTGGTGTTAAAGGAGTGAAAGTAACCCACTCCGATGAATTGCTTCATGCATTAGAAGAAGCAATTTCGAGTCAGGAAATTGTCTTGATTGATGTGGATGTCGATTATTCGGAAAATGTAAAGCTCTCGAAAACACTAGGTGATTATATTTGTAAACTATAAAGGCAGATATTATTGGAGGGATTTCAGATGAAGAAAAAGTGGCAATTGTGGATTGGTGGTAAATGGCGGGAGGCAAAATCATATGAGCCATTATATAATCCCCATTCAAACGAAGAAATTGCACAAATCGGACAGGCTGAACCAGCGGATGCCATTGAAGCAATTGTTGAGGCAAATTCCGCTTTTCAGAAATACCGATCCTACCCGGCACATGCACGAGCCGAAATTTTAGTAAAAGCTGCAGCGATCATGGAAGAACGTAGTGAAGAACTTGCGAAAATCGTTTCTCTAGAGGCCGCGAAAACGATTCGAAATGCTCGTGAGGAAATCAATCGTACAGTTCAGACCTACCGTTTTTCTGCAGAAGCGGCAAAGAACAACTATGGAGAACAAATTCCGATGGATGCAGCACAGGGTGGAGTAAACCGTTTTGGTTTCACGATTCGTACCCCGATTGGCGTCGTAACGGCAATTACCCCATTTAACTTTCCATTTAATCTTGTTGCCCATAAAGTTGGTCCAGCTATTGCGGCTGGAAATTCTATTGTATTAAAACCTGCCGAACAAACGCCTCTTAGTTCGCTCGTGCTTGCAGAAATTTTTAAAGAAGCAGGCCTTCCAGAAGGAGTATTGAACATCATTCCGGGCAAAGGGGATGTCTTAAGTGAAGCTTTGACAACCCACCCACATGTAAAAAAAGTGACTTTTACTGGCAGTGTGGAAGTCGGACACCTTATCCAGCAGCAAGCAGGCTTTCGTAAGCTTACCCTTGAACTCGGATCCAATTCGCCGTTCATTATTGATGAAGGAGTCGACGTAGATAAAGTCATAGAACGAAGTGTGATGGGCTCTTTTACAAATAATGGGCAGGTGTGTATATCGATTCAAAGAATTTATGTCCACAATTCACTGTATCAACAATTCTTGGAGCGATTCGTCAGTAGGACAAAACGACTTGTCATCGGATCCCCTCTCGAGGAAAGCACTAATATTACTGCGGTCATTTCGAAAAAATCGTTGGAGCGGTTACAAAGTTGGATCGACGAGGCAGTACAGGAAGGAGCAAAAATTGAGTGTGGCGGTACAGTGGAAGGCAATGTTCTCTTACCTACCGTCTTAACAGATGTAAATCGTGACTCAAAGGTATTTCGTTTCGAAGTATTCGGTCCGATTGTCTGTATTTTTCCATTCGATACGCTGGATGATGCCATCAAGGATGCAAATGATTCGCGTTACGGATTGAATTCAGGAGTGATGACACCGAGTATAGAACGAGCTTTTTATGCGGCAGAACGCTTGGAAACAGGTGGGGTCGTCATCAATGATATCCCAACTTACCGAATTGATAATATGCCTTATGGTGGTTGGAAGGACAGCGGCGTTGGCCGGGAAGGCGTCAAATATGCGATGCATGAAATGATGGAGCAGAAGTTTATCAGCTTTAAAATAAGCGACGAATGAACATAGTGAAAATTATAACCCTAGTATATGAGACGACGATATCTTAAAGATTTCGTCGTCTTGTTTTGTCGTAAATTAATGTTTTTGTTGTAGCCAGCTGAGTCTTGAAAAAATAAAAAGCCACCATATAAGGCAGCTTTCACCAATTACTTCAATTCTTCAATTATTTCAGCACCATAAGAGTTGTCGATTATGCAGCGCCAGGTACCCGTGGAATCCTTTTTAAATACATATGTTGCGGTTCTTTCCATAGAGAATTCGGAATCGTCCTTTTGATTGGCACTTAGCTGGGCTTTTGCGACAACCAATGCCGTATCACCCGTTTCGATTATTGCCATCTTTTCTTGATTGACGATTAAACTATGATTAAAGTATTCAGCGATAGCAATGAATGCCCGACGAATTTCCTCTTTCCCCTTTGCGAATGTTCCAGGTTTGACAACTAAAATCGCATCTTCTGAATAGAACTCCATTAAATGATCGAAATCCTCATTATTTATTGCCCTGTCCGCATTTTTTATGACTTGTTCCAGTTCATGATTCTGCATATTCACCCTCCTTTTCACCTTCTCTTAATTAGACCGCTCTTTTACTAATTGATGTTCGACTGCCATGATGGGGTTTCCTGCTAATTAAGAGAAAAGAGTATGCTAAAATCATTTAAATCAAAGTTGAATATCCACCATTGATCTACATCTAAAATACCCAAAAGAATTAATATGTCAGTTGTTGTTTCCATTGCTCTAATGAGGCAAGCAAGTTAGGCATTCCTTCCTGACCGAAATATTCCAGAGAAACAAAGCCTGTATAATTTCGCTTTCTCAATTCTTCGAGTAAGCGAATATTGTCAACATCCCCACTAAAAATGGGTGCTGGTTTGTTTTTATAACGCTCTTTATGATTGTAGTGATAATTTTTTAAATGTACATGGCTGACATGGGGGAAAATGGATTCCAATACCTCTTTCGGATTCAATTGATCAACGTATAAGTTAGCACCATCGAAAATCAGTTTTATCCGTGGATGGTCGATATCTTCTAAAAGCTTATGAATGGCTTCGAGGTTATCTGCAAAGGAGTCATAGTGAATTTCTATTGCTACATCCACTCCATAGAGATCTGCCATTTGCCCTAATTTATTTAATTCGGTTGCCGTTTCCGACCATTGCTCTGGTGAGGCATTCCTTGATGCTATATGTCCTGCGAACGTCCGTATTAAAGGGCAGTTTAATTGATGAGCCATATCTAACAATTTTCTTGCTTGATTGATTTCGTTTTGATGTTCTTTTTGGTTCCAAAGTTTCGAAAAAGTCGTATATCCACTAATGGAAGGTATTTGTAAATCATTGGTTTCAAGTAATTTGGCTAATTTGTCCAGTGGTCCATGCTTCTTCTGAAATCGTTCTATATGTTTATTCCATAATTCAAGTCCTTTAACATCCGCTTGCAACGGAAGCAGCCAATTTATTATTTCCTCTATGTCCCATTCTTTAAATCCTGTTGTGCATAAACTCAATTTCAATGTAATTCCGCCTTTCTCCTTTTTATTTTTATCATTCAGTGATTTCAATACGCTGGACTTTTCCGAGAAGAAAGATATAAGCAAAAGCGCCAATTAGGGCCACTATGGATATGAAGGTTAGCGCTGCTGCATATGAATGTGTCGCACTAATGATTATACCGACGATTAATGGAGATAATGCCCCGCCTATGTTAGCTACAAAATATAGTGAAGAACCCGTTAGGCCTACCATTCCTTTCGGAGCAATATCAGCTAAAAGGGCACCGGTAACCGTTGATGCCATCCCCTGTCCGAAGAAGGCTATTGCCATAAAGGTGATGACTATGTTTGGTGAATCCGTATAATTTCCCCCGAGAATCAAACAAGAAAGTAACAATCCGACAATAATGGGCAGTTTCCGTGCCATTCCGGTTGATAACCCGCGTATTATCATCCAATCGGAACATCGGCCGCCAATCAGAGTTCCTAATATCGCTACTATGTATGGGATACTTGCATAAATTCCGGTTTTTAACATCGTCATTCCCTTTTCATCAATCAAATAGGATGGAAACCAAGTCATAAAGAAAAACAAAGTAGTTTGAATGGAAAATTGCCCGATGAACATTCCCCAAATTTGACGGTGTTTAAGCAGTTGGCCAATCCGTTTCCAGGAAAAAGGATGCTTCTCTTCGGTACCGATCATCCCTCCGCCTTCTTTGATATAGTTTAGCTCCTGCTGAGAAATACGCTTATGTTCCCTTGGGTTCCGATAGAATCCATACCAAACCAATCCAATAAGAATCCCTATAATTCCGGCTATATAAAACAGGTAATTCCAGCCAAAGGTAATGATGATCCAAGTAAAAACTGGAGTCAGGAAGGCTAATCCAATATATTGAGTACCCGTATAAATCCCTACCGCAGTAGCACGTTCTTTTTTAGGAAACCACTCGGATACACACCAGGCATTAGTAGGTATGGAGGGAGATTCAAAGGCACCCAGTCCTATGCGATATGTAATCAGGGACGATATACTTTTCGCGGTTCCTACCATGAATGTAAATACAGACCAAAAAATGAGGGAAACCGTGTATACCTTTCTAGGACCAAATCTATCAAGAAAGTAGCCGCTAAAAAGCATGGAGAACGTATAACTCCAGCCAAATACAGAAAATATGATTCCCATTAAAGCCGGATCTATTTGTAAATCGGCTTGAATATTCGGAGCAGCAAGCGATATGATGGCACGGTCGATGTAATTTATACAGGTGACTAAAGCAATTAGAAATAGGATAAACCATCGAACAGTTTTCTGTTTTGCTTTTTTTGATCTGTCCGTTAACAGTTCCGGTGTGCGATCTTCTATTATTGCCTTTAATTCTGAACTCAATATTTTTCCCCCTAACCTAATGCCCAACATTAGTACATCGTTCTACTAACTTTATTGAAATTTCATAAATGCTTGTATGTTTCCTGCAATTACTTATCAATCCGAGTTTAATATTTTCAAGAGCAGCCATAGGAACATTGATAGCAGATCCCCTTGTTGCAAAGTTAAGCAACTTAGGGGATCGTTTTTTGAATTGTGAATCATTTCTTTAGATAGTTACAGTCTTCTCTGATTCTACCTCTTCATTATCCTCCTTGACTACCCTGTCAAAAGATCCATGTTTTTCTTGGACAAGAATATAACCGATGGCAGCGATGATACTTGGCAGGGCAAATGTAGCAAAAGCAACCTTTGGATTCATGCCTGTTGACAGAAGAAAGGCAATTAAAGTAGGAGCGATAATTGAGCCAATCCTGCCTATTGCTTGTGAATAGCCCATACCCGTCGTACGGATTTCACGGGGGTAATATTCCGTGATGTACGGATTGGCTAAGTTCATGGCACCCACAGTACAGGCACCCCCCATAAAAATCAGTAAATATACTCCGAAGGTATTAGTCGTAGCGCTCAATGCGACAAAGGTAACGGCCCCTAATAAGAATAGTGTAACAAGAACTTTACGATGGCCCATTTTTCCAGCATAATAACCGCCTACTAAGGAACCTCCAATTTGACCAAGGCATAAAACTAGGTTAAATGAAAGGCTTGAGGTGATACTGAATCCGGAATCCTGCATCATTTTTGGAAGCCATGTATTTAATCCGTAAGCCATCATCAATGTACAGAACACAGCCATCCATATGGAAACCGTACTGAATGCCCGTTTGTTCGTGAATAGTTTTTTTACTGGTGATCCTTTCCCCCTCTGTTCAGCTTCACTAAGCCTGAAATCGTCTGTTTCTTTAAAATCCCCTTCTGGTTTGACTTTATTGAGGATTTCAACAACCTTACCAATTTCCTTCTTTGCTAGATAGTAGGAAAGGGATTCAGGAAACTGCTTCATGAATATTGGAAGTGTAAGTAATGGCAAAATTCCAATAAAGTATAAAACACGCCAATCCGTATAAGGAATGATATACATTCCCACTAATGATGCCATGATTCCACCGATTGAATAGCCACAATACATCGCAGCTACAATGATGGCCCGATTTTGTTTTGGGGAATATTCAGTCATTAGCGATATAACATTCGGCATCAAGGCTCCCATGCCAATTGCCGCAATGAAACGCATGACTGTAAACCATGTGAGGTTAGGTGCTATCCCTGCCCCCAAGGTAAATACGCTGAACAAAATCATACAAATGACGAGAACATTCTTCCGGCCATATTTATCTGCAATCGGTGCTAAAATCAGGGCGCCAATCATCATGCCGAATAAGGAATAACTGCCGACTGCCCCTGCCTGTATGGAAGTTAACCCCCACTCTTCCATCATCCAAGGCAAACCCACACCATACATCGCTATTTCATACCCGTCGAATGCGATGGCATAAAAACACCAAAGAAAAACAAGTAAATGAAAGCGGTTAAATTTACTGACAGCAATGATATCCGAAGCAACTACACTACGCATTTTCCGCCTCCCATCATTTATAAAAATATCCTTCGAATGTATTTTCCGAGTTCCAAAATAGAACTCGGAAAATACTCGGAAAAATCAGATAATAACTTTTGGAATTGCCTATTAACAAACAATGCATATTCCTATCGATGTTTAGTTTTTCACGACAGCTTTATTGAAAACTGGTTTATCTTGTAATCTAAGTTCAAAATCTAAATGAGCCGTATAATAATCATTTTTCAAACCTTTTTCTGCACCGGAATGTTTATCTAACTTCGTAATTAAGCTTCCACGAACACCTTGTGCAACATCATTTTCTAAATATTTATCGCCTTCAAAATATATTTGTGTTACTAATCTATCGCCATTTTCCGGTTGGAACAATAGATGCAAATGTGCTGGACGAAATGCATGATGATCAATCCACTTTAAGAACTGACCAGAAGGCCCATCTGTTGGAATTGAATAATTACCCGGTACAACTGTTTTAATTTCAAAATTACCATTCGCATCCGTATAAAAAACACCACGTAAATTATCATCTGGGATCCCGTCAGCGAAATATGAATATTCACCATTTGTATCAGCCTGCCACATATCGATTTTAGTATTTGCCAACGGATTTCCATTAACATCTTTCACTGATCCTGAAAAGAATAGGGCGTCACCTGGTTCATTTTCACGGTGTGGCAGCACACCAGGATTTTGAACGACTGGCGTATTTTCAATGTAATAAGGTCCTAGAATAGTAGGTTCAGTTCCTTTTACACTTTTATACATTTCTTGAAGAGCATGAGTTTCAAAGAATACATCCATAAATAACGGAATTTCCCCTGCCCTGCCTAATTGATCCATCCAATCCACAAGAGCTTGATAGTCATTATGATCAATTTCGTATTCACTAACTAATTCCTTGAATTTAACTACCAATCCATTATAAACGTCGATTACTTTTTGATTCTTCATTATATTTCCTCCAATTTTTTTAAGTTTTTATATTTGTTGATTTTCAATGATGGTACTGATTCCTAATCCACCTGCTATACATAGTGTGATTAGCCCATATCTTTTTCCGGTTCTTTCTAACTCATGCATCAATTTGGTTGCTAAAATTGCACCAGTGGCACCAATTGGATGTCCCATGGCAATGGCACCGCCATTAGGATTCACCTTATTCATATCAAGCTTCAATTCTTTGATTACTGCCAAAGCTTGTGCAGAAAAGGCTTCGTTCAGCTCTATTAAATCAATATCATTCAGTTTCAGCCCTGACATTTGAAGCGCTTTCAAGGTAGAGTTGACAGGTCCCAGCCCCATGTAATTCGGAGATACGCCTGCTGCAGCTTGAGCGATCATTCTTGCCTTCGGCTTTTTACCACTACTTTTTGCTGCTTCTTCCGACATTAGTATCAGAGCGGATGCACCATCATTTCTTCCACTACTATTTCCAGCGGTTACCGTTCCATTTTTCTTGAAAACCGGTTTTAAATTAGCCAACTTTTCCAGACTGGTTTCTCTTGGGTGCTCATCCACATTAAATTCCATTAACCCTTTTTTCGTTTTAACTTGATAGGGAACGATCTCTTTCGAAAATAGTTCAGTAGAAATTGCCCGTTTTGCATTTTCTTGGCTCCTTAAAGCAAATTCATCTTGTTCAGTCCTTGAAATGGAATATTTTTCAGCCAGATTTTCTGCTGTCATTCCCATCGTTAACATCCCGTAATCTTCAACGGGCTGTGAACCTGGCTGGCTTTCCGTATTCGGGTCCAATAACTGTCCATTCCCTGATTTCAATCCAAAACGGATATTTCTCATATAGTATGGGGCCGTGCTCATTGATTCCGCTCCGCCTGCAATGATTACATCCCCAAATCCGCATTGTATTTGTTGACTGGCAGAATTGATTGCCTGGATGCCGGATCCGCATTGTCTGTGTACGGTATAACCTGGTACTTCCACAGGAAATCCTGCCCGGAGCGATGCAACTCTTGCCAAATTTGACGCATCTGAACTTTGTTTGGCTTGTCCCATTATCACTTCATCAATACTCTCTTTAGGAATATCCGCTCTCTTGATCACTTCATCAAGGACAGCAGCTGCCAGGAAATCGGCAGGAACATTTTCCAATGCTCCCCCTAATTTCCCTATAGCGGTGCGAACCGAGTCTATAATAACTACATTGCTCAATTTTCTACCTCCTGCTATTTTTATTTCTTTCTTCTAAACTATCCTTATATCTTTGGTGAGCTATTTTCAGGGCAACAATCACCGACTGCTGCGATGGAGCTAAAAAGTCCGTTTTAATATTCTCTATTAAGGAATCGATATCTTTACTAAAATCAAAACCTACTATCATTCGCTTAAAAAAATCCTGGGCCAAAGTTGTTAAAAACGTAAATTCTGCATTAATGATTATGTGACTTTCCTTGTGAATTTCCAGTACCATCCCAGCGTATTTATAATTTTCATACATGCTCGTATTTTGCGGTGCCTTCGCATAGGCCGTGATTAATAATGTTGGCTGTCCCATATAAAACTACATCCTCTCAAGATTACTTGCATAAACCAGTGGGTGTTTCTTAATCCCCTTTCCAGTTTATATTAATTAAAGACCTCTTGAAAAATGTTTTACTTTTTCCATATCTATCTCCATGCCAAATCCTGGACCATCCGGGATGATTATTTCATAATTCTCATATTTTATTTGGTTTAGCGTAATATTTTCTTTGAAAAGTAACGGTCCAAATAATTCTGTACCGAATTCAAATTTTGGAATGGTTGAATAAAGTTGTGCACAAATGGCCGTTCCCAATGATGATTCAATCATCGTTCCGCCATACAAACCAAAGCCTACACCTTCGGCAATCGCAGCCACCTTTTTCGTTTGGGTCATCCCGCCATGTTTACATATTTTCAAGGCGAAGGAATTACCTGCCCTATGTTTAGCTATTTGGAATGAATCTTGTAATGAATTCAATGATTCATCGGCCATGATCGGGACCTTAAAACGTTCGGTCAACCTTGCCATCCCTTCATTATCCCAAGCTGGCAGCGGCTGTTCGACCATGGAAACCCCGCCTTCCTGTAAAGCTTCAATGCAATACGTAGCCGTTGTTTCATCCCATGCTTGATTAACATCAACCGTAATGCGTGCTTGATCTCCCACGGCTTCAATAATTTTCAATACATGCTCCACATTCTTATATGGATTACCTTTGCCAATTTTCAATTTAAAGATATTATGACGTTTTTGGTGTAAAGATTCTTTCGCTTCTTCGATATCTTTACTCGTATCCCCACTTGCCAAAGTCCATGCCACCGGCAATGATTTATGAATTTGTCCACCGAATAATTCATATGCAGGAATGTTTCTCCTTCTGGCTACTAAATCCACCATGGCTGATTCAACGACAGCCTTCGCAAAATTATTTCCTCTAACATTTAGTGAAACTTCATGCATGATTTTGTCATAATGGACGGGGTTTTTACCAATGATAAGCGGGGTGATATATGTATCAATATTCACTTTGATCGCCTCAGGTGTCCCCTCACCATATGAAGCCCCGCCTATTGTCGCCACTTCCGCCCAACCTTCCGCACCCTCTTCATCCATGACACGGGCAAGAATGATCGTTTGTTCCACGATCGTATGCATGGCAAGCTGATGAGGACGAATTGTGGGTAAATCAATAATGTATACATCTACTGAACGTATTTTCATTTAAACCACCTTTTTAACATTTAATAGATAAAATCCGCTTCTGTTTTTGCTCTTACTTCTTCGATCGTTATACCCGGCATTAATTCAATCAATTTCAACTGTTTGTCAATAACTTCAAAGACAGCCAACTCGGTGATGATCAAGTCAACGCTTCTAGTGGAAGTAATCGGGTAGGTGCATTCATTTAAAACTTTACTTTTACCTTCCTTACTTGTATGTGTCATTGTCACGATCACTTTTTTGGCACCAACCAACAGGTCCATCGCTCCTCCAACACCCATGATATTCTTGCCAGGTACGGCCCAATTTGCAATTTCCCCGGTTTGACCTACCTGCAAAACACCCAAGATGGCAACATCAATGTGTCCTCCACGGATCATTGCAAACGATTCTGCACTATTAAAGAATGATGCACCAATCGATTCCCCTACCGGTAACTTACCTGCATTAACTAAATTGGGATCGATTTCATCTTCATCAACTTCTGCAACCCCTAATAATCCATTTTCCGTATGGAAAAAAACATTTTCATCATCAATGTATTTTGCAACCAAGGTCGGAATCCCAATTCCAAGGTTCACTATACAAGGGCCCGTCAATTCTTTTGCCGCGCGTCTTGCTATCATATTTTGCATTAATTCTTTGTCACTCATAACCTTTGACACCTTCCTTCGTCAGGATTTTCTTTGCCTTAATAATTCCATCGACGAATAGATGCGGTGTTACAATCTCCTCTGGCGGGAGTTCTCCAGGTTCAACTATCTCATCCACTTCAGCAATTACGACATCTGCGGCTGTTGCCATTACCGGATTAAAGTTTCGAGCCGTTTTATAATAAACAAGATTACCGAGTGTATCTGCCTTCCATGCCCTGATCAAAGCTACATTTGCTCTTATGGCAGGTTCAAAAATATATGTAGCCCCATTTATTTCCCTTTCTTCTTTTCCTTTAGCTAAATCGGTCCCTACACTCGTTTTCGTATAGTAACCGCCTATGCCAGCACCGCCAGCACGAATGGATTCCGCTAATGTCCCCTGTGGCAATAGTTCTAATTCAATTTCACCACGTTGGTAAAACTCCCCAATTTCACGATTGCTTGTAAAATAAGAACCAATCGCCTTTTTTATTTTCTTCTGGCTTAGGAGAACTCCCAGACCTTTTCCTTTCTCGCCTAAATTGTTACTGATTACTGTCAAGCCTGCTACATCCTTTTTGGCCAAACCATCTATTAATGTAAGAGGGGCACCGATCAAGCCAAATCCACCTACCATTAATGTATGACCGTTCTTCACACAAGATAAAGCTGCTTCTATATCTTGATGTACTTTTGCCATGTTTTCCCCACCAATCTCACGTTACTTATTTTCAATCAATGAATCACTTGCCTCAAACCAAGCAGGTATTCCAGCAGTCAATAAGCAAATCAGTCCCACTTCAGCTAATTGTTCTTCCGAAGCTCCATTTAACCTTGCCGCCTCCATCCATTCCCCAACCTGTTCCCCTTTTAATTCTGTAATGAATATGCCTGTCATCAGGAGATGTTTTAGACTTTTTGAAACCACTGAATCACTTAATATATAATCTTTGAGGGAGTTTTGGTCTTCCGATTTAACCAGTTTCAAAACATTCGAGACGAATCCCGTCTCCTCATCCCCTAATAGTTCAATCATATAAAGCAGGATTTCTTCTGCTGTTCCTTGATCGCCACTTATTTCGGGATATCGAATGCCTTTAAGTGTTAGAGCATACTCCAAAGACTTCATTCCTGTTTTTAATGCTTCTGTTCCGTTATATAAGTAAGAAACAATTAAGTATTCCACCAGTTCCGGTATTGTTGCCCCGCCATCGATTGCCCCTTTGGTATGGTAAACCATACTCCGTTCATACAACCTCGCAGCATTCATGCCTACCAGTAATATATCTTTTTCCTTCTTCGTCAAGGCTCCCTCTTGCATGATGTTACTTCGTAAGTTGGTATAGTGATCAAGTGCATTGGGGCTATAATCGTGCATTTTTTGCACCCAGCCTGGTACCACATCATAAACTTCTTTGAAATACAATAATCCCTCGCTCATTCGTCTGCACCTCTTTAAATTAATTGTGAATCAAGTATCGATAGTGCCCTTATAGGTGAGGCTGTTGCATTTTTTAGTTTTAAAGGGATCCCGAAAAAAAGAAAGCGGGAATGCTTAGGCAGTTTTTCAAGATTCACTAGATTTTCAACGATATATATATCATGGTTCAGTAATTTTTGATGAATTCCGCTTTCTGAATCTTGGTTCAAATCCGCATTTGGCAAATCCAACCCGACAATATGTATTTGCTTTTCAATTAACCATTGAGCCACACTTTCATCTAATGCCTGCGCTTCAAAAAAGCCTTTTTCCCCCCATGATTTCCCCCATGTCCTGATCAGGACGATATCGTCTTTTTCAACATATACTCCCTGCCTGCGTTCGGCCTCTTCAAGTAAATCTTTCGTAACAGGTTCATGTGTCGCTTTTAACATGCTTACATCCAGTATGAGGGCATCCCCAAACATATTCTTCAGATTGATGGTTTCAACCGAATCCCCATTTTCTGAGTAATGTGAAGCCACATCAACATGTGTCCCACTATGGTCAGAAAAAGAAATCAACTTGGAACGGTAGCCTTTAGGAAGTGAATCATATTTCCCCTTATGTTCAAGAGGTTCATCTTTAATCCCTATTGCAGGTAAATCATTATTCGTAACTAGACCATCGTAAAGTTCCAATGTTAAATCAATGATTTTCAACGATAAAACCCCCAAATTCATTAAGCTTTTACATTATCACGACAAAAATGGCTACCCTAAACATTACTATCAATAATTGACAGCAGGTGTTTAAGGTAGCCAGTTGTTCACTAGTTGTTATTAAAAAAGGTTGTTTTTTAATAGCTAATGAATAGGCAATAATTAAGTTTATTATATATTCTTAATATTACACCATTTTCTGATAATTTCAATACTTTTTTAAAAAATATCTTCAAAAAAATCAAATTCGTTTTAAGAACGACTTTATCTCTTTGTTAATCTCCGCCCTATTTTCAAACACCATTGTATAGTGGTTACAAGTTGAAACGATCGTTTCAATATCAGGTGTATATTTCTTCGTATCATCATAGGCTTCTTCATAAAATAATGGAGGAAAATCCCCTATTTTCCCACTGGCATAAACCAATAAGGTTTTACAGGAAATTTGTCTACAAACTTCTTTAGGGACAAAAGAATAAAAACTATTGAAATCTGTAAGAATGCTATCTTCTGATGATTTATTCTCCCAGTGACCATCCACTTCATGAACCTCATACTCCGCCACACTTTGCAGGTGTTCTGTCCAATTGATACCCAAACGGCTATAGATTTCCTTAATTTCTGCAATATAACTTTCCTGAGATTCATATTCTTTACTTAATCGGCCTAGAGATGGTTGTACGATGTCCCTTTGTTGTTGAGAGGAAATGGCCGCACCATCCAATAATATCAGGGCCTGTACCGAAGTTAATTTGCTGGCTACAACACTTGAGATGAAGGCTCCCATTGAATACCCGATCAAAATAGGATTTTTAATCTTTAACTCTTGAATTAACTCAATTACATCTTCTGCATGTTTAAAAAGAGAAGACTGCACATCTGCCCTCGAACTATTTCCCCTCCCTCTCAAGTCAATCGAAATGACTCTGTACTCGCCTTTTAACATTTCTGCATAATAATGCATTTGCTTATGATTGCCCGTTAAACCATGTATGGCGATGATTGGCCCTTTCGTTCCAGGATAATCAGCAATTTGGATTCTATGTTCCCCCAATTCCTTTACATACATTTCCATAGTAACACTCCTCCATTTCCTTGATTAAAAACATAACCCAGCCTACATATTTAATAAAAAAAGCTATCTTAACTTCACCATCAAGGTAACTTGATCGAGAAATTAAGATAGCCAGTCAGTTCATTAATTTTCATTAAAAAAGGCCTTTTTTTAATGATTAATGAATAGGCAAGGTATAAATACATGTAATGATTCCATTTTACATGAAGTTCTAATTTTATCAATTATAATTTGATAATTTTGATTTCTTAGTAACTTAAAGTCGGTACCTGGAAATTTATTGAAGGATATCTTCTATGGTCTCCCTCCATCGTTCAACAATTTCTTTAGGGTTTTTCAAGTCGATTTTAATTCCAGAGGTTATTTCAGCATACTTAGCAATATCCTCCCGTGCCTCTACTATTTTGGCCTGGAATCTTTCTCTTTTGTATCGGACATTTTGCAGCTCTTTTAATCTCTCTAATGAAAGGCGAAAATATTGGGCTTTACCTTTCCAAAACAAAACCAGTGTAGCTTTATGGGTACGATTGACATTGGCTGTAGTCGAAGTATCCGGCCATAAGCCAATCCTTAATTCCTTCCTGCTTATTGCTACGATCTCACCCACGCTAATCATTGCAGTATGTGGCCATCCTTCTTCACTTACCGTCAACAGCATCATGGCTTCATGCTGCTTGTCGACAAGTTCTTTACCATTTAACAAGTCGAATACCTCTACTGGCATTTCCATCCCATTCATTTTTTCACCTTTTTCCTTAATTCACTAGTAATCTGTTATATTTTGGTGCGATATTTCATTCCGTCCCACCGTTTCGCACCGTGAGCATCGATTTCAAATTGATCTAACGCCCTATATGCAAGATGATCAATGATATCGTTAACATTTTCAGGATTATTATAGAAGGCTGGCATCGGAGGGAATATAATAGTCCCCATTTTAGAAAGCTCCATCATATTCTCCAAATGAATCGTATTTAGAGGGGTTTCTCTTGTCATTAGTAATAATTTTTTTCTTTCTTTCAACATGACATCAGCAGATCGCGTTAATAAATTATCCGCTAGTCCCATGCGAATGGAAGCTAGTGTTTTCATACTGCAAGGTGCTACGATCATGCCATCAACCCGGAAAGATCCACTTGATATTCTTGCTGCTTGATCTTTGTAAGAATAGGAATGATCAGCTAATCCCTCCACGTCTTTAACAGAATATGAAGTTTCATGTTGAATGGTGGCATGTGCCCAAGGGGACATGATTAAATGGGTCTCCACTTCACTGCTTTTAAGCATCTGAAGAATCCTAATTCCGAAAATGGCTCCAGTCGCTCCTGTTATCCCAACAATGATTTTCATTAATTCCCCTCCTTATTCATTAGTCATTGAATCGAAACTTAAAAATATAGAGAACTTATACATTGGAGAATCCAGGCACAAATCGACTTGGATCTACCTCTTTAAATTCAGACCTTTTAAATTCATCTTTTAAATGAAACGGTACTGTACAGTCAAAAATGGTCTTACAGGAAATCCCCTTTTCCTGAATGGTGGGGCTGTATGCGGGATCTTGTGAAGGATCTAACGGGTGACAGCGCACTCCAGGAATGAATACAGTATCAACATCACCTTGGTAACGAGTATTTAACGCCCATAAAACATCATTACTATCAAAGGGATCCACATCTTCATCCACTATGAACACATGCTTAAGTTCAGAAAAGGCAGAGAACGCCAATAGTGCAGCTTGTCTTTGGCGACCTTCATCACTTGGCTGACTTTTCTTGAATTGAAGAACGGCCATGTATTTACCCCCTCCTGAAGTATGGGCATAAACGTTCAATAATTTGCCTGGCATGGCCTTTTCCACCATTTGCAGAATGCTTGCTTCAGTTGGAATGCCAGCCATATTCACATGTTCTTCACTTGGACCAATAACTGTTTGCATGATTGGATTGACACGGTGCGTAACAGCTTTCACTTTGATTAGAGGCAGTTCCGCTACAGCTGAGCCTGTATAACCAGGGAATTCTGGCATTGCTTTTCCAGTATTGGTGTGTTGATCTTCCCGAACACGCACTCCGGGAACCAATTCCCCTTCTATTACATATTCAGCATTCGCGATAGCTTTTTCATCAATAGTCAAGCATTGGACCAGTTCTACCGCTTCTTTCCTGATAGCCCCTGCAACACTCAACTCATTAAAGCCAAGAGGAGTCGTAGGTGCTTCAAAACAAGCAGCGACTTCAATAGCAGGGTCAACACCGATACTAATGGAAATTGGTAATGGTTTTCCTGCTTTTTCAGCCTTTTCACGAAAAACTTCTAAATGGCGGCCAGGAACAAAATACATGGACATCTCATCTTTACTTTGTAAACATAAACGATGTATCGTTATATCAGATTCACCCGTTTCCGAATCGGAGGCATAGCACATGCCTATGGTGATATACGGGCCTGCATCTTCCTCTGTATTCGTAGGGGCAGGTATTAACTTTCTGATATCGAAATCCGGATCTTCCGCATAGTGAACCACTTCTTGAGCTTTCGCTTTATCATTTGTAATGGTGATTGGATCAATTGGGTTTTTTACAGCTTCATTTAAAAGGAACCCCAGTCGCTCCGGTTTTGTATCCAGCATGAGACCGACTCTTTCCCGGCTGGCTAAAAGTCCAATCACCACGCTTGAATCTTCATGTCCCAATACATGATTGAAAACCATGGCAGGTCCGATTTTTGTTGGACGCATTACTGTTCCGCCAGCACCGACATGACGATAAACCCCAGATAATTCAGCATGAGGATTGACAGGTTCATCCGTTTCAATCAATTGTCCTGGTATGGACTTCAGTAGTTCCAAGGCAGAACGTAAATCTGTCACTTTATTCATTTTTTCAGACATAAAAAATCCCCCCTATCACTTTATGACCAGTATCCTATGTATCATTCAAATTCAAATAACCTATATGTTATCGGTTACAACTGATATTCTAAAGTGTATTTCTACTATACAGTCAATGGATATTTGAAAATTCAAGTAATTTTCTCTACAGGGATTTGCAGCTGACAAAAATCAACACTATTATCATTCTCGTAAAAGGTCGTATCCAATAAACAAGCGTCCACGACGTCCCCTACAGTTCTATAATGATTTTCACTGATCCAATGAACCAATTCATTTAAAAACTCAATGTCATATGGCATTCCATATTTATACACACATGCATACTTACCAGCAGGCAACGTCATAATATTATCCATATCAGGATCTATAAAGGGTAAAGAAGTATATATTCCCGCACCCTCGAAAACATCATCCGTTCCAAGCTTATCCTTTAAAATAACCGTGCCAAATCCATCTGACGGAAGCATCTCATGTTTACTTAATACATTCCAAGCTTTCATCAGCGTTAAATGTAATTCTTCTCGGCACAATTCATTTTCAAATGGTATAAATAAGACATGCCTTTCAGGAAATTCTTCTATAATAGGTTTATCCAATTCACTTTTAATATTTTTGGCTTCTGAATATTTCATTAATCTCTGCTGAATAAATGTACGTGTATTCATCAAGGCATTTATTTCTTTATCAATGAATTCTTGATGAAATTCCAAAAGTGACATGGCAGTAGTTAAATTCCGATTTCCTATATGGTCCTTAATATCATTCAGTTTGATGCCAATCGACTTCAAAAAGCAAATTTCCCTTAGAAACGGAATCTGAACTGCACTATAATACCGATAACCATGTTCATCTATATGTACAGGTTTAAATAATTCGATCTTATCGTAATAAATGAGTGTTTGCCTTGAGATACTGTGAATGGAAGCCATTTCACTGATTGATAAGTAATTGCCCACATGTGTTCCTCCTCCGCAAAGCCTTTTTGTAAAGTTCTTCCTAATTCTCACATTTACTTTGTACCATAATTTAATATATTATTTTTTTGATTTCCCTGCTTCCATACGGCAGCTACAGTCGATTGGAGAGAGTCAGTATTCTAAAGAAAACTTCTATCCTGCCCTAACTTTACCATTTTCCATTTAAAATAAGGGATTTTCAAAGGCCCTGTCTATCAAAAAAATGGATCATATCAACATCTTCATTAATAAGCACTAAATGAGCAAACGAAATTCACTAGTTATAAATTTTAAATGATTATCTAATTATTTTGCGTACCAAATCTATGATGAACTCCTTGAATTATAACCAATTGAAGGTATAAAGATCTGTTGAAGATACCGCTAAGATAAATGAAATGATGAAAGAAGTAAATCAGTCCCTTCCAGAGCAGATAAAGAATACACCCCCTTCACATCCATTTGAAGATTACACTGTAACATTTGATCATCCAGCTTATCTTGAAGTGTATAAACAAAATAATGAATTGCACATAAGGGTTTTAGAGAATGAATTACCATGGTTCATTTACTTGTTTATTTGCATTTACCAGCAATGTGGAGTACACAGCTTCTCACCTTTACAAAAGTTAAATTACAATTTATCCACTGAAAAAAGAGCACCTCTGGGCGCTCTTTTTTCATGATTTTTTTTCAACGTGACTCACAAACATATCTTGTTGCTTTTCGTTCAACACTATTTCAGGCTGTAACCAAGAAATTCGAGGTTTACTGATACTTTTTATATCAAAGGAGTAGTTATTAAACTTGAGCCCAAATTTCTAATACTCAATCTTGACCTGGAACCACAATCACTTCTACCACATGTTTTTTAAGGATTTCCTGCATATTTTTTGGTACTTCTTTGTCTGTAATCACTATATCAACAGAGTCTAGGTCACATACCTTTTGAAAAAAAGTTTTATTAAATTTCGTTGAATCTGCAATCACAATGACCTGGTCAGAACGCTTTATCATTTCATGAACGAGGAGGCCTTCTTCCTCGATGGAAGTAGACAGTCCTTCAGAAGATATTCCGCAAGTACCAATGATGCATTTATTCACCTTATAATCTTGGACATCTCTAATGGCTCTTGAACCATATATAGCTTGGTGTCTAGTGCTTAATGTTCCACCTAATAAATTAATCTTTATATCTTCTCTTGGGCTTAATACACTGGTAACGTTAATCGAATTAGTCACAACCGTATTGTTCCGGCTCGTTAAATATTTAGCTAAAAATTGAACTGTTGTGGAGGCATCCAAAATAAGATGGTCCCCATCATTTATTAAAGAAGCTGCAAATTTTCCGATCTTACTTTTAGCTTCCGATGCCATGTTCATACGCTCACCATAATTATGGACTTCATTGGAAAGCAGAGCCTTTTTCGCCCCACCCCGTATTCGAATGATCTTCCTCTCCTCTTCTAAATTTATTAAGTCTCTTCTGGCCGTATCTTTAGATACATTATTTATTTTACAAATTGTTTCAATATCAATCCGTTCATTTTCATTTAAATATTGAATAATTGCGTCTAATCGTTCATCCTGCAGCATGATCTCACCTCGTAGATTTAATTATAAGTTAACCCAAGTTTATTCACAACGAAACATGAATTATATTAAGGATAATTAAGCTTTCGAGGGTAGATTATTAGTGAATACTGAACACCGTAATCAATATATTTAGTTATCAGAATTCCAAATCGGGGATATTAACCAGGGATTAAACATGATATTAATATCCCGACCATCGGAAGGGTATATTCCGGGCATGAAAAAAAATCAACCTTAAAATGGAGATGATGCTGTCTTAGTGCCGGACCCTTTTTAGACAGGTTCAGATATCCCTTTTTCCCTTTGATGTCGTTTATACACAAATTTGGATAGGCTTACACTGCTTTCATATAATAGTAATAAAGGTATCGTAACTAGGATATCTGATAGGAAGTCTGGTGGTGTAATCAAAATTGAAATAACTATTAAAATAAAGTAAGAATATTTCCTGATTTTTTGCAAACGGTATGGATTTATTATTCCTAAACTTGTTAAAAACATAATGACAACAGGCATTTCAAACAGAAATCCAAAAGGCAGTGTCATATGAAGCATAAATCGGAAATATTTCTCCGTTGTAAAGAAAGTTGTAAACATGCCGTTTGATAGAGACATTAAAAAATTTAGTACAAGCGGAAATAAAATGAAGTAACCAAAACTGATTCCTAGTGTGAATAGAATAAATAGTGCTGGAATATAAGCGCTAGTAACTTTGCGTTCTTTTGGTGTTAACGCTGGACGTACAAACAGCCAAGTTTGGTGCGCAGCAACCGGTATAGTAGCCGCGATGGCAACGACGGTGGCAATAATTAAATAAACGAGTATGATATCACTCGGTCCTAACAGAGCTAGCTTAAACGGCAAATCTTTAACTATTATATTATAAATATCTTGAACAAATATAAATGTCAGTACGAGGAACAGCGTGAAAACGACTAAAGTGATAATAATACGTTTACGTAACTCCTCAAGGTGCTGAATCATACTCGATTTTTTTTGATTTTCCAACATCATCACTCCAGGAAAAAAAGATGTAAGACAGATCCTACATCCCCTCTTCATTTATTTGATTAGCTTTCTTTCTTATTGGTAACATCGGCATTAGTGTCATCTGCTACAAGGTCTCTGGTAGACTTTTTAAATTCCCTTAATGTTGATCCAAACGCCCTACCAATTTCCGGTAACTTAGAAGGGCCGAAAATAATAAGTGCAATCACTAAAATTAGCATCAATCCTGGTATTCCAATATTTTGTAGCATAACTTCCCCCATTGGTATTTATATTTTGTACTTCCTTTAAAACGTTAAACGTTTATGTGCTCATCGAACCTATCCCCAATTCTTTTTTACCAAGGTTCATTAAAAAGGTCATATCCTTTTAATTGGTATGAAGCTTAGGCTTCACGCTATCCAGAGAACCCGAAGACAGAGTTCCCTTATGTAATACGGCAGCACGCTTGGGCAGGCGTGCTACGGCTTCGGCCGAGCAGCTTGCTGGAACGAGTACGGCGGTCGCGGCATCGCCTACCTTTGGCCAAATTTGCTTACCGGACTCGTCTAGCGGTGTAATGCCGCCGGTAGCAAGGGAAAGTGAGCGAGACAGGTTGTATTCGTTTGACCATCCATACAGATCTGCAGCGAGATGTGCCTTCTGCAGTGTATCGCCAATCCCGAATGGTGACCAGTGATCAGTAATACTATCATTACCAAGCATGACGTTCACCTTATGCTTCTGAAGCAGCGGAATCGGCATTACGTCTTTACCGATTGGAACGGTTGAAGCAATGGAAATCCCAAGCGATGCAAGGCGTTTTGCCATTTCTACGTCGGCGCCATCCCCTAACGAAGCGAGCGAAAAGGCATGACTGATCGTCACTTTCCCCTGCAGACCGGCTTCCTCAGTCAGATCAGCCAATCGACGAATTGCCTTCAATCCTGTTTCGCCACCTTCATGAAGGTGAATATCAATACCTGCTTTGTAGTCAACCGCAATCTGTACCATCGTTTGCAACGATTTTTCCATATCACCGTCAACTAAGGTTGGATCAAGTCCGCCAACATGTGTAACTCCGAGTTGCATGGCTTCGCGTATCAGTCCCTGAGCATTTGAACGAAGCAAGCCATGTTGGGGAAAGCCAACGATTTCATGTGATATTTTATCTGAATAGTTTGCTAAGGCCTGATTAAGTTTTTCAAGATTTTTTAAACCAACGACTGGATCGATGTTGCAATGGCTTCTGACATATGTCGAGCCGTAGCCAAGAATTAGTTCAATTAATTTCTCCGCACGCTCCTGGGCAGTTGGAAGGAGCTCCAGTAGCAGTGTCTGCTCCAAGGTAATCATGTCAAAAATGCCATTTTTCCTCGTTGCTGCTGCTCTCCAAGGACCCCCATAAAAAGTTTTATCCAAATGAATATGCATATCTCTAAAAGAAGGAAGTAGCAGCATGCCTTTCGCGTCGTAGCAATCGATACCTTTTCCATAAGGGGACTTAGTATCTAGTATTCTGGTAATGATGCCTTTAACAATATGGAGGTTCCTCAATACGGTTTCGGTTGCGACGACCTGGCCATTTTCATACTTGTATCCACTTTCCAATCGAACATTCATCAACATATAGGAACTGTTCTTTCCTGGTTTTTTGGTGTTATGGCCAACCTTCTTCTCAGAATCCGCACTTGCCGTCTCAGGCATGAATAATCCCATCGTGTCCGTGACACCGAGAACCGCGGAAGCGCTTCCAATTTTACAGACGTTACCTATAAACTTTCTGCGGGACAAACCTTCCTTTTCCTGATTCACCTGTAAAATCCTCCTCTAGTACATTTGTATTTTAAGATGATCATGATTAATAGACTTCATTGGGGAACAAGAGGCAACCATCCCGTATTTAATCGAGGTTACACTTATCTCCCAATTTTTCATATCTCTTCTAGTGGTGTTTTTGGATTTATTATTATTTAACAAATTGTTTCGATATCAATCCATTTCATATTTGTCGAAATAGTCACTCGTCCAGTTACATGATTTCACCTTATAGATCCAATTATAAGTCTATTTATTTTTAATTGCAATTAAATCTGCATTAATTTAAGTCAATTTAAGTTTTTTCAGATGATTAATTGATTCCTCACTTTTGATTTCGACAAAAGAATCTTTGATGTTTCATTCCTTGTTAATGGAAAACAAAAAGGGAATGGTAAAATCCATTCCCTTTTTGACTGTGTGCAAAGCCCTTTTAGTGAAATTTAACCCTTAACGCCAGAAGGCCGCCAATCGGCGGCCTTCTGGCGTTCAAACTACCTTTTAACAAATACCGTATTTCCTCTTTTATCCAGTCCGTTATTCGTGCAAATATGCCCAGGCATATTGAGCGTAAAGTTCTGCACCGGTAGCAAGCGCATCTTCGTCGATGTTGAATTTCCCGTGATGATGGGCCCATTCCGTATCCTTTTCAGGGTTTCCAGATCCAACTAAAGCGAAGCTTCCAGGTACTTCATCTAAATAGAAACTAAAATCTTCTCCACCCATTGTTGGCTTTTCATTATATACTGCGTCTTCGCCAAACGCATTTGAAGCAACTTTTTGCACTAATTTTGCACTGTATTCATCATTAATGACAGCTTGCGTTCCACGGTAGTACTCAACCTGTGCGGTCGCACCGTAAATATTAGCAACATTTTCAGCATAAATCTGGAGCTGTTTTTCTATATGGTCACGTGTTTTAGGATCAAAACAACGGACAGTTCCTTCAATAACGGCATTTTCTGCAATGACATTAAATCGTGTTCCAACGACCATTTTTCCAACTGTCAATACAGCGGGATTTTGTGGGTCGACCGTTCTTGATACGACAGATTGTACATTCATGACGAATGAAGAGGCCACAATAGTTGTATCGATACAATCCTGTGGCATTGCACCATGTCCCCCTCTTCCTTTAAACGTTACTGTAAAGATATCTGCTGAAGCGAATGAAGGTCCTTGAGAACAAGCAACTTTGTTTGTTGGCATTTGCGACCAAATATGTATGCCAAAAACATTATCAACACCTTTAACAGCCCCTTGTTTAACCATTTCCTTTGCACCTGTTGCTACTTCTTCAGCTGGTTGAAAGATTAATCGCACATTCCCAGGTAATTCTTCTTTTATTTCATTTAGTGCCTTCGCTGCAATTAATAGCATTGATGTGTGGGCATCATGACCACATGCATGCATTTTCCCTTCTTCTTTTGAAGCATATGGCAAGTCTTTATTTAATTCTTCAACAGAAAGGGCGTCCATATCCGCTCTTAATGCTACTGTCTTTCCTGCCTTACCGCCTTTAATTTCTGCAATGACACCTGTTGGTTCTGCTTTCCGAAAAGGTATTCCTAATTTTTCAAGGTATTCACAAATAAAGGCAGTTGTATTTTCTTCTTCCCATGATAACTCAGGTTCGCTATGAAGTTTTCTACGTATTTCTATTAATTCATCACTATAATTTTGAATCGCTTCTTTTATCGTTTGATTAATCATTCTCATTCCACCTCCGTTAAACATTTAGCCACTTCGTAAAATATTTGCACTCCATTTGCTAAATGACGTGCATCAGACCATTCTTCTGGACAATGACTTAGTCCTGCTTTACTTGGAACAAAGAGCATGCCAACATCAGTCACATCGGAAAAAACCATCGCATCATGACCTGCTCCACTATTAATGGAACAATATGGAATTTTCAAATCAGAACTTTTATCTTTTAATAAAGCTTTTATTTCATCACTCAATACCTTCGGAGGCATATATAACACCTGTTCCGCAGTTGTATGGATCCCCTGTTCATGATAGGATTCGATTAATTCTTTCATCCGCTTAATGACATTGTTAATATGTTCTTCCTTGCTAGATCGGATATCTACCGAAAATTCGACTTTATTTGGGATGACGTTGGCTCCATTTGGTAAAACATGTAGTCGTCCTGTCGTGATAACCGTTCCTTCACCTTCCTCAATTGCAAAGCTCGGTAATTGAGAAATAATCTGAGCGGCTGCAACCAATGCATCCGTACGGCGATCCATAGGGGTTGTGCCTGCATGTCCTGCCTTTCCTTCAATGGTTACTTCTAATTGAGTTAAACCAACAATAGCTTCTACAACACCAATGGGGATATTCTTCTCTTCAAGGATTGGGCCTTGTTCTATATGCAATTCGAGAAATGCTTTAATGCTATTGGGATTTCTCCTTTTCGGAAGTGATGAATCCAGACTAATTTTTGACATCGCTTCAATTGTTGTGATACCTTCTTTATCCCTTAAGTTTTTAAAACTTTCCTCACTAAGTGTCCCCACTATTCCTCTAGACCCCATTAGTCCTCCGCCAAAACGAGCACCCTCTTCTTCAATCAGGGCAACGATTTCCAATGGATATTTAGGTGTTACTTGATTTTCTGCAAATAGGGCAGCCACTTCAAGAGCGACAATTACACCTGCTGGTCCGTCATACGCACCACCATTTGGTACGGAATCAAAATGTGAACCGATCAAAACGCTTGGTGCATCTTTTAAAGTACCTTCTAGCTTTCCAAAAATATTTCCGAATCCATCCTCCTCTACTTTTAGACCGGATTCCATCATTTTATTTTTAATATAATTGCGTGTAAGTAAGTCTTCCTTGCTATACGTAAGCCGGGTTGTCCCTTTTCCGGGTGTTGATGTAAATTCGCTCAAATCATTTATTTGCTTTTCTATACGTTCGATAAGACTCACTTAGAATCCCTCCTATTTTACAAGAATTGTACAAATATTCCTGCCAAAATAACCGACACGATTGTAACCGATATAAATCCACCAACAAGCATCGGCGGCAGCATATGGCTTAGCAATGCTTCTTTTTCATTTTCATCTTTTGTTAATGAATTGACCACTTCATTGGTGATAATGTAATCGGCTGGAAATCCATATAATGCTGTTAAAGATACAGCAAAGGCCATTTCTTTGCTGACATTTAACAATTTCCCTGCAATGAATGAGAATATATACATGCCAATAACAGCTAAGAAAATGCAAACAATAAGTGGGTAAAGGATCTCCATCATCATACTTGGTGTTGCATTTTTTAATCCGTCAAAGACGAAAAGCATAAGGGCCATGATGGCAAATCCAAATCCATTTGCTTTTTGCAGAGTCTGCTTTTCCAAGAAACCTATACTTTTTCCGACAACACCGAATAGTAAGCAAAGAACAAATGCATTTATTGATATAATCGGCTCTAATCCAGTCGAAACAAGGTAAGCGAGAAAAGCAACAACCGCAAGTCTGAAAAATTTAAAATATTCCGTATTATATTTTTCAGGAAGTTTTTTAAACAGCTTAAGTTCCGTCATGCCTTCTGAAGCGGCTGCAGTATCACTCTTTTTTACCGTTAATTGCCCATTGCGATATTGCCCCAATAGCTTCTTCCCTTCTTTCTTCAACACAATTGAAGTTAAAGGATATCCAGCAAAGCCTTGCATTACATAAATAACAATGGCAAAAACGGACAAACTCGTAAGTCCTGCGTCTGCCGCTCCTTCTGACATGATTATTGAAGATACCATACCGCCCACTAAAGGTGGAATCGCCACAAGGACAGTTTGCAGATCAAATATGAATATGCCAATTCCGAATATAAGTGCAACAATACCAAGGATACCAGATAAGGAGATGACAATCGTTTTCCATTGATTTACCAATTCTCTTATTGAAAGCAATGTTCCCATATTCGTGATCAATAGGTACATCATCATGGTTGCCACTACTGGTGGAACACCTGCTATTGAAACGATGTCTTGCGGGAAGAATGTCCAATAACCACATAGAAATAGGATTGCGGAAACGAAAACGGAAGGTACCCAGGCTTTTGTTCGAACCGCCACAATGTCTCCTACAAATAAAATCAGAATTACAATAACTAAAGCCAACATCTGTGACATATGAGTTCCCTCACCTTCTAATTTAATAATTTGAATATTCTAAAATAATAACACTAAATTATTTTAATTTAAAGACAATTCAATATTTTCAGGTAATTATACACAGATAATAGGAAATGTAAGTGTTTTAATTCAGACTTCACATACCGAATATTCTAAAATTTGGATATATCAAAATAATTTTAATCATATTATAGAGTTTTTATCTCCTTAAGTCGCTGAATTATCTCAATTTATTTTAAAAAGAAAAAGCCGTCTAAGGACAGCTCTGATTAATTATATTTAATATCCTGTTTACTTTTTACTGTAAATTATCTGAATAAAGTAAACTCTTTCTACTTTCATAATTGAATGTTTTTTGCACAAGAACCAAAACTTCCATCAATAAAAAATACTTACCTTAATAATTGTTGCAGATGAGTCGTCTTCGCAATTGGATAACTTTATATTTAAATTGTTGCAGAAATGATCTATGTTCAAGATTACCAAGTCACCTTGCTCTAAAACAATAGTCTCTTTTTCATCGATATTCATTCTACTTTTTCCTTTGAAACAATAATAGGCGTCGGTTCTTTTCGTAGATTCCCCATTATCCAACACTTCAGAATGGATTCCATCATTCAAATGAATCGTGCTAAGGTCTCCTTCGCATCCTTCTGCTAACATCAAATTAAAGTCTGTAACCCTCCCAATACTTCGGGTCGTCCAGCCTCCATCAAACCGATCCTGTTCAAATGGCTGTAAATGCACACGGTGCTTTCCTTTATGTTCCAGCAACATTTCACCATCAAGGATCATGATGATTCTCTGAATGCCTGGAAGGTGAGTAAATAAGGATTCGTCCACCTCGACATCTGCGGTGCTTATCCGCCAGTTGAAATCACGCTTCGAGTAATCTCCACCTTCAGGATAAATTGCAAGTTGAGTTGTTTTACCACCTGACCAAAGACTGGTTATTTGTTCACTTTTTCTTATTATTTTTAGTGAATATGACAACTATTTTCTCCCCTTTTATTATTACTTTAATTCAGTTGAAAATAATATAGACCAGAGTGCAGATCAAGATTGGTGTATTGCCAATAGGGTGGATACGATTAACATAGAGGCATAACTGAGCTTAAGTCTACTGGTCTCTGATCATCGTAGCATAAATTCATTCTTACTAGATCAGGATGTGAAACGATACGATACACACAAGCTCGCTCATACCTAAATTGATGGGGTTCTGTTGCATTAATAATCATACAGAAAAACCATTGAGAATTACCTACTCATGGACAATTTCGATATAAAAAAATTAATACAGAATGTTTTTGGTATAACAACCAAAAACATTCTGTAATCGGACTTTGCACAAATCCACTTTAATCTTGCATTAATAACCCCGATAAACAAATTCATGAAATTCATTCCATTATTAAAAACAGATTATCATTTAAATAGATTAATACTTATAATGATAATTGGCATGGCAAATACATCAATAAGAAATGCACCCACTATCGGAACGATTAAATACGCTTTACTTGAAGGTCCATATTTAGCGGTGATTGTTGACATATTGGCCATAGCATTTGGTGTAGCCCCTATACCATGTCCGATAAATCCTCCAACCATAACTGCCGCATCGTAGTTTTTGCCAAGAAAGCGAAACATGATGAATATACTTAAAAGTATAATGAAAATTACTTGTATCACCACAATCAAAATAATTGGTAACGCTAGGTCAGCAACTTCCCATAGTTTTATACTCATTAATGCCATTGATAAGAAAATACCTAAAGTAATATCGCCAATAAAATTTATACTAGGCATTTCGATAATTTTCCCATTTATTTTATCCAAAATATTCCGAACTATTACAGCCACTATCATTGCTCCAACATAATTCGGTAAAACATAACCTGTCTTCGCCGAAAATAACTCTCCTAAATATGAACCTAAAGCCATACAAAATGTTAGTATTAATACTTGTTTCATAAATGAAGCTACATTCAATTCTATTTTGTCTTCCATTTCTTTCTTTTCCTGAATTTCAATATCCTTTTTACTTGGTGTTAATTTATGTTTATTAATTAGATATTTTACAGTTGGACCTCCAACTAATCCACCAAATACTAATCCTAATGTAGCAGCTGCTATTCCAATTGCTTGGGCAGATTGAATTCCTAGCGATTCTATGGTACCACCAAATGCTGTAGCTGCACCTATGCCACCTTCCATGGATATTGCTCCTGCCATCATACCAATTAATGGATCAATCCCAAAAACCGGTGCTAAAGAAATTCCAATTAAATTTTGAGCAAATGCCAGAAAACCACATAACAACCAATATATTAATAATAATTTACCGCCGACTTTTACTAATTGAAAACTAGCACCCAATCCAACAGTCGTAAAAAACGTTAACATAAATAATCCCTGGAGTGTCGTATCTAATGAAATGGTTACGTTTAGAAAGGTTTTAAGACTTGTAGCGACTATTGCAAACAGTAATCCCCCTACAACAGGTGCAGGAATACAAAAGTGTTTAAATATTTTGACATTCTTAACGATAATCCCGCCTAGTGCTAAAAGCAGTACCGCTAAAAAAATAGTGATCGTTTGATTAATCTCGATGCTCATATTGCCTATCTCCTCTCCACACACAAAAATACTTCATTTATTAGGTTTGCAGCTAGTTTTACAGTGCGATTATCATTATCCAATGATGGATTTACTTCACAGATATCAAATGAAATAGTTTTCGGATGTGAAGTAATTTTACGAATTAACTGCCTAACCATTTTTCCAGAAAGACCAAATGAAGAAGGTGCACTAACACCTGGTGCTTCTGAAGCGTTAATAACATCCATACAAAGCGTTAAAATAATATAATCATGTTGATTCATAAAATTCAGAATTTCATTTTCATTTTCCTCAGAAATCCCATCTACCAATTCTTCTTCCAATATCCAAGAACAACCAAGAGAAGTTGCAGTGTCAAATAATTTTTTTGTATTTCCATAACGTTGAATACCAATAGGCAAATAACTAGCTTGATGATCATGATCTAATATTTGTTTAAACATCGTTCCAGAAGAAGTAATTTCTTCATATGAGCGTAAGTCAAAATGAGCATCAATGTTAAGGATGCCTATTTTAGCTTTGGGTCCTACACTCGACCTAATCCCTAGATAATGACCATAAAAGGTTTCATGTCCGCCCCCCAATATAACAGGAAACATATTTTTAGTTAATATTTTCTCTACGTGACTTCCTAATTCAGCTTGTGCTGCTTCTAACTGTTGATCTTCACAAATGACATTTCCGAAATCAACTAGACTATCTGCTGCTTGGCCGTGCCAAGATAAAGAAGATAAGGATTTACGTATTTCATCGGGAGCTTCTTTGCTTCCAAGTCTTCCTTTATTCCTGCGTACGCCCTCATCACAAGCGAACCCTATTATTCCACATGCATGATTTATTGAAGTTATTTGATTATCTTTAACTATTTGATGAATTCTAAATTCATCTTTATCTATTAGACTATCTGTTCTGCCTTTCCATAATTCCATATTTGGTAATGCATACATTTATTTTTCCTCCCCATTAATAAAAATACTTCATATGTGCAATCGCCAATCAATTTCGGGTTGTACAATAATAAAAGATCTGGTGCAATGGCTTTTCCTTTTAGTTTTCGTTAAACGCTGATAGGCTATTGACTTATACAACCTGATGCATTTTGCACATCCCCGCTTCCTCTGCACTGTAACTCCCAGTCCAGCACTGTAGACCATTATGGTGTAATATCTATATTCCCTCCATTCTGCTTAATGGTTGTACTGCAATATTAATCAAGCAAGTTTCATGCCAGGTTCATCGCCTTAAAAACAGTGGATAATTAAGATATATGCAAAATAAAAAGTAGGCGGAAATTGCCGCTCGGCAATTTCCGCCTACTTTTCTTCCCGATATTTCTTCAGCTTGTCTCGCAAAGTCCTCTCCCCGATGCCAATTGTTTGCGCGGTCCTCCTTTGATGACCGTTAAAAGCGGCAAGGTTATGAAGAATCACTCTTTTTTCGATTTCCTCAAGCGGTTCGCCGACATAGACAGGGATTAAAGTGTTGCCGAAAAATGCGCGCGAACTTTTTTGGATATCGGAAGGTAAATCGGCTTTCTGTATATAAGACTCATTCGTAAGCGCAATTGCTCTTTCAATCACGTTCTGCAGTTCCCGAATATTTCCTGGGAAGTCATATTGCTGTAAAAGCTGCAGCGCTTCATGGGAAATTCCTTCTACAGGTTTTCCCATTCTATCACCGATTTTTGCAATGAAAAATTCCAACAACAACGGAATGTCTTCTTTTCGTTCACGTAAAGCAGGAAGGTGAATCGGAATCACATTTAATCTGTAATATAAATCTTCACGAAATCGATTTTCTTTTACTTCTTTGACCAAGTCTCTGTTTGTCGCAGCAATGATACGGACATCGATGCTGACTTCTTCTATCCCTCCAACGGGCATTACCTTTCTCTCTTGTAGAACGCGCAAAATTTTCCCCTGCAGCGCCAAATCCATCTCACCGATTTCGTCAAGAAAGATTGTTCCTCCTTCCGCCAACACAAAAAGTCCATATTTCCGCTGTGTCGCCCCTGTAAATGCGCCCTTTTCGTACCCAAATAATTCTGATTCCAACAGGTGAGTCGGAATGGCGGCACAATTAATTGCCTGAAACTTTTTGTTTCTGCGCTTGCTTTGATTATGGATCGTTCTGGCGACGACTTCTTTGCCGGTTCCACTTTCCCCTTCTATGAGAATGTTAGAATCGATATCCTTCACTTTTTCGATTAGGGAGAATATTTTGCGCATTGACAAACTTTCACCGATAAGGCCGTTCACACCTGCCACCTTATCCAATTCTTCACTCAGCCATTTCACTTTGGACTGAAGCGTATACACTTCTTCTGCTTTTTGCATCAGCACTTCCAATTCATCAATATGAAGAGGCTTTGTTGCGTATGAAAACGCCCCCTTACGCATTGCTTCTACGGAAGATGGTATGGTACCATAGGCCGTCATCATGATGACAACTGTCGAGGGGGAGAGGCGCTTGATTTCTTCTAACACTTCCATCCCATTGAATTCCCCGATTTTCAAATCCAGCAAAACGATGGCGATTTCTGCTCTTTCGAGAAGTGGAAGCGCTTCACGTGGGTCTGTAAACGAATAAACGTGATACTGGTCTTCCAATGCAAACGTAAGTGACTGACAAATGGTTGGCTCATCATCAATAATCATGATATCGTGCATCTTCTTCACCCTTTCTGTATTAATGCTGTAAACAAATGGTCACTACTGTTCCCTTTCCTACTTCACTTCTTGTCTCAATAGTACCATCGTTTTCTTTGACAAGCTGATACGAAATAGACAGACCAAGCCCGACCCCGTTCGGTTTCCTGGTGTAAAACGGTTCAAAGATCTTATCAATGTCTTCTTCCGAAATGCCGATGCCTTCATCCTCGATTTCAACGACGATGAACATATCCCGATAATATGCCCGGAAACTAAGGGTTCCCCCTATATTGGAAGCCTGAATGGCATTGAGAATGACGTTCACCAGCACTTGTTTGATCTGCTGTGTATCTGCTGTTGCCTGAATGTCTCCAGCAAACTCACGAACAATACGCAGGTTTTTTTCTTTGATTTTCGGCTTAAGCAATAGCTCAATCCCTTCAATGGTCTCCTTCAGCGAAAACGTGACAGGCTCTGATTTTTTAGGGCGGGAATAATCGAGCAAATCGTTAATTAATGTATTAAGTCTGGTAATTTCACTAGTGACCTGTTCGGAAAAGAACGTACGGAAATCTGCGCTTGCAAATTTTTTCGGCAGTAATTGGGTATAGGTAAGGATCGACGTTAACGGGTTTCTTATCTCATGTGCGATACCCGCCACAAGTTGTCCCAATGAACGCAAGCGGTCATCCTGAGCCACTTTTCTCTCCAGCTGTTTTTGTTCCGTAATATCGAAAAAATTCAACACCGCACCTACACTTTCTCCACCAATAGTCTGAATTGGATACACGCTGTAGGTAATATACCTTTTTTTGCTCGCATTCTGAGACCACACCGTTTCCTTTTGTAAGAAAACTCTCTTTCTCTCTAACGCAGCCTTAATCTCCTTTTCCGGGATAAAACAGGTAATGGGCAGATCCTGAAAAGGTTTTCTAACAACATTACCGTCCAACTCCAAATAATCCATAGCCCTAACATTGATCATTGATACAAGACCGTGCTGATTCAGTGTAATAAGCGAACTGTAGGCACTGTTTAATACTTGCTGCTGAAAATGGATGTTTTCCTCAAGTAATAGCATCTTCTCTTCCAAGTCTTTATTCACGTGCTCAATTTGCTCGGTTCGCTTAGCTACTTCTCGTTTAAGGCTGAGATTCCACCATAAGATGAGAGAAATTACAATGAAGGTAATAAAAAGACCAATTTCCAAATACAACATCGTTTTGCGTAGTCGTTGAGTATTCGGCAGGATATATTCCCCGAACCACTTTTTCTCTATCTTTTCATACGTCCCATCTTTCTTGATTTGAGAAATTGCCTGATTGAATAGTGTCAGCAACTCTTTGTTTTTTGGCATCACAGCTAAGGCATAATTTGTGGTGTCAAGTGACTCACCGACAATCTTAATGAGTGATTGCTGCTCATTTTTCTGTAGAAAATATTGACCCGTAATCCGATTTCCAATGAAAGCATCCACTTTTCCGTCGATCAACGACTGAACGGCTTCTTGTTGATTATTAGTTTCCACCAATTGCAAACGATCTACTTTACTTAATAGACCGCTTGCAACATCACCTTTTTGTACAGCTACTTTCCGGCCTTTGAGATCTTCAATTTTTCGGATATACATGTTATCTTTCAACACAAAAATTCCTTGTGAACTTGTGAAATACGGAGCTGAAAAATCATAAATCTCTTCACGTTCCTGATTGTACTTCATGCCCTGAATCGCATCCACTCTACCAGAGCGCATAGCTTGTACTGCCTCGTTCCACGGCATAGGATAGTATTCGAACCTAATGCCAGTCTCGATAGAAATGGCGTTCATTATATCTACATTAAAACCGGTATAAACGCCCGAATCGCTCAAGTATTCGAAAGGTGGAAAGTTATTATCCCCTGCAACCCGTATCACCTTTTGGGCTTCCGAATGCACTGCAAAAGGAAAGAAACAGCCAAAAAAGAAAAGGAAGACGGTTATAACGGCACAGGTTATATGTAAATTTCTCATCGCCTCACCCCTTTTTCCATACATACAGTTTTGTATCATTAATGTGTATATATACAATGTACAAAGACTCTATCATGATAACTTCTTAAAGTATATAAGAAAAGCTAAAGTGCATCTCATAACCCTGGATCCAGATCACTTCATACGAAGCCTGGAAAAAGGAGATTCAAAACATGGCAGAAAGTCGAATTACAATTGATTTTTTTGAATGGCAAATGGTTTTAGATAATGTTCATTCCGTACGGAACTTCCGTAAAAGTAAATGTAAGTTCGTGAACGTTCACAACCTGTTTTCTCACTTAAACGAACGTTGAAACTGACTTTTTGCAAAGAAATCGCACCGTTCGTGAAAGTGTACTTTTACGAACGGTAGCAACAATGCTATACCTCCCATTTCGGAACTTTTATACGAACAAGGGGAAAAGACCAAAAGATAAAATAGTAGCCTTAAAGGCTAAAAGGTTGCCATCAATGCAACTAAAACCTTATTTGTAAGGGGATGCTTAACATAATCAGATGTTATCGGTATTAAAAAAGGATCTTCAAAACAGAAAGATCCTTTTTGCTGCTTATTCAATATAAGTAGAGATTGGTTGAAGAAGAAAAGAATTTTCAATACAGTTATTGCACTTTTGTATGTTGATTACCGTTTTTATCCTTTATTATTGGATACCTTTGCAGTAGTACATTTTTCACCCTATAATGATGCGCTCTTTGGGATAGTGATACGCATGTTTAACTGGTTTGCCTCCCATACTGAATAAGAAGGTAAACATCCCGATTTTCCCTATAAACATTAAAATCATGATTACGACCTTCCCAGCAGTACTCAATTCCGGTGTAATGCCAAGCGAAAGGCCTACAGTGCCAAAAGCAGAGGAAACTTCGAATAAAATTTCCATTAGGGAAAAGGCAGATTCAATGCATGTAAGAATGACAACTGCCACACTGCACAGTATCATACCTGTTGTGAAAACGATGAATGACTTGATGATATCTTCCTCATCGATCTCCCTTTTGAATATTTTTATTGTTCTGTTCCCTTTCGCATAGTTGTAAATGGTAAGCAGCATCACAGCAAACGTGGTGGTTCTTATCCCACCCCCAGCACTGCTGGGGGATGCCCCTATAAACATAAAAATACTCAGTAACAAAAGGGTAGGTACTGAAAATTGGTTGATGTCGCTGATCGCCATTCCGCCAGTCCTTGAAGATATCGAATAAAACAAAGAATGGACAAAGGATTGATGCCAAGTCTTTTCTGAATAGAAATGACTGTACTCAAACAGATAGATGAAAATGGCTCCAATTACGATCAGTATGAAAAAAGTTACGGTTGTAATTTTTGTGAACAAGGTGAACCGGAATGGCATCCTTCCCTTATGCCTGAGCCACTGACTTATCTCCATTAAAACAGGAAACCCAAGGGATCCGATAATAAAGAGTACTATATTAAGGGTCAGAACAAAATAATCGTCTGCGAACGGAATCAGTGATTTTCCTGTGATATCAAAACCAGCATTTGTCGTAGCAGACACAGAGGCGAAGAAACCCTGCAAATAAGCCTCTTGCCATGTTGGGAAATACTTCAAAAAATATGTACCGAATACAACAGCCCCTAATAGCTCAATCATGACAAAGAAAAAGAAGATCATTCGTATGAACCGAACAACCCCGGAAAAAGTGGGGCTGTTTTGTTCTGTCGTCATGAGTATTCTTGCCCTGAGTCCTATTTTCTTTCCTGAAAGCCACAGTATTGTTCCGAAAGCCACGATCCCAATTCCACCAAACTGGAGGATGATTGTAAAAATAAACGTACCGGGAACACTAAGCAGCTGGCTTACATCTGCCGTAGATAATCCTGTTACAGTTACCGCACTAATAGAAATGAATACTCCATCAATAAATGCGAGCTCTGCATTCTGCTTTTGAGTAATAGGTAGCAGCAATAAAATGGTTGAAACCATTACAGCTACTAGGTAATAAAAAACAATTATTTGAGCAGCAGATAGTCGTTTTGTTAAGTTCTTTATTTTACTATTCATTTCTCTCCAACTTCTATATGTTTTTTGACAAACTTATACCTAATTTTGTATTAACGTACCATTGCTCAATATCAACTTATAATAATCTGTCCATTAAATTAAGAAAATAAACTAAACTCCCCCCCCCGTTGAAGAAGACCTCAAAGGATCGAATGAATACGTTATACAAATCTAGTTTACATAAAGTGAATTTTAGGAAGTAGCTAAAAAAGCCAAACCCATGTGTATCAGGGGTCGTTTTTTATCGTTTATTCAGGATTTTATACAACCTTGATGTAGCAAGGGTTTGCTAGATGATCAATAAAAAGCCCTAGATTAACCACTAGAGCTTTTTCTATTTCGTCTTTATTTATCTAATTATGAAAGCTGTAGGTAGAAGTATACTAATTACATCTGAAAACTGATTGTGAGTACTATATAAAACTTTGGGTCAATGATATTTCATCAAAAGTGGTTCTGGTGCGTTTCATTTTAATTATCCTTTTAAAATTTGCTCATCCCTGCCTAACGGCAGAAAAAAAACTAGTTCAGGCAGAAGAAACATTAGTAAAGAAAGTAGCAAAAGAAAGCAATGACATCCAACATGAAGAAGATGTTCAGATGAAAAGCGAAGAGCACTCATTCCGGTTAAGAAACTATTGCAATTATTGCGCGAAGACTTCGGCCCACGATTAGTGAAATACAAACAACAAAACTCTCTATTTAGCGATCGAAATAGTTATTCAAAAACCGATCCGGATGCGACGTTTATGCGAATGAAAGAAGATCAGATTAATAAGGGGCAACTAAAACCTGGTTATACTATTCAAATGGCAATTGAAAATCAATTCGTTCTTTTTTATACGGTGCATCAACTTCCAACCGATACACGTTGTTTTAAGCCCCATATAGAGGGCGCTGAAAAACACATCATTACCCATCCCAAAAAACGTCATTGCAGACGCTGGTTATGGTAGTGAAGAAAACTATCTCTACTCTTTGGAAGAATAATTTGAAGCTTTGATTCCTTCAAAAAAATTGGATAATAAAGGGGATTACGATTGCACTGGTGGATGTCTGGTGCGTCTACACTAATCTGGACAGGCTACGTAAATTACCCCTTTGGATACTAACTACTTACTTTACAAATGAAACATTTAAAATCCCTTCAATCTCTTCAACACTGTTGGCGAGAAACGTTGGTTCAGCATTTTTCAACTCTTCAACTGAACCATAACCGTATGCTACAGCTATTGAATCGATTCCTGCATTCCTCGCACCAATAATGTCATGATTCCGATCGTTCATACATTGGCGAATGTAAATAAGGGCTGTTTTGGTGAAGGATTCCACTGTTCGTTAAAGTGTACTTTTACAAACGGAGAATACTGATAGCCATTTTTTTTGCTTCCGAACACCCGAGTGGATGAAATAAGAAACCGAAACATTCAAGGCCTGCTTCCCTTTTGGGATCAGGCCTTTGCAATAAGGAGAATAGATATTGAATAATTGTGGAGTAATGAACTACACTAGACGTTTCTTCAACCCTATTCTAACTTAAATTATAGGTTTGACTGTGTATAGTATAACTATCGATTTTTTCCACGCTTGGTTCATAGCCAATTCCGGGCAATTCTGGAACCATGATCATTCCGTTTTCTACCGTAACTTCAGGGTCAATAATATCTTCTGCCCAGTAGAGGGAAGAAGCTGCGGTATCTCCAGGAAGGGTAAAGTTTGGCAGGGAAGTGATGGCAATATTATGCGCTCTTCCAATGCCTGATTCCAGCATCCCCCCACACCATAGCGGAATTTTATGTTTAAGACATAAATCATGAATCTTCTTAGCTTCAGTCAAGCCCCCGACGCGGCCAATCTTAATATTAATAATTTTACAACTGCCTAATTTAATAGCTTTTCTAGCATCCTCCAATGAGTGAATGCTTTCATCCAGGCATATAGGTGTTTTTAACCTTGACTGTAAATCTGCATGGTCAATGATATCGTTATAGGCAAGCGGCTGTTCAATCATCATTAAATTAAAATCATCCAAGGCGGATAACCGGTCTATATCTTGTAGGGTATAAGCTGAATTTGCATCTGCCATGAGCGGGATTTCAGGATATACTTTTCGGACCTTGTCTATTAATTCAACATCCCAGCCCGGTTTGATTTTTAGTTTAAAGCGTTTATAGCCTTCACCGAGACGTGCTTCAATCATATCTAGGGTCGAATCGATCGAGTCCTTTATCCCGATGCTTACCCCCACTTCAATTTCCTTTTTTGTTCCACCTAACACACTTGAGAGAGAGGCATCTTGCTTTTTCGCATACAGATCCCAAATAGCACCTTCTAAAGCTGCTTTTGCCATATAATTACCGCGAATATGGGAGAAATATTTTTCAGAGAGTTCATCCGGATGCTTGATTTCATTTTTAAGAATAATTGGAATTAGATAATCCTCGAGTATATGCCAGTTTGTTTTTAAGGTCTCTTCATTATACAGAGGATCGAGCATCGCAACCGATTCAGCCCAACCGGAAATGCCATCATCGCTTTTTGCTTCTACAAGGATAAAATCCCTATTGTATTCCGTCCCAAAGCTAGTTGTAAAAGGTTCAAGCAAGTCTAGCTTAAGATGCCTTAGGATAACTTGTTTAATTTTCACTTGGAAATTCTCCTTTTGTGATAAAACTGTTAAAAGACACAGTCTTACCAATTTTTTATTAAATAGGCTGACAGCAGCCTGAAATTACGGGCTCTTATTAAAATCTACCTGCTTATTTCTTTGTTAGCACATAAAACTGAAGGGGAATTTCTGTCATGGAATTCTTTATAAAATCTGTTACCTCCCATCCTTGCTGAAATAAATCGGTAAATATGTCCCTGGTTTTCATCCGCCATTCATTGGCTGCTTGACTATTTGTGACCCTTATTGTCCGGAAGTCCTTTGGAATGGCCACAAAAGCTGTATCACATTTTTGTTCAGGCAGCGGAAGAGTGAAAGATGGAACAGGCAATCCCTTTTCAATGGTCTCCCATTGAATAAGCGAGTTTTCTATCACAACATCCAGTGGAATTCCCCGACCACTAGAATCCGTTGTCTTTTTTTTATCAATATGCCATTCGACAAGAAAGCGGTCAGAAGGAACTCCACTGTTTAAAAGGTCTTCCATTTCTCCATAGCAGTTTGCGATATATGTGGAACATCCCCCACCAAGCTTGGCTATATTCAAATACCCATTAATACTTTCTAAAGGATCGTAAGTCCAGGTAATAAGGGAATAGCCGAGCTTTAACGCTTCCTCACGTTGGGCTAACTTTAACTTCTCCCCTATACCTTTGTTGCGAAATTGCTCATCTATGCCTAGAATATGTGAACAAAGATAGGCTGATTTACCATTAAAACCCGGAAAGCTGTATTGAAATCCAATCAGCTGACCCTCGCAATAAGCTCCTAAAACCAAACCACCGTTTTTCACTGCTGTTATGGTTTGGTGTGAGGGGATTGAATCAGTATCTCCCCAAATGTTAGATTCTAGCTTTCTTACCTCCTCAAGTTCTTCAATTCGATGAAGGGAACGAATTACAATTTCCTGTGGTTTCGTCATGGTCAACCTCCTAAGAAAAGCCTAAGCGCCTTTATTGCCCAAACAACCATAAGCTGGTCAAGTTAGTTAAACGGCTGTTCGCTTGTCGGGCTAGGCACTTAACCCCTTATTTAATATAAAATGTAGTACTTCCCTATCTTTTTGACAAAGAAGTCATTCCTGACTACTGAAATCAGCTTCTTGCAATGGAATCCTTTTTGTTCGCTTTACGATTTTATAGCCTAGAAAAGCCAGGAGAAATAAAGGAAGCCCGATATAAGAAATTAAAATTCCATACCAGTCAATCTCAGGGCCGAAAAAAGCAGAGTAATTTTGTCCCAGGATAGCTGTAACACATAAAATTGTGGCTAATATCGGACCGAATGGATACCATTTTGAAACATAAGGCAATTCTTTCAAATCTCTTCCTTGTGCAATAAACGCCTTCCGGAAACGATAATGTGTTATCGAAATTCCTAACCAGGATATAAAACCAGATAAACCTGCAGCATTTAATAACCAAGTATAAATAGTGCCTTCACCGAAAAGAGAGGTTAGAAAGGCTGCCATCCCAACGATGGTAGAAAAATACACAGCGTTCACTGGAATGCCGCCTGCATTCACTTTTTTTAGAAACGAAGGGGCTTTTCCTTCTTTCGCCAGCACCCAAAGGACGCGAGAAGCTCCGTACATAGCGGAATTGCCTGCTGAAAGAACAGAAGTAAGAATGACCACATTCATAACGGAGGCAGCTATGGCAAGCCCTGCGTTTTGAAAAACTAATGTGAAGGGACTTACCGCAATATCTTCAATATCCGAGCTTAACAAACGCGGATCGTCATAGCTGATTAAAAATCCAATCACAATGATCGCCAATACATAAAACAAGAGCAGTCTCCAGAAGATTTGCTTAATAGCCTTGGGAATATTTTTTCTCGGGTTTTCACTCTCGCCTGCCGCAATTCCTACTAACTCAGTGCCTTGAAAAGCAAATCCAACCACCATAAAGACACTTATTATGGATAAAAAGCCACCTTTAAACGGTGCTTCCCCTTTGGTGAAATTTTCAAAACCTACGGCATGACCGCCCATTATTCCAAAAATCATTAATAATCCTACTGCTATAAAAATGATAATCGTTAAAACCTTTATAATGGCAAACCAGAATTCTGATTCTCCATATCCTTTTACCGATAAGATATTCAGGCCAAATATGATTGCAAGAAATAATGCGCTCCAAATGATGCCCGGGACAGAAGGCAGCCAAAATTTCATGATCAGGGAGGAAGCTGCTAATTCCAGAGCGACTACGATTGCATTGTTATACCAATAGTTCCATCCGATCGCAAATCCTAAAGCCGGATCGACAAACCTTGATGTATATGTGCTAAAAGAGCCTGTAATAGGAATAAAGGCGGCCATTTCCGCTAAGCTTGTCATCAGAAAGAAAACCATGATCCCGGCAATTATATAGGCAGCTACAGCTCCTCCAGGACCCGCGGTATGAATGATGGAACCGCTCGCTAAAAATAGTCCCGTTCCGATGGTTCCGCCGATTGCAATCATGGAAAGATGCCTTGGTTTGAGCTTGCGCTCCAGCTGTTTTCCATCAGAAGCTGCTTGGACATCCGTTTGTGATGCGAGTGCGGTATTTTTCATGAAACACCTCTTCATTAGATTTTTATAGTGAAAAATTCTCTTCTTCTGTCGCCATCATTACTGTGTTAATTAAAATTTTCGTTCCATAAATAAGTGCTTGTAAATTAAATTTCATATCCGGATGATGCAGACCAGGAGTTAGATCGCAGCCTAATCCTATCATTGTTGCGGTTATATCAGGATTTTGGGCTGTATAAAAATGAAAATCCTCTCCTCCTTGAGAAACACAAACTGGAACGACATTTTCCGTCCCAATGATATCTCCTATTGCGATTTCAGCCAGCGTTATCGCTTTTTCATGCAAGGTCGCAGCTGGAACAAATTCTTCCGCAGACCAGGAGATGGATGTACCAGTTTGCACCATTGTCTGGTCAATAGCTTCCTTTGTTAAGCTATTTAGTTCATTCATTACAACATTTGACTGTGCTCTGGCATCAATTGCAAAGCCAGCTGTTTCCGGGATGACGTTTGATGCTTTGTTGTTTGTTTCAAATTGAGTCATTTTGATGGAATAAGGAGTTTCGGTAACTAGATTAATCTGCTGTAATTTTTGTATAAGCAAAGCCGCTGCCTCGATGACATTTATTCCATCTTGCGGTCGGGATGCATGGGCCTGAATACCTTTGATTGTTCCCCTTATTGTTTCGGCAGAGCCATGGACAATGACGGGGGAAGCTTTCATATAAGGAACCTCCGTACTGGGTCTTACATGTACCCCGAATAAATATGTAACATCCTCCAATGCGCCATCATTGATCATTTGAAGAGCGCCTTCTCCTTTTTCTTCCGCAGGCTGAAATATAAATCGGAGAGTGTGTTTAGGCCGGATTCCACTGGAGGCAATGGCCAATGCTGTATATAAAACCATTGTGCTATGTGCGTCATGTCCACATGAATGATTGGCCTTTACAATTCCATCTACTTCCTGAACAAGCGCATCCATATCAGCCCTTAATGCCACAACCTTTTTTGAGATGCCTGGAATCTCGGCAATGATTCCATGATGGCTCTGAAATGTTTTTGTGGCTATTCCCGCTTTCCTAAGACATTTTAATATATAGCAAGACGTTTTTTCCTCCTGCCAGCTTGGCTCAGCCAAAGAATGCAGGTCATGGTAGGACTTTATCAATGATTCTTGATGCTGATCAATATATTGAATCGGGTTCATAATGAAGCACCTCCTCCTTTACATGAATTTTAACTTTATTAAAAACTCATTCATTAAACACTTCATAACTTGAATATAACCTTTCTAATTTTTGCTGATGGGTATGGATCCGTTTTTCGTCTTTTTGATGTATGCCTGCAATAACCAAGTCCAATAAGCTAATGACGGAAGCGATTGAATTGGTTCCGGTTTCTGCGTTTTCTTCAGT
This sequence comes from Peribacillus sp. FSL P2-0133, assembly GCF_037975445.1. Lineage (NCBI taxonomy): Bacteria > Bacillati > Bacillota > Bacilli > Caryophanales > Bacillaceae > Peribacillus > Peribacillus sp. FSL P2-0133. The sequence continues at coordinate 2,252,068 of NZ_CP150254.1, read as the reverse complement.
TGTCAATGCAATATCAGCGATGCGGCCAACAGGTGACAGAAGGCGGTCTGTAACTGAAATTAAACAAACTCCTTGTTCTTTGGCACACTCAGCAACTTTTAATGTTTCATTCGCATACCTCGGAAAGGAAAAAACAACTATCACAGACTTGTTAGTAAGGTTACAAAACTTTTCATAGAAGTCACCTGTTGGTGAACATAAACTTACATTTTCCCTTAATGAACTTAGCGTATAGGAGAACCAATAGGCGGCAGCATGGGAAATGCGATGCCCTGCAATTAATATTTGGTCAGCCTGGATCAAGACATCGACTGCTTTCCATATATCCTGAACGTTCGTATGATCTAATAGATGTCTTAAAATATGAATTTCGTTTTCTATCACTTTGGTAAATGGATCTTGCTTGTCATCAATGCGAAGAATGGAATCACTATTGGATAATTCTATATGATTTTGGTGCAGCAGCTGTTTTTGAATTCTGGCCTGCATTTTACTAAACCCTTCAAATCCTAATGAATAGGAAAACCGAATGACCGTCGTTTCACTAACTTCCGCTTCTCGACCAATTTGAAATGCCGTTTTAAAGGCGGCTTCATCCAAATTTTCAATCAGGTAAGCGGCAACTTTTTTTTGACCTGCCGATAAATGGTCAAATTTTTCCTTTACTAATAATTTAAAAGGAAGATGTTCCAAAACATTACCCCTTTCCGACGAATTAAATACTTCTTATTCTAAAAATGATGAAGGTAATCCTTCTTTGTTTTATACACTATCACAATTTAATTAGAAAAAGAAGAAGATTTTTGATTTTTTTGATAATTAATAACTTCAAATTTCAATCAGATAATATGCCTTTTAGTTAAAAAGCAAAAAAACTATAAGAAGGTAGGCAAATTCGAAGAAAAGCCATTATGCCTACAGTTTTTTTCTAAAAATCCATTACGGTTGATTGGAGCGGGTGTTCGAGACTCCTGCTTAGAAAAGCGCGTCTAGTGGAGACCCTGCAGGCGCAAGCCGAGGAGGCTCCCGGGACCGCCCGCGGAAAGCAAGTACCCTACGTTCCAATCAACGTTTAGATTTTACAAACCCTCAAAAAACATTCCAGTTGATTTTTAGAAATCCACTCCCTTCTTCATTTTTATTTACTTTATTTGTAAATCTAGCATTTTCATTGACATTTAACTTCAAGAAATATGTTAGAATATTCTGTAGTTTCAACTTTTTCAAGGGGGGCAATTTAATGGGAGAATCACTTAAAGGACACGAACTTTTACAAGTTTTAACAGAGGGGAAACAACCTCCGAATTGTGATCTAACGTTACAGATTGAAGCAAATTATGCCCAGGATGGAATTGCGAGAGGTGTATGGACAGTAGATGAAAAGTTTATTAACGGAATTGGTGTAGCAATGGGTGGATTTGTCACTTCTGCAGCAGATATTATGATGGCTTATGCGATATCATCTAAATTAAGTATCGGACAATCCTTCGCATCCATTGATTTACATACTACCTTTCATCGACCAGTGAGATTAGGAGACGTACAGGTTGAAGCAAAAGTAGACCGAATCGGAAAAAAAACTGCTTATGTACTCGCAGATTTATTTCAAAATGATAAAAAAGTGGCAAGCGTTGTGTCATCAGTTATGATCCTTTAACCCAGATAAAAAAGCATGTTGCACAAAAAAGCCCTTCGTAACATGCTTCTTTCATTTAGACAATTCGATAAAATCAAGAACGCCCACAAGATTCACCGCTTCGCCTAACCACTTGATTGTAATTTCAATTTTATATTTTCTTTGGATAGACACATCATCAAACAAACCATCGCAGTACAGGGTTTTTGAGATCCATGGTGAATAGACCGTAATCAAGGACGACCATTTCATCATTCTCGTTATATCCGACATTATCTAAACGCAAATCTATTGGTATAATACCGTGCCTAATGAATTCTAATTCCACCTTGATCAGTTTCCTATATTCCTTGATTGCAAACGGCACTTTCGTGTCCACCTTCTTCATGATAATCCAGCCCGTCCCATGCTCCTTAACTGGACATAAATACTTTTTGACTTCCTCATTACAGTTATTATATATATAGGCTTCATTTGCAGTGCTTATTAGTCCTACTTCTGACAATGCAATTTTTAATATATATCCATTATTTAAATCATAGACGACTCGGTTAAAACCATTCCCGATCATTTTATACTTGAACTTTAGCGTTTTTCTGGCGGTAGATACTAATTGTCCAGCAGTTATATAAAATTGGAATATCCCTATTTGAGATATCCAGGACTCAATGGCTGTTATCTCTTGCCGGGACAGAATTGTACTTTTATTCGGCTGTTGTTTCCTTCCCTTACCATTGTCAATAGGCCACATTCCTTAAACGTCTCCTTTTTTAAAAATTTGTTTCTAGAGAGATGGGATTCCATGGATGAAAAAACAATAGAAGAATAAATGCATGTTCTAAGTTTTTCAAGATTTCCCCTTCGTTATATGATATGTCTTTATTATAAAACGGCTTGTACTGTAGCTGAGGATACTAGAAAAAACTACAAATATTTCAATGAAGGGAAGGAAAAAGAGAAACCTGCTTATTTTTGAGTCTTCTTAAATAAATTCAAAAACCCCGGAGTTGGCCTTGAAAGCCACCCCGGGGTTTTTGAATTTTCATATTGTTATCGTTTTTGGCAGGTATGCGTCGCCTTTTCATGTACTATGCTAATAAGTCAACATCTTTTGGTTGCTCCATATGATTATTCTTTTTAATGGATAGCGCAGCAATTATAGAAATGGCGGAACAAGCGATTAAGAACCAAAAGGCGCCATTGTAGGATCCTGTAAGGGTGATTATAAATCCCATGACAAGAGGTGATATGAACCCTGCTGCCTGTGCCCCCATATTAATTACTCCCATTGCGGAACCGATAACCTGTTTAGACATGATTTTATGCGGCAAAGCAAAGGCAACTGTAAAGGCAAAGCTTTTAAAGACCATACAAAGGTTCAAATATACCATAGCTGCTACAAGGGAGGTCGAGGTAAACATCATATACAGGAATATTCCTGACATGAGCATGCCAAATGCTGCATAATATTTTTCTAAGTTATTAAAAAACCTGTCAAGAAGCCATCCGCTGAACAACATAGCAACTCCAGTAGAAATACCCGGTAACGCTGCATAAAAACCCATGGACAACAGATCCATTCCTCTTGCTTCCATCAAATAGGATGGAATCCAGGAAGAAAGTCCCCAATTTACTATTCCGGCAGCAAACCACATGACGGTTATTTTCCACAAGCCGGAATTCATCAGCAATTCCTTCATTGGAATTCTATTGTCTTTTAATGGAGCAGTGCTTTCATTTGGTTTAAAATATACCCAGAAAGCTATCATTAACAATATTCCTAGCAATCCGATTACATAAAACATGTTTCTCCAGCCCATAAATAAAATCATCGGCGCAGCCACCAGCGGGGCAAGTGCCATCCCAAAGTAATTGGATGACATCAAGTAAGCAGAAGCCTTTGGCCTTTCATCCCGGGGAAAATAATCCGCTATCCCCTTTTGGGAAGCTGAAGGATATCCTCCTTGACCAAGCCCGAAGAGAAAACGTATGACAAGTAACGAAATAAGAGACCAGGCAAAACCGGTAAATACGGTAAAAACAGACCATACAATGATGGACCATATTAAGACTCTTCTCGAACCCAGTTTATCTGTTAGCCATCCTCCTGGTATTTGCATGATAGCATAGGATAAGAAGAAGCTACTCAAGATTGCCCCGACAGCAGCAGCATCCAAATTAAATTCTTCCTTAATAGATACAACAGCCACACTCATGACCATCCGATCCAAATAATCAACCAGATAACCAACGAACAGCAAAAATAATATAAAGTGCTTATTTTGGGACCCTCCAATGTAACGCTTCATCTTATTCCTCCCTTTTTCTACTAATCCTTCATTTTTCTTTCCATGGGCAAATTAATAGGGATTATCTATCGATCTTGAAATGTTGCCACTTTATCTATTGAACTTTGGAACCTTCTAATTACCTTCCCCTCTCGTGCTCCTGTGTATTCCCCATGATAAACGGTTAATTTTCCATTTATATAAACCACATGTATGCCTTCAGGCTCTAATAGCGGCTCTTCAAATGTAGCTCGATCTTTAATTTTTAAAGGATCAAATATAACAATATCTGCCTGATATCCCTCTTTAATTAATCCCCTATCCTTTAATCTCATTAGCTGCGCAGGAGCACCTGTCATTCGACGAATCGCTTGTTCAAGCGTCAAAGCTCCTTCTTCCCTAACATATTTGCCTAATACTCTCGGAAATGTCCCATATAATCGGGGATGCGGTTTACCTCCAAAAATCCCATCGGATCCCACCATTTGCAGTGGATGGCACATACTCAGCAAAACATCTTCCGCAAATCCCCAATGAATAACCATTGCTACATTCCCTTTTTCCTCAATGAGAATATCAAATGCGGCATCTTCAGGGGATTGCTGCCTGATTTCTGAAATTTCAATCATGTCCTTACCTTCTAAGCATTTATTAGAATCCGTTTGAACGGAGGTAATAATGATATTTTTCCAGCCACAATTCAAAACCCAATTTTCATACTCTGTGTTTGTTTTAAATTCATCTGAGATTCTTTTTCTGAATTCTGGAATATTCAATCGTATCAGCGTTTCTTCCGTTCCCCCTGAATGCATCCAAGGTGGAAGTATGGCATGAAATACGGTTGAAGCGGCTGAATATGGATATTGATCAAAGGTAATCTCAATACCTTCCTCTCTAGCGGCATTCATCTTGTCCAGCGCTTTCTTAAATTTATCCCTATTTCCCTGGCCAATTATCTTAAAATGGGAAATATGTAATCTTACACCGGATTGTCTGGAAACATCTATGACTTCATCCAAAGCTGATAAAGAGTGAATGCTTTCATTCCGAATATGGACAACGAAACAGCCGTCATATTTCGCAGTACCCTTACATATTTCAATCAATTCTTCCTTATTGGAGAAAACATTTGGGGGATAAACTAATCCTGAGGACAAGCCTACTGCTCCCATACGCATTCCTTCCTCGACCATCAAACGCATTTTTTCCAATTCTTGTTTAGTAGCCACTCTATCCTCAAATCCCATGACCAAGGAACGAACCGCGCCATGAGGCACAAGGTAAGCCGCGTTGCCTATCATTTTTGACTTTTCTAGAAATGAAAAATATTCATCAATGCTATTCCATGGCCACTCCCCAATATCGCCATTTAGTCCACTTAATTGTTTTTTCCATAACGGCTTTGTTTTTTCCGATACAGGAGCAACAGAAATACCATCCTGCCCAAATAATTCTGTAGTCACACCCTGAAGTGACTTTATTTTATGAACTTCAGGAACAGTACAAAGTAAATCGGAATGAACATGGGGATCAATAAATCCTGGTGAAACCGCCAACCCATTGGCATCTATAGTTTGCTTTGCCTGTTCGCTGCTTAAATTGCCCATAAAAGTAATTCTTCCATCCTTGATTCCAATGTCAGTTTTCGTCCAAGGGTTCCCTGTTCCATCATAAACCCTTCCATTTTTTATTATCACGTCAAGCATTTGACCACATCCTCTATATATTAGTTTGACTTAGTTAGACTAATTGATGATTTAAAATAGGATCAAAAGGGTAAATCGGTCTGCTTATATTCTTGTAATCAAAGGTTGATAACTTCACACTGCTTAACCCAGGCGAGTCAACCGTTATAATTTCTTTAGCAATAGGCATGAAGGCTGCGCGAAAATGGTGAGATGATTTCAAACCAACAATACTTGATTTCTCAACATCTATTCCATGAAGGAGGAAAACTTGTTCATCAAAAGTCTGGGAATTTACAGAGCATACAATGATATCCACGTTACCAACCAATAACCTTGCACTTCTCCCCAAGTTCACCTTGCTTCCATTCCACATCGGTGAGGACTGAATAAACTTGCCATCAGAAAGGCTTTTTACATAAGCTGATATTTTTAGAGGGTTACCATGTAAACTATCTGTTTTACCACCTAATTCGACATGAATTAGGGAACCCACACCTTCTTTATGCGCCATTTCCGCAACTCCTGGATCAAAAATAAATCCAAAGCAGCTATTTGGAATGTTTGCTTCAATCATTTCCTTCAATAAAAAGGTGCCATCTCCTGGTGTACCTGCACCAGGGTTATCGGAAGCTTCATTAATGATGATGGGCATTTCCTTCTGGGAGGAAGCACATGTAATGGCTTTCTTTGGTGAAGGCAATATAGGAAAAAATTCATCTTTCTTCTCAAAAATTCTAACAGCTATATCATCTGAAATTTTTTGTGCTAATGAGGGTTCATTGTTCGTAATGGCAATTACTGAAACTCCTGCGTGAGGGATATCTGAATATGGGAAGCCGTGAAATAAGGTACAATCAAGCACCTTAGGATGCTTTTCCCATTCCTCGCACCATTCATTGATTTCTTTAATTGGAGAAAAGTAGGAGGTTGTAGTAGGAATAAGTAATGGTAATTTAGATAGAGCCATTTCCGGGTTAACTTTTCCTTGAATGATGCGAGCAGTTATATCAATTGCTTCACTCCCCCTTTCATAGGAATCCGTATGAGGGTAATCTATATTTCCGAGTAGTGCATCAGCTTTTTTAACCATGGTTTCCGTAATATTACCATGGAGGTCCAATGCAGCTACTATTGGTATTTTTGAACCCAAAATGCTTCTTAATTCCGATAGGATATCGCCTTCAATATCGTCAACTCCTTCCGCTACCCCTGCACCATGAAGAAATAGACAAATCCCATCCAATTTTCCAGAATTCAAAATACTTGATATTAATAGATTTTTTGCTTTTTGAAACGTTTCCTGTGTTATCGTTCCTGAAGGATTGGCCATGGCTGCAAAAGTCGGCACAATTTCAATCCCCAGTTCTTTTCCCCGATCGATCATCCCACCCAAATTATCCAATACACCAGTATGCCTATCGAGAAGTTCCTCTCCTTGGGTCCATTCCCATACTTTAAATAAGTCGACTGTCGTTCTTACTCGAGAAAATGTATTCGTTTCATGCGCCAACTGACCGATTGCTATTCTCATAAAATCTCCCCTTTCTTCACTATTAAATGAATAAAACCCTATCTGACTGACTCCCTGGAAAATTGAAATTCATATAACTGTCGGGGTCTCCCCCGGTTAATGGGCTGTTCCTCACCCACGATGACAGCTAAATTCGTATTTTCAAGGGTATTCAGGATTCTCCTAGCGCTCCTAATGGTCAAACCTAATCCGTTAGCAAGATCATTTGAAGTGATGCATCTATAGCCAAAGCACTCACAAAAGGAAAGTAATTTGTTTATGGTTGCAATACTGAGCCCAGCTGTTTTTGCTAAATTCATTAGATGTGGGTCATCACTCCGCAAGGAATATTTCAATTTCCCATCTTTTCCGACAGGCCCAAAAACAGTTCCATCCATGTCAACCACAAAGCAACTCGGTTTATTAACTCTCGCTTTCATAAGTGCTTTACGAGCACTCACTTCCGCTTCGTTTGCTGTATGTCCAAATCCTATTCCAATGGTGGTCTCTACATCAATTTTCATGGCTATCTCATCTAATAGCGGTGCTTTTTTATATTTGTGGGTAGTCCTTTCAATGGCGCCCCGAGTGGTTATAAATCGGACTTCATCTCGTTCTGACCAGTCAAAAATAGCCTGGACCTCTTCACAAAAATCGATTAGAAGATTTTGAAGTGCAGCCTTTTTTCGCTGTTCTCCATATTCTGATATGGGCTTTTTTAAAGAAGAAAGCAAATTATTAAAATGCAGGATTCCAATGGCAATTTGTGTATCGCTTTGAAGCAAGGCCTTCCCCTCCAAAAGGACATTATTCAAGCTAGTTCGAATGGCGGACATAGTAGGGAGAACCCTGAATACTAGTACCCCTAGCCCTTTTAACGACTCGTATACGGATTTAACACAGGTAACGGCCACCTGAGTTTGATTATTTTTCCATAATTCATAATGAAAATGAACCAATTCATCCGCTTTTTGATCAGCTTTCAGAAACATCTTTTCTGGATATATTTCTAAATCCTCAAAACACTCTTTTACTTCTCTATTTGGCAATGTGTCTATACTAATCCTTAACGGTTCCTTGATTGGGTTAAAAGAAGTTTCTGTAATGATCTTAAAAAGAGTACGATACAAGGATGTTCCTGTTGAGGGAATAAACACCATAGGCTTTTTAACATTTTGATTCTTTGCCATTTGATAAGGAATTATGCCTAAAAAGAATAAAACATCCGCCTCGTCGACTCTTCTTTTAATCACATCTATTGTTTCCTGTTCATGTTTGTAAGGTGCAGGTAACATGGTAATGTCAGAGTACGATTGACCGATAGTAAACACTAGTTCTACTAAATCTATAGGACCTATTACTAATACTTTTGTATTCATCCGATCCTCCACTTTTATTTTTCAAATAATACTGAATAGTAAGTTTTTATTATTGTTTATAACTTTAACTATCTAAATAATAAAAGTAAATGTCTGTTAATGGACCGAAATATGTTTTTTTGAGCAGTCAGTTATTTATTTGAGCTTTCTCCATTCCTTTTCACTAGAGAATACTATATCTTCGTGCATCCAGTTGACCTAGGCCTTTATTGATCTATTTTCGATATCATACATTAATTGGGCGGTATTGGAGATAACATGTCTATTTGCCAATTATCATTGTTTATCAAGACCTTCATTTAAAAAATATAGATAAATTAAAGGACAATACATATTTGTTATATCAAATATGTATTGTCCTTTATTCTTTAACAATCGCGCTCGATTGTGAAAAATATCTAAAGTAATTTATGGATTTGAATTTGTTGCCATACAATTTTATAATTGTATGAAAAAAGGATGAGGATTGTGCCTATTAATTCGTTTGAAGAATATCCAATGACATGGAAGCCGACATTAAATCGAGAAGATAGACCGATTTATCAGGCATTAGCTAAGCAGTTAGAATGTGATATTAAAGAGGGACGCTTAGTTCCAGGCACAAAACTTCCACCGCAAAGAGAGTTAGCAGACTATTTGGATGTGAATCTAAGTACAATCTCAAAATCATTTAAGTTAGCTGAGTTAAAAGGACTGATTAGTGCAACCATTGGTAGTGGCACTTATGTTTCATATGATGCGATTTCGAACGCATACTTGCTTTCAGAAGAAAAGCCAGAACATTTAATAGAAATGGGCGCACTGCTATCAGATCGTGTATCATACGGACCTTTACATGACTTACTGCAATCCATGTTACAAGAATCCGATGGTGCGAGATGGTTTGGGTACAGCCGGCCAGGTGATTCGATTTGGCAAAAAGATGCAGGCGTCAAATTATTAAAATATGCCGGTGTTGAAACGACTAGAGAGCATATCTTACTGGCTAATGGCGGACAAAATGCCATCACCGCAACACTTGCAGGTCTTTGTCAACATGGAGACCGGATTGGTGTCGATCACCATACATATCCAGGCTTAAAGACAGCTGCCGCGATGCTGGGCATCCAGCTTGTACCGATTCGGTCAGAAACTGATGAAATGAGTCCGGAAGCACTTCTTTATGCATGCAAAAATGAAAACATTAAAGGCTTATATATTATTCCGGATTACCAGAATCCGATGACGTATACAATGAGCGTTGAAACTCGCAAGGCTATTGCGGAGATTGCCATAAAGTATAATTTATTTATTATTGAAAATGGAATGTTTCAATTAATCCAAGACAAAGTATTGCCGCCCGTAGCGACATATGCTCCTGAGCATACGATTTATGTCGCGAGTTTATCGAAATCGATGGCACATGGACTCCGTCTTGCTTATGTGGCCGTACCATTCAACTTCCTGGATGCTACTCGTAAAGCTCTTTATAACTTAAATATTTCCGTATCGCCACTATTTGCGGAGTTAGCAGCACGAGCAATTGTATCGAGTCAGTTTGAAAACATTGTTGCACTTCATAAAGAGGAAACTAAAGCTCGCAATCAATTGGTCAATCATTATTTAGATAAGGAAAATTGTTTAGGAGGAGAAACAGGGATTTTTCGCTGGTTACATTTGCCGAACCATTATTCAGGGGACCAATTTGAACAAATAGCTGAAGCACAGGGGGTACAAGTTTATAGCGGAGGGCGATTTGCGGTAGGTAATGTTGCACCGGCAAATGCCGTGCGTTTAGCGATTTGTGCGCCAGAAACGAGAGCGGAACTTGAAAAAGCGCTTAATACACTTAAAAAAATAATTGAAACGTGAAAGAAATATTGTTTGCCATACAATTATAATATTGTATGGTTTTTTTGTAGGTGTTATGATAATTCAAATTTAGTGGGAGGATATCATGCCTCGATTCAGTAAAGAAAGCGAAACAGCTAATGATGGTTAAACAATATGATTAAAAGGAGCATTTAGAAATGAACAACAAATTTGCAAAGAGAGCTAGTTTGGTTAAATCTTCTGAAACGCGTGAAATCTTAAAGGTCACAGAACGGCCAGAAGTGATTTCTTTTGCAGGAGGTCTCCCTGCTCCGGAACTGTTTCCCGTTGAGGAACTAAATGTGGCATGTGAAGCCGTTCTTAAAGAAGATGGCCCTGCTTCCCTTCAATATAGTACAACAGAAGGATATATTCCGCTTAGAAACGCGATCATTAAGCGGATGGATGCTATCGGTATTCAAGCACACTTACAGCAAATCTTGATTACATCAGGGTCCCAGCAGGCTATTGACCTGACCGGAAAGCTCTTTCTTGACGAAGGGGATACCATCATTTGCGAAAGCCCCACATACTTGGCTGCGGTCAATGCTTTTAAAGTATACAATGCCAATTTTGTAGAAGTAGAAATGGATGAAGACGGCATGATGATGGAAGCGCTGGAGAAACAGCTTCAGGAGAATCCCCAGGCAAAATTCATTTATACCATTCCCGATTTTCAAAACCCGACAGGACGAACGCTCAAACTTGAAAGAAGAAAAAGAATGATCGAGCTCGCCAGCCAGTATGATGTTTTGATTGTGGAAGATAATCCGTACGGAGCTATCCGGTTTTCTGGAACTACCCTTCCGCCAGTAAAACATTTTGATACAGAAGGCCGAGTCATTTATCTGAGCACCTTTTCGAAAATCTTCACACCGGGACTTCGGCTTGGCTGGATTTGTGCAGATGAAGTATTTATTGAAAAATACGTGGCATTTAAGCAGACAGCAGACTTACACTCTGACAGCTTTGCACAGCGGATCACGGCTAAATATATGGAACTTTATGATATAAAGGCTCATATTGAAAAAATTAAAGCTGTATACAAAGAAAGATGCTTAACGATGATTGCCTGCATCGATCAATTTTTCCCTAAAAAAATCTCCTACAGCAAGCCGGAAGGCGGGTTATTTATTTGGGTAGAGCTTCCTGCTTCTGTTGATTCAAGTAAAATCTTTGTGGAGTGCTTGAAAAATAATGTGGCTATTGTTCCTGGTATTCCATTTTTTCCAAATGGTACACAAAAGAACACATTACGGCTAAATTACTCGAATACAACGAAAGAACAAATTAGGGAAGGTATAAAACGTATTGGTGAGGTCTTACATCATGAATTAAAGACAGAACAACATCTTCTTAAGCAATGACAAGGCAACCTAGCTTCTGTCTTTGCAGCTCTATATAAAGGAATGCTTAACTCGTACTATCAAAATCAATTAATATAAATAGGGGGAATTATGATGCCATTATCAAATACAAACTTAAACACTTGGAAGCCATCTTCAACATCACCGCCACCACCGTTTACTCGATTTGTTAAATCAGCACTGAATAAGCTTATATTAAAAACAGATTAAGAATCTGCGAAATATAAGCTGTTTCGCAGATTCGAAGGAGTAGACGATGAAATCTAACATTCAGTTTATATTATCAATGATAATCTTTGGTACGATTGGTTTAGTGCAAAGATACATTAATTTATCTTCGAGTGAAACAGCTTTACTAAGTAGTTCAATCGGATGTCTATTTTTAATGTTCGTATTTTTTATGATAAAAAATCCATTTCATGGAAATTAATGAAAGCTAATGCTTCTATTTTATTTCTTTCTGGTATTGCATTAGGAGGGAATTGGATTTTTCTCTATCAATCTTACGATTATACAACAATCACTAACGCAACATTAGGGTATTACTTTGCACCTGTGTTTGTCATGATTCTCTCACCAATTATCCTTAAGGAACAATTACCTATCAAAAAGATTGTTTGTATTGGTGTTGCGATATTAGGTATGTTATTGATTGTTGGAAATGGCATCAGTGCATCTGGAAAAGGTGATCTGCTTGGGATCTTTTTTGGATTAGTTGCAGCTGCATTTTACGCTGCATTAATGTTATTAAATAAATTTATTCAAAACATGGCCAAGTTAGAGATTACCATCATCCAACTTGGAACAACCGCTTTACTGCTCTTACCATATGTGCTTATTACTGAGGGATTTAGTATCTTGGAAGTATCCAGATCATCCATTCCCTTTATAATACTATTAGGGATTGTTAACACTGGTATTGGATTTTGGTTATTTTTCTCAGGTATGCAAAAGTTAAAGGGACAGAGTATTGCTATGCTAAGCTATGTAGATCCTTTTGTAGCTATACTGATTTCTGCTATTATCTTGCAAGAGCAAATGACATTTGTTCAAATGCTTGGTGGTACATTGCTTTTAGGTTCAACATTTGTTAGCGAAAATAAATCAATAAAATTTTCAAAACGATCAATGAAAACACAAGCTAAATAACGTAAAAGAAATCTAATGTTTTCACAAGGCTAGTTTTATTTGTTATTGATTTAATCTTAAAGTGAACATTTTATATATAAGGAATGGAGTTAAACGATTAGTATTATAAAAAATGACTTTAATCAATAAGTAAGAAAGATGGTTTTTATATGGAGAATTATTTACTCTTTATCTTTACAGCAATTCTAATCATTATAATGCCTGGTCCAGGCTTTGCATTAGTAACAAAGAATACCCTTTCACATGGGAGAGAGGGAGGTATCAAAACGGTTTTAGGTACAGTTTCTGGAATGATAATTCATACACTAATGGCAACATTGGGACTTTCTGCTATCCTGATGAAATCAGCTATGATATTTTCAATCATTAAATATGCTGGGGCAGCTTATTTAATTTATCTAGCAATCAAATCAATAAAAAATGCTTTAACAAAAAGAGCTATCACATCAGATATAGAAGGTAAAAAAACTAATGTAGGTAGTACAGCAAAAAGTTTTAGACAAGGATTTATTACAAGCATTTTCAACCCGAAAACAACAGTTTTTTTTCTGAGCTTCTTACCTCAATTTATTTTAGATAATCAAAGTCATTTTTTCCAGTTTCTTTTATTTGGACTGACTTTTACAGCACTTACAGGTATTTGGTACTTACTCTATATCGTACTAATACGACAGCTAAGAATGTTCTTAAAAAGAGAAAGTGTTAAAAGAGCCATAGAAGGTATTACGGGTACAGTATTATTAGTATTCGGTGTAAGGTTATTCTTAGAAAAATAACTTTGATAATTATTAATTTGAGAAATAATCAATCTCATATATGGTTGATTATTTCTCTTTTACATTTAGGGTATCAGCATTCAAAACTATCTAATATGGATGGGATTTCATTATGAATCTCTTCTTTATCTTGACCTATTATCATCAAATGTCTGAAGTTACTTCATTATATGATATAGACATTGAAATAACTAAACAGCTGCAATCCTCTGGCTGCTTCAATGCTAAAGAGTATAAATGGCTATATATTACGTAGGATATTTTACTTATCATATCTATATCCATTGGAAATTAGATACCGATTCCAGGAAGCTAATATTTCAGTTCTTACTGGGGAAATTGATGCTTTCCTAGCATAAAAAATGCCTGATTCCATAACATTAGAATCAGACATTTTATAAAGCTATTAAAGTGAGGTAAAAATGTGCGGCTCTTTTGATATCTAATGCAGCGTAGGTACCTCAAAATTCGTTCTCTATCGCCATAATCACTTTCAATTTTTCGTTTCCTTGGTTTTAAGTTAAATACGAATAGCACGATCACAAAAACTTAATGGAATTTACCAGTTAATCTAAAACCAATTTCTGCAACTAGAGTTGATAGTAAAAATGTTCCCGTATATACAACTAGAGATATAACAACTATACGCCATCCCAATTTTTTAAATTCTTTCAAATCTTTCCCGAAAGAAAGGCCAGCATAAGCCAAAATAGGTGTTGCCAAGGCCATAAAATTAATTTGTTCTGTTACTTTAATGATTGATGCGTTTCCTGGAAAAATCGGAGTTGTAACCAATATGGCTAACATAGAAACCCAAACAACGATTGGTAGTTTAATAGGGGAGATTTTTGCGAAAAAGAACCCTAATATCGTTACAGCAACAATGATCATCATACCTGGTAATGCGTCAATTGGTGAAACATTGTATCCAATCCAATTTCCCATAATAGCTATAATTCCAATAATTACAAAAGTCAATATTTTATCTTTCATATAAAATCTCCCCTTTATGCCCTATGCTTCAATATTTTTCCTTTGATCTTTTTTTGACTTTCGCCCTAAAATAGGCTCAAATTTTTTGTATAAATAGTTTGTTAAAGGAAGAGAAAAGAATACACATATATACGTTCCTAAAATTGTTGTAATTAAGTTAGCAGCACCAGCAAAAACTGCGATATCCTTTGCGGATTCCGGGAAGATAACAGCTAATGCCCCTGACATGGCAGCCATCATACTACCTGAACCTACACCCGCACCCATGGCTAGTGAAATTGGATGAAACCAACCAGTTTGAGCCAAAAAACTTGCTAACACAGACAGATATAAAGCCCCAAACAAAGTACCACAAACATATACGCCCAGCGCTCCCCGTCCTTCTGGTGAATCCGAGCCATATTTTTCAGCAATAATGGCTAAGTTAGGTTCTCTATCGATTGAAAAAGTAGCACCGACTGCTTCTCTTTTCATTCCAAGTAATAAAGCAATTGGTAACCCTAATAGGATTGTCCCTGCGAAATGTCCCACTTCTTGTAATCCTAAAGAAATCCCAGCATCAAAAATCTTCGGCAATGAAGGCCCCATTAACATTCCCAATTTGGCTACAAAAAGCATGAATGAAATTCCTAAAATATTGGCTGCTACATTCATTTCCTTCATTTTTAAAATTTTCAAAGAAGGTAGACTAATAATGGCTCCGATAATTAATGCATATAACATTGGAAATAATGCAATGGCTCCAATCCCAATGTTAAACGTTTTGACGCCAATAAATTCTGTAACACAGACTAATATCAAAACAAATAAATGAATTTTCCAATTACGCAGAGAATTTCCTTGCACTTTATTACACTCCTTTTCTACAAATTATGCTGATTCTAAAAGGAAAACCAACACTATTTTTGCTTATCATTTTTTACTTATTGAATTTTTCCAGTAGTATTTAAAGCTAGTCCTACGATAAGGGAAATCCCTTGGATCATAGCTTTTTCATCTGGTAAAAATACGTCACTATGCAGCTTCATCGGATCCTCTGGGTTTTCTCCTACTCCCAAGAAGACAAATGTACCCGGGACTTTTTCTAGATAGAAAGCAAAATCTTCACTTGCCATACTTGGTTTAGACAACCACTGCACTGAGTTTTCTCCAAATAAATCAGTAGCAATAGCAGCAACATGTTCATTAAATTTTGGATCATTCATTGTAACAGGATACCCCACTGTAAAGTTATAGTTTATTTCAACTTCTAATTTAAGAGCGGAAGCCACTCCTTCGATAATTCTTTGAATACTGGCAGCCACTTCCTTACGAGTGTTCGCATTAAGTGTTCGTACAGTTCCTTTAAAACTAGCTTTTTCAGGAATAATATTATAGCCATCCCCTGCTTCAATTGTTCCGATTGTAATAACAACGGAATCTACTGGATCTGTTTCTCTGCTAACAATTGTTTGTAGAGCTGTTACAACATGAGCAGCACCCACAATAGCATCTACTCCTTGATGCGGTGCTGCCCCGTGACCTTGTTTACCTTTTAATACAACATCAAAAGAATCCATACTTGCCATTATCGCACCATTTCTAAAACCGTATGTACCAGTAGCTAATTCAGGCCAAACATGAAAAGCAAAAGCATGGTCAACGGGAGGGTTGCTTAATACACCTTCTTCAACCATCATTATTCCTCCGCCCTTCATCTCTTCAGCAGGTTGAAAAATGAATTTTATTGTACCCGCAATATGATGCTTATTTTGAGATAAAACATTGGCGGCAGATAGTAACATTGCGGTATGCATATCATGTCCGCAAGCATGCATAACCCCAGGATTTTTAGATTTGTAGCTTACATCCGTTTTCTCCTGAATAGGTAAAGCATCAATATCAGCTCGTAAAGCAAGCACAGGCCCCTCTTTATCTCCACGAAGAATACCCACAACCCCTGTCTTAGCAACTCCGGATGTCACTTCAATTCCAAGCTCTTTTAAATAATTCGCAATAATTTCAGCCGTTTTATGCTCTTCAAATCCAAGTTCAGGATTTTCATGGATCATTCTTCTTAATCTAACAGCTTCTTCATATATTCCAGATGTTTGCTTTACTATTTCAGTTGACTTTATTGCATTTGACATTTTTTTAATACTCATCATCATTCATCCCCTAAAGAAATATAAATACAAAATATTCTAACTATAATAATTATATTTTAGTTAGAAAAACTTTCATTATAATAAAAAAATGATTTTTTCGAAAAAACCTTATAATTTGATAATTCTTAATAGATATTGTTATACTACCATTTCAAATATTGACTGTAAATATTGAAAATACATAAAATTCATTATTCTCTTTGAGCGAGTGTTAAAAAAGGAGAACCCAAGAGCCACGATGTTCGAAGAACGCTTGTCTCGAGATCCGGAACGTCTCATACGCGAGGACCAGATTTGCTCAAGATAAGGAAAGCTATGAAAGCGATTCCTCGACGAAGGAAAGAGATAGCTATTTTTAGACGGGTACGACTTTAGCAGAAGGTCAAAAAAAGCGACACTTCGTTATTGAAGTATCGCACCATTCCGTTGAATAATTCAAAAATTGAAGCAGAGATTATGACAGTTGTAAATGGTCATCTCAGAATGCAGCATTCTTAAATCTTGAATAGTTTCCATCTCGCTCTTCTCCATAGGTAATACCTTTCTCTTTATCCACTTTTTTTACTTATTTCCATTTAAAACCTAGACCTTAATGTCCAGAAGTCATTTTAATACCTACTGCCCCTGCAATAATACACATAATAAATAGGGTTAATCTTAAACTTCTAGGTTCATTAAAGAAGATCATTCCTGCTAAAACACTTCCAACAGAGCCGATACTGGTCCAAATTGCATAGGCAGTCCCCACTGGAATAGAAGTTAATGACAAAGAAAGAAAATAAAAGCTTAAACTCCCCAAAAAAAGACACGCTACAGAGGGTAGCAATTTTTTAAACCCGTCTGCACGTTTCAGGCTTATAACACTGCCAATCTCGGCAAATCCGGCAATAAGAAGAAAAAACCAAGCCATTGAATCATCCCCTAACCTTGCATAAATCATATCATTTCCTTTAATGTTTAGGTTGTGCCGGATTGATTTTTATTCCAATTATCCCTAATATCATTAAAGCCATAAAAAATATTTTCAGTGGATTAATGGTCTCTCCCAAAAAAAGCATCCCAATTACTACTGTTCCCACCGTTCCCAATCCAGTAAAAATGGCGTAACCAGTTCCTAAGGGAATGGAATGTAAAGCTTTTGAAAGTAAAAAGAAACTAAAGATTATAATAACTACCGTTACTATACTAGGTATAATTTTGGTGAATCCGTGAGAATATTTAAGACCGATCACCCAGACGATTTCCAAAAGTCCTGCCATTATGATATATATCCATGCCATTTTATCGCTCTCTCCTTCGGCATTGACACTTATTTTTGAACCACGAAGTTCTCCAAATATCGATAAATCGCATAAGCTACCCCATTCTCATCATTTTTAAGGGTTGTCGTTGTACAAACAGCTTTTATGACATCTTTCGCATTTCCCATCGCTACGCTGTATCTAACTTTCTGGAACATGGATAAATCATTGTTGCTGTCCCCGATTGCCATAGCCTGATCTAAGGAGCCATTCATCAAAGAAGCCAATTTTTCAAGGGCCATTCCTTTTGAAGCTCTTTTACTAGTAATTTCAATGTTGTGATCAGCAGATGAAACAACCATCAACTCATCAAACTTTTTGAATTGGTTCCATGCTTCTTCTAATTTCTTTTTATCAAAAGAACATGCTAATATGTTATAGAATTCTTCCTCCTGTTTTAAGATATCATGATAGTTTTCAACTAAAACATATCCAAACTGGTCAAATTGCCTTTCCGCTACTTCAACTAATTCTTTCATATCTGTATTCAAATCTGCGCTTTTCAAACTTTTAATCTCATTATAGAAATGTTCTCTACCCTTTTTAAGAGTATAAATGGCTTTATCAGTAAACACTTCGTAATAATAATTCCGTTCATCTAACCATTGGAGAATAGATTCGACACGATCTTTAGTTATCGTGATAGAAGAAATGCACTTTCCGCTTTTGGAATGAATAGTTGCGCCATTTGTCCCGATTACAAATGGGGAAATCCCGGCTTTTTCACAAATTGTTTGAACGTCAAAATAAGCCCGTCCTGTTGAAATAACTACTTCAAAGCCTCTATCTTGGGCATATTGAATCGCCTTTTTATTTTCTTCACTAATTTCATTCTGGTCGTTTAATAATGTTCCGTCTAAATCTATCGCAATGAAACTCATGCTATATAGCCCCTTTTCTCATTCTATCTATTAAATTCTCTTTCTAGCTTTTATACCTGCTATCAATAAAAATCCAATCAAAAAAGATTGAGAACTCCCTCATCCATCTCGATATGTCCTTTTATGGATTGACTATGCTTGAATCCAATTGATATCCTCTAATTTTGAATGATTTCTCCATTCCTCTGGAAATGGTTGCTCGCAGACAATCACATCGACTTTTTCTAGAGGACAAACTTTACTAAATGTGTCGACACCAATTTTAGAGTAATCCGTTAGCAATATAACTTGCTTTGATACCTCGACCATCTTGCGTGAAACTAATGTTTCATGTAAATGATAATTACTAACCCCATTTTGAATGGAAACACCACCAGCTGAAATGAAGGCTTTATCAATATTAAATTGATTTAACATTTGTTCAGTGAGACCGCCGCTTATAGATTGATGCTTTGGATCAATTTGTCCTCCTAGTAATAGAATTTGTCCTGTAAACTTATTTTCATTGAGCAATTCGGTTAACACAGACGACACAGGAAGAGAATTGGTTAAAATCGTAATGTCTATTTTATTTTCGATACACTGCGCAAATTCAAGCATGGTTGTCCCTACATCAATGGCAATCACATCTCCGTTAGAAATGAGTTCTACTGCTTTTTTCCCAACCTTGATTTTCGCTTCTTGATTCACTGTTGTACGCTGGGTAAATGGAGGCTCCTCAAATTCAAAGACTTTTTTAATCGCTCCACCGTAAACCCTCTTTAAAAGTCCTTTTTCCTCTAATATCATCAAATCGCGTCGAATCGTTTCCTCTGAAACATTAAATTGATCAACTAATTCCATAACTTTTACTTTTCCCATTTTGTTAAGTTCTTTTAAAATTTCATTCTTTCTTTCTTCAGGCAAAACAGACATATTCCTTCCCCCGTGATCATTAATAATTTATAAAATAATGCATTCTTTCTTCGGTACAAGAATATGAACGCGTGCTCCTTGCTCAAACATTTTCCCTCGGTGGTGAAGATAGTCTACAAGGAAAGCAGACTCATCTGTTTCTACTTCATATCTTAAAACATTCCCTGTCATAGAAACATCTTTAATAAACCCTTTAATTCCCCAGTTCTCTTGTAAATCCAAGCTATCCTCACCAGCAGAAACTAATTGTAAAACTTCAGGACGAATGGCGACTTCATTCCCTTTTAATTCTGTGCTGCGAACAAGTTTATGGAAAACTTCCATATTACAAACATTATAATTTCCGATAAATTTTGCAACAAATGTATTGACTGGAGAAGTATAAATTTCTGATGGAGAACCGGATTGTACAACTTTTCCTTTATTCATGACAAAAATTCGATCAGACATAGTCATTGCTTCTTCCTGATCATGGGTAACAAAAATAGTTGTAATATCTAACTCTTTCTGTATTCTCTTTAATTCTTTTTGCAAACTTTTTCTAATTTTAGCATCCAATGCGCTTAACGGCTCATCCAAAAGCAGTACTTTCGGCTCCATGACAAGCGCACGGGCAAGAGCAACCCTCTGCTGTTGTCCACCAGATAATTGATGAGGATACGACTCTTCTTTTCCTATTAAATCAACCATATCAATCATATTTTTCACTTTTGATTTAATATTTTTTACCTTCTTCATTTTAAGGCCGTACGCGATATTGTCAAAAACGCTCATATTTGGGAAAAGCGCATAAGACTGAAATACCATACCGACTTCACGCTGACGCGGTGATAAATTAGTAATATCTTTTCCATCAATTAAGATTCTTCCTACATCAACACCTTCAAGCCCCGCAATGGAACGTAATAATGTACTTTTCCCGCATCCGCTTTGCCCAAGAAGTGTAGCAAATTCTCCTTTTTTTAATGTTAAAGAAATGTCATTTAGAACGACTTGATTTTCATACCCCTTAGTCACTTGATCGATGGTTACATAGCTCATTACTTTTCACCTTCTATAGCAGTATTTTTATTACAGTGTTGTTTTTTAAAAAATGAAAGAATTCGCTTCTTATTTGACCCGACAGGATTTTTTTCGTTTCTAAACGTAAGTTTTAATACAATCCCCGTTAAAAGTAAAATCATTGAATAATAAGTAATAACAATTGCACTTGTTAAGTGACCACTGCTGTTTAGTTTGTCGGCAAGATAAATTTGAATGGTTTCAAATCGGCCCCCGACAAGCAAATTGGCAAAAGCAAACTCACTGAATAAAAGAGCGACTGATAATAAGGTAGACACTAAAATACCAGATATAATATTTGGAAACACCACTGTGCGAAACGACTGGAATTTTGTAGCACCGAGTAATTCAGCTGCATCAACAAGCTGCACGGCATTAATCGTACGAAGACTGCTACGAATACCTTGATACATAAATGGCAGAATCGTTATGAAATAGGCACCGATTAAAATCCAAGGTGTTCCGGCAATTTGAATTGGTCCATCTGAATATACCTTGATTAATCCTACAGCTCCAACAATGGGAGGAATTCCATAAGGAAGCATAGCTGCTGCTTGAAGTAACCCTTCCCATTTACTGAAATATACCGTGATGATAAAGATAGTCGGAAGCATAATAACAACACTAAGACCTACAGACATGACAATTAAAAACAGCGTTCGTCGAAAAGCATCATAAAACCGTTCATCTTGAAATAATTCAATATACCAATCCATTGTATAACTCTCAGGTAAAATGGTATGATCCCATTTACCGGCAATCGAGAATAAAAATGTTCCTACAAGCGGAATTAATAAATATATAACTAGTAACCCAACAATCACTTTATGAAAAGTCAATGAAGATTTCATCGTAAATCCCTCCTAATGCGGCGCATCATTCGTTCATTGAACCACATCGCCCCTATCATTGTCGCTGCTAGAAGAACTCCCATCGCACTACCTAGCTGTGGCTTTAATGCAACGTCACTAGCAACTAGAGAGGCAATTTGCAATGACAATAAGTTATAGTTGCTGCCTACTAATGCATAGGCTGTAGCGTAAGCTCCCATAGAATTAGCAAACAAAATGCTGAATGTACCTACAATACTAGGTAAAAGAACTGGAATCCCAATGTGAAGCCAAAATGATAATGTTGATCCTCCTAATAATGAAGAAGCTTCTTTCCATTGTTTCTTAATTCCTTGATAAGACGGGTAGATGAGCATAATAGCAAGCGGAATTTGAAAATATATATAAACAAGAATGAGGCCTGTCCATGAATATAAATTAAAATCCGCAAACACATCCCCACCAATCTTTGAAAAAAGTAACGTAAACAACCCATTGTTTCCAAGTAAAATAATAAATGAAAATGAAAGGGGAATACCCTCAAAGTTCGACGTCATATTGGCAATCATCAGTAAGCGATTTTGTATTTTTTGTGAGAACTTTGTAATCGAATAGGCTGCAATGACTGCTATAATCACAGAAGTTACAGCAGAAAATAAAGAAATGACAAGGCTATTTTGAATGGCTTGTAAGTAAAATTTACTTTTAAATATGGTGATATATTGATCAATCGTAACTTGAATTCCATCGTCTGCATAAAAACTATTTTTAATCATTGCCACTAATGGTCCTATTTCAAATCCAATTACAAACATAATAAATGGCAGTAAAAGAGCTAATAAGTAAATTTTTTGTTTTTTAATTTTTCGCAAGACTTCTCGCTCCTCTATGTTCTCTAACAATTCGGGAATTGGTTTAACAACAGTACGTTCGTTAAACCAATTCCCGTCAACCTTCATTCTTCATTTTAATGTTGAATAGTGTATCTTTTTTAAAGGGTATTTTTTCCTTTCAGACCTGGAAATTGATATGAAATCATTTTATTGGACGGCTCAATATTTAAAAGTTCACAAACGAGCGGTGCAAAAGCTAATTGCGGAACTACTTCACTGTAAACACCAGGCTCAACTTTTGGACTCATGATAAAGAGCGGTACATCACGCTCACCATCAGTTATGCCGCCATGGTTGCCATATTCACTCATGCCATGATCAGATGTAATTAAAATGTGGTAACCTTCTTTGATCCAAATTGGCAAAAGTTGTGCCAACAAGCTTCCCATTTTTAAGATTTGTTCACGGTATTCTTTCGATTCCGAACCGAAAAGTTCTCCTTTTACATCTACACCGAGCGGATGAATATATAAAAAGTGTGGGTCATACTTTCTGCGCAAAGCTTCTGCATCCATTAACACATGACTGTCCGGATAGTCATCATCCCAATAAAATTTCCCATATTGAATCGGCTTAGACTCATCCTCTTGCTCACGATCCTCAATAAAATGGAATGGCGCGCGATTATAAAGTTCGCTTACCCAGTAATAAGATACCGTTCCGTTTCTTAAGCCGTTTTCTTTCGTAAGATGAAAGAGACTTTTCTCAGTAGATAAGCGAACGGCTTGATTGGACGTAATTCCGTTCACTGATGCCGGTGTACCCGTTAGTAACACTTCATATAATGGACGGGAAAGACTTGGGAGTTCCGACTTTACTTTGTAAAGTGCTGCCTGATTTGTTTCAACTAGATGTTGAATAAATCCAAGAGCCTCACATGCTTTATCATATCTCATACCATCAACAACAATTGCTATTACTTTATTTGACATGGACTAACACCTCTTCTTGCCAAAGCTGTGGTAAATTTTTAGCCGTTTCTTCCCAAGCTTTGTAATCTTCAATTGGTTTTGCATTTTTGTACTGTTCTTCTGGAACCATTTTTTCAGCTACTTCTTTCGGTAGTTCTACATCGCGAATTGGACGGGCAAATCCTTTAGCTAAGTTAATTTGTCCTTCATCGCTTAAGATATATTCTCTAGTTGCCATTGCCGCATGAGGATGCTTTGCATTTTTGTTAATAATAGTTGCGTAGCCGCTTACGACTGAACCTTCACTTGGAATGGCGACGTCAAATTGATCGCGGTTAATTTGGTCAGCGTATCCAAGAGCATTGAAATCCCAAACAAGGGCAACTTCCACTTCCCCTTTTTCGATGTTAGCCGGCTTGGCATCAGTTAAGCTAAGGCGGCCTTGCTTGGCAAGCTTAGCAAAATAGTCAATTCCTGGTTGGAGATTTGTTTCATCACCACCGTAAGCCTTAGCGGCAGCAAGAACGGCCATTTGGTTCTGTGTACCACGCTGAACATCCCCAACTGTTACTTTATAATCTCCTTTTAATATGTCATCCCATGATTTTGGCGGGTTATCTACTAATTCTTTATTAGTTAAGAATGCAATCGTTCCTTGGTAGCCAACAACCCAATCTCCATTGTCATCCTTTGCCCAGTCAGGTACCTCGTCCCAATAGGAAGTTTTATATGGCATCGTTAATTCTTTTTGTTCCGCGATGGGCCCAAAGGAAACCCCTACATCGCCGATATCAGCTGTTGCATTCTCTCCTTCAGATTCCATTTTGGCAATCTCTTCGGCACTGGATAAATCTGTATCATTGTGTTCCAATGTATATTTTTTCATCACTTCATTCCACGTTTCTCCCCAGTTAGCCCATGAATCAGGCATACCGACACTATTAATTGTCCCCTCTTCTTTTGCCTTTGTTTCAATTTCTTTCAGGGTTAACGAACTTGGATCCTTAACAACTGGAGCAGCCTCCTCTTTAGTAGCTCCACAAGCAGCTAATCCTAGTACACTCACTCCTAACATCACAGCTTGAATAGACTTGTAACAATTCTTCTTGAATGTGTAATTCATAAAAAGTGCCTCCATTTAATGTGGAATTATTAATGTTTATTACTGTTTGTTACGGCTTAATCATAATCATTCAATATAAATCCCACATTAATCCAACGTTAAGATTTTGTAAATCAGTTCTTTATTTGTCCAATTCATCATCAGCTTTTATGTTCATACAATTGAAAAGGATAGCTTTTTAATAGTTTCGCGGGATTTGGTAGGTTGACATTTTGCATCGTATCGATGGCATGCTCCTTTGCTTGTTCTTTATTCAATGAGGTAGTACCTTCCTTTGTTTAAGTTCAAAATTAATGTCCTTTACAAAGGGGGACCTAAAGTTAACTGAATGGTAGTTGGCATACGATATGTAACCTCGTCCCAGTGAGCCCAAAAAGTTAGACACTTTATTTAAATAAGCACAGCTTTGAGGGCATGAACCAGGAAATCTACCGGGCTCATGCCTTTTAATTTCTTCAGTTACCCAATCTCGCCATTTGCAAAAAAATGGTATATTATAGTTTATGACATCAATGGTTTAAGACAAGGAGTGATGAAGTATCCGTAAACGATGGATCATTTCAGCAATTGTTGGATTATTGCTTATTTGTTTAAGTGTAATTGCCTTCAATTATTTCGGGAGCGATAAAACTGAAAAAGGGAAAAAAGCGGAAGCCAAGGAGTCCAAAATTCCTGAGGTGCAGGAATATGGCGGGACCCATCTAAAAAAAGTCGGCGATAAGGTTCGCCAAAAAAATTGGGGAACCTTCACATTGCTAGAAACGAAGTCCATTAATGAGTCATTTGAATTGGCACCCATGGTCATCACAATCAAGGATATCCGTAGGATTCAATTGTCTTCACTCACAGATGAAATAAAGGAGGAGCTTAAATCCTATACGGGATTGAGTTTTGAAGAGGCCTATTCGATATATTATAAAGAGAATTTATCCATGGAGGAAATCGATCAAAAGGCTGCGTTGTCTAAAACGGATATTGATGAAGAGGTTTCCTATCTAGAGATAACTTATTCTGTGGAAAATAAAGATTCGAAGGAACTTCAGTTCTTCAGCATGGAAAATGTTACTTTCAATGATGATCTTACATATGATGTGCCTTCTAAAACTTTCATCCATTCCGGAGATACTTTTATGGGGACAAAAAAAGTAAGCCGATCAGATTACCAACCAGGAGAAACAAGAAAAGGCACAATTGGCTTATTGGTTGATCCCGAGGAAAACTTCGATCGGCTCGATTCCTTTTCATTCACTACCGATGATATAGCGGATGGTGAGTCTCATGAATTATTGGTGGAGGGGACTTCATTTGAAATTCCGCTAAAAGGAAAGTAGTTTTATAGTCTATAAAAATATGATGGAAACCCTAACGATAAATGAACTGCTTATCTCTCCCCGACAGTAGGGTTCTGTGTTACTTCCTCCATTAATATTCTGCGCAATATTTTCCCTACAGCTGATTTTGGCAGTTGTTCCCTGAACTCAAAACTTCGCGGCACTTTGTATCTGGCCAATCGTTGCACGCAAAACTCCCTGATTTCCTGCTCCGGGACTGACTTTCCTTTCTTTAAGACAATGGCCGCTTTTACCGTTTCCCCACGGTATGAATCCGGAACCCCATATACACATGTCTCTTTTACGGCTGGATGCTGATAAATAATATCTTCAACTTCGATTGGATAAACATTATAACCGCTTGCAATGATCATATCTTTCTTCCTGCCTACGATATAGAAATATCCTTCTTCATCCATCGTCGCGATATCCCCAGTGTAAAGCCATCCATCCCGCAAAGCCGTTGCTGTTTCCTCTGAATTCTTCCAATATCCCTTCATTACTTGCGGACCTTTAATGATCAGTTCTCCTCTTTCACCTGCTGGCAATTCATCAATGCCTGTTTTTAAGTCGACGATTTTAGCGTCGGTATTTGGGTATGGAATTCCGATACTTCCTGGTTTTTTCTGTCCTATGACTGGATTGCGGTGGGTAGTGGGTGAAGTTTCTGACATTCCAAATCCTTCCAATATTGTAACCCGTAATTTTTTTTCGAACTGATGAATGATTTCTATCGGGAGCGGGGCTGAACCACAACTGCAGTACTTAAAGCAGCTTAAATCGTCCGCCGTTAAATCCGGGTGATTCAGTAAAGCAATATACATGGTCGGGACACCTGGAAAAATCGTTGGCCGATGTGTTCGAATCAAATCCACCACCTTGTTTATTTCAAATTTCTCTAATGTGATAAAAGTCGATCCGGCATATATGGCACTATTCAATCGTCCATTACCAAACACATGGAATAATGGGGTCAATCCAAGCATCCGTTCCCCAGGCCTTTGGAGTTGAAGGGCATTTGCCGTAAAGGCAAAGTCTTGATAAACATTCGAGATCAAATTAAAATGCGTGAGCATGACCCCTTTTGATTTCCCTGTAGTCCCCCCTGTATATTGAAGTACAGCCACAGCTTCCTTCGGATCGATGGCCAGAGCAGGAAGTTCCTTACCTTTCCTTGATAAACTCGTTCCCGTTTCCATTAATTGGTCGGCTGGTATGAACGTTAACCTATCAGAAAAACTTGTTAGCAATAATTTTTCCCGTTGTTCCTCACGCCCAATGAACCAATTGGCTTCGGAATCCTGTAATATATAATCCAATTCACTCGACTGATACAGCGGGTTCACTTGAACGACCACACCTCCCAAACGATGAATGGCATAATAGGCAATGATATATTCTAGACAATTTGGCAGCATGATTGCTATACGATCGTCTTTTTGAAATCCACGGTTGTCTAAATTCACAGCAAAACGATCTGAGGCATCCTTTAATTCCATATATGTCATTTCCCGATCCCCGTCTATTACGGCTTTGCAGTTTGGATAAAGTCGGGCTGAACGTTCAAGGAGTCCATATAATGACAATACTGGAATGTCAATTTCAGCAGGAGTTTCTTTCGGATAAAATCCATGCCAAGTTCTAGTCAATTTTTTTCACACCTCATTCTTTTCTATTAAAATGGAGCATAGTCATTTGTCAGCCAACTTGATCATCCTTGCCTCATTTATCACGAATGATTTTAAAAATTCCTGTGCCCTTTGCAATTGTGTTGCCTTCAGTATCTTTTATTTCTCCTTCAGTAAAGGCAATTTTGTATCCTTTTTGAAGGACTTTTGCTTCCGCAAATAGTTCCCCGCTCGATATGCTGGCTAAATAATGTACAGTTAAGCTTGTCGTCACGACTTTGGATTTGGTAACGGAACGAGTCACCATTCCTAGAATGGTATCCAGCATGGTAGCATGAATACCGCCGTGCAGTGTTCCATTAACATTAAGCAAATGTTCTTCTATGTTCAACTTTATAGTAACATTCCCCTCTTCAAATCGAATGATTTCAAAACCTATATGTGAAAAGAATGCACTACTTTCGAATTGATTCCGAATATCTTCCACTTCAACAGGCAATCTTCCTCCCCCTCACTTTGGCACGATTCAACCTATATACGGAAAGGAGCAGAAACGTATAGGGTTTCCACTCCATAATCGTTGGCCTATACGGCTTCAATCATGATAGCCATTCCCTGTCCGCCGCCAACACAAAGTGTAGCAACACCATATCTTTCTTTCCTGCGAATCAGTTCATATATTAGCGTTGTCACGATCCGTGCGCCCGTCGATCCGACTGGGTGTCCAAGAGCGATCGCTCCCCCATTTACATTAACTTTGTTTTCATCTAGCGATAAATCCCTGATTACTGCCAATGCCTGTGAAGCGAACGCTTCATTTAATTCGAAAAGCCCAATGTCCTCTACTTTTTTCCCGGTGCGCTCCATAAGTTTTTCGACGGCTGGTACTGGACCAATTCCCATCACTTCAGGCGAAACTCCCGCAGTCGCCCAATCTACAATCTTTGCGAGTGGTTGTATTTGTAAACGTTTCGCTTCACTAGCTTTCATTAATACCACTGCAGCAGCCCCGTCATTACGGCCACAAGCATTCCCTGCAGTGACGGTTCCGTTTTCCATGAATGCCGGTTTTAAGCTTGCAAGTTTTTCCATTGTGGTTTCGGGACGTGGATATTCATCCGTTTCAATGGTAACCGTACTCTTCCTGTCAGAGACTTGAACAGGAACGATCTCATCTTTGAACTTTCCTTGTTCTATCGCTTGCGCCGCTCTTCGTTGACTTTCCACTGAAAAGGCATCTTGTTCTTCCCTGGAAATGCTGAATCGTTGTGCGACATTTTCAGCGGTGATTCCCATCCCCAAACTTTTTCCGTAAATTTCTTGAGGCTGCTGTCCTGCTTCAGTATTAGAATCCACTAGCTTGGTCCTGTCTCCCCCAAAACGGGCACTTCTTAAATAAAGCGGTGCGCGGCTCATGCTTTCCGTACCGCCGGCAACGACTATATTTGCTTGACCTGAGCTTATCTGCTGTGCTGCTGAGGTGATGGCCTGCATTCCAGATGCACATAACCGGTTTACCGTAAAAGCCGGTGCAGAATCGGGAATCCCTGAGCGCAGAGCTGCCACTCTCGCGACATTCGAGGATTCGGTCGTTTGCCTAACCTCCCCGAAAATGACTTCATCCACTTGTTCTGCTACAATATTCGCTCGCTTGATCGCTTCTTTGATGGCTATGCTCGCCAAATGACCTGAACTAATCTCTTTAAATACTCCACCGTACCTTCCAATCGGTGTTCGAACAGCACTAACGATTACGATATCTTCTCCCATTTCGTTCCTCCTCCTTGAAATTCCAGATTCATAGGCAAAAGAGTACCTGCACGAATAAAACAGTAAGAAATTAACACTCTTCCAAGACATTCCTTGCTATGATTAAACGTTGGATTTCATTCGTTCCTTCATAGATCTTCGTTATGCGGGCATCCCGATAAAAACGTTCAACTGGATATTCAGCCATATATCCCATTCCGCCATGAATCTGGACCGCTTTATCCGCGACCCGATTAAAAACGTCTGAAGCGAACAGCTTTGCCATTGATGCTTCCTTGATCACTTTTTTTCCTTCATCAATCTTTTGTGCCGCCATCATCGTCAATGCTCTTGCGGCTTCCGTTTCGGTTGCCATATCAGCAAGCATCCATTGAATCGCTTGGTTGTCCGCAATTGGTTTGCCGAATTGAATGCGCTCTTTTGCATATTTGGCTGATAATTCAATCAATTTACCACTTGATCCCACTGATCTTGCAGCCAAACCTACACGCCCTTCACCTAAAATTTTCAGGGCAGAGATATATCCCATTCCAACTTCGCCGATAACATTTTCTTCAGGTATGATACAATCCTCGAAAATGACCTGTGAGGTATATGATCCCCTTAACCCCATTTTTTTGTCCTTTTTGCCGACAATTAAACCAGGAAAATCTCTTTCTACTAAAAAAGCTGTAATCCCTCCCTTTGCTCCTTTATCTTTATCCGTTATAGCAAATACGGTATAAACATCAGCTATCGGCCCATTCGTGATGAAATGTTTCGTCCCGTTCATCACCCAGTAATCACCCTTCTTTTCTGCACTTGTTGCCAAATTGGTTGCATCAGATCCCGCTCCTGGTTCAGATAAAGCAAAGGCGCCAATTTTCGTGCCTGCTGCCATTTCAGGCAAATATTTATTTTTCAAATGTTCGGATGCAAGCTTAACAAGACCTGTACTGCCAATCCCGGTGTGGGCACTTATTAATGAAACAAATCCATTATGGGTCCTTCCTAACTGCTCTAATACGGTAGCCTTTCCAACAGCATTCAAGCCAATTCCACCGTATTGTTCGGGAATGCTTATCCCGAATAAGCCAAGCTCTTTTGCTTTTTCCACCAAATGCTCCGGGATAGCATCTTCTTCTTCTATTTGTATCGCGTACGGCTCCACTTCCCTTTCAACAAAATTACGGATCATTTCCTTCATTTGCTGCATTTCCTTGGTTAAAGTGATTGTCATCAGTTTATTCCCTCCTTAGGTATGTTCATAAGTAACCATTTATAAGTTTTCTTCATAGGGCATATGGGGCTGTTATCATCTAATCATTCAATGGAATTCATTGTATTCTGGTAAATTAGAGTCTTCACTCTTACAAAATCAGGCTTCACGTTCAATTATCGTAGCAATTCCCTGCCCGCCTCCAATGCAAGCCGTAATTAGAGCAAACCTTCCGGCAGAACGCTTCAATTCATAAACCGCTTTCGTAATGAGGATGGCACCCGTCGCACCTAGTGGATGTCCATGTGCAATGGCTCCCCCGTTCACATTCACTCTTGCGGGATTCATATCAAGCTCCCTATTACAAGCAATGACTTGAGCGGCGAAGGCTTCATTAATTTCAATGATGTCCATTTCATTTAAGGAAAGCCCTGATTTTCCCATTACCTTTCTTATAGCGGGAACAGGTCCTATTCCCATATAATTTGGATCTACCCCTGCAACAGCCTGTGCCCTGATCTTCGCCAAAGGTTTAATCCCCAATTCCACCGCTTTTTCCCTCGACATTATGACCAGGGCCGATGCGGCATCATTCAATCCCGAACTATTGCCCGCAGTCACGGAACCGCCTTCTAAAAACGCAGGTGCTAATTTGGCTAGCCCTTCTTTCGTTATTTGCGGACGTGGATGTTCATCCAATTTAAATTCAATATCGTCGCCTTTTCTGACGGGAATGTGAATAGGCGCAATTTGCTCATTAAAACGGCCCTCTTCCACGGCTCTGGCCATATTTTTTTGGCTTTGTAATGCAAATTCATCTTGTTCTTCCCTGCTGACCTCATATTTTTCCGCTAAGTTTTCAGCCGTGATTCCCATCGGGGGATCGCCAATCTCTTTTGGGGACAACCGGGATTTTCTGAACTGCGGTGGCTTTGCATTGTATGCTTTTTCCGGGCGATCCATCAAGTATGGCGCCCTGCTCATGCTCTCGACCCCACCGGCGATATAGACATCACCTTCGCCTGCCCGGATCGCTTGTGCAGCCAAGTTGACAGCATTTATTCCCGAGCCGCATTGACGGTCGACAGTCAGTCCGGGAAGATGAATCGAGAGGCCTGTTTCCAGCGCCGTTAACCTGGCAATGTTTCCACCTCCGCTTAACACATTCCCCATGATTACATCATCTATCATTAGGGGTTCGACATTCGCTCGTTTTATGGCTTCTTTCATCACTTCTGCTCCAAATGCGTGTGCGGGAACCGATGCAAGTGCACCTCCCTGTTTTCCAATTGCTGTTCGAACTGCAGAAACTATGACGGCATCTCTATTCATTTCCCATCCGCTCCTTTTCCTTTTTTCACACCCAGTTGAGGGCATTCCTTCATTTCACTAGTTTCATTGAATGTAAGCTAGTTGTCCCCTTGCTTATGAGGACTTAAGATCAAAGTTATCCGAACTTTTATTTTTATGTTTCCCTTTTGATTTGGCTGGTTTAACGAATATCGCAAACAGGATGCCAAAAGCCAGGACAAGGATGGCCATGAACAATATCGATAAATTATATCCCAATAATTCATTTCCTCCTGCTAAACTTATGATATAGCCAGTTAATAGAGGTGCAATAATGCCTGCTATATTTCCTGATGATGTTAGGATGCTTGTCATCAATCCCCCCCGCTCTTGCATTTCATTAATCATGATCGTTGGTCCGATCGGTAAAATTGCATATGTAAGGCCCTTTGCTAAACACATGGCGACTATCACCCAGATTGGATTTTGAAATAGCATGATTGAGGAAAAGAACAATGCACCAAGAATCATAGCGCCCGCGACGACAAATACCCTCGATGACCGCCAATTCTGATTCTTCTTGAATAAATGATCAGACACCATCGAAACACCCATATAAATACATACGGAAACGACTCCGATTATCGCAACACTGGTTCCCATTTGACCTGGAGTCATTTTTACGGCTTCCACTAAATAAATCGGGAGCCAAACAGAAAACCAAACAACTAAAATATACGTTGAAAAATATGCAAGCGTAGTAAACAAAGCAGTAGGTGATGCGAGTAGCAGCAAAAAGTCTTTCACTTTAATTTTGTCTAGTTTCACTTTCTTTTTCTTTTGTACGTTTTCATATACTTCAACTGGATTTTCCTTTGTTAAAAATTGAAAGAGGAAGAACCAAACAAGGCTTGCGCCGCCAAGGGCGGCAAAGGCAGCTTTCCAGCCGAATATCGTAATTAAAGAAACGAGGATCGGTGCCACGATCATTGCACCAACGGTTCCTCCGCCAACCACTACCGAATTAGCAAAGCCTTTCAGTTTCGGCGGAAACCACTTATCGGCATGACTGTAAGCGATTGGGCTATAAGGCCCTTCGAATGCGCCCAGTAAAATCCTGTATAGAATCAATAATGGAAGAGCGGTGATGGCTAAAACGCCGAATTGCAAAACAGTCCATGTCAGCATGATGAACCCAAGCACTTTTTTAGCCCCCAGCCGATCAGCCCATGCTGCCCCAAAAATCCCTGTTACTGGGTAGAGCCAATAATAACTGCTTCCAACAAGACCCCACTCCGCATAGCTAAGATTGAATTCTTTCATGATGGGAACAGCTGCGAGACCCACGATCGATTTATCTGCAAAATTGATGACGGCTCCAAAGAATAATAGAATGAGAACAACCCAACGCATATAATTCCCTCCCCTGCTTCATTTTTGTTCACACACTGATCTACCCATCCAACTTAGGTTTCATAAATGAAACCACATTCCCTTCTTTCAATCCTTTTCCAATTCTTCTTTAACTAACAATCTTTTTAATAGTTTACCCACTGTATTCCGCGGAAGTTCTTTTCTCAATTCAAATACTTTTGGTACTTTATAAGGAGTCAATTGGGAATAACAATATCCTTCTATTTCTTCAAGATCCACGGAAGCGCTTTCTTTAGGTACGATGAATGCTTTCACAATTTCGCCTTTTTCTTTATGGGGGATGCCCACCACAGCTGCCTCTTTTATTGCCGGATGTTCATATAGAACACCTTCTACCTCCTGCGGATAAATATTGAATCCGCCGACGATGATCATTTCTTTTTTCCTGCCGACTATATAGAAATATCCTTCAGCATCCATCACCGCAAGATCGCCAGTATATAGCCAGTCATTCTGTAAGGCCTATTTGGTTTCTGCTTCGTTATTCCAATAACCCTTCATGATTTGCGGGCCTTTTATGAGCAACTCCCCGACGCATGTGTTAGGCACTTCATTATTTTCATCGTCAATGATCATACAGTCCGTGCCTGGAAAAGGGATGCCAATGCTTCCGATTTTCCTTATTCCAAATGGCGGATTACGATGAGTGGAAGGAGAAGCTTCCGACAAACCGAAACCCTCTCCGATTTTGGCACCTGTCAGCTCCTCAAATCGCTTGATTACTTCAACCGGCAGGGGCGCCGATCCACAAGAACAACTTTTTAAACAATTCAGTCCATAGTTTTCAATTCCAGAATGATTGACGAAAGCATTATACATCTTTGGAACTCCTGGAAAGAAAGTCGGACGGTACTTTTTTATTTTTGCAAGTACATCTTGAAGTTCGAATTTAGGAAATAAGAGGATGGCAGCTCCAATATAGATACCTAGATTCATCGCACTTGTCATGGCATAAACATGGTAAAGAGGCGTAGCTGCCAAAACGATTTCTTCACCAGGTTTCAGGGAATCCCCATACATTTCAAAACTCTGCACTACATTGGAGGTTAAATTATAGTGAGTAAGCATGACACCCTTCATCTTCCCAGTTGTGCCGCCAGTATATTGGATGACTGCAGTATCTTCATACGGGTTTATCATTTCGGGCTTCTTAATGGCATCTCCGGTTTGAATCATCGTTTGAAGGGAACAGGAGCCATTTTGATCATTTTCCGTATCAATGTAAACATCAAATTCATATATCGCTTTCGTTTCTTCGATTGTATTTGCGGCCGTTTGGTCAAATACAATATTCTTGGTATCCGAGTCTATTAAAATTTGCAAAAGTTCCCGCGGTTTATACATGGGATTAATTTGTACAACTAACAGACCTAGCGCCTGGGCAGCATAATAACTGATTATGAAATAAGGGTGGTTGGCCATCATCAAACCAATCCGTTCACCTTTAACAAAGCCCATTTCTCTCCATTTACCTGCAAGTTTGTCTACCTGCATTTTTAGATTCTTATAATCCATTGACTCGTCTTCATAAATGATGGCTGTATGGTGTGGATACTTACTTGCTGTTATATCAAGCAGCGAATAGACCGATATTTCCGGCAGCTTCATAGATTTCATTCTTTCAACATACCATTGCTCCCATGGTTTATTTATTGTTTTTCGCACCATTATCCCTCCGCACATAAACGAATTTCTTATCGTGCATGTTTGATTTATACTTATAGTTATTATGCAACTTGCATGCCAAGTCCCATTTTTGTGTAAAATCGCTTAGTATTAAGACCAGTCAATTCATTAATGAATTTTATTCAGTTATAATGCCTATCTTTAGAGGATTCATCGAAATGCCAATAATTCATTTTTGAATTTTTGATTGGTTTTCTAGCGATTGTGAAACTAGGCTTTTACCATATTATAGATTATACCTACTCACAAATCGTGATTTTGATTTTATCCATGGGTTTTATAAAATTTGAATAGCCCATCCAGCAACGGATGGGCCTATTACAACATTTATTGAAAATTGGCTTACTAGTGAAGTATATAAAAATCTATTGCTCTACTCCATTCCTGGATTTTTAGCTTTTGCGCATTGGTAGACTGATTTTTCCGCTGTGTCCAAGAATCATCCAAGCGACATAACTGGTTCAATCGATCGAACCATCCTGTAAAGACCTAATATCCCGTTCTTTCACTTTTTAGTATCTCTCTTAGTATTTGTTTGATGAAAAGTTCATAAAAACTATGTGTCGAATGAGAAAAGCGGCTGCCGCAGCAACCCCTTGATCAACGAAAGCCTCTTTATTTTAAGAAAATCGGCTCAAATCCTCTGGATATAGAGTGTTTTTTATGTGAATAATAAGATAATCATCACTTATGACCTTTACCAAGATTATCTGTTTTTCAATTTTACCAATTGAGAGAGTGATTGTTTTTCTGTTATGATTTACTTGTAAAGTCATAATATAACCTTGTTAATCATAACCTACTTAACATTATTTGGTTATGTGTTACATAATATTTGAAATTTGTCGGGATGAGTGATAATGAAATGAAAAATCAAAAAACACCTCAAACACCTGATTCTAATGTTAAAAGACTAGATCAGTCTGACCTTTCTCTAGCTGTTGGTTCATTTTTATCTAATTTAGATGTAAATGGAGAGTCACGATTGCCACAACGTGCTTATCTAGCTGTTCGACATGCGATTCGCCACCTTCAATTGCCCCCTGGACAGACTGTGCTAGAGAGGGAAATGGCAGAAATCCTGGGCATGAGCAGGACCCCTGTACGTGAATCACTTGTCCGTTTGGAAACGGAAGGCTGGGTACGCCTCATACCGCGTCGTGGTTTTATTGTTGCACCACTTGTAGCAGATGATCTTCAACAGATTTATGAAGTGGTGGAAGCGCTTGATGGTGTTGCAGGCAGACTCGCTACCGGTCGTGCTACCCACCAAGAGTTAAACCAACTTGAGCATCTGATTGAAGAACAAGAAAAGGCACTAGAACTAAACGATCTACTTGCATGGACAGAACTCGATGATCAATTTCATAATTATATTGTTGATTTAGCTCAAAACCCACGCCTCAGAGGGATTGTTGACAGTCAGTCTGACCAACTCTATCGCGCACGCTTATACACAATTGGGCTTCGACCAAAGCCAACACGATCAGTGACTGAACATAAGGCGATTTTAGCAGTCATGCGAGCAGGCGAGCCTGAAGCTGTACGAACTATGTTGCAGTCTCATCGCTATAGAGCGCGCAACGAAATTCTAGATGCTCTTCAATCTATGCCTCCATTACCGGAAGAAACGGGAAATAACGAGACTTTTCCCTGATGTAAGAATCTATCATTATTAATAAAGTAAGGCTGTAGAGATTTCACAGAAATCAACTACAGCCTTTTTTTGTTAGACAGTCGTACTTAATATTGATAAATCAGTTTTGATATGATGTTTATTATCATAAACTAACCCATTATTGAATTAGCACCCATTAATTTTCGGTATAGTATTTTCTATTTTACAAAGTTACAAAGCTTACCAATCTGCTCTACTTCAACAACTACCATATCTCCCGACTTCATTGGGCAACTTCCAGAAGGCGAACCAGTAGCCAAAACATCACCCGGCTCTAGTGTCATAACCTGTGAAACCCAACTGATAAGGAAAGGAATTGAAAGTGACATCTGATTAGTATTACCCTCTTGTACAACTTTGCCGTTTAATGTTGTAACGATTCGTAAATTAGTTGGATCTATTCCTTTTACAATACACGGACCCAACGGGCCAAAGGTATCAAAACCTTTACCGCGCGTAAATTGGGGATCAGTTTTTGTAAGATCTCTTGCAGTCACATCATTAAATATAGTACAGCCAAAAACATAATCCAATGCTTCTTCTTCTTTTATATTTTTGCCGCGTTTACCAATAACGAGTGCCACTTCCCCCTCCATCTCCACCTGCTTGGTTAAATCACTAGAGGGAAGAATGATTTCCCCCTGATCTGGAATCACCGAAGATGTAGGTTTTAAAAACAAGAACGGTTCTTTCAGATTTGCCTTCCCCCCAGTCTCTTTTGCGTGTTCAACATATGTCCATCCAAAATTAACGACTTTTGAGGGTACTACTGGCTCCAAAATCTTCACATCACTATATTTAACTCTTGATCCATCATATTTTAGTTCATTGTTTACATCTTCAACAAAATCACTAGACAATTGTAGAATTTCCCCATCTTCAACAATTCCGTAATATACTTTTCCGTTATGTTGCTGATAGCGAACTATCGTTTGTGTTTTTTGTAGTACCTGCATGACCACACCAACTCCATAACTTACTTGATGAATCTTACTTGCTTACTGATTAACTCATATTGTTCTTCCTTCTTTTTATTGAACTCCACCTTATTTTCTTCAAAGATGTTATTTCCTTCTGTATCAATGGAAACAATAAGAGGACCGAACTCATTCACTTCACATACCCAAAGAGATTCTGGCATTCCAAGGTCTTTCCAGTGTACTTCTCTAATTTGTTCAACCTTTGTTGCTGCATATACAGCATTTCCGGCTGGATAGACGAGATGCAGTGCTTTATGATTCTTGCATCCTTCTTCAGTGTTCTTCCCCATTCCACCTTTTCCAACAATAAGTTTAACACCTGTTTCTTCGATAAATTCCTTTTCGAATTTTTCCATTCTCATACTCGTTGTGGGACCAATAGAAACAATTTCGTACTGTTCCTTTCCAAGGTCTCTAACAATGGGACCTGCGTGAAATATGGCTTTGCCCTTAAGGTCTACAGGTAAAGGGATTTTCTCTTCTATAAGTCTCCTGTGGGCAACATCTCTGCAAGTAACCAGTGTACCTGATAGGTAGATAATGTCTCCAATTCTTATGTCCTTAAGATCCTCATCATTTATAGGTGTGGTTAATACTTTTTTACTCATAGTGTTACCCCCTCGTGAGTACTAATTTCATAGTTCAAATTACTGTCAAAGGTGATCTTTCCTCTTCTATGGGACCAGCACCCTGTATTAACTGCAACTCCAATAGTAGAAGGATGTCTTGCCGTATTCACAACATTTACACCCATGACAGATTTAGATCCCTTAAGTCCCTGAGGTCCAAGGCCAATAGCGTTAATTCCATCTTCAAGAAGCTTTTCCATCTTAGCAGCATTTTCATTTTCATTACGACTTCCAACAGGTCTCATAAGTGCTTTTTTAGAGTTCATAGCTGCTGTTTCTACAGAAGTACCGACGCCTACACCAACAAGAAGTGGAGGACAGGCATTAATTCCATAACTAGTCATCCGATCGAGTACAAACTTTACCACACCTTCATAGCCTTCACCCGGCATTAGAACCGTCGCCACTCCAGGAAGGGTACAACCTCCTCCTGCCATATAAGTATAGATTTCCACTTTATCACTGTCTTCTGCAATTTCCCAGAAGATGCTTGGTGAACCGTCACCGATGTTCTTTCCTGTATTGTACTCATCAAATGTTTCTACAGAATTGTGTCGTAATGGAGTTTCTTGAGTTGACTTATACACACTATCCCTCAGAATACTATCTAACTGTCCAATCAGGGGGAAGTTCTGTCCGCACTTAACAAAAAACTGGAGAACACCTGTATCCTGACATGAAGGTCTCTTTAACTCATAAGCCAGCTTTTGATTATCAAACATGGTTTTGTAAATGATTTTTGCAAGCTTATTATCTTCTTCTTCACTTAGTTCTTTCAGTTTATTTTCCACATCATCAGGAAGTTTGTAGCTGACAAGGGAGACAAACCTTGCCATCAAATCAGTCATCTTTTCTTTTTGCTGTAACTTTTCCATAATAACACTCATAATAACTCTCCTTTTTTTATCTTTAATATTTTGTGTAGAAAGAGAAGAAAATTGGTAAATTGATAACTGTCTTTAAAGCTCTAATGAAAGAATTTTCTGACATCAACACTCCGGCTATATCAATTGCTAGGCTAAGAGAGTGAACTCACAAATAACAGGATCGTGTTTAAGCTTTGCTAAATCCTTTAGCATCCACCATATGCCCATTTTCGATATACCCACAACCTTAAAGGGAAAAATCGCTTTCAAAAGAAAATTTCACGCCTGATGCTTGAGCCAAATGAGTCAGTACATGAACCATATTGTTTATCTCCTTTCAAATTTCTTCATCAGGGATAGATGCAAAACAGGTTCTCCCTTCATTGCTAGCTCTCCTACCACTATCCACATCTCTTGCATGTGAATCAGCGTAATGTAAATAGCTTATGAGCTAATTATTAAATAACGTATACATTAAAGTCAATGGTTTTATTTCATATTATTAAAATTAATTTCTGAATAAAAACGAAACTTTCCCTATAAATAATGTATATTCCTATATTTTTTATAAATTCAACATTAAAAAAGGTTGAATATTCTAAAAATTAAGTTGACATTAACGTATACATTAACATACAATCAGATTTAGAAATACAAGGAATGATTTTATTGGATGCGCTTTCAACTAAAATTCCCATTTGTAATCATTCTTAAGCTGGAGACCTGGATTTTAGAAAAAAGCCCTGTCACTCAAAAATTAAAGAAATGGAGGTGTACGTAAAGAAAAGATAACGTTTAGTAACATTGCCTACCAATGTATTCTCCTACATCTCACGATTTGTTTTTTCGTATTAAATTAAGGGATGAACATTTTTGTATACGCTTCCATTGCTAACAAGTTATTTTCATCGAGTAAATGAAAAAGAACCTAAAACCTCCTTAAAAGTTGGCCCTCTGATAAGGTTCTGGATAAAAGATAAATATATTCATAGCTTAATAGCGTAGTAACTATTTAAAATTACAAATAACTTAAGTTCATACTTTATACGGGAGCTGGTTTGTATGTTAACATTCCTAGCATTATTAATGATCATTGTATTCATTGTACTTCTCTCAAAAAATAAATTATCTGTTTTCGGGGCATTAACAATTATTCCATTTGTTTTTGGAGCAATTGCAACCTTTGTAACGGGTGCTTCCTTTTTGGATCTCTTTGAATGGATTAAAGAAGGTATTTTATTTAGTGTAGATGAAGAAACAGGAAAGGTTTCTACTGGGGTTATTTCACCTGCTATTGTTATCTTATTTGCTGTGTTGTATTTTGGTTTAATGCTTAATGTCGGTTTGTTTGACCCTTTATGCGAATTCTTTATTAAAAAAGCTAAAGGGGACCCATTGAAAGTTACAATGGCAACAGTTTTAACTGCGACAGTAGTCACTATGAATGGTGATACTACTACAACTATTATTATTTGTGTTGCTGCTTTCCTTCAACTTTATAAACAAATGAATATTAAGCTAATTTATTTAGCAGTAATTATTGTTACCCCTATTGGAATTTTTAATCAATTACCATGGGGAGGCCCAACAATTGCTGCAAGCACAGCAATGGGTGTAAGTATTAGCGAACTGTTTGCAGATTTATTGCCCGGAATGCTAGTTGCTGAAGTATTTGCAATTTTTATGGCTTATTTTATCGGAATAAAAGAAAGAAAACGCTTAAACTTTGATCCTAAGACTGCTAAAGATATTTCTCCAGAGCAATTGGAAAGTATGTTAAACGCTATTCGTCTAAAAGATCCTGAATTAAAGAGACCTAAGCTATATGCTTTTAATTTGATTTTAACGCTTGCTATTTTAGTTATGCTTGTGATGGATGTTGCACATGGCGGTGTTTTATTTGGTATAGGTGCAGCAATTGCCCTTACGGTAAACTATAAGTCAACAAGTCTTATTAATGAACGAATTGATGACTTAGCAGCAGATGCTTTAGCACCAGCTTTGGCAACTTTGGCTGCCGGGGTTTTCTCTGGCGTTTTAACAGGTAGTGGGATGTCAACAGCTTTAGCAACATCTATTACAGCTATGATCCCAGAATCATTAGGCTCAAATATGGCACCAATCTACGCGTTAATTGCAGCACCTGCAATTACATTTTTACCGCAAGATGCTTTCTACTTTGGGATTGCCGGCGTTATGTCAGATGTTATGGGTCAATATGGAATTTCTGCTAGCGAAGCAGCTGTAGCTTCCATGGTGGGACAGGCATTCCGTCTAATTTCACCAGTTATTCCAGCTCTATATATGTTAGTTGATTCTACGGAGACAAACTTTATAGACTTTCAAAAAAAGTATGTAATTTATGCTTGGCCCATTCTACTTATATACCTAGTTGTTTATACATTAACCGGGGCATTGCCGATTTAGGAAAAAGTCCTTATAAGAGCTTGAGCGAAACAAATATCTTCCATTTTCATCACAACACAAATAGAAGAGTTGACCAATTGTTTTTGGATCCGCCTCTTCTCGAGCACTCATAACGTGT
Source organism: Peribacillus sp. FSL P2-0133 (assembly GCF_037975445.1). Taxonomy (NCBI): domain Bacteria; kingdom Bacillati; phylum Bacillota; class Bacilli; order Caryophanales; family Bacillaceae; genus Peribacillus; species Peribacillus sp. FSL P2-0133. The sequence goes on along the minus strand of NZ_CP150254.1, from coordinate 2,210,333 downwards.
GAAAACAATCGTGGTATAAGCTACTAACGCATTATAACTGTGTGATTGGAATTCCTTTTAGCATTATTATTTTGTACGCAGAATGTAGTTACACAAGGATAAAAGGTGCATTCTATCAAACTCTTGTCGCTGCTAAGGGCATGTAAAAGATGTAAAATGATTACACAAATTAGTCAGGACTAATTTGTGTAATCATTTATTTTTTATCCAAGCAAAATAAGTATAAAAAAGTGCAAAATATCTCTAAAAGTTATAGGTTGTTAGGGCTAATTACTCTGTTTTTCATCTATTCCTTTATCAAATAAACGGTAATAATCCTTCTAGTTCCGCTTATGATACGTAAAATAGTTATTTTACGCATAAACAAAACTTTCTGTGTTTCTTTTTTTTTTAAAAAGCATGAACCTAGTAGGTTACCGGGTTCATGCCATACGCTACCTAATTAACAATAAAGGTTTAATTTTTTTGTTAACTTTAGACTTTTAAATAATTCAAAGTTCAGTGCTCACCAAATATTGATTAGGGCTTTTCATTGATTGATTTCGTTATTGGACGTTCGTTAAGTATTTTCCATATACATAACCTGTTTCCTTACCGTACTGAATTTTGTACCAAGAACTGCTATTAGTAATGACGGTAACGATTTGGTTTTTCTTCAAAGAGCCAAGAACTTTCCCTGATGTGGATGGTTTGGAACGGACATTTAACTTTGTAGCATTGACCCTACCAGTCATATTTTTCGCTGCCGGTTTGTTTAATGTGTAGGAAGTCGTCGTTGTACGTTTGTTCTTACTTAGATCTATCGCTGTAATGTTAAACGTATATTTTCCGTTCGATACCTTTGATACATCCCATGATGCACTTTGGACACCGGCATTTTTATTAGTATTATTGGTCAGTGTCGCCACGGTTTTGCCTTTTGCATCTTTTACTTGAACGGTTACCTTCGCCTTTTCGTTAATCTCATACTTCAAATCAACTTTATTCGTTTTTGAATCATATGAGGTTTTTATATTCTTAATGGAAGGTGCCGTTGTATCGGGTTTTATTAATGTAAATGTAACCGTTGCTGAGCTTTTATTTTGATTACTGTCGATCGTTGCAATTTCAAATGAGTACTTACCGTTCGAAACCTTCGATACATTCCACGATGTCCATTGGATACCGGCATTTTTCTCTGTATTATTGATCGGAGTAGCTAGGATTTTACCTTTTGCGTCTTTTACTTGAACAGTAACCTTTGATTTTTCATTGGTCTCATACTTCAGAAAAACCTTATTCGTTTTTGAGTGATATGAGGTATTTGTATTATTAATAACTGGAGCTGTTGTGTCAGGCTTTGTTAATGAAAATGGAACAGATGCTGAACTTGAATTTCTACTACTATCAATCGTTCTAACTTCAAAGGTGTATGAACCGTTGCTTACCCTTGAAGCATCCCAAACGGCTAATTGCGATCCTGATGGCTTTTCGTCCCCTTTAACAAGAGAAGCGACTACATCCTCTTTTTCATCCTTAACTTCTACTGTCACATTCGCTTTTTCATTCGTATTAAAGGTTAATTTTACTTGGTTTGTTTTAGTATCGTAATACGTTTTTATATCATTAATGGTTGGTGCTGTTTCATCTTTAGGTGCCGGTTCCGGAACTGGTGTTGGGATTGGCGTTGGAATGATAGGTGCCGGTTCCGGCTTTACAGGTTCTACTTCCTCAGGTTCTGGCTTATAAGCTTGTTTTAAGCTTGTCCCTTCATAATAGAATGCAAGAATCTCGCGAAACGTATATCCCTGTTCGCCAGCTTTTTTCGCGCCATACTGGCTTAGTCCGACACCATGGCCGAAGCCTTTACCTGAAACGTTAATCGTATCCTTTGCAGTATCCACTTTGTCTATTAAAAAGCTTTTCATGAAGCTCTGACCTATAATGTCTCTAATTTTCGAAGCCGCTACATCTTCTAATATTACACTGTGTTGTAGCGCCTTCCCCTTTTCTTTCACCATAAATTCAATCTTAATACTTCCTTTACTCACCCTGCCGCCACTTGTTGGTGCTTGAAGGGTGAGTAAAGGGACAGCGATAATTTTAATGTCTTTGCCTGTATAGCCATTTGACTGCAGCCATGCTCTTATATTAGAAATTTCTTGTGTTTGTTCGGATTCCTTCGTATTAGCCCACCATGTATCTGCTTTTGTCAGATCTAAGTTTGTAAGGTCTATTTGATGCTTTTTTACACTAAAGCTCCATGCAGTTTGCGGATCATATGGATCGTTTTTGACCATTAAATATGGTCGCTCTGTGCCGCCCCAAACATTTTTGTTGGACTCCGTTTTTCCTCCATTGCTAGAGTAAAAAAGAGCATCTGAACCTATATGTTGTTTATCACCATAACCAATGACCTGACCATCTGTTGCTTTAACAGCTTTTGTTGAATTTTCGTGCCAAGCATAGCCACCGTATACCTGGAAACTCACTGTGTCATCGGGCATTCTGTTGATGTAGCTCATTGCATAGGTTCTTGCCGCAACAGCCTGTGCCTTTAAGGCTTCCTGATTCCATAAAGCCGGCATTTCAGCTGGAACAACCCCTTTTAAATAATCTTCAAGACCAATCGAGTTATACGGACGGATGAATTTCCCATCTTCCATAATAAAACGGAAACTACCTAAGTATGTACGGCCATTAATCGAAAGTGGACCGTTCCCTGTTTCAGGTTTCACTTCAATCTCAGAAGCTTTGCCTATTTCTTTTGAATCTGTCAGAACAACAATGTCAGTACCTCTGACCCTCAACGTATACTTCTTGTTCGATTCTAGTTTTACATTTGCTAGATTCGTAGTGTACGTGACTTCCGGTTCGACGGTAATCTCAGATTTGTTACCAAGGTAGCCTTTTAATTTAACCTTAATGATCGGGTCGGTTGCCGCCTTAACAGACATTTCTGGAAGTAAAGATAGCATGAGAACAAGTGTAACAAACATCCATATTCCATTCTGTACCTTTTTCATTGAATAACCTCCTCTGACTTTAGAGAAATACCTAAATAATAGTATACCATCCATAATTAGACACGGGGTGGTATTTTACTATTGTAGGGGTCTCACATAATTATCATCACCAGCACAACCAGTAAAAGATGGAAATGGGGTTTTTTGATGCACACTTACATATTATAGATCCGAGGTTTCCTTTTGATAGCTTGATAACTTGTAGTTTGAGATGTAAGATATGCTTTTGAATGGTGATCGGCTAAGATGTTCATAGCTGCACTAAGTAATGGTTTTGATAGTTTTTTTCCTTGATATTCAGGAGCAATGCCCTTTAAGGACATAAAAAGACCCTAATTTCCTGCTTAGCGTAAGGAAATTAGGGTCTTTTCTCTCCAAAAATGTCTTAGCGTACGATTTCCGCGTTTTGCCGTCAGTACCCCTAATTAGGCAAGAGAAGAAGGAAGGACACAGTTCGGAATAGTAGATTTCCATGTTTAAAACAAGTGAAGGACTCCATAAAAACAGTGAAAAAGTCCAATTTTTTCAAAACAACAATATAACCTCAAAAAAAAAGAGCATTTAGAATTGCTTCTAAGGCTCGTTTCATGAAAAAGTCCAGCTCTTCAGCAAGAATTGCGAAAACTGAAGAGCCGGACTTATCATAAGGTAAATTATTTCACTTCTACCCAGCTTTTTTTAATAGCTAGAACAACAGCTTGTGTACGGTCGTTTACATTCATTTTTTGAAGAATGTTACTCACATGGTTTTTTACTGTTTTTTCACTGATGTATAAAGTTTCGCCGATGGCACGGTTGCTTTTTCCGTCTGCTAAAAGTTGAAGAACTTCACACTCGCGTCGAGTCAATAGGTGACGCGGTCTTCTGATCTCTACAGCATGCACTGAATCACGATCAGCCCCCTCTTCAGCAGCTAAACGGCGATATTCTTTGACTAGATTATGGGTTACCTTTGGATGAAGGTATGAGCCACCTTCTACAACTACACGAACAGCATCAATTAACTCATCTGCATCCATTTCTTTCAAGAGATAACCTTGTGCTCCTGTTTTCAATGCATGCTGTACATAGTTTTCATCATCATGAATCGATAAAATGATGACTTTCGTTTCAGGGTAACGGTTTACAAGCATTTTAGTCGCTTCGACACCGTTCATATTCGGCATGTTGATATCCATGATAACAACATCTGGTTTGTGTGTTTTAACAAGATCCATAGCCTCGCTTCCGTCATCGCCTTCGGCAACAACATCAAAGGAGGATTCAAAATCTAATATACGCTTAACGCCTTCACGGAAAAGCTGATGGTCATCGATAATGGTGATACTAGTCTTCAACGGTTTCTTCCTCCTAATTTATTTAAAAGACTATTCTTATTCTCTAAAATTTGTAAATGATAGGGAACTTTAATAATCACCAAAGTGCCTGCCCCTGGTTGTGAATCAATCTTCATTTCGCTTTCAAGTTTATTCTAATAAAAACATAGATTTAATTTATATTATGAACTACATAATAATACGTAAATATACACATCAATTAAAATTTTTCATAAAAATAAACTTATGCATCGGTCCTTATACTGCATGAAATCAGATCTAGCGTAAATACGCATTGAATAAAACTAATGAGAATTCACCTCTGAACTTCATATAAAAGGAAAATATAATGATTTTGAAGTGTTCCTGACAAATGCGTAGGAACCATCTTTCACCATATCAACGGATGACCAGGGCATCTTTCTTTTCGACTGAGTATCGTCACGGTTTTCTCTATTCCTTTTTACTAAGTGAGGGTTTACCGTTACTGAACTGCACCCCAATTGTTAGATACCATCTAACAATTGGAGGTGCTATTTTTTATCGTAGGAATATCAAACCTGTTGTTCGTGGGAGGAGAGGAAAATCATTCCTGCTCATTCCACAAATGTTTACATTTTAATCCATGACAAGAGATGGTTTTGCCCTTTGTAGTGGTGAAACTGTAATCCTTCAATATGAAGTAAACCATTCATTAGTAAAATTCAAGAACGAGTAAGTCACTTAGTTCAATAATTTAAATTAGTACGTTAAAAATCGATAAACCAAAGATCTTGTAAGATTTCTCATTTTTTACAAAAAATATCTTTACTTAATATTCCTAATATAATCATCCGTTTCATTATTAGAATTTATCTGATTCTTATTTCCTCGATTTTTCATATAGTAGAAGAGATAGCATAAAATAATAAAAGGTACTCCACAATACAGAGCAATTCTTTGGCTCGTATCAAAAGCAAGACCTATACAAGAAGCAAGACACAAAACACAAGCAGCAATGGGTACAAAAGGATAAAGTGGTGTACGGAATTTTAAATTTTTAATATCTCCACCCATTTTCAAAAAATGTTTACGGAACATATATTGTGATAAAACAATCCCTATCCAAACTACTACTACTGCAAATCCTGATATAGCCACAAGTACTACATAAACTGTATCAGGTGCAAATACACTAGATAATAGAGATAAACAAGCTACTGCCATACTTACAGCTAAAGCATTCAATGGTACTCCATTTGACGTTACCTTTCCTAAAAATGAACTTATCATTTTTTCATTTGAAAGTGACCATAACATACGAGTAGATGCATATAGACCAGAGTTTGCTACTGAGAGTAAAGCTGTAATAATAACAAAGTTCATAATATCAGCTGCATAAGGAATTCCGATGTTGTCAAAAACCATCACAAATGGACTTTCAATGACTCCTGCTTCTTTCCAAGAGATTAACCCAGATAACACAAAAATTGCACCAACAAAGAAAAACATTGTTCGCCAAATTACATTTCTAATAGATCTAGGAACGTCTTTTTCTGGATTTTCACTTTCTCCAGCAGCAATGCCAATAAGTTCTGTTCCTGAAAAGGCAAAATTAACGGAAATCATAGCCATAAAAACTGGAAGCAGGCCATTTGGGAAAAGCCCTCCATCTCCAGTGAAATTAGAAAGCATGGGGGCAGAGGCTCTATCATCCATTGGAATAAATCCAAGCATTGCAGATCCTCCAAGCACAATAAATAAGATAATAGTAATTATTTTTATACCTGAAAACCAAAATTCGGTTTCTGCAAATATTTTTACTGAAAAGGAATTAAGTAAAAAAATTAGAATCGCAAAGACGGCGCTCCACATCCAAACAGAAGTGTGAGGAAACCACCTCTGCATTAATAGTCCAGAGGCAGTAAATTCGGAACCTACCGTTACCACCCAAGTAAGCCAGTACATTAAACCAATAGTAAATCCAGTGGCAGGACCGATATATTTGGTAGCGTAAGTTTGGAATGAACCTGTTACTGGCATAGCAACAGTTAGTTCCCCCAGGCATAACATGACAAGGTACATGATTAACCCGCCTACTAAGTAAGCGAGAATCGTACCTCCTGGTCCAGCTTGGCTAATTGTATATCCACTGCTCAGAAAAAGACCCGTTCCAATTACACCACCTAGCGAAATCATGAACAAATGCCTACTTTTCATTGAACGTTTCAACTGGTTTTCATTGGTATTATTTGTGTTTGGCATCTAGTCTCCTCCTCGTTATTTACTCTCTGTAAGTACTTATTTTAATAGATAGCAATATACAAAGTTTATATTTTTACAGAAAAATCAGAATCTTTAACATAAAGACTGACCTGCACAGGTCAGTCCTTACGTTATCATATTGTTTTATTATTAACTTTAAAACAAACAACTTTTGGTTCAGTCATTTCTTGAAGCGCAAACTTAATTCCTTCACGACCTAAACCAGAACCTTTTACACCTCCGAAAGGCATCGCATCAATGCGATAATCTGAACTATCATTTACCATAACTCCACCTACATCAAGTTTACGTATGGCTCTTAATGCCTTGTCTAAATCACGAGTGAATATACCTGCTTGCAATCCGAAATCTACACTATTGGATTGGGAAATTGCTGTATCAAGATCAGGAACATTATAAATGGTAACAACTGGGCCAAAAACCTCTTCAGTTGCCAATTTACAATCTTCTGGTACATTAACTAAAACAGTAGGTTGATAAAAAGATCCTTCACGTTTTCCACCACAAAGCAACTTTGCACCTTTCTCAACAGCTTCATTTACCCAACTTTCAACACGTTTTGCTTCTATTTCGGAAATCATTGGTCCCATATCTGTTTCTTCTAATAATTTATCACCTACTCGATATTGTTGAGTACGATCAATAAATTTACCAATAAAGTCATGATAAATACCTTCTTGAACATATATTCTCTGTACCCCTAAGCAATTTTGTCCAGCTGCCCAAAAGGCTCCAGAAACAGTTGATTTCACAGCTTCTTCTAAATCAGCATCTTTCAATACAATAACTGGTGAGTTTGATCCAAGCTCCATGCATATCTTTTTCAAGCCTGCTTTTTGAATAATTGCTTTGCCAGTGGCAAGTCCTCCTGTAAAAGAAATCATTCGTATAGCTGAATGAGTAATTAGACTATCGCCCATGTCACTTGGATAACCGGTAATGACGGATAAAACTTTCGGTGGCAAACCGGCTTTTTCAAAAGCTTCTGCCAATAAGAGAGCACTTAATGGTGTTACAGTTGCTGGTTTTACAATAATAGCGTTCCCAGCAGCAATAGCAGGACCCACTTTATGTGCAACAAGATTTAAGGGATCGTTAAAAGGTGTTATAGCTACAATAATTCCAATAGGAAAACGATAATAGTAACCTATGCGATCTTCGCTTCCTGGCATTTGATCAAATGAAATGGTTTCTCCATTAATTCTCCTTGCTTCTTCAGCACTTATACGAAGTGTTTCAATACAACGTAGTACTTCTTTTCTTGCTTCTTTAATTGTTTTACTTCCCTCACGAGCAATGGTAGTTGCATATCTTTCCTTATTTTCAAAGATCCAGTCCGCAGCACGATGAAGAATAGCAATTCTTTCATGTGTTGACATATCTGCTGCTATTTTTACTCCTTTTTTTGCTTCTTCAATAGTATAAATGACGTCTCTTTCATTAGCAGCAGGAACTGTTGTGATTAAACTATGATCCTGTGGATCCAAGACTTCAATGCTTTTATCACGAGATACCCATTCCCCAGCAAGAAACATCTTATTTTTATTTATTAAATTGTCAGTAAACATCATACAAAATCACCTCATGATAAGTAATTTTTAACTTATAGCTTTAAGAATGAAACGAATTATAATTATAATTGATCACGGTTAATGTTGATTAAGTCAATAAGAATCGAGAATCCTGTTTCTTTACGTCCAGCTCCCGCTCCAATTAAGGTTATTGGGCCAGCTAAATCACAATCATAAGTAATAGCATTTTGTGCACCTAAAACTCCAGCTAGAGGATCTGTAAGAGGTATAGCTTCAGGTCCTACCTTTGCAATGACTTTATCGCCATCCTTTATACATTTAGCAATTAACTTCCATCTCTTACCTTCTGATTTTGCCCACTCAATGTCCTTTTCCGTAAGATGACTAATCCCTTCACATTCTACTTCTTCTCGTTTCATTGGAATACCCATTACAATGTTAGCAAGAATGGTAGCTTTATATTGAGCATCATATCCCTCAACGTCGCTAGTCGGATCTGCCTCTGCATAACCATGAGCTTGTGCCTCTGACAATGCATCTTGATAACTCAATCCTTCTTCCATTTTAGTTAGGATATAATTAGTTGTTCCATTTAAAATCCCTCGTATTTCAAAAATGCTGTTCCCTGCCAATGAACTCAGAGGCATTCTTAATGCTGGGGTTCCACTCATAACTGTTCCTTCAAAGCCCCAACGAACATCATTTTTTTTTGCTAATTCAGCTAACTCTTGATAAGCTAGAGAAACCGGACCTTTATTACTCATTACTACGTTCTTTTTGCTTTCAAATGCTGCTCTACAATGATCAATGGCAGGTTGTCCTGTTTTTACATCAGTAAAGGTAATTTCAACAACAGTGTCTGCATTACTCTCACGTATTGTTTGAAAACTATCCCACCCTCTTACCAAGCTAGGGGTTTCAGGGTAACTATCTAATTTTCCTGTTTCCTTTACAGTTTGTAACGCTAAAGAAAGATCCAACCCCTTAGGATCATAAAGGGAACCTTTCATAACATCAGAAATAGCAACGATTTTTGCATCAAAGTTAAACCCACTACGTAGTGACTCACTTTTATCTTGTAAAATTTCAGCTAACCCTTGACCAACTACACCAAATCCAAGTAATGCTATCTTATGTGTCATATTTCAATACCTCTTCCATTAGTAATATTTTATGCTTTCAACTACAGCTAACAGGGTAATTGGATTCTAAGTAAGAAAAAGCTTGCTCTAAATCTGCTATAAGATCTTCTGTATCTTCGATACCTACAGAGATACGAACTAAACCTTCTGGGATACCAAGGGCTTTACGCTCTTCAATAGTACATTCAACATGGCTAGTCGTTCTTGCAGGCCCATATATAGTTTCAACGGCTCCAAGGTTTCCAGCTTTGTTTGCATATTTTAATTTTGATAATAAAATTTTGATAGCTTTCATTTCATCTTTTAATACAAAACTTAATATCCCACCGAACCCTCTCATTTGTTTCTTTGCGATATCATGATGTGGATGCGCTTCCAATCCCGGGTAATAAACTGCTTCAACAAGCTTTTTCTTTTGTAGATACTTTGCAATCTCCATTGCACTTTTTTCCTGTTGCCGTACACGAAGCTTTAACGTTTTCATCCCTCTTAAAATAAGGTAGGCAGACCATGGGTCCATAGTTGCTCCATTAATTTCACGATAATGATAGACTTTTTTCATTAATTTTTTAGAGCCACATACTATGCCACCTAATGCATCTGCATGTCCACTTAAGAATTTAGTTGCACTATGGACTACAATATCAACTCCTAATTGAAGAGGATTTTGATTAATTGGAGTAGCAAACGTATTATCTATGATAACTAATGCACCTACTGATTTTCCGACTCTCGCTATCCTCTCAATATCAGTAACTTTCATAGTAGGGTTAGTAGGAGACTCTAAATATAGCACTTTACACCCTTTGACCACTTCAGCTTCAATTTCTTTATGGTTTCCGGTATTACACAATGTCACATCGACATCAAGATTGGGCAAGAATTCAGTAAAAATTTTATTGGTTCCTCCATAAGTATCTTTAACTGATACAACCCGATCTCCTGGTCTTAGAAATGTATATAATGTACTACTAATAGCAGCCATTCCTGATGAAAAACCTACAGCTTTCTCTGCCCCCTCGAGTATCCTTACTTTTTCTTCCAGAGCTTGAACAGTTGGATTTGCCATTCGATTATAGGTATAACCAGGTTTATTTCCAAGGGCAACTTCTTGCCATTCGTCTACGTCATCGTAATTGTAGGCTACACTAAGAACTACAGGAACTTGGGTTGCATTATAAGCAAGAGATTCTTTTTCTCCTGCCCATACCGCTTTTGTTCCATCTTGCACATCTTTAAAGTTATTCTCACTCATATTTTTCTCACCTCTAATTTTATAACTTTGTAAAAATGGTCTTGTTGAAACTTAAATTTTATTTTGTATATAATATATTGTATATTTTATACTCCAAAAAAAATCCCCCTTCCAAATAACAGTTTTCACCAATGTTTTCTTGGGTTTATTACTTAACATTAAGGTATCTAATACAAATAGTTTAAAAATCTTAAAACAAAAGCACGCAATATACTTTATATTGTATATTGTATATAGTACAGAATAGTCAGAAAATATTTCACATATCGAATTATACAATTAACTTATCTATTTTTCAATGCTTTATTATTTTATTCTTATAAATTCTTTAAACTGCCTTATTTCTAAGGCTATATACTATATCAACTTGAATCACTTAAAACAACAATTCATAAATAAAAATGGAAGTAGGAGTCGGTTTATATCTTAAATATAATAAATAATAGAGATATTGAAGTCTTTAAAAGAAGGTGCTAATATAAAAGACAAGAATTTCTAATTATATATTGTATACTATATAATATTAATTTTTTGGCTTAGGAGGAAACGCTATCAAAAATAGATATCAATCATTAAAAGATCTCGTATATGATTATATAACTGAAAGAATTCAGAACGGAACCTTACTTCCTAATCATAAGATAAATGAATCGGTATTATGCGAAAAATTAGAAGTAAGTAGAACTCCTGTAAGGGAAGCTTTGATACAACTAGCTTCAGACAATTTGCTCGAGTATCTTCCTAGAAAAGGATTTATTGTAAAAGAACTTGATACCAAAAAAAAGCTAGATGTTTTTCGAATTGTTAGTGTATTGGATTCTTTAGCAGCCTCATTATCTTTAGAGCATATCACAGATAATGATATTGAACGTATGGAAGATTTGGTTAAGAAAATTGAATTTTCAATTTCAACAAAAAACTATTTAGATTATCAAAAATACCAAAATCAATTCCATAAAGTATATATTGATAAATGCAATAATCCTACATTAATAGATCTTCTTGATTCTTTACAAAATAGTTTTGTTAGACAAATTTATTTAAGTAATAATGAAGAAAAGCTTTTTGCCGTATTAGAGCAAATGAATGAAGATCATAAAGAAATTACCAATTATTTTAAAAAAAGAGATAAAGAGAATTTAGAGCAACTTATTAAGAATAAACATTGGGAAATAACTCATTTAGATATGATATAGTTCATAGTTAACATAAGCTAACTTATAGGAAATAAAATACAAAAATGCCCTTTTTTCTTCTATTAAGGGCTTTTTATTGTCCATAAAGGTGTACTTTTACGAACAGTAACAATGCTATACCGCCCATTTCGGAAATTTTATACGCTAAGAGAATTCCAACCTGAAAAGTCGATCTCCGCTACGTTTAGGAATCGACTTTTTTACTTCTTCTTATAGACTAACGCACCCGTTAGTTCTATAAGCAACCTCGATAAGTTAAAAAACAAACACTTTCCACCTAAGGAAAGGTTTGTTAGATAATACTAATTATTTTAATTTAAGTATTATTTTCCCTTTTGCTCTTCCCGCCTCTGCATACTCCAATGCTTTTTGGGCATCTTCGAAAATAAAAACTTTATCAAGTGTAGGCTTAATCACTTCTGACTCTAACATTTCTGTTAAAATTTTCAACTGCTCTCCACTATGCTTCATAAAAAGAAACGTGTATTGGACATTATGTTTTTTTTCTTGCTTCGTAAGTTTATAACTTGCAATTGAAAATAAGGTTTTTTTAAATGAGCTAAATCCGTTTTCTTTAGCAAAGCGTCCATTCGGGATTCCAGATATAGAAACAATCTTTCCTCCTTTTTTTAATGTTACAAATGATCTCTCTAACGTCGCCCCCCCAATGGTATCAAGAACTGCGTCGTAGTCACGAATCGAATGTTCGAACTTTTCTGTCTTGTAATTAATAACTTCGTCAGCGCCAAGAGATTTTACTAAATCGCTACCATCATTAGCTGTAGTTGCGACAAAAGCACCCATATGTTTTGCAAGTTGGATAGCAAATGTTCCTACTCCCCCTGACCCTGCATGTATTAATATTTTATGTCCTTTTTCAATTCGCAGAATATCATGTAAAGCTTGGTAGGATGTCAATCCGACTAGAGGGATGGAGGCGGCTTCTTCAAAACTTAAATTTTTAGGTTTTAATGCAATATCTTCTTGGTTAACAGAGAGATATTCAGTAAAAGTTCCCATTTTTTTTGCTCTAGGTCGACCATATACCTCATCACCGACTTTAAACTTCGTGACACTAGTACCTACTTCAACAATTTTTCCAGAAAAATCGTTTCCTAAAATTAACGGCATCTTGTATTTCAATAATAATTTTAATTCACCTTTTCGAATTTTTGTATCAAGAGGATTTATACTTGCCGCATATATCTCAACTAAGACCTCGTCATTATTTATTTTGGGCATAGGGAAGTCTAAAAAAATTGGTTTTTTACCGTAGTTTTCAATTGCTAAAGCTTTCATTATAATCCTCCACATTTTTATTTAACGCACATGTATCTTTTCATAACGAACCTAAGAAAAAAGATTATGAATATCCCTAGAGGGGATATTCATATTAAATAAATTATTTTAAGAAAGGATAATCTGTATAACCTTCTTTTCCTCCTGCATAGAGCGTGTTTTTATCAGGTTCGTTTAGGGGAGCACCTGATTGAATCCGTTCTACAAAGTCTGGATTAGCTAGTACCCAAGTGCCTACTGTGACAACATCTGCAAGATTATTATCTACATCAGCCGAAAGTTGATCTAGAGGAAGACCTGGACGGTTAACAAGAAGTGATTGATCCCAAAGTTGACGCATATCTTTTAGGAATTGCTCGTTTCCAAAGTGCATTAAATGCAGATATGCAAGGTTAAGCTTATTTAATTCACTTATTAAATAGCGATACATCGCAAGGCTATTTTCCCCCTCATCAATGCCTTGCAGTGTTCCTTGAGGAGAAAAACGGATGCCTGTTCTTTCTGCTCCTATTTCATCAACAACTGCTTTAACTACTTCAATAGCGAATCGAGAACGACCCTCAATCGTACCACCGTATGCATCTTGACGATGATTGGAGTTTTCACTAAGGAATTGTTGGATCAGATAACCATTCGCTCCGTGAATTTCAACTCCGTCTGCACCAGCTTCAATTGCTGAACGTGCTGCTAAACGAAACTCATTGATAACATCTTTTATCTCAAGCTCACTCAATTCTCTTGGTGTTGGAATTTCTTTTATTCCTTCTGCCGTGAAAATTTCTACACCAGGTGCAATAGCTGACGGTGCAACTGCTAGGCGGTGGTGAGGTGTGTTATCAGGGTGTGATACACGTCCCACATGCATAAGCTGAACAAAAATATGACCGCCTTCACTATGAACTTTAGAAGTTACTTTTTTCCACCCTTTAATATGATTTTCTGTATAAATACCAGGTGTATTAGTGTAGCCTTGCCCATCATCTGAAGGTTGGGTTCCTTCGCTTATAATTAAACCGACTGAAGCACGCTGACCATAGTACTCTGCTACTAAATCGCTCGGCGTACCATCTGGTAAAGCTCTACTTCTAGTCATCGGAGCCATACCTATACGATTTTTTAAGTCAATGTTTCCTATACGAACTTTTTCAAATAATCTGCTCATATGAATACTCCCTTTGAATAAGAATTAGAATCAAGAAATGAATTTACGTGTTCTGCAAAAAGTTCTGGAAATTGAAACAGATGCCCGTGACCAGAATCAGGATATATAATCAGCTGTGCTTTGGGTAATTTCTCTGTTAAGATATAACTGTTTTTAGTCGGTACCATCACATCATTAACACCATTAGTAACAAGTACAGGGTGTTTGATGTTTTGTAACCATTCATAATTATGATTAGATTTTTGTTTAGCCCATTTTGCAATGGCTTGTAATTGTGCCCCTTTTACTTGTTCTGAACTGTTTACTTTTTTCTGATTAAAAATTCTTTGTAGTGAAGCCATTCCTGCAGATTTACTTGTTTCGGTTTGTTCGTAGAAAAAGAACATAAAATCATTTATTCCATCTTCTTCCGTTCCGCCGTGACGATTCATTCTTTCAAAAATCTCTGGATTTGGATTAATACCAGATTCAGGCGAAGTACCTGCCATAATAATTTTTCTTACTAAATCTCCTTCTTGCAAAGCTAGCTCTTGTGCAACCATGCCACCAATGGAAAAACCAAGAATGTCAACTTGTTCTAATCCAAGAGTCTTTATAAATGTTGCTGTATCTTTTGCCATATCAGCAATTGTAGTAGGCGTTAGTCCATCGGTCTCACCAACCCCTTTATTGTCAAATAAGATTACTGGGCGTGTATGTGCAATAGGTTCAAGCATGTTTGGATCCCAGTTTTCCATCGTTCCTCTAAAGTGAACAAGAAATACTACTGGTATACCATCTTGTGTACCAAATTTTCTATATGCGTAACGAGTTCCATCCGCTTCAATAAATTCTGATTCTGTTGGTATTTTAAAGTTTGTCATTTTTGTGTTCCTCCTTAGAAATTAAAAAACGATTTTAAAAGTATGCATTATGATGGTTTGTTTTATGATAATTTTAGAATGAACGTTCTAAAAAGGGTAAAAAAAAGAAAGCTAGTCCAACACTGAAAGTGCTAGAGTGATGATGCCTTCTAATTCTTTTTTATTGTAATTAGTTTTTATTAGTACTCTTATACCTACCAAATTGTTGTGTAAGAAACGAGATGTGTTATCAGAATCGATTTCTTTTGATAGCTCTCCACTAGTTTGGCCCCGTTTTATAAGGTTATTAAACATATCTTCAGTACGGTTAAACATTTTTGTAACTATGCATCCAATTTCTTTGTCCAACAAAGATAATTCAATGGCTGCATTTACTGATAGACAACCTTTGGGGTATTGTTCAATGGAATTCAGTATGAAAATAAAAACATCACGTATCGCCTGTTTAATGGATGAAGTGCTACTAATTATGCTTTCCATCTCATTGACGATGAACTCTTCATAGTGATTAAGGGAAGCTAAAAACAATGAACGCTTGTCACCAAATGTGTCATATATACTCCTGCGGTGTATCCCCATATGATCCACCAAATCTTGCATGGATGTTTTTTCATAACCCTGTTCCCAGAAAAGCTCCATTGCTTTTCTTAATACTGCTTTTTCGTCAAACTCTTTACTTCTAGCCATTTTATTTCTCCTTAAAAAAATCCATGAACCAATACTAACAAAAACAAACGTCATAATCCAATGTAGAATGGACGTTCTAAAATAAACACATGAATTTCAAACCATAATTAAATAATACCCTTTTTAGAATGATTAGTAAAGAATTATAACTAACCAATAATCCCCAACACATTTGCTACATATCACAATGTTAGCCATTAACGTTACTTAGGGGTACCCCTAAACATTTCTTCTATTCGTTTAGTCTCATCAGGATTGTTTTCTTAACATTCGTTTATCTCACATCAAGGAAATACATAACTTAGCTAGAAACGGCCTTAGAGG
Organism: Peribacillus sp. FSL P2-0133; assembly: GCF_037975445.1. Lineage (NCBI taxonomy): Bacteria > Bacillati > Bacillota > Bacilli > Caryophanales > Bacillaceae > Peribacillus > Peribacillus sp. FSL P2-0133. Next base: position 2,194,287 of record NZ_CP150254.1, on the reverse strand, counting down.
AAAATCGAGGTTTTCAAGAAAATCATCTTTATATTGATGCTTACAGAGCTAGATAAGCGTCAATCTCCTCCGATATGGACTTTCCCATCTAACCAGATGGGGAAACATCCATACTTACTAATTCTTGGGTATGTTGGTTTCAACTCTACAATATTACTAAGGCAGGAATCTATTTATTGGCTTTAACTTCATCTCCTCCCCCATTTCAGCAAATTCCATTTGCTGAAGCGAACTTTTTAATTCCATCTTTATAAACCAATCCTACCGTACATAAAAAGAACGATAGGATATATAACCACCCTTCACTTTCCCGAAATGGTTTTCAGCAATTTTCATATAAGCTTCCGTTAGGGTGCAAATATGACATGACTTGTAAAACACATAGGAACTCAATTTACATTTCATCTATGAACTATTGCTACTCCAAATAATTCCATCTTACTTTGAACAGACCTCTTATAATGTGTATTATGTAAATTAATGAGTCAATATAGCACTTTCTCATTGTTGTGTGTGCTCATTACAGTAATCTGAATTTATATAGAGTCGTTTAAATTCTCAATAAATAATGTATATATTAGATTCATTATTAAGTCAGGACGATTGATCAATCTCTAGAACTAGATGTATTAAATAATTTGGGCTGAGAATAAAATTTTAAAAGAAAAAGTATCAGGTGCAAAGGAAGACTTTGAGGAATTAATGCAGGTACTAAAAATGTTAAGCTCTTGAGATAAATTTGTGGTTTAAAAATTGCACCTAACAAAAAACCCCTTCAGTTTCTTTACTGAGGGGTTTCGTATTCACATAATCAAGGATAGGTAGTCCTTATTAAGGGCTAATTATTGCCTATCCCATTATTAAATGGCAAATTTTTTTTCAGTACTAACTCTGCTGTAATTGGTAAATGATCAGATGCATTAGTGTTTATAACTTCCCCAGTCCTAATTTTGACATCTTCAGAAGTGAAAATATAGTCGATGCGACGATCTGGTTTATCTACAGGAATGGTAAAGTCATCATTTTGACCGAGTTCAGCAAATACGTCTTTATATTGTGCAGTCATCTTTAGAATTTCTGAGCTTTCAGGTGTAGCATTGAAGTCTCCTACAAAGATACTTGTTCCTTCTTTTTGTTTTGCAATGTCAAGTATCTCCCTGATTTGTAGATCCCTCTGTTCAGCTCTTTTATTGTCAAGATGCGTATTGTAAAAGTGAACATGATTTCCTCTTACGTTAATCACAGTATCAAAAAGACCGCGCTGTTCTGTAGGGTTTACTGGATATGGTATATTAGTGAGCAGATGATTTTCGGCAGAAAGGATAGGATATTTACTTAACACGGCCGTTCCGTATTGGCGACGGTGTTCTCCTTCTTGTAAAGGTTCATAGTCAAGATTTGCACCGTATGCATAATGCATTCCTAAGTAATTTGCCAACCATTTCGCTTGATCTTCGAAATTACTTCTCTCGGAAAAATGATTATCTACTTCTTGCAAACCAATGATATCAGCACCCGATGTTTTAATAATGTCTGCAATTCTTTTCAAATCCAAAATGGCATCTGTGCCCTCTCCATGATGAATATTATAAGCCATAACTTTAATGTCAGTCTCATTACCTCTTTCAAACATTGGTAGTTCTGTGGCATGAGTTTCACTGCTGTACGAGAACATAGGAATCATGGACAGCAATAAAATAAATAATTTTTTAAGCAAGCCTAACACCTCTCAAAGTTTTCTATTAACCATTTTTAGAGTATAAACAATTTTTATTATAGATAGTATCTAGAAAAAGATTTGAATTGAATTATTTAATCTTTAACTATTTAAACTTCTAACTTTTCGGTGCCTTATAGCCCTTAGGCAGTTTGAATCCACGCTCCTCCATGACCTCACGCAGACGGTCTGGGTAGTCGGTGATGACTCCGTCGACTCCGTCGTCAATAAGCTTATTCATCGTTGGCATATCGTTGATTAACCACGGGATGACCTTCATGCCTGACTTGTGCGCATCCTCCACCATGTCCTTTGTTACATAAGGTACGTAGTTCTCGTCAGTGATTTTGCCGTTTTGTGGAAAGCCGTGAACAGGGGAGATTGCATCCGCGCCAAACGATTTGGCTGCCGCCACAAGGTCTCCACCGAAGTCATCGATGTCGATTCCACCCAACCACGGTGAAGCCCCCGGTTGGCCTGGCTGTAAGAATTGCGGACCATTGGTCAATGCAACGACAGGTAAGCTTGGCTCTACCTCTTTCATACGCATAAGCGCGCCCCAGTCAAAGCTTTGAATTGAAACGCGGTCAAGCAATCCTGCCTCGCGAACGTGTTGAGCGACGATTTGTACGAACTCTTCACGTGGAGCTGTCTCCCACGATGCACCAGCCTCTACCTTTGTCTCAATGTTCATCCACACCTTATTGGCTTTGTATTGCTTCACAAGGTCGATAACCTCGCTCAGTAACGGCATTTTAGCGCCTGTGCTTGGTTGCTGCTCTGGGTATTCAGGCTTGGTATTTGTGCCACAGTCCATCGTGCGGATCTGAGCAAGAGTTAGGTCCTTTATATACTTGCCTACGTAAGGGAACTCTGGATCACTAGCGAACGCAGGGCTTGTATCCTTACAATTTCTTCCCGAAATTTTGCGATCGTGCGTGACAACAGCCTGGTGGTCCTCTGTGATTTGTACGTCAAGCTCAAGTGTATTCACACCCATTTCAAGTGCATGGGAGAACGATGCAATGGTCGACTCGACAGTAAGCCCCATTCCCCCGCGGTGTGCCTGAAGGTCAAAGGGCTTCGGATCGAAGCTCCTATTGTCAGAAAGGTCTGATCCATTATCAGCCAAAGCAGGCTGTGCTGAACACATCATTAGTGCAGCAAACACTGCGGCTAAAATCTTTTTTTTTCATTTACTCTCCACTCCTTATTAAATCCGGTACATTAATAAGAATAGATTGAAAGTATAAATCCTCATTTACGTAGATGTTAAGATAGAATTAAGAAAGGTAAAATTCAAGAGAATAATAGGAATCCGTTTATAGGTAGAGGTTTTATTGTGAGCATTGAACAAATGATTTAATCCAACATTAATAATAGAAACTTAAAATAGTAGTATAAAATACATTTTTTTCAGGAGTTTTCCTTAACAACCAGACCCGTTTGTTGAAGAAAAAAAATCAAAAGCATTGTTTAATAAAGTCTATTTTAAATAAGTAACAATCAAAAAAAGTTCGTAAAAGTGTACTTTTACGAACGGGTGTAACAATGCTATACCGCCCATTTCGGAAATTTTTTAGCTTTAAACGGCGCTCAACCATTTTTGTGAAATACAACATTTTTTTTTGGATATTATTAAAATAATAGATCTGCTGATTTTGTTAATTTTAGTCCCTTCATCCTATCAGCCTAGGATCACTTTTATCATACCAAGGGTTTTTGCTCATATTTCTAAATGAAATCCTTTACAGTGTAAGCGCTTTCTTTTGTGATGATAATAGGTTGGATGGCATGCGTGGCCGTCATAGTATCTGGCGTAGGTGGGCCAATACCGAGAACAGTACATAGAAGAGAAATCCCCTATTTTATGCAACAGCTAGCTTCTTCCGAATAGGAAACAGTGATTCATCAATCATGTTATTTAAATACAAAAAAACTCTGTATTCGGTCAAATTCAGGGTTTCCCTAGCTTGAAAGCTCCCCTTAAAATCCCTTATGTTTTATTGGTAGAATGAGGAGGTGCTTTATGGAGAACAAAAAAAGTTCCCTTTACGATGAATTACCGTTAGAATTATTGGCAGGATTTTATTATGAAATAAATAAGAACATTGAAAAAGGAATTTTGTCTGGTGCTATGTATCATGAAATTAGATTAATGGAACAAACAGCATTAAAAAGGGGTATCTCACTTGAATACCTACATGACAAGGGTGCTTTTGTATAATTGAAGCCGAGAAACTACTAAGAGAAACAACCCTGCAACCCTAAATAGTAGAATAAGAAGTCCATGATGTTTTCTAGTCTACCCTAGGTGAGGCCAATACCTGGAACAGTATATAGAATAAATCCCCTTTTATTAACCCTCTTGGCTACCAAAGGGTGGTTTTGGTGCTAACCTACAGTTTTTTTTACTTACGTGGAAACAAGAAGGTCAGAACAAGTAGAAATACCCTGTACCAGCTTCTTTACGGCCGTTTTTATGATATCGTTCAAAATAGATAGTGTCCCTTTTGCTTCCCCCTATTTTCGACTAATCCTCCTCTTTATGGCCCCCTATGGACATCAACGATAAATTGATAACACCGAGTTCTTCTAATAAAAATCAAGAAAAAAGCACTCATATTATGGTGCTTTTTCTGTAGCTAAAAGGAAGTGGCATTCACCAAAAGAGATCATCGCCTTAAAAATTCCTAGTCTTTTTAAACTGTCCTTTAAAAGTCCTACACTTTATATAGAAATGCCTTTTTTAAATCATCAGCAAGAAATCCCCCGTGCCATTTGGAACTTATATAATGAAGGAAAACTTCTTGTATATGGTTAAGTATTCCCAATCCTATAAATTATCAAAAGTATTTTCAATGGCTGATTCCAATTCTTCTTTTCCTTCTACTATATAACGTTTGGTCATGTTCAAATCTTTATGCCCCATCAATTTTGAAACGGTTTGAAGGTCTATCCCCTTATCGATTAATGTTTGGCAAAACGTATTCCGCAGCTTATGGGGAGTCGCATTATATTTAGTCAGCATATATTGCACGGACCTTGGCGTTATGCGCTGATTCACACTGGATATGAAGATGGCTTCTGTTTCCATATTTAAAAATTCCTTGTATGCCCTGATCTTTTCACTAGCAGTCATGGAGAGTGGAATCTTCCTGTCTATATCACCTTTTGAATCCCGGATGAGGATATATTGCCTTTCTCCCTCTTTTTGAATGTCACTATGGTTCAAATCACAAAGTTCGGACACCCGGATACCCGTATGAATCATTGTGTAGACAATAGCAATATTCCTGAAATGCCCAGAGGCCTCGATTTCTTTTAGGAGAGCAGCTTGCTCAAGCATGTTCAGGGCTTTTGGCGGATCTTCTTTCTTTTCCTTTGCTTTACGATCGATGTTGAGGACGATTTCGGGTTTATCTAGGAACCTGGAAAACATGGTAATGGCTGAATAATGTTTTTCAATCGTTCCTCCACTCTTATTTGACTGTTCCATATCATCTAAATAGGTTTGGACGTGGGATTTTTCAATCTCTTCCGCCTCATCTTTAAACCATTGAAGAAGCTGGGAGATGACTCCCACATAGGTTTTAATCGTACCATCGGATTTATTTTGACCCATTAACCATTTCGCAAAAGAATGAAGAATTTGTTTATTGTCCAGGATTTCTTCTTTACTGGTCATTCGAGAAGCCCCCTACCAAAAATCATGCTATTAATAAGCCTTTCCAACGAATTGTGGAATTTATACAAAAAAACCTTAGGATAATCCTAAGGTTTAGAATGCGTAGATAGGATTAGAACCTGTTTATACGGGTTTATGAATCCTAATTGATGTGATAAATATTGCTTGGCGGCGTCCTACTCTCACAGGGGGAAACCCCCAACTACCATCGGCGCTGAAGAGCTTAACTGCCGTGTTCGGAATGGGAACGGGTGTGACCTCTTCGCTATCGCCACCAAACATATCAGGAACGTTGTTCCTTCAAAACTAGATAATAATAAGAAGGTATTTCATTTTTTTAAAAGCGTTGGTTAAGTCCTCGATCTATTAGTATCAGTCAGCTCCACATGTCGCCACGCTTCCACCTCTGACCTATCAACCTGATCATCTTTCAGGGATCTTACTAGCTTGCGCCATGGGAAATCTCATCTTGAGGGGGGCTTCATGCTTAGATGCTTTCAGCACTTATCCCGTCCGCACGTAGCTACCCAGCTATGCCTTTGGCAAGACAACTGGTACACCAGCGGTGCGTCCATCCCGGTCCTCTCGTACTAAGGACAGCTCCTCTCAAATTTCCTGCGCCCGCGACGGATAGGGACCGAACTGTCTCACGACGTTCTGAACCCAGCTCGCGTACCGCTTTAATGGGCGAACAGCCCAACCCTTGGGACCGACTACAGCCCCAGGATGCGATGAGCCGACATCGAGGTGCCAAACCTCCCCGTCGATGTGGACTCTTGGGGGAGATAAGCCTGTTATCCCCGGGGTAGCTTTTATCCGTTGAGCGATGGCCCTTCCATGCGGAACCACCGGATCACTAAGCCCGACTTTCGTCCCTGCTCGACTTGTAGGTCTCGCAGTCAAGCTCCCTTGTGCCTTTACACTCTACGAATGATTTCCAACCATTCTGAGGGAACCTTTGGGCGCCTCCGTTACTCTTTAGGAGGCGACCGCCCCAGTCAAACTGCCCACCTGACACTGTCTCCCACCCCGATAAGGGGCGCGGGTTAGAATTTCAATACAGCCAGGGTAGTATCCCACCAACGCCTCCACCGAAGCTAGCGCTCCGGCTTCTCAGGCTCCTACCTATCCTGTACAAGCTGTACCAAAATTCAATATCAGGCTGCAGTAAAGCTCCACGGGGTCTTTCCGTCCTGTCGCGGGTAACCTGCATCTTCACAGGTACTATAATTTCACCGAGTCTCTCGTTGAGACAGTGCCCAGATCGTTACACCTTTCGTGCGGGTCGGAACTTACCCGACAAGGAATTTCGCTACCTTAGGACCGTTATAGTTACGGCCGCCGTTTACTGGGGCTTCGGTTCAAAGCTTCGCTTGCGCTAACCTCTCCCCTTAACCTTCCAGCACCGGGCAGGTGTCAGCCCCTATACTTCGCCTTGCGGCTTCGCAGAGACCTGTGTTTTTGCTAAACAGTCGCCTGGGCCTATTCACTGCGGCTTTTCTGGGCTATTCACCCTAAAAAGCACCCCTTCTCCCGAAGTTACGGGGTCATTTTGCCGAGTTCCTTAACGAGAGTTCTCTCGCACACCTTAGGATTCTCTCCTCGCCTACCTGTGTCGGTTTGCGGTACGGGCACCTTACATCTCACTAGAGGCTTTTCTTGGCAGCGTGGAATCAGGAACTTCGGTACTATATTTCCCTCGCCATCACAGCTCCGCCTTAATGGAAACGGGATTTGCCTCGTTTCCGGCCTAACTGCTTGGACGCGCATATCCAACAGCGCGCTTACCCTATCCTTCTGCGTCCCCCCATCGTTCAAACGATGTATAGGTGGTACAGGAATATCAACCTGTTGTCCATCGCCTACGCCTTTCGGCCTCGGCTTAGGTCCCGACTAACCCTGAGCGGACGAGCCTTCCTCAGGAAACCTTAGGCATTCGGTGGAAGGGATTCTCACCCTTCTTTCGCTACTCATACCGGCATTCTCACTTCTAAGCGCTCCACCAGTCCTTCCGGTCTGACTTCAACGCCCTTAGAACGCTCTCCTACCATCGACACCTAATGGTGTCAATCCACAGCTTCGGTGATACGTTTAGCCCCGGTACATTTTCGGCGCGGAGTCACTCGACCAGTGAGCTATTACGCACTCTTTAAATGGTGGCTGCTTCTAAGCCAACATCCTGGTTGTCTAAGCAACTCCACATCCTTTTCCACTTAACGTATACTTTGGGACCTTAGCTGGTGGTCTGGGCTGTTTCCCTTTCGACTACGGATCTTATCACTCGCAGTCTGACTCCCAAGAATAAGTATTTGGCATTCGGAGTTTGACTGAATTCGGTAACCCGTTGGGGGCCCCTAGTCCAATCAGTGCTCTACCTCCAATACTCTCATCTTGAGGCTAGCCCTAAAGCTATTTCGGAGAGAACCAGCTATCTCCAGGTTCGATTGGAATTTCTCCGCTACCCACACCTCATCCCCGCACTTTTCAACGTGCGTGGGTTCGGGCCTCCATTCAGTGTTACCTGAACTTCACCCTGGACATGGGTAGATCACCTGGTTTCGGGTCTACGACCTCATACTCATTCGCCCTATTCAGACTCGCTTTCGCTGCGGCTCCGTCTCATCAACTTAACCTCGCATGAAATCGTAACTCGCCGGTTCATTCTACAAAAGGCACGCCATTACCCATTAACGGGCTTTGACTACTTGTAGGCACACGGTTTCAGGATCTATTTCACTCCCCTTCCGGGGTGCTTTTCACCTTTCCCTCACGGTACTGGTTCACTATCGGTCACTAGGGAGTATTTAGCCTTGGGAGATGGTCCTCCCTGCTTCCGACGGGATTTCTCGTGTCCCGCCGTACTCAGGATCCACTCAGGAGGGAACGAAGTTTCAACTACAGGGTTTTTACCTTCTTCGACGGACCTTTCCAGATCACTTCATTTACCCCGTTCCTTTGTAACTCCATGTTGAGTGTCCTACAACCCCAAGAGGCAAGCCTCTTGGTTTGGGCTAATTCCGTTTCGCTCGCCGCTACTCAGGAAATCGCGTTTGCTTTCTCTTCCTCCGGGTACTTAGATGTTTCAGTTCCCCGGGTCTGCCTTCAGTACCCTATGTATTCAGGTAAAGATACTGTTCCATTACGAACAGTGGGTTTCCCCATTCGGAAATCTCCGGATCAAAGCTTACTTACAGCTCCCCGAAGCATATCGGTGTTAGTCCCGTCCTTCATCGGCTCCTAGTGCCAAGGCATCCACCGTGCGCCCTTTCTAACTTAACCGTTAAAAAAGTCTTACAGATGCTTTGAAAAAAATTAATTGCCTTCTATCTATTATCTAGTTTTCAAGGAACAAAGCAGAAAGAATCCATCACATCGTGATGCTTCTCTTTCCTATTTGAATGAATTACTCATTCAAAACTGAACAAAACAAAAGCGCTCTCGTAATTATCCTTAGAAAGGAGGTGATCCAGCCGCACCTTCCGATACGGCTACCTTGTTACGACTTCACCCCAATCATCTGTCCCACCTTAGGCGGCTGGCTCCATGAAGGTTACCTCACCGACTTCGGGTGTTACAAACTCTCGTGGTGTGACGGGCGGTGTGTACAAGGCCCGGGAACGTATTCACCGCGGCATGCTGATCCGCGATTACTAGCGATTCCGGCTTCATGCAGGCGAGTTGCAGCCTGCAATCCGAACTGAGAATGGCTTTATGGGATTCGCTTACCTTCGCAGGTTTGCAGCCCTTTGTACCATCCATTGTAGCACGTGTGTAGCCCAGGTCATAAGGGGCATGATGATTTGACGTCATCCCCACCTTCCTCCGGTTTGTCACCGGCAGTCACCTTAGAGTGCCCAACTGAATGCTGGCAACTAAGATCAAGGGTTGCGCTCGTTGCGGGACTTAACCCAACATCTCACGACACGAGCTGACGACAACCATGCACCACCTGTCACTCTGTCCCCCGAAGGGGAAAGCCCTATCTCTAGGGTTGTCAGAGGATGTCAAGACCTGGTAAGGTTCTTCGCGTTGCTTCGAATTAAACCACATGCTCCACCGCTTGTGCGGGCCCCCGTCAATTCCTTTGAGTTTCAGCCTTGCGGCCGTACTCCCCAGGCGGAGTGCTTAATGCGTTAGCTGCAGCACTAAAGGGCGGAAACCCTCTAACACTTAGCACTCATCGTTTACGGCGTGGACTACCAGGGTATCTAATCCTGTTTGCTCCCCACGCTTTCGCGCCTCAGTGTCAGTTACAGACCAGAAAGTCGCCTTCGCCACTGGTGTTCCTCCAAATCTCTACGCATTTCACCGCTACACTTGGAATTCCACTTTCCTCTTCTGCACTCAAGTTCCCCAGTTTCCAATGACCCTCCACGGTTGAGCCGTGGGCTTTCACATCAGACTTAAGGAACCACCTGCGCGCGCTTTACGCCCAATAATTCCGGACAACGCTTGCCACCTACGTATTACCGCGGCTGCTGGCACGTAGTTAGCCGTGGCTTTCTGGTTAGGTACCGTCAAGGTACCAGCAGTTACTCTGGTACTTGTTCTTCCCTAACAACAGAACTTTACGACCCGAAGGCCTTCTTCGTTCACGCGGCGTTGCTCCGTCAGACTTTCGTCCATTGCGGAAGATTCCCTACTGCTGCCTCCCGTAGGAGTCTGGGCCGTGTCTCAGTCCCAGTGTGGCCGATCACCCTCTCAGGTCGGCTACGCATCGTCGCCTTGGTGAGCCATTACCTCACCAACTAGCTAATGCGCCGCGGGCCCATCTATAAGTGACAGCGTAAACCGTCTTTCCATCTTCTCTCATGCGAGAAAAGAACGTATCCGGTATTAGCTCCGGTTTCCCGAAGTTATCCCAGTCTTATAGGCAGGTTGCCCACGTGTTACTCACCCGTCCGCCGCTAATCTCAGGGAGCAAGCTCCCATCGATTCGCTCGACTTGCATGTATTAGGCACGCCGCCAGCGTTCGTCCTGAGCCAGGATCAAACTCTCCGAAGAAATGTTTGACTTGCTCATTTGCTTTTTTGATAGTGTGTGCTCACTTAAAATTTAACGTTGGCGCTTTGTTTTGTTCAGTTTTCAAAGAGCAATTTGTTGTAGGTTTTTTCAACTAATTCATCTTAACATAACGTTGAATAGTTGTCAACTTCTACGAAGTATTTCTTTTGTAAAAATCGCTCATTAATTAGGCGACTTCATTATCATACTGCTATTTTTCTTTAGTGTCAACATTTAATCCGTAAAATAAGAATCTCTAATAACACTTTCCTCTTGAAACCCTCTTGTTAATGAATACAACAAAACCACCGTACGTGTTTCATCATTAAATTAATCAACTGGGATGCACTAAACTGAAGATTTTATCAAAACATGCCCTTATACTATTTAATTGGATTATTCTTTTATAAAAAAGATTGATCATTTTAATGTTCCTTAATCAACTAACGCACCTGTTAGTTGAAGTATAATCATTCACAATCTCTATTAACTTCTCTAAAATTTTTAAGTTATGTACAAAAACTATACTTTGACATCGCATAAATTATGGAGATTATTTCAAGTAAAATAAAACTGCCAAGTTGATTTTTAAACTCACTTATTTATTGAGTTCATTAGTTGGAAGAAGTATTCAAGTTTGTGAGTCTTATTTAGGTTATACCACGAATGTAATGTATCTGGTGCAAATACATCTAATTTTTTCAGTACTTCCATCGCAAATTCCAAAGGAGCTACTCCTGATGCAGTAACCAAATTTTCACCAGTTACTACAGGTTCCATCTCATAAAAATTTTCTCCTTTATAATTAGGACAAACCATTTTAATATACTCTAAGCTATTGCTTGTATGCTTTCTAGAATCTAGATACCCCATATTCGCTAGTCCCTCAGTTGCACCACAAATAGCAGCAACAATAGTGCCAAGCTTTAAAGCCTCGCCAATTTTTTTCAAGATAGGTTGATGAATAGCTTCTCCCCAAGTATTCCCTCCAGGTAGAATTACAAGATCTTTACTATCAAAGTTACATTCATCAAGGGAAATATCTGGTTTTATACTCAGTCCCCCCATCGTAGTAATAATTTCTTTATTCGCTCCTACTGTAATTACTTTTAAAGGTGCTAAATCTTTTTTGAAATATCTTCCTGAATTTAGTTCAGCAATTAAATATCCATATTCCCAGTCTGACATTGTATTAAATACATATAGATAAACTTTTTTTATTTTCATCCACTAACACTCCAATCATAATTTTCATAGTTTATTTTTTCCACATCAAAAGCTACTCCACCAAAAAAGAACGTACGTTCCTTTTAATGTGATTATATACCACAATTAACCAATAGTCTATTTCTTATGGAACTATCCTGCCCCTATAGTTGCATAAGAAAAGGAGCTGCTGATCAGCTCCTGGTAATGAAGTAAAGCACCCGTTAGTTGATTGAAGAATAGAACAGCTATATATACTAAACAGGTTAACCTTTATACTTTCTTTGGAAAGCCTTGAATTGCTCTTCGTATTTTTGTAACCTATTAAAGAATGGATATTACGAGGATACAGCTCATTACTGATATAGTTACCCTTATTATCTATTAAAAGAATTCCGGCAATTTCAGGGTTGACGGTTGTAAAAGCCTGCAAAAATTGCTCTATTTCGTACTGATTAACTGTTTCTTGATTTTCATCTTTTCGAAGAAAATCAATAACCTCCGGATTCATTGAGATGAAATAAGAGATATCCTGCATATTTTCTACATACGATTCTAATGATTTGTTTGCCTGACCTATTAACTGAAGAGTATTTTCCGTCACTTGTTTCTCGATAATTTTATCAACGGCAAGACTAATTAAAGAACCAAAACCTATGGAGGGCACGATACTTATGATCAGCAGCAGCGCTATGATTTTATAACGAATCGGTAATTCGTTTATTTCTAATGAAATTATTTTTTTCAAAGTCACCACTCAATTCCTTAATACCCTACTCCGCATAATAACTATCTACATTTTTTTTAGTCACAACCGTTATCCCCGTATCCATTTCCGGAAGCATATTGTTCGCATACGGATCACTTGGCAGTTTAATTAGTCCATGTTTAAGATAAAACAAATAGTTTAATGACCAATAGCCCATGTTCCACGTTCCCTGAGCAAGGGTAGCCGCTATCGTTCCTTCCTTCACCATATCAAGCGTTTGTTTATCTGTATCGAAACTGACAATTTTTATGTCTTTGTCTTTTTTTAGCTGTAAAGCAGCCTTGCCTGCACCAACACCGCCATTTGCTTCCGTTACAAAAATTCCTTTTAAATCGGGTTGTTCGGTTAATAGATCCATGACAACTTGTTCAGAAACTAATTGATCTCCTCTACCGTCTTCAACAGCGACGATATCAATATCAGAATATTGCTTTTGGATTGTCTCTTGAAACCCCTTGAGTCGATTGATTTGATTTTGCTGATTAGGTATGGTGACTACAGCTACTTTTCCATTTTGATTGATGATATGCGCCAGTTCATGAGCAGCTGTAACGCCCGCATTAACATTATTTGTGCCTATATATGTATAGGCATTACTTTTGGGAGCGTCAGAATCAAATAGAACAACAGGAATTCCTGCGTCAATGGCTTTATATATGGTTACATCCAGTGCATCTGGGTGGATAGCAGAAAGCGCAATCCCCGATGGTTTTCTCGCTATCACCTGCTCAAGAACGGTGATCTGTTCCTTCACATCATATTGCGCTGCCCCACGATATTCAACGGAAACATTAAGTGCCTGCCCTGCATCCTCAAATCCTTTTAAAATCTTTTTCCAATAATCAGTCCCTGCCTGGAAGGTTACCATGACATATTTCTCATCTATTTGGCCTTGCAGTCCTTTTGTTTCATTCAGATTGGCCGTTGCTTCACGTGATTGAAAATCTTTTAAATATAGTAGAAAAGCAATGCTTAATAAAGCATATACAAATAATAGCTTTTTCATTTGTACCCCTTCCAACAATTGTATTATTTAAGGCAGGAACCTGGGAATGTATAAAAGTAGGAAAACCACCTTCTTTGATTGATACAAGTATCGTACCAGGAGGTGCTACGTATTTAATATGCGTTGTTTAAATGGGGGCTTACCTTTAACCGTAGTTTACGGCCCACTACCTAACTGTTTACGCATAAAGATATAAGTTATCCTCTATCCTCCAAAACTCAGTACGAGTGAGTGGCTAACTCTTATTCGGCGGGAATCCCACCCGATATATGTTACGACCTATGCTCGATCGCTCTGACAGGCACCGGATCCTGATCCTAACTAGCAGCCGAATCTATGTGAAATTATCGAAACCAAATCCACCTATCCAAGAATTTAATACACTAACGCTGGAAACTTCAGCTGAGTGGGGTCCTGACCTCAATTTTGTATTTTGTTTGGGAAGTATAATTTTCGCCTGCTAAAAGAAGAATATCTCCAAAATCTTCAAACTCAATCGCTCCTGGAGCAGCTTGGGTTTCAAACGTTATTCCGCCGTGTTGAATTAATTTCTCTCCGTGCATAAGTGGCACACCTTTCACAAAGTTTGCAGTGTAAATGACAACCGCAGGCTCTTCTGTGTATACCTCGACTGTTATTTTCTGGTCAGGACTAATTAATTTGGCTGCAGTTTGATGAAGTCCTGAGCACGTAAGGAAGAATGGATGATCGATTCCTTGAACCTTTTTAACTTCTGCGTCGATGGCTTCAAAGGTTGATTTTAATTTCTTCGGGGTTCGAAAATCATAAGGCGTGCCAATTGTGCTTCGCTTTTCCCCAGTTACCGTGGTATCTTCATTTACTGGTGCAAATTCTTCAGAAAAGATTTGTAAGAAATGATCATCGATTGGATTGCTGGGATGCCCTGTTAAGTTAAAATAGACGTGATTGGTCGGATTAAAAATTGTGTCTTTATCACTTTTTGCTTGATAGCTAACTGACCAAATATTTAAGTTGTCTAATGTATAAGTCACACTTACTCTCAAATTCCCCGGAAAACCATTCTCGCCATCAGGTGAGTAGGTTGAAAAAATGATCGATGCACTTTCATCCGTCTCCTTCACTTCATAATCCCAGATTTTTTCATCGAATCCAGGGTTGCCACCGTGTAATGTATTCCCTAATTGATTTACAGATGTTCGGTAACGTAACTCACCAATTGAAAATTCGCCATTTTTTATTCTTCCAGCGACCCTTCCTATTGTTGCTCCATAATATGTTTCTTTTTTGTACTCCTCAATCGAGTCAAATCCCAATACGATATTATTACGACCCGATTCTGTCAGGACGAAAAGATTGACGATTCTTGCACCAAAGTTTGTAACTTCTATTCTTACTCCATGATCATTTTCTATAGTAAAGAGCAAGACTTCATTTCCAAACGAGCTTTGTGATACTTTCATTTTTTCGGCTCCTTCCCTATTAAATTCCTTCATATAAATAAAAGCTAAAACAACATGAATTGCACTAAAAGATCAGCAAACATTTTTAATAGTTGAAAAAATCCCGAAGTGGCAACTTCGGGCTTAAGAAGGGGAATCATATGAGTAAATCAACATGTTCATGATGTGTATGTGTAAATCATAATTACAGAAGTATTTTCCCTTATGACCCCCTGATTTAAATGCATGCTTAACTCTCCAATTTGCGTATAGCTCCAAACCTCATAGGTCTAAATTAAGCACTTTTCCCCTTAGCTTGTCTACTTTCTCCAATTTTTTCAATTTCCTCCAAAGTATGACCTCGAGTTTCAGGAACGCATCTCCGGATAAATAAAACACCAAGTAAACATATAGCACCAAAGATTGCAAAAACAGCTTCTTGAGACATCGAAGCGGTCATGATTGGAAATAGCAATCCAACCAAGAAAGAACCAATCCAGTTAAATGATGAAGCTAATCCTGACGCACGCCCGCGAATTACCAGCGGGAAAATTTCTCCAACTATGACCCAAGTTAAAGGAGCCCACGTGAATGAATAAAGTGCTACATAGATACTTAAAAAAACAACCATCATCATCGGATTTGCATTAGGAATTAATAAATTCAATATTGCCGGCAAAATAAAGGATAGCCCCATAATAGTTCCGCCTATTGTTAATAAAGTACGGCGATTAAATTTATCAGCAATCATAAGGAATATTAATGAACCTAGTACGAGAATAACCCCTTGAATAATTGGCCACATCAATACTGAGCTGGCTTCATGCCCTGTTGCTTTTTCCACAATCATTGGAATATAATAAAAAATTGCGTTTGCGCCCTGGAATTGTTGAAACGCAGCAACACCCACACCAGCAATTACTAAATAACGGTATTTATTACTTAAAAGTGTACCCCATGATGCTTTTTGATTTACCTTTGCTTCCTCTTTAACAGTTTCTTGAATTTGTGTTATTTCAGAATCAATTTGTTCTTTGTTAGAGCGAATATAGCCCAATACCTTACGAGCTTGATCAATTTTATTGTTCTTAATTAAAAAACGTGGTGATTCGGGTAACCTTGACACTCCAATAAATAAGATCAAAGCAGGTACGGCAGCCAAACTCAGCATCAACCGCCATGCCATTGTTCCTGGTAAGTCTTTCAATAAATAAGCGACAATGTACGAAAGCAACATTCCAGAGACAATCATTGTTTGATTAATTCCTGACAGACGTCCACGTAAACGTGCAGGCGCCATTTCCGACATATAGGCTGGGACCAACGCAGAAGCAGCACCAACAGCCAACCCTAATAAAATCCGAGCAACAATCATAAAAAGGATCCCATTATGAGGGGATATTCCTGCCAAAATGGATCCAACAGCAAAAATGATAGAAGATATTAAAATCATTTTGCGCCGTCCTAAACGATCAGAAAGTTGTCCGGCCAGGGCACCTCCAAATATAGCTCCAAACATCAACGAAGAGGTAATCCAGCCAATAGCACCAGGGTTGTTTTGAAGGTTCCAATCATGTTGCAGAAAAGGCAAAGCACCCGTCATAACGCCGATATCATAACCGAAGAGAATGCCTCCAAAAGCCCCAAAAAAATAAATGAATCCACTTGAGATTTTCTTTTCATTAACCATTAAATTTCCCTCCTCAAGGTTTTAAAATTATATTTTTAAAAATCCCTCTACTAAAAATATTGATAGCTTTTTAAGAAATAATAGTGTTTTCAAACTACAAATACATGCTAGTATATTTCTTCCTAAAAATTATTTATAAGGGTGAATTCTGTGTCGTTATCGCGCTATTAAAACGCTTTCATTTTTTCCTGAAAACCACCAACACGCTTACGAATAAAGGGATCATACTAATGGTTACCATTTCCATCCTTCAACTTCTGGAGTACCTATTTTTTCCCTCCAAGGAAGCAGATCCTCCTTGGAGGGGAGCGACATTACTTAATAACTACGTATTCCAAGCCAACAAGTTTTGCATAGGTTATGATTTGGTCTGTTGTTAAATTCAATGAAACAACTGTATGGTGACCGCCACCATTCTCAAGCCAAGCTTTCACTCCATCTTGGAAGTTTGGCTTCACTTCCCAAAGTACACGGGCCACTGGAAGGTTTGGTGCTGGAACAGTTGGCTCAAATGCAGAAACTTCATTAATCAAAAGTTTATAGTTTGTACCAAAGTCAGCCATGGAAACAACGACACCGTCTCCTGCTTTGCCGTCGAATACTAAACGTGCTGGATCTTCACGATCACCTATACCTAATTTAGATACGACAATTTTTGGTTTGTTACTTGCTAAAGATGGGTCGACTTCAAGCATATGTGATTGAAGGATTGATTCTTGTCCAGCAGCTAATTCATATGTGTAATCTTCCATAAAGCCAGTTGATTGGTTATGGCTCATCACTTTCAGTAAGCGATCAAGTGCTGCAGTTTTCCAATCTCCTTCACCCGCAAAGCCATATCCTTGTGCCATCAAACGTTGGACGGCAAGACCAGGAAGTTGTTTCATCCCATATAAATCTTCGAAGTTCGTTGTGAAGGCCGTGTAACCACCATCATCAAGGAAACGTTTAATCGCAATTTCATAGCTTACCTGTACCTTTACGCTTTTCTCCCAATCTTCCCTACTGTAGGTACCATAATCAAATTCATAAAGGCCTTCGTATTCTGCAAATAAAGCATCAATTTCTTCATCAGTAACCGCATTTACATATTGAACAAGGTCTCCGATTCCAAAATAGTCAACTGTCCACCCAAATTGGATTTGCGCTTCAACCTTATCCCCTTCGGTTACTCCAACGTTACGCATGTTGTCTCCAAAGCGAGCGACCTTAATGTTAAAGCTTTCATTATAAGCAACCGCTACATCCATCCATTGTGCAATTTGCTGTCGCACTTCAGGGCGCTCCCAATAACCTACAACAACTTTATTTTGTTTTTTCAAACGGGCATTGATAAAACCATATTCACGGTCACCATGAGCGGATTGGTTTAGGTTCATAAAGTCCATATCAATCGTTGCCCAAGGAATACTTTCATTGAATTGTGTAGCTAAATGAAGCAATGGTTTTTGTAATAATTTTGTTCCACGAATCCACATTTTTGCAGGTGAGAAAGTATGCATCCAAGTGATGACACCAGCAACTTCGTTACGATAGTTGACTTCTTTCATGATGCTTGTGATTTTATCTGCACTAACTGCTAAATCTTGCAATACAAGTGGATAAGGTAAAATACCGCTTTCATTTAATGCATCGGTTATCATTTGTGCATGCGCCTTGACCTCTGCTAACGCTTCTTCCCCATATAGATGTTGTGATCCTACGACAAACCAAAATTCCTTTTTTTCTGTTGTTAACATAATAATCCTCTTTTCTTAATCTAATGGTTTGATAATTTGATAGAGTTGATCTTACTTTTGACCGTAATAAGCATATTTTCCATGTTTTCGTAAATAGTGTTTATCCAAAATATTTTGTGGTAATTCTTTTGCAAAATGATTTAATTCCCGTGTAAATAAATTCATTTTCGAAACTTCATCCAACACCACACTATTCATTACGGCGGATTTTGCATCTTTGCCCCAAGTAAACGGACCATGACCATGAAGTAAGACACCAGGAACGGCTAAAATGTTTAACCCACGCCCTTCAAATGTTTCGATGATTAAGTTCCCAGTCTCCACTTCGTACCCTCGATCAATCTCCTCTTGTGTTAGGTAGCGGGCACATGGCACGGATCCGTAAAATGTGTCTGCATGTGTGGTCCCCATCGCTGGAACATCAAGGCCTGCTTGAGCCCAGATTGTCGCCCAAGTTGAATGAGTATGCACAATACCGCCGATTTCTTGGTAATACTTATAAAGTACTGCATGAGTCGCTGTATCTGACGAAGGCCTCAACTCTCCTTCAACAACATTGCCATCTAAATCAACAACAACCATATCACTGGCTTTCATCGTTTCGTAATCAACACCACTAGGTTTAATAACAAATAAACCGCTTTCACGATCAATGGCACTTGCATTTCCCCATGTATATTTCACGAGTCCATATTTAGGCAAGTCCAAATTTGCTTGAAATACCTCTTCTTTCAGCTGTTCTAACACGTCAATCCCTCCAGTTTTCCACTCATAACATCAAATTGTCTACAGCGGCCTGCTCAATCACTAATCCCTTCCTGTATCTTTCAATAAATGCTTCAAACCCTCTAACGTCTACTTGATCAGGATAAATTTCTTGCCCATCAACCTCTTCAAATACTTTTTTGTCGAGGAAGTCTTCTAAACTTTCATTTTGATCTTTATTCATCAAGTAAGATGCAAGAATCGCCATACCCCACGCGCCGCCTTCTCCTGCTGTTGACATAACTGATACTGGAGTATTCATTGCAGCGGCGACGATTTTTTGTCCAACAAGAGGGGTTTTAAATAAACCACCGTGGGCCAAAATACGATCAATTGCAACATTTTCTTCCTTTGTCAAAATACCCATTCCGATTTTCAAAGCACCGAAAGCAGTAAAAAGGTGAGTCCGCATGAAGTTTGCTAAATTGAAATGACTCTCAGGCGAGCGAACAAATAATGGTCGCCCTTTTTCTAATCCTGTGATATTTTCACCTGAGAAATAACCGTAGCTAAGCAATCCGCCACCATCTGGATCCGCTTCCAAAGCCTTATTCAACATTACTTCAAATAATTTATTTGTATCAATCTTTTGTCCCATTGCCTCAGAAAATTCACGGAACAATCCCAGCCAGGCATTGAGATCACTTGAACAGTTATTCGCGTGAACCATTCCAACTGGACTTCCGTTTGGTGTAGTTACCAAATCAATTTCTGGATATACATTTGAAAGTTCTTTATCTAGTACAATCATGGCAAAAACGGAAGTTCCTACTGAGACGTTTCCCGTACGTTTCCTCACACTATTCGTAGCAACCATTCCAGTTCCAGCATCGCCTTCTGGTGGGCAAATTGGAGTGCCTGGTTGTAAATTTCTTGATCTATCCAGAATTTTCGCTCCAATTTCGGTTAATTCACCCGCTTGCTCGCCTGAAATGTAGACTTTAGGAAGAATCTCTTTTAGCTTCCAAGGATAACCTTTCGTCGCAATTAAATCGTCAAACTGCTTGACCATTGATTCATTGTAATCTTGCGTTGATTCATCAATTGGGAACATGCCTGAAGCATCTCCAACGCCAATTGCTTTATTACCAGTCAATAACCAGTGAATGTATCCAGCCAAAGTAGTAATACAATCAATGCGAGGCAAATGTTTCTCTTCATTTAATATTGCTTGATAAAGGTGAGCAATACTCCATCGTTCAGGGATATTAAATTGAAATTGATTAGTTAATTCTTTTGCTGCAACACCAGTTGTTGAGTTACGCCAGGTTCGAAACGGAACAAGTAGCTCCCCTGTACTGTCAAAAGCCAAATACCCATGCATCATTGCAGAAAATCCAATAGAACCTATTTTTCGAATTGTAATTCCGTAATTTCTTTCAACTTCTTGCTTCATTTCACTATAAGCTGTTTGCAGACCAGTGATAATATCCACTAAGTTGTACGTCCAAATTCCATCTTCCAAGAGGTTCTCCCACTCATAACTTCCAGATGCGATTGTTTCATAACGATTATCAATCAACACCGATTTAATACGTGTGGATCCAAATTCAATTCCAAGTGAAGTTTCTCCCTCGGTAATCGCTTGTTTAATTTTTAATCGATTCGTTTGCACGTTGATCCCCCTCTTGACAGCGCTTTCAATGAAAAGGAGGCGCCTAAATTTATTAACAACCATATTATATTTTTTGTACGTACATTTGTCAACGATCAATATTATTTATACTTACAACTTCCGAGGGGAATCCTCCATCTTCACCTTAAAGTTCGTAAATTAGTAATAAAGGAATTTATATGACTAACCTAAATGGTAAATAGGAGGAATTTATAACTTTTCAATAATTTATAAAAAAAACTAATGTGATTTGTTTTTAATTTTTTCAAAACCATGTTAAAATATGTCCGCACAAATATTTTAAGCAAGTTAATAAGAATGCAAACAACTATGAAAGAAGTGAGGGTTAATGAAACCAAAGTATCAGGTAATCATTGATGATTTAAAAAATAAAATCCTTACAGGTGAATATAGTGTAGGGGAACAGATTCCTACTGAATCTGTCATGCAAGAAATGTACAACGTTAGCCGACACACTGTAAGAAAGTCCATTTTAGAATTATCAAACGAGGGATTCTTAAGAAGTGAAAAGGGATCTGGCACATATGTTAGTAACCAATATCAATCAAAATCTGGTGTCAATTCAAAAAATAAAACGATCGGTGTAATCACGACCTACATTTCTGATTACATTTTCCCTTCTATTATCCGCGGAATTGAAAGAAGATTGAATGAAGATAATTATTCGTTACTATTAGCCAGTACAAATAATGATGTCGAACAAGAAAAAAAAGCCTTGGAAATGATGTTGTCATTTGGCGTGGATGGTTTGATTATTGAACCTACAAAAAGCAATCTATACAATCCCAACATCGCTTACTACCTATCGTTTAAGGAACAAGAGGTTCCATTCATCATGATCAACGCTTATTATGAAGAATTAGAGGTTCCTTTCTTTTGCCTAGATGATGTGCAGTCAAGCTATCTCGCAACAAAAGAATTGATCTCGAAAGGACACACCCAAATTGGACTCATTTCTAAAATGGATGATTTACAAGGAAAGTATCGAATGAAGGGATATATAAAAGCAATTGGAGAAGCCAAATTACGCTTTCAACCAGAGCAATTGCTTTCGTATACGACAGAAACGAAACTAGACCTATACACGAACTTGAAAGGGTTCCTAAATGAAAATAGAGACGTGTTGACTGCCATTGTTTGCTATAACGACGAGGTAGGGTTGGAAGTAGCAAATGTATGCAGACAACTTGATATTTCTATTCCCGAACAATTATCAATTATTGGCCAGGACAATTCTTATATTGCGAAAAATGCTAATATCAAACTAACGACATTGACACACCCACAAGAACAAATGGGACATGATGCAGCTGATTGGGTCATTAAGAAATTACAAGGAAAGAAGGATTTACCAAACGAAACCTATTATCAACCAGTGTTAATTGAAGGCGAAACTGTCAAAGAGTTAGAAGTACAATAATAATCTTGGTGTGATCAATGAATAATAAAAACTTAATCAAACGTGCCATTGCTGTCTTTATTGCCGTCATACTCATGGGATTTGCATTTTTTTGTTAAAACGTACAACATTTGGAACTGGTCCTTTTAGGGGTACGGAAACGATTCGGGGAATGAGGGGCCATACAATCGAAATTTAAACCAGCTTATTATCCTTATATATCAAAAAAAATACTGTTCAAGGGTATACTAGTTTTCTGTTTCTAGACTGAATATCAGATACACTTATTTATATTGCACTATTGAACTAAACTACCCCGTTAGCCATCCATGAATCGCAAAGAATGAAAATGGTAGGTAGTGTCAATACTGATACTGACCTTAATCCAGCCAACCCTAATCCATAGACTAATTAATTAACGCTCTCCTCTTTTTTAACGATTGAGCAGGGTCTTCTTAAGTATTGTCATTTTTCCATTCTTAAAAAACTTATTTTCATGGTAGTTCCCTAAAGAAAAAAAACTGCCTTAAAGACAGTCCCGATCTTTTTTTATGTGAATTTCCCCATTTTAATTTTTCGGGATATTTCCCTTGTTGTACTACTTATCGTACATTTTATCGAGCAATTCCCATCTTTGAGAGTTATTCAGCTTCTCGATCATTTCTTCTTCCCACCAGAATGGTATGTGTATCCAGTTAGGTCTTATCCTTTTAAATCATTTACGTCAATATCAAGATCATTAAACACTAAGCTCATGTACTTGATAGCTTGTTTCTGTCTGTCTGTCGGTGTATTCCAATATTTACGTGCTTCCCATTTGTCTGTTCCTTCAGGCAGGGTAACACCATCTAAAACTTTATCTTGCTCATCTTGTATTATGTAGGATAGAGCCAAAAGATTATTGAAGTCTTCTTTTAAATTTTCTGGTATAGCAAGAGAATCTTCAAACACATTCATAAATGATTGTGCTTCTCCGTAATAGTAGTATTCAGCTGGGAAGCCTTCTTCAGGAGATAGTTTTAGAACCTCTAATGATAAGGAAATCGGAGAAATTCAGGTTATGTCCAATTCACAGATAACATTTTATCCGATATGAGTAATTCTTTTTTTGTTATGGATATTATTTCTCAACTTTCATGTATTGTTCATTCTATACTATTAGATAATCTACTATTTAAGGATAAGTATTAAAAAAGTGCAAAATATCTCTAAAAGTTACAGGTTGTTAGGGCTGAGTACTCTGTTTTTCATCTATTCCTTTATCAAAACGGTAATAATCCTTCTAGTTCCGCTTATGATACTTAGATAAAAGGGTGCTAATTAAACATGTACCCAGCATTTATTTTAGTTGCAGCTGGTATTTTTGTATTAAGTGGTGCACTTCTTGCCATTATCGTTTTATGTACAATTGTTCTTTATTACCTGCTTTATGCACGTCGTCATCAAAAAATTCAAAACAAGGAAATCGCTTAAAATTATCTACACAAAATCTAAAAAATCTTCTTATTACTGTATGGCAATAAGAAGATTTTTTTTACACTTATGATAGGTAACTGTGAATCTCGCTCCCTTATCACTAGGTACTTGCCACAACTAAATTCATTTCTAATAAAACTAACACTTGTGGCGCGTAGGGCATTTTATTTTTGAAACACCATTCCTCTATTCCTCCATAGGCTGATCCAATAAATTGAATAATAATATCTTCGCTTATTTAATAATATATGTGCAAAATTAAATACTAATATCATCTGTTCTTTTCTACGCTTTCATTTCTTTTAAAAAATTCGTCATGGATGTGGAAGGAAATAAGATTCTATCGTTTTTCACAGCGTATAGCCCAAAGGGATTCAAGCGTAGACCAGGAAGAAAGTCGCACGTTAAAAATAATAAGGTATATAAGATGTCGTGGAATGGAAAGCCCCTCGATTGGACTGTCGTTAATAATTTGTCATTAAATTCAACGGCTCTATCAAATGAAGGATCAGAAGTCATCATTCCCGTAAGCTGTAAAGGAATTTCGAGTATGATTTCTTTTCCATCAACAATGACCACACCGCCTCCCATTTCATGAACACGCGCAGCTGCTATTGACATTGCCTCTGGATTTCTACCGATGGTAAGCAAGTCAGTAGTCGTATTAAAGGTTGAGGCCATCCCATCTAAATCCACCGCAAACCTTTCTAAAATACCTTTTGTCACCCACTCCCCCTTTCTATCGATCAGAGCTGCATACATAAGTCCTTCTTGATTCGAAAGATCGATAAACCCATTCTTGGTTGGAAGCACCAAATCTTTTCGTTTGGTTATTACATTGCTCAGAAAATGAATAACAGGGACTGAATCATTTGAAGAGGTGTGTGGATATAGATACAAATCATGATTTGCCAGAATTCCTCTTGAAAAGGAAAATGTACTTTCAGGTAAATACCTACCCCAATCCAAATCTGGCATCTGGACCGTCAATTCGCCATTTTCAGCCACTATTTGTCCGTTTGAGATCACCAAGTTCGGACGAAACTGCTCCAAATCAGGCAACAATAATATATCCGCTTTTTTACCCGGAGCCAATCCGCCAATATAATCGTCCTGTTTAAGGTATGTAGCCGCATTGATGGTGACCATCTGAATAGCTTCCATAACCGGGACTCCATGTTCCACAGCCTGCCTTACAAGCCCATCTACGAATCCTTCTTTTTCAATAAAAGATGGATGCGGACCATCAGTAGTCATCAAAATCCTGCCCGTACTTACCTGTCCATCTGTAATCAGCTTTATTATTTTTGACAAGTCCGGACGAAGCGAACTGTTTCTTAGGACTGTCCATAAACCCAACCGTAAACGATCCAGGGCCTCTTCCGCCGTTATCGCTTCATGACAGGCACTTATACCTGAAGCTGCAATCGAATTTAATTTTTCATAAGAGCACCCCGCATTATGCCCATCTGCCACTTTCCCCATTTTTTTAGCCGCATCTATAATATCGAGTAAAACCGGATCCCCTTTGTATAGTAAAGGCCAACGAGTCACTTCTGCCGTTCCAAGTACTTCTTCAATCGAAAGAAGGTCCATTATATCCTCTTTATTGAACCAGTCCCTTTCACCTGGATATCTAGCCTGTGAAACTAATCTTATTAACCAAAAAAAGTTTCCTGGCAGTTTCTTCAACTCGCCTAGAAGCTTTTTAAAGCCCGAGTGACCAAAGTGCAAATAAAAAAATAGATTATCATTCACGGTTGTGGTAGTCCCCAATGGCAATACTTTTGCGGTGATACTTATAGGATTGTATATAACCCAGGGATGTGCATGAGTTTCGATGAATCCGGGAGATACATACATACCATTTGCATCTATTACATTGGTGTTTTCATTTATCTTCACTTCATTTTCCCCTACATATGCAATGCAATCTTTATACAGCGCAATATTTTGCTGAAGAAATTCACCAGAATAAACATTAATAACCGTTCCGCCTTTAATTAACATATCTGCGGGTCGTTTTCCTTGTGCCACTTCGACCAATTCATGCCGGTATGCTCTTGCATTCACTTTTCTCGCCCCCATCCCTTTTTGTATGTCCTCAAGGTTCAATATGAACAATACTGCTCGCAGAATGCATCCCTTTATGAAATCCACAATCTTCAAGAATTTAGTTTTGAAGCATGATTTGAGAATGATTTCTCCATTTGTTTATTATCATTTAATCTCTGACTCTCTTAATTTAAATCTTTGTATCTTTCCTGTCGAAGTCTTTGGTAACTCGTTCACGAATTCAATGTCGCGAGGATATTTATACGGTGCTAACACTTTTTTGACAAATCCTTTTAATTCCGCTTTTACTCCTTCACCTGATTCCGCATTTGCTTTTAATACTATAAAGGCTTTTGGCTTTATTAAACCATTTTCATCATTTACAGCAACAACTGCAGTTTCCAGTATATCGGGATGTGATAAGAGTGCGTTTTCTATTTCTATTGGCGATACCCAAATTCCATTTACCTTCATCATGTCATCATTGCGGCCTGCGTACCAATAGAAACCATCTTCATCCTTGAAGTATTTATCTCCTGTCACCAGCCAATTACCAATAAACTTCTTTTTGTTCTCTTCATTAAGATTCCAATAAGAGGCTGCGATGCTTTCTCCTTTAATTAAAAGGTCTCCCACTTCATTCACCTGAGTTTCATGACCTTGTTCATCGACTATTTTAGCTTCGTAACCGGGAACGATTTTTCCTGTGCTTCCTTGCCGAATATCATCTACTTGATTGGAAAGGTATATATGAAGTGATTCGGTCGAACCAATTCCGTCTATAATATCCAATCCAAAAACTCTCTTCCATTGTTCGATATAAGAAGCCGGCAGTGCCTCTCCTGCTGATACGCAAAGTCTAACTGAAGAAAGATCATAGGTTTCCTTCGTTTTCTCAAGGTAATTGAGCATCGATCCATACAGAGTCGGGACACCAAAAAAAATGGTTGGACGATACTTCTCTATCGTCTCAAACACCTTTTCTGCAGTCGGTCGGTCCGGCATTAAAACAGTCGTGGCCCCGGCTCCAAAAGGAAAATACATCGCGTTTCCCAAACCATAAGCAAAGAAAAGCTTCGAAGCCGAAAAAGTAATGTCATTTTCGGTGATTTGCAAAATGTTCCTGGCGTAATTTTTAAAGGCTTCTTCCATATCGGTTTGAAGGTGTATAACCCCTTTTGGCTCACCTGTACTTCCTGATGTATAGAGCCAGAACGCTTGGTCATTTATGTTGCTAAAACATGGAGGCAGTTCTTTATTTTGTCTGCGAGTAAGAGTCAGAAAAGAATGTTCGTTATCTTCCTTCAGGTTCAGATCAACCCCATCAACCAAGATGACATGCCTCAAGAAAAGTAATCTATTTTTAACAAGCTTTAACTTCTCCCACTGTTCACAAGTAGTAACCAACACTTTGGAACGGCTATTATTCAAAAGATACTCATAATCCTTTATGGGCAAAAGCGTATTGGATGGAATCGGGATTGCCCCAACCTTTATTGCACCGAAGAAACTAATGATGAATTCTGGAGAATCATGTAATAAAAGCAGGACGCGCTGTTCCATCTCTATGCCCAGTTCTTTTAATGCCGCACCAAATTGATTACCAAGGGTATCGATTTCTTGATAGGTATAAGATTGATTTTCATAATAAATAGCGGTTTTATCCCCTATTCCTGCCTCAATGTTTTTCTGGAAGAAATTATAGGAAGCATTGTACATCGCACCCAATCCTCTAATTTTACATTCGGTTTTTATCACACATTTACCCTCCTCAAAAAGCTACTGGTTTTAGAAGCGTCACCCCACCGTCTCCTTTATTCCGTAAAGAAGACGGCTGCCATACAAGCCGGATAAATCCCTAACCTTCCATTTTCAAAATCTCCTTTGTGGAAAAAGGCCATTCATTCGGAAACGCTATACGAACTAATTTGAGCAAATCCCCTTCCTGACAATGCTCCTTTCCATTAAGAAACCGCTTTCAAATCAGCCAAACCTCCAATCAAGGGTAAAGTAATTCCATCAGGCTATGAAACTTATAGTCTGATATCCCCCCCAATATTTTACACATTTACAAGTGCATTTTGCACTGGAAAGGCTTTTAACAAGTAGTGACTACCCATTCAGATCAGTTGGCTCATGAGGTCGATCATTAGAGAAAGAACCTTTCCATCGTATACTTTCAAAAACCGTTTTACAGTTTAGGCAATAGTATTGCCTAACGAGCTGTGCAGTACCGAAGGATGAATATAATTCAACATTTTTGCCATTACAAAATGGACATGCCGGATTTTCCTTTTTAACGGGCATTTATTATCTCCTCGTCCCTTAAACGCGGGATCAAAGCTTCCTTATAGGAGTTTACTAAATTACTATTTACAGGAAGGATCTCGTTTTCAATAAGCACACGATTGTTTTCCACTTGTTTCAACCAAGTAATTACTTCTTGTTCACAAAGTTTAAATGCTCTCCCGAAACGGGCAGGAATTGAGCCTCCATCATTCAGTAACTTGAGTGCCCAGTTTTTCGAGTACAAAATATGCTCTAACTGTTCTCTTGCCAATTTATTGAATTGCAGTTCGATTTCACTGCCTTTTTGGTGGCTGGTCAAAGCGGTAATCAATGTATTGAATGCCGTATTCATAGAATAGAGCCCTGCAATCAGCTGTATCCACTCCCCGATTTGAACAATGCTGTCAAACGCTTTACCCGTTTGTTCCTTTACTTCCTTTTTGCTGCCTTTTCCGCTCTTCAAATTCGTTCCCCAATTATAGAGAAGGCGGGCATGACCTAGCTCCGATTGGGCCATTGCAATTGCGGCAAGGGTCCCTTCTAAGTCTGGACCACTGACACCGACCTCAACAAGACGATCTCCTAAAATGAATTTATTATCAGCAATCGTTTCTATCAAGGTAATCAATTCAGTGTTGCCATTTGTTGAATTCACCATATTAAATCACCCTTTTCTTAAAAAATGGTTCTGCTTCTCTAATGCAAATCATATTTTCCCGCTTGACTATAAACATTTCCACCCATTTTTCTTCATCATAAATATAACGGGCATAAACACGTGCCAACTCATCATTATCGGCTTCAACTGTTCCAATATGCATTAAGTCATCACCACGATTGATTCTTGAAAACACATCATATTCCAAGTTTTGGACCTTATTATCACTCATTTTGAACTGACCCCCCAGGACTTTAATATCTTCCTGCCTGCTTCACTCATTTGGT
The DNA here is from genome assembly GCF_037975445.1 of Peribacillus sp. FSL P2-0133. Lineage (NCBI taxonomy): Bacteria > Bacillati > Bacillota > Bacilli > Caryophanales > Bacillaceae > Peribacillus > Peribacillus sp. FSL P2-0133. The sequence continues at coordinate 2,165,481 of NZ_CP150254.1, read as the reverse complement.
CGACCGTCCAAGCTGGACTCCAAACCACCTCTATTTCCACTGCATGAATACTTTCTTCTTGAAGAAGCCTTTTTTTAATATCACTCTCGATCCACTGCATGCACCCGCATCCCGTTGAAGTATATGTCATCGTTACATACGCTGTATTCCCTTGCTTTTCTACGCCATAAATCAAGCCCATATCCACGATGCTTATAGGAAATTCAGGATCAGAAACTTCTTGTAATGCATGGATTAATACCGGATCCTTATATAACACCCCACCCATCTAAATCGCCTCATTTCGATATGCATCAAGTAGTTGATATCCTTTTTGAATCCGGTTGACGAACTCCTGATTTTGTGGGCCACGCTGCTTAAAGCGGTTGATGACATTATCCCACGTATCGGGTTCATCATATTTCCACCGCTTGTTTTCCACATCGAATTTACATGGAAAAGGAACATTCAATTCATACCTACCAGTCCCTTCATTATAATGAGCAGGTAGATTAAGTCCGAGGGATTCACAGAAAGGAACGGCAGTAGACATCCATTTCTGCCTTAATTCATCATTAGTCTTTCCTTTCAATTTATAATCCAGCTGGGCTGACCTGCTTTTCAAGTTATCTGCTACACCGAAGAATTCAAGGGACATGATGAACATCCAATCAATCGCTTCTTGAACCTGCTTAGCCGTTTCAGGATCTTTCATGGCTGCCTTCATTATGATTTCTCCGTTTCTTAAATGGAATAGTTCCTCCTTATCAACTTTGACCAATGCCCGTTTCCAAGGTCCATATGATGTATGTTGGTGCGCATCTCCCAATAAGGTGTAACCTGCTCGATCAAATAATCCGTTGAATACTCCCAGTTCAACCCAGTTATCTAATTTAAAATCAAAAGCATATGGATTCTTCCATCTATTTGGCGATCGCTCATATAACATGAATTGAACGTTTTCTCCTAAATCCTTTAATAATCTATACGCAATATGCGCATGGCCGATTTCATCCTGCATCACTGCAAGTGCTGTGATTTTGTAATTTAAATTAGGGGCATCATTATAGACAGTCAGAAGTGGCGGAACACTTAACAATTCTGTATCCGCAACTATCATCAAAGTTTGTTTCAATGCCTTTTTATAGTTTTCATCCATATCTTCCAGTCTCTCGACCACAAACCCGGCTTGGATCTTGCCCATCAAATCATTTGTAAACCCTGTCATCTGTCTCTCTCCTATCATATTATGTTTTTTAAACTATCGTCTTATATAAGTAATATAATAATTTACTTTATCTGGTTAGTCAACACTTTATCAGATTTTTCAGAAAACAAATAAAGCGAGATGCACAAAAGTGCAGCTCGCTTTATTTGTTATAATTCGTAGCGAAACATTCCGCCATTTGAAATTTTTTGTATTCTTTTCTCTTCAACTAAATATTCCAGATGTGCTAACGTTTCCGCAATGGCGAATCGCCATTGATGATCAGTGAGCTTCTTTTGTTGAAAAAGTTTTTCCGTAATTTTATACGCCACTTTATTTGATTCCAGAATGGTTAAAATGGTCGTTAAACGTTCATGATGATGTCCAATGATTTCCTTAGCCCTCTGGGCAAGGTTCACTATTGGTGTTCCATGGGCAGGATATGCAATGCTCACATCCTGTTCAACAAGTTGATACAAAGTTGAAAAGTAACTTTTTAGAGGGTTTTGATCGGAATTTGGCCAAAGACTAATATTCGGAGTGATCTTATTCAAGACTACATCGCCTATTAACATGATTTTCTGGGTCTCTTGATAAAAACATAGATGTCCCTCCGCATGACCACCATATGTTTTGACGCTCCATCTTCCTCCAGGACTATCTATATAGGTTTCTTGAAAACCCTCAATCTCAGGAAGTGGATTCACTTTATTCGAGAAAAACAATACGTTTTCTCTCACTTTAGTCAACAAAGGCTCGGGTACGGAATGTTTACCAAATAATTCGTATATTGCTTCAGCCTGTTTCGTATTCCCGCCAAAGACAGTTTTAATCATCTGGGCTTCCGCATCACTCATATAAACGCGAGCACCGGTTTTTTGCTGCATCCAGCTGATTAAACCAGTATGATCAGGATGAAAATGGGTCAGGATAATCTTTGATATATCTGTTGGTTTAATGCACAACTCTTCAAGGACTTCTTCCCAATACTTCTTGGCGATTTCTGTTGGAAACCCAACATCCACCAGTACGATTTCTTCTTCCATTCGAAATAAATAACAATAAACATGTTTCATGGGGAATGGAACAGGTATACCTATGCGAATTAAATAATCCGTTAATTGTTGATAGTTCCCTGATGGCTCAGTAATGATCATCACTCCCTAAAACTGGTTTCCAATTGTGTTGAAAGGCAAGCAACGCTTCCTTTTCTATCCCCTGTTACGACTATTAACTCATACGCTTTTGATCCAATAGCAATGCCTGTGCGTAAATCAGCAGCATTCCCCTTATTAACCGCACATTTCTCATAATCAAGGCCATCCAGCTCTTCCAACCATTTTTCTGTAACATGGATTTTTTGCTGCATAAAACCTCTTCTCTTAATCATGATAGATTTCTGAAAAAGGGTTAATTGCTTTCTCGCGATTTACAAATTCTGCTTTATCAGGAGGATATTCCATGATTGATTCAAAATATTTCACTGCTTTGACCGAAGTAAGCTGATGAATATTCCAAAATAGCTCCCTAGCCTTGATTCCATGCCAGTCTTCAGGTAATAAATCTAGCGGGAAACTAGGGTCCAGGAAAAGGAACTTCCTATATTCGTGAACAAGCCGGGTTCGTTCATAAAAACATTCTTCATTTGAAATGCTATCTTCCCATACAGCCTGCTGCATGTCCTGAAGCTTCGTTTCATATTGCTGTATGAAAGTTAAATAGTTTTTGTTTATTTCATTTAAATTCCAACAAGTACGTAAAATCTCTTCATTTGAGTGGGTGATGACTTGACTGGAACTGAAAATAATCAGGTAGTCCTTTAGATCATATGTATCCATCAAGGTCAGAACTTGTTTTTCCAATGGATTGGGACTGACCCAAATACTATTGGACAAAAGCCCGAAACCTGTCCAGCTCAATTCCTTACGCACTTGATTCCTCAGCACTCGCTTCTCCTCAGGGATGGAGTATGTAACAACTCTCCACAAACCATCCCAATGATTATTCCGGATCGTATAAACACGTTTGACACCATCATCCATATTGCGTTTCCCTTTTTGAGTTAATGAATAATAGCTTTTATTGCCTATTTTTCGCCCAGTAATTAAATCCTGTTGAACCAGACGCAGAATAGCTCCACGTACAGAGGATTCAGAAACACCAAAATGCCCCATCATTTTAATAAGTGTCCCAATCCATACTTCCCCACCGTAGAATTGGACGAAATCACCAAAAAGAGTATACAATAATGACCTTGGTTTCATGTTGATTCTCCTGTTCTCATAAAGCCTTTTCTTCTTAATGTAATCTAAATTGGCTCAATTTTCAAACTTGTTGGAGATAAACACCTTCATATCCCCGCTATATGACTTTTAATATTCTTTTTATATTTTCTGGAATTGGTACAGCCTTGAACCCATCCTCCCCGATGGAAGTCCAAGCGCGTATTTCATAACCATACCCAGTCCTTTTTTTCCCACAATAAACCTCATGATGAAAACGAATGGTCTTTGTTTTCACCTCATTCACATGAGTGTATACTGTCACTTCATCGTCATAGTACAGCGGTTTTTCAAAAGTGCACTTCGCTTCGAGTAATGGAATGATGATTCTCTTCTCTTCTTCCAAATATTTAGGGCTCATATCTATAGAACGAAAAAAATTATGACCCGCTAAATCGAACCATTTATAATAATTCGGATAATAGACAATTCCTGCCCGGTCTGTATCACCCCATTGAATTTGAAATTTCGTTTCATTCATGCGCCTTTTCAAATGAGTTTCTTCCATTATATATACACCATCCTCCCAATAGCATTCGTAGTAAAAAAGCAATATCGGCAGGAACCGATATTGCTTTTTTTACTTTTAAAAGGACAAATTAATCATTTACCTTTCCACTGTGGTTCACGCTTTTCAAGGAAGGAAGCTAAACCTTCTTTAGCATCTTCAGAGCGGAATAAAAGATTCTGTATTTCCCCTTCATAACGAATCGCGGCGTTTAAAGGCATTTCTTTACCGTTCATTATCGATAGTTTTATATTAGTTACTGCATAACTAGCCTTACTTGCGACATTTTTGGCATATTCCAATGTTTTTTCACGTATTTCATCTTGTGGGAAAACCCGATCTACTAATCGTATTTCCTTAGCTTCCTGAGGTGAGATAGACTCCCCTGTGATATTCAGGTCGATTGCCTTGGAGTGACCAACTAATCTAGCCATTCTTTGTGTCCCCCCAGTACCTGCAAGGACCCCAAGGTTAACTTCCGGTAAACCGATTTTCCCTGCATTATCACCCATAAAGCGAAGATCACAACCCATCGCCATTTCCAGTCCCCCACCTACTGTGTGACCTTCGAGGCATGCAATCCAGATTTGCGGTGAACGGGCAATTTTATCAAGAGTTTCGTTACAGAATAAGCAGAATTGTGTTTTAAAAACCGGATCAGCAGCTTTAAGGAAGTTAATATCCGCTCCGACCGAGAAAAATTTAGGCATATCACTCATTAATACAGCTACTTTCATATCTGGATCAAAACGAATATCATCAATTGCAGCATTTAATTCTTTGTAAAAATCAAGCGTATAGGCATTAGTCTTATTAATATGAAGATGTACCTCCGCTACCCCAGTTTCTTTGTTTTTTTGAATTGTAAGCGTTTGCTTTGCTTCGACTGCTGTACTCATTCTTCAACACTCCTCTGAATTTTATATTACGTTTTATTTCCCTCCGTTTATATTACATAATATACTACTAAATTTTCAGAATTGCAATTATTTTTGGTGAATTATTTAAAATTTACATTTAATACGTTATTTGTAACTGTATTTACAATGATATGGATTGTTCATTTTGACAGCAGTAAAAACCAGGTTTTGAATATTAAGATAGTGATGGCAGTAGGGTACGAGCTTAATAGAAAACATGCTCGATTATTAAGAAATAACCTACTCATATACAATTGGTTATCACTTTCATTAACTTCTTGCTAATTTTTAATTCCCTTAATACCCACACACACATCGTTTCTTTGTTTTGATTACTTTTCTAAAGTCCTTGGTTGCTATTACATTTTTTGAACCACTTTTCCGGAATCTTTTATCATCATCAATTTCACTATTTCAATCACCATTCTTCATGCTCCAACATATAATACCTCAAAGGAAAACCGGGGGTATCAACATGCAAGACAATCAACATGGATCGCAAATGAATGAGGTTGAAAAGTTTGATGAATGGGTAAAAAGTTTTTTTCTGGATCCGGAAACTTGTGCGTTGGATCATCAACTTTTTTCAATTGATATATACGAAAGTGACGATGAGTATATGGTGGAAGCGGTTTTGGAAAATCATGATGTGAAAGATATAAAAGTTTGCCTATGTGATAATGAGCTATCGATCATCGTTTACGATACTGATAAGCCAATTCTTGAAAAAAAAGAAGATACACTGCCCACACAGAGAAAGATCCCTTTCCCCTTTTCGATTTGCTCTCGAAGAATTACCGCTGAATTCTCGAATCCGATATTGGTGATTCGCATCCATAAGTTTTCCCCCGGAAAAACAGCTGAAGATATTAACATTGAGTAGTTCATTCATAAAAATAAAAAGAATGGCCTAGGGAATCACTTCTCCCTTAGCCATTCTTTTTTCTTGATTATCCAGCAAAATAAAAGGACGTTCGACTTCCGTTTTGTGTCGAAATGACTTGCAGCTGTGCATCAATTCTTTCTTTCAATTCCGGCACATGGGAAATTATTCCGACTAATCTCCCGGTGCTTTGTATATCCATTAATGCTTCAATCGCATGATCAAGAGATTCAGGGTCGAGCGTACCGAAACCTTCATCGATGAACATCGTTTCAAGTGAAATACCGCCAGCGTTCTGCTGGACAACATCCGCAAGACCCAAAGCAAGTGCAAGGGAAGCCTTAAAGCTCTCGCCTCCCGAAAGGGTTTTGACATGTCTCTCATGTCCTGTATATTGGTCATACACAGATAATTCCAGACCGCTCTGGATATTCCTGCGTGTAGGATCAAGCTTTCGCAACAGCTGATATCTGCCGCTTGTCATTTTCAGCAGCCTTGAATTGGCTTCTTTTAAGATATCATCTAAAAAGGCTGCCAGTACATATCGTTCAAACGTTATTTTGAAGGAGTTTTGACCTTTGGAAATCTCTGACAGATGACCAACTATACTGTACCTTTCATCTAAACTTTTCTGATCTTCCCTGATTTGCACCAATTTCCTTTCGATTTCTTCGTTATTCCGAATTTCAGCCTGTAATTCATTCTGATTTTGGCGTAACGACTCCAATTCTCCATCTATGAAATCGAAAGTCTTTTTCAATCCTTCAAGATCTGGTTTGGCCACATCTTTTAATTTCATTTCCAAATCATGAAACAGACTTAAAACACTTTGCCAATTTTGATTATACTGTTGTACTTGGTCCTCCAAATTTCCAAGAGCCGCTTCCGATTTTTTTGCTGCCGTATATTCTTTATAATTGGAAAAGCCTTGATTGGTCATATCCGTAATTAACTTTTCCCGCTCCTCTTTCAATTCTGTATTTAAGGCCTCTATATTTCCACTTAGGGATTCTTTTTTTGCAATGATGGCCGATTCTCTTTCCTTCACCAGTTGGAGGTTTTTTTGTGCATCATCAAATGCCGATTGTAAGCGTTTCTGTGTATTTACAGCCATTTGATAAGCTTCATTATATTCTTCCTCAGTCCGTATTCCGTCTGGCAGGGAATCGGTTAATCCAGTTAGTTTTGTAGAGTTTTCAATATACCTCGTTTTCCCTTGGTCCTCTTTTCTCTCTAAAGAGATCATATTATCCTTAAGCTGGGATGCTTTCTCTTTTAAATCCTGCAACCTTTTTTCCAGATCATTGAGTACAGACTTTTTCCGCATCAATTCTTTTAGCTGCTCTTGAAGCACTTTTCCTTTTTGTACAAACTGTAGCAAATGCCCATCAATATTTTCACACCTAAACTCTGACATGTCATTTTGTATGTCACTAAGCTTTTCTTGTGAAGACTCTGCCAGTGCATCATATTTGGATTTCGCTTGATAATATTCACTTTCCGCTTGGCTTTTTTGTTGTTCTGCAGTTTTCAGCTTGTTTTCTTGCTCTTTCAGTTCCAAATCCGTCGGCATATGCTCATGCAATTGCGCTGGTTTTGGATGACTTTGCGAACCGCACACAGGACAATTTTCTCCAGAATGCAGCATGGAAGCAAGCATACCCGCTTGGCCAGTTCTCCAGTTTCGATTCAGAGTTTCCAGTTTTTCCTTCTCCTGAATTTGTATTCTTTGTAACTCTTGGAACCGATTATTCTTTTCATCCAGAACTCGTTTCGTATTCTGGATTTCATAAAGAACTTCTTGAAGCTTTTTAATCTTAGATAGCGATTGATTATTTCTTTCTGCTTCAATTTCCTGATCACGATAAAGAACAGCCGCTTTTTCCGCTTCTGTTTTTTCTTGAGCGACTTTCTCTGTTTCCGCTTCAATCGACAGATGTTCCGAAACAGTTTTTTCACGAAGTCGTTTGCTAGTTTCCCACTCTTTTTCATCTAAAGTAACCTGTGCTTTTAAGCTTGCAAAAGTCATGACAGCCTCTTTTACCTGCTCAAGCTGATGAACTGTTCGGACTGCCTGCTCTCTTTGATTATCCTTCGACTTTTCCTTATCATAGGAATCCTGCTTCTCAATGCGCTCAATCCGTAACTTCTCGGACTGCTCACTTAACTTTTGAAGTTCGGAATTCGCATCTTGTACTTGTTTGCCAATTCGCAAATAGTATTGTTCCTGCTTTTCAAGCGAAGCCGCTTTGTGTGCCATTTTTATTTGGACTTTCACTAATTCCATTTCTGGCAGCTTTGCTTCAAGGGCCTCCTTTTCATTCCGCAGTTTTTCTTTTTCCGAAAATCGATTTAATAAATCGACAGCTTTTGAAAGTTCTTGATTTACTTGATCACGAGCTTTCTGCTTTTCCTGTATTTGTTTATTTATATACTCACTTTTTTCTGCCGCTTGCAAAATGACTTCCTGTAAAAGCGGTAAGACCTGTTGTTCACTAGGCTCTTCCCCTTGTATTTGTGCCTGTAATTCTTCATTATTGCCAGGCTGGATGCCTTTCATTAATTCAATTCGCCGCTGAGCACTTTTTTCACTTTCCTTTTTTAGGATGGAAGCCTCTTCTTTTAATTTTTCTTCTATTCGTTTATAAAGTTCAGTATGAAATAATTTCTGGAGAATCTGTTCTTTATCCTTGCTGTCGGAAGTTAACAGTTTTCGAAATTCATTCTGTGGAATCATCAGGATTTGCCGGAATTGATTAGCGTCAAGTCCAATGAGTACTTTGATTTTTTCTTCAACTTCCCGTACATTTGCTCCCAGCAATTTTTTTCCTTCGGCCAATATCTCATATAATTCAGCCTTTGCTCCAACAGTTGTTGTTCCTTCACCTGCTTTTTTCTTGCGTTCCTGCTGCGGGGACCGGGTCACCAAATACGTTTTTCCACGCAGTGTAAATTGCAACGAGACTTCCGTCAATATATCATCTTCGGCAAACTGACTTCGTAAATCTTGCCCGCTTCGATCTTCACCACTGGCTTTTCCATATATCGCAAAACTAATACCATCAAATATCGTTGTTTTCCCTGCGCCTGTCTTTCCAGAAATGACAAACATCGTCCGTTCTCCAAGGGAATTAAAGTCAATGGTTTCCCTTCCTGCATATGGTCCGAATGCCTGCATCGTTAATATATCCGGTCTCATTTCAAAGCCTCCTCTTTCTTAACAGCCTCAATTACCGAAACCATCAAATCCTGCTTTTGAGAATCAAAGTCCCGATCTGTCATTTCTTGATAAAACGTTTCAAACAAGTCCAATTCTGATTTCCGTTCATCTTTTACAGAGGAGAAAGATTTTTTTCTTCTAAGGTCGGTCAAATCCCATTTACGCTCTAGATGTAGTACGTTCGGATAAATCTGGCGCAAGCGGTTAATAGGATCAATGAGTGCCCCCTCATCATTTAGTGTTATTTTCAAATAGTCATCCATTTTTTGCGATTGATAGAATGCCGGATCGAGTAACTCTTCCATAACTCCAGATATCTCCCTCATATCGAACTTGGGTGCCAAAGAACGATAGCGTATATGAAAGCTTCCATCTTCTTGCATATCGACGATGGAAAGCGACTTATTTTGCTTGGCCTCGGAAAAAGAATATTTTAATAGTGATCCAGAGTAAAACACCTTAGGATGACGTATTGCGTCTGGACTATGTAAATGCCCAAGTGCCGTATAATCGAACGCATCGAATAAGTCGGATGAAACACAGCCGGAGCCACCTACAGACAAGACCCTTTCCGAATCGCTCGTTTTTCCGCCTAATACAAAAGCATGTCCTACGAAGACATTCGGCTCATCCTTATTGAAATTCTCGGCAATCGTTCCGGTAATCCGCTTCATCGCTTCTTGATGGGAATGGATACTATCATCTTCAAAAAGATGGCGGACCGTCCCAGGTTCTGCATATGGAACACAATAAAAGTTCACGCCTTTGATACGGACCGGCTCACATGTTTTTGTTAATTTCCCATGAATGTATAACTGACTATGACGATACCATGATGAACCGAATGCGAGTCTTTCCGCAGAATCATGGTTTCCCGATATCGCAACGATCGGAGTATTCATTTTCACATTAATCGTATAAAAGATTTCATCAAGAAGCTCCACTGCTTCAGTCGGCGGAACGGAACGATCATATAGATCACCGGCAATCACGACCGCATCCGGTTTTTCCTCTTCGACAATTTCTATGAATTGCAAGAGTGCATGCCTTTGGTCATCTGTCATATGCACCCCGTGAACGATTTTCCCTAAATGCCAATCAGCCGTATGGATAAATTTCATAGTTTCACTCCGTCCTAATTTTTACTTACTATTATTATATCAAAAATTTTACGAATAGCATGGTTTGGGTACAAACGTTCTAATTTTTACCACACTGCCCCATTCTTTTGAAAGATTCAGAATAAAAAAAGCAAACTCCAAAAGAGTCTGCTTTTTTCATCATTAGCTGAATAAGTGTTCATATGGAACCATATTCACCTTTCTTTCAGCTAATTTTTTTTGTAAAAATTTATGGTCACGTTTTGGTGTGGCAATGATATAGCCGCGTATCACTAAATCTTCCGTAATATCGCCCGCTTTTTCCTTTAACGCCAACTCTCCGATTTTCCCTGCGATTTTATGACGTGCAACATCACGAAAAAGTTCTGGCACAGGGCTCACTAAATCTTCCAGTAATTCCTTTTGCTGCTTTGACCATAAGTGCTTTGTTTGTTCCAAATAGTATTCTTCCCAATCCATATCGGATTTCCCATCTTCTTTCGGAAATCTTTTCAGGAACTTCCGAAACATGAAAAAGCCACCTATGCTCATCAATATAATTAAAAGGGCTACCCAAAATAGAATAAACCATAAAAACCATCCACTAAGCAAAGTACCACCTCATATGTATAGAATGATCGTCACTATTATTATAGACAGTAACCCATATCTTTACAAGACTGGCAATGTAATCATTCCTGACCGTTCACTTCCAGTAAGACAAGTGAAAATTCCCCCACCGCATTTTCTTCATATAAATTCGTGACCGAAGTTGCGTAGTTAAAGATCTCTGCTCGAAACTCCTCGTTTGACTGTGGAATCTTTAAATCAAATACCATTTGATAAAGCAGTGTTGTAATATCATGATATTCACTATGTGTAACCCTGAAATTGAAACCGACTTTTCTGATTCCCTTTCCTTCAGAATCCTTTACAGTTTCAGAAAGAAAGTCAGTGACGCGCAGTGGAACATCGTTTAAAATGACCTTGTCTACCATTAACAACATCTCCTTAATAAATTGGTTAAAGACATGTTATCACTAGAAACTTTCAGCTTCCAATTATTTAACCTCGAAAAAATAAAAAAACGTGCACAGGAAACCCGAACACGTTTTCTTCAAATCAATTTACTTTCCCTTTTTCACGATTATACGCCATTTAGCATCTTCGATTTGCTCAAACTCCGTAATTTCATGACCTTCGGTAGCAGCCCAACGCGGAATGCTCTCCGTTGCTTGGGTGCAATCGAAATTGATGATTAGTTCCTCTCCTTTGGCCATATCCACAATTGCTTCTTTAGCTTCCACTAAAGGGAATGGGCATACCATCCCAGTCGTTTCCAATACCTTCGCCATATATATTACACTCCCCAATAGATAATTTTCATCACAATCTTATGCAGCTTTTGAAATAGCCGCTGTTTTCTTTTGCTTACGGATAATCGTGAAATAAGTTGCTACCCATGTACCCAGCAGGAAAAAGACAATCGCGATCCAACCCTGCCAAGCAAATAGCGCCGAGTTCACCAAACCATTTCCGATAGTGCATCCCCCGGCAACACTCGCACCGAATCCCATGATTACACCGCCAATTGCATTGTTACGTAACGTTTTCATATCAGGCAAACGCCAACGGAATTCCCCGCTTCCTTTGGCAGCAATAAAAGCGCCGAGGAAAATACCCAATACTAAAAACGTACCCCAGTCGATTAACGCATCATCTCCTGTTATAAGGAAAGTTAGAATGTTCGCGGAAGGCGCTGTAATTCCAAGTCCGAACATCCTGCCTGTCATTGCGCTTAGCGGCCATGCCATGATTGCAATAAGGCCGACCAATAATGCTGTAACAAAGGGATGCCACCGTTTCTCGAATAAGATGTGCGCCAATCCCGTTTTTTTCGGTTTCATTTTAAAAATTGGAAGTTTCGGTTTTCTCAATTCACGAATCACCAATAGGCCAACCAAAAGTGTCACAATAATAACAAGCACCCATGGCGAAACATTTAATGTTTCATGAATATACGTATCACTTGTACGATAAGATAACAGATTATCTCCAGCCACTTTCCATACACCATATTTCGACATTGCTGCCCCTAGCATATAACCAAAAAGAGCAACCCAACTTCCGATCATACCCTCTCCGGCACGATACCATGTTCCAGTGGCGCAACCTCCTGCCAGAACCATACCAATGCCAAAAATAAAGCCACCCACGATTGTTCCCAACCATGGAAAACCATCATTTCCAAACTGAATGACCCCTGTATCATTCAATGCATAAACACCAATACTTTGTATTGCTATTACAATAAATGTAGCTAAGAACATCCGTCCATCTTTAGCTAAAATCAAATCACGATATGCACCAACAACACAGAAACGGCCTCTTTGAAGCACAAATCCCAGCAGTAAACCACAAATAATTCCGAACATAATCATTTGTAACATGAACCGTTTCCTCCTTAAGTAAAATATTATAATACCAATATAATATAATCCGGATAAAATTACTAGGTTTTCATATGAACTTTTTTACCCTCATGAAAAGTTTCCAGGCAAACGAAAAACCTGAGTCATTTATCGACTCAGGTTTATTGATTGTTCCTTTGATTAAATCCTACAGTACATGTATTACACCATGCTACTTCTGCCGAAACTGGCTGCTTTAACTTTCTTATATTGATAAAGCATGGCAATTCTCCACGGAACGATCATCGCAAAAGCAAGTAAGAAGAACATCCCACTCAACACACCGATTTCAATCGTGCTTCCCAGCATCAGTTTTGCCACCAGTCGAATCACCATGAGACCAATCAATATGAATATGAATGCTTTAGAGCGCAGAATATAAATTTTTTCATCTCTAACCTCAAATTTAGATGTTTTTATCAATAAGATGGAAAATAACATCCCTGCAACAAGAGCCTCCAACAATTCGTATCGAGTCACCCGGAACATCGGGAAAATGAACATCAAAGCACCTGTACTCATAAACAGCGGCGGTAAAATGATTTTCTTTTCATTCACTGGTTTTTTCGTTTCCTTCATCCGTAACATGAAAACACCTATAGCCATCACAATCGCTATACCTGTTGATATATATATCATCTCTTAACCATCCCTTTAAACTAAAAATAGGTAAGTACCATTAAAAATTATATATGACTTCAATTTATAAACAAAGTATATATTACCTATTTGAGATAAACAAGGAGAGTGTTATTAATCAAGCGCCGTTTTTATGTCATCCAATACCATGCCCTCGTCAGAATGCTTGACGTTAAAATATTGCGCCCCAGCTTCTATATCCTCGACAACCATTTTTTGCTGACCAATGGCAGAGCACATTAGCCTGAAATTCCTACTTAATTTCTCTAGCGGTATCCAGCACGCTCATGATTGGCATGGGAATATCCATCATTACAGGTCAGGATTCCAATTTCGATATCATCCAATGGCTTCTAGTCCATTCCCGCCCTCACTGACCACTACATGTCCTGCTTTAGGTAAAATATTTGAAAGTGTCATTCTCATAAACTTTGCATCTTCAACGATAAATATTCGGGCCATAGCCGTTCTTCCTCACACAACAGCATGAAAAATCCTATCATTTAAATAGAAAAAAAAATTAAAAAATCACATCATAAAACCTAATTAAGGACAATCCATTTTGAATTTTATTGAAAAAATAGCTTATTATGGACTAAAACCCGGTAAAGCCACCGAATAGTCTAGACAGGACTGCGATTATTTTGGTCATCCAATCAAAAAACAAAATCACACCCATTACAATCATTAAATATCCGCCAATCTTCATGATGTATTGGCTGTACTTTTTGATCCATGTCAATTTTCCGACAAAGAAGGATAATATGAAAAACGGTATGGCAAATCCTAAAATATAGGCAGTCATATAGCTCATGGCTGCACTAGGATTAGTTGCACCTAGTGAAATGACAGCACCTAATAGCGGACCTGCACAAGGGGTCCATCCAGCCGCAAAAGCAAGTCCGATAAGAATGGAACCTATATATCCGCTAGGTCGGTTCTTAAATTCAAAACGACTGTCTTTCATAAAAGATTTCGGCTGAAAGATTCCTACAATGAATAAACCAAAAATGATAATCAGGATGGCTCCAATCTGACGAATTAATTCTTTATAATTCGAGAAAAAAGAACCTAGGTATGATGTGCTAAACCCTATTGCAATAAAAACCAGAGAAAACCCAAGAAGGAAGAATAAAGTATGCAGCATGCTTCTTCTTTGGAGCATGGCGTTCTCGGATTTGATTTCACCAACACTCATACCAGTGATATAAGATAAAAAGGCCGGATATAGCGGTAAGCAGCATGGCGAAATAAAACTCAGAAATCCCGCCCCAAAAGCTAAAAAAATATTAATATCATCCAAATAAGCTCACTCCTATGTATGTCAACCTATAAACATTGTAACAAATAAGATAAAAAAATACATTTATGGAACTGTGAATATTTCATGACAACCAATTGCTTAAACTTGATGGGGCGACGGATTAAGTTAACTTATTTGAATTCATTAGTCCAAGCCGATATAATTGTTATATTCATACATATTTTACAACGAACACATAAATTAAGGGTACCTTGAAAAAATGTTGGGGCCAGAAAGGAAATATAATGGCTAAAAAGAATGAATTTCTCGAACAGATTGAATTAAAGAGAAATGAACTTATCAAGATTGTCGCTAAAGATGGTTTAAACTCGCATGTTGCCGTTGAATATAGCCAGCAACTCGATCAATTATTAAATAAATATAATGAACTTTTTTATAAAACCGGTTCAGGTTTTTAACTCAGTTCATCTCCCATAGATAACCGCATATGTTATTATATGAATTATTTGCTGTCAAACTCCCCTTTTTACATTCATTCTCATTTGAATACTTAGGCATGACCTTTGCTATATAAAAACAGGCAAGCGCTATGTGCGCTGCCTGTTTTTTCATTTAAAATAATGCATATGACATGTTCCAGTACGCTGTAATTGTAGTAGCTGACAGTGAACACATTCCTCCTCTTTTTCTGAATCGGGCTCATCTCCCTTTAGTACAGAACCTCGTTCCTTTTTCTCCACGGCAATCATTCAAATTAAAATGAAAAAATTATATTTGACAAATCGCTCAATAAATATTATCTTTAATTAAAGATAAATTAATTCGAGATAACACCCTTACTTTTTTTAAAATATAAATCTCGAATTAAAAATATCTAAATTAAAAATAAATTCCAGGGGGAATCATAAATGATTGGTATAGGTTTATTAGTTATACGTGTGGTAATCGGTTTATCGTTTGTTGGACATGGAGCTCAAAAATTATTTGGATGGTTTGGCGGACATGGCTTGAAAGGTACAGGAGGCTGGTTTGATTCGATTGGCATGAAGCCAGGAGTTACCATGGCCCTATTTGCAGGTCTATCAGAGCTTATTGGCGGAGCTTTATTTGCTTTAGGTCTCCTTACACCCTTTGCAGGTATATTAATTGCACTTACAATGATCGTTGCGATCGTTAAAGTCCATGGAGCAAATGGCTACTGGGCAACTCAAAATGGTTATGAATATAATCTTGCCGTTCTTGCAGTGGCGATTGGCGTTGCGTTAACCGGAGCTGGCCCATACTCACTTGATTCTTTTCTGTTTTAAGGAAAGTTTAGGTTTTATAATCCCTACATTATGAAAAACACGGAGTTGGATAAAACCACTCCGTGTTTTTTCTTTTTCCTTAGAAAGAACCAGGACATATTTTCTCCAGATTCTAATCTTTGGTACGAATGTATAAGGATCAGACTCCCAACAAGTGATTTTCGATTTAAATTCCCCTTAAAATCAACTACATATACTATTTTCCCTAGGTACTAGTCTACAGTTCATATCAATTTTTATCAGAGTCTTCTCTTACAGTTTTTTGTCTTCTATTCATTATTGGACATGGCAGTGTTTGGAGTAGCTGCTGGTTCTGTGAAAGCATTTATTCTTAAGAAAAGAAGCAGCAAGAATTTTTACTGAAACAGTTAATAGCCGATTAATAGCATGGGGAGCACCTGCTCTTACTGTTAGTGCTGTTTATGCAATAAACTATGCTATTGTATATTTTGAAATTGGAACTAGGGTAGCTATATACCACGGAATCGATTATAAACCTAAGAATGGAAGGATAAACTTTTAATTGTTTAAAATTATTAAATTTTATCATTTAGAAATAATAAACTTCGTTTTAGATTAGTATATTTTTTTATTAGATTCTATGTAGTGTTTTCCGGATGGCAGTACACATTATTTTTTTAAATATACTTCTACTTTGGTTACCATTTTGTATTTAATCGCTCTCTATAATACGACAGAAAAAGACAAAAAAATAATCTTTACGGACAATATAAAAAAAGTGCCTAAGAAGCAAATAAGTGGTCCCGGTATTGTCATTTTCTTAAGCCCTCTTTGGCTCTTTTGGGCGTGGAGGCTTTCCTAGTTAGTCCTCTAAAGCTGTGATTCTGGAAGAGTGGTTTCCTCCTTCCTTTTACAAGCATTCCGTAAAGAAAGCCCCTTTCCTCGCCAAAATCTCCGATTGTATCTGTCCTTAAGACTTAATTGCTGGTAATGAAAATTCGTAAGTCTTTCCCCTTTGTCATTTTCCGAAAAAGCTTGGAAATAGATTACTCAGTTATTCATTCTTTTCAAGGATTGAATTTGAAAATACTCCACTCATCTAAATGATCCTTCCATAAACATAAAAACCCCGGACAAGGAACACTTTTATATGTGTGTCCGTTGTCCGGGGTTATTTTTTCCAAGTATATTCATTCCATAATGGTTTTGAACACCATTATGCATTTTTTATTTCACTAATATATGACGTCTATTTATTCAATCCCTGGAAACCATCCTGGAGAGTGGATGATCGCTTGCCATAATGGGTCTGGAATATCAAGTTGCTGCTGATTATCCTTGTTTATTTTTGTCACGATTTCTGCTTCCCTGCCTTGTTCCACTTTTTGTACCCATTCAGGATCGATTATGATTTCACGGCCTAATGCGATTAACGGAACCCCCGATTGCAGTGCTTTGATCGCATCATCCGCTGTATAGATTGAACCAACACCAATTAAGGGAACTTGATCTCCGATACGTTCTTTAATAATCTCTATCCTAGGTCGGTCAACGTCTGTTCCCCGTCTTGCTTTCGACCAGAAATCCATTAATGAAACATGAAGATAATCCAGATCCTTTGATACAAGTCCATCAATTAATGCAAGTGTATCATCCATGGTGATTCCTGGTGTTTCCTGTTCCTCAGGTGAAAAACGATATCCTACGATGAACGGATCCTTGGCATGTTCAGCAACAGCCTTTTTCACTTCATCCACAACCGCTAATGGAAAAGTCAGGCGCTTTTCAAGAGAGCCTCCCCACTTGTCTTCACGACGGTTTGAATGAGGCGAAAAGAATTGCTGTAGCAAGTAACCATTTGCACCGTGAATCTCGACACCGTCAAATCCCGCTTCAATGGCACGTCGGGTGGTTTCACCAAAGTCGAGAATAATCGATTCTATTTCCTTTTCAGATAGTGGGCGCGGAACTGCTTTCCCTTCTCCTTCCGATGGAATATTGCTTGCACTGACAACATCTCCATTTACTAATTCCGGTGGTACCTCACGTCCGCCATGAAAAATCTGAAGAATTGCCTTTGCACCTTTCGCTTTAATCGCTGATGCCAAACGACTTAGACTAGGTATCAATTCATCCTGATCTCCGCCAAATTCCCCATGAAAACCTTTGCCATTAGCCGTCACGTAAGTACAAGCCGTTATAACCATGCCGACCCCGCTTGACCTACGTTCATAATAATTAACTTCGGCGTCGGTTACAGTCCCGTCAGGATTAGAAGAGAAATTTGTCATAGGCGCCATCACCAATCGATTTTTCACTTCTAATTTCTTTCCTAAATTGAACGATTCAAATAATGGTGTATATATAGAATTCATTTAGTAATCCTCCATTTAGTTACTACCATGTTGGTTGGTATAAGTCCTTAATTCACAATACACATCCGCATATTATGATAATTATTATGAACATGCATGTTTTGTGATTAATGCCGAAATGGCTTCTTTTGGCTGGAAGCCAATAGCTTGATCTACCTTTTCTCCATCTTTGAATAGAATTAGAGCTGGAATTCCCATCACTCCATATTCGCTTGTCGTATCTGAATTTTCATCCACATTAAGTTTTACGATCTTAACCCGATCACCCATTTCCACATCAATTTCATTAAGCACTGGGGCAATCATTTTACACGGGCCGCACCACGGTGCCCAAAAATCAACCAATACTAAACCTTCCTTGATTTCACTAGCAAAATTATCATCTGTTACATGTTCTATTGTCATGATCATTTCCTCCTTGTATTATCCGAAATATTTATGGTCTTTACTCATCATCTATTTAAATCAAGTTTAGCGATTCTATTACCCGGGATAAGAAACTCTGATATCCGCGCATTTATTTTCGGATGAATTTTGATGGATTCCAATTTACCGGATAACTCCATAAACCATGTTTCATCTTTAGAAAGTAACGCTAAATCAATTAAGGCCAAAAGATGATTTTCGTTACTGATTTCTAGATCCGGCAGTTTTTCAGTCCATTTACTCGGAATCCAAATCGATTTCCCAACCGCTTTTTCATTGTCACTTTCCACCACATTCACTTTAACGATTTCTCGACTATCACTTACCGTTTCAATGAAACCATGGATAAGTTCCCCATCTCTTGATTTTCCCTGTACCCAATCCCCATTTTTGAACTGATCGTTTTCAACCATTTCCATAACACCCCTTTTATGTTCATTTGATATTCAAACTATAGTTATTAACTGTAATAATAAAATATACATTTAGTGCAAAGAAAAAACTAAATCAATATCACGGACATTGTTTAATTTTTTCCAAAAAAGTGCTGAGAGTTATATCTTCTAAATATTTTTCAAAATATAATTCAGCTTCATCGAATATTTGATTCATGACTATCTGGGTATTGGAAGATATGACACATTTTTTCTCCGGATCACCTGTACACCACTTTGGTTTCAATGTCCCATGTGAAACAGTTATATAAATATCTGCCAAACTTACCTCTTCAGGGTTACAGTCTAGAATATAGCCTCCGCCAACACCTTCTTTAGTTTTAACAAATCCTTTTTTTCTTAAGCAGCTCATCATCTTTCGAATCCTTGCCGGGTTTGTACAAACGTTTTCTGCGATAGACTCACTGCTTGCCATATGATCTGGTAGATAAGCTAAATAGACCAAACTATGCACAGCTATTGTAAAATCACTATTCACTTTTCGCATCCTCCTCAAGAAGATTACTGTAATAATAATATTTACAGTTGATAAAGTCAAGTCAAAAAACTCAACAGCTTCCTCAACTGTGTTGATTAATTTATTGTTTTAATGAAATCCCCCCTACACAAAGGAAAGAGGGAATGATTTTTAGAGAGATATTTCCTTGTTGAGAAAGATTCAATGCTGTATATGCCGATATTAGATTAACCTAGATTGCTCACTTTTACCCTGAGGATGATAATAACCTTTTGAAACCTTATTATCACCTATTAACCCAAAAGAAGTTAAATACCCCTATACCAAAACTTCAGATGATATTATCGTAAAAGTTACAACTTCAGCCATTTGCGGTTCTGACTTGAGCTTGATTCATTAAAGTATTCCAAATAACCCACGGATTATGTGTTTTTAGCCATAAGCCAATGGGGGCTGTCGAGGAAGTAGGTCCTGGTGTAAAAAATTCCCTAAATAAAAAATAAGCACTCGACCAATTCAGGTTAATCGCTCTTCTATTTATAAAGTTCATTCAAATCAAAAACACCCGATTACTTGGATGCTTACCTTTAATCAATTTTATATATTAACTAACTCTCTATTGTCTAAGTGCTTAAATAAAAAAGATTAAGAGAAAAGATTTTTATTTTTTACATTAACATTTAGATTTCCTTCCAAAACAAAAACCACCTTTACTGAATCATTCATTCAGAAAAAGTGGCTTAAGAAACAAAAATGAAAGATAAACCAAAATTTTATATAAAATCGGTGGAAGAATTCAGTCTAAATGGATCAACCAGTTCGATATTATATAAAATTTTGCATCCAATCTTCCAAGAACATTGATATATCAAAGTTTCATGCTATCTTATTTTGTTTGTTGTTTATTCATGGCGCTCATCATTTGATTAATTTTCTTTTGGGATGGTTTCATACCCATTTGCATCATCATCATTTTCAACATCTGTTCGTTAATTGGCGGATTTTTCTTTAAGTAATCCATCATGTATTTACGAGCGATGAAAAATCCCAGCACTACTCCAGCAATCAATGCCAGTACGCCAACTAGAATGTAAACCCACATACTATTTCCTCCTTCATGTTGTCTAACATCAGTGTACTAGACCAAAGGTTATTATACAATACCCGCTACCGAAAAGTCCCCCATTTAGACAAATTTTCTTTCTTTTATCGGTTTTAACCAACCGTATTTTTCATGTTCGAAATCAATGGCCAGAAAACTCGCTTCATATTTTCGAATACTTTCAAAGAAAGCGGTCTCCGCTTCATAATCTCCTTCAGCTTTAAGAGTAATGGACTCATTTTGAATGATTAAAACGGCTTTACTTGTTCCGTTTGTTTTTTCTAAATAGTATTTTCCATTTTGAGTCCAATAATTCATCTTTTTTTGCAAACGTTGTTCAATAGCTACCTGCAACTGGTTAATCGGGACTGTTTTGGTGACATATTCGATTTGTTTTTGCAAAATACTCTTCAGTCTGCCCCTTGCTTGAATATACTCCAAAAACAAATTGAAAAATAGCTTTTCTCTTCCATAATAATGATGGGCAAATTCATCTTCGATTAAATAAATTTGATAGGTTCTCATCAGCCAATGCCTCCTAGCTCTCCTATTTTGGTCAAGAAAATATCTAACCACCAGGACCCTCTCCACTATTTTCCACTATTGATGACTTTCCCCTTTAACTGACACATTTAAACGAAATTTATTTATTCTCATTATATATTGACAAACTAAAAAGATATGTTGTTTGTTGGAGAAATTTTCTTCTTTTTTTGTCGAATGGAAGATATCCTTTAGAATAGGAACACATTCAATATAATATAGGATTGTATTTGGTAAAAAAACTGACACCAATCCAATTGGTGTCAGTCCCCATTACTATTATTTAAGCATTTCCTTAACTCGAGCAACTACATTTTCTACAGTGAAACCGAATTCCTCCATGATTTTACCGCCTGGTGCAGAAGCTCCAAAATGATTGATGGCCAATATTTCACCCTCATCACCTGCATAACGATCCCAGCCAAATGGTGAAGCCACTTCGATAGCTAGACGTTTTTTCACTGCCGGATTGATTACGCTTTGTTTATATTCTTTAGATTGAGTTTCAAAACGATCCCATGATGGCATGCTGATTACCGAAACATCAATTCCTTCGTTCGCTAAAGATTTCTGTGCTTCCACAGCCAAGTTCACTTCGGAACCAGTCGCAAGAAGTAATGCATCGGCTACTTCTTTCTTAGAAGCAGAGATGATGTAAGCACCTTTTGAAACACCTTCATACGCAGTTTCGGAAGTGTCTTTTATTGTTGGCAAGCCTTGACGAGTCAGTACAAGAGCAGTTGGTTTATTTGTAGACTCCATTGCCACTTTCCAGGCTGCTGCCGTTTCATTGCCATCAGCTGGACGTATTACCCCTAGGTTAGGCATTGCGCGCAATGATGCTAATTGTTCGATTGGCTCATGAGTCGGTCCGTCTTCCCCTACAGCAATGCTGTCATGAGTGAACACATAGTTTACAGGCAGTCCCATTAGTGCTGCCATTCTTATGGCAGGACGTAGATAATCAGAGAATACAAAGAATGTTCCTCCGTATACTTTTAATCCACCATGAAGTGCCATTCCATTTAAAGCCGCACCCATAGCGAATTCACGTACACCGAACCATATATTACGGCCACTGTAATTACCAGGTAATAGATCTGTCTCACCTTTTATGGCAGTATTATTCGATCCGGCTAAATCTGCAGAACCCCCAATGAAGCTAGGGACCTTTTTGGCAATCGCATTTAGTACTTCCCCACTTGAAGCACGGGAAGCTAATGTCTTACCTTCTTCATAGACTGGAATTTCCTGATCCCATTCAGCAGGCAGTTCACCTTTGATGGCAAGCTCCAATTGCTCTGCTAACTCAGGATGTGCTTCTTTGTAATTTTTAAACAATTCATTCCAAGCCTCTTCTTTTTGAGCGCCTGCATCAACAACAGCTTCATTGAAGTGTGAATACACTTCTTCCGGAACATAGAAGTCCTCTTCGAATGTCCATTTATATGCTTCTTTTGTCAATTTCAGCTCATCTGCACCAAGCGGAGCGCCGTGAACAGCAGATTTACCTGAACGGTTTGGTGAACCGTAACCAATAACTGTTTTCACTTCGATTAATGTTGGGCGTGCATCATCGGTTTTCGCTTCTTCAATCGCTTTAGCAATTTCCTGAAGATCGTTCCCATCCTCAACGCGGATATATTGCCATCCATAAGATTTGAACCGGTCTGCTACGCTTTCACTAAATGATTGACTTAAGTCTCCGTCAAGGGAAATATCATTAGAATCATATAAAACAACAAGTCTTCCGAGTTGTAGATGTCCAGCTAATGAAGCGGCTTCTGCAGAAACACCTTCCATTAAATCCCCATCTCCACAAATACTATATGTATAATGATCGACCACATTATAAGAATCGCGGTTATAGCTTTCTGCCAAGTGACGTTCTGCCATTGCCATTCCGACTGCCATAGCGATACCTTGTCCAAGCGGCCCAGTAGTTGCATCTACACCAGCCGTATGTCCGTATTCAGGATGTCCTGGAGTTTTACTGCCCCATTGGCGGAAACTTTTCAAATCATCGATAGATAAGCCATAGCCCGATAGATGAAGAAGGCTGTATAACAACATAGACCCATGACCAGCTGAGAGAACAAAGCGGTCTCTATTAAACCAATCTGGATTTTTCGGGTTATGGTTCATATATTCTGTCCATAGTTTATACGCCATCGGCGCCGCACCCATTGGCATACCTGGATGGCCAGAATTAGCCTTTTCAATTGCATCAATCGATAATGTACGAATCGTATTAATAGAAAGTGCATCTAATTTATCTAACATATCGTAAAAACATCCCTTCCTGTAATGTACCTCTTTATATTATAGTGACAAGCTTAATATCACAACTAAAATCACTATTTACTGCCCCAATATTACAATTTTCTAGAAATAAGAGAAGTCCCCTATTTAGATTAAACTAAATAGGAGAATACATACATGAATGCACTCTCATTTTACTCCAAAATGCTAATAGAATCCTCAAATGGAATGTTCCATCAGAAGAATCCAAGCTTTATTAATGTAAGTTTCTTTTTTCTTTTATATTTTTTATCTTTTGAGGAGTGACATCATTACCTTCTGGATCCACGACTTTCACATGCTCCAACGTATTGGTCATGGACTTTCTGAATGTTTCCAAATACTCACTTCTCAATTGGGTTTGCTCTTTTGCCTCAACTTCCGTCAAACCTTCAGCCTTTGCCTTTTTAGAAAGTTCATTAATACGGGCTAATTTTTCTTTTGATAACATAATTTCGCTCCTTCATAATCTGCGGATATTGTCATGGTATTAAAAAAATAGCGAAATTACAAGTTCTATGATTGACTTTCCAGTGTATTCAGTTGATGTTCGAGGAAACGCCTGTTCACCGTAGCCTTAGATACATTGTATCCAAAGCCCCTTAAAGTTGCTGCGATTTCTGCAAATGTCAATCCATTGGCCCGAAGTTTAATAATTTCCTCTATAGGAATCTCCTTACGGTCCCTTCCAGTGGAATTCCTTTGATTCTGAAGATTTTTTTGAGGACGATACCCTTTTTCAACAGCCCTTATCATCCCGCGCTTTATTTTAAGATTATGTAGTTTCCTTTGATATTCTTCTACAATTCCGACTATCTGGATGACCATCGCATCCGAATCAGATAGCTCAAGTTCCCCATCGTGTGAGAGCGTATAAATTTTCACATCTTCTTTAAGGATGACATGGAAAAGGGCTATTTTGGCATTTCCTCTTCCCAGTCTTGTTTCGTCCTGGATTAATAGTACTTCAGCTTCTTTGGTTTTAAAAAGTTCGAGCATGTCAAAAATGCCATCCCTATTCAACTCATAACCACTTGCCTGTTCTTTTATTATGGAAATGACTTCAACATCCATCTTTTCTGCCAATTTGACTAATTCATCTTCTTGCCTTGCCAATGATGTTTCCTGTGACTCTTTTTCTGTGCTGACCCTACAATAGATTACCGCTTTCATAATACCCTACCTTCACTGCTTACTGCTCACTGGCCAAATTCTGGACAAGTTCTTCCCCTTTAACTGGAATGACGATGACTTGACCAGGTTTAATCGAATCCGCCCTGACTCCATTATGCTCTTCTATCCAACCAATGAATTCTTTTTTTGTCAAATTTGCTTCTTCATATTCTTCGGCAATTTCCCATAGGGTGTCACCTTCACTTACTTCTATAGAAAGGAAATCATTTTTTTGATCATTGTTCAATGTACAAGAGAATAAAATTGAAAAGATGAATACTGATCCCGCTAATAGAATCGTATAAATATAATTTTTGTATAATTTTTTCATAAATATCCCTCCAAAGCGAATGTTCGTTCGTATGTTATGATCAAATTATAATACGAACGTTTGTTTCAGTCAACAACAAAATTCGAACTTATGTTTGTATAGAGTTGGGGGCCATGCTATAATATAGCAAAGAACATTGGGGAAGAGGTGCACAAATGACTAAACTATCAAAACGGCAGCAAGATATTCTTGATTTCATTAAAGAAGAGGTCCGCCAAAAAGGGTATCCACCTTCCGTACGGGAGATTGGCGAAGCAGTGGGACTTGCATCAAGTTCAACAGTACACGGACATTTATCCCGCCTGGAAAGTAAAGGCCTGATTAGACGTGACCCAACCAAGCCAAGGGCCATTGAAATAATGAATTCGGAGGAAGCGAACAATATTCCCAAAGCCAATGTCGTGAACGTGCCGTTACTTGGAAAAGTAACAGCGGGCATGCCCATAACGGCCATCGAGAACATAGAAGAATACTTTCCGCTTCCCGAAAGCATGGTTCCACATGATGACCATGTATTCATGCTGGAAATCATGGGTGAAAGTATGATCGAAGCTGGAATTCATGATGGAGACTATGTCATCGTCAAACAACAAAGCAATGCCAATAATGGAGATATCGTCGTGGCCATGACGGAAGATGATGAAGCCACTGTAAAACGATTCTTTAAGGAACCGGATTACATAAGGCTTCAGCCTGAGAACTCAAATATGGAACCAATTATTTTACGAGATGTTTCGATACTTGGAAAAGTAATAGGCTTATATAGACAAATACACTAAAAGCGCTAACCGCGCTTTTTTTGTTTGTTTAATTTATGTCCTGAATTCTCTCAATATGCATATGGAAGAGTAGGTTTTGATATATTTTTTTAATAGAATCCATTTTCATGGGAATATCACATCTTTTATAACGGATGTAAGTACTTTGGCAAGAAGTTCATTCAAATAAAAAAGGAGAGCGTTAAAAAATACCGCTCCCAGTTAAAATTCATTTCACTCTTAATCTTTGGTTCACTTTAATAAGGTTAAGATCGACCAAGTCATTCCACTTTTGAATCTGCACTTGTGTAGAACCATATGCTTTTGCAAGCGCAGAGATGGAATCCCCCTTTTTGACAATATGATAAACCTCCTCATTGCTTGCATCATATATAGTTAAATCGCTTGTTTCGATAAGGTTCACCAGTTTTTCTGTATGTCCATCAAAAATGAGTCCGATATTTCGTTCATTATTTTTACTATAGATAAACATACTTATGTTGGCTAGCTCCGTGTATTATTAAACCATTCCTGCTGCCAACCAGAAAAAGCCGTCAATCCATATAATTATATGGATTGATGGCTTTAAAATTGAACTCTGAAAATCTTCAAAACCTGGTTGCATAACCTTTTATTTATTAGTTTTAAATATGAATTTATTTATTATTGTATAAAGCCTTGATAAAAAGTGAAAATTAATATTGAAAACTACAATTTAAGGTGGTGAAATTATGGACTTCCCAACCATCCATACAAACTTTTGGGATGCGGTAATAGCCATTCCGATCATCATGATTCTTACTCAACTTATTAAGGTCATTTTTCATATTCATCCAAAATTCATCCCTACCATCGCTTTGGGTCTTGGCTTATTCATTTCCATTTTCATCAGTCATCGTAATCACTTGGTTGCAGGGATTTTCATGGGCTGGTTTTATGGCTATGCAAGCATTGGCAATTATTCTGCACTTAAAACTGGTATTTTGTCTTATAGAGGCACTTATCATAAGACAGATTAAACCCTTTGTCTCTCGCTGCAATTCATCAATCTCTAGTATTGCAAGGAGCCCGACTTTGCTGCTGTCCTCATCGAACATCCGTCAAATTAATATCTATATTAACAATTACAACCTGAATGTTTCCTTTGGCTGAATCACCAACTCCCAAGTTAACCATACCTTTAAACATTACCCCAAAAATACCTTTTCAATTAAGATAAGGTATTCATTTAGTAAAAAAAGGAGGTTCGGAATGCTCTTATCCCGAACCATGATTTTAATGGATGAAACCCTACCTGATTGAAGAAATTCACGACGCTCATGCCGGAAAACTGACTTTTCTTCGAATTTGATACCTTCTCAATAAGAGAAGGCATTTCACTATTTCTCGATATAGACCGAACGAACCAGCGTCCGGGTTCTTTCACTGCCATCCACATTTTTTTCCTTGACGTCAATTGTTACATTATATACACCTGACTTAGGCACTTCTGGAAGGGTACCAGTAAAATTTTCGGTCTCCATTACCTTAATAGAGCTTTTCCTACTAATTTCATTACCGGTTTCATCTACTAAATGAACCAAAAATGTTGTGCTGATTGGCGTTTTTTTATCATTCATTGGATTCTTTATTAAAAATTTTGCATCTTTTTGCTTAACTTTTCCGGCCATACTTAATGTAATGGGATTCTTTTCGTTAAATTGTGCTGTGAACAGGTAGGCGTCTTTTGGCGATTTAGTCTTCATTCGCACTTTCCAGTCACCGATTTCGAGGTTGTTTCTATTGAATGTTTGGATGGTTGCACCATTAAAAAAGGAAGTTTCATTTTTGGCTGAATCAACCTTTAAGGAAGGTGAATATTTTTTATTGGATGGAGAAATCAATTCAACCTCGACATCATCTGAGGCTGTATATATGGTTATATTACCCGGGGCTGATTCATTTACATGGAAACTTTGTTCAATCCAAACATTTTGTTTCAGGACATCACCCAGAACAGTTTGAGCGAGTGCGGTTGTAATGACATCATCTTCAACTCGTTCTTTATAATTGACATTAAAGTCAGGAATCCCAGTGGTGGAAGTACTCCTTAAATAGGGTTCAATTCTTGAAAATACAGCTGAACCGACTCGGATATTGTCGTGATCAAAGTTGGGATCCGTAAATAAATGTGTTGCGTAGGGTATTTTTGTACTCCATACATTTACTAGACCATCATTTTCGCCATATGAAGATAAATATTGTCCACCCATTGATAAAGCTGAAAGAACCGGGCCTCTGTTCATACCTGCCACAGTGAAATACATGTTTTTACGAGAGTTAACATGGTTATCCGTGACAGAACGAAATTCCGCCATTTTACCAACTTGTAAAGAATAAGTTCCATCATCTTTTTGACCTAATAGGGAACCAAGCCAGCCCGCATACCAGCTATAAGCCAAATCAGCAAGGTAAGAACCATGATGAGGGGAAGCTAAAGTGATGACCCTTCCAACATATTGGTGTGCTCCATAGTGTACTAGAGCCGCTTGGGTGTCTGCCCCCCCTTTGCTGTGAGCTATAATATTTACTTTTTCGCCCCCGAAATGGTTACTGATTTCAGAAAGCATTTGCGCTAAAAGCCTTCCATTAGCATATTGGCTCACTGATCCATTTCCAGCTGAATCATGAAGCTGAACAAAAACCGTTTGGTAGCCTGCTTCATACGCCTTAGTATACATATCATTGATCCCATGATATTCCGTTTCACCGTACCAGCTGGTTGAACTGCTGTTTCTTCCTTGAACAAACACGATTGGTGGTTTCTCTTTGTCAAGATTAGGAGGAATGCTTCCAAGAAACCAATCCCCTGGACTGAAAGTTTCGGAGGGCGGCTTCAATTTCCCTGCTGAGGAAATGTCTGGCTTAGCCATAATTAATATGGTTAGAATGAGGACAAGAAAAACGACATAATTGATTACATTCCTTTTCAATTGTTATCTCCTCCAATATCCTATGGTATTTTTTCGAACTCATCCTATTATCAATGCCCTCCTTCCCAGGACTTCCATAGCCTTCATTATTATATAATTGTACTTTTGCATACCATTACCTGCCACCTTCATAAAGATGGGATAAAAAAACTAGAAGAAGTTCATTAAAAATGGAGATAAAGTATGAAGATTCGCTTTCAATTCATTTAGGTATGCAGTCTTTTTCATTTTATGAAGACGTACTTACGGAGGAAATCGGGATGCTTCAAGTTCACAAAAATGAGAACAAGCCCTTATCCTGCAAAGGATAAGGGCTTGTTCATCCATATTAACTTTTCCTTCGAATTTGCCATTGTCCAATTGCTCCTATTCATGGTGTTTTGAAAATCCGACCTATACATTCAGTAAATAAAAATGTTTCACAGCAATTGGCTGTCATTCATTGGGATCTCAGTATCAATCGTCTATTTTATATAAAATATCAGCATACAGCCCTTTTATTAAGGAACACCCCAGAAGTTTGGATTTTTACTCCTTTAAATTCTCCCTCCTACATACGCGTATTTCATCCTGAGAACAGGATCAATAATTTCAGTGATAAGCCAATTTGACAACACCGTCGTGTACGATAATATCCTCAATGACCTCTCCACGAATTTCCTTCCAATCTTAAATGTGCTAACGGCAGCAGCTCCTACTGCAACTTCCCTTTCCACTTTCTTCACCTTCTTTCCATCATTCCTTGAATCTTGTCCCATGGAAGTTAGGATTGTAATTGATTAGACTTTACATTCCGAATGGCCACTCTGTTGAAGAAACGCTGGTACACTTGAACTTTTAACTACATTTGAAGTGTAGGTGAGGGTCAAAAAAAATGATCTCGTCGATTGAGAATCCTACACATTCAGCAAATAAATAAGCCTTATCGATTCGCAAAGGAATCTTATATTGCTCATAGTCAATGTAAGTCCTCTTGGCCATTTTCAGCACTTTAGCCATTTCATCTTGAGTTAATCCTTTATACTTCCTCGCTTGTTTAAGTGTGAACTTAACGTTTGTCATATCTTGTCACCACCTGTCTAAAAAAATAATATCACACTTGAAGTATAGTTTCCAACAATTTTTCGCAAAATTCACGCACTTTAAGTTTACTCACTTTCACTCATAGTGTATATTCAAGTAAGAGGTGAAGAAATATGCACATTGGTGAACGGATTAAAATGTTAAGAAAAGAAAGAAAAATGACACAAGAAGATTTGGCAAATATATTAAAAGTGGCCCCAACGGCAGTATCGGCCTGGGAATCCGGACGGAATAAACCTTTAATGGATAAATTGAGCATGATGTCCACATGCTTTGAAATACCGCTATCCCACCTCATTGAAGGAGCACCTGTCGTTAGAAATAATCCTGGAATGGAATTCCTAAATGAAAAGAATGTAAGATTAATTGGTGTTTACGGAAATATCCCTGCTGGGGATCCTAATTTTACCAATGAATATATTGAAGCCTATATGCCGACATTAAATTCGATGCTAAAATCGAATAAAGAATATTTTTTCCTTAGAGTGAATGGCAATAGCATGAACAAAGAATTCAGAGACGGATCATTGATTCTCGTTGAAAAAACAACCTACGTCGGAAACGGAAAAATTGGTGTGGTTTTAGTAAATGGTCACGATGCTACAGTCAAAAAAGTGAATATCAATGAAGAAAACATCACACTCACTCCCTGCAGCACGGATCCTTTTTATGAAGAAAAAACCTATAACATCAAAAATGATAGAGTCCGTATTTTAGGAAAAGTGGTTCAAGCCATTAAAATATACGATTAATATCCAACTCGAGGATTTCTTTATAAAATGGAAAATAAAGGAATAATGAGCAACAATACATAGATTCAATTTATTTTATTTGCTGATATATTTTAGGTACAAGCCATTATGGTTTGTGCTTTTTAGTATTGTTCTTTTTATATTTCATTACAAAGAATCCATTTAAATTTTGTGTCAGCCTATAATAAAGCATAGCTTACATTAGTTAAGAAGTGGAATAACCAACATATACAATTCCCACAGAACCAGTTTTCTTAGACCATTTACTGATGAATTAAAAAAACGATCACTATAGTAATATTGAATCACCTGCAATTATCAATCGGCGATTTAAAATATCCTATCCGTTTTCCCCAGATTACTTTGTCATTGAGTGAATGCATTTGGAAACTATATGCGTCCCAGGACGCATTTTTCAGTAAATTTCCCTTTCATGCAAAAAGAATGAAATTGTCTATATTGTGCAATCATATTATCTTATTTTTATTATTCGATTCACATCTTCATATAAGATTCTTATAATTGATGAATAAGCATTTGCCTCTGTAGCTCTAGAAGGGAAGAGCGCCGGAAAACATTGTAGCCACCGGGTCGCAAGGTAAGGGTTTCAGAAGCACCGAAAAGCAAATACGCTGAGGCAGGTGGAATTCCTGCCGGTGAAAATCCGTAGGGAAGCGTGTTCTCCCCTAGCCTATGCTTACGAAAGGAGTGCGGGTTCGAATCCCGTCAGAGGCTTGTTTCCTGAAAAATGCGATTATATATAATCCCAGTAAGTGAACCCCATTTGCACAACTCCACTTTTGCCTTCTGTGCAAATTCATTATTTTCCCCTTTCACTCCCTCCACTATTATCCAAGTAATGGATCAAATCAAGACAGTAGAATGTACATTATCATTTCATTTCATTACATACATATTCTTGAACCTGGAAAAGCCCCTCTCTTTTTGAGAAGGGCTTCCTGCGTGGAGTGCTTCTGGAAGTTATAAATAATTTAACCAGTCAATTATTAATTATTCATTTAACCCGCAACTTCTGGTTTACTGTAATGGTGTACTGACTGTCAAGTCCGTTCCAATCTTTAATTTGCTGAACCGTACTGCCATAAGCGGTGCTTAAGGAGTATACGGTATCCCCACTAACGACAGTGTGGTATACAGCTGTACTTTTCTTTGTAAGATTGAAGCATTTAACTAAACCGTTTACATGTCCGCGAGCCAGTGATTCGATAAAGGAAGCCGTTTTCAATTTGCCTGCGTCATTGACATTATCGATAAATCCATTTTCAGACAGGAGTGCAGGCATGTCCGTTTCACGGAGTACATGTAAATCCCCTGTATTTTGTCCTCTGTCTTGGATGTTGATAAGCTTCATAACCTCTGAATGAATATGATCTTGATACGTTTTCGAGATTTGGTTAGTGGACGTATAGATGTAATCCTCGTACCCAGTTCCGCCGCCGGCATTAATGTGGATGGAGAGATAAAAGTCAGCTCCCCACGCGTTCGCTGCATTCGTACGATCGTTTAAGGAGGGGTACGTATCTTGGGTCCTGCTCATTTTCACATAAACGTTATTATATTCTATTAATAAGATGTCTTTTATTCGAGTTGCAATGGATAAAGTTAAATCCTTTTCTCTTAATCCATTCCCCACCGAGCCTGGATCCGTACCCCCATGGCCAGGATCAATAAATACCTTTACCATTTCTATCACCTCTATTAATCTTATGTTATGTATGAATAAATGCTTGTACACATAACTATCGGATTAAAGAAATTTCAAAATAATATAGAATTCTTCATCTCGCCTTCCGTTCCAAAAAAAATACACCCCAAAAGGTGTTTTTTGGCATATAATATTACGACATTCGCCAATGGACGAAAATTTTTTGAAAAAGTTATCTTCTATTTTTTCACTTTGGCATCAGGAATTATTGGAGATAAGCCATAAAAATAGTGTTGGAAGGAGATAGAGAGATTTAAGAAAAAGTCAACATTAACAATAATGCTCTAACAAAAAGCTTACAATTTATTGGTGATGGTTTATTTTATTTATTGCTTCTGCACAAACTTTGATTGAGTCACTCACTATGGTGGGTTCTGATAATTGTGGAAAATGTCCACTTTTTTCAGCGATAATGTGTTTGCTATTTTTTGACAACGAAAGTAATTCCAATTGATTCTCAAGTCGTTTTTTTCGAATTTCCTCTGGCATCATTCGATTTTCTTGTCCACCAGTAATTACAAATACAGGTATTTCGGGAAATGTATCAGTTTGCTGGATTTGATCCACAGTTTTTTCCACAAAATTAACTTCATTGAATTGTTTATGTGAAGACATGGAATCAAACACCTTGAACATCTTATTAATGGTTTTTACTGCCTTGCCTTGATATTCATTAAGGCTGATATCTTTCGTAGTACTGGATTCTAAAAAAACAATTCCCGCTACTTCATTTGGGTAAAGTCGGGAATATAAATTAGCATATAAGCCGCCTAGGGAATGTCCCACCAATAAATATGGAGGTTCAAAACCCACGATTGTTAATGTTTCACGTAAAGTGTTAACAATATTTATCCCGTCTTGGCTTTCCTTCGGTTTATCGCTGCCAGCAACTCCAAAACGATTATAGGAAAATACTGATGAAGATTCCTAAATTGCCGGTAGGATTTTCATCCAACCCTCTATCGGTCCAGAACCTCCGTTAATCAAAACTATATTTGGCTTGCCGTTTCCACTAATATTATATAGTAACGTCCCTTTTGATGTATCTACTTTATATTTTTCAATTTTCAATTTCCACACCTCACTTGTTTAAATTACTTTACGTGTGTAACAAGCTGTTGGTTTCATTTATTGAAATTGCAGTCAAATGAGGCCTTTGAATTTTTCACGAAAGTTATAGGGAAATGTGAACTTAAATTCCTTAACATTGAACGGGATTAAGGAGATGACATATGATGAACGAATATGATAATTTTGAACGATTGGTTCAAAAGTTTGATCAAGGAAACAAGCTAATTCGCGCATGGGAATTAAAAGGCGGTATTTCTGCACAGGTGACAGGACTTGAAATATTACAATCGTCAGGGCGGATCGTAAAAATGATCGTTCGTCAGCATGGTGATAATGACCTGAAACGGAATCCAAATATTGCAGCAGATGAACACAAGCTCTTAGGGATATTGAAAGCTGCCGGTTTGCCTGTACCAATGCCATATTACTTCGTGCAATCCTGCGAGATATTTTCCAAGCCATGCATACTTCTAGAGTTTATTGAGGGTAAGTCAGAATTCACCCCCTCAAATCTTAATGATCATATATTACAATTGGCAATCAATCTAGCAAAAATCCATCGTGTTAATTGTGCAGATCTATCTTTATCATTCCTGCCTAAAGTAGAAAATACATATGTCGCGATGTTAAATAAAAAAGAAAGGGTAATCCTGGACGAAACATTAAATCTGAGCATGATTAGAGATTTGTTAAAATCTTTCATGCCATTACCCTCCAAGAATAAAGAAGTAATCCTTCATGGTGATTATTGGCCAGGAAATATATTATGGAAAGAGGATAAACTAGTTTCCATAATTGATTGGGAAGACTCGGGCTTAGGGGACCCTTTGGCTGACCTTGCCAATAGTCAACTCGAAATTTCATATCATTTTGGAATGCAAGCAATGAATGACTTCACCCATCAATATAAATCAATGATGCCGGAGTTGAATTTTACAAACTTACCCTTCTGGCAATTATTTGCGGCATTACGGTTATCTGCATTCCCTGAATGGGGCTTGGCAAAAAGCAAGGAAAAGAGCTGGAAGAAAATACACAAGTCATTTGTTCGTCAAGCAATTAACCAAATTCGTAATGAGTGAAAGATCTGATATGCCCATGAACTTTTGATAAAGGCATTTATACCAGTCCCTTTATCATTTTTTTTCATAAACTAACAATGACTTTCAAAAAATATCCGGGAGGTGTTTAAATGTATAATAAGCCCTGGAGGCATCCGAAAGGCGGTCAATATCCACCACAATATTGCCCACCTCACAGAATGCCTACTCAGTATAATCCACCTCAAATCTCCCCGACAAAGCAATATGTTAAAACTAATGTCATTAACACTGTGATTCCGGTTTTTCACCCCACACATACAACTACCGTGAATAAACATTTCACCACATATATACCGCATACCCGAAGTATCGTGAAAGAGTGTTATACCCAAAGCTTTGTTTGTGGAGTTCCTCAACCCCCCAGTTTTTCGAGGAGAATGTTAAGATATTAATTAAAAAAACCCCGATTCGGGGTTTTTATTAATTCCTTTCATCAACCTTTGAAAATTGACATTCAAAGGATTTACAACTGTCTAAATGCAAACTCCCTATACTTTTCAAAGTTTTGTTTCTTATAAAACTCTTTTGCAGCAATGTTTTCACACCAATAATTCAGTTCAATTAAATCTATATCGTTCTTTTTAGCAATTTCATAGACCTCATTCATTAGTTTTTTACCGTAACCTTTTTGGGTTTGACTTTCAGCGATACTAAGCTGATGCACATATACTGATTTATACTCATTTTTAAAAGCACTTTCTGGATAGTTTTTAATTTCTATCCATGCGTAACCGATTGGCTCTTCATGATCTATTAAAACTAAAAAAACAAAACTGTTATTTTTCACCAAGCTTTTGAAAGTTTCTTTCATTGCACAATAATTATATTCCTTAAAATACCTCGGATATAGTTTTGCATGCAGATTGTGAACATTTTGATTTAATTTTGCAATTACTTCATAATCCCAGGTTTGACTAACAATCATAATTATCCCCCTATCTATAACCTGTGAATTTTTATATTACAAACCAAGCAACGTCCACATTCCAAAAGTACTATCCTAGCGTTCGGCAATGTACCTGATCCATATAACGTTGAAACTTGCGACCATTTCCCTTTATTTAATCCAGTCCATTTCCTATATCTTTATTGTAACGGAGAAGCACGTTCATAACGAATATAGGGTGGCAAATGGACGACTGGCTGCATTAAATATATGAATGCACTATCTGAGAAGTTAGTTCCAAAAAACAGCAGTTCTTCCGATACCAACATTAAACAGTATAACCACGACTTTTTGTTTAGCTTTTGATTTACGGGCACGTTAAGGTATGGATTAGATGATTTTTTTGGAACAGTCAACATGTGTATCTGTATTCCATATGTGTGTTTTTTTGACAACACATAAGGAGAGTTGATAAAAAATTTATTAAATTGAAACTTAGAGGGTTAAACTCGTGTTTCAAAGAATGTTAGCAAAGTTGATAGCTCCGTATCAAGTTGAAACTCTTCCGGCTCTTTATCCGGTGGGAAATACGTACGACTAAATTGATCAATTAATATGACTCCTGGTACTGGAGTATTTAACTGGGCAAATTTACGGTTCATTGCCAATAATCAGGACACATGTTTTTTGCTATGAGTTGGCAGTGATACACCTACTTCTAAAGATTGTATATTATAATTGGGGCTGTTTTTATATCATTTTCAAATGATATAAAAACAGCATAAAAAATAGCACCTCAAATTGTTAGATGGTGTCTGGCAATTTGGGCGCAGTACATATGGGGAAGGAATACTTTTTATTGGAGGGTATAAGAAATCTAGTTTTTTCCCTTGGTGCTGAGGAAAGTACCTTCATATTGCCTTCTTATTTTCAACTATCTGTGCGTTAGTTGAAGAAGTAGTAAAAAGGGATTTTCAATTGGGATACCTAAAAAGTGTTGGGAAAATGACTTTTCGCCGCAGATTGGGAATCCTAATCCTATTAAAGTTGATGCTAATAGAGATGAAATACGGATTCTAAGTGTAGCTATATCAGTGATTAAAAAGAATTGACCATTAACTTCTAAGATACAAGTAATAGGTTAATAGTTTGTTTCTAAGAGTAAATAGTATGTTTGAATACTATATAGATAAAGAATAATTAGAGTATATTAAAGTATGGAGTTTTAACAGTTATTGGATTAGTTTTGCATTTCGAAAAATGCATTTTTGTTATCCAAATTGGATTCATAAGAAAGGCTTGATGCGAACATTGAACTTCCTGCCACTTTCGACCTTACTGTCTGATTGAAGTGGCGGTTTTCTAAGAACAAAAAGGAGAACAAGTCATATGTATGACTTGTTCTCTCTCTTTTTTTGGATAATCAATTATTGTATTCCAAAGCCTAGCATCAATTTGCTGCATATCTTCATCTTTTTATTTTTCCATGTTATAAAATGAACCTTATGTAAAGGCTCATTGGCTTAAATGCTTAGCTATTGTACTTGGTGCGTTCCTTACTGGACATAGGAGAATAAATCCTACTGAAAAACGAATTATGAGTATTTAGCTATTATAAGGTCATATTTATACTATATATTCTATCGAGGTTTATCTTAAAATAAACCTCTTTAAAGAGATTCTTCCGACAGTTCTCAAGCAGTCAAATGACTATCGATTACATAATCTGCCATTTACCTTTTCCTGACGTTCTTAGTAAAAGAATTCTTTTACCCAGATGTGCATCATTGATTATAAGCCACGTACGATCACAGAAGAAGAGAAGGATATTCTTAATCCCTGTTTACCCTCCTTATATGTTGCGATCAGGTTCGAAGAAGCGGCTTATTGTATCATTTTCAGCCTAATATTGAGCGTGAACTGCTATGACAGAAAATATAAAACTAACTATAGGTGGTATTAGTTTTATATGAGTCCTTTAGATGATAAGATTCTTGGGGAAAGTGATTGAAAAATAGATCAATATTTAGGAGGAGTTCATCTTGAATCCTTATGTATTTTTGGCAATAGCCATCCTAAGTGAAGTGTTTGGCAGTTCGATGTTAAAAGTATCAAACGGGTTTAAAAGGTTATTCCCTTCCATTGGTGTGGTAATTGGAATGGGTTTGGCTTTTTATTGCCTATCGTTATCATTAATAACCATACCGCTTGGAACGGCTTATGCCATTTGGTCGGGAATTGGCACAGCTTTAACTGCTTTAGTCGGTGTTATCGTTTATAAAGAAAGCTTTAACATGAAAAAATTTTTAGGTTTAGTCCTGATCATTGGAGGAGTGGTGGTTTTGAAGCTCTCAAGTGGAGGCAATTAACAATTTAGTAATCGGAGGTAATAGTATGAAAGGATACATAGCTTTAGGAATATCTATCTTAAGCGAAGTATTTGGTACGACCATGCTTAAGTTATCTGAAGGATTCACGCATTTATTCGCTTCATTTGGGGTTATAATAGGATTTGGAATTGCATTTTATAGCTTATCTATATGTCTTAAAACAATTCCGTTAAGCTTAGCTTATGCCATTTGGTCAGGAATAGGCACAGCTTTAACGGCATTAATTGGCGTACTATTATGGAGTGAGCCATTTAGTATCACTACATTAGGTGGCTTAGTATTAATCATTGGTGGAGTGGTCTTACTAAATGCTTCCCATACTCCCAAACAAGCAGAAGGATCGTCAAACTAATGGTTTGACGATCCTCCTCTCCCCCGATTGTTCAAAAATAAAAAGAGTCCAATTCGATGTCTATAAGAAAAACACGCTACCTTGAACAGCATTAAAAAAGGCCGCCACGGCGACCTTCTCTTTTTGAATGGAGCTGAACTTTCATGAATCAGTCCATCTCTTCCATATAATTCTACAGCATTTTCCTTTGCAAACTAATTGTTTTTTCATTTCATCCTTAGCCTGCCAGTCATCAAATACCTTTAGCCTTCACCAAGTCCTTCGTGCAAAGTCCGTAAACTTGAATTTATCGGGTCTATGCCTGGATTCGCTATACTGAAACAAGCTTCCATCGATTAAATGGACCGTACTTTTCACAACTGCCACCATATCGAAGTCTTCAATGTCCAATAATTGTCTATCTTCTTCACTGCATGGCTCCACGGTAATTTCCTTATTGGAAAAACCGATCTGGAGCCCGAGTTCCTTTTCGATATATCCATAAATCGAATCCTCACAAATTTCCTTCGTCAGGTTAGTTACGAACTCGCTTTTGAAATAGTCTTTGTCCAGTATGATTTTCTTGCCATTGATTTGCCGTACCCGAAACACTTTCCATACTTTACCACCATCCGTTAAGTCCAGAAGCTTGGTCATGTTTGAATCGGGGGTCTCAAGCTCCAACTTATGGATGATCGTTTTGGAATGCAAATTCAACTTTTCCACCATTTCTTTATAGGAAATCAACCCTGCTACAGGAAAATTAAATTTGCTGAAATCCAAGACAAATGAACCCTTTCCTTTGATTTTATGGATATATCCATTTTGTTCAAGCAACTGTAAGGCCTTTCTCACAGTATCCCTGGATATGTCATACTCTTCCATTAAGCTACTTTCGGAAGGAAGCTTTGAATTTGTCGGAAAGGTTCCTTCTTCAATTTTTGAAACTATATCACCATATAGCGATAGATATTTACTGTTCATTTCATCACCACAATATATTTTTCTTAGTCTGCTACTTGTCTTTTTTCAACAAATAGACAAGCGATTCATAGGGACGAAGGATTAAATCACCTGCGAGTTCTTTCGAATCGATATAGTTTGAGAGCAAGAGCTCTGAGTTGTACCCGAATAGGTCAATATCTTTTGGAATCTCGAAGGACGCTTCTTTTTCATAAAAGTTATTGATGACCAGAAGTTTCTCGTCTTCATAACTGCGAACATAAGCGAACAATTGGTCATGGCCGCCAAGAATTTCCTGATAGTCCCCATATGCAATGATATCATGTTTCTTGCGTAAGAATATAAGTTTTTGGTAATGATGAAAAATGGAATCCTGACCCTTCAGTGCGTGTTCAGCATTGATGATCTTAGCATTATCAGGCACTGAAATCCATGGTGTCCCTTTTGTAAAGCCTGCGTGCTCCGTATCTTCCCACTGCATGGGAGTTCGAGAATTATCACGGGATTTAGCTTGAAGAATTTCGATTATTTCCTTTTCATCCTTGCCTGCCTCTTTTAAAATATCATAATAATTAATCGATTCCACATCCCGATATTGTCCAATATCATTGAATTTCGGGTTGGTCATTCCTATTTCCTCCCCTTGATAAATATAAGGGGTCCCCCTAAGCATATGAATGGCTGTTGCCAGCATCTTGGCAGATTCCTTATGATACTCTTGATCATTCCCAAACCTGGATACGATCCTCGGCTGGTCATGGTTGCACCAGAACAGGGCGTTCCATCCATTCCCTTCTTGCATCCCATACTGCCAGCTGCTTAGGATCTCCTTTAACTGCCTGAAGTCAAAATCTGCAAGTGACCACTTTTCCCCATCTTTATAATCCACTTTTAGATGATGGAAACTGAATACCATGGACAGCTCCTTTTCAACTGGAGATGAATATTTGATGCAATGGTCAATGGTCGTCGATGACATTTCCCCTACAGTCATCACCTCTACATCCTTCCCAAATGTTTCTTCATTCATCTCTTTAAGGAATTGATGAATTTTGGGACCATCTGTATAAAAGCATCGTCCATCTCCATCATTGTCATTTTCAAAGATGTCAGGTTTCGAAATAAGATTGATCACATCCAAACGGAATCCTTTGACACCTTTATCCATCCAGAAGTTTACTACATTGAAGATTTCCTGCCTTACTCTGGGATTTTCCCAGTTAAGATCAGCTTGGGTCCGATCGAACAAGTGAAGGTAGTATTCATCATGTTCCGCTACATATTCCCATGCAGGTCCTCCGAATTTTGAAATCCAATTGGTAGGGGGCTCTCCATCTTTCGATTTCTTGAAAATATAATAGTCCTTATATTCTTTCTCTCCCGCAAATGCCTTTTGGAACCATTCATGCTCTGTAGAAGTATGGTTGAATACCATATCCAACATGATTTGGATATCCCGCGAATTAGCTTCCTTCACCAATCTTTCGAAATCATCCATCGTCCCGAAAACAGGATCAATGGATGTATAATCCGCTACATCATATCCATTATCATTCTGAGGTGAACGATAAAAAGGGGTCAGCCAAATATAATCCACTCCCAGTTCATTCAGATAATCAAGTTTTTCAATAACGCCATTTATATCCCCGATTCCGTCACCGTTCGAATCCTTAAATGACTTCGGATAAATTTGATAGATGGTACTTTTTTTAAAATCCTTCATTGTGATTCCTCCTCTGCTATCCCTGATGTCTCTATTGCCAGTATGGTAAAAAAGAGGGAGAATGCTCTCCCTCCGCGTTATTAAGCATTTAATTTCGTTGTTTTCGTTCTTGTTTTCAAATTCATTTTAGGACGTTTGGAGAATACGATAGTCAAAATGAATGGCACAACGAAAGCAACCAACATCGCGAGTGCAAACATTCCCATGTACTGTGGCTGGATGGATAGGATACCCGGGATCCCTCCAACACCGATGGAATTTGCCATTACTCCAGATCCGACTGAAACAATGCCTGCGAAAAGTGAACCGATCATACCGGCTAAGAACGGAAAGCCGTATTTCAGGTTAATCCCGAACATGGCTGGCTCGGTTACACCGAGATAACATGAAATCGTAGCGGGTATGGACACTTGTCTTTCCTCCTGGTCCTTTCTGTTGATGTAAATCATCGCAAGCACTGCCGTTCCTTGTGCAATATTGGATAATGCGATCATCGGCCATAGGTTCGTACCGCCAAGTTCACTCATAAGCTGAAGATCGATTGCGTTTGTCATGTGATGCAGTCCCGTGATGACAAGCGGTGCATATGCAAAGCCGAAAACTGCAGCAAATAGCCAGCCAACTGATGAATTCAATCCGGAATATACAACCGTAGAAATGACAGAACCGATTTTCCAGCCTAAAGGCCCCAGAATAGTGTGGGCAATGATAACAGTTGGAAGTAAAGCGAAAAATGGAACGACGATCATGGAAATGGAATTGTGCACTTTATCTCTCAAGAACCGTTCTAAATATGCCAAGACGAACCCTGCAAGTATCGCTGGGATGACTTGAGCCTGATAGCCGATCATATCGACCTGGGCAAAACCGAAATCCCAAAAAGGTATGTCACTTGCCTTTGTGTTTGCCACTGCATATGCATTAAGAAGTTGTGGGGAAACCAGGGTCAAACCAAGGACGATGCCGAGAATTTGAGTCGTGCCCATTTTTTTCGAGATTGACCATGTAATCCCAACAGGAAGAAAATGAAAAATAGCTTCACCTATCAGCCAAAGGAAGGCGTGTACTCCTGACCAGAATTGTGAAATATCCACAAGGGTCTTTGTGCTATCATCGAACATTTTAATATCGCCAATGATATTGCGGAATCCAAGAATGAGTCCGCCAACGACTATGGCAGGAATCAGTGGGGTAAAAATATCCGCAAGATGGGCAATCATACGCTGCAGCCAGCTCATATTCTGTTTAGCTGCTTCTTTCACATCTTCTTTTGACGCTTCCTGAAGTCCAGCTATGGAAACGAATTCATTATAAAACGATGATACTTCGTTCCCGATTATGACCTGGAACTGGCCAGCTTGTGTAAACGTTCCTTTCACAAGCTTAATCGATTCGATATTCGTTACATCCGCCTTGGAGGGGTCTTTCAAAGCAAAACGCATTCTTGTCGCACAATGCGTAACCGTCGCAATATTCTCTTTCCCTCCGACATGTTGAAGCAAATCCGTTGCTGGTTCTGTGTATTTACCCATTTCACTACTTCCTTTCCCTAGAAAGCAAAATATAGTTGTTTTTATAACCTGTACGTATAGGTTCTGTATACGCTTTCATATTATCCTGTACGTACAGGTTCTGTCAAGAACTTTTTCCCTCACTTTAAAGGTTTGATTATCATGTAATTTCATTTACTATACTGTTAATTGACAATATGATGTTTGATAATACGATTCATGTTATCACCGTATCTATCAACAATCTCTCATGGGATTCTTAACATGGATAACTATCTGAAAAATTCCGAAATAGGGTATAATGATGACATAACCTCTAAATCAATATTTTAAAGGTTAGAATTTAACAGAGAAATGGGTGATTAACGTATGTCTGAAACTAATAAATTTCCACTTATATCAGGTAATCTTTCTCTGGATTTAGTGAATACGGAACTAGTCAGTCGTGGTCAACGGCAAGACTTATTACTATCAGAACGGGATGTGTTGGACTGGCTTGCTGTAATAGAATGGAAAAATTCATATTGGGATAATCAGCTATCCTTGAAAATCAACGAGAGAATTCAACAGGTATTTGTAGGTATTCTAGAAATGCGTACTATTTTAAGAAAACAATTTGAGTTAATAGCAGATGGATATATGATTCCTGATGAGTTTATCGCTTTTTTAGAAAATAAAATACAAAAGTCACCTTTCACTTATAAATTAATGGATCAAAAGCTGGTTCCCATACCTGTTGGAGAAGCGGAAGATATCCTGCTATCTTATATTGCTTTTGACACATTAACATTAATCGTAGAAAATAAGCTGTC
Organism: Peribacillus sp. FSL P2-0133; assembly: GCF_037975445.1. Classification (NCBI taxonomy): domain Bacteria; kingdom Bacillati; phylum Bacillota; class Bacilli; order Caryophanales; family Bacillaceae; genus Peribacillus; species Peribacillus sp. FSL P2-0133. The sequence continues at coordinate 2,122,496 of NZ_CP150254.1, read as the reverse complement.
ATCACTAAAGCGATGCTCGAATGATGATTGCGTCCTGTTATTTATCGATGAAAGCGGAAGACGCAAGTGGTGTTCAATGAAAATATGCGGGAATAGAAAAAAGGTAGCCAGATTTCAACACCGGAAATCAGATGATCAATGAAGAGCCAACTTATTATAAAAGTTGGTTTTTTTATGGGTTTAAAACTAACCTATAAAAAAGATTTTGACAGGTTAGTTTGTTTCATGTAAAGTCTAATTATATAAAAAAGGAGGGGTAATATTGGACCGTATATCAATAGCGAGGCCTAAAGAAAAACGCTTTTTTCATATTCATTATTTTTCGAAGATGAAGGGAAAAGGAAGAAGCCCTTTACAGATAAATGTAAAGGACGCAATAACGGGACTGATTGGAGGATTTTTAACCATTTTCGCTTTAATTCTTTTAACAAAAATGACATCTGCAGTGTGGTTAATGGCTCCATTTGGTGCCAGTTGTGTACTGGCATTCGGGCTATGGAACGCGCCGTTATCACAGCCACGGAATATTATTGGCGGCCATTTTGTTTCAACATTCGTAGGTTTAGCTTCCTATCATTTTTTTGGCGATGAGCCTTGGGCAATCGGCTTAGCTGTCGGATTAGCAATTGCCGTGATGATGCTGACAAAAACGACGCACCCACCAGCAGGGGCAGACCCACTTGTTGTTATGCTTGGTCATTATAGCTGGAGCTATTTATTTACGCCTGTGTTAATTGGTTCCGTGATAATCGTTTTCCTTGCACTGTTAATTAATAATTTGCGCAGCAATCGGAACTATCCAACTTTTTGGATTTGATGTAAATAGAAATATAAGCCCTTTTGATGCGATAAACGATTTTAACGAAGTGTATTCAAAATTAGTAAAAAATGAATAATCTGCACTTATATCTAAATAACAAAAAGAGGAGCTAAGGTGCTCCTCTCAGAATGTAGAGAAACTCGATATAATTGAGTTTCTCTACATTCTTTTTGATTTAAAATAGGAGTATTAAAACCCTTCCGTTAACAACTGTTCTGTTCATTCGATATTATAAATAAACAATTAAGTTTCAGCGTTTAGTTTTACATGGGTTTCTGCAACTTCAACTCCGTTTACGAGAAGGGAGATTCGATGGATTCCCGTGTAATGACGACGAGTGGTCAAATCCTTCCAATTGTGGATTCTCACTCTCTCGACTCGTTCTCCATCCGTGAAATTCCTATCTGCCAATAGGAATATTTTACGCGATGTCTTCTGATTGGCTTTTACAAAATCGATGGCGTACTCAATACGAAGTTTCGCCGTATTCTTCGCGTGCACTTGAAACCCGAAATGAAGTTCACTGGTTTCCCCAATAAAAATCGAGTCTGGTTCATTTCTAATAAAAGCGTTTGTAATGATATTAGGATTGTTCAATACATCCGTGTAACCAAATAATGAAAGGACCTCTGGATCTGCTTGACGAACAAGGGTCCGGCATCCCCGTCGGACAATCCAAATCGTTTGGGGGTTTCCACTTTCATGCCAACGCTTGGCAGTCTCTATGACGGCATTCGGATGATCTCTCGCAATATCATTCAAGTTATTTGCCACACTTTTGCGTACATATAGGGACGGATCGCTTTTCAGGTTCTCAAGTAACTCCAAGACAGGTGTCGGATCGGATTTGAACATCGGTAAAGCTTGTCCCCAAGGTAACCTGGGCCGGCACCCCTCACTAGCCAGCCTACGGACATGTTCATCATCATGATCGGTCCATTCCTTCATCTTCTCGATCATTAAAACGGGATCAAGCAAGATAAAAGCACGGATTGCAAATTCAGAGGATGACCTTGCAGTAAAACGCTCCAACGCATCAAGCGATAACGGCCAATCTTTCTTATTCAATCCATGTACCTCGACAAAATCCGGGAAAAATAAATATCTAAAACCTTCACAATCCTTATCAAGTCGATACAAAATACCCAAAGCCTCTTGATAATCACTAGGAAGGTGCTTTCCAAGAGTAATGGAAATATGTCTAATTCGTTCTTTTAACTTCCTCTCGTCCCAATGCTCATCAATCACTTCCTCTACAAACGATTCAGTAGAGAAGGATGGATGGACACCCTTTACTTTTTCACCGAATTCACGAATGAACGTTTCATTATATAAATCCTTTAAAGGCTCAGCCATTTAATTCACTTCTTTTCTTCAGGTTAAATTTGCTTTTGGATACTTGCACTACCTATCAGCTATCATTTCAAACTATGTTATGCACTCTCATCCATAGAGCGATACATATCATTAAAAAAGGACAGCTTACTTTACAGAACAAGTCTGTCCAAAATCAAGTGAAGTTCATTCATCACTATTTGGAATGGCTGCATAATAGCTGATTCTATAGGAATCTATATACCTCTTTCCAATGGATGTAATCTTTGCACCAGAACCCATTTCCCATAAGTCCATCTAATATCCCCATACAAAATCCCTCCCGGAGTTTTCCTTTGTGTATAGTATGATAGTAGTAGCATATAAAGTAAAATATTCCTACCATATTAATGAATTAATCAAAACGACAAAAAGCCCACTCTGAAGAGCAAGGGCCTGCTTCTAGCTTTTATCAAAGAAAAAGGGTCAGTCCCACTGAGTTAATACTTTAACACAGTGGGGACTGACCTAATTGTCTATTAGACATTTTGATTTTAGCTTTATCTGCCTCAGGTGTTATACCTTTCTACTTATCTATTTAATTGTTTCACTTTTACAGGCTTTTTTTCCTTGCTTAATTTGATGATTTGTCCAATAATACTGATGGCAATTTCTTCTGATGTTTCCGAGTCAATTTCCAATCCGATTGGAGAATGGACCTGCTCCAACTGTTCTTGCGTGACCCCTTCACTTTTTAACTTTTCAAATATGGTTATGACCTTGCGTTTACTGGCGACCATCCCAACATATGCAATCGGAAATTGCAGTGCCGTTTTTAATACAATATCATCACAATCTTTTGTAACAATTACCACATATGATTTTTCATTTAGGTTGGCTGCGAGCAAAGCCTTTCCAATATCCTCGTTCACAAAAAGGTTTGTCGCATTAGGAAAGCGTTCCTTTGTACAATAACCAATGCGATCATCGACAATGCAATAAGGATATTCGAGGAAATCAGCGAGCTTTGCCAACGCATGGCCTAAATGACCGGCCCCAGCCAGAATGAGTTCAGGCCTGCTTGTATAGACTTCAATAAAGACCCGTAACGTGCCGCCACAATTCATCTGAATTCCGTCTTTTGCATGTTTATTCAATTTATATTCAACGATTTTCGATTGGCCATTTTGGATCGCCTTTACACTATCTTCGATCACATAGTGTTCAGCCAAGCCCCCTCCGACAGTCCCTTCAATGGTACCATCCCGGTAGACAATCATTTTTCCAACATGCCTGGGAGTCGAGCCCTTTGATTCAATAATCATGGCTAAAGCAAAGGTTTCGTTTTGTTGCGTCAGCATGGCCACTTTTTCCATCAGCTGCATGAAAAGCCCCCCCCTATTTTTAAACATTAATTCGGTTGATATTGCTTCATGCTAAGAAAATAACGTAAAAGATGTAACGCAACGGTTTTTCTGTAAGCCGCAGTGGAGCGTTGATCGTCGATTGGTCTAATGATCTTATCGAAGGCTGCCACAATTTCAGCGATGTCTGCATCGGCTAATGGTATCGTTTTTCCAACCAGCTTCTTCTCAATATCAATGGAACGAACCATCGTAGGTCCGACCGCCCCGAAGGCAAATCGAATGTCATCGATTCGATCTTTGCTTATCCGGACGAAACCCGCAAACGATACTTTGGCAATGGCATCTGCGTTGCGGTTGCCGACTTTCTCGAAAACGACATGTGAATCTCCTAATACGAACGGCAGAATAATCTCCGTTACTATTTCATTGTGAAAGCGTTGAACCTGTCGTGGACCTTGAATGAAATCGCTAATCGCAACCATGCGATCACCATTTACGGAGTGCAACAGAAGCTTTGCATTGTATACATATAATAAAGGAAGCATGTCACCGGCTGGAGAGGCGTTGCAAATATTACCACCTAATGTTCCCCGGTTTCTAATTGCCGGGGCAGCAATTGTTTTAATTGCATTCTTTAAAGCAAAAGGAATCAACGGATTTTCAAGTAATTCACTATAGGTACAGCAGGCCCCGATGTGGAGATCCTTGTGATGTTGATACACCTGCTTTAATTCGGAAAGATGATTAATAAAAACAATCGGTTTAGGGATTTTTGGAGGTACTCCCCTTCTACTTTTGTGAAGAACCATAACATCGGTGCCCCCGGCTATGATTGCACAATCTTCTCTATTCAATTGGCTTAAAGTTTCGTCTAAACGCTCGAAGCGATACGCTGTTATTTTCTCTATCATAAGCCATCACCTTTTTTAGCTGCTAGGTTAATCGCCTCAACAATCATATTGTAGCCCGTACATCGGCACAGATTTCCGGAGATGCCCTCACGAATTTCAGCCTCTGAAGGATGAGGATTTTCAGATAACAAAGCTGCACTTGCCATAATCATTCCCGGTATGCAATAGCCGCATTGCACTCCCCCGGCTATGGAATAGCTTTCATCTAAAATTTTAAATTGTTCCGTTTCAATGATGCCTTCGATCGTTTGAATATCGGCACCAGCAATCGAGCCAATTGGAATAAGGCAGCTGTTTTGCAGGAGGTTATTCACAAAAACACTGCAGGCTCCGCACTCCCCTTCACCACAGCCTTCCTTTGTTCCGATTAACTCAAACTCATCTCTTAATAAATCTAGTAATCTTGCTGTAGCAGGGGCGTCAGTTTCTACCGTTCTTCCATTTAGTGTGAATTTAATCAACCCTCTTCACCTTCTTTCATCCAAAGACTTTCAATAATGACTTCCGGTGTAATCGGAATTTGCTGAAAAGAAGTTTGCAGGGCATCCTCAATCGCAGCTTGGACTGCTGGAGCGCCTCCGATTAAAGTCAATTCACCTGCGCCCTTCGCCCCGTATGGACCATCAGCATAGGGGTTATCAAAGACCTTGCTTTCAATTGAAACAATATCCAATGAAGTCGGCGGTCCATAATCCGATATGCTTTTTTGTTGGATTCTACCTTGTTTTGACGTCATCTTTTCTAGATAACCGTATGCTAGCCCTTGAGCCAAACCACCGTCAATTTGGCCTTTCATAATCCGTTCATCGATGACCTTCCCAACTTCATAATTGCCGTATACTTTTTCTAACTTTAAATTACCTGTTAACGTATCAACTTCTACTTCAACGATATTAACGCCCCATGAATAAGCCGGGTAGGCATCTCCAGTGAAGGTTTTCTCGTCCCAAGGAATCATTTCACGGTGAACATAGTGCTCAACTACTTCCTGTTCCACCCCTGTTTGCCACTGATTCTTAAGTTTTTTTGCGGCCCGTTCAAGCAATTTTCCGACAATCATCGTCGTCCTGGAAGCTACGGTCGGACCCGAGTCGGGAACCTCTTTTGTGTCGGGATAAGGGTACAAAATATCTTCGAACGGGAGGTTAAGTTCTTTGGCGACAATTTTACACAACGTCGTCAAAATACCTTGTCCCATATCAGAGTTTGAGATTTTTAGTGATACCTGGTCGTCCTTTGATTTAACCAGCTTCACCGTTGCTTTAATATGATCTCTTTCGCCACTGCCTGTAAATCCACAGCCGTGGAGGAACAGCGAAGTCCCTATCCCTTTTTTATAGCGCTGATTTTGTTGATTTAAGCGCTGAAAGTCTTCTTTTTTCTTTTTGTATTCTGACACGTTGAGTACGTCCTCAATCATTTCTTCCACTAATATCGGGTCGCGGAATTTACCTTTGGTGATGGTGGGGTCTCCTTGTTTGACGAGGTATTTTCGTTTATATTCAAGCGGGTCGATTTTTGCCAGTTTACTAAGATGTCCAATATGGCTTTCGATTCCGGCAAAGCTTTGTGGAGCACCAAAGCCTCTGAAGGCGCCGTTCGGAACGGTATTGGTTTTTAAGACATAGCCTTTTGCATGAAAATGCGGAATTTTATAAACACCGGCACTGTTTATTAATGCGCGCTGCAGCACGACCGAGCTCAATCCCACATTTGCCCCTCCATCGAGAAAGATGTCAACACACATGCTCAAAATATTTCCTTCCTTATCAAGGGCCGTTCGATATTTGAGTTTGGCCGGATGCCTTTTCGTCGTAACCAGCATATCCTCAGAACGGTCGAACACGAGCATTACCGATTTTTTGATTGCTCTTGCGGCAACGGCTACGTGACAAGCCATCATAGAAGGATAATCTTCTTTGCCGCCAAAACCTCCGCCGGTAGGACTTTGAACAACTCTGACTTCATCGTCACCACAGACTAATGCGCTTAGCAATGCATTTTTTATATAATAAAGACATTGCATCGATCCCTGGACGACAATTTCATCATCCTTATAAACGGCGAGCATTCCTTGCGGCTCAAGGTAGACATGCTCCTGATAACCCGTATCATATTCTTCTTCGATGATTTGATGGGCTTCCTGCTCGATAGCTGAAATGTTTTCTAAGCTTTCCCCAAATTCATAGCTTGCCAAAACTAGGGATACTGATTTTTGCTTGATCACTTCGTCCAATGTATAGATAGCCTGATGTTCTTCAAATTCAACCTCCACTTCATTTAACAAACTGTACAGGATATCCAGGTCTTTGCCCGTGAGCATGAGGATTGGCTCACCAATATAATTGACCCACTCATTGGCAAAAATGGGCTGATCTTCTTTGATAATTTTGACATAATTCGGTCCGGGGATATGCTCTGCTCCAACAGCCTCATACCCTTCCGGAAGGTTAGGTAATTGAATGGATATGATTTTTCCATAAGCAATTGGCGATCGATACAAAACACCATAAACCATATTTTCCACTTTCACGTCACTAATATAGGGCAACTGGCCCGATACTTTACCTTTATGGTCCTTTTTGGGCACTGAGGTGCTTATGTCTTTGAGATTCATTGCAACAACACCCTTCGACTCATTTTTTTAAAGGGACATATTCTGAATAGAAACCTCTTCCTACGATTTTATCAATGAGAATGATCTTTTATGATTCATTTCTATTCAAGATTTTCGTAGTTTTTAATTATATTTTTACTTCGAGAAATTTAAAGCTTTATCATAATCAATGGCTTTTTGGTAATCCTCCGGTGTATCAACATCCATTAATACTCCCGCATCATCTACATTCATGTATTGCTTTTCGTAACCGCCCAGGACCACACGCAAATTACTTTCTGGATTGGTTTCGAGAATTTTCTGTTTTACTTCAATTGATAATTTAATGGGATGGCCGCCTTTATTGTCAAAGCTGGGAATAACCACGTTTCCTTTGTGTTTTGCTAGTAGCTGAACAGTCTCTTTTTTTACAAGCGGACAATCTCCGGGTGTTATAAAGAAGGTTGGGGCATTTACTTCGTTGCAGCCCTTTTGAATGGAATGAAACATTCCCTGGTTAAAGTAGTCATTATAAACAAACTTGATCTGAAATGAATAGGCATTTTTACTGATGATTTTGGCAATTTCCTCTTGGATGATTTCCGCTTGAAATCCAGCTACGACGATGATCCTGCTGCATAATCCTTCAAATTTAGAGATCGTTTGCTCCAACACGCTCATTTGCCCCATCGGCAAAGTCATTTTAAATGCATTCGCTCGGCTGGAATATCCAGCGGCTAGGACGATTGCTTCCATGTTTGTCACCTTCTTCCTATCATTTTTCTTAATTCTCACAATAAAAGCACAAGCGGAGTAAGGATTTGCTGTATGGACATTGATTGTTTATGCTTTGAATTTTAATTAAAGAATCTGGATAGTGTTTTTTTCTTTATATGCGTAAAAGCCTCATTATATTACTTATGGTACGCTTCAGCGTAACGCATCTAAATGAGGTTTAAATAATTTTTCATGGAGGTTAACAATGAATATTTTCGTAATTATGAAACGCACCTTTGGTACGGAAGAAATAATGTTTTTTAATGACGGTCCAATCGATTTCAGTGGTGCGGAACACATCATTAATCCATATGATGAAAATAATAGATTTAGATGACCTTGAATTAGAGAAGAAGAGGTTCATGCAAAAACCAATACAGTAGAAATTTTCATGCCGCCTCAAAAACAAGCAGGAAAATTTTTAAAATGAAAGTGAAACCAATATCCTTATTTTGGCGGGTGATCTCGACGGACATGGAATCGGCATAAATATTCTCCACTTCTTGAGTCATATACATATCCAAGGCGTGACAGGCACCGACTCAATACCCACAATTAATAGAATTTTAGATGTAACAAAAATTTAATGAGCCCCTGTATCCCCTAAATCTCTAGAGCCCTACAATCTATATAAAACATCAAATAGGAGAGTTAATCACTATGGATAACTCTCCTTTTACGTTACATCCTTTAAAAATCAACCGCTTCACAGCAACCGATAAAATTAATGTTTATCCCCAGGGCTTACCCCTAGGGCAGTGCTTGGGATGGCATCATAGACAGCAGGATCGGCGTTTTCAAGGGAACCGTCTGCTAATCCATTAAGAACCGCTATGACTGGAACCTTTGCTGTTTCTTTAAGCATTCCGTTTTGCTTCTGACCGAGCGTTTGAGTTTGTCCCTTTATTTCAATTAGCATCGTGGCTGTGCCATTTAACTGGATGGCCCCAAGCCCAGAGCCTGGGTAGTTCATTTTGAAAAGTGAAAGTCCATCTCGTCATTGTTTGCAATTTAAGAATGGGGACCTCTTCACGGAGGTCCCCATTAATGAAGGCAAGGTTTCTTGTTAAACGGTACAGTTCATTACGGGATATCATGTCCCATCGAGCTAGTTAAAATATTGAACCATTGCTCTTTTTTCATGCTTAGGTTTAGTGAATCAATGGCGCTGTCCAGTCGTTCTTTCTTACCGGAACCAACGATGGGAATGATTTTTGCAGGATGTCTCAATAGCCATGCATACATCACTTCATCTATTCCGTTAGCACCGATTTCTTCTTTTACGATTTCTAACGTTTTTCTTAATCGGGCAGCCTTTTCATTCGATTCCTCAAAGATGCTTCCTCCTGCAAGAGGTGACCATGCCATAGGAGCCACTCCCGCTTGTTGACATATATTAACCGTTCCGTCCTCGAAGTTTTCAAGATTATATGCGGAAAGTTCCAGTTGATTCGTCACAAGTGGATATTCAAGGTAAGATTGAAGCATATCCCATTGCGGTTTTTTGAAGTTCGATACACCAAAGTTACGGACCTTTCCTGATTCTTTTAATTGATTAAACGCCTCAGCTGTTTCCGCCGGGTTCATCAGGGGATCCGGACGATGGATAAGCAATAAATCAATATAATCCGTTTTAAGATTCATAAGAGATTGTTCAACAGACTTTATGATATGAGTTTTACTAGTGTCATAATGATGACTTTTATGAGAAGGACGGTTTTCTGATTTAAGAACTATGCCACATTTCGTAACGATCTCCATTTTATCGCGTAAAGATGGCTTTAATGAAAGTGCTTTCCCAAAAATCTCCTCACACGTATAGCTGCCATATATATCGGCGTGATCATATGTAGTGATGCCCCGCTCCATTCCATGTTCAATAAGAGATAGGATTTCCTCTGTAGGAAATCTCCAATCTGCCAACCTCCACATACCGTGTACAATGCGTGAAAGACTAAAATCTTCAGTTAGATTGACTCTTTGCATGTTTTTCTCCCCTTTTATAACATGATTAATCTTGCTAATCAGTTTTTTGTTCTGCGTTCCATCATGTTTATCCTTCGTTAAATTATGTCAGAATCATTTGCTACTGCCATGAACATTAGTATAATTTAAAATTTCGGAGAATCCTAATCTTGAGTGACCCTTAACATCACGGAGCATAGGTTCATGAACCTATGCTAAAGAAATGCATCGCCGCCTTATTCGTGCAATTTCACCCGTTTGTTCCATAAGAAAAAGGCTGCCGCAGCAACCTCCTGAATTTTGTTAGTTCTTTTGTATTTTCTCATGTAATTCCACGATTTCTATTGCTAAATCTTTTGTTGTCATGGATGTCATCAAGTGATCTTGAGCATGGATCAGGAGCATTGGAATATCGAATTTCTCACCATTCACTTCTTGTTGAATCAATGCGGTTTGGATTTTATGTGCAGCAACAAACTCATGCTCTGCTTCCTTTAATTTATCCTGGGCATCGCTTGATTTACCTTGTTTTTGCAAGGTGATGGCTTCCATTGCACAACTGCGGGCATTCCCGCTATGGAGAATTAATTGAAATGATAATTCTGATAGATCCTCTTTCGTTTTCGTCATTTTACCACTCCTTATGATAGAATGTTATTTTGAAATTAATTGAAGGGCCGTACGCAATACTTCCTTGCCATTACATGATCCATAATGCATTGGATTTATCGTATCTACAGGTACTCCTTTTTCATCCCCTATTTTCTTTATATCATTAAGTAAATAACGAACTTGAGGTCCTAAAAGAATAACATCGACCTCATCTATATGGTTTCTTACTTCCATTGTGGCAACAGCCTGGATTTTCACGTTCAATCCTTCTTCCACCGCCGCTTTCTCCATCTTATTAACCAATAGACTAGTGGACATTCCTGCAGAACAGCATAATAGTATATTCATCATTATTCCTCCTTAAAATTTAGGTTCAGTTTATTTAATCAATCTAAATGTGCCCCATGGTTTAATATAATCCAGCAAAAAAAGTTCCTCTTGTACAACATGGGCGACTGCATTTTTTCGTTCATCCAATGGCATATCCCTCAAGATGACTTGAAGTTCGCCTTTGTATTTCCCAAAAGAATCATTGCCGATGAAAACGGACCCTTTGCGCTGTGGGATACTTTCCCGGACTGCAAAATCTTCATTTGCATATTTTTTCCGGACCTCCACTGAACGGACCATATACTCACTGATATCACCACGGCGAAGGTGTAATTCATCCAACACAACCTTTTGCTCAATTGGTGACGCATCCGAATGGAGTTCCACTTTCAACTCGATCATGTCACGCTGTAAGGTTCCCAGCATTCTTAATTCCTCTTCACTCGCGTAAGCATTCCCAATGATGACATCATCAATTAAACCCGTTGCCCATAGATGCTTGGCTTGTACATCAATTGAAAGTTCACGGTGCTGTTCTAATGTGCATAATCCATCATTAATACTCCAAGGACCTATATCACCAGTTTGTGAAGTAACAAATGCAGCTGTACGAATGCCATGTTCTTTAAAACGTCTACTGCAGGCGATGAAGAAGTCGTAAGGAAGACCTGTGAATTTTTGGGGATAGAAATTATGACAGCCAATGATTTGATTTTTATTCCCCTGATGCGTCAGAATGTTCGATAAATAATCGACATCATTACTCATATTCAATTCGATTTTCAATCCATAGGGATTATAGGTCATTTTAGCTTCTTTCAAGCCATCGAATCCAAGGTCCAGACGAACACCGTCAGCTCCCATTTCTGCGAAAAAGCTTAAATCATCATAACTAATATCAAACTTGTCGAAAACAGCTGGAGCAACATCAAGAATGACTTCCATATGTAGCGCTTTCGCATAAGAAATAATATCTTTATATTCTTCCATGACAATTTCATATGGTTTTGAAACCGATAATAAACACGTGAATATTCGTTCAAAACCATAACTATGGGCAAGTTTAATATATTGCTTGTCTTTATCCGGTGTAGAGTGTTCCGGATAAATTGAAATACCTAATCTTCTCATAAGCTATCATTCACTCCTTTTCTACTTTCTTTCCATTGATCCCGCCTAGCCTGTAATCCCATTAAATAGTCGCGGTAGCGGGAGGATACCATTACAGAACAAATAATCGTTGGTACAATGACAATTAAATAATAAGTCGATCCCATTGCGGTAAACAGAAAGATAGAAAAGCTAATAATTAAAATAGACAGGCCAACCGATTTCCAGGGTGTTAATTTTTCACCTAGCCGTGTTCGGAAAAAAATGATTTGTGCCCCTACAAATGATAGAGTTGCGGATATTATTTCAAGCATATTTAATGCCCGCTTTCTTTTCTTCTGGTCCAGCTTCTATTTTATTTTCATCACGTAAATGCTGCTTCTCGAACATCTTGAAAAATGGAAAATAAATCATTAAAGAGATGACGAAATTCAATAAAACCAGAACCCCGGCCATGATTGTCCAATTTGTACTGATGACAGCTGCGATGGGACTAAAGACCGTAAACGGCAGCTTAGCCATTATCATCGGTATTAACCCTAATTGAAAGAATGTATAGGAAACTATGACATTTACCAAGGGAGCAACAATGAACGGAACCATTAAAATGGGGTTCATGACAATTGGCGCTCCAAAGATGATAGGTTCGTTAATATTAAAAATCCCTGGAACAAAGGACAGTTTACCCAGCTCTTTCAAATACTTCGATTTTGAAAATAAGAACAGTACAACAAGTGATAATGTCGATCCCGCCCCGCCAATCCATACGAACCATTGAATGAATTGTTCGGTAAATAGATTGGGCAAATTCGCCGCATTACCCGTTCTTGCAAATGCATCCATATTCTCGAGAATCGCCGAATCCCACATCGGCCGTATGATCGGACCCAATATTGCCGGTCCATGAATACCCAGCGACCAAAAGAAAACGATGAGAAAGACTGTAAGCAGACCACCTATTAAACTATTACCCACCAATAAATTTTTGAGAGGTGACACCAAAGTAGTGATGATCGAGTTAATGTCAAAGCCTAAACCATAGCGAATGCCCCAGAAAAGAAGGACCACGACCAATGTTGGAATCAGGGCTGCAAAGGAATTCGAAACCATTGGCGGAACGCTTTCCGGTAATTTGATTTTTATATCGCGTTTAATCAAAAAATGAAAAATCTCAACGGAAATCAGCGATGTTACGATTGCCCCGAATAAAGAGGCTGCGCTTAAAGAGCTGATAGGTAACCAGCGACCCGCTTCTATCACCCCTGGAACGGATTCCATGACTTGGGTAGGCACAACACATGTAATCAGAAAAGCTAAGACTGATAGAAGACCTGCACTGAGTTGATCTAATTTATAATGTCCTGCAAGCGCTGACCCCACCCCAAAAGCTGCATATAAAGCCATTGCTCCCACTGTAAACCGAAACGGTACATCCAAAGCGGCACGATAAGGTGCAATCCATTCGTCATATCCATCAATCGGAAAATTCAACAAAATAACAAAGAATGATCCAATGATCGTCAATGGAAGTGTTGCTAGAACACCGTGCCTAATTGCCAGCAGATGTCTTTGTGAACCAATTTTGTTTGCGACTGGAAGCACTTTCATTTCGAGTAAACCCATAAAACTACTCAATAACCTTTCCCCCTTTTGAATAAGAGTCTGAAAAAACAAACAATTCCAATAAATAAACATTATAACGTTATATTGATTATGTCAATATTTTTATTGAAAATATGGTTTATGTTACAAACTTTTAAATCATAGGAATACATAGTGCAGTTTTATAGCCATTGCTGATAAAAATAGGTAAAAACCCTTCTCGTAGCTCCCCAAGAACACCAAAAAAAACAGGAAATTGATCACTGTCCATTTCCTGCTTTCTTTTTTGAAATCACATTTTTTTAAAAGGAATTTTTTATGACAATCTGTAGCCCTAGACTAGCCTAGTCTAGAGCTCATTTTTTTCTTTTCCTAGTATCAAATTCATATATTTTCTTTACACTTTTCATTAAAAATAGAATGATATAGCGTAGTTGAATATTTACATAATGAAATTAATGGTTTCTTCCAACGCATCATTTGCATCCGGAGATTTCCCCAGCTCGTAAACGATTTCCCCGTCAATCATCGTCATTTCAACCCGTAATTGATCAATACTGTCGATTGTTACATCCAATATTCGGTTGTTTAGCACAATCAAATCTGCTAATTTCCCTACCTCGATGCTTCCTTTTTGGTCTTCCTCGAAGCTTGCGTAGGCTCCGTTCCAGGTGTACAGCCTAATCCCTTCTATGACGGAGATTTTCTGCTCTTCCCCAATGACCGCGCCGGAAGGTGTCAGTCGGTTGACCGCCCCATGAATGCCGATAAGCGGATTGCAGTTCGAGACGGGGCTATCCGAGGCTCCTGCTACGACAATGCCAGCTTTTAAACAGGCTCCAATTGGGTAAAAATAGTCGCTGCGAGCGCCGAAGTGCTTAATGTATATATCTCCAAATTCAGTGAAAAAGTTCGGGTTAGGAACGGTCACTATGCCCAATTTAGCCATTCTCTCGATGAGATCGGGCATCGCCAAACCGGCATGCTCGATTCGATGTCTGTGATTGTGTCGCGGATATTGTCTAAGCGCTTCTTCGAACGTATTCAACAACATCTCGATCGCCCGATCGCCCTGGGCGTGAGCCGTAATTTGATAACCATCTCGATGGGCTGCGATGAGCGCGTCGTTCATATTCTCTTGCGTGTAGTACAGAATGCCGCTGTCTTCCGGATTCGTCTCATATGGCTGACGCGTCGCAAGCGTCGGCGCGGTGCTGGCTCCGTCTATAAAGATTTTCGCCGGACCGATACGAAATCGATCGTCGCCGAACCCAGTGGACAGGCACGTCTCTCTCATTCGGATAAAGTTAGGCTCGTGAACGACCATTGCATACACCCGAACCTTTAAGCGACCAGAACGAACCGCTTGCTGTAGGATGCGAAGATTGACCGGCTCGTACCCACCCGCATCATGAATTGTCGTAATGCCTAACGATACGAAATCGCGCGAAGCGATTTCCGCCGCTCTGGCCAAGACCTCTTCCGTCGGATTCATGACACGTTTTACCGGATCCATGGCTGCTTCCACTAGCAGCCCGTTTAATCTCCCGGACTCGTCCCGACCGAACACTCCACCTTCCGGATCGACCGATTGGTCGTTTACACCTGTCAATTCCAACACATTACTGTTCGCAATCATAATGTGGCCACATTGTCGCACAATTAGAATCGGGTGTTCCGTCGACACCTCATCCAGCTGATTGCGGGTTAGGTACCGCCCTTCCAACATGAACATTTCGTTGTAACCTACTGCTACGATCCACCCTCCTTCAGGGGTAGATTCCGCCTTCAGTTTCAATTCACCGATAATATCTGCATTGGATTGAATCGATGCGTCTTTGCAATTAATCGCTAGCCTTGTAAGTCCATAACCGAGTAGATGCAAATGCGAATCTATAAATCCTGGCAGTAGAGTCCTACCTTGCAAATCCATCACTTTGGTGCTTTCTCCAATCCAACGTTTGATTTCCTTGTTTGTTCCGACAGCTTCTATTCGGTTACGTTTAATGGCAACTGCTTCTGCGATCCGATTGCCCGAATCGACGGTAATGACTTGTCCGTTTAAAAATACAACATCAGCAAACATACGATCACCTCTTATTTTTCTGTAAACAAGTTCTAATGACTATGCTTTGTGGGGTTCTAGTTTTTCAGCCAATTCAGCCTACAAAACGTAATTGATTTCTACTAAGCTTCTACTTGAGTCATAGAATCAGCATCAATAATACTGTTTGAGAGATAATTAAAAACCAATGCAATAAACATTTTTCCGATGTACAACATTGACTCTTCATCTACATCAAATTTCGGATGATGATGCGGGTATATCGCATTCATCGCCGGATTCGCACCTCCCACATAGAAAAATGTTCCAGGAACCTTCTGCAGATAAAAGGCGAAATCTTCCATTCCTGTTAACGTATACGGCGGGATTTGTATCACTTTTTCCTCTCCCAGAAGATTTTTTGCTAACTTGTCCGCTTTTATTGTTTCATCCGGATGATTCCACAAAGTGGGATATCCTCTCTCGTACTTAAATTTCACAGTGGCTCCTGCGGCTTCGCAGGTGGATGTTGCAATTTGCCCAATGGCTTTTTCTATCAAATCTTGAACGCTTTCCTCGAAGGTTCGTACCGTTCCGGTAATTTTGGCCGTGTCGGGTATGACATTAGAAGCCTGTCCGCTTTGAAAAGAACCAACCGAGACAACAACTGTTTTAGATGGATCAACGCGGCGGCTGACGATTTGCTGCAAAGTGAGCACCAGTTGGCTGCCCACCACAATTGGATCTACCGTCAAATGAGGAGCTGCTCCATGCCCGCCTTTCCCATAAATCTCAATTTCAAATGTATCTCCGGCAGCCATTATATATCCCTCTCCAACAGCAACCATACCAATCGGAAGAATGGAAGATACATGGGCTCCATAAATGACATCGACTCCATCCAGACAGCCATCTTCAATCATTGGCTTTGCTCCTCCTGGAATTACCTCTTCCGCAAACTGATGGATAAAGACAACATTTCCTTCGAGCTCATCCTTCACTTCGCTTAATACTTTGGCTACTCCAATCAAGGCAGCTGTATGAACATCATGGCCACAGGCATGCATCACCCCAGGAATATGGGACTTGTATTCCACGTCTTTCTCGTCTGATATCGGCAATGCATCGAAATCCGCCCGTAGCGCTACTGTCTTGCCCGGTTTCCCTCCTCTCAAGAGTCCAACTACACCTCTTCCGCCAACTTCTGTTCTTACTTCCAATCCCAAGTTGGTTAATACATCAGCGATCTTTTTTGGGGTATTTACCTCATGGAAGGATAGTTCGGGATACATATGAAGATCTCTGCGAAATCTAACCAACTCCGGATATACCTCTTGAAGTCTACTAAATAACTTTTTGAACATCGTTACCACCCCGTTATTTGTTCTAGCATTAATCCATCGGATTGCTGATATTCGTGATTAAAATTTCCGTTCCACATTACTAAATTAGTATTCCCATTAGCCAAAGACCACTATTTTACTTTGGCATTCGTCTGTATTTGATCAGCCACGTCCCCGTGATAAACTTGATTGCTGTTTCGAATGGTTAGTCCGAACAGCGCAGAGGACAAACCAGCCGCAATTAAGAACCAGAAAGCACCGTCGTAAGAACCTTTTAATGCTGAGATGAGTACACCCATCATGATCGGTGCAATGAATCCACCAATCATCGATCCTAGACTCATAATTCCAATAGCGGAACCAATCACACTCTTGTCAAACAATTTGTGAGGAAGTGCGTATACTGCACTAAACACAAAACCATAAAAGATTGATGCCAGTGTCAAATAGGTAAAGAACATTCCAACATTAGGTGCGAAGAGTGCTAAAAATAATAACGCTGTGTAAAAAAGCCCATTCATTACAAAGTACATTTTCTCCCTACCGGAAAATCTGACCAGCAACCAACCACCCGCTGCCGTTCCCAGAGTTGCGCCCATTGTCGGAATAACTGTCAACATTCCGGCGGAAACCAAATCTAAGTGACGTACTGTTACCATATACATGGGCAGCCATGAAACCGTTCCCCACGAAGCAATGCTGATTGAAAACCATGTGAGGACTAATGCCCACGTCTGACGAGTTTTCAACAAAGAGAGCATGGATTCCTTGTTTACTGGTTGTTGTTCTTTTGCTTCTTCAGATTGAATCGGACTCCGAATGTATTTCCAAAACAGCACTCCAAGAATGACACCTGCTGCTCCAAGAGCAAAGAACACGTTTCTCCAGCCCAACCAAATCAGGAGCGTTGGCACAAGAAGACTCGTAATTAGACCGCCAACGCTATTCGATGACATTAAGATAGACTGTGCTTTACCTCGTTCTTTCTTAGGGAAAAACTCAGAAATTGCTTTTGCGCTGGCAGCAGGATATCCCCCCTCCATAATTCCGAACAAAAAACGAATCACGATCAAAGCGGTAAACGACCAAGTAAAACCGGTGAAAACTGTAAAAAACGACCAGAGAAAAATAGAAAAAAGAATCACCCTTCGGTAACCCAACTGATCTGTCAGCCAGCCGGCCGGAATTTGCATGATGGCGTAAGCCAAGAAGAAGACGCTGATTACTGTTCCCGTGGCAGTCGGACTAAGATGGAATTCTTGCCCTATCGGCACCAAAGCAAGATTCATAACTAATCGGTCCATATAAGAAACCATATAACCCACAAATAGGAGAGACAAAATGAACTTCCTGTTGTCCCCTTGAACAGCCATACGCTTCACAAATCATAACCTCCCCTTAATGATACCCAGCAAATAATGGATTGCAGCTTGCACCAAGTTTCTGTAAAAAGGCAACTTCCTCTTACGACAGTTCTTCAATTTAGTTCTTTACGAATTTACTAACTCAAGTGCATTATTTTTTGTTTTCTTATGGATCTCATTACCTCCTTTACATCAAATTGTTTATGCAAGTTTTACGCCAAGAAAAAGATCACTTTACAATGAAAAAAGGACGTAAACGGGTTGTTTTATGTGAATCTTCTAAATATTTAGAGTATAATTTTTATGAATCGATTCAAATGAATCGAAATTGAATCAACGTTACTCAAAATATTGATGAACTTTGAATTATTTTCGATTCAAAATAAACGGTGGATCCATCCGTTATCAAAGGAGAGATAAGTGCTGAATCAGAATATGTTAACCATCGAACCGGAATATTTATTCAAAATCATGAACTTCATGAATAAACCTATTTATATAACTGATAAGAACGGTATGATTCTTTTTGTTAGCGACATGAGCTGTAAGCTGATTGGGAAAAAGAAAGAGGAGCTAATCGGAAAAAACGTCTCACAATTGGAAAAAGAGGGGTTCTTCAAGCCGTCTGTTGCAAAAATAGTTTTAGATAAGAAACAAAATGTCAGCGTCATTCAACAAGGTGGAGAAGGAACAGGGGTAATTACAGGACATCTCATATTGGACAAGAATGATGAACCAAAATATGCTGTCACATTGGGTTATGATATTCCAGATTTTGTCGGTTACAGTTCTCAAATTAAAATTGAAGAATTGGATTCTGCTTTTCGGTATTATTTACAAGAATTACAAAAACTCAAAGCGAAACTTGTACGGACCAAAGAAGTCCCTTTTTTTATCGGACAAAGCCGGGTCTATGATATGCTCAAGGAAACAATTGAAAAAGTTGCCTGTGTGGAAACGACCGTTCTTATTACAGGGGAAACAGGTGTTGGAAAAACGCTTATAGCGGAACGTATTCATCATCTGAGTGACCGGAAAGATCGTCCTTTTATCCATCTTAATTGCGCAGCGATTCCGGAATTGCTCCTGGAATCCGAACTGTTCGGCTATCAAAAAGGAGCGTTTACCGGAGCAAATGCGAACGGCAAAACCGGACTTGTCAAACTTGCGGAGAAAGGCACCCTTTTCTTAGACGAGATTGGCGAACTCTCACATTCTTTACAACCCAAACTCCTTCAATTGCTGCAAAATAAAACGTACATGCCGATTGGAGCTTCCCAAACGGTAAAAGCCGATGTGCGTATCATTGTAGCTACCAACTGTAATTTGGAGGATATGGTCAAAGAAGGAAAATTCCGGGCTGATTTATATTACCGCCTCCATATTTTACCAATACGCATACCCTCGCTTCGTGAGCGGAAGGAAGACATCTTTTGTCTCCTTCAGTATAATTTGGAGAAGTTTAATTACTTGCATAACCATAAACGAGTGCTTTCTACAAAAGTGGTCGAAGTGCTTCAAAACTATCATTGGCCTGGAAATGTACGGGAATTGGAAAATATAATTGAGCAGCTTGTCATTATGGCAAAAGAGAATGAAGTTGCAATTCAGGATTTGCCAAAACGCTTGATCGATTCAGTCTGCGAAGACGTTTCTACCTCTTTAAATGCAGGAAATTCTTTACATGAAGTTTTGGAAAGCGTCGAAAAAAGAATGATCACACAAGCATTCCATCATCATAAAACAACCCGCGATGCGGCAAAAGCACTGGGCGTTACTCAGTCATTATTTATGCGCAGGTTGGCGAAATATGCGATTACAAAAGAAGAAAAATAAGCTGGAACGGTAGTTGCCGCCGTAACTGATAAAAATGTTAGGAAACCTTGACAGTGTGAGGGACCAACCAAAAGTCATGCTTTGTTGCAAAAAAAAAAGCACTTAACCCCTAGGTAAAGTGCTTTTTTCAATTTTTTACCTCATTCGCTTTCTGCATTCTCCTTATTCTGGAGATGACGCTGCAACCAGGCTTTCATTATTCTTTAATATCCCACTGCGGATTCCATACGACTTCCCAAAGGTGTCCATCAGGGTCTTGAGAGTGTGCAGAGTATCCTCCCCAGAAAGTGTCATGTGCCGGATCGGTTATGATCGCGCCAGCTTTTTTTGCTTTTTCCAACACAATATTCACTTCCTCTTTACTACCTACATTGTGACCAAGGGTAAATTCAGTAGGACTTTTCGGAGACAAAGGAACCTTGGCCTCATGCGCTATATCCTTTCGACTCCAAATGGCAAGCTTTAGGCCTTCTTGCAGGTCGAAAAAGGCAACGGCTCCATGCTCAAATTCTTTGCCCACTATTCCTTCTGTTTGAAATCCAAGGCCTTCCCGATAGAATTCCAGCGATTTTTCCAAATCATCCACACCTAATGTAATTACAGTAATACGTGGTTTCATGATTGCCCCCCTTCTTACTTACTTTCTCCTTCTATTGGTTACAAATGCATGTAGTTCAAACCAGATCAAAGTAAACAAATTTTTTGTCAATCTAAAATGATCAAATTTTACGAGTCCTAATAAATGAGTCCCTCCTTTATACACTTGGTTAATTTTAACATTCCCCATCTTTTTTTCCATTAATTTTACTAATCCATTTTATTGGTATTTTAAGTGTAAAATAACTCTCTACCTACTTTAACCGCTCTTTATCCATTAAAAAGTCCCTCTCGATTGAGAGGGGCCTTTAATGGATTGCACTTAACCTTCAAGCTCCTTCTTCTTGTTTAAGAGTTGGAGGTATTCCCTATCCAATTCCTCTTTTTCCTCTTCCTTCATAACACTGGACAGTTTCCCAAGTGTCTCGATGATTTGCACTTCAATCATAAGAAGTTCAGCCTGTTTATCTTGATGACCATCTTTAAGCGTAGCCGATTTAGTTGATTTCTGATTGATCGCACTTACTCTCGGAGGTTCATCTTCAAATGAAAGTGAATGGGTTGCAAGCGATTGGATCAATGAACGATCATGAGTCACAAAAACGATGGTTCCTGGATACGCCTTTAACACTTCGGTTAAAGCCTCTTTAGTTTGAATATCCAGGTAATTTGTAGGTTCATCCAAAACCAATACATTATAGTTTCCCAAAAAAACTTTTGCTAGGGAAGCCCTGACTCTTTCCCCACCGCTTAAAAGTGATACTTGTTTGTGAACATCATTTCCTTTAAAAGCTAATCGTGATAATAGCGTACGAATAAAGGCTTGATTGTAGGGACTGTCCTCCAATATATTTTCAAGAACCGTTTTACTTTCATTCAAATTTTCTTGTTGTTGGGCAAAAAATCCAATCTTTGCTGGCTTCGCGACATATAAATCTGAGTGCCGCTCCACTATCTTTTTCAATAATGTCGTTTTTCCTGAACCATTTTGACCATTGATGGCGAGTCTGCAAGCTAGGGGGACATCTCCAAAAATATGTTGTTTCAGCATCCTTGAACCGACTTTCAGGAAACAGCCATTAAATCGAATGACCCTTTTGCTATGCAAAGATGGGAATTCTGAAATATCAAAAATTATAGGGGAATCTTCCCTCGGTTTTTCTTTTTTTGCTAATTTTTCGATTCTAGTTTCAATCGCTTCAGCAGAACGGTTCAATTTCGCCTTCTGTTTCCCGGAGCTCCGTTTATGGAGCCTTGCTTCTGAATTGCCCATTCGTTTAGGGGCTTTCCTAATTGAATCAGATTTGGCTTGGAGGTTTTGTGCAGCCTGTTTCAACCGATTCTTTTCACGGGTGTACTCTTCATATTGCTTATTTTCCTTTTCTGTTTTTGCTTGCTTTTGTTTGATATACGCTTCGTAATTCCCTTCATATACAGTTACCTTGCCTTGCTCGACTTCCCATATTGTTGTACACAGATGATTTAAGAAAGCTTTATCATGTGAAGTAAGCAAAATAGCGCCATTAAAAGACTTTAAATCCTTTTCCAATTGTTCAATTCCGGATATATCCAAATGGCTGGTAGGTTCATCCGCAATCAATACATCCGCATTGGAAGACAGAACTGCGGCGATTTTTCTTCGAGTAAGTTCTCCGCCGCTTATGATTTCTTGATTCTCATTGGGCAATTTCCATATGCTCGTTAACTCCCCGCTTATTTCTTGTTCAGTTTCTTCAATTTGCGGGATATAGCCGACTGTTCCATAGCTCTCTATATGACCGGTATCGGGTTCCCTCACGCCCGCTAGAATAGAAAGCAAGGTCGTTTTACCTTCTCCATTCCTACCAACCAAACCAACACGGTCATGGCTGTAAAGATGAAGTGAATCAACGGAAAGAACTTCACGGTTCCCGTAACTTTTCTTTAAATCATTCGCTTTTAAAAATAACATGAAAAATCCCCCTCTATTTTTCTAGAGAGAGATCGCCTGTTACTAAATTAATATACATAAACCAAATATACCTCATCTGATTTGATAACAGATAAAGCAGTTGTATATAAATTAGTACCTATAAACGAACAGACGAATCCCATCTCTAAACATAATCATAAAAAATCTCACAAGGGTATCTAAATAGAGTCTTGTTCAAATGAAATAGTGATTCACTTTACTCACCAATAAATCCGGTAAGCAAACAAAGTGACGCGTATTTTCATTGAACATATTTAACCGATTACACCCATTGATATAGATTTAGATTTACTGTTTATTTGATAAGATTACTGCTTCATTGTATGAGGTACCTTTTCCTTCCAATGTAATGAATTAATGATTGCATATTATTCATATGTTTGTAAAGCCATTTTATTCCTTTTTTTGATTAATGCTCATAAAAAAGTGAGAGAATTAATTGGGCTCAACATGGACATGAACATCATATACTCCATGATCTTTCATCATCACTTTCTCTACATGCGTCGCTATATCATGTGCTTCTTTAATATCCAAGGTAGAATTGACAAGAATGACAACATCAATCACTTCATTATTCCCGTAATTTCTCCCTTTAATTTCTTTTATCCCCTTGACTCCATCCACATTTGTAATTACATCCTTATATAGTTGAATTTTATTTT
Organism: Peribacillus sp. FSL P2-0133; assembly: GCF_037975445.1. Classification (NCBI taxonomy): domain Bacteria; kingdom Bacillati; phylum Bacillota; class Bacilli; order Caryophanales; family Bacillaceae; genus Peribacillus; species Peribacillus sp. FSL P2-0133. The sequence goes on along the minus strand of NZ_CP150254.1, from coordinate 2,099,271 downwards.
CATCAAATCCGTCTGAAAGTTCATGCGAGGCTTGAGTAAAAATCTCCCAGGCTGTTTTGCATATTAATAATCCAACAATGATGGCAGTAAGGGAATCCAGCCAAGGCATATTTAATTGGGAACCAAAAATCCCAATAGCTGTTCCGATACTTACCCAAGCATCCGAGATATTATCTTTTGAAGCTGCCATAACGGCTTTACTATTAATTTTTATAGCAAGCTTTTTATTATATCGGTATACAAAATACATGGCTATTGCTGATAAAACACCTACATACCCTGCAATAATGTCAGGTGATTCCTTTCCACCTTTAAGCATGGAAGCAACGGCGTCTATTAAAACTTGTACACCAACAGCAAACATGATGAATGAAGCTACCATCGAAGCAATCGTTTCGCTTTTCCAATGACCATAACCATGATCTTTATCGGGGGGTCTTTGAGCTAACCTTAAACCGATCAGCACGGCAATGGACGCGACAATATCAGTCGTGTTGTTCAAACCATCCGCTTTCAAGGCCGCTGAGTCGCTTATGTATCCTATAACCAGTTTCATTATTGATAGACAAATATAAGCAATTATACTAATGATTGCACCACGTTCGCCTAATTTGAGGTCATTATATTTTTGTTCTTCCATTCAACTTCCCCCCACAATTAAGTACCTGAATATCATATCAACTTAAAAATGGGTGGGTCTATAGCAACCTTTTTGTATCGCTTTATATAAGTAAGTGATATATAACTATGTTGCATAAGGCAAACTATCTGAAAAGAAAAATATTGATGAACCCTTGACAAAATCCCCGGATGTTAACGCCGCATAAATAATGAATTAAGTGAGATTTATATCGTTTTTTCAACTTTAAAACAAAATAAAGTTCCGCTTTCGTTTGATTGCAAATTATATTTTATATGTAGTGTTTTAGCTATATCCTCAATTATTTTTAAGCCAAGCCCCTTACTTTTACTATCGATATCAAAACCAATTCCATTATCCTTGATACTGAGTCCATTATTTTCAATGGTTATCACAAGTTTATCAGCCCTCGAGTGATTCAACACATTTTGGAAAACGTTATCGAATAACCTTTGAAGCCACAAGTCATTACTTATCCATTCCAACTCTCCATTTAATGGATGATAAATTAATTCAATACCATGCATGTTATACAAATAACCCCATTTTTTAACCATCATTTCTATTAAATCGTGCATGTTCACTTCATCATTTAAGATATAAGAATTATCTAACGCATCTGTGGATTGAATATTATATTCATTTGTTAATTCGGAAATATAATCAATTTGTTGATATAGTGATTGTAAAAGTGGAACTTGATCCGTATATTGACCTTCTAAATAAAACAATTGTAATCTTATTGCTGTTAAAGGTGTATTGATGTCATGCCTTAATTTATTTAAGAGTTCCTTTTTCATTTCCTCCTGGTGTTTTAGTTCCAATTCCCGATAGGTCGTTCTTTCTATTAATAAGTTCACCGATTTAGTTAATTTCCCGATTTCATCATTGCTTTTAATCTCTAATATATTCGGAATCTCCTTATCACTAGCTAAATTCCTGATGGTTTCATTCAATATATTTATTTTATTTAATAGCGAGTTAATAGATTTGGAAAATAAGAAGGCTAACAATAATAATGATAAAATGAATACCCCAAGCATTGTAGGATATGCAAATGATTCATGAAAAGGAATGTCATCATTTGTGGTTTTAAAGGCCAAGTCATAAATTACTGACATAAGGATACTGATTAACAGTAATATAAATGGCACGCTAATTACGGCGATAAATAATAATAGCTGGTATTTTTTCTTTAATTTCATTTTTTTATATAGGTATTCAATCTATACCCTTCTCCATATATATTTTGGATGATCTCACCGGTGTTATCATTGATTTTTGTTCTAACTTTTTTTATATGTACATTAATGATATTTTGATTCCTATCCTCGAGCTGCCATAAATGTTCAAAGAAATGTTCTTTCGTTAAGATCCGATCCCTATTTTCATATAAATAGAAAAATATTTTACGCTCTATCGCAGTAAAAACCACTTCATTATGCAAGTCATTATTGAATACCTTTTTATGTTCGGCATCTATATATATATGCTTAATTTGCGTGAAAGTACCATATTGATGATCCAGCAATTTCTGCATTCTTAGTAATAGCTCCCTAGGATCAAAGGGCTTAGTCATATAATCCTCACCAATTGTCAAACCTTGGAGTTTGCTTTCCATATCATTTCGGGCGGATAGAAAAATAACTGGAATATTTATACCTAGACTTTTTACTTTCTTTGTAATTTGATAGCCATCATCTCCTGGCAGCATAACATCCATAATGACTAAATCCATCTCATGGATTATATCTATAATATCTTTTCCTTCTTTCACCCAACGTACATTGTATTTTTCGCGTTGCAAAATTTTTTTCAATAAATCACCAATCATCAAATCATCTTCAACAATTAAAATATTATATCTTTTCATCATAAAGCCTTTCTTTATTCATTTGATAAATTCCATGGCAAGATCATATATCTCATCTGGCACATATAAATAAATGCTGTGCGTCCCATTCAGTTTTATTACATCCGCTTTTAATAGTTTCTCTGCAAACTCCTCATAATCTTCATTTTTTTGTTTTGTATATTTTGAATCCTTATTTTCATCGGCAATCGCATCTAAAAATAAAATGGGTGTTCCTTTTGGAATCGGCAAGTTAACTGATTTTTTCCCATTTCTGTAACTCTGTAAAAGCTCTTGCTCCATATCATCATTAAAAAACTGTTTATATGATAGTGCTTTATACACTTCCTTTTCATGGTCACTTAAGAATGATTGCCGAATCACTTCGGGATTATAAACAGCAGAAGGAACAAGACGATGCAAACCCATTTTCGTTAAAATATTCACTCCTCTTACAGTCAATGAATCTACCATACCCATTTTATGAGTTACATATTGGTGCGGTAAACCAATATCCAAAGCAATGATTCCCTTTACTTCACTTGGGTATTTTTGTGCCCAGTAAATAGCTTCGATACCTGAAACTGAGTGTGGAACCAAATAATAAGGAGGTTTATTTCCACTTTCCATCAATGATTTCCTGCTTTGTTCCAATATTGTATCAATATCCCTATCATCGTGAAAAACATCACTGTATCCATATCCAGCTCTTTCAATGACTGCAATCTTATTTTCTTTTGCAAACTTACTATATAATCCTTTCAATTCATAAACAGGAGCAGCAATCCCGGAACCGGACATAAAAACGTATGTATCCTCGCCGCTGCCTTCCGTATATACATTAATTTCTTTGTTATTAAAATTAACGGATGTTCCTTCACTAATTAATGAAGACTCCTTGTCCTTTTGATAATTATGGTAAATAAAAACAGCTATTGCTACAAAAATGATAATAACAATCAAGGTAAAAAATATATTCTTTGATACTTTCAACATTTTCCTCATAGAGAAAACTCCTTTCAAGTGATACTGAAAGGATATATGTTAAAAATAAATTTCTAATAAATTTTCTTTGTATATTTTCACTTTTACTTTCAATAACAGTGAATTTCATTAGAAAAAGGCTGCTCCAAAGCAGCCCAAACTATTGAAGGAAAATCTTTCCGAATGAAGTAATAGCATCCCTCCACCATATTCCTAAGGATAAATAATATTATATGTAGGTTTAATCACTCCGTTTGGATATTGTTTCATTTCAACTAAATCTAATTTTAGACTTGGCTTAACGCTGCCGAAAAGAGGGATGCCTTCACCGATTATGACTGGATTCACTTTCAGCACCAATTGATCAATGAGTTTATGTTTTAATAACGTTCCAGCCAATTCTCCTCCCCCGCAAAGCCATAGCTTTCCGTCACTTTGCTTCTTGAGATTTTCAATAAACGCAACGGCGTTTCCTTCGATAAGTTCTACCTCCTCATTCGATTCAAACTGAAGAGAGCTCGAAAAAATATAATGTTTCAAGCCCTTATAACCCGGTTCACCCGGTTTAGCTCCGAATTGAAATCCAAATTCATATGTTTTACTTCCCATCAACACCGCTTCATATTGCTGGATATCGGATAAAAAGTCTGGGACATGTTCTCCTTCAAATAAGAAAAAGGATTGATTGATATTCCCATCCAACATTGCTTGATCGGCAATGAAATTGTCCAGTGAAACCGCTACATGATATACCAATTCTGCCACTTAGTCATCCCTCCAAAAGTGATTACACATTTTACACGAACAACGGGTGTCCCCCATAACCTTTTGTAAAAGGTATCAGATAACCATCTCCTTTTTTTGTAAAACCATCAAAGTAATATATATTCGTGAATCAAGAATAGAATCCCTTCCGAAGAATTGCCGTGTCAGTGATATATACCGCTTCTTACCTCCTTGTTTTCTTGGCGGATATCAAGGAACCGCTTTACCTGGCATCTATCCATGTTCTCACCAATGTGGTATTATTTTGAATATTAAGTTAAAAGGAGGCATCATTTCATGTTTCTTGCAAAAACTCCCGAACCACCCTATTACGCTTGTATTTTCACTTCTCAAAGAAGCGATAAGGATGCCGCAAGCTACAATTCAACCGCGGAATTCATGGATGAACTTGCCGCTCAACAAGATGGCTATTTAGGAGTCGAAAGCGTAAGAGATCAAAACGGGTTAGGAATTACCGTATCCTATTGGAAGTCCCTGGATGCCATAAAGCTTTGGAAAGAAAATGCCGCTCACAAAAAGGCACAAGAAAAAGGTTTGAAAGATTGGTACTCATCATACTCAACCCGAATTTGCAAGGTTGAAAGAGATTATACAAGCAAGTGAGGAAACTAAGATTTCATGTACATACATGGAGTCAGCTATGATAAAGACCGCTTTTTAAGCAGTCTCAGACTGTAGAGAAAACTCTAATAAAAGAGAGTTTGCCTGCAGTTTTTTAGGGGTATGTACAAATTGAACGTTGATTTCCTCTCAGGCACTCGCTTTCCGCGGGCAGTCAAACTGACTTTCATTCAATATACCTTCGGGATTTGTTTAATTTTAGGCAAAAATTCAAAGGGAGTTTCAAAAGTGGTTCGGAATATTTTAATTCCAAACCACTTTTGTCGACAAACTGAGACCGCCTTTTAAGCGGTCCTCACAATGAATTAAAAGGTCACTAAATCTTCTTTTATGAGTGAGTACATATATAAATCATCGAATTTGCCACATGTATATTCATAATGCCTTAGCAATCCTTCTCTTCTAAACCCTTGTTTTTCCACGAGTTTTTGGGATGGGTGATTATCAGGTTCTATTAAAGCTTCAATCCTTTCCAGGTGAAAGTGGCGATAGCCATACATAACAACGGCTTCCAATGCTTCACTAGCAATGCCTTTTCCCCAATGATCTTTACTTAATTCATATCCAATTTCAGCTCGATGATGCTTGGTGACCATATTCAGAAAACCGCAACTTCCTATAACCTTACCGGAATCTTTTAATGTAATTCCCCATCTGATTCCCGTACCTTCCTGGAATATAGATTCGTACCATTTAATTTCATCCCATACGTCATTTACTGTTTGGCAAGGATCTAATCCCATTGGCTTCACTACATCTATATCAGATAAATATTTAAACATATCACCCGCGTCTTCTATTGTTACTTCCCTTAAGATCAATCGTCGTGTTTCAATAAGCGGAAATTCCTTCTCCATCCACTTTCCCTCCCCCAAAGTCCCTTTTCCATACGTTACCTGATTTAATCATTACCTAATTAAAGCCGATAATCAACGCTTTATTGTATAAAGAAATAATGATAATAGCTAAAAGGCGCTGTTTAAAATTCAATATGAGGCAAAAAAAAACAGCCATTAATATTGGTGTCTTTTATTTTGACAACAATAAATAGGCAGCCCTGTTTTGTTGTCCATCATTGTCCATATAGGACGCTTCCCACTCTTTGTACATAGTCTGAAAGGGTAAACAAAAAAGGAGGATTTCTTGAATGTATAATTATAATTACGCTTATTACCCTAATAATGTGCATTATTATATAGATGGAGAACGAATACCTGGCCCGGGCGGTAGTCAATGGGACGGACACGGTGGTGGTCATGGCGGTGGCCAATGGGACGGACACGGTGGTGGTCATGGCGGCGGTCATTGGGACGGACACGGTGGTAGTCATGGCGGCGGTCATTGGGAACACGGACAATGGATTCCACGCTGTAGGAGAGTATGGGCTCCCGGATTTGGTTGGACTTGGATTTGTAGGTGGTGAAAAAAAGACAGCTTATGGCTGTCTCTTTTTTTGCTTTTTCTTCGTTTTGTCCAATAACTCCAATTACCAGTATGCTTGTTTTCCTACCTCCACATCTGAAGTTCAAATTACTGCAAACAAAACCCTTCATATTGATATTGATATTGATCTTAATCCCTTTCGACAATTAGTTGTAATCCCTGATTTCAACAAGATAATTCGTACAATTAGGACTTATCTCCTGATGTCCTTTAAAAGAATAAGTCTTTTTTACCCATCCTTAATAAGTTATCGAGAAGATAAGCAAACTATACCATATTGCAGCTATACGGAATCTACCTAGGCTTAGTTCGCTACAAATTAATCCAGGTAGTAAAAGGATAAATGTATATCGCTTAATCAAAATTTAATGGGGTGAATGTTTTATGAGAATGAAAAAAGCAATAATAGGTCTCTCACTCTTATGTATGATTGTTCCTGGTATTGCCAAATCGGCTGATTCCGTTGCTGAAAATAATCGAAGCAATATCGTAGCAAATTGGAAATTCACAAAACAACATGTTAAATCCGGTTCAATCGATAAAGGTAATTTAATAATAGAAGATACAAGCAAACATGGAAACGATTTAGAGTTAGTGACGATAGGTGATCCTGCCTCGCCTGAATTAAAAAATATGATTCAATGGTCTGAAGAAGATTATCATGATCAAGAAAAAGTGGATAGCTTGAAGTTCGCTAACTATGAAAACGCCCCTTCAGGTAGGTATTTCAAAACCAATAAGAATGCACCTATCAATTCGGAGAAATTCGATAAGGGTTTTACCATTGAAGCGATTTTTAAGTTGCCAAGTGATTCCAAGAGTGTCATGGGGCTTTTTTCTAGACAAGGACAGGCGGCCGATCTTAATAAAATGGAAGGCGAGAAAAAAATCCTTTCTGCTTTAACTGTATCCAGTGATCAAAAAATCCACTGGACAAGTCATCCATCTAATTTAAATTATAATGTAAGCAATTGGTCTCGATCTTTAAACGCTGAGGAATGGTACCATTTGGCAGTTGTTAATGATGGTAACACGACGACTTTAACTTTGAATGGCATAAGTGATTACGGAAAATCAGAAAAAGTAATAGGTATTGCAGCAGTTAATGGTAAAGGCTGGAACATCGGAGCATCTGAGTGGGGAAATAAGTTTAATGCACTATTCAAAGGGAATATCCAGGAAATACGAATTGCTAATAAGGCTTTAACCGAAAAAGAATGGCTTGTGCAGGATGCCCGTGACGATGAACCATTCGAAGGATCAAACAAAGCTTTACCCTTTCTAAAGAATAAAAAGAATTATAATTTTCTTTTTGTACCAGATACCCAGAAATATTCAAGCCAAAATCCAGAGATATTTAATAGCCAAATGAACTGGATTTCCAATAACACCAAGAAGAACAATATTATCATGAATACATTTGTTGGGGACATAGTCGATAGTGATTTAGAAAAACAATGGCAGAATTCCCTCGGTGCCATTTCCCTTTTGGATAAAAAGGATGTTCCATATATGATGGCGGCCGGGAATCATGACTATGCGGCCGGGGACCCTTTCTTAACACATTATGGGCCGCAGCGTTTTTTGAATAAAAAATACTATAAGGGGTCGTCTCCCTCTGGGTATAGCTCATATGCAATCGCTAAGGCAGGGAGTTATGAATACTTAGTCTTGATAGTCGATATGAAAAATCTGCATAAGGACCTGGAATGGTCAAAAAAGGTTCTGGATCAGCATAAAGATAAACCGACAATTCTCGTCTCACATGATATTATATTTCCTAAAGTTAAGGATGATAAAACCATCGCCGTCGAGTCGTCTAATGGCCGGCTGATTTGGGATGAACTTGTAAAGGACCATAATCAAGTGTTCATGACGGTTAATGGCCATTATTTTGGGATAGCACATCGGGTAAAACAAAATTCAGCAGGAAATGATGTCATTCAAATGCTGGTCAATTACCAAACGAATTATCGAGGGGGTAATGGCTGGCTAAGACTTGTAGAATTTGATGAAAAGAAAAATGTATTGGTATTCCGAACCTATTCGCCATTTGTCGACGAAATGTCTAAAAAAGAAAAATCCTATATCGATTATAAATTTTTAACAGGTGAAAATAATTCATTTAAATTGGATTGGGACTTTAAAAATAGATTTAATTTTAAGTAATTAAAAGTGGAGGAAAAAATCCAATTCCCCAGGTGTAACTGATTGATCTCAGCAACCTGGGTGAATTCCTTTATTGGGTGCCCTCCTATGTGTTGAGTCGTTCAAGAAGGATAAACGTTCATTCTTCATGATGAATTTAAAATGCTGCGATTTTTTCCAGTTGGTTTAAAGAACTATCATGCTGCTTTTTTCATTACTGATTTATACTTTCCGAACCCATTAACGACAAGAACCCCTAATATCGCAATTCCGCCGCCAATGACTGAAAGAGTACTAGGCACTTCCCGCAGCCAAACCCAAGCGACGAAAATGGCAATCACAGGTTCAAGGTATAACAAACTGGAAACGGAACTGGCTTTTCCTAATGATAGTGCGACTGCCCAAGTTACATAACCGATGGCTGCAGGGAAAATACCAACAAAAATCGCTGATAAATGACCTTCCATTGTAGCATGTTGAATTTCTTGAAATAGCCCAGGAAAAAATATGAAAAAGGGTATTGTACCGATCCATGTGAAATAGGCTGTCAATTCAATCGGATTATAGCGGCTAAACAGTGGCTTTTGGAAAACAAAAAACACTGCAGAAGCAATAGCAGACATCAGCACTAAAAAGGCACCTTCAGAAATATTCAGGGAAGGGCCTGCAGTACCTAATGTTATTAAGGTGATCCCTATGAATCCTATGCCTAAACCAATCCAACCGAATAGACCGAGGCGTTCTTTTAAAACGAACGCAGCAATGATCGCGATGAAGACAGGTGCTGAACCAATCAGCATTCCAGCCGTTCCCGCCGAAACGGTTTGTTCCCCGAATGTAACCCCGATATGATAAATACTAATACCAATAAATGCAAGGATCGATATCCTCAGCAAATCCTCTTTTTTCGGGAGTCGAAATTTCACCCCAGGCCATAGAGCATAAAGGACAAAAATCCCTGATGCTATAAGATAACGAACAAGGACCAAATGGCCGGCTGAATACCCGCCATGTAAGCTTGCACGAATAGCAGCGAATGTAGATCCCCAAATAATAACTGTAATAGATGCCAATAAAAACGCCTTAGTGTTCAAAACCTATTCCTCCCAACCATACTATAATCTGAAGGTATCATGGATACGTGAGAACTTCAATAAAATTTCTATCTTGCTGTGAAGTGGAACAGTAAAATAACGAATAAGAGTACATTCCGAGATGTAATCATCGCTGAAGAAATTCCATTCCATATGGGATTGAATTGGAAATCTCCATTTAAAGATGGAATAGGTTTGAAAATTATGCTAAACAAAAGGTGCTTCGTATAGGAAGCACCTTTTGTTCAGACTGTAGACAAACTCGATATTAAGATTACCTACATTTTTTTGAGGGAGTGTAAAATATGAACGTTGATTTCCACTCCAGGCACTCGCTTTCCGCGGGCGGTCCGGGAGCCTCCTCGGCGCTCTTGGCGCCTGTGGGGTCTCCCTTGGACGCGCTTTTCCCGCAGGAGTCCCGTACCTTCCGTTCCAATCAACTATGTTTAAATATTCAGAAGGAACCCCTTTTGTCTACAAACTCGTTTACAATTACCTTTTCCAAATTTAAGCTTACTTGAAATATTGTCTTTTGGCTTTTACACTGTAACCATTTTGTGAAGCAATACTGCAAAAATAACGTTTATATTATAAATTTCATTAACTATTTTCTGGTTTCCAAGATGAAAAGCGTCTTTCAATAATGCCTAATAATGAAGTTAGAATGATTCCCGTAATCGTAATGACCAACACTCCAACAAACATACGATCTGTTTGTAGATTTTGACCATTGCTTGTCAATTGATATCCGATACCAGCAGTCGAAGCGAATAATTCACCTACAACTACAGCAATTAATCCTTGACCAATGCCTAAGCGAATACCGTTTAAAAGGAATGGTACCGTCGAAGGCAAAGCGATTGTTTTAAAAATTTGAAATTCACTTGCACTAAATGTTCTTGCTGCTTTTATTAAGTTTTGATCTAATGTTAACATAGCTTTTTGAGCGCTCATCACTATTGGAAAGAAGGCCATCAAAAATACTATAACAATTTTTGATGCTGGTCCTATTCCGAATGCAATTATGATCACTGGTAAAAGGGCGACTTTAGGCGTTACATATAATCCTGAAATGAAAGGGTTAACGACTGCATTAAAGTTAGAATTCCAGCCCGATAACACACCAATTGGAATTCCAATAAGTATGGCTAAAACAAAGCCTGCAATAAATTCGTAACCACTTACTTTCATATTTTCCCAAAAAGAAATTTCTTGGACCATTAAAACTGCCGCTTGGGCAATTTCAATTGGTGAGCTAATGAACAATGGATTTATCCATTCATTTTGAGAGGCAACTTCCCAAAGCAACAGGAATATTAAAACAGAAGCAACACTGATAAAAAATGACTTCTTTTCTTTTTTTATTTTCTTCGCCTTTTTTATCTTGTGCTTTGATTGTGTTAGTTGGATCGTACCCTTCGTCATATTATTCTCCTTCCCCTTTATTATTTTTCTTTATTATCGAAACCTTGTTTTGAAGACTCCTGTTCAATAATGGACCATATATGATCTACAAACTCTAAAAATTCCGGGCTGCGCTTCACATGAAGATCTCTCGGTCTAGGTATATCAACATCAACAACCTCCACTACACGTCCTGGTCTTGCCCCAAAAACAAAAACTCTATCAGCTAAAAATACTGCTTCATCAATTTGGTGTGTAATAAAAAGACTTGTCTTTTTTGTCTCATCCCATATTCTAAGTAACTCACCTTGCATAAATTCCCTGGTTTGTGCGTCTAATGCCGAAAATGGTTCATCCAGTAATATTAATGACGGGTTTACCGTTAATGCTCGAGCCAAGTTTACCCTTTGCTGCATCCCTCCTGACAATTCGTGGGGATAATGATTTTCATAACCTTTTAAACCGACCATTTCAATAAATTCTTTGGCCTCTTTCTTTTTCTCTGCGGTTACTTGCTTTTGCAGTTCAACTCCATAGAGAACATTTTCCAAAACTGTTCTCCAAGGTAATAGACTAGGGTTTTGAAAAACCATTGCCCTGTCCTTGCCGGGACCATCAATTTTTTGCTGATCTAATAGAATTTCTCCCTTACTTGGCTTAAGTAATCCAACTACAGTATTTAAAAAAGTGGTTTTCCCACAGCCGCTCGGCCCTACAATACATATAAATTCACCATCTTTGATATTCAAGTTTATATTCTGCAGGGCAATCACTTCTGCACCAGTTTTATTGTTTACGTAAGTAACATCCAAAAAACGAGTGGACAATTTGAAATTTTCCAGTTGTGCATTTTCCATCTTACCTATCATCTCCTTTCTATCTAATTATTTTTTAAATGCTTCTTCTATATAACTATTTGTCCAAATAACATCTTCAGTAGTATCCTGTTTAGTAGAAACGCCTGACAACTTGCCGAATTCAACTAATGGATCCTGGGCATTATCCCAAGCTTCTTGATTCATTTCCCCATAGCCTTTAAAAGTGTTTTTCAATCCGATTAGTGATTCCTCTAGGATATCAACATCAATTCCATCAAAATAAGATACGATTGATTCGGCTGCTTCTCTTGGATTATTACGTGTGAATTCCATACCTTTCCCTATTGCCCGAACTACTTTCAAAGATGTTTCCTGATTTTTTTCTAAATATTCCTTTTTAGCAAAAACAGCTTCCCAGACCATATTCCCATACATTGGCTCTTCACTTGTATTGATTACAATCTCACCAACATCTTTACTTTCCGCTTGTAAACCCATTGGAGGTGATGCTATTCCCCCGTCAACAATCCCCTCCTGCATACCGCCAATCTTCGATCCATCTCCTGCTAATTTGACGGCTTTAAGAGTTTTGGGATCAACACCATGCATTTGCATTAAATATCGGGTGTATACGTCTCCAGAATCCCCAACAAGGTTTGTACCAATAGTTGCGCCGTTCAATGAAGCAACTCTATCTTCAAGTGATGAGTCTTTAGAAACATTCTTTTTCTTTTGATATTGTTTAGAGAGAGTAATTTGATAAGTTAGCGCTGAATTTAAAGATTGAATCGCCATTAAATCTTCACCTTTGTCAAGAGGAGTGAACATACTTCGAGGACCTGAGACCGCAAACTGAGCTTCTCCTGATAATACAGAAGCAATTACTTGTGCTCCTCCACCACCAGATACAATCTTAGCTTCAATTCCTTCTTTTTCAAAAAATCCTTGCTCAATGGCTACATATAAAGGGGCAACTGACAATAACCGTGCAGGTTCCGTAAAAGTAAGCTTTACCGCTTTCCCTCCGGAACTCCCTTTATTTTCTGTAGTTGTTTCGTCACTTGAACTGCATCCAGATACTATTAACGCCAAACAAAGCAGAACGAACGCCAATTTATTCTTAAACATATTACTTACCTCCCTAAATCAATTTTTAGTCAATTGAAAATTCTCCATAAAAAGATATTACTATTCCTCCTTCTTTTAGTTTTATATACAAAACATGATTTCATATACATATCAATTCTAAATCAGCTGTCCCGGTATGGTCAATTATAATTTGGAAAATTTAGATAATTCAGTGGATTATCGAACAAAAAAAACACTCTTTTAGAATCATGAGTGTCCTTTAACCATTAAGATACAATTTTCATCGAACGGAAAGTATACGTTTAACATTACAGCGATAGATCTAAGTAAGAACAAACGTACAACGACGACTTCCTACACATTAAACAAACCGGCAGCGAAAAATATGACTGGTAGGGTCAATGCTACAAAGTTAAATGTCCGTTCCAAACCATCCACATCAGGGAAAGTTCTTGGCTCTTTGAAGAAAAACCAAATCGTTACCGTCATTACTAATAGCAGTTCTTGGTACAAAATTCAGTACGGTAAGGAAACAGGTTATGTATATGGAAAATACTTAACGAACGTCCAATAACGAAATCAATCAATGAAAAGCCCCAATCAATATTTGGTGAGCACTGAACTTTGATTATTTAAAAGTAAAGTTAACAAAAAAAATTAAACCTTTATAGTTAATTAGGCAGCGTATGGCATGAACCTGGTAACCTACTAGGTGCATGCTTTTTTTAAAAAAAGAAACGCAGAAAGTTTTGTTTATACGTAAAACAGATATTTTACGCAAAGATTAATATAAATGGCCACACTCTCTTCCTTATCATAAATTTATAGAGATCACTTTTAATATTATATATTCAAACGAGGTGCATGGTCTTGAATACGACCTTCTTTTTCGAGTGATAAATCAATAAAGAGAACTGATGTCGATATATCAGTTCTCTAGTGAAATTTTCTTCTATATTCTTTATTTGTTATACGAGAAGAAATTTATAGTGGAATCAAAAAAAATCAGTCCCTACTGAACTTTCCCATTATTCTTTCTTATCATTATTCTCTTGGTTATTCTTTTCTGAAATTCGTCTTTGATTGGCTTTCGTCTCAGCATTCACATGGTTTGCATCATTAGGTTTATTTTTTTTAGAACCTCTTGCATCATTACTCATACTTATTCACCTCCCGCGGCAGCTTATATACGTATGTTAGCTTACTCTTGCCTCCAAATTTTATACGCCTCATCTGGATGTAGCACATCGCTAACTAGCATAAAAACATCCCGTACAGACCGCGGACAACATTATTTCAATCACACAAAAAGAGCAAACCCGTTTATAGTCCTCTCATGTAATGATTTAAAAATATCCCCATCAAACTTATATCCCTACGATGTCTTTCAAAAATCATTGTCGATATGCGGAATCACTACTTATCGTTTCAACAACCGTCATTAGTTTTTTCATGCCTGTTTGCAGCTGTATTTCGTTTGCATACGAAAAGCTCAGTCTAATCCACGATCTAAGGGCTTGATCTGGATCACATATAGATCCCGGCACGAAGGAAATGGACTGTTCCAAACAGGCATCAAGGAGCTTTTCAACTGAAATTTGTTCTGGAAGTTCCACCCACAAGTTTAATCCTCCTGATGGATCTGTCCAATTCCATGACGTTGCAGCCAGTTCATTTCTCATTACTTCTTTCCTTAAAAATAGAGCTGTTCGCAATTTCTCCAAGTGAATCTGCATTCGTTCCGAGAAAAAATAGTGCAGGAACATTTTTTGATTAATAAGGGCCGTCCCGTTGTCAGCAAGTGACTTTGAAGTAATCAAGTGGCTCATTAGCGGATGACGGCAAGCTACAGCTGCAACACGCAATCCAGGCGAAACGTATTTACTAAAGCTGCGGATATAGATAACATAGCCATCGGTATCATACGAATAAATCGGGAATGGAGGAGCCTTATCAAAATAAATATCCCTGAAAGGATCATCTTCAACGATGACACATTGATACTTTTCTGCAAGTTCCACCAGCTGTTTTCTTTGCAGAGCAGAAATGGTGCACCCTGTTGGATTATTGAAGGTTGGATTTGTATAGAAAAACCGCGGTTTATCTTTTTTTAAGATATGTTCTAGCTGATTCAGATCGTAACCGCCCTGCCCAATCTCAATCCCAATAATACGCGCACCATATTGCCTGAAAATATCAATAGCTGAGCTGTATGTAGGCCTCTCAACTAATACTGTATCATTCGCCCTGAGCAGAACCTTTGCCACGAGATCAATGGCCTGTTGAGCACCTGAAGTAATTAACAGCTCATCAATCGGTGCAAAAAAACGGTGCGTCTTGTAAAAGTAGTCTGAAAGGGCTGTCCTCAATTCCTCATCCCCTTGAACAGTCGAATAGGTGCCAAGCACTTTGGGATAGAGGGTAAAAACCTTTTTGACATATTCAGATAAATAAGAATTCGGCAGGAGATTCGGATCAATAAGAGCTTGAGAGAATTGATAGTCAACAGCCACCTGATGGATCGATGACAACAGGTTGCTATAAGGATAGTCAGCGATTTCTGGCAGCTGAGATTCATTCAAAGAAAAAGATGGATCTTCAGGCTTAACAAAGTACCCTGATTTTTCCTTTGCGTATATCTTTTTATGTTCTTTTAGTAATTGATAAGCTCTTAGAACAGTCAACCGATTTACTTTCAGTTCCTCCGCCATTCTTCTTACAGAAGGCAGTTTCTCATGTTTCTTCCATTCTTTACGATCAATTTTGGCAAGAACCAAATCGTAAATCTGCTTATAAAGCTCTGAGGATTTTATCTTCACATGAATTCCCCCCAATATCAGTTTAGCACCAAGGTTTGCGATCTGTTCTACCTACAATGAATCTGTTCTATTTCCCGTCCTATATGATGAGTAGCAAGGAGGGATTTACATGATTATCTTTAACTATATTTGTATGTGCTTGATTTTTGGGACAACATTCCTGGCAATAAAAATAGGAGTAGACGAAGGGCTTCCTCCCTTTTTTTCAGCAGGGATCCGATTTTTCATGGCAGGAATCCTTCTATTTTTAATGATGTCGCTGCGAAAAAAAGCAAATCTGGCTGTTCTTTTTTCTAAAGAATCATTCATCACAGGAAGTACGTTAACATTCGGAACGTTTGCTACGCTATATTGGGCGGAACAGTACGTTGCTTCCGGAGTTGGTGCTGTCCTGTCTGCAACGGGACCAATTATGATTTTGCTGATTCAAACAATGGTCTTGCACGTTAAGTTATCTATAAGAACGTTTGTAGGATGTGCAATCAGCTTGATTGGAGTGGCTCTGCTCCTTATGCCGAATCTGACTGTTTCCTACGATTCAATATGGCTGATCGCCTGCTTCCTTATTCTGCTTGGTCAAGTGGGTTATGCAGCAGGAACGATCTATTCCAAAAAGGTGTCAGAGCGTTTTTCAGGCACCTCACCTATTATGCTGAATGCTGCTCAAATGATTTACGGCGGTGCATTGCTTCTGCTGCTGTCTTTGGCATCTGAGCAGATAAACATAGGAGATCTTGCAAATAAGAATGCAATAGGATCGATCGTGTACTTGACCGTTTTTGGCTCTATGATTGCCCATACCGTATACTATTGGCTTGTTTCAAAAACGGACCCGATATTTCCGTCCACATGGCTCTACATCTCCCCCATCATTGCCTTAGGACTTGGGAAGGTTTTGTATCAGGAAAAGATAACATGGCTCATGTTTTTCGGGGGAATCACGATCATTGCAGGATTAATTGTGATTAATTCTAAGGCCTTAATCACCCATTTTGCAAATAAGTGCCGTACTGATTCCGTTAAGAGTGAAAGTTACCGCGCTAATAAGACTTAATGTTCAAGTCTCACATTTTAAAAGCGTTAGAATCCTATTCATTCTAACGCTCTTTTTAAATGTATTTATTTGTTAGCCTTCCTCTCCAATTCAAGCAGCAAGGCTTTCCTTTGAATTCCCCCGTCATATCTCCAAGATCTCCATTAGCAGAAATAACTCTATGAAGAGAATAAGAGTGGATACCTAATTCGCTCCATTTGCTCGGGCAACTGCCCGAAGCCTAGGGGATGCATAAAAAAGGGGGGTAATACAATCTCTTCAACCAACGATGTCGTTTATTAAATAGTGCCCCCTCTTGTACACCTTTTTAAAATTTTTGTTATATCTCCTACAGAAAAATTTTCCTTCTTCAACTAAATTCCAGTTACATAAATTATAAAATAGCTTTACTCCGTATTCCACAATATGGCCAAATTGTTGAACAAAGATCAAACAGCACTCTTGAACTCCCTCAGTATGATAGCTATA
The DNA here is from genome assembly GCF_037975445.1 of Peribacillus sp. FSL P2-0133. Lineage (NCBI taxonomy): Bacteria > Bacillati > Bacillota > Bacilli > Caryophanales > Bacillaceae > Peribacillus > Peribacillus sp. FSL P2-0133. Next base: position 2,082,051 of record NZ_CP150254.1, on the reverse strand, counting down.
TCTCTCGAATGCTCGCTTATTCGCAGGATTTCATAACCCTTGAAAATATATTAACATTAAAAGCAATGAGCTCAGATCATTTTGGCTTCGTGGAGGCATAGTTAAATAAAGGAGTAATAGAAAACTCTATCTTCTACCATGTAATGCATATAATCTCTACGCCGCCCCTGGAGGCTTTCCCTCCCATGTCTCAACGGGTCATCCAAAATATACCCTCTCATGCCCTCTCATTCCTTCGTCATGCCTATCCAAGGGGTGGAGGCCAGTTATACTAACCTAATGGGTCGGTGCCCTTTTGTTCAAGAAATCTGGTACTCCGTGCATCGTGCTATTGGAAATCTTCTTATGTTTTCTTACAGATACTACTTCTTGTGATTTAATAACCAAAAAAGGATAGCTAGACATACCGCACTTGGTCATATATGAACGTGGACCATTGAATATTATTAGAGCCTTATCATATGAAGCAAGACCTCAGATTTTAGAAAAGCCGATTTTCGGAGAAAGTCGGCTTTTTCTCTAACTTTGTGAAGTATTGTACTTAAACTAACCTCCCTCTATAAACATTGATGTATCAACGGTTTGCACCACTCGGTGTATTAGGGGAATTATTTTTTCATTCTACTTTTAAACAGAGTATTGAAATTCTGGTTTTTATTACTAAATTGAGCGTACGCTTCGCTAAAACTAATGGAAATCATTAGCTATTTTCTCCACTATGTGATGCACAATAGATCTCTGCGAAACTTATGATGACGTACCCTCCCATGTCTCTTAGCGTCATTTGCGCTTACATTCCTTCGTTCGGTCTATTCATAAGGCAGAGGCCTGCTAAGCTGCCCCGGGGACTCTTGGTCTTAGTTTAGTAATGTTGCTGGCTTCTCCGTGTCAGATGAACTTTTCCACCTTATTTAAGGGCAGTTTTATCATACTTATACCTTGGCTAAAAGCTCCAAAGGTTTACTGAGCTTTCTTGAAAAGATTGCCTAATCAAAAAGGAGATAGAGCAACATTTTGGTCTAGATCATATTTAAGCAAAAGTTGCAGTACTAAAATACTTGCTTTATTATTTAGGGTATAGTATATTAATTGATGCATCAACTATTGAGCTATCAATTATTTTGTCTAACGTATGAAAAGAGGGTGTTTCTTGACGAATTCATGTTCTAATGAATCTTTTATTTTATATATAATGAACTGCCTTAACAAACAGATAAGTTCAAAATTTGAAAGTTGTACGGGCATTAGTCAATCAAGACATGATATCTTATATCAGCTTTATCAAGTTGATGAAATTAGTCAAACAGCACTTCAAAAAGAGGTTAACATTGACGGTGCAGCGATTACCCGGCATTTAAAACAACTTGAAGCGACTGGGATGATTTTAAGACGCAAAGATCCGGAGGATAATCGATTTACTCTTGTCTGTCTTTCAGATCATGGTCGCAAACAAATTATTCTCTACCAAGCTGAAAAGGCTCGTTTTGTCACTTTGATGCTTAAAGATTTTAAAGAAGAAGAACGTCAAGAGTTAACAGATATGCTGACACGCATTCAAAAAAATATAAGCCAAGTCTAACACTTGATTCGTTACAATTTGAAATGAGAATAACTATAAATTTAACTACTAAAGTTAAAAAGAGGAGACTATCAACTATGACTACTACAGCACAATTAACAAATGATTTCAAAGAAATTGTCACAGGACGCCGCTCTATAAAAAATTACGACAAATCCGTAAAAATCAGTAGGGAAGAAATGGAGGAAATACTTACCTTAGCGACACTTGCTCCTTCTTCAGTTAATATGCAACCATGGCGCTTCCTTGTAATTGATAGTCCTGAGGGAAAAGCAACACTTGCACCTCTTGCTCGCTTTAACCAAAATCAAGTCGAAACATCTTCCGCAGTAATTGCCGTATTTGGTGATATGAACAATTTTGATAACGGCGAAGAAATCTACGGTAAAGCTGTAGAATTAGGGCTTATGCCTTTAGAAGTAAAAGAAAACATATTAGCCTCATTTGCTGGATATTTCGAAAAAATCACTAGTGAAGAAATGAAAGAGGTCGTTCTAGTTGATGGTGGTCTTGTATCCATGCAACTAATGCTTGCGGCTCGTGCTTATGGCTATGATACAAATCCAATCGGTGGCTATGAAAAAGACCAAATCGCAGAAGCTTTTGGATTAGATAAAGATCGATACGTACCAGTTATGCTAATTTCAATCGGTAAAGCAGCAGATAATGGCCATCAATCAGTTCGTCTTCCAATTGATAAAGTCGCACAATGGAAGTAATGTAATAAAGAATCCATTCATTAAATTTCAATCGAGTATGTTATTTTTACTTTAATTATATATTAAGTTTATTATGCTTAACAAAAGAGAGGATGACGTTTAATGATTATCATTCATGCCGTATTCAATATTAATCCAGCAAAACAAGATGCATTTCTAGAGGAGATTCAACCGCTAATCGTAGCTTCAAGAGCGGAAAGTGGAAATGTTTCTTACACTCTTCACAAAGCTACAGAAAAAGACAATGAATTTACAATGGTTGAAGTTTGGCAAGATCATCTAGCGGTTGCAAGCCATAATACAAGTGAGCACTTCACCTCGTTTGTTGGTAAAGCTAAAGAATTCCTCTCTTCACCTTTAAATGTTAACGCATTTGAAGGACAACCATTAAAACAATGAGTTAAAATGTATGGGATTTCCTATATCCCATCTTATAAAACAAAGAGTTGCTGCTTCGGTAAAACAAGCTGCAACTCTTTTTTATTTCTTTTCCATTTTCTCGAACATCACGCGCTTATTTGGCGTACATAATCTGTGTGACAGTTTCCATGAAAAGAGGAATGCAAATAGTTCCATTTATTTATCGAATTTCAGTTTTTCCAAAGCATCCGCCAATGCTGTATTAATCGGTTCTTCTTTATTTTGCTTCTTCATGAAATTGGAGATTTCGTTTTTTGACACTTTTTGATTTTTGTTTTGTTAATTATTTTGATGTTCATACGAATTCTAAAAGGAGGGCTGAAAGTGTATATGCTTCATTCACCCAGGATAGGTATCCTCCACAATGAAGCGAAATATCTAGGGTTGGCCGGCTAATTTTTTGACGAGTTTCTTCTATTGTAAGGTAATCTTTTTAAAGTCATTTTCATACTCTTTAACTAATTTATAAAAAGACGTCTTTTTAACACCTAATTCCGACATGGCTTTAACAGCTGTCATCTCTCCTGCTTTCCATAAATCATAGAATTCTTTAAACTCTTCCGTTACTTGAGCTTTTGGCCGGCCGAAGGGCACACCGTTTTGCAAGGCTACATCAATTCCTTCACGCTGCCGTTTTCAAATACGTTCCCGTTCCTCTTCCGCCATCCAGCAAAATAATCGAATTGCTTCACATCGAAAAAGGATTACCAAATGACAGGAAAAAATGAAAGGACGAATTGCTTCTGCTCATTTACCATTTACAATTTCTTACAACACCTTAAAAACAGGAGAACCCTATCATGAACTAGGCTCAAATTACCTTGAAGAAAAACAAATGAACAAAGAATTAAAAATGATCGAATACCTAAAAAAGAAAGGCTATACAATCGCTCCATCTGAAAAACAAACTGCGTAACCAGATAAAATAACGACATAGTACATTTACGTCCTTCAAAAATTAGAATATGGAGTGCTTATTTGTTTTCATACAAAAAAGAGCTGCTAATCAGCTCCTGGTATTGAAGTAAAGTATCGTTGCTTTAAGTACAATTTATCATGATCTTCTAATCCCTTTTGATTATTAGACTAATCCAGTTAAGCTGTAGATTAGAATAATTACAAATGCTGCTAGTGTCTTAAAAATTGTAATCACAAAGATGTCTCCATATGATTGTTTGTGTGTTAAGCCTGTAACCGCAAGTAAGGTAATAACAGCGCCGTTATGAGGTAACGAATCCATCCCGCCTGATGCCATCGCTATGACACGGTGCATTACTTCGGGAGGAATATTATATTGATTAATAGCTTGTATATACTTATCTCCCATCGCACTAAGCGCAATTCCCATACCACCAGACGAAGAACCAGTAATACCAGATAAAACGTTTGTTGTAACGGCCCCATTTACAAGCGGATTCGTAAAAGTGTGTGAAATACCATCACGTACAGTTGCGAATCCAGGTAATGAAGCGATGACTCCACCAAATCCATATTCAGAAGCAGTATTCATAGCTGCTAGTAACGCTCCACCAATACTGGCATTAATGCCCTGTTGAAACCCTGCTGTAACACGGCCCCAATCGTAAGCAACCGTTGCAATAATACCTAAAACTAGAGCTAGTTCGACAGACCAAATACCTGTTACTGTCGCAAGATCTACTTTCCCAAACAAATCTAATCCTATCTTTGAAAAGTCAAATCCCTCTGGATACCATTTCGGAATAGAAATAGTAAAAAATTTATTCGCCACACCCACTAAAACTAGCGGTATAAATGCAAATATTTGTCGTACTGGACTTGTATTAACAGCTAAAGGAACCGGTAATGGATTGACTGTTTCTGCAGCAACTGCCGTTTCTCCTCCATCTCCATTAAATCTTAAATACCCTTCACCCGCCTCTTGAGCTTTTTTACGACGTCTTTCCAAGTAAATCATACCCATAGATAAAACGAAAATCGAACCAATAATTCCTAATATCGGTGCTGCATATATATCTGTCTTAAAATAAGAAGTAGGAATTACATTTTGGATTTGCGGTGTTCCCGGCAGCGCATCCATTGTAAAAGATAATGCTCCTAAAGCAATCGTCCCTGGAATAAGCCGTTTAGGAATATTGGCTTCTCGGAAAAGATTAGCAGCAAATGGATAAACTGCAAATGCAACGACGAACAAACTCACTCCACTGTAAGTTAATATGGCACACATTAGTACAACTGCTAAAATTGCTCTTTTTTTGCCGACTAGTTTCACAATCGTCTTGGCGATAGACTCAGCAATTCCCGACATTTCGACTAACTTTCCAAAAACGGCTCCTAACAAAAAGACAGGAAAGTAGTTTTTAATAAATCCAACCATCTTCTCCATAAAAATATTAGAGAAGAACGGCAAAACATAGCTGGGCTCTGTTAGAATGACAGCAAGTAACGCACAAAGTGGCGCAAAAAGAATGACAGAAAAGCCACGGTAAGCAATAAACATTAATAGCCCTAAAGCAAGTATTATGATGAATAAATCCATTATTTCCCCCCCTATATCGCTTAAAACTTAGATGCGTTTTCCTTCTTTTTCCGTAGGATATTCAAACCACAAAATTGAATTGTGAAAGCTTCGTTAGTTGTAAATTGAATCACTCAGAAATTCCTTTTACTTGTTTGTTAATAAAATTGTTTGTTTTGTAAGCGTTTTCCGCATTTTGTAAAATTTTAAATTGTCTTGCGTGCGCCTTCCCCCATTAGCTGCACTTTCAGCAAAGTCAAATTCAAAAATAATGAGCGTGCATTTTTTTGAAAAGAGAGGATGCATAAAAAGCTTATGTATCCTCTTTCAGTAGTTAATTTATCTATCCTTTTTTACTTGTTATTAACCGGTACTTTTCCATAACGACGTACACGAAGAAGTGCTTGTTCAGCATGTCCAGCAAAATTCTCCAATTGGCAAAGGCGCGCAGCATATTCCCCAATCATGGCACTGGCTTCTTCCGCTACTTTTTGATAGGTAACAGTCTTCAAGAATTTACCGACCCATAAACCACCGGTATATCGTGCAGCACCTTTTGTTGGCAATGTATGGTTTGTGCCAATGACTTTATCCCCATATGCAACGTTTGTTTCAGGTCCCAGGAATAGGCAGCCGTAATTAGTCATATTTTCAAGGAAGTAGTCCGGATTTTCCGTAAGAATTTCAACATGTTCAAATGCTAATCGGTTTGCTTCAAGTACTGCTTCATCTATGGTATCAACCAGGATGATAACGCCATAATCCTCCCAAGAAACACGGGCCACGTCTGCTGTCTTAAGAACTCCCAATTGTCGCTCAATTTCAACAACAGTTTCTTCTGCTAGTTTACGAGAAGTAGTAATCAATGCCCCAGGCGAAGTCGGACCGTGCTCCCCTTGCCCTAGAATATCCGTAGCAATCATTTCTGCATCAGCCGTTTCATCAGCTACGACTAGTGTTTCTGTAGGGCCGGCGAAAAGATCGATTCCCACACGTCCGTATAGTTGTCGTTTTGCTTCAGCAACGAATGCATTACCTGGCCCGACGATCATATCAACGGATTTTATCGTATCAGTTCCGACAGCCATTGCAGCCATTGCTTGAATGCCACCGAGTATATAAATCTCATCGGCTCCCGCCATATGCATTGCAGCTACAGTTGCTGCTGGGATTTCCCCACCTATAGGAGGTGTGCATGCAATTACTCGTTTGACTCCAGCTACTTTAGCCGTTAATACACTCATATGGGCAGATGCTACCATTGGATATCGTCCACCAGGAATATAGCAGCCAACACTATTGACCGGAATATTTTTATGACCAAGGATTACACCTGGAAGTGTTTCTACCTCGATATCAATCATGGACTTCCTTTGCTCTTCTGCAAATCGCTTCACATTACTTTGCGCAAACTTTATGTCTTCAATGGTCTGATCAGGAACCTGGCTAATGATTTCTCCAATTTGCTCATCAGTTAGCCGGAAACTTTCTGGTAACCACTTATCGAATTTTTCAGATAATTCTCTAACTGCCGCGTCGCCTTCTTGCTCAATTTTTAGTATCGTTTGACGTACCGTATCGGATACTTGTGCGTCATTCTGTGCAATTTCTTCCTGTGCTTTACCTTGCTTTAAATAAGTTGCCATATAAATCCTCCTTGTTTTTGAAAACCTATGATTAAAACTTTCAAAATGCATACGTATGCATTTTTCCGTTAATTATCGCCCCATTCAGAAATGCATACGTATGCATTTGAATGGGGAAAATTAAGAATTGATGAAATCTTCTAAACATAGAATAAATAAATCGCTTTCATCTGTCAAGTTTTTTTAAAAGTTTAAGATTTTGTTGTATTTCTTTCGATCAATCTCCCTGATACTAGAGTTGGTTTGGAATTGGAACCCTTTTGGTTCATTTCGATTAATAGAGTATTGATGGTTAATTCAATCATTTCATCGACAGGCTGTTCCCATGTAGTGAGCGAATAAGACGGCCATGAGGCCATTTGAATGTTATCAAATCCAACAATCGCAATATCCTCAGGAATGGATAAATTTAACGTTTTTGCTGCGTCTATTGCGCCTAAAGCGGTTATATCATTTGCTCCGAAAATGACCTCAGGCCGATTTTCTCGTGTCAATAACCTTAATGCGGCTTCATAGGCCCCATCATACGTATAGTCCCCTTCTTCAATGACCGGATCAATCCCTTTTGACTTTAAAAACTCACAAAATCCTCTTTGCCGATCTTGACTGGTCGATGTATTTTTCCTACCCGTAATGAAGGCTAATTTGCTGTACCCTTGTTCAAGCAGGTATTCACCAATCCGCCTACCAGCCGTATAATTATCACAGCTTACGGAGTGACACGGAATGTCTTTACTGTATCGGTTAAATAAAATAACAGGTATGTTGTTTTCATGGAGATGGGAAACCACATTGGAGGACAAAAAGGCATCCGTTACAATAACACCTTCTACATTGTATTCAAGAAATTGGGCAATCTCCTCTTGTTGAATCTCATCATTTTCGGTATAAACAAACAATACATGATATCCCTTTTCGCGAAGCCCCTTAGAAAATTTCCCTAAAACTTCATGGTAAAACGGATTTTGGATATCTTTCATGGCCAGTCCAATCATGTTTGATTTGTTCATAATCAATCCCCTGGCAAAAGCATTCGGCCGATAACCTAAAGTTGATGCGGCTTCCTTCACTTTCCTCTTGGTCTTTTCAGACACATTCGATCCTGGAGTAAACACACGCGAAACCGTTGACTGGGAAACATTAGCTAATTTCGCAACCTCCATCGCATTGACCGATTTTTTCTTCAAGAATCTTCCCTCCAAATATACGTGGATTATGAGTTTTATCATCATTCTTTTATTATATAACTTTACCACTAACAGCGCCAATTACCACAAATTATTATAAGTATAGTCATGAGATTAAAAGGGGGAGTAATCTGGATGTCTTGTTCTAATATCTTATGAGCAAGTAATGATCATTTACCTTAGGTTGGACCAGCTGCCCAAGCTACAGCTTATCATCTGAAATTTATTCTCTCCTCAATAGGCTTTTTCACAATACCCCAAAAACAAAGAGCCGCACATCCGGCTCCCCTCCCACCATTAAATCCAATTTATAGGACTTCCTTTCTGTCCGATAGTTATGATATTTCCCTTAACTGTAGCCAGTGACACACCCTTTGCAGAAACCCACCTATGGCTTCTGGTAAAAACTTCAGTGGCAGACTAAAAATAATAGTGGATAAGACTGCAGTAAATATAGGTATAATGGTTTGTTAGATGATCTCCCGATACAATTTCTGCGTGAAATATGTGATAAAACAATATTGGAAGACCTAATCCACTAAGCCCCCTATCCATTTTTCCGCTATATTTTAGATTACTTTTTATTAATATAATTCCCCTTAATACATTTCACGCTTTCGGTAACTTTTGGGCGAAGGTTTCTCCCGTTACCTTCTTCATGAACATTCCTTTCCTAAATGCTATATACCTTCCAAAGATAGCCACATTCTGACGGTCAGGACCAAACGCTTGCCGTTCCATTTCAATACGGTCTGTACAACTCCGAGCGAATCGGCATTGTACCTTCCGGCTATCCTCTGATATGCTTCGAGCTCATATTTTCCGTCCCTATTAAAATCTACCGGATATAAAGCAGATATAGGATTGATCCATCCTGCTATCGGTGCCTTCAAACCATACTTGTATAGTAATGAATCACTTTTCTGATATCATACGTATCCAATTTTCATCCCAACTGTTTCTTTAATATCAATATAGAATTATATGCAGGAATTTTGTGAATAGCTTGAGAGTTTTTTGAAATATATAAATATAAAAAGCTAAGTATTACACTGCTGGCATGACTTGGGTACCGGCATGACCTTAAACGAGAAGCTATGAAACTTAAAAGGGTTTTTCAATAGATGGTGAATCAAATTTTCCAAGTTATTACTTTCTTCTTATTGAAAAATATCTCAATTTATGTCAATTGAAACCAAATTACGAGTTTGTTATCTTAGTTAATGAACCGGTTCATGACTATTTTCTGTATGAATATTAGGCACAATAAAAGGAGAGATGAAACCATGACACAAGAACGTAAATCAACAAGCGCAGTGGAGCAGTATGCTAATCTCATCCCCATGAGCGAAATTGCTTCGAACGCAGATCAATTATTTCCTTTTCCAATCTTTAATAGTTTACGACAAAACACTCCTGTAAGGTACGACGAGGCTCGAAGCTGCTGGGATGTGTTTCGATATGAAGACGTTCATTATATTCTAAAAAATCCAAAACTGTTTTCATCGGAACGAGGGTCTGGAACTCTTCAAGGTAGCATTTTGACAATGGACCCTCCTAGACACACAAAAATGAGAAACTTAGTGAATAAGGCATTCACTCCTAAAGCAGTGAAGGATTTAAAAAATAAAATCGAAGAGGTGACACTTTACCTTCTCGATCAAGTTAATGAGAAGGGGACTATGGATCTCGTTCATAATCTTGCTGGTCCGTTGCCTGTCATTATAATTGCCGAATTATTGGGGGTCCCTGCTAAGGATCGGGATCTTTTTAAAACCTATTCTGATGTTCTCGTGGCAGGCGCCAAAGATGGTTCAAATGAAGCCTTCCAAAGAATGGCACAAAAACGTAAGGAAGGAAGTGGGTTTCTTAAAGAATATTTCAAAAAAATAATTTTAGAGAGAAAAATTAATCCTGAAGAAGATTTAATTTCGCTATTATTAGCAGCAAAAATTGATGGGGAAAAATTAACTGAAGAGGAGGTACTATCTTTCTGTGTTTTATTATTAGTTGCGGGCAATGAAACAACAACTAATTTAATTACAAATGCCGTACGCTATATGACAGAAGATAAAAACATTCAAGAACAAGCTAGGACAAACCTACCTTTAATACCAAAATTGGTAGAAGAAACACTACGTTTTTATCCTCCAATACAGGCAATTGGCCGTGTTACAAAGGAACATGTCAAAGTTGGGGGCAAAACAATCCAAAAGGGGGAACAAGTAATTTGCTGGGTCGCTTCGGCAAACCGGGATGAACAAAAGTTTGCAGAACCTAATCGGTTTACGTTAGAAAGGAAATTAAATCCTCATTTGAGTTTCGGGTTTGGTATTCATTTTTGTTTAGGTGCCCCGCTTGCACGTCTAGAAGCAGAAGTAGCTCTCGTGACACTATTAAGTACATTTGCAAAATTGGAAGGTGTAAAAGGGACTGAGCTGGAGGCGATTCCAAGTCCGTTCGTTTTTGGAGTGAAAAGTCTTCCTTTAAAATTCACAAGATAAGAATATAAACGAACACCCTATATTTATTCCAGTTATTAGAAATTATACTGCACTAGGTTGATAAAAACTAAATATATAATTCGGATTTTATGACCTAAAAAATAAAGAAACGAAAATGGAAATCACAAAATGATTGCCATTTTCGTTTTAAATACTATTTTGGTTTTAGGGCACCTTGATGGAAGTCTTTTCTTATATCGAAATATACATAACCCTTCTGGTAATTGCTACTTTTCATATATTTCAAGAGGCAAATCATCCGGATCACAAAAAAAAGTAAACCTTTTTCCTGTTAACTCATCAACACGGATAGGTTCGACTGGAATGTTTTCTTTTTCTAAACCTTCAATAGCTTGATGAATATCTTCTACTTCAAAAGCAAGATGTCTAAGCCCTCTTGCTTCTGGATAACTTGGACGGTGGGGGCTATCCGGAAATGAAAACAATTCCATCTGATATTCCCCTCCCACCATTAAATCTAATTTATAGGACTTCCTTTCTGCCCGATATGTTTCCTGCTTAATATCACATCCTAAAATGTTTACATAGAAGTTTTTTGATTTTTCATAATCGGAACAAATTATAGCTACATGATGTATTTTTTTTACCTTCATTTGCTTCCTCCCTAAGATGATTGGTTATTTTTATAATCTAACTTTACCAAAGTTATACATTAATTAAAAATTAGATTTCAGTGCTTCCTTCGGACTCTACTGCACGATACTGGTACATCCATTTCCCTTTCACCAGATATAGGTCTTAACACTCCTCCATTTAGATTAATTAAGGAACGTGATTTTGCGATTTTATCTCTCTTCTTAGGAAGTGGTATCCGGGTAAACGAGTTATCCAACTTAAGACTAAGAGATTTTACATAAGATAAATTATAGAAAGTTTAAAATATATAAAATTCACTGTCTCAAAATGAAAAGTAATCTTGTTGTAGCGAGACAGAATGGAAGTGTTCAAAAAAAGTACACAACTTACACGTATCATTTCACAGAACATTCACACTTGTTCACTGTATAATATAGGTACTCCTTATTTTGATCTCTGAAACGATTGTCCAGGACCAGTTGTATTCAGAATAAACCTCTAAGTTCATTCCCTTAGAGGCTTTTTTTATTGAATCTCATTGTAACGAGTATTCTTAAATTTTGAGACAGAATTAAAAATTTAAATTATTTTTATAATCCCTTTTTGAAACAAATATCGAGCAATTACAAATAATCAGGCTTATATGCATACATTACTTTTAAGCTAAATGCCTTAAATTGCTAGATTACTTACCATCAGTTTAAGCTTTTTACACCAGAAGCGAATTCTGTGAATGGGCAGTCCTCTTACTTGATTTATCTTTGATAAAGTATTAATAAGATGCTTAAATAGATTTTGTCCTTTCCCCCTCGATAAAAGCTGCCATTGGACAAAACTCCTAACTAAATGGATGTAACCATCCCACCATCGACAAGTACAGAGCTACCCGAATATATGTGCTTGCCTCTGATACAAGAAAAGTTACGACTTTTGCAAATTCTTCAGGTGTGCCATACCGTTCCAGAGGAATGGTCTTTTTCGACTGTTCTGCTGCTGCTTCTCGGGAAATCCCCTGTCTATCAGCATTTATCTGATCAAGATGGTCCGTTCTTTCTGTTGCAATTCTGCCTGGCGCAACCGTATTAACTAAAATATTATAAGGGGCCAATTCTACAGAAAGCGTTTTCGTAAGACCAACGATTCCTAAACGGATTGTGTTAGAAAGAATGAGCCCTGGAATCGGCTGTTTAATAGAGGTGGAAGCAATATTAATAATTCTTCCGCCTCCCTTCTTCATATAAGGGCACTGGGAAGAGCTGTATTAAGCCGAATTGAATGTGTTTCTCACATAGTAACTTACCAGGACAATAAACCTCCCCTGCACCAGGCAACTGATAACAGGGATAGACACCATTTAGGTGTAAGAATACTATCCCACCGAATGGGAATTATTATTCAAACTGTTCTAATGTTGCCAGATTTTTTTTATATTCATAGACTTTAATGAATTACCCTATAGATGTAACGCCAGCACCCAATGGATGTTGGCGTTTTTTATTTACAATATTTCTCGATTAAATCTGTTATCGCAAGCTCGAGAATATCTCTCTGCAGACGAGCCAAAGTATAGGTTCTCCTTCGCCATAGCTGATTCTGCTTCTGTACGGTTTTTACTTGCTTGTAGTGCTTTTACCATAGTAATAGCTTCCATTTCCATGGTTTCATTTTTACGGTCAATTGCTGAATGTGATTTTTTATACTATGAGATTTTTATTTATGGCGGCAGTTTTTGCAGACTTTGATGGTTTGGTTTGTTTCAGTTTTGTGCGGGTAGAGAAGCTTTACTCCTGTTCTTTCACACAGTGGGCACGTCCCTCTGCCATTTGAAGGCAAGTAGCTGATTGTTTTTCCTCGGTTTCTTTTTGCCATTCCCCATCATTCCTATTCATAATAATTCTTGTTTCTTTATTAAATGTTGGACTGGCACAAAGGTTGATAGGCATTTAATGGCTTTTAACAATAGAGCCGCAATTCACATGAAATATATTACAACTTTCCTTTTACAAAATTAAACAAAAAGCAACAATATTAAACAATAAAAACAGTTGATTATAAATATACAGTTTATGGGAATTATAATGGAATAAAATCCAGTAATTTTGTACTCCTAAAATTACTAGATTTCGAGTGGCACAGTACTTTTTAAATAGGAAAAACAGCCTAAAATTTATTCTTCTAAAATAAAGTATTATATTTTCTCAATAAAATTATTGTAGAGCCGATTTTTATCTGCCCCTGATTTTACGACAAGATATTAAGTACATTCAATTTACAATAAGCTTGTATTAAAATTTCTAGCATTTTGGGGGTGCAGTTTTTGACAAAACAGAAAAAGCAGAAATGGAAAAGGAATTTAGTGGTGATGACTGCCATAACCGGACTAGGGTTCTCTACATTTTATACAGGCCTAAGTATTCCGGTTGCAGCGGTCGAACAACCTGACCAGCCGATTCCTAAGGAAGAATCGGTCTCAATTGTTCAACTTGTAGTACCAAATGATAAGGCAAAGGACAAGCTTCTTGAGCTTGGAATTGACCTTACCCACAGAATCGAAGCACACGACGGAGTCTATGAAGTGGATGCCGTTGTCACACCAACAGAAATTGCCATGTTAAAGACCTTTGGCATCAATGTAAAAGAGACCCTGATCACCGAAAATCAATGGAACACACGCGTGGCAGAGCAGCAATCTACTGTCCAGCTGCAAGCCAGTCTGGCAGCTTCCGAGGATACACTTAAAGTCCTTAGGGCAAACCATTTTACCAATCAATCAGGCACCTTCCTATATCTCGAAGTGAAATCAAGCGCCGGTGCGACTGCTAGCACAGCACTTAAAGCAACTTGGACCGAGAACGGTGAGGAAAAATCTGCTACACTTTCTAGATTGGTAGATTACGGTGAATATTTATATCACTATTTGCTTTTACCAGTTAGCGCCATTCCTTCATCTGTTAAAATTGAAAGTAATCTTGGAGGAACAGCTACGAGCACCATTACTGAATGGTTAGGGAAAGAGCCGAAACATCCAAAAACAGATTATGTTACGGATTTTGTTGATCACTATATGGCACCAAATGAATTATATGAACGTGCCGAAAAACTTTCAAAAGAATTCCCGAACTTGGTAGAAATCATTGATATGCCAAATAAAACAAATGGTTACAGACGTCTTGCCCAAGCAACTATCGGCGGCACGACCAATCTCGCAGTTGTTGTTTCCTCAAAAGCATGGGGGCATGAAGGCGGGAATGATGTATCGGTAGAATTCAAGAATCCGGGAACCAATAATGCACCACTAAAAGTGACTGTGGATGGTACCAAGATTTTAGTAGATTTAGCTACTGATTCGTCAGGAAAGGCAACAAGTACTGCCGCACAAGTGGTTAAAGCACTGAATGAGAATGCTAGCCAACTTGTCACTGCGACTACATACCGCGGTAATACTGGTGCTGGTGTTGTCGCACCAACTACAAATGCTGCGATATTAACTGACGGCTTGAAAGCTGGGGCAGACGTTTCCCGTGATCCTTTTACAGTAAAAGCGATCCGAATCGGCAAGCATCGTGACGGTTCTAAACCAGGTGTTCTTGGATATGCTCAGGAGCATGCCCGTGAATGGGTGACCCCACTCGTAACAATCGAAACGGCGGAAAGACTACTGCGAAACTATAGTCAAGATAGTGAGACAAGAAAGCTTGTCGATAATCTTGATATATTCCTTGTACCTTCAGTAAACCCTGATGGTGCTAATTACAGCTTAAATGATTACAATATGCAGCGTAAGAATATGACCAATCACTGTGGTCCCACTGCCTCTGATCCTGGGTACCGTAATAATTGGGGAGTTGACCTTAACCGCAACCATTCTGTTGGTTCCGTTTTTGATGGCTATATTGGCGGAGGTACAAGTTGTACGGGAGAAACTTACGCTGGACCAGCTGAAAACTCTGAGCCTGAAGGAAGAAACCTTGTCTGGCTTGCTGACAAAAACCCAAATATTATGTTTGCAATGAATATTCATAGTTATGGCGGCTACTTCATGTGGTCCCCTGGTGCTTACGATTCAAAACGTACAACACTGCCACGCCCATCAGCTGGTGAAGAAGCGTTTTACTGGGCAGCTTCTGATAACATCTTAAATGATATTCAAGACCACCGCGGAACGGTCATTCTACCTAGTCGTACAGGTCCAATTCCTGACGTACTATACTCTGCTGCAGGTAACTCTGCGGACTACCTATGGTATGAAAAGGGGATTTATGCCTGGAACTTCGAAGTAGGGGCAGATTTATGGAATAAGGATACAAAAAGATGGCAGGCAGTTGGATTCCAGCCAGCCTTTGTAGAAGGTCATGAAGAAGCAATGGAATTTGCCAATGGGTTGATTGGCTTAATGAAAGTAGCCTACAACAGTGCAAAAGACCATCAGCCGCCTTCCTCAAAAGCTACACCTGGAAACGGTAAATACACAGGTCCGGTTGATGTTAAGATTGAAACAAGTGAGCCAGCCACCATTTATTATACGCTTGACGGTAGCCGCCCAACCTTCCAATCAGCTAAAATTAAATTAAGCGGCACCCGTGAATTTGCAGAAACATTAAAAATTGAAAAGACTACAACCATCAATTATTTCACTGTGGACGCCGCAGGAAACATTGAGAAAAACTACAATCCACTTGGTAATGGGAAAAACTATAATTCTGTAACGCTTACAATAAAATAACGGTTTGCAAGGGGTTGGCCTTACGGGGTCAACTCCTTTTTCATTGGTACCTTTGAACTGATAGAATTTCTATTTTATTGGGCCTTCTTTTTATATTTCAGCCTCTTTAATAGGTGGCTATAAAATCAACAAACCTCTAGCAAATGGTTCTGCTATTCCAAACCCGTTGTCACATAGCTTAATAGGATTAATGGCGATAACCCTAGTACAAATTATCGCACTTTTCAACTGTAATTATATAGAAATACTATGGTTGCCAAATTTTTAAACCAGGCTCCTTCGTATTCGTAACCTTCCCCTTTTCTTCCAGATATCTATATGTCGCCTTTAGATTAGGTTCTATTAGAGTTACTAAAACTCTTTATAACCCTAACAATCATTTTGAAAAATATCAGCTTGTAACGCCAAAGACAAAGGGCTCTGTCCGAACAATCAGGATTGATGAAATGCTGATAAACATGTTAAAGAAGCATCGGCTTAAACAAAATTAAATTAAATTAAATTAAAAAACAGACTTTTTTACCAAGATAACGGATTTATTTTCGCTTGAGAGAATGGGAGTCCACAATTAAGAAAAGTTATTGAGACCCGGCTAAAAAGGCTTCTAAAAAAAGCAGAAATAGAAAAGAACATTACTCCACACTCATTTAGACATACGCAAACTTCATTATTGATTGAAGCTGGAGTTGGCATTAAAGAAATACAACAGCGAATTGGACATACAGATATTAATACTACAATGAATATCTATGCTCACATGAGCCAATATGGAAGAAAAGGCCTCCCAACAGTTTAGCAAACTGCTGAAGGACCTTCTCCTATAGTTAGCTTTTTTGTCACAGGTTGCCGTGTTTTAAAAAAAACGAGGACAAGAATAGCATATTATCATTTTAGACGTTGATATAACAAGGTTTTAACCCCTTATTACATCATGCCGCCCATTCAATTATTAATTTAATAGGAAATAACAAGGTAATAATACCAACATCTTTGGTCAAATCCACCTAAAATAACTTCACTTAATATCATAATATTTCAATGGCAGGTGAGCAAATAGGTGAGCATTTTCAATTTATTTTTTAACTGAAATACCAAATTGGAAAAGCCCCCTATCCATAGAGAACATCCTTATTGAAATTTCAAAAGTAGTAGTCTCAATAAATGCGGTAAAATCCAACAAATCTATTTCAGAAAAATAGTGGTATGTAATGATATTTTTAAGGTTACCTACTAACAAATCTGAATGTTTCTCAAGGTTAGCTTTAATAGAATCAATATAATTATCGACTGTTAACATATTTTATGGTCTCCTTTTTTAATGCCTTATTCAAACAAATGTATCTGTAATTTAAGAAATCACTAAGCTAAATTTTGCTTACGGAATCCATATCTATATAAACCTAGAAAGAAAGGATACATTATGATAAGCGTGAAAGCTGTAACAAAAATCATTCCTCCTATTCCAAGTTCTGGATCATTAAGCACATCCAACATTGTGTATGCAAGCACTTCAATTACAGTTATTATAAATACGAATTTCCAGAATGACTTTGATAACAATTGTTTGTTATATACATAACCAAATAATCCAATTGTGGAAATAATACTGATAACAGTATCCGTAGTTTCTATCACCGGACCATGAACCGCTTCTACAAACAATGATGCTATCGATATAGCTATAATTAGCCAAAAGTAAATTTTCCAGAGCATTATTTACACTTCCCTACTCATTAATATAACCCTCTCAATTTTTCCATTTCTGGTATATCGAACCAATCTAGTAAAATGGGCTTTTTTATAAAATAATTCTTTTGAAGCGCATCCAATACAATATACGCTCATTACTCCCAAAATACCTAGAATTAATTGGGTGTTTATATTTGCAACAAAAAAAGTCCTCACAATGAGGACCACGAAAAAAACTACTCTTATATACATCTCCCGGAAATTGTTTCATCGAGCAGATCTTGTTGGACGAGCAGCTTTATAAACTTATTTCGCTGTTCTTAAATCACCATCACCACGAGCAATTCTTCCCCCGTCTTACATTATTTATAGTAGGTTATCAACTTCTCTTTCTTATTTAAATAGACTTTATCACTGGTCTCAAACCGTCCCCTTGTTTTCCAAAAGGTTTTATGCCTTTATATCCCCCAAAGCGTTTCTTTTAGCCTTAGATCGGTCAAACATACTGAAATATATTGCTACTATACTAATGAGAATTATTACTGCTCCCGAAATAATGAAGGATGCATCTAATAATAAAATAAACCCTAATCCTGCTATAGAAGTAATAGTGGAAAGTATTGTCCATGTTGAAAATGTTTCCTTTATGCTTAATCCAAAATATTCTTTAATCATCCAAAATCCTGCATCATTAACATGCGAGCAAATTGAGCTGCCTGCTCCAGTTGCAAGAGTTACTAAGGCTAAATTAGCGTCGTATTGAGCCAACATTGGAATAACTAATCCTGCAGTGGACATAGCTGCAACTGTGGCTGATCCTAAAGATATCCGTAATATCGCAGCAACTAACCAAGCAAGTATGATAGGTGACATCGAAGTTCCTGTGAATAATTCTGCTACATAATCCCCTACACCACCATCAATTAGTACTTGCTTGAAAGCACCCCCACCTCCAATAATTAATAGCATCACACCAATTGCTGCAATTGATGATGAACAAGAATCCATCACTTCTTTTATTGGAATATTTCTTGCTATTCCCATTGTATAGAATGCAAGAAATAAAGATATCAACATTGCAGACGAAGGGTTCCCTATAAGACGAACAATTTCTAATAATGTATTCCCTTCAAATCCTACTGATTTTTGAATCATATCAACAATTGTAGATATAGCCATTAATAATACGGGGAACATTGCAGTCAATACACTTATACCGAAAGCTGGTGTTTCTTCAAGTTGGAATGTTTTTTGTTCGCCTAAAGAAGCTATATTACCTGTTTTGTTGAATGCATCAGGTACAACTTTTTTAGCAACCTTAGTATATAGAGGACCTGCTAAAATGACGGTTGGTATTGCGACAATAATACCGTAAAGTAAAACTAATCCAATATCTGCACCATATTCACCAGCTATTACTGTTGGCCCTGGATGTGGGGGTAAGAAACTATGAGTTGCTAATAAGGCTGCAGCCATAGGAATACCTAGGTGCAAAATAGAAACTCTTAATTCTTTCGCAATTGAAAATACAATTGGAATTAATAAAACTAATCCTACTTCGAAAAATAGTGCTATACCCACAATAAACGAAGCAACCACAACAGCCCACTGAATTCTTTTTTCTCCAAATTTGTTAATTAAGGTCATTGCAATACGCTGGGCCCCCCCTGCATCAGCAATTAACCTACCAAGCATTGCACCAAGTCCAAATATTAAAGCTATATGACCAAGTGTACCTCCTAATCCACCTTCAATTGATTTAACAACATTTTCTAGCGGCATTCCTAGTGCTAAAGATACAATAAAAGATACAATAATTAATGAAACAAATGTATTTAATTTGAATCCAGTAATCAAAATTAGCAACATGATAATCCCAATCGCTACGATAAGTAATGGCATAATAAACCTCCAAAAAAATAATTAAAATATTTCCATTTGCTCCACTTACAAAAATACTGACCCTATATTTTAATTAGTAAGTAACTCTAGGATGCTTATGCTATTTTGTTTACTAGTCATAAAGTGTAGTTATTTGAAAAAACGAAATATAGTAATCGCTTACATTTGAAGCTATTACAAAATTTTAGCGTACACAACTATTTAATTAAAATGGGAGAATAAACTATGAATGAAAAAAGTAAGGTCTTAATGTGCTTTAAAATTGTGCAATTATAGGTTAATTTTGAACTAGTGTTTTTTCTTCACCTAATGCTTTTACCCCCGCATTTAGAACTTCAATAATTCGATCTGTATCATAGATATTTCCGCGCCAAGTTCCTCCACTTACTGATTGAAGCGCAGCCCATAAACGAGTATCATCCGGAAGACCAGGATCCGGTTTGAGGTCTGGATGAAGGTCCCGTTCTTTCAAGACTTTAGTTGCTTTTTCTAAAGAAAGTCTTTCATTCTCAGTTCCAACAAAATTAACGGAACCCACTAACTGATTACGGTCAACAATGATTTCAATAACATCTCCATCACGCAATTTCCCAATTGCTCCCCCAGCCAATGCCTCAGGTCCAATATGTCCAATACATGCGCCAGTAGAAACACCCGAAAAACGCGCATCTGTAATCAAGGAGACATGCTTGCCAAAAGACAAATGTTTTAATGCCGATGTTAGTTGATATGTTTCCTCCATCCCGGTTCCTGAAGGACCACCGCCCATAACAACCATAATATCTCCTGCTTCAATGCCCCCTGTTTTAATAGCTTTTATAGCTGTCTTTTCTGAAGTAAAGACTTTAGCTTTTCCTGTATGTCGATACACTCCGTCTTCTCCTACCACAGATGAATCAATGGAAGTTGATTTAATTACTGATCCTTCAGGGGCAATATTTCCTTTCGGGAATGTAACAGTAGAAGTTAGACCTTTTTCTTTTGCTTTGACTGGATCCATGATAATATCATCAGGATCAATTCCATCAATTTCTAACAATTGTTTTTTCATCATTGCACGTCTTTCTGATTTTTCCCACCAATCGAGGTTTGCACCAAGGGTTTCTCCGGTAACAGTTAGTACATCTTCATGCAGGACACCTAATTTTCTTAGATGAAGCATAACCTCTGGAACCCCACCTGCTAGGAATACCTTAACGGTTGTGTGACCAACAGGACCATTTGGTAGTACATCTACTAAGCGAGGAACTTTCTTATTGATTCTAGTCCAATCTTCAACAGTGGGTATCTTACAATTAGCTGCATGAGCAATTGCTGGAATATGAAGTAATAAATTTGTTGAACCTCCGAAAGCTGCGTGAATCACCATAGCATTTTCTATCGCTTTATCCGTAATAATATCTTTGGTATATATCTTTTTCTTCTCCAATTCTAAAGCTGCACGTGCTGATTGCTTAGCCATCTCCATCCATATTGGCTGACCTGAAGGTGCTAGTGCAGAGTGAGGTAAGGCCATTCCAATGGCTTCAGCAACTACTTGGGAGGTGCCAGCTGTACCAAGAAATTGACATCCTCCTCCCGGTGTAGCACACGCACGACATCCGAGATCAGCAGCTTCTTGTAAAGTGATTTCGTTGTTTGCGTATCTTGCCCCAATTGTTTGAATCTTTCCTGCGTCTTCTCCATTTGTAGGTGGAAGAGTAACCCCTCCAGGGACAATGATAGTTGGCAAGTTGTGCATTGACGCTAGAGCTACCATCATTGCTGGAAGACCTTTATCACATGTAGCTACCCCAATAATTGCACGACGCGTAGGCAATGATCGAATTAATCTTCGATAAACTATAGCTGCATCGTTTCGAAAAGGAAGGGAATCAAACATGCCGGTAGTTCCTTGAGAACGACCATCACATGGATCACTTACGAATCCTGCAAAAGGAACCCCTCCTTGTCTACTAATCTCTTCAGCTGACGCCTTCATTAATAAACCTATTTCCCAATGGCCAGTATGATAGCCTAATGCAATTGGAGTACCATCATGATTCCTAATTCCACCTTGAGTACCGAGGATTAGAACTTGTTTTCCAAGGAGGTTTGAAGGTGCCCATCCCATTCCAACATTTTGGGATAATCCAAAAAGGTCACCACTTGGTGAATCTAGCAACATTTCTGATGTAAGTGGGAGTGAACCATCTGCCCCTTTTGAATGAGTTTGAACTTTGTAAAAAGATACATCCTCTTCGCCAAATATCGATTGCAATGACATATGTATTCCTCCGTTAATAAGATTTTTTTATTTCAAAAAAAGAAATATTTTATGTTGCTCACATAATTATCTGCTAAGCAATTACTATCATGCTTGCCTACTGCTATTTCAATTTTTATAATCTGAAAGATTGAATATTCTTAGGACTGTTTATCTTGGTATACTCTCTATAAAAACCTCCCCTTTCGTTTTATATTATAAAACGCAGTTTATCTATATTAAACTTTGGTTGCCTTTTAAAATAATCATATTTTTTCTGAAAAGTCAATTAACTTTTCAAAGCCATTTATAGAGTAAGATTTCATGTTATTTAAAAGAAACCTCTACATTTTACTCCTATCTACGTAAGGAATCTATTTGTTTTAATAACAGAGGGTATAATTCTAAAAAAATACTAGTTTCTATACAAGATATTAACTCTTATAAATCTTACGTGGATAAGTGTATGACTTAATAATTTCGCTTTGTAGAATGAGAATGATAAATGAATTCTTTATAATTTTTCTTTGGACAAAAGATATCCTTGTATTTAATTATGTTTCTTGACATTTTAAAAAAACTAGTATTATATTTGAATTGCAAGAATGTTTGTAATAGTAAAAACGGGTTTTATAATTTAAAACAAGTAGGTGGAATTCATGCCTGTTATTCAATCAGTAGATCGTGCTCTTCGTATTCTTGATTTGTTTGACGAACATACAGCAGAATTGAAAATAACAGATATAAGTAATCAGTTAGGACTTCACAAAAGCACTGTTCATTCTTTATTGAAAACGCTTTTAATTCATGGCTATATCAGTCAAAATCCTGAGAATGGGAAATATGGATTGGGAATGAAGCTCTTTGAAAGAGGAAACCATGTCATTCAGTCTTTAGACGTTAGAGATTTATCAAAAAAATACTTAATGGATTTATCGGTAAAAACCGGACAGACTGCCCACTTGGTTATACTAGACGGCAAAGAGGGAGTTTATATTGATAAAGTTGAAGGTCCTATGGCTGTTATTCTTTATTCAAAAATAGGGAAACGAATTCCACTTCACTGCTCCGCTGTTGGTAAAGCTTTAATAGCTTTTAAAGAACAGGAAGAAATAAAAAAAATTCTAAATGAATATGTCTATTTTAAACAAACTGAATTTACCATTACAGGTGAATCTGAATTTTTGCGTGAGCTTCACCAAGTTCAATCTCAAGGGTACGCTGTTGATAATCAGGAAAACGAGCCAGGTGTTCGCTGTATTGCAGCACCTATTCGAAATCATGAGAATAAAGTTATTGCAGCTATTAGCCTTTCTACACTTATAGCTCGTATAGATGAGGCTCAGCTAGAAATATTAATTGAACAACTGAAACAAGCAGCTTTCCAATTATCAGAACAAATGGGAAATGGGATACCAATTTCATAGAGGTGGTTCCCTTCTCTTTTGTCTATATATAAAAACTCAGTTTTATAATATAAAACATTAGGAGGCTATTTTTATGCGTATTATTCGATATTTAAATGAGCATTCAAAAGCAACTCTAGCAGCTGTTACAAATGAGGGAAAAGTATACCCTCTTCCTCAAGAAGGATTGATTGAATTAATCCAACAGGCAAAAGAACAAAATATTTCTCCACTCTCTTTTGTAGAATTTACTATTTCCAAGTCAAAGCCCATTCCATACTCTGTAGAAGATTTATCGTTACTTGTTCCTATCGTAGCTGAAGAAGTATGGGCTTCCGGTGTTACATATGAGCGTAGTCGCGATGCACGTAACTATGAAGCAACAGGTGGAAAGCTTGATGCAACCACTTTCTATGACAAGATATATGAGGCTGAACGGCCAGAAATTTTCTTTAAGTCTACGGCTGCTCGTACGGTTGGTCCAGGGCAGGAAGTTTATATACGTAGTGATTCTAATTGGCAAATTCCTGAGCCAGAAGTGGGCATTGTTATCAATAGAGAAGGTGAAATCCTTGGATATACGATTGGAAATGATATGAGTTGTCGTGACATTGAAGGAGAGAATCCTCTTTATCTACCACAAGCAAAAATGTGGAAAAATTCTTGTTCCATTGGGCCGGCAATTCTTTTGGCAGAGTCCGTGGAAGATCCCTACAAATTTGACATCACATGTCGAATCTACCGCAATGACGAGCTTAAAGTAGAGGGAAAAGCGAATACTAACCAGTTAAAAAGAAAATTTGATGAATTAATATCTTTCCTCATACGCGACAATGAAATTTTTGACGGTACTGTATTATTGACTGGTACATGTATAATTCCACCAAATGACTTTACCTTATTAGATGGCGATGAGATTGAAATTGAAGTCTCTAATATTGGTGTCTTGAAAAATAGTGTAAAGTTACCAAAACACATATTAGTTTGAGTAAATCCGATAACACACTAATCATGCAGAAAAATACTCATTGAATTCTTAGAAAAACACTAGTTTAACGAGAGTTCTATTACTACTCAATAAAATTAACTACAATAAAGACTTTGGCATTCAATGTTTCAGGATTAAGCAAACTGTTTCAAGGAATATGGGGGTATATAAGATGAACGTAAAAACTGACGAAAAAACGTATTTAAACTATATCAATGGTAAATGGGTAACTGCTTCTATTCAAAAGGTTGATACTAGTATCAATCCAGCCAATCGTCATGAAATCATCGGTTATGTACAACAGTCTGAAAAAGAAGATTTAGATTACGCGGTTCTTGCTGCGAAGGAAGCTCAAGTTTTCTGGGGGAAGCTATCCGGTGCTGCCCGTGGAGAGTATTTGTATAAGGTCGCGAATGCACTCGAGCAACGTATTGATGAAATTGCGGAAACGATGACTCGTGAAATGGGAAAAACATTTCTGGAAGCAAAAGGGGAAACAGCTAGAGGTGTCGCTATCCTTCGTTATTATGCAGGAGAAGGGATGAGAAAAATAGGTGATGTGATTCCTTCATCGGATTCTGAAGCACTGATGTTCACTACTCGTGCTCCCCTTGGAGTTGTAGGTGTTATCACACCTTGGAATTTCCCAGTGGCAATCCCCATCTGGAAAATAGCACCGGCACTCATCTATGGAAATACTGTTATTCTTAAACCAGCTCAAGAAGCCGCAGTAACCGCAGCCAAAGTAATAGAATGTTTTGACGAGGCAGGGCTTCCAATGGGTACTATTAATATGGTAACAGGCCCTGGGGCCGTCATCGGTCAAGCGATTACTAATCATCCGGATATTAATGGAATTACATTCACAGGATCTGATGCCGTTGGTAAATTAATTGGCCTAGGAGCTCTAAAGCGTGGTGCTAAGTATCAGTTAGAAATGGGTGGGAAGAATCCTGTAATTGTAGCCAATGACGCCGACTTAGAAGAGGCAGTAGTTGCAACTATTAGTGGAGGACTCCGTTCTACGGGACAGAAATGTACAGCTACTAGTCGTGTAATCGTACAAAGTGAAGTTTACGAGGAGTTCAAAAATAAACTTATTGAAAAGATAAAGGAAATAAAAATTGGGAATGGTTTAAAAGAAGATGTATGGATGGGGCCATGTGCAAGTGAGAACCAGCTGAATACAGTCCTTTCTTACGTAAAGAAAGGACTAGATGAGGGCGCAACATTGATTTATGGCGGTAAACGTATGAAGGAAGATGAATTAGTTAATGGATTCTTTATGGAACCTACTGTCTTTGAAAATGTTAGTAATAGAATGTCTATTGCCCAAGAGGAAATTTTCGGACCAGTGCTTGCCCTTATCAAAGTTGAGACTTTAGAAGAAGCATTACAAATTGCAAACGACGTGAAATTTGGACTAAGTGCTTCTATTTTCACTAAAAATATTGGTCACATGCTTTCTTTTATTAATGAGATGGATGCTGGTCTCGTACGTATTAATGCTGAATCTGCGGGAGTTGAACTGCAAGCCCCATTCGGGGGAATGAAACAATCTAGCTCCCACTCTCGTGAGCAAGGAGAAGCTGCAATTGAGTTTTTCACTTCCATTAAAACCGTATTTGTAAAGGCATAAATGATTTTTCAGAAGAATATATACCAGATATGTTCTAGCTATTAATTATGTTCTCATGAAATAAACCTAGTTAAAAAACGAACCCACAAAAACTTATAATTGATACTTAGAAAAGTGCATAAAAGCTATAGCTCTTATGCACTTTTTATAGTGGAGAACAGAACAAAGCTTTGCTAAATCAAGGATGTTTATAAACCTGCATAAATAAAAAAATAAGGCGCATAATGGCTTTCATAAACTCATCCCTTTTACATTCATTCTCTTCAAATAACACCAAATGCATTTGTTATTTTTTTATCGTTTGTGCAAGATTTTTTTATACATCGTTGATAAATCAATGTTTTCGGCTTATAAAGAAGCCTTGCAGCTGATAAAATACTGTACCTAAAAATATAACAATAAAGTCATTTAAATCTAAATTTTATTCCATTATCGCTCCCGTTTTGCGGAATAATAAAAATCCTGCATCTCAGTACAGGATTTTCGATCAAACTTTGTTTTAAATGGTGCGATTTTCTTAAAACGGTGCAACTTTATTTCAAAGCTACAGAATACCTTTCCGTTCTTGACGACATGTCAATCTTATTTGACATTTATTAAAAACTAAATTTTGGTTTAAGATCACCTTTATAAGATTCATGTTCAACGAATATAGTTATGTCCTTACCATCTTTGTCTTTACCAGTTCTTTTATACGTAAATTTATTATTATTAAGTTCGGTAAGTTCAAGAGCAGCACCATACTTATTATTTCCAATTGAAACATGGGCTCTTATTTTATTTTCGTGTACAATATCGAAGTAGCCATAATCACCGCGGCTTTTGCCTGTTTCAACATTGAAAAATTCATATTTATTAGTCTTGTCATCAAATTTTGCCAGACTTATAAACATCGAATTATACTTTGTTACATCATTGCCATCTTCGTCTAATACCTTTGTTCCGTGCCAAAGGGTGCTGCCTAAAATCTTATCTCCATCAACGTCTTTAACAATATCTCCGGTAGTAGTGTTCAACTGCTTGTCCGGATCAGTAAAAGAAAGCTCTTTTTCTTTATAAGGAACATGTTCAACGAATACCTCTACATCGTTGCCATTAGCGTCTTTTCCCATTCTTTTATAAGTAAAAACATGTTTATTTAGTTTTGTCATGTCAACAACAGCTTGATAATTCATTGATTCTGAAATTAATATTCTCTTCTTCCCATCATTAGTGATAAAGAATGTTCCCTTATCGTCACGACTTTTCCCAGTCTTTGCATCAAAAAATTCATAATGTCCTGTTTTCACATCATATTTCGCAAGACCAATGAAGTTTGCATTCTCTTTTGTTAAGTCATTATGATGTTTGTCATACACTCTTGTACCTTGCCAATCTGTACTGCTAAGAATGTTAGCCATTACCTGTCCTTTGGTTAACTTGTTTTCCTTTTTAGTCTCTTTAACAGCTCGTTTTTGCCAATGTTCACTATGATTTTCTTGGGCTTTAGCGCCGCTGTAACCTGTTAATACTAATGTGAAACCGAGCAATATTGATGTTATTGCTTTTTTGTTCATTTTTATCGTCTCCTCATTTTTTGCAGTATATTTTAGATTATCTTAATATTTAAGCAGTAATACGGTATTAATCTTACTTGGAAGCTTACACAATCTGGCTATTTTGCTCCTGCTGTTAACAAAATTTGTTCAATCTCTTTAAACTCTTTCCCACGTGTATGTTGCAAAGGAGTTACATTATTTCTATCCTGAATGTTCACATCCGCCCCGTGATCGATTAGCAATTGTATGGCTTGCTATTGTCTTTCACCACCGTCATTCAACACGATTGCTTCCATTCATGCGGTCCAACCGAGATCATTTACATGATTTACATCAATATCGGTCTTGTGAGAAGTTCCTGGATGGCATCTATATGACCATGTTCTGAAGCAGGAATCAATGCAGTTCCTTCATAATGGTTAATCATCGCCGGATCCGTATCTGCTTCGATCGTATGCTTAAGAGGTTCAACATATCCTCTTGCACCGGCATATAAAAAAGGATTGTTTTTCATGTTATCTTGAATGTTGATGTCAGCCCCCGCTTTTATCAAGACTTTAGTGGTTTCGACATTATTATTATAAGGTGCGATCATAGTAGTAGTAGCAGTTGTCATTCTGAGTCCTTTGTATTTATATCGACACCTTCCTCAATCAATCTCTTTATTGTTTCTGTTTCCTTGCGTTCTGCAGCTTGATTTAAGTGTTCATTCATATCTATTTCTACCCTTATCTCTTTTTCCTGTGTAGAATTGGTTCTGCATCATTATCTGAGACACATCCCTAAAGGAGGTTAATGCCTCCAATAACTATTGTTAGCCACCTCCACATCAAAATCACCTGCCTATCTTCTTTATTATTTTTTGCTATAAACTTGAAATGACCAGATCCACTCATTGAACTTAGTTTCTACTTCTATTATGTTAATACCCAATTAAAAACTTCCGTTTAAAAAATTCTTAAAAAAAGATAAACTTATTCTTAAAATTTCTTCATGTTTATAAAAAAATAACTGCCACCTTTGTGACGGGTCGAAAACACATTATTTAATTTAAACACCTCTTGGTCATTTTCTTGTTTTAAGAAGGCCTCCAAACTTGTTCAAGTACGATCGCGATAATCGTCCCTACTAACAGTCCATTACCAAGAATATATTGGAGCAACACAGGAAGACCACTGAATGAGCCATCTGGTAATGACATAAGCCTATCCCTATTAGCAATGTAACACCTAAAATTGTTAATCTTCTTTGGTCTAACGTATCTTTTACTATATTTCGCATGGAAATCCCAACCATTTGAATAATCGTTGCCATTAAAGCAGCACTCGCTACGTAAACAGGTAAACCCGCTAATGACTGGACAACAGCGGGAAAAAACGAAACAATTGATAACAATGCGCAAGCTATTAGAAAAGGGAGCACCTTGAATTGTTTTGTTATATGTACAAATCCAGCTGAAACAGGTAATGGAACAACCCCTAGTGTTGAAAAGGCCGAAGAAAGAATGTGAGAAATCCCACCAGCCCATGTTCCTCGGTTTAACTTTGATGGAGTAACTGCCTCATTCGGAATCACAACACTCATTGCATTTACTGCAGCGATGGTATTTGAAATCAAAATAAACGTAAATATTATTGCTGTTAAAATAATTCCTGCGTTCCAGTCTGGGAATCCCCACGCAAAGATCTCAGGGACTTTTATCATCGAAGAATCCGAGATGCTAGATGGTATCAAATTCCAAATAGCAGTTAATGGTTATTCAAGATTCACCCCTTTTTTCTGCCACATCTTTAATTGATGGACCATTTTCAAGGAGTGATCAGTCATGAAGGAAGTACGATTCTCGTCATCCTTATAAGCTTACAATTATTAAGGAGTTAAAAACCTTAACGTACTAAAGGAAACCTAAACGGCTCCCTTCGTGAAATTTTTGCATCAGAACTCTAGTGACAGTGGTTTTTCCATTTCGGCTATTGAAGGGCGGGCAGACATTTTTAATGATGGAACCTCCTGATCATTCAAGCCAGTAGCAATGATAATTACTATAATTTCATCTTTTAAGTTTTCATTAATAACAGAACCGAAAATCATATTTAACTCGGAGTCTGCCTCAGAAGTAACAATATTTGCTGCCTCTTGTACTTCAAATAAACTTATATTGGCGCCCGTGAGTTTCATTAACACACCTTGTGCTCCGTTGATGGAAGTGTTAAGTAACGGACTGGAAATGGCTTTCTTTGCAGCTTCCACAGCGCGATGTTTACCTGTTGCTCTGCCAATGCCTATTAAAGCAGACCCTTTATTGGACATTATTGTTTTCACGTCAGCAAAATCAATATTGATTAAACCTGGTACAGCAATTAAATCCGATATACCTTGGATACTTTGGCGAAGAACATTATCCGCTTCACGAAATGCTTCAAGCATGGGTGTATTTTTATGTAAAATCTCCAATAAGCGATCGTTTGGAATAACAATTAATGTGTCCACTGCTTTCTTCATTGAGGCGATTCCGCCTGCTGCTTGTGTTGCACGCTTATGGCCCTCAAACGCAAACGGAAGTGTTACAACGCCAATGGTTAGTATGTCAAGCTCACGGGCAAGTTGAGCAATAGCAGGGGCAGCACCCGTTCCTATACCTCCGCCCATTCCGGCTGTAACGAATACCATGTCTGTACCTTTTAATGCTTCTTGGATCTGCTCTTTGCTTTCATTAACTGCTTTTTTACCTACTTCTGGATTTGCCCCTGATCCTAAACCTCTTGTCAATTTTGCACCGATTTGTATTTTGATCTCTGCTTTTGATAAATTAAGAGCTTGTGCATCTGTATTAACAGCAATAAATTCTACTCCTTTAACTCCATGCTCGATCATACGGTTAACGGCGTTATTTCCTCCGCCCCCAATACCAATTACTTTAATGTTGACTAATGAGTTTACACTTGTAACAAACTCCATTTTATAGCACCTCCAAGTTCATTGAATTTACCTCAAACTATTCAAATAAATATCGGAAACACTCATTCATTTTATTCGAAATGTTTTGTCTTTCTTATATTTAGGTTTAGTTAAATAAAAAGGCATTGTCGTTAGCAGCCCGTAAAGGAAACTGCTAACGACAATGCCTTTCATTGAACCCTTCCACTCTTTTCTAAAGTTGGAAAGATCCGATATCCTAAAAAGGTAATCTTTTCTTTTTATTCTAAGGTAATTCCACTTTTAAATCAATATATACATTATAAGGTTCTGGTTCAAAAAATTTCAATAAAATTGAAATTAATCTCTAAATCTAGGACATACTGATACTATTACTCTAAAAAAGGTGCTTGATTAGTATCGAAAAGCAAATTTTATTCAAGTGGAAACATTATCAACCTGAAATTTCAATAATCCGGCTAATCAATGGTCTTGAATAGCTGAGTTTTTCTGCTATTTCCTTTTGTGTAAGGTTCATCTCATAATACATCTTTGCTACTACAATCATTTCTTCATTCGAGTACATGTCATCCTACCTTCTGAGAAATTATGTTCACTCGTTAAAATTAATTTCATGTTTAGATTAATTTTCTGATAAATGAAAACGCATTATTTATTTTTGAACATAATTTCAATTGTGTCTAAATAAGAAACAACTCTATCTGGCTGAAATTAAATGTTTAAAACCGAGATTTAATCCTATTTGGTATTCTAAATGAAAACAACAAAGCAGTGTATCCCGAAAATTGGGATTCCCTGCTTTGTTGTTTGTTCGAAAGATAACTGGCTTTATTTCTCTTATGTTATACAGTATTTGATCGATTGCAGGCGTTGTTTTGACTTTACCTGTTATAAATGTCTTTCCAAGTTCGCCGTAATCATTGTGGTACTAATAGTAAGTAGTTCCAAATTCACCAGAATACCACTCTTTCACAACAATAACATTCTTAAGTCCAGTGATACTTGCAATCTTTTCTACTCTGGCGGCGAAATTAGGATATTTAGTTTAAAAAACTCGGATTCAAATCTTTATTTCTTCTCTCCGAACTCTTTTCCTGCTGATTTTTGATCCTTTATTTTAAAAGAAATGAGGAAGCTAATTAACGAAAGTACAGCGATGACAATAAATGAGATTTGCGCGCCATACATATCAGGATGGACTATCTCAGGACGCTGCTGAGCATTTTCGGTAGCTGATGTCATTACAGTAACAAGTATTGCAGTACCTACAGATGCGGCAATCATTTTCATCGTATTATCCATTGCTGCACCATGGGCGATTAACCGTTTAGGCAGCTGGTTTAAGGCGGCCGTTGAAACAGGCATCATAACCATGGCTAATCCGAACATCCGAATACTGTACATTACCATTATAAATGTAAAACTTGTCGAAGGACCAACATCCATAAAAGTAAAGGAGGAAGCGGTTATGAGGAGTAATCCGCCAATAACCAACCACCTGGCCCCAATCCGGTCAAAAATACGTCCAATGAACGGGGACATTAACCCGGTAATAAGTGCTCCAGGGAGTATCGCTAATCCAGCTTCAAACGCAGTAAATCCTCGCATGTTTTGCATAAATAGCGGGATCAGCGTTTCGGCACCTATCAGACCCATAAAGGTAATGGCTCCAATAATAATGGCAATCGGGAATAATGAATACGTGAACACACGGAACTCCAGCATTGGATGCTTCAATCGCAATTGCCTTTTGATAAACCAAACAAGTGAAATTGTTCCAATGCCTAGGGATATGATGGTACTCTCGTCTGTCCAGCCATAATTACCTGCAGCTGTAAATCCATACAATAATCCACCGAAACCTACGGAAGATAAAACAATCGAAAGCACATCCACTTTTGGCCGTGTAACTTCTGTTACATTTTTTAAAGCGAAGAACGCAACTATGATATCAATAATAGCAATTGGAAGAATGATAAAGAATAACACCCTCCATGAGTAGGTCTCCGTAACCCAGCCAGATAAAGCTGGTCCAATAGCCGGCGCGAAGGAAATGACCAACCCGACCAGTCCCATTGCTGCACCCCGTTTATGAACAGGGAAAATCATTAGAAAGACTGTTTGCATTAACGGGAGCATAATTCCGGCTCCGCTCGACTGAATCATCCTTCCTAGCAGCAGCATTCCAAAATTAGGAGCTAGCCCCGCTACCAATGTACCAATAGCAAAAATCCCCATGGCTGAAAGGAAGAGCTGTCTGGTGGTAAAGCGCTCCAGTAAAAACGCGCTAACAGGGATCATGATCCCATTAACCAGCATAAAAACGGTAGTTAGCCACTGTGCACTATTTGCCGTAATATTCATTTCTTCCATTACAGGAGGAATCGCGGTAATCATTAATGTTTGATTCAAGATCGCAATAAATGTACCCGCTAGCAAAAGGGCAACAATTGTTGTCTGTTTACTATTTGTTGAACTCAATTATGGTCCCCCTTTACGATTTGGAAAAAAACATACTTTTGTAGATTACACGAATTCACATCAGATATCCAGTTATTTGCTGTTGAAAATAAAAGCAATAAATTCGGCATTAAATAATTACTTTCCCTACAGTAAAAGTGGATTTCCTTTGAAGAACAGGTTGCAATTGATGTGCGTATTGGCCTAGTCACAGGGTTGCTGTCACAGACCGCAAAGTAGCAGATAAGTAGAGAGATGATGGGGAACACAGGAGCAAAGTGAATGCTCCTTATGTTGTTTATAGGGTCCGTTTCTGAATAGCTCTGTATAAAAAAACTGTGAAATAACTCCTTTAATGGAATATTCCTTACTGTCATACATTCGTAGGACCAAGACTATTTTATCCTTGGTTATATATGATCTCATCTTTCAAGTAATTTTTCTTTTCTCGGTTTCTTCTTGTATAAATATTGTCAACTAAGGATAATGTCATTTTATAAAGTAGGTTACCTTGTTATTCGTTAGTGGCTTGATGAATGGCCAGAGTGTTCTTATCTTTAGTCTTCCCTACCCATTTCGTCATTTACATTGTATCCCCTTGTAGAATATAAGTTTTGTGCTGAAATTAAAAAAGAGCACTTTGAAAATACCGATGCTCTTTAAATAGTAAAAAATAAAATTATTATTTATTATTTTCTGATTCTTATACCTTTTCATTGTGCTATCACAAATATAAAGGTGTATTTCCATTCCTGTTTAGTAATCTTTTTTTCACCAACCAAGCGCCTCCCATAATTCCTGCATCATTTCCTAACGTGGCATTGGCTAACTCCACTCCTTGCAATACTCTTGGAAAAGCAAAACGAGTAAATTGCTCTTTTAAAGGTACTAACAGTGCATCCCCTGCTTTGGAAACTCCTCCACCAATGATAATTTTCTCAGGATTTAAACCATTCGCAAGATGAGCTAATGCTAATCCTAAATAAAGGGTAACTTTCCCAATCACTCTATTAGCTAATTCATCACCCTCATTCGCTACTTCAAATACTAGCTCAGATGATAATATTTGATGTTCATTGTAAAAATCCCTCAGTCTACTTGGTGTCTCGGTAAAAGATAATTCTTCAATCGCTAAACGAACAATACCTGTGGCAGATGCTATGGTTTCAATACATCCCGTTTTCCCACAATTACAAGGTGCCCCATCCTCTACGAGAGAGGTAATATGCCCTATTTCGCCACCTGCCCCATTTATTCCATGTACAATTTGCCCATTGGAAATAATTCCACCACCAACGCCCGTTCCCAAGGTGATACATAATAAATCTTTTGACCCTTGTCCAGCACCTTTCCACATCTCCCCAATGGCTGCTGCATTTGCGTCATTTTCAACTATGACTTGCAAAGATGTTCCCATTTCAAGAAGATCCTTCAAAGGAAAGTTATTCCACCCTAAGTTAACTGCGACATCAATAGAACCATTCCCCAAGTTAACAGGACCGGGTGCTCCAGCCCCAATACCAATTAACTTCTGTTTTTCTTGCCCCAACTCACTTAATGTTTGATCTATTGATTTAGCCATCTCCTTAGGAATATTTTTCCCTTTTTCATTTATATTGGTAGGAATTTCCCATTTATATATAATCTCACCATTTTGATTGATAAATGCCATTTTAATAGTTGTACCGCCTATATCTGCACCCACTAACCATTTTTCATCCATCAATACTCACCCTTTTTCATTCAAGTTGGCAAGGAACTGTATGCCTTCACCTTACGGCAAGTTAAGATTAAATTCGTTAATCTTGTACTAGCTATCGACTATACAGCTTTACTTTTTTATATAGTAATTAAGAAGTTTAACTCCTATCTTTCCTTGTTCAATAGAAATTTTTCTAGAGCTACGATAGCCCTTTGTTCATCGTCTCCATCTGCAGTAAATTTAAACTCCTTTGCCATGTCTAACTGTCAGGGCCATTCCCCCGATATTACTTTTCTCAACTACCTTTTTTCCTTTTTCACAATATTAATGTCACTGTTAAAAGATGATGCTTTTCCTACAAATTTCAGCACCAGATCGAGATTGGAGTCCATGACGAAGAAGTACGTCAATTTTTTTCTACCATTAATCCTCACTCTACCCTTACTAATTTATCTATATTTTTAATTGAAATTAAAAAACTTATTTCTCGTAGTTCATACATCTGTTATAAGACACCAGCTTCTCTTCTTTTATGTGTTTTCATAGGAAGTGGAATACGAGTCTCCGTTTTACTATCAAAGAAGTGTACCTTGTTCATGTCTATAGCTAATTTCATTTGTTGACCTGCTTTCACTTCTGTACGAGCATCCACGCGCGAAACAAAGTTCTGATCATTAATTTGTGAATAAACCATTATTTCAGCACCCATTAATTCTGCCACTTCCACTTTAATATTTATTGTTGTATTCGGTGAGGCATCAACGAAAATCAGCTCATCATGAAAATCTTCTGGACGTACACCTAAAATTATTTGTTCACCTATATATCCTTGCTCACGTAATCCTTTCATTTTTCCCTCTGGCACCTCAATACGTACCGGTCCGATATGGAAGATACCCTCTTTTAAGGTACCAGTAAAGAAGTTCATCGCAGGAGAACCAATGAACCCGCCAACAAATACATTTGCAGGTTCGTCATATACTTCTTTTGGTGCACCCACTTGTTGAACAATTCCATCTTTCATAACAACAAGACGAGTTGCCATGGTCATCGCTTCTGTTTGATCATGTGTTACATAAATTGTGGTGGTTTGTAAGCGTTGATGTAGTTTAGCAATTTCAGAACGCATTTGGACACGCAGTTTTGCATCCAAATTGGACAAAGGTTCATCCATTAAAAATACTTTTGCATCACGAACGATTGCACGACCTAAAGCAACACGTTGACGTTGCCCACCCGAAAGGGCCTTTGGTTTACGCTGTAAGTATTGCTCTAGACCAAGGATATGGGCAGCCTCTTGTACACGACGATCAATTTCCTCTTTCGCGAATTTACGTAATTTCAGACCGAATGCCATATTGTCATAGACGCTCATATGGGGATATAAAGCATAGTTTTGGAAGACCATTGCAATATCTCGGTCTTTTGGTGCCACGTCGTTGACACGTTTACCATCGATAAAAAAATCGCCTTTTGAAATCTCTTCAAGTCCTGCAATCATGCGAAGAGTAGTTGACTTACCACAACCAGATGGACCGACAAAGACAATAAATTCTTTATCTTCAATCTGAAGGTTAAAATCTTTCACTGCTGTTACGTTTTTATCGTAGATTTTATAAATATGATTTAAACTTAACTCGGCCATTGTTTTCTCCTTCTTGAATCAGATTTTTTAATTTGTAATAGACTAGAATTTTATGATAATTTGATTTTGAAAAAATATTGTGATATGGATCAAGTAGATTCATACCACAACGATCTTTCAATAAAATTAACTTGTTATGCCCACCACATCTGTGAAGGTGATTCCTCAATTAAAACCGTTTGTAAGTTTGTCACTGCACGTTCGAATCCCTCATCAATAGACATGATCGCATCTTCATGCTCGATACTTACCACATAATCATACCCGTATGTGCGTAATGCACTCATCATATCTGACCATTCTTTTAAACTATGTCCACAACCAACTGAACGGAACGTCCATGCCCGCGAGCGAACTTCTCCATATGGTTGCATATCGGTTAACCCAAACATATTAATATTTTCTTGATCTAAATAAGTATCTTTGGCATGAAAATGATGAATGGCATTTTCTTTGGCTAAAATCTTAATGGCTGCCACTGGATCAATTCCTTGCCACCATAAGTGACTTGGATCTAAATTCGCTCCAATTGCATCACATGTTTGTTCTCGAAGTTTTAACAAGGTATAAGGTGTATGAACTAAAAATCCTCCGTGCAATTCTAATCCGATTTTCACGTTATTCTCTTTTGCATACTCTCCTACCTCTTTCCAATAAGGAATGAGCTTTTGTTCCCATTGCCAAGTTAAGATCTCACCATATTCATTTGGCCATGGAGTAACCGGCCAGTTTGGGTATTTAGCCCCCTCGTGATCACCAGCTGTTCCTGAAAAGCAGTTGACAACAGGTACATCAAGTAAAGAGGCCAGCTTAATCGTTTTACGTAAGGTTTCATTGGATTCTTTTGCAAACCCTTCTTCTGGTGAGATAGGATTTCCGTGACAACTAAATGCACTAATCGTCAATCCACGATCCGCTACTTTCTTTTTATAGCTTTCTCTCGCATTCGCATCTTCTAATAATTCATCTAACGGGCAATGATGGTTTCCTGGATAGCAGCCTGTCCCAATTTCCACGGTATGTAACCCAGCTGTTTGCACTTTATCTAGCATGTCTTCAAATGAATAGTTTGCAAATAGAACAGTAAATACACCCAATTTCACGTTGTTTTCCTCCTATAGGTCCCAAATTCTTAATATGGTAAGATATTTTTTATAAAGCAGATTTTAAACTGCTGGCTCTTTTATCGCTAAAAAGGTACTTACAATTTGTTTGGTTTCATGAGATTCAATAGCGGCTAGAATAACAGATAGAGATTTTGCCCCTTCCTCTCCTGAAACGGCTGGCTCTTTATCCTCTACGATAGCATTTACGAATTGTTCAATCACATGTGAGTTGTCTTGGCCGCCCTCATCGTTTGATTGAATTTTGCCAAGCTCATAATTTGCAACCACACCTGTTGCGTATTGAACGATTAAGGAATACGTTGGATGATCTTCTAAACGAAGAATTCCTTTCTCACCGTAAATAATCGTGGAGTTATCTTCTTGACCCACGTACGCCCAACTAGATGCGAGCGTTCCAATAATTCCACTTTCTGTTTTTAACACACATACTGCGTTGTCATCGACATTAGCAAAATCTTTAGCGTTCGTTTGCACAAATGCACCTACTTCAACGATTTCTTCTCCAAGAATGTAACGAAGTAAATCTGTTTTATGCACACCTAAATCTCCCATGGCTCCAATAAACGCTTCTTTCTTTTTAAAGAACCAACTCTCTTTACCGTCAACACTCCATTGCTCAGGTCCTCCATGACCAAATGCGGTACGGAAGCTATATATTCTTCCAATTTCACCACATTCAATAAGCTGACGTGCTTTTTGATGGGATGAAACGAAGCGTTGATTGTGACCGATCATAAGTTTTTTGCCACTTTCTTTTGCTGCTTGAATCATAGCCTGAGCTTCTTCTTTTGACGTAGCCATTGGTTTTTCACACAATACATGAACGCCTTTGTTTAAAGCTGCGATTGATATAGGCGCATGCAAATAATTTGGTGTACAAACACTCACTGCATCTACCGTTTCGCTTGCGAGTAATTCTTCATAATTTTTATATACTTTTGCACCATACTGCTTGGAAACTTCAATGGCGCGCTGTTCATTTATATCACAAACTGCTACAATCTCTACTTCTTTATTCATTTTATATTCTGGTAAATGACGAAGTTGAGCGATACTTCCACAACCTATAATCCCTACTTTTACTGTTTTCATAATCAGTTTCCCCTTTAATATCCTTAATTTTTCACTGCAATTCGTTCCAGTGGTGTTGCATTTCCGTATATAGGACGTTTTCTGTCAACTGGGTGTGCCCATTTCACGCCATTTATAATGACACGTTGAATATCTTTATTGTGATATGTTGGATACGTTTCATGGCCTGGTCTAAAATAAAAGACTTTTCCATTGCCTCGTTTATATGTGCAACCACTGCGGAAAACTTCCCCACCTTCGAACCAACTCGTAAAGACTAATTCGTCTGGAGCCGGGATATCAAAATGTTCCCCGTACATTTCTTCGCGTTCTAGCTCGATATATTCTGAAATGCCTTCAGTAATCGGATGACTAGGATCTGTTACCCAAAGACGCTCTTTTTCATCTGCTTCGCGCCATTTTAAATCACAACTTGTACCCATTAATGTTTTGAAAATTTTGGAGAAATGGCCTGAATGCAATACGATTAAGCCCATTCCATCTAATACACGCTGCTTTACCTTTTTAACAATTACATCGTCTACTTCATCGTGAGCTAAATGCCCCCACCAAATCAGCACATCTGTTTCTTCTAATACAGCATCTGTTAAACCGTGTTCGGGATCATCCAATGTAGCTGTTTTTGCATCAAATCCGCTTTCTTTTAAAAATGCTGCAATAGCACCATGAATACCTTCAGGGTAGACTTCTCTTACAACTGGATTTTTTTGTTCATGTCGATTTTCATTCCATACAGTTACTTTTACCATCATAAATACTCCCTCTCATTTTGATTTGATGTATTGAAATTATTATCCGTAAATCTCCAACTTCACAATACATAAGCTGTCGATTTGACTGCCCAACCGCTTTCTAAAGTATTTGCTTTAGAGGTCTGCCTGCCAACCTATCACTCTATGGACTGCACTGAATTAAGTCGTTAAAAACAACGTAAACGTTTACGTTAATGGTACTGTCGTCTTCCTCATAGCGGATAGCGGATAACGGCTGTCAATGCCCGTGAGTTGTGGAACAGCCATTACATCACTTGAACAGAATACGGCTGTAAATGTTGGATAGTCCAAACTTGAACCACCCTTTCTATTCCACGTTGAAGACCATAATACCCATATGTACTCATATGTACTTATTTGAATGGTTACCGTAACACCAACATCATTTATAGCGTCCTTAAATCCATTTACACGAGGAATTGTCGAAATGACATCTCCTTTTGTTCCGGCAATCATCCCAACATCAATTCCTGTTAAAACTTCACTTGTTAATTGTTTCGATACTTTGAGAACCAGTAAGCAATATATCTAGTACAACAACCTTAGCCTGATAACCAATCTCGTCAATCACTTTTCTGAATGCCAGAAACAGATAAAACTGGCTTTCTTTGCTGCATCAATAATTGTAATTTCCACCAACTTTCTACGTAAACGTTTTCTAAAAACACACTAGCACATGTGTAAAACCTTTTCAATGATTTTTCAGATATTTTTGAATTTTATTTATTTTATAAGATATTCTGTTACTGCAAAAAAAGTGGTATCACCCCTTTATGGGTATATTTGTATAGTGTTTATGTAAAATGAGTGTCTAAGCTTGAAAAGCATGTACAGACAGAAAAATTACTATAAAAAAGGGAACTATTCTTGCACAAATAGCTACTTCAAATCAAAGGATAGAATGACTTATCTGGGGCTTAGATTCAAAGGTAAAAATT
Organism: Peribacillus sp. FSL P2-0133; assembly: GCF_037975445.1. Lineage (NCBI taxonomy): Bacteria > Bacillati > Bacillota > Bacilli > Caryophanales > Bacillaceae > Peribacillus > Peribacillus sp. FSL P2-0133. The sequence goes on along the minus strand of NZ_CP150254.1, from coordinate 2,042,098 downwards.
TTTTATTCGATTGATGATCAGTCCGGATAAACTATGCTTCTTCCTTCTCGAATAAAACCCGCGCCCGTTAGCTGAAAGAATGTTGTTTTACCTGTACAATTAGCATTAGCAATCTTTTAACTATCTCACGTGAACTTTCGGAAGTCGCGCTTACTTTTATCCACGAACTTCGGCTTTCTAAAGACACATCTTCTATCCTGGAGACTCTTCTTTTTATAGACTGTGCTTCCTATGATTTCTTTCATTTCCCATCTCCAACTAGTCTGTTTCTCTCCCCTAAGATGGCAGAAATAGTCGCCTATTTTGTGTTGGTAATTTCGGTTTTCTGTGAATGGTTTTTTGATTTCGCTTATGTTAACCTCTCTTCACTCCAACTATTTGTAACTGTATATTTATCATTGTGTATGTGTGTAACATCACATCATATTATGTTTTCGTTTTCTATCTGGGGCATTTGTTTTCGAAAACCTTCATTTACATCTACATCCACCTCTATTAACCCTTTTTTCAAAATATATGCTTCATATATTTTTCATTCACATAATCGTGAAATTAACGGATTAAATGTTTACATATGAAACAAGTCGTTTGACGGAAGTTAGAATATTCAAATTTTGAAATAAATTGTATTGAAAACGCTTAATTTATATGTTAAGGTTTTTTAGAAAACGTTTACGTAGAAAGTTGGTAAAACATGTCGATTACCATTAAAGATGTAGCAAAGCAAGCAAATGTATCCGTTGCGACTGTTTCTCGTATTTTAAATAATTTGCCTGGCTACTCGGATGAAACACAACAACGAGTAAAAAAGGTAATCAAAGAACTTGGTTATCAACCTAATGCCGTTGCAAGAGGTTTAATTAATCGCAAAACAAAAACGATAGGTGTACTCGTTCCCAATGTATCTGATTTATTTGCAAGTGAGGTTTTAGCCGGAATTGAGGAACAAGCTCATGAGTTTGGTTACAGTGTAATGATATGTAAAACCAATCATGATGGTAAACGAACGATCAACTACTTGCAGGCATTGTATGAAAAACGGGTGGATGGAATTATTATCGTCAGTGAATTTATCACGCTAGATTACTATAAAGCGATTGAAACAAACAATGTACCGGTTGTATTAGTGGCAACACAATCAGACTATCCCCTTCCCTTTATTAAAGTAGATGATTATCAAGCTGCTTACGATGCCACGACCTATTTAGTAGAAAAAGGGCATTCACATATTGGAATGATTGCAGGAACAAAAAGCGATATCATTTCGACAATTCCACGTGTAAAAGGCTTTACAGACGCATTAAATCACGTGGGAATAACAGTGACCAATGAAATGATCACGTATGGAGATTTTTCTTTCAAGAGTGGTATTGAGGGGATGGACGATTTATTGAAAAGTTACCCAAAAGTAAGAGCTGTATTTTGTGCAAGCGATGAAATGGCTGTAGGAGCCTTATCACTTTTATATAAAAAAGGAATCAGAGTACCTGAAAGTATATCCATTATAGGATACGATAATACAGCTACAGCTGAGAAGGCCATTCCCCCACTTACGACGGTAGCGCAGCCCTTATATAAGATGGGTAAAGATTCCATTCAACTTTTATTGGATCCATCTTTAAAAATAAACCAGCTTTATCCTCATCATATTGCTGAACGTGATACAGTTCATTCATATAGCGAATAAAGGTTAAGTTACAAGTTGGGGTGATTACACTATTATCACTCCAATTATAAACAGCTTAACGTAAACGTTTACTATCATTGATTATTCCATTAGAGTAAACGTTTACTTATGCATAAAATAGACGAAATTTTCAGACAGGAGATACGTATATGAAGAATAAGTGGCGTTACCTCTGTACTACAGCATTTATAGCCAGTTTACTTACAGGATGTACTAATCAAACAACAGCTGATGAAAAAATCCATATTGAATTTTTTCAAAATAAGCCGGAAGCTGTAGCGACATTTGATCATTTAATTGAAAGGTTTGAAAAATTACACCCCAATATTGATATTGAACAGAATAACGTTCCTGATTCCGAGACGGTATTACGGACGAGATTGGTGAAAGAAGATGTACCAGACCTTTTAGCGATCGGAGGCAATGCTACGTATGGCGATATTGCAGAAGAAGGATTATTTTATGACTTTTCAAAGGATTCAGCCATCAATAAAGTTATACCAGACTATGTTAATATGCTTAATTTATTAGGTAGAACGAATAATGAGGATAATGGAATTCCCTTTGCGACGAATGCAAATATGCTTTTATATAACAAGGATAAATTTAAAGAGTTAGGGTTACAAGTTCCCAAAACATGGGATGAGATAATTAACGTTTCAAAACGGATTCAAAAACAAGGAGAATTACCTTTTTATTTTACGTATAAAGATGCTTGGACTGCAATGGTCTCATTTAATGCCTTAGCAGGAAACTTGCAAGGTGACAACTTTATCCAGGATCGCAATTCCAATAAAACAACTTTTACAGAGCATTACAAGGAAACTTTAGAAAAAATGCTTACATTGCTCGATTATGGTCATAAGGATAATTTTGGCCGTGACTATAATGCAGGCAATCGGGCGTTTGCTAATGGTGAATCAGTTATGTATATCCAAGGAAGCTGGGCAATCTCATCAATTAAAGCAATTAACCCAAATATAAAACTCGGTTCCTTTCCCTTACCTGCATCCAATGATTCATCTCAAAACAAACTCGTATCAGGTGTAGATACTGCATTAACGATGTCAAAAGATACACCACATAAAAAAGAAGCGTTAATGTTTATTCATTTTTTATTAGAAAAGGAAAATTCACAGTATTACATTCAAGAACAAAACAGTTTTTCTGCAGTTAAAAATGTTTTACAAAATGATGAAGCTTTAAAAGAGTTAAACCCTTATTTTGTACAACAAAAAATCACTAGTTTTCCGGAACACTATTTCCCTGCTAGTATGCAAGCAGCCAATTTAGTACAGGATTTTCTAATTAAAGGAGAAGTCAAACCGTTCCTTTCAAAACTGGATGATGAGTGGAATAAAGTCAAAGCGAGAGAATAACAAGGGGGAAAAACGAGTGGTTAAACAATCCAAAGCCTATTACTGGATGGTGCTTCCAGCATTTTTAATATTTTTTGTATTTCATACAGTTCCAGTTTTTCAAGGAATGATTTATAGTTTTACAAATTATAAAGGGTATGGGGATTTTAATTTTGTTGGCTTAAAAAACTATGTGAATTTATTCCAAGACCAACGTATTTTAGCTTCCTATGGCTTTACATTTAAATTTGCCATTGTTTCCACTTTACTCGTAAATATCATTAGTTTGGCAATTGCCATAGGACTTAATGCAAAGATTAAATTTCAAAATACACTTAGAGCTGTGTTTTTCGTGCCGAATATTCTAAGCGTATTAATCGTTGGGTTTATCTTTAATTATTTATTTGCATTTTTTATCCCTCAAATTGCTGAAAAGTTGGGCATCACATCTTTAACACAAAATATTCTTGGTAACCCAGATTTAGCATGGGTTGGAATTGTGATTGTGGCTGTATGGCAAGCCGTTGCATTTAATACCATTCTCTATTTAGCAGGATTACAAACGATTCCAACTGAATTGTACGAAGCTGCTAGTTTAGATGGTGCGGGAAAATGGAAAAGTTTTAAACACATTACATTTCCCCTTATTGCATCTTTCTTCACCATAAATATGGTGCTTGCAATGAAAAACTTTTTGATGGTATTTGACCATATTATTGCAATGACAAATGGAGGTCCAGGTCAATCCACGGAAGCCATTTCGGTATTGATATATAAAGGGGGCTTCTCAGGGGGGGAGTTCGCTTATCAGGCAGCAAATTCTGTGATCTACTTTATTTTAATTGTGGTTATATCAATCCTGCAAATTAAATTCCTTCAAAAACGTGAGGTGGATATGTAATGGAAAGTAAAAAAGTAAATTGGCCTATAACCATACTGCTAATTTTTTGCTCACTGGTTATCTTATTTCCCCTCTACCTAACAGTCGTGACAGCATTCAAGTCACCAGATGAAATGAGTAAATCCCTTTTGTCTCTGCCTCATACATTAAGATGGGAAAACTTCGCTGAAGCCATTCGCCTGACGAATTTTTTTCAATCTATTAAAAATAGCTTTATCGTTACAGTTTTTACAGTTGCTCTTACATTACTGACAAATTCGATGGTGGCTTATGCCATTGCACGGAATATGCATAGACGATTCTTTAAGTTGCTTTATTACTATTTTGTTAGTGCGATGTTTGTACCTTTTCCGATCATTATGTTGCCTGTTGTAAAGCAAACTAGCCTATTCGGATTAAATAATATGACAGGACTTATCTTTCTGTATATTGTATACGGTTTGGCTTTTAATATTTTTATTTATGTGGGCTATATACGTTCGATTCCCAAGTCATTAGAAGAAGCAGCTTATGTAGATGGAGCAAGTATTTGGACAGTATTTTGGAAAGTTATTTTTCCATTATTAAGCCCAATAAACGCAACAGTCGGAATTTTAACATGTTTGTGGGCATGGAATGATTTTATGTTACCACTTGTTATTTTAAGTGATCGTGATTCGATGACATTGCCGCTTGTTCAATATGTATTCCAGTCACAGTTTACAACAAATTATAACTTAGCATTTGCCTCCTATTTAATGGCACTCTCCCCTATGGTCCTTGTTTATATCATAGCTCAAAAATGGATTATTAGTGGTGTGACAAAAGGTGCTGTTAAATAAGGGGAATATGAGACTGATTAAGAAACAAATTAGAAGTGAAAGGAAGATGAAATTGGAGAAAAAATGGTGGAAAGAAAGTGTTGTTTATCAAATTTATCCTCGGAGTTTCATGGATAGTAACGGGGACGGAATTGGAGATTTACGTGGAATTATTTCAAAACTTGATTATTTAAATGAATTAGGAGTTAATGTCGTTTGGCTATCACCTGTTTTCAAATCTCCAAACGATGATAATGGCTATGATATTAGTGACTATCAAGACATTATGGATGAGTTTGGTACCCTGAATGACTGGGATGAACTTTTGGAAGGATTACATTCACGCAATATGAAATTAATGATGGATCTAGTTGTTAATCACTCATCAGATGAACATAAATGGTTCATTGAATCCCGATCATCAAAAGATGATCCGTACAGAGACTACTATATTTGGCGCCCCGGCAAAGATGGAAAAGAGCCAAACAATTGGACATCAGTTTTTAGTGGTCCAGCTTGGCAATATGATAAAGAAACAGATGAATACTACCTTCATCTGTTTAGCAAAAAACAGCCTGATTTAAATTGGGCAAACCCTACAGTAAGAAAAGAAATTCATGACATGATGATATGGTGGCTTGATAAGGGCATTGATGGTTTTCGAATGGATGTGATTAACCTCATTTCCAAAGCGGAAGGATTGCCCAGCACTCCAGGCGGAAAGCGATACGACTGGGGTGGCGATTTCTTTATGAATGGTCCTCGTGTGCATGAGTATCTACAAGAGATGAATCGTGAGGTACTTTCGAAATATGACATGATGACAGTCGGCGAATGTCCTGGGGCATCCGTTGATGATGCCACTAAGTATGCGAATAGTGAAGGTACTGAACTAAATATGATTTTCACATTCGAACATATGGATTTAGACTCAGGACCAGGCGGAAAATGGGATGTAAAGCCTTTAAAGCTGGACGATCTTAAAGAATGCATGACAAAATGGCAGAAAGGATTGGAAGGAAAAGGATGGAATAGCCTTTATTTAAACAACCATGATCAACCAAGAATGGTCTCTCGCTTTGGCAATGATACATCTTACCGAGTAGAATCCGCAAAAATGCTTGGAACATTCCTTCATATGATGCAGGGAACGCCTTATATTTATCAAGGTGAGGAAATAGGTATGACAAATGTTAAATTTAGTCTTGATGATTATAGGGATATTGAGATTCTGAATATGTACCGTGAAAAAGTTATAGAGGGTCAAGAGGATAAAGCTAAAGTAATGGAATCCATTTATATTAAAGGCCGTGATAACGCTAGAACTCCTATGCAATGGGACGATAGTAAAAATGCTGGTTTTACAACAAGTACTCCTTGGTTAAAAGTAAATCCAAACTATAGAGAAATTAATGTGAAACAATCATTAGAAGACTCGAATTCTATCTTTTACTACTATCAAAAACTAATTAAGTTAAGAAAAAAATATGACGTAATTGTGTACGGTGCATATGATCTTATTTTAAAAGAAAATGAGCAAATTTATGCGTATATACGTACTTTAGATAACGAAACATTACTTGTTATTTGCAACTTTACAGGGGAAGCAGCCTACTTTGAATTACCAGAACACATTAGCTGTGAAGCTAGACAACTGCTAATCAATAACTACGCGGATCAAAACAGTGATGAAATTTCTTCTAATACATTAAAACCTTATGAAGCGCGCGTTTATCTCTCGAAGTAACGAAAAAAAGTAACCTCGATCGTTTTTGACTTTATGCAGAGTTCACCTTTTGATGAACCTATTCTTTTTAAGCATATGCATCGTAAGGTTCGTGTGCGAGGACTTACAATTAATATTCTAAAACTAGATATACGGATACTTTCAAATTAAAAAGGCATGTGTATAGGAATAAAAAATAACTTTATATCCGAAAAACTTACCCATTAGGTAAGTTTTTCTTTTTTTCGTTTTAAATTACCGATAACAATACTAGTGAATTTAAATGGGTTATTATAATTCATGTTTTTGCCTTAACCAGGTGGATGCAATAATCCTAGACTTTGCGGTTATTTTAACTCTTCTATTTCATACTTTAAAAAGTTCAACATCTTTTTCCCTCCTACAAATAAAAGCACCCAATTTAATGGATGCTTAGATTTCCTTTCTTTCGTAATCTTATTTCAAATTTATCACTGAAAAATTCATTGGCATTAAATATAGTACTAATGTCTGAAATATCACCTACATTCACAATTAATGCTTCATCAACTTCTTGATCAGTGAGGACTATGCGATATTCATATTGATTTTCAAAATATTTATCTTTCCAAAAATAAATATTAGTCCCTTGATTTTTATAAGAGCTCATCCTAGCTGAGGAATTGATGTTATAATCATCGTATTTTACCAACCCCCCTCTGTAAGCATAACCTTTTTCATTGAGTGTTCTAGTGATTCTGTCAATAAATTGCGATGGGGTAACAAAAATTAAGCTATCTCCGAACTCCCTGATCATTTTATCGATTTGTTCATTAGGTAAATCAAATTTGGTATAGAAATACTTTTCATCCTCCTTAACCACTTTCAACATATCGCCGACAATTGCAAACATACAATATAATGGTCTTTTTTCATTTATATTTTTTCTGAAATTCATTTTTTTAGTTCGCCCCGACATTATTAATTCATGGGTATTTTGAGTAAAGAAATTCATTGTTAATTCCGTAAAAACATGTGCTGCTTCAAATTTGTCTCCTACACCTTTTTCCCCTGAAGCACTTTCCATATCAATATACTTTTTGAAATTATTCATATATAAATCTCCAGACAAGAAACTTTCCACAAAAGGTGTGAACTTTATAAATCCAAAAACTTGACCTTTAAATCCAACGTCTGATATTTTCATACTCTTCATTCCCTCCTATTTGACTACTAAATTCGACAAAAGGGACTATTCACCGGTATTTAATCCTAGACTATTAAGGTACGATTACTGTTAGTGAACATGTAAGAATGTATGCCTAGTTGACAAAGAATATACTTCATTAAAAAACGCTTATCCAAAGGATAGACAGTCCTTCTTCTTTACAGTCTTCCCTTTAACCTCTCCTGACTCCATAATCTCTCCCCAATAAAAAAAGCACCCAATTTAACGGATGCTCCCTTTAACATCAATAAAAAATCCTTCCGGTATTCAGGAAACACTTGAACCTATATAATTACCCGTTCAAGCTTTTCGTTGAAGTGAAATTCAAACGGGAGTGCCCGATTTTAAGGCTTCACGGAAAGATCAAATCTTTTAATATCTATGATTTCTCTCTGCACTGCGATTTGGACCATTTCATCGGCCGTTTTCAAAAATATTTAAAGCGGGAATCGTGAATATACAGAATATCACTAGGGTAGCGGTACTGTATAATAGAAGTATAGGTTTACATATTTTTGATGCTAATTACATTGCGTTCAGCTTATTCAAACTAAAGTATCGGTAGAAAGGTTGGTAACTATTTTGAGTATAAATCCAAATATGGTGGAGATAGCCTCCCTTCTTGGGGAAAAGTCACGTGCAACAATTCTTGCAAGTTTACTGGATGGGCGTTTTCATACTGCAGGTGAATTAGCATTGATGGCTGTAATAACACCTCAAACCGCCAGCTTTCACCTTTCTAAATTAATGGAAGGCAACCTTGTTAAAGTTGAAAAGCACGGACGACATCGTTACTATCAGCTAGCAAATGGAGAAATTGCGCACATTTTAGAATCATTTCTTGCCATTTCCCCACCTCCTGAAGTTCGGTCGTTAAAACAATCAAACCAAGTCAAATTGCTTAAGGAAGCCAGAACTTGCTATGATCATTTGGCTGGAAAACTAGGAGTCCAATTAACTGAATCGATGTTGAAAGCCGGATATTTGAAAATAGAAGAGAGAGAGTTCACAGTCACACCCAAAGGAGATCATTTTTTTTCTGAATTCGGCATCGATTTACTTGATTTAAGAAAAAAGCGCCGTTCATTTTCCCATTCATGTTTAGACTGGAGTGAACGTCACCATCATCTTGGCGGTGCTTTAGGAAATGGGCTCCTTACACATTTTTTTGATTTAGGATGGATAGTCCGTGTTCCATCTATTCGCGCAGTAAAAGTAACAGCTAAAGGGAAAGAAGGATTTAAAGAAGTTTTTTGTATAGAGGTATAATTTAATAATCCCTCGTGAAAAAGAAAAGAGGCTCTTTTCTTTTTCACGAGGGATTTTCTGTCCTTAGCAGCTTAAGACAATCATAAGGATTACTATAAAGCTCTTTTAACAAATTTATTTTCCTTTTGGAAATTGCTATTTACAAGATAGATGCCAATGATAATAAACAGTCCGCCGATTAGGAGTGAAGTGTATATCGGTTCACCTAATAGTGCCCACCCTGATAATACTCCGAAGAAAGGTGCCAAAAATAAAAAGGCACTTGTTTTTCCTGGATCACTCTTTTGTAAAAGGTAATACCAAACAGCGAATTGCACGATCGATGACATGATACTTAACCATAATAAAAGGAACAACGAATGACCATTCATTATGAAAAATGGTTTTTCAAAAATAAAGCTGCCAAGTAAAAGCAATAAACCGCCAAAAAGCATCTGATAAGCAGATAATACCCATGTATCGGAAATCGCTCCCCATTTTTTCGCCAATAAAGTGGAAATGGCCCAGAAAACAGCAGAAAGAATACCGAAAAGAATACCAACCTTAAATTCAAGTTGAGCTCCCATCGTTATAATTACTCCAACTAACCCTAATGAAACTCCAATCCATTGATATAGTTTATAGCGTGCTTGTGAAAAGATAGTACCGAATACAACAACAAGTAACGGGTTCGTGAATGTAAGTATTGAGGATTCACTTGCTGTTATAGTGCGTAAACTCAGGAAAATGCACCCCATAACTCCGGCTGTTTGAAAAGTGCCGATAATAAGGATTTTTATCCAATCCCCTTTAGAGTTTGGATGCGGTCTTTTAAAAAAGATAACGATCATCGCCATTATGAACCCGGCAAGTGTGAAGCGTAATGCTGCTAATAATAATGGGGATGAATAAGGCAGACCAATTTTAACTACTGCAAAGGAAGAACCCATTAAAAATGTCGTTAAAAGTATCAACAGTGTAAATTTGTAAGTATTCATTTTTTTATCTCCTGACATATTTAAATGACGATCTACCGATATTATAGCTGGTGATTATTTCAGCTATCATCGAAATATGGAATACAAGTGGAGATAAATTAAATAATATCGACATATTATAGGAATCCTTATAGTTTAATTGGCATAAGTAACCCTTTTTAAATCATCGTATTCATCTTTTGAAATCAACTCCAATTCTTGAAGTTTTACCTCTCCCATCAAACTTCATGCCTTAAAGCTCTCTCATCAACCTAAATAGGCTTGTAATTCCTACTTTTCATATATCTCTAGAGGCAAATCATCCGGATCACAAAAAAAAGTAAACCTTTTTCCTGTTAACTCATCAACACGGATTTTGGAATGTATCACCATATCTACATTTTATATCCTTATACATTCCTGAAGACTTTTCATTATATGTTAAAAAAAGAGCCCTCCAGTATGATTTGGGTAAATGAACACCACATCATACGGAAGAAGCTCTATCATGCAATTACACATCAAACGAATTTGACTGTTTGAGAGAACCAGCGAATAATCATTAAACTTGCCCTTATTATACTGCCGTATAACCGCCGTCTACAATAAGGCTTGTGCCTGTAACAAATGATGCATCGTCACTTGCAAGGAAGAGAACAGCTTTCGCCACTTCTTCCGCTCTGCCTAAACGGCCAATTGGATGTAAATCGATCAAACCTTGTCTGATCTCACCTTGTGCTTCCGCAATAAGTGGTGTATCAATATATCCTGGGCAAACTGCATTGACACGAATGCCATCTTTGGCATAAGTTGAACCTAACGTTTGTGTTAATAGTTTGACACCGCCTTTCGCAGCAGAATAGGCTGTTACCCCCGGTTTCCCTGCATGGCTATGGATGGAGCCTGTATTGACAATGGCGCCGCCTGTAGATTGTTTTTGCATTTGCTCTATCGCATATTTATCGGATAGGAAGACACCGGATAAATTAATATCAATTGTTTTTTGCCATTGTTCATAGCTTAACTCATGGATGTTTCCGTCTCTTGCAATCCCTGCGTTTGCGAACATGATATCCAGTTTTCCATATTTATTAACCGTCTCTTCAATCATTTTCTTTACGTCATTTTCATTTGTCACGTCAGTTTTAACAAAAAGAGTATCATACCCTTTTCCATTTAACTCTTCTGATACAGCTTGTCCATGATCAGCAAAATCGGCAATGACCACCTTTGCTCCTTCTTCTGCAAATAATTGAGCCGTACTTGCTCCAATCCCGCTTGCTCCCCCAGTTACGATCGCCACTTTATTTTCCAATCTCATATTTAAACACTCCTTAATTTTTAGTTTTTAATATCCGTTTGAAAGGGATTTTAGCGAGCAGTCGCTCCGCCATCTATTACAAATTCAGTACCCGTAGTATAGGAAGATTCGTCCGAGGCAATGAAAAGCACTGTATTAGCTACATTATTGACGCTGCCCAGATGTCCCAACGGGAATTCTTTACCCAATTCATCTTTTGAACTGCCCGTTTGTTCAGATGCATAGTCCGCCATCCCGGTATCGATATATCCTGGATGAATCGAGTTTACACGGACCCCTTTTGAAGCATACTCGATAGCAGCATCTTTAGTCATTGTCCGGACCGCTCCCTTGCTTGCACCGTATAAAACATGACCAGGGGCTCCAATCAAGCCTGCTATGGAAGAAGCGTTTATGACTGAACCTTTATTTTGTTTCGCCATCAGTGGCATAATATGCTTCATTCCCAGGAATACGCCGGTCACGTTAATCGACATGAGACGATTCCACTCCTCCAGTTCAATCTCCGCAACCGGTTTAATGATATAAATACCCGCATTGTTGAACAGAACATCCACCTTATCAAAAGTATCGATCGTTTCCTTTGCAACCTTTTTCCAATCTTCTTCATTGCTGACATCATGACGAATGAATAGTGCCTCTCCGCCGATTGCCTGAATGTCTTTCACAGCCTGATCACCGGATTCCTGGTTTATGTCAGTTATGACTATTTTTGCTCCCTCACTAGCAAATAGCAAAGCTGTTTCTTTCCCGATTCCTGTACCCCGCCAGTAATGATTGCCACTTTGTTTTCAAGTCTCATGATTTCATCAGATCTCCTTTACTTATTTTACTGATACTGCCAACCTTAGAGGTTCTCACTAGACAAGTATTCCTATACAAGTAGATAAAGCTGACTTTAACAATTGTCCACCCCTTTAAATGGAATGCCGCTAAAAAAGCTTCATTGTCTGTCTATGCCTTTATTTTACTCCTCGTAATTTGAAATACTATCCTATAATATGCTGTATAATAATTGGGTAAGTATCCCCCTTATATAGGGTTATTTTGTTTAAGGAGAAGAGAATCGTATGACCCAGCACTCTCATGCTTATGAAGAGATATCGTTTCAGCAATTCATCTTATTCATAAAAAGCCATAACAAACAGATTGAAGAAAATATCAATATTTATTTAAATCTAGAGCCCCTTATATTAGAAAATGAACGTAAGGTGATACAAACATTACTGGAATCATTTCTACTATTTTTATCCGCTCCAAAAATCGAAGACATAAATGAAACGTACGATAAGTATCTGGAAACTTGGCTTCAATCACATTTACCCATTTTAAATGTGAACCATTTCAGCATGTTCCGATTAATCTTTGAAAAGTCCATCGTTACCTTAATGGCCAACCTGAAACATGCTCATACCATCTCCATTCTAATGTTCTTATTATCCATTTTCTCTCATCTCATCCATAGCTATAACAAATGGATGGATGTCCAACCAATGCAACTTTCAAAAACCCACGAAGAAAATGCTGAACTTAAAAGGCTGCAACTATTAGACCAGTTGGATGAGCTTCTAATTAACTCATCAGGAATTAAGGATTTTGCTCATATCCTAAAAAAATGTGAAGAGTTCTTTCACTATAAAAGATGTGTTTTTTATGCTTATATTCCTTGGTCCAATCAATTTTATGGCACCATTGGATTGGAGCTGCCTAAGGTTCAAAGCATGAGAGGACAACTCAGCTTGAAGCAATCCTTTGTTTTCAATTCAAAAAAGCCTGTATTTTTAAAGAATCCCAATCATTATATTAAAAAGGAACATATAGCCTTGTTTAATCTTTCATCTGTCATATTTGTGCCGATTGTTCATGACCAGCAAGTTTTTGGCTGGCTGACCTTTGATCAATTAGGAGAGGAATTCGATTATTCAAAAGATGAACTAACTTTACTTGAACAGGTCGGAAAACGGTTAGGCTTATATTTATCAAGAAAGGATGATGAGGTATCCATTGATATAGATCTACAATTGACGGAACGGGAATCCATGGTTTTAAATTTGCTGGCGGAGGGGTTTAACAATAAAAAGATGGCCGAATTATTGCAATTAAGCGAGCATACTATAAGGGATTATATAAGCAGTTTAATGACAAAGTTTAAAGCCAAGAACCGTACACAAGTCGTAGTCTATGGATTTCGTTTTGGTCTATTAAAGTAAAATCTGATTTCCTTTAATCGTTATGTAAGTCAAAATAAATCCTTAAATAGTTAGTTGTTGAATATATCATTTACAGTGGCTGCCATATCATAATCATTGGAAACGACTTTGAAGAAAGATTCTGTCATGGCAGCCTGCGATCCACTTCTGAAGGTATCAATTCATGTACTCATATTTATAATCGCCTGTTATATTAATAGCACTATCCACCTGAATATTACGGATGGATCCTTCATTAAGGCTAAAATCCTCTTTAGAAACTTCTTTCCATTTTTTCAAATCCTTTCTGTAGATAACTCCTTCTAAATTATAGATGTCTATATTTTTTTCAAGAGCATATTTGTACGTATCCCTAATTTCTTTCTCTAATGCCCCCTGTATTTTTTCTTTAAGATGGTGTATGGAGATGTTTTCTTCCATATCCGTTACGGCACCTTCTACTTCAATTGAAATATCGAATTCGACTGTATCATTTACATAGATAGGCTTTATATTGAATTTTGGCCTCATTAGAGATATTTGAACATTTTTGTTTTTGTTGATTTTTATTCCAATTGGGGACCTTACCGTTGATTTTGTTAACCATCTCATCCCCCCAAGATGTTTATTTGCTATCTCCCCCTTTAGCTGATTATTTTTAATAAAATAGGTCCCTGATAGTTTTACGGTGTTCTGTGTTTTTTCTTTTGCTTTCCATACCTCATTTTTTAACGAAATCTTCGGTAGTTTTATTGTCATTCCTGTTTCATAATTTTGCGTATAAAATCTTTGGATCCGGATGGGTTCGACAAAGGATCTTAATTTATAAATATCCTTCGGATTGAAAATGCTTGTTTGCACTGATGAGCCGAATAAACTATTGACAAAGAGGATCTTTTCTAAGGAATCATCGGTTCCATATAACCAAGTTGTTTCCCTAATTTGCTGAAATCTTAAAATGGGATCGTTTACGTTGACCAATCCATGTTTTAGTAAGCTTTCAGAGAAAATGATCAATTTAACATGAGCCCAATAAATATACTGGTTTGACCTTTTATAAATGTCATTCATGGCCTCGTTCATTGTTTTCCCTCGCCCTTTGGCGACCCAAACAGGTGTTGGCTTTGGTTCCAATCCTTCTTGTTTAGCCACACCGGCAAAAGACGTCACCTGCACATAAATGACATACTGCCCATTCTGATAATCTATTCCCATTGCACTTATATATTGAATATCTTGAATATCCTTGGCATCCCAGCAGCCACTTAAAAGAGCAAGGCTCATTACGAATAGTATAAATCTAAGGATCATTTTCATTAGCGATTTCCTTTTGTTCTGTCCTTAGTTTTCAGCATTTCGGCTCGTTTCTTTCTAAAGAGATATGGCTTCACAAAGACACCGCCCCCTAGAAGATCTTTCAAGGATAGTGGTGATATAGGCGCTAAGTAGGGTAAACCATAAATCTGCAGCCTTGATAAATAAAGGACAATGGAGAAAACACCGAGAAAGAATCCGAATAAACCTAAAACAGAAGAGAGAAATAATACAAAAAACCTGGCCATGCTTACAATTCCACCTAAAGATTGATTGATTAATGTATAGGTGGCTACCGCAGTGGTACCTGCCACCACCAACATCGTCGGGGAAGTAATCCCTCCTCTAATTGCCGCATCCCCTATAATTAATCCACCCACAACGGCCAGTGATTGACCGATTGCTTTGGGGAGTGTGATCCCTGCCTCTCGAAACAACTCAAATAAACCCAAAATCAAGAAGGCCTCTTGTTGAGGTGATATAGGCAACCCAAATCTAGATACGGTTATCGTCGCCAAAAATGGGAAGGGGAGCTGGTCTAATTGAAATGATATTAGTGCTATATAAAAACCTGGCAGGAATATTGATATCACTAGTCCGATTATGCGAAAGAAATATTCGAAATTTGTATAGTAAGATGGAGTATGACGATCTTCCGCCGCCCTTAACAATAATGTAATATTACCTGGTCCAATTAAGGCAGTTGGTGACCCATCCACTAAAATGACAAAGCGCCCATTATTTAAACTGGCTACAGCATAATCCGGCCTCCCTGTATAATCAAAAAACGGGATCAGGTTGAACTTACTGCCTGATAAAAATTCTTCAAGTTCAGTAGTTCCCAACAAGATATCTGTATTTATTGAGAAAATTTTCCTTTTTACTTTTTCAATGGTTTCTGGATTTACAACATCCTTCACATATAATAAATTGATTTTTGTCTTGCTCCTTTTGCCAATGGTAAATGCTTGATTTTCGAGTGATGCAGTTTTATATCTTTTTCTGATCAACCCTAAATTAACAGAGATATCTTCAATAAATCCATCACGTGGACCTCGGATGGAAATTTCACTACTTGTTTCCTCGGGACTTCGATTCGGGATGCTTGGTAGGGAAAACATGAATAATAATTCCAATTCTTCAAATAGTATCAGGACCATCCCGGAAAATACGTTTTCCTCCACATTTTCTTTTAAAGTGGAGGAAGGGAAAACCCTACTGACTTTAAATTCGTCTTGCGGATCCTCTATAACCTCTTCTTCCTTCAGTTTAGAATTTATGAATACACTATCAAGCCGTGCTACTGATTCCCACAACTTTTTGACATCGACCAACACCTCTGAATAAATCAAAGTGCAAATAAGGGGCGGATCGGTTTTCCCTTCAGATGTAATGGTATGCTTTTTGAATTTTACATCCGAGCTCATTCCGAATAATTCATTGAAATACTCCGTCTTTAGTTGGATCTCCGAAGAACTCCCCTTATTTGCCTTGTTCAATAGAGGCTCCATTCTTTTTCACCCTTTCTTTCAAAAAAATGACCATGTTAATAAAAAAGGTTATAACCAAAATGCTAATCACACTCAATTTAAAATAATATCGTTCCGTAAAATTCCTGTATGCTGGAATGTCGATTGGTATACAAAGCGCAATGATTAAGGAGACTGATATAGCAATCAATACAATATTTTTTATTTTCCTTGATTTAATTTGAAACAGTTCCCCCATTAGGAATATCGATAACGATACACGGATAAATGCACCTGAAAGCCATTGGTATATTGATAAAAAATCGAGCCGGTTCAAATACTTACCCATGGTTAGTAACCGCCATTGAGCGTATGCAGGATTGCTGATTTTTGCAGCCTGTACCGGACCAAACTCTGTAATGGAGCCTATTATGGGTCCCATACTGATAAACAAAAGAAATAAACCTAAAAAAAGTAAACTCCTGAACTTTATTTCTGTCTTTACAAACTGTTGAATCAAAACGAGAAGAAATATCTCTGTAAAACCTCCACCTAGTATTACGACCCCGTCCCAAACAGGTGTAATTCCATTTTCAAAAATAGGGAAAAGCAAGGAGTAATCCTTATACTGTATATTTGCCGTCATTATCATAAATCCAAGTACCACAACAAGGGGTAAAACCAATCCTCCGGCAATGGCTATTGTTTTGATTCCAGCCTCTGCAGCAATAAAACATAGGATGATGAAAGGTATAAATAATATATATTCTGGCGTTTGAATCATATAAGTACTGTTTACCCAGGAAAATGTGCTATATAAAGTGACAAACAAGTTTAATAAAATATAGAAGAAAAGAAGGATTTTTATGGACCAGGCGGCGAGCGGGTGACTGTGAGTATGAAGCCAGCCAATGATATGCTGCTGTTTTGTTTTATTTATGATCCAATAAACCATGGGAAGCCATAAAAGAAAAAGCATCCCGGTGACTAAATTACTGATCCATGAATCTCTTCCGGATGCCCCAAGCAGTGAAGGCAAAACGATAACATGGTTCATCAACCCAATAGATAGAATCAGCACCATTGTCGCTTGAAAAGTAGATATACTTTTTATCATGTGACACATCCCCTCTCTTTTAATATGAGGAGGCATTTTTGTTTTTATTCATACGATGCATCAATTCTTTAATGGACAGATAGGTATTTGAACGTCCCCTCCCGTCAATAAGCTCCGCTGAATCAACTGCCATTTATCATCGGCTTTGCGATAAATAATTTAGAGAGACATTTTTTGTTTACAAATCAAAAAAGTTTTGTACGGTTTCATCGAACGCCCAACAGGCACCAGCTGTTTTTTAGCTGGTGCCTGTTTGCATTTCTCCCTTATACTGTATCCTCCCAGTTTGAAAGATACTTTAAGATGTTAGCTTTGTAGGTTCTTCATTGATAGTTTTTTCTATACTGCTGCTTCCTGCCTGATCCTCTTTTATCCATTTAATGAGCGATATCGATGCCATCGCCATTATTAAGATGAGTGGAACGGAAGTAATGACTACTACTGATTGAAGAGCATGAAGTCCTCCACCGAACATCATGGAAAACGCTACAAGCTCTATGACCAATGCCCAAAATATTTTGTGCCATCCAGCTGGCTCTTGATCTATTGACAACTTTTTTGATGCTGCGCTTGCTAATGTGAATGATGAAGAGTCTAGTGTAGCAGAAAGAAAAATAAGGGTGATAATCATAATCGCAAGCAAGGCTACACTGCCGCCGGGAAGCCCCTGGTAAATGGCGGCAATGGCTGCTTCCCCACCTTTTTTCTCTAAAATGTCAATGACAGGAACAAGTTTATTAAGTTCAAAGTAAAGACCTGTATTACCCATAATGGAAAACGCCGCCCAACACCCTACTGTTCCTCCAATACATTCAGCAAAAATGACTTGTCTTATCGTTCTTCCTTTCGAGATTTTTGCTACAAATATGCCCATATAAGGAGCACAAGCAAACCACCAGGCCCAGTAAAATATCGTCCAAGCTTCCGGAAAGCCAGAATTGGCAACAGAGTCGGTGTAGAAACTCATACGAAAGAAATTCTGTAACAAAATCCCAACGCTATCCGTAAATCTGGATATTATAAACAAAGTTGGACCAGCTAAAAGAACGAATGCAGAAAGTGCCAAAAAAAGGTACGTATTGATGTTAGCTAATCTTTTCAGGCCCTTTTTCAGACCAAAATACGTGCTAACACAGAATATTAATGTCAAGGCTACTATTAGCGTCATATCTAACATAAAGCTTCGTGGTATATTAAATAATTCAGATATACCTTCAGAAATCATCGGAAGTCCCAAGCCTAAAGCAGCCCCTATTCCTCCAACCAGTCCAACCATGAAAAAAACGTCAATCGCTTTACCTAACCAGCTATTTGCTCCCTTTTTGAGAACACCTTCACACGCTGAACTCAATTTCACACTCGGATTTTTCCTCACATATAAGTTATAGGCAATCGGCAAAGCAGGTAGACAATATAGTACCCATGCGCTAAAGCCCCAATGAAATAATCCATACGTAGACGCCCAATCTGCCGCCGCCGCAGTTTTTGGTTCGGCCCCAAAAGGCGGAGCAGTGTAATAATAAGCCCATTCAATCGCGCTCCAGTATGTGATACTTGCACCAATTCCCGCCGTAAATAACATAGCTAACCAACTGAATGTCGAAAATTCCGGCTTGGTATCAGGCGCACCAAATTTTATCTTTCCATATTTACTAAATGCCAGCCAAATCAAGAAACCTAAAGCCGCCACCACAGCCCATAAATATAATGAACTCAAACTCTCGGCAATTAAATGATGTAGATCTCCGAGGATTGCAGTCCCTTTTTTAGGATTTAATAGTACAGGAATTGATAAAGCAGCAAGAATAGCTAGAGCCGGCCAAAAGATTGCTTTATCAACATTTGATTGTTTCATATTAAAAGAACCCCTCTTTCATTGCTTTTTGATAGTATGAAAACTTACACTTTCAGCTCCAGCTTTAATATAATTCACCTAACGAATGATCAGCATTTAAAGCGCTTTCATTTTATCAAACCATTGGTCATTTATAGATTACAGACTAGCTTTGCATCGCCTTTGTGACTAATTGATGAAAATGTTTCAAACCGTGCTCGGTCGGAGAATATACTCCTCTTCCACAAGCTCTAGAATGTAATCCACTTTGTAATAACTCAACTAATTCGAAGTCTTCTTCCCGCACTTGATCTACAAATTTAATTAAATCTTCCTCGTCTTCAGTCAAGTTTTCATCAGCAAAATAATAACGATAAATTGCCAATGAACTTTTTTCATCAACCGGGATAATATGGCTCGTTGTCATATTTCCAGTACCTGGGTATATACTTATCATGGTATTCGGCCAAACCCAGTAAAAACGTGCACCAGGACCTTCTTCTTCATCACTGGCTGTTGTACACTGATAGGAAAAATTATCACAAGGAGTAATACTATATTTAGTTAAATCGAAGGCCTTCGAGAAGCTAGGATGTGCAATTTGACAATGATCACATTCCAAATAATTGTCAATGATTGATTTCCAGTTAGCTTGAACAATTCGACGGTTTTCCCTGACCTTTTTTAAGGAACTAAGAAATGTATATTCATTTATGTTATTTAAAAAAGATTGATAATCTGTTTCGAAAGCAGGTGCATCCTGATTTAGATTTACAAATATCATCGACTGATGTACTTCTATACGAATTGGAGTCATGCAGCTAGGTTTTTCTATATCATTTGTTTTGAAATTTGGAGTCCTGTTCACCTTACCATCTAAATGGAATGTCCATCCATGATAAATACACTGGAGAATTTTTTTATTGCCCTGTTCTGTACGCTCGACTATCGCACCACGGTGAGGGCAAATATTATAAAAAGCATGCAACTCTCCGTCCTTGCCCCGTGTTACAATAATCGGCTCCCCGACCAAATCAAATGTAAAGAAGTCTCCAACCTTCTCTACCTGGCTTGTATGCCCAACCATAATCCAATTTTTATAGAAAATATTTTCCCTTTCCTCCTTCATGACTTCAGGATCCACATACTTATTATAAGGTAGTGTATAGTCCAGCCTTTTCATTTCTTCTTTTGTCGACATAATGGCAGTTCCTCCTTTTAATTATCCATAAAAATAAAGACTTGCTCTGAATAAGGATACAGGTATTCCTTTTAAACCTCCTCTGCCGATTGGCATCATATTTCCTTATTTCTGCAGCATGCTTTACTTAACTCTTATGCAAGGATAATGCCATTTCGACAGCCCCCTATTATTACCGATATTTTACTAATTCCCCCTTCTTTAATGTATAAATATGATTTATAATTGACTCAATTTAACCATAATAGACTCATCCTAGTTATTATAGACTCATTTAACACTTAAAAGGAGATGAAGGGAGCAAACTCATGCAAAACTTAATGAGTAATGAAGGAAAAATTGAAATGAGTACTGAGATTTTGAAAAAAATTTTAGATCATTCACCTAATGAGATATATGTTCTTAACAAAGATGCCCGCATTATTTATGCAAATAAAGCGTATGAAAGACATTATGGAAAGCAGTTAAGCGAAATAGTCGGAAAACATAATAATGAAATTTTCTCCAAAGGATATTGGAAACCTAGTATTTTACCCTTTGTTTTGAAAGAAAAGAAATCGGTTACAATCAAGCAAGTTTCATATATTGGAAAGGAAATGATTACAACAGCTATTCCTTTACTCAACGATGAACAGGAAATTGAACTTATTATTACAACAGCACAAGAACCAAACTATAAAGGGTTATACATTCCGGACGAACAAGAACCAGAAAAACTAAGTGAAAAGAATTCTTATAAAGAAAGCGTAATTACGAACAACGAACAGATGAACAATGTAATGGAGGTCTGCGATAAGATTTCTATGGTTGATGCGACCATTTTGATTCAAGGGGAGTCTGGTACAGGGAAAGGAGTGTTGGCTAAATACATTCATAATAGAGGACTTCGAAAGAACTCGCCTTTTTTATCCATTAACTGTGCTACCATACCGGAACAATTAATAGAATCAGAACTTTTCGGATACACCGATGGTTCTTTTACCGGGGCAAACAAAGGCGGAAAAAAAGGTCTACTTGAAATGGCAAACGGCGGTACCGTATTTTTGGATGAAATCGGGGAAATCCCGATTAATATTCAGGCTAAGCTTTTACAGGTTATTCAAGACCTTGAATTTCTTCCTGTCGGGGGCAGAGAACTAAAGAAAGTGGACATTCGTATTATTTCCGCTACCAATCGAGACTTATTTGAGATGGTGCAGAAAAAAAGATTTAGAGAAGATTTATATTATCGACTTAATGTAGTTAATTTACAAATACCGCCAATAAGGGAAAGAAAAGAAGATATCATTCCGCTATCTTACTATTTTCTTTCAGTATTCAATAAAAAGTATCAAGTTAATCGGATAATATCGAAGGAAGTCCTCGATATTTTTTATGACTATCCTTGGTCCGGAAATATAAGACAATTAGAGAATTTAATAGAAAGCTTAGTTGTAACGAGTGAAGCTATCATTCAAGTATCCGATTTACCGATAATGCTACAACAAAAAAATGCTCAAGAAACATCAAGTCAAGAAACACCACATAGTCAAAACAGCACCGTCCAGAACAAATCAAGTCAAATGCTACAAGATTATTCATTAAATAAAGCGTTAGAAGAACTTGAAAGAAACCTGATTGTTACCTCATATACAAAATTCAGGAATACAAGGAAGGTCGCTCATCAATTATCCATTAGCCAATCAAAAGCATCACGGTTAGTGCGGAAATACTGTAAAGATTTAGACCTTTATAATTGATTCATTAAAAAATATATCATAAATATAAGTGGCTTTTTCATTTGGATTTTCGGGCGGTTCCATAAAAAGAAGGAAAGTAGATACTTTCCGATCAAAACTGGTCATCGGGTTGGATATAAAATCGATACTATGCCCTTTCTTACATTTCGGCAGTGCTGCCTCTGGTCTTTTTGAACATTGCCCATAAATCTTCAAGTATCCTCATCATCGCATAGTACACAGATTTTAGCAGTGGATAAATAAATCAAGGTTATTTATTTCATACATGGTTTACAAACAGGATTTGTTAAACATTAATAAAAGAGACCACTTATTGTGGTCTCCTCAGTTTGTAGGCAAAAGGTTTCATCTAATAGTTAATACAATGTTGATTGGAACAGATGTGCCAGACTCCTGCTTAGAAAAGCGAGTCCAGAGTAGACCCCCGCAGCCGCGGAGGCAAAAAGACCGAAATTGGAAGTCGGTCTTAAAATCCTATTTAGCAAACATAAGGTTTACAAAAATTAACACTAAAGTATTTCAACTCTTTTTTATTCTGATAACATTAGTCATTTTGCTTATCATTTTTCACTGTTTTTCCAGATAAAAACCATCCGCCTATAGCAATAAGAAGCATGACTGACCAAAAGATAATATTCCAGATCGGTCCTTCAACAAAATCGTGTGGGATAATGTGCACGGCTGGATGCGCAAGGGTATGCATTAATAACTTAACCCCTACCCAACCAACGATTAACATGGCTGCGGTTTCGAGGCTAGGTCGCTCCGTCAGTATCTTAACAAAGTATCCTGCTGCAAAGCGGATGACAATTAAACCTGCAATCGCTCCTAATAAAATAACAATGAATTTCGCCCCATCCATTCCGCCTATATCACCCATTGGTGTATCTGGCAAGGCAATGACAAGAGCGACTGCAGCCAAAATGGAATCGATAGCAAAAGCAATATCAGCCAATGCAATTTGCGCAACGGTCATACGGTAGCTTTTCCCTTTTCCCTCATTCTCCCCGTGGTCCTTTTTTAGTAAATGCTTTAATGAGATGAAAATCAAATATGCAGCCCCAATTGCTTGAACTTGCCAAACATGGAAAAGGTACGAAATAATAAAGATTGCACCAATCCTAAATATAAAAGCTAAAAGCAACCCAATATTAATCGCTTTTTTTTGCTGTTCTTTTGGTAAATGCTTTGACATAATGGCTAAAACCAATGCATTATCGGCAGATAATAAGCCTTCTAAAAAAATTAGAATAATTAACACCCAGCCATATTCCAATAATAACGATAATTCCATGATACCCCCCTAAAAGCATGTATAAGAATGCGTATGGACTTCAAACCAAACAACACTTTCTCCTCCAATATTGTCCCATCTTATTTATTTCCTTATTCAACCCTTCCGTCCCATTAACTCCATTTGAGTAGGAGGTACCAAAGCGACTCCCCTATTGAAAGCAAGGCATCCGTTAGCTCTATAATATATTCTTTTTTGCTTAGTCTTAGCCCACTGAGATAAACTGGGATTCCAGTCTGTGTTTTTTCAAATTCATCACCTCAAGATTCATTTTACAATCCTATCCATTCTAGCAGATAAACTTAATACTTTTAAGATTAAGAATTCTCACCTTTTCATTACAAACATAATTAAAAAGCATGCACTTCACGACGGTTAACAAGAAAGGTTAAACATCATTGTGCTTAAATGATTTAGTCGCAGCATTAATCGCTGAATAAACGAATAAAATTAAGCCTTTCCCCAAATAATAGGTAGACTAATTAGCAGGGAGGGATATATGTGGATGTTAAGCGTGTAAAACAGATACTTTCTTCTTCATCCGACATTGAGGTGAGATATAATGGAACCTCAGTATGGATTGATAATTTAAATGAAGATGGAAGAACGGCTACAGTACATTTAAGAGGACCATTAGAGGAAAGATCAGAAGTAGCAATTGACGAACTTAAAGAAATATAAGGAATATATTAAAAAATAAGCTCCTCTCGTAATGAGAAGAGCCTTTACTTATTTCAGCCTTAATCTTTGACCGATATAAATTTTGTCGGGATCTTTAATTCCGTTAAGACTAACAAGGGATTTTATCGTTGTATTATGGTTTTTTGCAATGAAGCTAAGTGTGTCGCCTTTTGTTACTGTATAAATTGTGGTTGTTTCGGTTTTCAATGCACCGGTGTTGTGCGTCCTAAAAGTATTTATTGTATTTGTAAAATCCCTATAGGCTATATTCAAATCCACCTTTGTACTGATGCCCCTTATTTTACCCGAATCAGAATGCTGCCAAATATCTGCGCTACGTCCCAACGTGCTGTTGTATCTGGCAATCCACAAAGCGTAATTCGTCAACCTTGATTCATCTAAACTATTTTCGAGAAAATATTTACCAGTATACAGCATAGCCGTGTATCCAGCTTCTTCAATAGCTTCTAAAAAAGCTATTGCTGCATCGGTCAGCGTTTTTTTCTTTGCCTTTTTTTTATTTTCCTCAAGATCAAGAACAACAGGGTAATTTAAAGCAAAAGAGCTGATTGAATCTAAAAAATAAGCTGCCTCAGCCTCTGCTTCTGCAACAGTTGCAAACTTTGCATAGTGATAGGCCCCGACTTTCAATCCCGCTGCCAATGCTTGTGGTGCATTTTCTTTGAAATAAGATAACTTAGAATAACTCGTTCCCTCTGTTGCTTTAATGAACACGAACTTCACGTCTGCCTTTGCAACTTCCCCCCAATGAATGGCACCTTGCCAATGTGAAACATCGATTCCCTTTATATATTCCATATTAATGTCCTCCTTAAGGAAACAACCCTATGGCGGTAAATGTTTTATGAATTTAACATAGCCCTTATAAACACATCATATAGGAAAAATGCAGTCCTATTGCCCACCTTATAATAAGATATTTGATGGAGTTAAAACAATAATAAAATCTTTGGGAATGAAAGGAAAGAATTATGCTGTTTCCTTTTGTTTTCAAAGGTTAATTTATGCTATACTGATTTTATTAATATCAGAAGGGATGATGGGTGGCCGATGATTAACTAATCTTATTTTTAAATTTGAAATCGCATATTTCAAATCATACAAAATAGGATTAGTCTGCCCATTTTCTATAAATTACAGAGCTATACTCAAAATAGCTCTTATTTGACAATGCACAGGTACGGCTAATCCTTCCATATGAATTGGGAGGATTTTTTTTATCCTCCCATTAAGGAGAGGGCTGAATTATATGAAAGAATTATTAAAATTAACCAATATTAGCTATGAAGTAATGGACGTAAACATTTTTGAAAATGTAAATGCAAGTGTTCAACAAGGGGAAATCATCGGTATCATTGGCAAAAATGGTGCCGGTAAATCTACGTTGTTGCAATTAATTAACAATGATTTAGAGCCTGTACGCGGACAAATCCAATGGCTGCAGCAAGACTTGAAAGTTTTTATGGTTGAACAAGAAGTCGTGTCGCATCCATCTGAAGATAAGACCCCTTCCGAAGTTAAATTACTTGATAAAATGAATGTACCAGGCCATGAATTCCAACAATTAAGCGGGGGAGAAAAACTGAAAGCCCGACTTGCAAAAGGACTTTCTAAAGATGCAGACCTTTTACTATTAGATGAACCGACGAACCATCTTGATGAGGACAGTTTAGAATTCCTTAAGGGACAAATAAAAAATTATAGAGGTACCATCATTTTTGTTTCGCACGATCGTTATTTTTTGGATGCTGTTGCAACGAAAATTTGGTCGATTGAAGATAAAAAGCTAATTGAACACAGAGGGAATTATTCTAGTTATATGGAGGTTCGCAAACAGAAAAGACTTACACAACAACGTGAATATGAAAAACAGCAAAAAATGGTTGAACGGATTGAGGGACAAATGAATGAAATCACTTCTTGGTCGAAAAAAGCCCATTCCCAATCGACGAAAAAAGAAGGAGTTAAGGAATACTATCGCGTAAAAGCAAAACGAATGGATGCACAGGTAAAATCTAAACAAAAGCGTCTTGAAAAAGAGCTTGAAAAAGCAAAAGCTGAACCTGTTGAATCCGAATATACTGTACGCTTTTCAATTAAAGCAAAAAACAAGACGGGAAAACGTTTTTTGGAAGTTAAGAATTTAACTAAGTCTTTTAACGAGCGAACACTATTTAAAAACGTCAATTTCACGATACAGCATGGTGAGAAGGTTTCCATAATAGGTCCCAATGGCAGCGGAAAGACGACATTATTAAAAATAATTCTTGGACGTGAAAATTTTGCGGGCAATGTTTGGATTTCACCATCTGCAAAAATTGGCTATTTGACGCAAGAGGTGTTTGATTTACCACTTGAACTAACACCCTCCCAGCTATTTCATAAAGAAACTTTCGAGTCGAGAGGGAACGTTCAAACTTTAATGAAGCATTTAGGCTTCACGACATCTCAATGGACAGAACCCATTAAGAACATGAGTATGGGTGAGCGAGTGAAATGTAAGTTAATGGAATATATCCTAGAAGAAAAAGATGTGCTTATTTTGGATGAGCCGACAAATCACCTGGACTTAGCTTCACGGGAACAACTTGAAGATACCTTGGCACAGTATACTGGAACGCTAATCGTAGTTTCGCATGATCGATATTTTCTTGAAAAAACGACAAGCAGCAAACTTATCATTTCAAAAAATCACATACAAAAGCAATTGTATGAATCATCCTCAAAAAGAGATAATCTGGAAGAACTACGATTAACACTTGAAACAGAAAGACAAGAAGTATTGGGAAAGCTTAGCTTTATGACTCCAAACGATAAAGCGTACACAGAACTCGACCAGAAGTTTAATGAGCTTACGAAAAAAATAAATGAACTTAGTGACAAATGACTATCAATAGTAACCGAATGATACTGCTGGATTATAATACGAGAACCCTTAGATAAAGTCTAAGGGTTTTTTATTCAGAATGGCTGCCGAAATTTTTTTAGAAAGTCCATGGTATTCGATTCCCCTTTGAATCCCCACTGTTACATGCTTTTGGTGCATCCTAGGTTCAAAATCCATTTTCCTTTCTAGCTAAAATGCAATAATCACATATACCGGCAACAACATGGATGAATCATGTTATTCCCCTTCATGAACTCATCATAATAAACGCCATCAAGTACCAATTTGTTTGAGGTGCTAAAAGGATATTAGTAATTGCTTTTATTTATATTCAAATTGAGCAGAATACTAATGTCCCTTTGTTAATAAGATTTAATGATGGTTTTGTTTTAAAAAGGGGGCTTTAGGGTTATGAGTGAGGACACACAGGAATCTATTAGAAATAAATCAGGAATGTTTGTTGCACGCTCTTTAGATGAGATTCGTTTTTGGTCAAGAATAATGAAGGAACACTCGTTATTTCTAAGACTAGGTTTTAGATGTGAAGATACGCAGCTAATTGAGGAGGCTAATCAGTTTTATCATTTATTTGAACGGATAGAACAGCAATCCCATACATTTACAAATCAAGCTGATCCTGAACAGATCAGGAGATTTAACTCGGAAGTGCAACAAGCTGCTACAGGAATTTTTTTATTCAAAAGGAAGGTATTGGGGTTGATACTCACCTGTAAATTGCCTGGTGCAAACAATTTCCCACTTTTAGTCGACCATACAAGCAGGGAAGCCAATTATTTCAGAAAACGATTAAAAGAATTAAATGAGGGTAAATTGAAACCACTGGCAGATGCCATCATCAAAGAAAATGTATTCTTTTTAAGGATCATGGCGGATCATGCAAAATTCATCGGACATCTCCTTGACCCATCGGAAAGAAAGCTGGTGGATATGGCGCGTAATTTTAGCAATGATTTTGATCAATTAGTCTTTCAAGCTGTGGACTTAGAGTCCATGAAACCGCAATCTCAAACCGCTCCTCTTTTGGATCAATTTCTAGATCAGAACCGAGTTTCCGTCGTATCACTTCGAGACTTTAAGAAAACCGCCAGAGATTTAATCGAAGAATGCAAAATCAAGAGCATTATCCATCCTCTATTGGCAGATCACGTTTTCCGTGAAGCTGAACGTTTCCTTGAAATCATCGATATGTTTGAGACCCACCTTACAGGTGAAACATACAATTAATTGAGTATGAAGGATATAGAAAATAATGTTTTTTATAAAATTGCTATTATGGATTAATAAATTCAAATAAAAATTGGCCCCTCTCGATTAAGAGAAGGGCTTTTATATGTAAAAAGTTAAGAAAGGGAGTTCACCAATGTTTTAAGTTTCACTTTATCAGAAACATGAATCCATGGTAAATCCACATTATCATCGTCAATACCAGGTTGGATAACGCGGCTATATAAAAGGTCACAAATACAATCATTTAATAACTGGATATCCTGGTCTGATATTTTCCGATTATATGTTACATTAGCAGCTCCTGTTTGTTTATTCATCCCCCCTATCAAGCCTCTTTGTTTTAATGAACTTCTGATCACTTCTCTAATAGCCTCTAGACTAGTCAACGGAAATAAATCAAGGTGCTTAACAATCATTCTAAAAATATCATCTTTAGATAAGTCCTGTTCAATATGTTGTCGCAATTATTCCACCCCCATTATTCAAAACATTCTTCAAATGAAACGTAAAATCCTCCTTTATCCTTAAAAAGGACTACGCACACTGCCTTTTTGAGTGGGCACTGCCCTTTCAACTCATAAAAAACCAGATTGACTGAGGACTATCCGCCATGAATTCAGCGCCTGAATCCTTTTTGCAAAGGATGTTCCATTGTATAAAAACTCATCTTCCATAACTAAATTGATTTTGTTCTTTGCAAATTAACATTCATATTTTTGGTAAATATTTGTATTATAATAAAATAAATATTTAATCTGTTACGTTATGCTAATGATTATTTAACGAAGGGAAAGATGCTTATCTTTAAGATCATTCTATTCATTCATATTTTCGCTGGAGCAATATGTCTTATTAGTGGAATAGGTGCTATGTCTTCAAATAAAAAAAGAGGTATGCATACAATTTGTGGTGAAATTTATCACAGTTCATATGTTGTACTCTTTGTCACATCCCTGACAATGGCAATATTGAATTGGGAAAGCAGCGCATATTTATTTTTCATTGGGATATTTTCATATTCTTTCGCATTTATAGGCTATCTTGCTGGTAAGAAGAAATGGAAAAACTGGATTGCATCTCATATTAGCGGGATGCTCGGTTCCTATATCGCTATTTGTACTGCAATTCTTGTAGTGAATGTACCCAATATAACTATCTTGAATGAATGGAACCCATTAATTTTTTGGTTTCTTCCAAGCATTATAGGTTCACCGCTGATAATTTTGGTTGGACAGAAGTATAAAAAATCCAATTCAATCTAAATGCAGTCCAAAAAGCTCCTACAAATTTATTTAACAAATCCCAACACAAAAAAAGCCCCTCGATTAAGAGAGGGGCTTTTAACAATGGAGGAGTACCACTTAGGGGGTAGTACAATAATATAATTATCGCCAATCAAAAACATTTATATTCATTGTTATTCGGCAAACAAGTTAGTGTATAAGCTTAATTATCTGTGTTAGCATATATCTACTATTTCAGAGATGCCAACCATGGTTTGTTGTTGGTAATTTGTAATTTTTATTTCCTAATCTCAATACCAAGTACAATATTCGTCAACTCCACTATTCATAGCGCCTCGCTTTTTCCACTTACTAGAAAAAGTAAAGCTTCCTCTGCACAATAGATAGCTAATTTACAGTCCCCTGCCTCGCCTACACCAGTTCATTCATTTCAGACTGGGCTAAATCACCAGCTGCTTTCACACGAATACGGGTTGCATTCCCAGGCATATATGCTAAAGGTACATCTTCTATGTCGACAATAACAAGCGTTTCGGGATCGGCTCCGGCGCTGATCGCTTCTGACATCGCTATTTCCTTTGCCTGTTCCAATGCTGTTTCCCTTCCTATTTCAGCTAGTGCATATACTTTTTCAATCTGCCCGCTAACCTGGGAGATAGCCGACCCAATAGCATTTGCTACACCTGAATGTAATGGGCGTATGACTTCAGATGCACCTTTTAATTCCTCAGGTAAAAGGATGCTTCCACCTCCAACGAGAATGACAGGCACTGGTGCAGCACTTGTTTTCATCTTATCAATAGCTTCTTCGACCAGATTGACCATATTTAAATAGACTCTATTTAATAATTCCTTATCAAGATGAGCCACTTTTGAAGCATCCCCAAGTTCCACCTTTCCAAGAGCCACGGCAACATCAGTTGTCGTTAAAGTATCACCTCCGAAAATCAAGGCTTTTTCTGGCAGTCGGTAACCGACACTGTCCGGTCCAATTGTGAACTCTCCATTATCTCCTATGCGGACTATTGTCCCTCCGCCAAGTCCAATCGAAATTAAATCAGGCATCCGGAAGTTTGTTCTGGCTCCTCCAATCTCTACTGCCAAAGAAGATTCCCTTGGAAACGATTGAACTAAAACACCAATATCTGTTGTTGTCCCCCCAACATCAACAACGATTGCATCTGTTAACTCACTCAAATAGGATGCTCCTCTTAATGAGTTAGTCGGACCGCAAGCAACAGTGAAGATTGGGTATTTAACCGCATATTCAATTGACATTAATGTCCCATCATTTTGGCAAAAAAATACTTTTGCCTCAATTCCTTCATTCTTCAGTGCATTGATGAATCCGTCAGCAGTTGTTTTAGCGACGTTTACGACAGCAGCATTAAGAATCGTCGCATTTTCCCTTTCCAGTAAACCGACTGAACCAATTTCTGAAGATAAAGAAATTGAAATTTCTTCTCCCAGTACTTCTTTGAAAATTTCACTTGCTCTTTGTTCATGTGTTTGCGATACAGGTGAGAAGACAGAAGTAATCGCGATGGAATCCACTTTCCCATTGATTTCTTCGGCAATTTGATACAAACGAGCTTCATCTAATTCAACAATCTCCCGGCCATCATATTCATGTCCGCCGCGGATTAGGTATACGTATTTTCCGAGTACTGCACAGAGGTCTTCAGGTACGCCGATCAGCGGCTTAACTGCTAAAGTAGCCGGAGCACCAATACGGATTGCTGCGATTTTGTTTAATCTCTTTCGTTCAACGATAGCATTTGTACAATGGGTCGTACCCAGCATTGCATATTTAATTTGCTCCCGCGGAACCTTTGCGTCATCGATTATTTTTCTCATTGCTGTATAGATGCCAATGGAAACATCCTCCGTTGTATGCGATTTTGTTTCCGAAATGACCTGATTATATTGATCTAAAAGCACTGCATCTGTATGGGTTCCCCCGACATCAATTCCTATTCGATAAACACCCATTATACTAGTCCTCCTTTTTTCACTAGTTCTTCAACAGGAACATAACCAACTTCATAGCCAAAGTATCTTGGGCCGACAGCTTCAATTCCCTTTTCCGTTCGCCACTTTGGATGGCATGGCATTCCGATCACCACGCATCTTGCTCCATATCTGATACCTTCAGTAGTGATTGGCAAGCCTGTTTCTGCATCAAGCACGGCAATCAAATCTGGAGTGACACAAAGCAAGCGTTTCTCTGTCTGTGCAATTAAATGTTCATTTTGGAATCGCACCTCGAGTTTTTCACCCTTATACTCATTGATTCCCTCGAATGTTGCCACACCTCTAGCAAATCCCGCCTCTGTCTTGCGATTGATATCACTCACTTTTCCACGGAACAATTCAAACCCGTCCGCCTTATTCAACACTTCTTTTATTGGATCAACATTGTTTTGCTTTGCAAGCCTTATTGTCTTACCGATTTGTTCTTCTAAACTTAGTATATTTCTAATTCCGCTTTCCTTTATATTCTTTCCTGTCATTGGATAGATGGCTGTCATGGTTGAACCGCCCATTTCAATCGTTGCTGCGCGGGCAATCCTTTCTGTCCAGACATTGTTTATGGTTGAGAGCAGTGAAGTATTGCCTTTCTCATCCGCAAGGACCATCGGAGTAGCTGCAATTCCATCCAAATAAAAAGTGACCATCTGCAATTCCGGGAATGCTCTTCCCATTCCATCAACATCCACCACAGGCAAGCCAAGCTTGGCAGCAAGTGCAAGGGGCACCATCGAATTCACTCCGCCTGCTTCAATCGGCATCGTTGCAAAAATCTTTTTTCCTAAATAAGATTCGAGGTTTTTGAAAGCGGCTGTTGCTTCTTCACCACTTGGAGCTTTTTCCAACATAACCGTCGGTGCTCCCATCATTGCGGAAGGAACTACTAATGCGTCATCAGGAACTTCATCCACATCCAACAATGTGATTTCCCCGTATTCTTCGATTGCCTGTAAAGCCATTAGTTTACCAATGTAAGGATCTCCTCCTCCGCCCGTTCCGAGTAAAGCCGCACCTACTGCAATATCTTCAATTTCCTGTTTACCTAATCTCCTCATTTTCTCAAAACCCCCGATTTTCAAAAATTATGATGCGATATGATCCCTATTCTCTTTTTTCCCTTTGATGGATTTTATAAAAAACACACCTGCGTAATAGATAATGCCGCTTATTAGAAGGGAATTGATAGATGGTATGCCAACTGTAATAAAATAGCCGCTTGCAAATCCTGCTGCCCAGGCAACTAATGTAACTGGATTCAATTTTTCAGGCTCAGATGGCAAAGTTCCTTTCTCCCTGCTTTCATCAAGAGCTTTTCGATACGTTTTTAGCACGAAGTAATCTACCACCATAATTCCAGCTATTGGAGGTATCATGATTCCAAGTAAAACAAGGAAGTCTACAAATCTATCGAGAATGCCCATTATGGAAAGCAAAGTGCCGATAGCACCAATTACAAGTGTAACGAGTCCCCGATTCATCTTGACCTTAAAAACCGAATCGAAAATATTAGTAAAGCCAAGAGAAGAGGAATATAAATTTACGTTATTAATTTTCACTGTGGAAAAAACGACAACTGCAGCGCCAAGCCAGCCAGACGTTTGTAGCATGATGCTGACAACATCGCTCGTTTTTGCTGCATGGGCCATTAACACAGCGATCATTCCTACACCAAGTTCACCCACTAGAGTACCAATGGTAGTCATCCAAAAAACATCCTTACCGTTTCGGGCAAACCGACTGAAGTCAGGTGTGATTACGGCACCAATAATGAATCCTCCAGCAACCATTGTTGCACCCACGCCCAGAGAAAGACTCTCTCCCGGGGGCGGCGTTCCCATTAAACTGAAAATGGAATGATCACTGAGAACTTGATAGATGCCAATCCCTACCACCAATAGAAAGGCAGGAACGGTAATTTTGGCTGTCATGCTTAACAGCTTAAAACCAAATATAACCAGTACAGTTACGCCTAATCCGGTAATGGCAGCTGCAATTGGGAGGGTCAATTTACCGTCGGTGGCTTCAACCAATCCATTAGCAAAAACAGTGTTCTGTACTCCAAACCAGCCAATTGTACAAAAAGCAATGACCGCGCCAATGATACTCGAACCATACCTGCCGAATCCTGTCCAACGCGACAATAGACTAGTTGAAAGGCCTTCACGCGCACCGGCATAACCGATTAGAAAACTTATAACTTGTAAAATGACACTTCCAAACATCATGGCCCAAAACGCCTGCCAAAAAGTCATTCCGTATCCTAATGCTGCACCTAGCATAAATTGAGAAAGCGTAGCTAGGGCACCGACTCTGACAATCATAATATCCCACATTGGCAATCTCGCATTTTGTGGAACTCTCGATAGAGAGTAATCGTCTCCCAACTTCTTATTATCCTCCATAAATTCACCCCCTATGAATTACTCCTCAGCCTTATCGATCAACTTGGAGATTTCCCTGCCTTTAAAGCTATCTTGAATATTTAATATCCAGAATATTCCGTTAATTTATTTTACAAGAGTAGGTGGTTTTCTTTTTCTTAAAAAGAGTTTATGAACTTTTTACTCTCTGTTTAGAAGGTGGAGTCATGTAGGTCAAGCGGCTTTGTTTAACCCCCATAGCAATTAAAATTTCAAGCATCTTTGTAGCTGCAAATGCGGGATCAATAACTGGAACATCATAACCTTTTTGCGATAATCGTTCCTGAAGCTCCGCTGCAACACCCATAAAGCCTGTACACCCTAACACTAAAGCATGGGCATTGTCATGTTCAATCGCCTTTAACATTTCTTCAAACAACGCACTTTTTAACTTTTCCTTGTCTTGAACTTCCAGAACAGGAATATTTACATATCTAATGGAGGCGACATTCCCATCTACACCTAGAGTTTTACTTATGTTTTCAATCATGGGGACAACATTAGGCAGCACCGTTACAATAGAAAAGGATTTTGCTAATGAGCTCGCAACAAGCATGGAAGACTCACATGGCCCAACAACGGGAATATCCAATATTTCTCTTGCAGGCTTCACACCCGGATCTCCAAAACAATCACTAATTACACCCTCATACCCCTCTTCTTCAGCCTGCTTTGCTTTTTCCAGAAAATTAGGTATACAAAGTGCTTCATCATATTCGCTTTCAATTGATTCAGGTCCATAATCAAGGTTGCAAACTCCTACTTCAGTGTTTTCAGAAACATAAGATTTAATCTCTCTTCTAATTTCTTCATTAAAAATATCCGATATAACCGGCATGATCACTTTAATTTTCATTGGAATACACTCCTTTTTTTTAATAGACTCGCTGAACCATTTTTATTTCCTTGTCATGGTTTTATTATTTATATCACCCCCTTTTAGCAACAAATCCATTTCTGCCATCGTTATGACTTCACTTTTTTATTATTCACTTTTGGACATATTTCCTCTCTATATCACTAAACATGGAACTGATGAATCGATCTGCAATCTGAACTTGTTCCATTAAATCTTGTCCCTCATACAAGTTTATTCCCCAGAATAATCCATTCCCGAGTAAAACAAATTGCTTAATGATTTGGTCCACTTCGCCTGCGGTAATGCTCGGATACCTCTGCCTCAATAAATCCTCAAGTGAACTGGCCATCCAATCATTAAAATGCAACAAATACTTTTGTAAATATAGTTTAATTTCTGGAATGGGTGACGTAACTAACGATATATACGCCATGGTCCCGCGCTCATCTTCTTTGTGATACTTAACGATCCCATGAAGCATTTCACTAAAAATTTGATTAACTGATCTTGAACTTGTATTAGCTAAAATTCGTTTCATTTCGGCTAAATGGTTATCAAGTAATTGTTGAAAAGCGGCGATAAATAATTCCTCTTTGTTTTTATAAAAAAAATAAATGGATGCTGGTTTTATTCCCACTTCATCCGCAATTTTCTTCATGGTTGCTCCTTGATATCCATGTAGTGAATAATGCAAAAGGGCTGCATCTATCAATTCTTGCTTTTTCAATTCATCCCCACCTAACGTTTATTAGGTAAATTATATAGCGTATTTTTCGGAAAAACAATAATTTTCTGAAAATTTTATCGAGATGAATAATTATTCTTTTGAATAACAGCAGTTGCACAGGGATCAACACATTGACCTAAAGACGGGAAATATTGTAATCTAGTAAGTTCTTAACGTTAATTCGAGACAGCCGATTCTTGGTTCAAAAATTATTTTGCTTATAACTCCTAATAAAACAAAAAATCCATTAATCATTTAATAATGAAAAATGGATTTTAATAAACTTTTATAAGATTCTAGTTATAGACCCAAATAATTCGTTTAATGAATTTTGAAAAAAAACTATTTTTCCAATTCAAATAACGAAGCATTTGGCCACAATGTCTTGTCTAAATCATCCAGATAAGGAACTTCTTTTCGCACCTCGGATATAATCGAAAAATCCACATCATGAATTAGAATATTCTGCTCTGTTCTTGAAGCTTCACATAGGACCTCACCGGTCGGAGCAACAAGTTTACTCTTTCCGCAACTCCCCTCATTAACCGTGTTTACGCCAAGAATATAAACCGTATTATCAAGTGCACGTGCCGGTAGTTGAATATCCCATCTTGTTTCAGCTCCGTAACTCCATACTGAAGGAACAATAATAAGTTCTGCACCTTGAAGAGCTAGAATTCGGCTAGGTTCAGGAAATTCAATATCTGCACAAATAAGAACACCTATTTTTCCTTTCGATGTTTCTATTGCATTATAGACTTTCTCACCAGGAGTAAATATTTCCTTCTCTCTTCCCCATAAAAATGATTTTCGATAAGTGGCAATGACTTCCCCTGTTGACTCAATTACAGCTAAGGATATGTAAAGGTTTCCATTTTCCCCCTCAACAAAAGGTACGATGAGTATTACTTTTAACTCTTTAGCGAGCTTTTGGAATATTGAAACAGTCTCTCCAGTCGAAACCTCTTGCAGCGATTGGAATTGCTCCTTCGATAAATAGTAACCACTCACCCAAAGTTCAGGTAATACGATTAATTCAGCTCCCTGTTTAGCAGACTCTTCAACCATTTCTATACAATTTTTAATATTTTTATCCCTTTCTCCAGGGATAGCTTGTAATTGAACTGCAGCAACCTTAATCAACAAAAGCACATCCTTTTCTGCAAATGAAAATTATCAGATTTTTTAGAAACCTGTGTTTAATTTAATAATATTTTATTTTATTTAATTAAGCAATGATTATTTCTTTTGGTATATAATTTTGAATTTTTTATTTCAAAAAATCTAAAAATTGTGTAAACTATAATCAATCCAGTTTCGGTTAGGGTAATGTAAACTTTTACACAACATTTTCAGGGAGGTCTTACATGAAAAAACAACAGAATGATTTAGAACAATCACTCAGTTCTCGTCACATGTCAATGATTGCTATCGGAGGCGTCATTGGTGCAGGTCTTTTTGTAGGTAGTGGCGCTGCCATACATAAGGTCGGGCCTGGCATCTTGGTTTCTTATGTAATTGCTGGTGTTTTAGTGTTCTTGATTATGAAGAGCCTTGGTGAAATGGCCACTTCCAATCCATCAAGTGGTTCATTTTCAGAATATGCCCGGGACGCAATTGGCCCTTGGGCAGGTACAACAGTTGGGTGGCTTTATTGGTTTCAATGGGTTGTCGTTATTGCCATTGAAGCCATTGCAGGTGCAGCCATCATCAATATGTGGTACCCAGGTATTCCTTTATGGTTTCTTGCTTTGGCCTTGACAATCGCTTTGACTTTAACAAATATCTATTCAGTGAAATCCTTTGGAGAATTTGAATATTGGTTTGCCATGATTAAAGTAGCGAGCATCATCGCCTTTTTGATTTTAGGCGTATCTTATATATTCGGATTTTCAGGAGAATCGACGGTTGGAATATCTAACCTTGTACAAAACGGGGGATTTTTCCCTAATGGTGTAAGTTCCGTCTTCGTGGGAGTCATCACTGTATTTTTCTCTTTTGCCGGTACAGAAGTAGCAACCATTGCAGCAGCTGAATCAAAGGATCCTGTTAAGTCTGTCTCTAAAGCTATTAATAGTACAATTTGGCGTGTTTTGATCTTTTATGTAGGCTCAATAGCCGTAGTTGTGACATTACTTCCTTGGAATTCTGCCAATGTATTACAGAGTCCATTTGTTGCCGTTTTAGAAAACCTAGGCATTCCTTTTGCAGCTCACCTCATGAATTTCATCGTACTAACTGCTGTTTTATCATGTCTAAATGCTGGATTATATACAACATCCCGAATGCTTTTCTCTTTAGCTAAAAAAGGGGATGCCCCTCAATATTTTAGTAAGTTGAATAATAATGGCGTACCTGCCAGAGCTGTTTTTGCAGCTACCATATTTTCTTATATTGCTGTAGTGATGAGTTATGTTTCGCCTGAATTAGTTTTTCTGTTTCTCGTTAATTCATCAGGAGCGATTATATTACTAGTTTATTTGGTTATTTCCATTTCTCAGTTGAGGATGAGAAATAGATTAGAAAGAGAGAATCCTGATGCTCTGAAAGTGAAGATGTGGTTGTTCCCATATTTGACATATACGACGATCCTGGGGATTTCCATCATTTTAATTTCAATGGCTTTTATCGATTCTACAAGAAGCCAACTATATTCAACACTTCTACTAACTGGGGTAATTATTGTGTTGACTCATTTTTTCGGGAAAAAGAACATCAGTAGCGCAGAAGAGAAAAGTAAACTATCCAGTAATTTGCCTCCTTTGAAATAAGCTAAGGCAAACTATCATTATGTGATTAATTAAAAAGCCTTACTTTTCCAATGTGGAAGAGTAAGGCTTCTTTCTATTCCATTTTCTTTCTTTGAAAAACATCAAAATGACTCCAGATGTCTTCCAAAACTTCTAATCGCTCGTGTATATCTTCCTGCTTCTCTTTTCCGACAAACATGATCAAAGCATTAATCAAGCTTAATGGTGCAACGAAAGAGTCAATGAAGCTGGGCATCTGACTGGATGCTGTCAACGGAATGTCCGCATGGGGAATAAGCGGTGAGAGTAAATTATCAGTAATGGCAATTGTTGTCGCATTTTTTTCCTTTGCAAAAGAAAACATTTGAATTGTACTTTTCGTATATCGTGCAAAACTGACACCAATCACTACATCTTCTTCGCTTAAATTATATAACTTTTCCGATGAATTCTCCAATGACTGCAGAAGTTCCACATTATTTAAAACAATTTGAAGATAATATTCCAAAAACACGCCCAGGGAAGTGGCACTGCGGTTTGCGATAACATATACTCTTCTCGCTTGTAATAAGCATTTCACTGCTTCATGGAATGCATCTTCATCCAATTTCTCCATAGTGGATTTAATGTTTGCGATATCATCTTGGAAAACTTCGTATACCCCTGAAGACTCTTTATTGTAAACCTTTTGGGACATCTTTAATCTCTCTGTCGTTGTCAGCTGCTGCTTAACGGAATTCTGCATATACTGCTGCATCTCTGGATAGCCTGAATAGCCAAGCGAGGTTGCAAACCGCACAACAGTGGC
Source organism: Peribacillus sp. FSL P2-0133 (assembly GCF_037975445.1). NCBI lineage: Bacteria > Bacillati > Bacillota > Bacilli > Caryophanales > Bacillaceae > Peribacillus > Peribacillus sp. FSL P2-0133. The sequence continues at coordinate 2,003,040 of NZ_CP150254.1, read as the reverse complement.
ATCACTGACCCCTGCCATTTTCGCTAATTTTCCAACTGTAAAAAAAGGAACGGTCGTTTGATTCTCTAATATATATGTAGCTATTTTCACGTGGGACTTGCTCATTTCCCCTATTTGTCCAGCGATGTTTTGATAGACGTTTGACATTAAAAAGAGCGCCCCTTTATTTATATTTATGTATTGTAGGAGTATCTATTTCCTTTTTGTGAATGATTATAATTTAACAATAGGTTTTTTCATCCTTTATTGTCAAGTTAATTGCAAGTACCATGGTGGAATTAAAAAAGGCCGATCAATTGAAATCGCTTTGATCGGGCCTTTTGCTTTTCTTCTAACACTCAGTTAAACTGAATTATTTCAGGATCCGTCCAATGGCTTCATCATGCGCTTCCACAGTTCGAAGAATATCTTCCTCCGTGTGTACGACAGACATCGAATAACGATTAAGCGGCTTTGTATAAATACCTAATTTTAATAACTCATAGTCAATCTCTTTTCTTAATTTCGTGTTTGCCCTGCTCATATCACGATAATTTTTAATCTGGCCTTCGGCTAAGATAATGTTAAAGATACTGCCCATACCGACTGTTTGCATGTTTAAGCCATGTTTTTTATACACATTCTCAAGTTCCTTACGTAAAGATTGCGTCTTAGTAAACAAATCTTCCATTGTTCCTTCTTGTTCCAATAAGTCAATAGTTGCTAAACCGGCAGCCAAAATGGTTGGATGACCATTGTATGTTCCACTATGATATAACGGATTTTGTTTATCTGCATTATCTGCTCCAGCTGTTAAAATATCTCGTCCGCCTCTAGCAGAGGTAATCATCATTATTTCTTTTTTACCTCCAATGGCCCCTACTGGGAATCCGCCGCCCAGAACTTTTCCTAATGTAGTGATATCCGGTTTAATGCCATATACTTTTTGAGCTCCCCCAATCGATATCCTGAATCCTGTTTTTACTTCATCGAAAATAAGCACTATATTAAGTTCTTCTGTTATTCTACGAAGTCCTTCCATGAATTCTTGTTCAGCAGGTATGAACCCTCCTTGAATTGGCTCTAAAATAACACCTGCTAATTCATGTGCATGGGCACGTAAAATCTTCTCGGTAGATTCTAAATCATTGAATGGAAGAATGACGGTATTTTCAATATAGTAATCTGGTAGTCCTCTTGATTCTCCTACCGCTTTAGGAGCTGTTGCGTTACCTGCTTGATCCATATCAGGGTTAACACTCACTAATACTTGATCATATCCTCCATGGTAATGTCCTTCAAACTTTGCCAATTTCGGTTTTCCGGTATACGCCACCGCCGTGCGAATTGCAAGAAGTGTAGCTTCCAAGCCTGAATTCGTATAACGAACCATTTCAATACCAGGATATAACTCTACTAATTTTTCCGCCATTGTTGTTTCCATCTTGTGAGGCGTACCGAATATGGTAGTTCCAGACTCTAACATTTGTTTTGTCACAGCATCAAATACTTGTTGATGACCATGACCTAATATAAGAGCTCCATAACATAATAAATAATCGATATATTCATTGCCATCTACATCATATAACTTACTGCCTTTTCCTTTTTCCATCATTAATGGATGTGGCGGAAAGTATTTAATATGTGCTGTGACACCGCCTGGAATCACGTCACAAGCTTTTTCAAATAAATCAGCTGATTTATTTGTTTTTTCTGATAATGTTTTTTTGTCGTGTAGTATCATAATTAATTTCCCCTTTATATAGATTTTTTTCATGCGAAGTATTTATAAATAATAGAAGAGATTTTTTTAAATCTAATCAAACTTCTATTAAATGTGGATATTTTTCAGACCAAACCCTGATATTCAATTGATTAAGCAACCAGGTCCAGCCCGATCATAAGAAGATAAAGGATAATAAGCTATACACTTTGAAATTGCTTCCACCAACCATCATTTCCAGCTTCTCATTCACTTCCTGTTCTAACCAATAGTAAATTTTCTCATTATTAAAATAAACATTTCATTATAAAATATAATATGAAATAAATATTACAAAGTCAAGGTTAATAAGGAGATTTTTACTTATTTTTAAGATCTCAGAAATATAAATGCTAGCCGGATGAAGCAATTCAATCAGAAACAATTTCTCAATGAATAAGCTGTAATCTATATTTTCGACGAATATCGGACTTTAATGAGCAAACGCCAATTAAGCGCTCCAAGAAATGGCGCGCTTAATTGGCGTTATTTATCATGCTCTTCAATCATGTCTGTGTCTCCTTGGCCTCTACCGCAGCAATTCTATACCACCGTCGTTATTTGGGGATGCTGCATCTATTACATATTTTTAGAGGTTCATCAGGAGGTGCTCAGATCCCTACAACATTTTAAACTAGTAAAGAAGAAAAATGAGACTGAAACCACGGAGTTTTCTGCATTGAACGGAGCTCAACTATATTGCTGAACTTTTAAGGCAAAGATTTTCTTTTCGGTCCCTATTACACCTCTCCCTCCTTATAAATTTAAGGAGGGAGAACGCCCATTTAGCACGCTACATTTTTAAAATGAGAGGTTCCCTTTAAATATTTTCACTTTTATATTTTGATTTCGTTCTAATGAAGGAGAAAATTTTAGAATACGTAACTGCACTTACATTGTTTCATAGTTTTTTATTTCAAATTCACTTAGGGGTCGATTAATCGACTTACTCAATTTATTAATAAGCTCTTGGTAATCCTTAGTATCATTTGGATCTATACCTTCCTTGACGTTTAGTATCTCGTATCGGTCATACTGTTCTGGAATAAGTTTTCCGTCTACATGGATATAAAGCCTATATTTGATCCTCAGATTCATAAAAATACCATCTCCTTTACTATCAGTTCGATATAAGGAGCTGTTTTCCTGCAAAAAAATACTCTAATGTGGCCTCCACTAACTATTCATTTTTTTAATCAGAATGATAAGTAGTTCGTATTATCTCAAAACCTCTCTTTTTATATTCGCGATGAGCGCACGAACAGTTAGGAGGAATTGTTATATATATAAGAGAACAGCATATTAATAAATATACTTTATTGAATTTACCTGAATTTTTTTGTTTTTACTGCATAAATTGTTCAATACGAAAAAACTAGTGTATATGGGGGTTTTTTAATGAATCATCCCGAGTCAGTATTAGAAATGTATAACTATCACTCGTGGGCAAATGTGGTCATCATCGATCGGTTAAATGAACTTCCACAGCACATTTATCATAAGGAAATTCAGAGTGGTTTTTCGTCGGTATCAAAAGTGTTGTCTCACATTTATCTCACAGATTATGCGTGGTTTGACATTATCTCAGGTAAAAGTATGGATGAAGCAATGGCATCTTCCAATCAATTAAGAGAAGAAGTGGAAAAGAAAAGTATTGAGGAAATGAAAAAAATATTTTTAGACTTATACGAAAGAAACAAAGCACTTCTGAGTACAGAGGATATGGAAAAGATAATTGTCGTGGATAACCCATATGCTGGGTTGCTTGAAACTACCATTTCCGAATCGGTATTACACGTTGTCACACACGGATCATATCATCGTGGCAATATTGCTACCATGTTGCGGCAAATGGGGCACACTTCAGTTATGCAAGATTTTGGCCTTTACCTTTATTCAAAATAAAAAAACAAACTATATCCGATTCCTGAATAAGGGGATGTATCGATGGACGAACTAGTTGGCACTTGTGTTCGCTGTGCACGTAATGTATATTGTCGCTGGATTTCTGAACGGTATTCTGTTAGATAACAAGAAAATCTTATGTTTTAATTGTAAGGATATTTTATATGCAATGATCAAAGAAGAAAGATTGGAAGATGAGAGTTGAAGGAGTAATACACCAAATCAAAATGTAAAAACACTTTTCAAAACTTCAAAATAGGTCATGCCAATAATTTGGCATGACCTATTTTGCCCGATGGACAGTCAGATTGACCTTGTTGGTTTCGCACATGAACGTTGAGAGATGCACAGGCCGGTCGTTTGCATCGAAAGCAATCTTTAATATTCTAAATAAATTGGCGCCAATATCACATTCTAAAAATTTAGCATAGTTTTTTGTAGCACCAATCACGTCTATAATTTTATCGTTACTGACTATTTCTGTATGGTAATCTTCTAAAAGGATTTTATAAGTTGATTCATCCCTTGCAATCTTCTTTTCTAAATCCGGAAAACGAATTAACGAATAATGAGCGGTATCGTAGAAAAGCGGACGATCATTTACATACATGAGTCGCTCAAGTTCGAGAACGGGGCTACCTTCTTCAATGAGGAGATGACCTGCAACATCTTTTGGTGCTGGTATGACCTCACTTCTTAAAATCCGGGAATTAGGTATCATCCCAAGCTGATGACTAAACTCCGAAAATCCACTTATGGATAACAATTCATTATGGAACTTATTAGATGCAACAAAAGTACCCCTGCGCGGAATGCGTGTCAGTGTTCCTTCCTTCACCAATTCCTCTGTTTCTTTTCGTATGGTAATGCGACTAACGTTGTAAGTTTCACAAAGCTCTTTTTATTGTTCATCACACCTTTTTATCAATTAACTATTTTTTAGTGAATACGAATGATAGAATGTTAAAGTATTTATACTTAAGTGGAACAATTTTTCTGATACGCAGTAAGTATTATATTGGTGATTATTGTTCGAAGTATGATATACATGTAGAATGGATGTTAAACTGGGGGATTTCCTAAAAAAGAGAATATATCCTGGATATTGGCAAGTTAGTTGTTAATAAAAAATAAACGCCTCCAAAATCCGTGAATTGAGGTTAATCTCCTTAAGATGGTGTATATCATTGGAAAATATAGGTTGGTTTACTTAAAAACTTATTGAAGTCGCTTTAATTTCTATAATTTTAAAATATAGCAGGCAGTACAATACGTACTACCCTAGCGGAAAGGACGTGCCATAATAATGAATCACGACAAAACAGACATCACTAAAATTCGAACGGGTCCCATGTTTGCGGTGATGCTGGCTGGTGCTCTAGTCGCTTTCTTAAATCAGACATTAATTAATATTGCATTGCCTCAATTAATGAATCATTTTGAAATATCAGCTGCAACAGCTAACTGGCTTACTACAATCTTCTTATTGGTCAATGGGATTGTCATCCCTATCACTGCTTTCTTAATGGAACGTTTCAATACAAGACAACTATATCTTGCTTCGATGGGACTCTTCGCTTTAGGAACTTTCCTATGTGGTATTGCCCCCAGCTTCTCCGTCTTATTGATCGGACGTGTGGTTCAAGCTGCTGGGGCAGGGATTTTATTCCCTTTGATTACAAATGTGATTTTCACTTTATTTCCACCTAACAGACGCGGTTTCGCAATGGGTATATTTGGTATCGCAATGAATTTTGCCCCTGCTGTAGGACCGACGTTATCAGGATGGATTATACAAAACTACTCTTGGCGGGTTCTGTTTTTTGTCATTTTCCCATTTGCACTGCTTGACTTCATCTTTGCCATTTTCATCATCAAAAAAGTAGGGAAAACGAGTCGGCCTAAACTCGATAAAATGGGTGTAATATTATCCACTATCGGATTCGGCGGAGTCCTATATGGATTTGCTACAGGCGGTACCAAGGGCTGGAACAGTCCCGAAGTACTGACGATGTTCCTTGTTGGAGGAATCAGTTTAGTTTTATTTGTCTGGAGGCAATTTACTGTATCCCATCCTATTTTGGAATTTAGAATTTTTCGGTATCGGATGTTCACTTTAACGACAATTATCAACATCATCGCAACTATGGGTATGTTCTCTGGAATGATCATCATGCCAATCTATATGCAGAATATCCGTGGGTTTACCCCGATGGAATCCGGTCTAATGCTATTGCCTGGCGGGATATTAATGGGGATCATGTCTCCTATCACAGGTAAGCTGTTTGATCGATTTGGTGCGAGATGGCTTGCGGTGAGTGGACTTGCCATCACTATCATTACAACCTATCTTTTAACGCGGCTTGAAACAGATACGTCCTATTCTTATGTGGTGTGGGTATATACTATTAGAATGTTCGGAATGTCGATACTGATGATGCCTATCTTCACAGCTGGATTAAATGAATTGGCACTTAGCCTAAATAAATATGGAACAGCAATGGTCAATACATTGAGAATGGTAGCAGGTGCTGTTGGCATGGCATTCTTTGTTTCCATCATGACAAACCAGGGGACGAAGCATGTTCAGGAAATCTTATCTCATAGGAACATATCACCAGATAATACATCACAAATGGCCATGGCCATTAAACAAGGTAGCGTAATGGGAGTGGATGATGCATTCATGATTGCAACAGGTTTGACTATAATTGCATTCATACTGGCCTTTTATATACGGCAAACTTCACCGCAAGAAGATACCATTACAAATCGCCTATCAAAAAAAAGAGCTTGAATAAACAAGCCTAAACTCAACCTATTTTCCAAGGTATAAAAATTCTATAAAACTGACTTGCCCCATTAAGGCCAAAAAAAGAGACACTTTTTATGAGTGTCTCTTTTTTTGGCCAAATTACTTCATGTGCTCAAGGTGACAGGCTTCATTTTGATACTGCTGCTTTCTCGCATGCATCTAAAATGTTTCAGAACATCATTTGGGGAGCAAAGCCAACAATACACAAATAGCAATCGTAATTTCCAAACAGCTAAGTATATATTTACATTCCTCTCATATATTTTAAGATAATGATTTGGACAAGGGGAAGGTTTTTATGAAAAAGTTTGTTACTCTGCTTTTTTCAAGTTTTTGCATTGGAGTAGGTCTTAACCTGTTCATTGTCCCCATTCATCTAATAAATGGCGGGATATTTGGAATAAGTTTGTTAATCAAATATGTTTGGGGAATCCAGGTTGGACATACCATGATCATGATCAACATTCCCATATACCTTCTATCTCTTCTATACGATAAGTCTTATTTCTTCAATGCCATCCTTGGGTTAGCTTTTACTTCGACCGTTATTGATTGGCTAACACCACTAAACGGTTTGGTTCATCTACCGATCATAACGAGTGCCATTATCGGTGGAATGACGATTGGGATTGGTGTTGGTTTTATGCTGAGACAGCATATTAGCCCCGGTGGAGTGGATTTACTAGCACTATTAATCTCTAAAACCACAGCTACTAATCCTGGAATTATTATTTTTATTATTGATTCACTCATAGTAATTGCGGGAATTATCATATTGAATGACTTAAAGCTAATGTATTCACTCCTCACGATTTCCTGTGTCGGGATATGCGTCATTTTTATCAATTCTTTTAAGACAATAACCTTTTTTATAAGATAAAACCAAGTGCTGCACCCATGATTTCGCACGTTTACTCGTGAGTTTTGCTGTTTTACTCGTGAGTTTTGGCTTTTTACTCGTGAATTTAGCATGTTTACTCGTGAATTTAGCATGTTTACTCGTGATTTCGTGCTGCACCCATGATTTCGCACGTTTACTCGTGAATTCAGCATTTTTACTCGTGAATTCGTGTTGCCCCCATGATTTCGCACGTTTACTCGTGATTTCGTGCTGCACCCATGATTTCGCACGTTTACTCGTGATTTCGTGCTGCACCCATGATTTCGCACGTTTACTCGTGGAACAATAAGAATCCTTTTATGTTATACCTATCCACTTATGTGTCCAGTTTAAGTGAATTTTACTATTTAAATAATTTGACTATCTTCTGAATTTTTGACATCTCTTCTCCATATATTCTCCAGCTGTTCAAGAGTCTTGCCTTTGGTCTCAGGAACCATTTTCCAAACAAATAAGGCAGAAATCACGCTCATTAAACCATAGAAACCGTATGTTAGTCCCCCACTATATTCCATCATCATAGGATATGTAGAAGAAATAAAATAGTTAGCCGCCCATTGTGCAGCTACAGCAATAGCTACCGCCCGACCTCGAATTTTATTAGGGAAAATCTCTGAAATTAGCACCCAGCAGATTGGACCCCACGACATCATAAATGAAGCTGTATAAATAATGATAAATACAAGCGTCCCTACTCCAATAATATTAGAAAAAGCCATGCTTGCTACACCAAACATTCCAATTGCCATTCCTATAGAACCTACTATTAATAAAGGCTTTCTTCCCCATCGATCAACTGTTAAAATCGCGATGACTGTAAAGATAACATTTACTAATCCCATAATAATGGTTTGCAGCATAGAAGAATCTTTAGCTGCTCCCATGCTTTCAAAGATCCGCGGAGCGTAGTATAAGGCTACATTTATACCTACAAATTGTTGAAATACAGAAAGCAGTACACCTACAATAATAACCAATTTTCCATAAGTGAATAATTTTTCAGAAGAAATATTGATAGCAATCGTTTGTTTAATATCACTCAGAATCGCTTTCGCTTCTGAAGATCCATTAATTTTTGTAAGTATAGCTAAAGCTTTTTGATCTTGATTCTGTATTGCCAAATAGCGAGGTGTTTCAGGAACTAAAAATAAAAGTACAGCAAAGAGTAAAGCTGGTATAGCTCCTGAAGCAAACATGTATCTCCATCCTACATCATTTATCCATTCTAACGTTTCACCATTTGCAATACCCCAGTTTACAAAGTAAACGACTAACATACCAAAAATAATCATAAACTGATTAAATGATACCAATCTGCCGCGAATGTCTGCCGGAGCAATTTCTCCTATATAGATTGGACAAATAGCTGACGCTAATCCAACACCAATTCCCCCTATAATTCGATAAAAGTTAAAAGCTAGTAATAAAGAAAGTGTTGGTTCACCTTTTGTAAAAAATAAAAATTCAGGATAAGCAGCACCTAATGCTGATACTATAAAAAGAATTGCTGCAAGTATAAGTGATTTTTTACGTCCTAGTCTTGATCCAAAATAGCTGGATATTAATCCCCCGATAATACATCCTATTAAAGCACTTGATACGGTGACGCCATGTGCCAAAGAGCCTAACCCTAAGCTATCGATAAAATAAACCTTTAATGATTTTTCTGCTCCAGATATTACAGCTGTATCATATCCAAATAGTAACCCTCCAATTGCGGCCACTAAGGTAATAGAAAAGATATATAATGAGTTTCGTTTTTGCTTCATGTTTTACTAAAAACAGTTAAGAATGACTGGCTAGGTGAAAGTCTATTTATTATAACAGCGCATACTTTTGGTTGCGCTTTCAAAATTAATAAACAAGAAGGACCTCTCTTCCATCACCCATTCTACTAACTGCTTTTATCCTCCCTTCCATTGTAGAATTTCATTTCACTAAAAAAACATTAAACCAATGAAAACCAAAGATTTTTAATCGACGGTAAAAGTAAAACGAGTTTTAGAATGATACTCTTTATCTTTTTCTAATAAAATAGAAGGTAATTGCTGATTATGAATGGCATTTGTCGGATGTTGAGTTTCAAGACATAAGCCAAGATGTTTTTGACAAGGAATTCCTCTAATTCGAAAAGTATCTTCTAGCATATTTCCCGTATATAAAACAACATATGGCTCATCTGTTTCCACTATCATTTTCCGTCCGTTAGAAGGATTAGCTAAACAAATTTCTTTTTGATGATTTTCATTTAATAAGAATGGATGGTCATACCCATTTCCTACTATTTCATTTTGTTGATGTGTGGATTTTGCTCCTTCAATAATTCGCTTTCCTGTTCTAAAATCAAAAGGTGTATGTTCAGCGTCTATTAAATTGCCTGTAGGGAGTAAGGACGGATCAAGCTCTAAAAACTTATCACTTTTCATAGTTAATTCATGCTGTAAGATATCTTCTTTTAAATTGCCACTCAGATTAAAGTAAGTATGATTGGTTAAATTTAATAACGTATTTTTATCTGAAATACCATGATAGGTTATTATAAGTTCATTATTATTAGTGAGAGTATAAACGACACTTACCTCAAGATTTCCAGGATAACCAGCTTCTCCATCAGGACTCATATAAGTAAATGTCACACTAGCCTCATCTACACTCTCACTAGTAGAAGATTTCCAGACCACGTTATGGAATCCATCAGGTCCACCGTGTAAATGAGTTCCCCCTTCATTCTCAGGGAGGCGGTAAGTAACCCCTTCTATATCAACGCTTGGTGGATTAACTCTCCCTGCCACTCGACCGATTACTGCACCAAAATAAGGGGAATAATGTAAATAATCTTCTGCAGAATCAAATCCTAACACGATATTTTCTATATTCCCTTCCTTGTCTGGTACATCGATTCTAGTAATCGTACATCCAAAATCAATACAGGTTACTTTTATGTTTTGATTGTTCATGATTGTATAAGACTTTACCAGTTCTCTATTTATTTCACCGAAAATTCCCTCTTCTATTTTCATGTTAATCTCCTTTTCGAAGAAAGGGATGCATGATTCGAATGCAACCTGTTACTTTCTGCTAAATTGATTCAGCTTTTTACTTAAGTCTTTTGTTTGGGAATATACCTCTTTATATAGAGCATAAATTTGTTTATACACTGGAACATTTTCTAAATTAGGATGATATGTTTTTGAAGAAGCAATGAATAAATCTGCGCATTCTTCTAATGAGTTGTACCACCCACAACCATAAGCTGCTAACATAGCTGCCCCTAGCGCCGGTCCTTGCTCAGTAGATAGCTTTATAATTTTTGTGTTAAAAACGTCTGCTTGAATCTGAAGCCAACTATCGTTTTTTGCTCCCCCGCCAATTGATACAATAGACGTAATTTCTTTACCATTTTCTCGAAAAATTTCAATTGATTCATTTAATGAGAAGGTAATTCCTTCAATAACTGCCCTTGTAAAATCCTTCTTTTTATGGGAAGCATCCATTCCTATAAAGCTTCCACGTATAGTAGCATCTGCATGTGGTGTTCGTTCCCCAACTAAGTATGGAGTAAATAAAAGCCCATTTGAGCCAATTGGAACATTGTTTATATCAGCCAGTAATTCTTCAAATGACTCATTTTCAGCAAAATTATCTCTAAACCAACTCAAACTGTGGCCAGCAGATAATGTAACTCCCATCGTATAAAAAGCATCTTCTTTTCCATGATTGAAATAATGCACTTTCCCACCAAAGTCTCTATCATTTCGCTCCTCATAAGAAAGTACGACACCAGATGTTCCGATGCTGCATAACGTTTCTCCTGATGATAGAATGCCAGCTCCAATTGCTCCACAAGCATTATCAGCTCCACCCGCGAATACCTTAGTCGATAATGCTATCCCTGATTTTTGAGAGAATTCTTCATTAATTGTTCCCACGCATTCACTAGATTCCACTAGCGATGGGCAAATGCTGATATCAATCCCCACTAATTGACAAATCTCTTCGCTCCATTTTTTCTCACTCACGTTCAACAATAATGTACCGGCAGCATCTGAATATTCACTATGAATAAAGCCAGTCATTTTGAAGCGTAAATAGTCTTTAGGCAACATAAATACAGCTGTTTGATCAAATATCTCTGGTTCATGCTCTTTAACCCATAGCAGCTTAGGAAGTGTAAACCCTTCCAAAGCTTGATTTTTTGTTATTTCTAAAAGACGCTTTTCTCCAATCATTTCATATAGCTGATGACATTGTGCTGTCGTCCTTGTATCGTTCCATAAAATAGAATGACGTAAAAGATTATGATTCTTATCCAACAGTACTAGACCGTGCATTTGTCCAGAATAACTAATTCCTTCTATATGTTCTGGTCTTACATCGGATTTGGAGATTAACTCATTTAAAGCACTAGCAGTCTGATGAATCCACTCCTCAGGATTTTGTTCACTATATCCTGTTTTTTCATGCAGAAGAGGGTAATTTTTAGAAGCTTCTGCACAGATCTCACCATTTGTATTAACTAAAACAGTTTTGACAGCGCTCGTTCCTAGATCAATTCCAATAATATATTTCATCTTGATTCCTCCACTTTTATAAAAGAGAGCAGAAATTGTTTCTACTCTCTTTTATCCATTAAACTTCTAAAATATATTGATTTAAGATGGCTTTTAATCGTTCCTGTCTTCCTGACTTATTCGTAATGTTTGTATTTTGTAATGCATACTGCTCTAGTGTATGGAAGTTTGCTCTTCCTTCAACAATCTCAAGACCAATTCCTTCTTTGAAACTGCTATAGCGTTCATCAATGATGTTTTCAAAAACACGATCTTCTAATAATTTATGAGCCACTTTTAAACCTCTTGCGAACGCATCCATCCCTGCCACATGAGCATATACTAAATCTTCTTGTTCAAAGGAACCTCTGCGCACTTTAGCATCAAAATTTAATCCCCCACTACCTAATCCTCCATTTTGCAGGATCTCATACATTGCTAAAGTTGTAGAATATAAATCTGTTGGGAACTCATCGGTATCCCATCCTAAAAGAGGATCACCTTGGTTTGCATCCACTGATCCTAAGAAGCCCTGAACTCTGGCTACGCGTAATTCATGTTCAAACGTATGCCCAGCTAGAGTAGCATGGTTAGCTTCAAGGTTTAGTTTAAAATGTTTATCCAACCCGTATTGTCTTAGGAACGAAATGGTCGTAGCTGCATCGGTATCATACTGATGCGTTGTAGGTTCCTTTGGTTTTGGCTCAATTAAGAATAGACCTGTATATCCAATTTCCTTAGCATAATCTACAGCCATATGCATAAATCTAGCCAAGTTATCTAACTCTAACTTTAAATTTGTATTGAGCAGTGTTTCATAACCTTCACGGCCGCCCCAGAACACATAGTTTTCTGCTCCTAATTCTTTTGCCGTTTCGAGCCCTTTCTTTACTTGAGCTGCTGCATAAGCAAATACATCTGCATTACAAGAAGTAGCTGCACCGTGAACGAAGCGAGAATTTGTAAACATATTAGCTGTGTTCCACAATAACTTTACGTTACTTGTTTTCATATACTCTTGAATCATGCTAACGATTACATCAAGATTTTTATTTGTTTCTTTTAATGTGATCCCTTCAGGTGCGATGTCTCGGTCATGAAACGCAAAGAAAGGAACATCTAATTTTTCAAAAAGTTGAAAAGCTGCCTCTACTCTAGCTTTTGCTAAGTCCATTCCATCATATTTATTCCATGATCTTTGCATCGTAGCTGCACCAAAAGGATCTGTCCCATCAGCTGTAAATGTATGCCAGTAAGCAACTGAGAAACGTAGTTGTTCCTTCATTGTTTTACCGCCTACTACTTCTTCTGGGTTGTAGTATTTAAAAGCATAAGGATTTTTAGAATCTTTTCCCTCATAAGAGACTTTGTTTGCGCTTTCAAAATAATTAATTTTATTAGTATCAGTTTGAATCATGTGTTACTTCCCCCTTTAATTAAAGTGAAAAACTTCCCTAATTAATATTTTTAAAATACCAATCGAGAAAGTTTGTTGCACCAATAAACTAACTTTATTTCATAATATACAAAATAAATATTTATTTCAATGTGTTTTTTAGAAAATTTAGTTATAATATGAAATATACTATTTCTATACTAGATTTTAGTTAAAAACAAAAAAACACTTAGTTCAATGGTAAAACAAAGGAGCGATTATCATTCCGATAGCAGATCAAGCTTTAGTAAAGAAAATGAATCAAAAGTTGATATTAAATGAAATTTTAAAAAACTCTCCAATCTCAAGAGCAACCCTTTCTGAGATTACAGGGTTAAATAAATCTACTGTTTCTTCCCAAGTAAATACATTACTTGAAAAAGATTTTATATTTGAAATTGGAGCCGGACAATCTAGAGGTGGCAGAAGACCTGTGATGCTTGTTTTTAATAAAAATGCAGGCTATTCAATAGGCATCGATATAGGTGTTGATTACCTTAATGGAATTCTAACCGATTTAGAAGGCAACGTTATCCTTGAGAAGGCTTCTGACTTGTCTAGTCCTTCTGCTGGTGAAGTGAAAGAAATTCTGTTTGCACTTATTCATGATTTTATAATTCATATGCCCGACTCTCCTTACGGTTTGGTGGGAATAGGTATTTGTGTACCAGGTTTTGTGGATAGCAATCAAAAAATTTTTTTTATGCCTAACTTAGAATGGTATATTGAAGATTTGCAACTCATAATTGAAAGCGAGTTCAATGTACCTGTTTTTGTTGAAAATGAGGCTAATGCAGGCGCATGCGGTGAAAAAGTATTTGGGGTTACTAAAAACTATGAAAACATCATTTACATTAGTATTAACGTGGGAATTGGAGTCGGGATTATTATTAATAATGAATTATACAAAGGAGTAAATGGCTTTTCAGGAGAAATGGGTCATATGACGATAGATTTTAACGGTCCCAAATGCAGCTGTGGGAACCGAGGCTGCTGGGAATTATATGCTTCAGAAAAAGCATTACTGGATTCTTTTTCTAAAGACGAAAAGAACATGTTACGAAAAGAAATTGTTGAACGTGCAAATAAAAATGATGTAGCAGTCTTAAATGCACTCCAGAACTTTGGCTTCTACGTCAGTATTGGCTTAACTAATATTCTCAATACATTTGACGCACAGGCTATTATTCTGAGGAATAACATTATCGAATCTCACCCGATTGTGTTAAATACCATTAAGAATGAGGTTTCTTCTAGGGTATATTCTCATTTAGAAAGTACGTGTGAACTATTGCCCTCTTCATTAGGAAGAAATGCACCTGCATTAGGAGCTGTTTCAATTGTGATCGAACATTTTTTAAATGTTTCTACAAGCTAATTTATATCAGAGTATTGATGATAGATGTCTGAATATCTTTCCTAAGGTAACAAGAGAGGACATTCTCTACCTAGAGTAAGACCTCTCTTGTTTGTTTTCGTCCCTATTTCTATGAAAGGATCATTGTATTAAATGAGTTAGGTTCTAAGGCAAGACAATTTGTTGTAAATCGTTTGGCTCAAGACATAGTTTCTCCGTTCTCTATATCCGTCTAAAACCTAAGAGGGAATATAATTTCTTCCAGATAAATAAGAAGTACCACCACTGCTTTTGGCATTGGAAAGGGAGCGGATTTCTGAAATCATCTGAATATTTTTTAAGAAAAAACCGCAGGCAAACTTGCTTTTCTTCGAGTTTGCCTACATTCGTGGCGCGATTCTTATTAAAGAATCGCGCTGCGACTGTTGAAGTTCAATAATATAGAGTGCATTAAAAAAAGGAAAGTGGAATATGATTAAAATGTCAATCTAAGGGAGGGAATGAGAATATGAAAAAAGTAAAAATTATATATTGGATTTTCACAGGGCTTTTGCTGGCACTAATGGTTTTGGGTTCTATTCCAGATATAATGTCTGTTCCCGATGCAGTCGCTTTATTTAATCATTTAGGTTATCCTACCTACCTCCTACCCTTTATTGGAATAGCCAAATTATTAGGTGTCGTGGCAATACTCATTCCAGGTTTTCCGAGAATTAAGGAATGGGCTTATGCAGGTTTTGTATTTGATTTGACGGGTGCTATGTATTCAAGCATATCAGTGGGCGACCCTGCCAGTGGATGGCTGCTTTTCATTATCGGATATATATTGATAGCCGGCTCTTATATTTACCATCATAAAATATTAAAATCCGCTACATCGAGCACTTTGAGCAATAAGGATAGCTTAACAATATAATAAATGGAAATTAAAAGAGTCCAGATAAGGTTTACCTTATCTGGACTCTTTTTTTTGAACATAAAAAGTTGCTTATTATTAACTTACTTTTTTTGAAGACAAATAAGCGACAAGTATATAGCGTTCAGGTGCCGCCCCGATATAATCAAAGGGATAACAGGTACTGACGGTTAGCGTTGCCCGTGGCTTTGGTACGATTACGGTTCGATCATCCTCATCCACAATTCGAACTTTGTTGACTTTGTATGTGAACTCGCCTGCCGATGTTCTTACAATCAACAAATCTCCTTCGCCAACTTGCCCCAGTTTACGGAATACCGTATCTCTATGACCGGAAAGAACGGAATTGTCATTTTCCCCTGGTAGTACACTTCCTGCAAAGTGACCAACGCCTTTTTCCAATTCATCCTCGTTTGTGCCATGGAAAATAGGGAGTTTGGCTTTTAGTTTGGGTATATACAGTTGCCCGATTTCTTCACCAGTTTTAGGACGGACAGGATATAGCTCTTTCTTTGTTGTTTTTTTACTTATTGGCTCACTACTGGGTGGTTTCTGTACAGTTTCATTCACTTGGCTACTTGGAGTATGAGTCTTGTAAAGAAAGTAGCCTTTTGCAAACTTATACATGTTGGATGTGGAAAACCAAACCCCAAATAAAATTATGGCAATTGTACAAGAAAGCAGAAGCAACCGCCTTTTCTTTAATTGTTTCATATTAAGCTTTCCTAATTTTTCGATACATCAAGCTTCCTAACAAGACAATGCATAGTCCTAAAAGGGCATTAGGGATATAATCGGAAGCGGTATTTGGCAGTTTAGCCCCTTTTACAGTTTGATGTTCCGATTTAGTATGAGTGCTGATCTTTTGTTTTACTGGTTTAGCAACCGGTGCCTTTTCAATGGTCTTTTGCACCTCTTTAGCAGATTCCTTTATTTGCCCGCCTGCATTGGTAAGAGTATCAGAATCGACCATTTCACCCGTTATTAAAAGATCAGCCAAGAACTTCCCATCAGTAGAGTATATTGATATTTTCAGGTTAGCACCCTTCAGTTCTTCCAATTTCATTAGATCCAAAAGTGATACAGGTGATTCCGAGCCACTTTTCACAAGTGAATAGGATACATTAAGCTTAAAGATGGAAAGTAATTCTTCATAGATTGATGCCATTTCAGCTATCTGTTCAGCTGTAAGCTCGGTTGCTACATCAAATTCCTCGAAAGCCATCATGCGGTTGCCCAATTCTTCAAGTCGCTTGACTGTTTCCGGATTGGAAAGATGCTCTTCCAAAGACATTAAGTGGTCTTCAAGCCTCTGTAGTTCCTCTTCCGTTAAACCGAGATCTTCCTCGAAAATAGGAAGGAGATCTTCGACAACTTCACCATCCATCCCCCCACCAGTAAGGTTCCAAACAGTTTCTTCAAGATTATCTATGTATATATAATCGTTAATATCTTCACCATTTTCTTCCAATAATTGAAGCGACGCTTGTTTATCCAATCCATAATTCTCATTAAAATAATCTAAATTGCTTAGGTCTGCCTTTATGACGTCACCTAAGAATTCGCTAAGCTCATCGACAGATTCGAATTCTTCCGTGCTAAAATCATAGAGTTCCAATGACGCTTCGATATCTTCTTTTGTTACTTCAAATCCTCTTATTTTGCTAACCTTGGCTAAATAATTGACAAATTCTTTGTCAAAGTTTGGATCGCGTTCAAAATCGCCCTCTTCTGCATAGAAATAAACAGCTTCATCGAGGTCCCAGATAAAGATATAATCGTTTAGTTCTTCGCCATTTTCATGCAATAGTTTAATTAGGCTCTCATTAGTTAGATTATAATCTTCATAAATGGCATCTAAATTACTTAAATCTGCTTTAATAACTTCGCCTAAGGCATCTTTAAGATCACCAATAGATTCAAAGTTTTCAATACTCTCATCGTAATAAGAAAGAGACGTTTCAATATCATCCTTCGTCACTTCAAAACCCCTGACAAGGCTTACCTCTTTTAAATACTTTGTGAGTTCTTGGTCAAAATTTTTGCTTGGTGCTGCCAATGCTAATTGCGGGAATAAGCTAATTAACAACGTAAATGAAAGTAAAATGGTCCACAGTTTTTTCATACTTTTCTCCTATTCATAACATTTCATATGTTTCTAGAAAATTATAATTCAATAACAATAATTTAACAATGAAGTTATTTTTTCCAATAAGGATAAATTTCTATCTTAATTACCTTGCTAAGAAACTTTTTAACCGCATATACACCTGTTTGCGCAAATAATGACGTATTTCTTCCTATTAATATACCGATTGCAAAAAGAGGGGGTTAAAACACCCCGGCTCCTATGCCTCCAGATAAAAGAATTTTTATTTTCGTATGCCTACTAAACATAACTAAAGTGAAATAATCCGAAAAATAAGGTTTGAGGGGTAGTTGCTTTTTGTAGGGCTTACTCAAGTTCTTTTGCGGATTCTAATATTTTCTCTCTCTTGTTCTCCTGCCTTTTCATAACAAGAAATTCACACACTTTTATAGTATTTCTCTCTAGTATTGTCCCCTCCCCCTAAAGGTTACATCCATTACGAAATATAAAAAACGCAAATCCTTACGTTTCAAGGATTTGCGTTTTGATTGATTTCGTTCATAGATAGCGTTAACCTATTAAATTTCATTGCTTCCTTCACTAATCATAACTTCAACATCTATCTCCATCAGCATTTCCGGCATTGCAAAACCACTTACGATCAAGCCGGTACTGCAAGGATAAACATCTTTAAAATGTTCGGCTATTACGGGATAAACTTTACTTCGATCTTCCCGATTAAGCAAGTACACGGTAATCTTACAAATATCATTGACTGAACCGCCCGCTTCTTCAATAAGCTGCCTAACGCACTTGCATGCCTGATCCGCTTGTTTCACGACATCTCCAATCCCATGAAAATTACCGTCTAAATCAAAACCAGTTTGCCCTCTTAAAAAGATTCTATTTCCTGCCCTTACGGCCATGCTAAACTCGTTTACAATATGATGCTCCGGCTTTCCCAACGTTGAAGGATAATACTGATCTGTTTTGAACTTTCTAAATCTCTTAATCTCTGAATTTTTAACTTCTCCCAGTCCTGTCATAACATCTAATACCTCCAGTTCATTATTTTATTACCTAGTTAAATAATGTCCTCCCAAGATTTATTATTCTTGGAGAAAATATTTCCGAAACCACATTTCGCTTTTCTAATCTATAATACATTCATGCTACTAATTCTTATATGATTGAAGTTAATTTTTCCACTCACCTACAGTAGCATCGACATAGTCCTCACTCTCTTCAGTGACCTCCC
The DNA here is from genome assembly GCF_037975445.1 of Peribacillus sp. FSL P2-0133. Classification (NCBI taxonomy): domain Bacteria; kingdom Bacillati; phylum Bacillota; class Bacilli; order Caryophanales; family Bacillaceae; genus Peribacillus; species Peribacillus sp. FSL P2-0133. Next base: position 1,984,070 of record NZ_CP150254.1, on the reverse strand, counting down.
CATTTTTCCGTTTACTGTACCAAGACCGTACTAAATAGGCTGCAAGAATCACACCGAAACTCGCTAAACTGAGAAGAAGTTGCGAACGTGTACCAGGAATCCATGCCATTGCTATAAGCACTACGAACATCCAGATAATGGCTACATAAGACAGATAGGGAAATAACCACATTTTCAACTTTAATTTCTCGGGTGCTTCCTGTTCTAACCTTCGTCGCAGACGGATTTGAGCGAAAGCGAGCACCAAATAGTAGAAAAGGCTAATTGCTCCTGCGGAATTGATTAAAAATAAAAAAACTGTCTGTGGAAAAAAGTAGTTTAAAACAACGCCTACGTATCCGAAAACCGTCCCTGCCAGTATTGCCCTAACCGGAACGCCCCTTTTATTAAGTTTGATAAGAAATTTTGGTGCGTCTCCCAGTCTGGTTAAGGTAAACAAACTTCTAGACGTAATGTAGAGACAAGAATTAAGGGAACTGAGTACTGCGGTAAGAACGACTACTTGCATTAGCGAAGAAGCGAAAGGGATACCTAATCGTTCTAGTGCAATCGCAAACGGGCTTTGAATAGCAATGCCAGCAAACTCGAAATTCCATGGCACGATTGCAACGATGAAGAAGACAGAGAAGATATAAAAGAATAAGATTCGATACATGACTTGATTGGTAGCTTTAGCCGCATATTTTGCAGGCTGATCGGACTCTGCAGCTGCAATGGTGGCAATTTCTGCCCCTCCCATCGAGAAAAGTACAGTAACGCTTCCCACTAGAGCTGCAACGATCCCATTTGGAAAGAAGCCGCCTGCTGTATACAGGTTCGAGAGACCGGGTGATTCACCAGGCCATAGTCCAAGAGTATATATAGCTCCAAAGACAATGAAGAAGGTTATCGCGAATATCTTAATAGATGCGAACCAAAACTCAGTTTCAGCGAATGAACGCACCGAGTAAAGGTTGGTCAAAGTAAGCACCACTAATAATACCAAGCACAATATCCAAGGTGGAATATCCGGAAAATAATTCACAAGTATTCCAGCACCAGCTACAGCCTCAATTGCAGCCACGATCACCCACATATACCAATAGAGCCAGCCAACACTAAATCCAGCCCAATTCCCTAATCCCGACCGTGCATATTCGGAAATTGAACCGGCAGATGGTTGTGCCACTGCCATTTCACCTATCATGCGCATGATTAAAAGCATGAGAATTCCTGACAAAGTATAACTAATAACAGCCGCCGGCCCTGTTGAATTGATGACCGCACCGCTTCCAACGAAGAGCCCTGCTCCGATGATGCCACCGAGTGCTATCATTGTTACGTGCCGGTTCTTTAACGTGTTTTGGAGTTTGTCCTGTGTAGATGGATCCTGCTTGGTGTAATTATCCGCCATAGTTTCACCTTCCTTTTACTATTGGTTAAATTTCAGCCGATTTTTCATTTCACGGTACTAGCAATGTCATCTCTACTTAACTCCTTATATTCTGTAAGTGTGTCTTTCGGACTTATAAAGGTTATCTTCGATTACGAGCACTAAGGACTATACACAATGGGGAATGCATCCTGAAGTTTTCGGTGACAAACCTACAAATTCTCTTCATTTCAACGCCCTCTTTAAGTCATTTTCTGTTCCTCCTCTTATATTTTTACATAATGAAGTTGGTAACATTCGGAATATATCCTTATATATTCCTTTAATGAAATATTACAAGCCATCATTATAAATGTCAACAATATCTTTTGAATATTCAGAATTTTAGGTGGCTCAATTTTTCAGTAAAATAATATTGTACTCTACTAAACATCTAATAAACCAACAATTCTATATATCCACATACTCTTTCGATTTTTAAACAAGCCGAATTATTTCGACCAACCGATACATATCCAATTACATACCGGGAATCGATTGGATTCATGTGGAAGAATTCCTTGTTTTTATAATATTTGAAAATGTTATCTATTCTTTTAAGTTTTGGGTAAGTTTTCTTCCGTAAAAAAGACTGACTATAGTCAGTCTAAGGTGACGTCAGGTGCTTCCTCACGCCTTATTTATATATTATGCAAGTGTTTGGACAAGCGTTACCCTATCTATTAAGTTATGACACTTTTTCAAACAAAAAAAGAGACTGTATATTACAATCCCAAGTGTTGTATGTTTTAAAAGAAATCGCAAAGCTATTTATTGACGAGTTTCTTCTATATTATATTGATATTTTTTCAGAAAAAATTAAAGAATGACCTAGACCCAAAATATCAGTCCCCAACTGCCGAAACTCTTACAATTTTTGTATTATCCATGCGATCTAACGACATCTGATAACCACCATTACTCCCATAATTCAATAGTTTATTTACTCTTGATATAGTAGCTGATGCGGCACCAGTTTCTGCCTCAATACCTTCGTATGTAAAGCCATCCTGAAGCATTCTAGCAACTTCTAGTCTTTGGGTAAAAGCTTTTATTTCATTCATTGTGCACAAATCATCAAAAAAAGCCATACACTCTTCTTGGGTCTGTAATGAAAGGATAGCCTTAAATAATTGTTTTATGTTTTTCTCAGACAATTTATTTCTGTACATAACCTACCTCCATTATATCTATTAATTATTATATATATTAGAAAAAAATTTATCGTCACAATGGAGATGCGCTCATATTCTAAACCGGGAACCAATTACAACTGACTGGCACTTTGATCACACTTTGAAGTAGGTATGAAGGGCATATGTTTCCTGCAATGCCTATTCAAAAGGCTCTACAAATAAATATACAGAAAGGATTTTTGTTTTTTTTATCCAAGTCTTTCTACCGTTTTAATAATGATTAAGCAGACTCGTCCAATCTTACGGACAGTCTGCCTTCTCACTTTTTACGTACAAGTGCATGCAAATTATCTAAATGATTCCTCTTTTTCGCTTATGTTCTCTTGCTTATATAGAGCGCCATTTTTGATATACTGGGATGCTCCCTCTTTTGCCCGCTCTATGTTTTCTGGTGTAAGCTTTCTGATGACCTTAGCGGGAACTCCGGCTACTAAAACAGCCGGTTCAATTATCTTTCCTTCCGGAACTAGTGCTCCCGCAGCGATTAGAGAGCCTTCTCCGATTACTGCTCCATTTAAAATTGTTGCACCCATACCAATTAACGCCCCATCTTCTACAGTACAGCCATGTAGAACCACGTTATGCCCGACAGTAACATTTTCACCGACTTTAATTGGAAAACCTGGATCCACGTGAACTATTGTACCGTCTTGAATATTTGATCCTTTTCCTATCGTTATTTTCTCATTATCTCCTCTTAAAACGGCATTGAACCAAACGGACGTATCTTCCTTAAGTTCTATGTTTCCAATTAACTGTGCTCCTGGGGCTATATATGCGCTTGGATGTACATTGGGGTAGTGTCCTTTATATTTATGAATCATTCTTCATTCCTCCTTTTAAAATATGTTGATTATTCCAGAATAAAACCAAAGTAACCACTATTCGAAACCTTTCTTAAACACTATTAATATAATAAGAATCTTAAATCTGGCCTCTGCATACAACTGCCACAGTTTGTTTCCTAATATGTCTCCACCTAACTATTAACAGCCACCTATGGAATTTGTCTTCCTTCTCTCCAATGATTTTGTTTAGAATTCATTTAGAAAGAGATTGTCCCTAATATCACTCCTACAATGATATAAATTAGAAAAATCCCTAAAGACCATTTTGCTGCATATTTATGAAGGTCACCTAGGCTGATTCCAGTTATGTGAATCAATAAATAAACAGATGCTACGAGTGGACCCATAATACCAAAAGGAGTTCCGTATAATGCAGCTGTTCCAATTGATAAAGTATCAATGCCGTAAGTAGAAGCAGTTTCAGCCAGGACTGGCAGAATCCCAAAGTAAAATCCATCAGGACCAATCAAGAAGATGGCAGGTGCACTAACTACCGCAGTAATTAACGCCATATATGGACCAAGGTCTGTAGGGATAATGGAAACAATCGATTGTGCCATAGATTCAGAGATTGGAGTACCTTTGAAAATCCCTGAGAAAATCCCAGCAGCAAAAACCATGGTAACCACTGCTATTGCATTGGGTGCATGAGCAGCGACTCGATCTCGTTGATCATTTAAGACTGGATAATTAATGAGCAGTCCTAGAGCGGTTCCAATGATAAAGAGTACGGCAGCAGGTAACCATTCTAGTACAATGGCTATCATAATAACGATTGATACAAGGAAATTGATCCAAATTAATTTAGGACGCTTAATGTTTGTGTTTTTTGGTGAGATATTTTCTATTGTAGCGCTTTCAATTGCAGCATCTATTATTCTGGCTTCAGGCAATGATAAAGATTCTGTATTTATCTTTTTGTATCTAGCTCGTTCTTTCAAACCGATAAAATAAGCAACGGCAATAACATACAGCAAACTTACAAGCATTCCTGGCAACATTTGAAGATATAATTCCGTTGGATTAAGATTTAACACACTCGCTACGCGGCCAGCAGGTCCTCCCCAAGGAACAAGTGTTGTGATACCAATTTGCATGATTGTAATGGAGGCCAATATGATAGGACTGATCCCCATTTTTTTATATAGAGGAAGGAAAGCTGTTACAACAATCATCATCGTCGTGGATCCATCACCATCAAATCCTATTATTCCCGCTAACACAGCAGTTCCTACGATAATCTTTAGTGGATCTCCTTTAGCTAACTGTATAATCTTTGAGGTTAAGGGATCAAATAACCCTGTATCTACCATGACTCCAAAATACAAAATGGCAAATAACAAAAGAATAGCGGTAGGCGCAACATTTTGAATACCTTCCATTATCAATGTTCCTAATTCTGGCCCAAATCCTCCGATTAAACCAAAAATGATAGGTACAATTGTTAGGCCAATAAACGGAGATATACGTTTTGACATAATCAAAAATAAGAAGGTACAAATCATTGCAAATCCTAAAATAGATAACATAAACTTCCTCCCCAAGGTTCGTTATTGGTACCGCTTTCAAAAATCACCTGTAAATTTACTGTAACAATCTCTTTTTTTCTCAAGTCAGAATAAGAGCATTATAACCCCTTATAGCTTTAAGATTTTCATTCCCTTTCTACCTTTGTAGGCCGACAGACAGGCATGAAATTTTAAGATTTATCTAGCAATAATAAAGTACACTATTTTTGCTGATTCAATTTTTTTCCCCCAAGGACTTCGTCGTTATGTTGTCCTAGTTCGGGACCAATCCATTCAATGCTGCCTGGCGTTTCAGATAGTTTTGGTACAATTCCTGGAACTAGTACCTGTTCACCATCCGGCAAAGTGACCGTATGAAGCATATCACGTGCTTGATAGTGTTCATCCCTTACAATATCTTCAATATTATAAATAGGCCCAACCGGCACACCAGCCTCATCTAATATTTTTTGCACCTCTTTTTGTGAGTGTTTCCTAGTCCACTCTTCAATTACTTGATCTAGATATTCCGCATTTTCAGCTCTGCCATTATTGGTTAAATAAGTCGGATTTTCCGCAAATTCTGGTCGTCCTATCGCATGCGCAAATCTTTTGAAAATACTATCGCTATTTGCCGCAATGACGATATATTTTCCATCTGCACATATATAGGTATTTGAAGGAGCGATTCCTTCCAAGGTAGCACCTGTTCTTTCTTTTATTATTCCTTTTAAATCGTATTCTGGCAGAACGCCTTCCAGCAAAGAAAATACCGCTTCAGTTAGAGCAACATCCACATATTGTCCTCTTTTTAATGGATCGTTATCCCTCGCTCTTAATGCCATTAACGTACCATTCACTGCATATAAACCTGCTATGGAATCTCCAACTGCTAAACCAACTCGAACTGGGGGGCGATCAGGAAATCCTGTCAGGTATCGGAGACCACCCATTGATTCGGCAACGCTGCCAAACCCTACTTTATTTCGGTAAGGTCCTGTTTGACCATAACCAGAAATCCTTGTCATAATGATACTTGGATTTATTTTCTTAATATCTTCATAGCCAATTCCCCATTTTTCCAACGTCCCTGGACGGAAATTTTCAATAATTACATCCGCATCTTTTGCTAACTCCCGAACCATCTCCTGCCCGTCTTCTTCACGAAGGTTAAGAGTTATAGATTTTTTATTTCTTGCATGCACGTACCACCACAGGGACGTTCCGTTATGCATCACTCGCCAATTTCGTAAAGAATCCCCTTTATTAGGGTCCTCAACCTTGATCACTTCAGCACCAAATTCACCAAAAATCTTCCCAGCAAATGGAGCTGCTACAAAGTTACCTAATTCTAAAACTTTAATGCCCTCTAAAGGTTTTCTCATAGGATTACCACCCTTCAATTATTAACATTTCATACTGTTTCCTAGTAAGGTACAATACTTATTTAAATTAACTGAATATTCTAATAACGTATACATTTTACTACTGGGCTCTTTCCATTCCTAATCAATTTATACAGTTTTTTTAAAATTTCTAGCATTATTCAACAGCTCAGGGAATGCTTTATCTAAGTCCTTTACCTGTTCCAGATCCAAACCTGTTTTGATATTCTGTTTTTCTAAAAATTCCACTACACGACTTGCCTGAATATTCCCTGGAGACCCAGGAGCATATGGACATCCTCCTAGTCCGGCTTGGGCTACATCAACTAAATGAACACCAGCCTGTATCCCAGCCATAACATTTGCCAAACCGTATCCATATGTATCATGCAAATGAAGTCCAATAGGAATGTCCGGAAATTTCTCTGCTAAACGGCTACAGTATTCATATACCTGTCTCGGTGTTGCTTTGCCGATTGTATCTCCCAGGCCTAATTCACAAACCCCATTATTAACCAGGAACTCTGCAATCCTTTCCACCTCAGAGTATGGTACGATCCCAGCAAACGGACAAACAAATGCGGTTGAAATTGCACCAATTGTTTTTCTACCCTCCTTAGTGGTTTCTTCAATTAAATCTTTTATTTCAATTAAAGACTCGTTAGAACTCTTATTTAAATTTGCCTGGTTATGTTGTGTGCTCGCAGAAAGGAAAAAAAGAGCATTGTGTATCTTTGAATTTAGGAACCTGTCTAATCCCCGTCTATTGGGGACCAAAGCTTCATATTCTACTCCACGAGTCATTGGCAGATTTTGTCCTAATTCATCCGCATCTTGCATCGCAGGAACCCACTTTGGATGTACAAAGGACGTGACTTCCAAGCGATCAAATCCTGCTTCAATTAAATTTTTAATTTTATTTATCTTTTGATCGGTTTCTACAAAAACAGGTTCATTTTGCAGACCATCTCTCAATGTAACATCTCGAATTTTAAGTTTTTCTGGAAAAATCATTTTTCACTCTCCTTTAATTAATATTCCTCATCCTTAACACCTGAGTACATGGAAACATAAAATTGATAATCACGTTGAATATGTGCCTTCATTAACTCCTCTGCAGCTTTCCCATCCTTATTTTTTATAGCATTCCATATCGCTTTATGTTCATCGGCACCCTCTTCTATTCTCTTAGGGATATTCAATACAGCATTTCGATAAAAAGAAATTAAGGAATTTAACTGATTCATCATTTTCATCAAATAAGGATTACCACTGGCCTCCACAATCAGGTAGTGAAATTGGCTGCTTAGGACCTTTAATTTTTCAAGCTCTTTCTTATCAACCATGAGGTTCATTTTATCAACTGAATCTGACAATTGTTTACGCTGTTTTTCATTCATACGTGAAGCGGCATAAAAAGCAGCTGTAGGTTCCAGGCTTAACCGGCATTCGTAAAGATATTTAAAATCTGAAAAGGTTGCGCGGTACACTCTTACTCCGCCTCTTGGACTGACGGATACTAATCCTTCACTGTTTAACCTGCGGATCGCTTCTCGGATTGGACTTCTACTGACACCCGTTTCCTGAGAAACTTTTCCTTCCACAATTCGTTGTCCAGGTGGTATGTTCCCGCTTACAATTTGTTCATGTAAATATTCATATACTTGATTTTGAAGAGTTTGCGATTGTACTGTTTTTAACTTCATTTTTACCACATCCATAGTCATAATTTTCAGATAATGTATACAAAAAAATATATGTCTACCTCATCATAAATCAATTTGTTGTTTTTGACTATAGTGTGATATTTATATTGGCAGCATCATAACATATACTCGTTTTTTAGTTCCACCTACCCTTCACTGTGAAAATAGTGTAATTAGAGCAATTCCCTCACTAATTTCACAATTTTTCTAAATATTATTATAAGTTTCCCACTCCTGCAAGCTTATACATTAAAGCGGACATTCTGCAAAACAGCTATCTTTCACCGCGTTAAAGTTAAATAGTTTTCTCGATTCTCCACATAAAAGAGTCTGCGGGGAGCAGCATGTCTCTTTCTTTTAACAATCAAGATTCTTTTGGTCAATCTTAATAATTCCGTCCTCATCAACGTCTATCTCAAATAAGCCATTTTGGGTTAAAAATAAAGAATACGTATCCTTACTAACCTTTTCATTGTTTATCTGCCGGATGGCTGAAGAAAATTTAATGATAAAATAATTCATATCTGTTCTGGTGTCATCCACTTCATTTATTAAATAATTCCGAAGATACATCATTTCTGTATTAGGAAACGTTTTATAAAAAAAATCGAGAGGATTGCCCTTTTGAAAATCATCATCTGAAGAGAAGTAAGTGACACGGGGTATACCATCAGCTGTAAACCCTGCCAAAATATATATAGTTGCATATTCCTGTTCGGGATATAACTTCTTGAACATCTCTAATGAATTTCTAAAAAATTTTTGTGATTGAGCCTCGATTTCTTCAATTGAACTTGTTCCAAGAGAAAACATTTTTAATTCTTCTATACATGTATCGATGATATTTTTAACACCCGCAAATGCAAAGATCACATTTTGATTTAATGCTATTACTTTTTTTTCATCATCACTAAAGTTTTCAGTTCCTCTATAGGTTATTCTTTTATCAGCCATAATAAAAACACCATTTTTAAACTTTTTACCAATTAATGCAGTCATAATTAATTTCCCTTCAGAATAAAAATAAAGCCCTACTATCATGCAATTGGGAGTAGGGCTTACTTATATTTTATCATATGTAGATCCCTTCTGAAGTCCTCAAGTTTCCGGGTGGTAACAACCCTAAATATATAATTCTCTATCAAAACATCTATCAATTATCATTTTCTTATTCTTCGTTTTTACACGGTTTCCCCCAGTTTAATGTTAGCCATATATTGATTAATTTTTTTATAAAGTTCATCAGGATCGTCCGCAACAATATTTTCACCATTTATAAGTGCAAATGGGTCAATCAAACATTGACCACAATATAACAAGCACTTATCCTCAATAACCTCCACATCGCTGCACTCAATTAATTTTCCTTTTATTGTTTCCAACTCGTCTTCGAAATTACATGGACAGAACTTTACGTTTATTTTCATGGTTAACTCCCCTTCGTTTTTTGTTGCCAACATTTTAATTGGAATAACCAAAAGCTTGCAAGAGTACACTCAAACGCATATTCGCTTTAACGGTTTAAAAGACTGTTGCCATAAAAACTAAACGCGTTAAAACACATATTTGCGCGTTGGATTTTTATAGATTAAGATGTGAAACATTACAGAAACTAAATTTCGAAAATTCTGTTTGTTAGAAATTTAAGATGAAAAAGGAGAGGTTAAAATGGCCGAAAAAATGGTAGCATCACCTAAAGTAAAAAAAGAAGAATTGTTCCCGGTAAAGAGTGTTCATTACGTAGAAATCTATACAGGAAACGCAAAGCAGGCAGCTTATTACTATGCAAAATCTTTCGGTTTCAAACTTGTAGCATATAAAGGATTAGAAACAGGTTCCCGTGACCGTGTATCTTACGTGATGGAACAGGGCGCTATCCGATTGATTTTAACAGGCACCCTATCAGACAATACTGACGTTGCCGAGTTTATTAAACTTCATGGCGAGGGTGTAAAAGATATTGCCCTCCTCGTAAAAGATCTGGAAAAAACATATGCGGGTGCGATTGAAAGAGGTGGCATCGCTCTTCGGGAACCATGGGTGGAAGAAGATGAAAACGGCAAGGTGAAAAAAGCGATTCTAGGTACATATGGGGATACAATTCATACGCTTGTTGAACCAATCGATTATAAAGGCGTATTTATGCCAGGGTTTGAATCTCGCGAGAACACCCTTGCTTCTCAACCAACCGGCTTAATTGGTGTTGACCACCTTGTCGGCAATGTGGAGGTTATGGAAGAATGGACAAACTATTATGAAAATGCATTCGGTTTTACAGTTCTGAAGCATTTTGATGATGAAGACATTTCGACCGAGTACTCTGCTCTAATGTCAAAAGTCATGATGAATGGAACAGGACGAATAAAGTTCCCAATTAATGAGCCTGCGGAAGGAAAGCGCAAGTCTCAAATTCAAGAATACCTAGATTACTATAATGGACCAGGCGTTCAGCATCTTGCCCTGTTGACAAACGATATCATCGGCACCGTGGCGGCTCTCAAAGAAAATGGTGTGGAATTTTTAAATACCCCTGAGACTTATTATAAAGAACTCGCCAATCGGGTAGGAGATATTGATGAAGATGTGAAACGACTTCAAGAACTTAATATTTTGGTAGATCGTGATGATGAAGGCTACTTGCTACAAATCTTTACTAAACCACTTGTTGATCGTCCGACGCTGTTTATCGAAGTCATTCAGCGTAAAGGTGCACTTGGATTCGGCGATGGAAACTTTAAAGCATTGTTTGAATCGATTGAACGCGAGCAAGAACTTCGCGGAAATATTTGATTTGGAACGGTCATACCGTTGTCTCTCGCGGTATGGCCTCCTTTAATAGGAGGTGTGAGGTTGTTGTTAACTAAAGTAAATGTTAAGTGGAGGGAAGAAGCGGTCAGTCATTTTATGACTGAACTCATTGATTATGCAGGTCTATTTCCACCGGCCGCGCTTCCGCTTCCAGAAGCTATTTCAAATTTTCATGCATACATCCATGATTCGGACAGCTGGATGCTCGGCCCGTTTGTAATTCCTGCTTCACGATTGGGTGAACTTAAACAATTTAAAGCCCAGTTTAATGATCAATATCCACTTAGGTTATCTGTAATTTTAACGAAATCCGAAGAAATTCCAACCGAATTGGAAGCTATTCAACTTTTTTTAGAAACATATAAAACCGCGGGAGCGATAGAAGCAATCGAGTTCCCGCTTCCACCACAGATTAATCCTTCCTTCTTAGAGAATCTAGAAAAACGAACAGGGAATTATCCCATTTATTGTGAAATGACAGGAACGAATGATCAACTTCTAAACACATTGGATACTATCCATTCGATTAACCAAAAATCTCCGAAACGTATAGGTATCAAAATGCGCATGGGTGGGATCACGGCTAATTTGTTTCCTTCTGTCAATCAAGCAGCATTCGTTATTCACGAATGCCAGAAACGAGAACTGCCACTTAAATTCACTGCTGGACTGCACCATCCGATACGCCAGTACCGAACAGAAGTGGAAACACGCATGCATGGTTTTGTTAACGTATTTACCGCTTCTATTATGGCATATAGCCGTTCTGTCAATACAGCAACCATTCAAGCCATTTTGCTTGATGAAGACCCAACAAATTTTTCATTTACAACAGACTCGCTTTCCTGGCGCGATTTTACTGTCAGTTCGGCCGATATCATCAAAGCGCGCAGTTTCTTTGCAGCTTCATATGGAAGCTGCAGCTTTAATGAGCCTCGGGAAGAACTAGGAGAGCTTACTATTTTTCATGGGGAGGCAATACGATGAAACATTCCTTTATTGAGACAACGCCAGAGTCACATTTTCCAATTCAAAACTTGCCATACGGCATTTTCCAAAAAAAAGGTCAAAGCCCTCGTGCCGGTACAGCCATCGGTGATTATGTTCTTGATTTATCTGTAATCGATGAAGTTGGATTGCTAAGTGGGACCGGTGCAGAAGAAAAAAAAGTTTTTTCCTCTTCCTCGCTTAATCAATTTATGTCACTTGGCCGTCCGGTCTGGACTGCTGTACGTAACAAACTTCAATACCTTTTGGATTCGAAAACGCCTGATTTACGAGATAATGAAGAGCTTCGTTTGAAAGCGTTTCACCCATTGACAGATGTAGAGATGCTTCTTCCTGCAAATATTGGAGACTATACAGATTTCTATGCCTCTAGAGAGCATGCGACCAATGTGGGTTCAATTTTCAGAGGGAAAGACAATGCCCTCATGTCAAACTGGACACACTTGCCGATTGGTTACCATGGACGGGCCAGTTCCATCGTTCCAAGTGGTACCCATGTGCGTCGCCCTTCGGGACAACGCAAACCAAAGGATGCAGATTATCCAGTATTCGGTCCATCTATACAGCTTGATTTCGAACTTGAAATGGGCTGGTTTATTGGACCTGGCAACCCTTTTGGAGAACCAATTCCAGTTAATCAGGCTGAAGATCATGTTTTCGGGCTCGTTCTCTTAAATGACTGGAGTGCACGTGATATCCAAGCATGGGAGTACCAGCCTCTCGGCCCTTTTCTTTCAAAAAACTTTGCAACATCCATTTCCCCATGGGTTGTGCCGCTAGAAGCGCTGGAACCTTTCCGTACTGCTGGACCGCAACAGGATCCAGAGCCGTTTCCCTACTTGCAGCAAACAAAAGATGGGGCATTTAATATTAACCTTGAAGTTCATTTGACACCAGAAAATACAGAACAAGCAACCAGAATTACGAATACCAACTTTAGCTATATGTATTGGTCAATCGCTCAGCAAGTGGCTCACCACACCATTACAGGCTGTAATATACGTCCTGGTGACATGCATGGATCTGGAACTATCAGCGGTCCAAGACGTGAAGAACGAGGCAGCCTCCTTGAACTTTCTTGGCGCGGCACAGAACCGCTTCAACTTAACGACGGCCTTGAACGAAGCTGGATTGAAGATGGGGACAAGTTGACTATCAGCGGGTGGTGTCAAGGAGATGGGTACCGAATTGGATTTGGAGAAGTAAGCGGTCAAGTTTTACCGGCCCTTTCGGAGGCAAAGATTTTAGGTACTCAAAAAGTGAAGATGTAGCAACTAATATGCTAATGGAAGGAGTTTAGGCAATGACACATTATGTTAAAATGGGCCGCATTCCCCATAAACGTCATACTCAGTTTCGCCAGGAGGACGGAAACCTATATTATGAGCAATTGATGGGTACGAAAGGTTTCTCGAGTATTCAGTCACTCATTTATCATATCAATCAACCAACACAAGTAAAAAAAGCACAAAAAATTCGTGATGTTCGTTATGAATATGAAGAAAAAGATGCATTAAAACATCGTCATTTCCGGACATGGAATACGGAAGTTGGCGGCGATTTTCTTGAAGCTCGCAAAATTTTCATGGCAAACGATGATGTTGCACTTGGCGTTGCTCGCCCTAACCAGCAAATGGATTACTTTTATCGAAACGGTGAAGGTGATGAAATGTTGTTTGTCCATGAAGGAAGAGGCAAAATCGAAAGTATTTTCGGTGAACTAAGCTTTTGGCCAGGTGACTATCTCATCATTCCGATTGGCACCACTTATCGCGTCGTCTTGGAATCAGAAGAAGCTCGCTTTTTCATCCTTGAATCGAGTTCATCAATTGTACCACCAAAACGCTATCGTAATGAGTTTGGCCAACTTCTTGAGCACTCACCTTATTGCGAGCGTGATTTCCGGACACCAGAAAAATTGGAGCCTAAAGATGAAAAAGGGGAATATGAAATCAGAGTGCGGGCACAAGGCATGATCACTTCCTATACGTATGATTTTCATCCGCTTGATGCGGTTGGATGGGATGGTTACCTCTTCCCTTATGCGTTCAGCATTCATGATTTTGAACCAATAACCGGACGTGTTCATCAGCCACCGCCAGTACATCAGACGTTTGAAGCACATAATTATGTTGTATGTTCATTTGTACCACGTATGTATGACTATCATCCGGAAGCCATCCCTGCTCCTTATGTCCACAGCAATGTGGAAAGTGATGAAGTGCTATATTATGTGGACGGAGACTTCATGAGCCGCCGCGGCATTGAAACCGGATCTATTACCCTTCATCCAAGCGGCTTACCTCATGGACCGCATCCAGGTAAAATTGAAGCAAGTATCGGTAAAAAAGAAACGCGTGAATTAGCAGTCATGGTCGATACATTCCGTCCGCTGTATATCGTAAAAGAAGCACACGCTATTGAAGATGATGCGTATATGAGCAGCTGGCTGCCAAAATAATAACTGAGGTTTCCCCCCTCGGCAGATCAGTTCATCTCTATATTATGAAATAAAGCCGGAGCCAGAATTCCACTAGCTCCGGCGCCTTTGTTGTCATAATAGTTCTTCGCAATAAGCGATTTTTCCTTTAGTTTTTTTTCTAAAAAACCGATGACTGTAAATATAGATCTTCAGGCAAAAAACAAATCTGTAAACTGGTTTTCTTTTATATCTTTATTCTTATCGATAGAAATATTTAAATACGGCTTGATACGTGATTTCACAACTTATTATGTTTACTCCAAATTTACCCAAACACTCTTCACCTCGGTATAACTTTCTAAAGCATAGGCACTTAAATCTCTACCAAATCCAGACTGTTTATATCCCCCAAAAGGAGAGGCTGGATCTATTACATCATAACAATTAATCCATATATTTCCTGATTTTAATTGATTAGCAACTGTATGTGCCATTTTCACGTTCTCTGTCCAGATACCCGCACCTAAACCGTAAGGAGAGTTATTCGCACGTTCTATTACTTCTTCCACCGTATTGTAAGGCATGACAACGACGACTGGTCCGAAGATTTCCTCTTTTGCAATCGTCATATCCTCTTCTACATCAATAAAAATAGTCGGCTCAACAAAGAAACCTTTATCCGATTTTCTTCCGCCTGTTACTGCCTTTGCTCCTTCTTCTTTACCAATGTTAATAAATTCAAACACGCGGTCTTGCTGTTTTTTAGAAACAAGAGGCCCCATCGTTGTATCTGTATCCAATCCATTTCCAAGCTTAACGTTTTTAGCTAGGGAAACCATACCGGAAACGACTTCATCGAATTGATCCTTATGAACGTATACTCTCGACCCAGCACTGCAAACTTCCCCTTGGTTGAACATAATGCCGTTGAACACTCCGGGAATCGCTTTTGAAAGGTCCGCATCCGGGAGTATGATATTAGGCGACTTCCCCCCAAGCTCCAGCGTCAACCGTTTCATTGAATCTGCGGCTTGTTTCATTATTTGCTTCCCGATAGGCGTCGAGCCGGTAAACGAAACTTTATTTACATCTGGGTGATCCACTATTGCATGACCGGCTTTCGCACCGAATCCAGGAACAATGTTAACAACACCTGCAGGAAACCCTGCTTTTTCAACAAGTTCAGCAAAATAAAGTGCCGATAACGGAGTCTGTTCAGCGGGCTTCAAAACAACCGTACAGCCTGCTGCTAAAGCCGGAGCCACTTTCCATGAGACCATATTAATAGGGTAGTTCCAAGGGATAATTTGTCCAACCACTCCGACTGGTTCGTGTCGGGTATAATTTAAGAATGGACCGGAAACAGGAATTGTTTGCCCCATATTCTTTGTCGCCCAACCAGCAAAATACCGGAACGTTTCAATCGTACCTGGTACATCGACGGCCCGTGTTTCATTTATTGGCTTTCCATTGTCCAAAGTATCTAATTGTGCCAGCTCTTCTTGATGTTTTTCAATAAGGTCAGCTAATTTCAAGATGAGTTTTGCTCTTTCAGCGGCACTCATCTTTGACCATGGTCCTACATCAAATGCTTTCCTTGCTGCCTTAACTGCCAAATCTATATCTTTTTCTTCCGCTTCATAGACTGTTGCCAATATTTCTTCAGTAACTGGATTAATTGTTTCAAATGTTTTTGAAGAACACGATTCCACAAATTTTCCATCGATGTACAACTTTTTCGTACCTTTTAAAAACTCCCTCACCTTATTGCTCATTTCAAGTGTTTGGTTCGCCATTCTTGGTTCCTCCATTCTAAAAATAAACATGCCAGAGATCGAGCCGCTAAGCCTTCAAGCTCTCTAGCATGTTCTATGAATCCAATCATTTATTTAATGGTTTTATTAAATTCAGTCACAGCTGTATCGATGATATTGATCATTTCCGAAATTTCTTGTTTATTAATGATAAGCGGCGGAGCAATGGCAACAATATCCTTGCCCTTTTCAAAGTCTGCAGCTCTTAAAATCAATTTGCGTTTGAAGCACTGATCAACAACAAACGAAGCTGGTTTGACTGATTCTGCAAATGGTACATCCAAGTCACGGTCCTGCTGAAGCTCAAATCCGGCAAGCAAGCCGACCGCTCTTGATTTCGTGAAATACCGGTGTTTATCCGTTAAGTAGTCAAACCCTTTCTTCAGCTCCTTCTCCATTTTGTTAACGTTTTCAAGAATGTTGTCGCGTTCGAGAATTTCAATCGTTTTCAATCCAACGGCACATGCTGTTGGATGTCCGCTATACGTAAATCCATGACCTAAAATTTGATCATATTGAACGATTGTATCTCTGATTTCTTTATTAACCAACACGCCGCCAAGCTGGGCATAACCGCTCGTAATCCCTTTTGCTACACTCATGATATCAGGCACAACGTCCCAGTTATCGACACCGAACATTTTTCCGGTACGGCCAAATCCACAAATGACTTCGTCAGAAATCATCAGGATATCATTTTCTTCACACAAGGCTTTAACTGCTTTTAAATAACCATCAGGTGAAACGTGAACTCCTCCTGCACCTTGAATTGGTTCAAGGATAAGGGCAGCAATGGTTTCTGCTCCTTCTTTTTCGATGACATCACGAATGCATCCTTCATAGTTCGGATCATTTTTATCGCCAAGCTCACAATTAGTCAAATGTGATTTTGCCCTCACCATATCGGCATCTCTTGAACCTGCAAAACTATGGAAAGCATCTATGCCAGTTGCTGTTCCAGCAGAAACCGTTGCACCATGGTAACTACGGCTTATCGATAAGATTTTTTTCTTTGTTGGACGACCTTTTAAATTCCAATAAAAACGTGCTAATTTAAAAGCCGTATCGTTTGATTCCGACCCACCGGATGTGAAAAAGATAGCACTTAAATCACCAGGTGCAACGGAAACTACTTTTTCGGCCAAGCGAACAGCTTTTTCATTTGAGTAGCCATAGAATGAAGAACTGTAAGCAAGAGTAGACATCTGGTCATATGAAGCCTGCGCAAGTTCCTTGTTTCCATGACCTAAATTTACATTCCAAAGCATGGAAGCGCCATCAATATATGTATCACCTTTAATGTCTGTTACACGGATCCCATTTCCTTCTTGAAAAATTATTTTCGGGCCATTTTCAATAAACAATTTAGGTACAGTCGTTGGATGAAGATAATGTTTTTTGTCTAATTCAATTAAATTTTCGATTTTCGACTCGGTTTTAGAAACAACCATGTTCCATACCTCCCAATGTAATAACTATTTAAAATCCCTAAAATGAAACACTTTCACTATTAACCTAGTAAAATTTATATTGAGAATAAATAAGGAATTATTCCTTAAATAAAATATATATCATACTTAGACTATTGTCAATAATCTGAATAATCAATCTAGTTGTTTTTTTATATTTTTATTCCATTGGAAAAGAAGATTCGAGATCTTTACCTTTATTGTCACCTCTTGTTCCAACTAGTTCTTCTACTTCTAAACGGTTAATTTTTATATTTAAATATCCAAAAGCGATAGCTACAAAAGTACTAATATAGCAAAAGAATGCATACGGAGCATATTCAATCGGAGAAACACCTAGAACAGAAAACATAAAAATACCACAAGTGGTCCATGGGATAAGACTTGCTGTCACGGTTCCGCAATCTTCCAATGTACGTCCGAGCAATTTCGGATGCAGCCCCCGTTTTTTATATTCATTCAAATACATGCGTCCAGGGATAATAACGGACATGAATTGGTCACACCCTACGATGTTTGAAGCGATACACGTACCAGCAGTCGCTGTGATTAAACTGCCTGTCCGTTTTACTTTCCGAAGCAGCGACCCAAGAAGAGTTTCCAATATTTTCGCTTTTTCGAGAATAGCGCCAAATGATAGAGCAATAAGGATTAAAGAAACCGTATACATCATATCTTGAATCCCACCTTGGTTTAACAATTCATCCGTGACTTTGTAACCCGTTTCGGCAGTATAACCATTATTCATGATGTTAATCATATTACCTAACGAAGTTTTTTGGACAAATAGGGAACAAGCTCCACCAATAAGGACCCCGACAGTCAAGCCAGGAATGGCCGGTATCTTCAAAATGAAAATTAGCGCAATAAATAGTAACGGAATTAATAAAAACGGCGAGATAACAAATTGATCTGAAAGAATTCCTTGAATCTTTTCAGCCTGTGACAAATCTGCACCTTCCCCACGAAATTTAAACCCGAGAAATGCATACAACATTAGCGATATAATAAGTGTGGGGAATGTAGTGTTCATTAAGTTCCTAATGTGTTCAAAAAGGTCTACACCCACAACCGCCGAGGTGAAGTTCGTCACATCCGATAAAGGACTCATCTTATCACCAAAATAAACACCCGATACGACTGCACCAGCAACCATCGGTAATGGAACACCCAAGCCATGCCCAATTCCCATTAACGCGACTCCAATCGTACCAGCAGCAAACCAGGCATTTCCAGCGATGCTGACAAGAACAGAAATGATGCAGGCTGTAACAAGAAAATACGTTGGAGATACAACCCCTAATCCATAATAAACCATTGATGGCACAATTCCAGATGCCATCCAAGCTCCAATGAAGGCTCCGATTATCACTAGTATCAGTAAGGCTTTGATTGATACACTAATTGTTTTTACTAAGTGTTCTTCAATTGAATGCCAATTATGACCAAGCTTCAAAGCGACGATCACTGCAACGACCGTACTTATTAAAAGGGGTACATGTGGATCAGCACCATAAACACCAATTCCAATTGCCAGGGCACATGCCATAAACACGATTGGTATTAAAGCAAGCCATTTAGAAGGGGTTTTTACCACATTCACATTGTTATCCTGTTTCACTCATTTTCACTCCCCGTATACTTTTTAACTCCAAGTTTCGATCACTATCTAAGAATTTTTTAAAATTTGATAGCGCTTACAATCTTAAACGGTTAAAATGAGCGTTTGTCAGTTAAAAATGCCATTAATCAATCCCCCTGACTTTTTTAAATTGGCTTTTGTAATTAAAAAGCTACCATAATAGAATTTAACTCTATTTAATCTCTAAAGCCATACTTATTTATCCGATTATGAAATTTCCATATTGTTTTGCACTCTCATGAATTAAGAAGATCGATAAACCTACAAATATACTTATTTCATAAGTTAATTCCTCTATCCATCAAATATAGGAACAGCTGAGAGTTAGCAATCATTCGAAAATGAATGGATGTCAATCCTGGATTAGTCTAAATCTAACAGTGCAGCACCAGCAATCCCCGGTTAGGTCATTTCGAAAGGGTTTAAAATCAGATCTGGTTCTTGCTCTGTTAGAGCAAAATTCACGAACGGATTTTCCATTTTCGATGCTTCTTTCGCGATATGTGCTGCAATCTCATATCCAATATGGGGATTTACTTCGGTAAAAATGCCTACACTTTTTTCTACATACCCTTTAAGGCGATCTTCATTTGCCACAATACCTGAAAGACAATATCCGGTAAATACAGGGAACCCATTATTCATCACACTGATTGATTGGAGCATTTTATTCAAATTGGCCAACTTCTAAAGCAAGACAGATGGTATGATCATTCCAATGTCCTGGAAGCTATTCCTTAAACATGCTGATACCACCTTGTCCCATAATTAAAAAATAGAGGGCAAACTCTATCATTTTCCGTAAAAGGTAACGTACGGAGCAATATTTCTAATAGAAAAAAACAGCAAGGAGCTTATTTGTTCAAAAATGTAAATATCCTTCATGAAAAATTGGAGCCATCATGTAAAGCTGGCTATACTATTTAAAAACTTGAACTCATAAACTGTGGAATTCTACGTCAATTCCCGATCAATGTTCATAATTCCCTGCAAAATTAAGTTACCGGCTTTTTCAATATCCTTAGGCAGACTGTATTCTTCTGGGCAATGACTCTTCCCATCAATGCTTTTCACGAAGACCATGGCTGATTTTGTAATCATTGCCATATGCGCTGCATCATGTATTGCCATACTGGGGAACGTCATAAAAGGTTCTTCCATCTCCTGAGCCGTGCTTAGCAATATATGAACAATATCCTCATCTAAAACAACTGGTTTTTGATCAAGAAAAACCTGATGCTGAATGTCCACCTTTCTTTTCCTGGCGATTTCTTCCCAAGCGCCTTGTATTACGTTGATCTTATGTTGAATTCCCTCTTCTGTTTCTCCTCTGACTTCATAGATAAAATCAACTCGTCCTGGAATAATATTTGCCGCATTCGGAAAAACAGTCAATTTGCCGACTGTTCCAACTACACTGCTGCTGCTTTCTTGGCAATGACGTTCCACTTCTAGGATCATTTCAGCTACAGCAGTTAATGCATCCTTCCGATGTTCCATCATTGTCGTACCGGAGTGATTAGACTGCCCGATAACCCTTACTTTACTTCGATAAGTTCCGACAACTTTGTTGATGACCGCCATGGATATATTTTTACTTTCCAATCGCTGTCCCTGCTCAATGTGCAGTTCAATAAAAGCCCTTTTGTCTTTTCCCATTTCCTTCATCATTGGGAATTTATCAAGGCCTCCCCCAGCTTTAATCAGTTCATCACTAAGCCGGGCACCTGTGGAATCAAAGACATCTTTCAGCATCCCGATTTTCAATCGGCCGACGAAAGAACGGCTTCCGAACGTTGATAAGTTAAAATCATTAGATTCTTCAGCCGTAAATGAAACGATTTCCAAGTCATGGTCAAGAATCACGTTATTTTCAATTAATGTTTTAATAATTTCTTTCGCCATAAGAACACCTAACGGGCCATCATACTTGCCTCCATTCGGAACGGAATCAAGGTGTGAACCAATGACAATACTGCCTTGTTTTTTTCCATTCCCCTTGTGCCTTCCCCAAATATTAGCGGCCCCGTCAATAGTGACCTTTAAATCCATATCCTCTAATTCCTTAATAAACCGTGCACGCACTTCATTATCGGCTTGTGAAAAACTGGGCCTTGTCACTCCTCCTTGATCATTTTTTCCGTATTCAGCATACTCCTTGATGTCCGACAATAATCGGTCAATATTGATTTTCATAGCTGTTCACTGCCACCTTTCCCCTAGGAACTCCAAACTGGTTAGCGTTACCTTTTATTCGTCACCTTTTACCCCATAGGAAGGTGCGAGATCCGGCTCAATTGCCCTAGATTTATAATTTTCTGCTTGCGGACTATAAATCTCCCATAGTTTTTTCAAATCATTTAGTGGATCATCGCTATAATCAACACGCAGATCTACATAAGCAAACGGAGTATCCGGATGATAGACCAAGAGTGCAATAGAATGTTCTTGATCAAGCTCCCCTCCCATGTTAAAACCGAGTTCAAGAGCTGAAATTAACCGCTCAGGTAAAGAAAGGTCCTTCCGTTCAAGAAAATGTTGGCCCATCGCTTTTGGGATTTCTGGATTGCTTAACAGGTTACCTATGCTGGCAACATTATCTGCATAATAGTCCCCGTGTACTCCAAGCGCTTTTTCACCTGTAAACACGCTTGATTCCCCGTTGGCATCGACAACAGCCAGCTGTCTAAAATCAGGAAAGTCTGAGGCAGCAACCATTGTCCGAATTGACGCTTGGGCGCTGTAACCTTTTTCCAAAGCTGAAAGTCCTATGTCCGCTAGTCTGGGATCTGTGACATTTTGCGTCAGGATGACACCTATATTTGATTTGACCCAAGGACATCTTGCCCCAACAGCGGGGCTGCTGGAAGTGACAATAGCTCCTAAAGCTCCTGTTGAAGAGCAACGTCCTGCCACGGAAAACGTACTTGTTATGTTCATTTTTTAATCCTCCCTTGAGAAAATAAGGAGCAACAAACATGATTCTTTTCAATAGTTGCTGCTCCATTCGTTTAATTTATATTCGTCATATCCCCTTATTCCTTACTGCTAATAATTGCTTCGACGTCTATTTCCACCAGCATTTCAGGAAGAGCAAGCCCATTGACGACAAGTCCTGTACTAACTGGATATACGCCTTTAAAATGCTTAGCAATAACAGCGTAGGCTTCTTTTCGATAGGAACGATCAGTAACATAAGTTGTGAGTTTGCAAACGTCTTCCATTTTCCCCCCTGCTTCTTCAAGCAACTGCTTGATGCAGCGACAAGCATTCTCTGTCTGTTCAATAACATCATTCTCCCCGTGAAAATTACCTTCCAGATCAAATGCAGTTTGCCCTCTCATAAAAATACGGTTTCCAGCACGAACAACCATAGAAAACTCATTTGCTACGTGATGAGATGCCTCCCCCATATCAGCTGGATAAAATTTATTCGTTTCAAATTTACGGTATCTTTTAATTTCCATTTTCTTAATTCTCCCTTGCTTCTTATTATATTAATGAATTTCCAACCTATTTTTTCTGGCATATTGGTTCTCACACATTGAAATCATCGTAAAATACTCGGCCCCTAGCAGCTTTTTTGCCTGAAGGTAGTTTCCTTGTTGCAAAAGCTTGCGAATGCGTGAAGAAGAGATCATTTCACCTCGTTCACATGTCAAGGGCTTTAACACTTCTACTTTAAAATAGAGGCGTAAAACTTCGATGGTGCCCTTTCTATTTTTTCCGAATAAGAAGTTAGGGCCTTCCCAGATTTCAATGGGATTTGTTTCTTTTAATTCTTCAATGAATACCGAAACTTCCTTTTGAGTAAACGCTTCATCAAATGGACCGACTATAACATGGTCAACTCCTAGCATTTCGAGGCGCTGAAGCTTCTCTTCCACTGACATTAACAGTTGGCAGCCTTTAAAAAAGACTTTTGGAGGAGGATCAAAAGTATATACAACCAAAGGAACTCCAAGCTTCATGGCCCGTTCTTTTGCCTTTAATAGCAATGCTTGATGCCCCCTGTGAATGCCGTCGAGTGCACCAATCGATAGAACCGATGCAGAAAGCTGTAAAGTACCTTGTGTATGTATTTCCAATGAAAACTTCCCCTTTCTATATTTAAGATTACTGATTAGTAACAGTAATAGCTGCATTTAAATCCGCTGCTTTACGAACCATTTCGCGTTGTGCTTCCATATCGAAGCTATTGAAAACTGACATCTGTTGAGCAAATGGAGGACTTTGAGCAAACAATTCAAAGGTAGTTCTATGCCCTGCATAAGAAGAATTCAAGAGGTCTCTCGCAAAGTATAGTAATTTTCCTCTTTCTTTCGCGCTCCACTCACCAACGGAATAGTACTTATCTACATATTCTTGAATCGCTGGATCCGCAAAAGTTTCGGAATCTGGTGTAACGGCTAGCTGCCCTCCTACGAGTTCCCTTGTTAAATGCGCCATCGCCGGGAAATTAGATAGTGCAAATACACGGCCAGTGTAAAGAAGAGATTGGTTTGGCATCATTAAACCGCCGGGGCTGACTTCCGCATTTGCAACAGCAGCTGTTAAATGAGCATTAATTCCTTCACGATAATTAATAAGCTGAGATATTTTTTCCCTTACTGCCTGCAGCTTTGTCAGACCTGTTTGTTCAACGTTCAATAAAGCCGTTCCTAGCAAATAATCTGCTCTGCGCAATACTCTAAGGACGTAGTTAAAAGCAGAATACCGATGCAGTGTGGAACGAATGTACGCAGCAGAGGCCAAAGAACGATGGAACAAAACGTTTTCCCATGGAATAAGTACGTTATCGAATATTAGCAATGTATCAATTTCTTCAAATTTTGTAGAAATCGGATAATCTGTATCATTTTTTCCTGTCCCGAGGGACGTACGGCAAATGTGCTTTAATCCAGGAGCTCCCATATCAGCTATGAATCCACAAGCAAATGGCGCCATTGTTTCTTCACCGGCTTCCCAGTTCAAGATAGTCGGTTTAACGAATGCCTGGTGAGCATAAGCGGCAGCCGTTTCAAACTTCGCACCTTTTACGACAATTCCTTTATCGTTTTCTTCAACTACATGCAACAGGGTTCCGCCATCTTTTCCGCTAAAAAGTTTGCTTCGGTCACCTTTTGGATCCGTATTAGCGGAAACATGGAACAAGTCTTCCCTTGCCACTCGATCGATATGATTCGCAATATTTTTCGCATAAGTAGGGTTAATTTCATTTAATTTATCCTGCGCGTCATATAAGGACCACATTTCACCTATCGTTTCATCACCAACACGGTATACAACTCCGCCAAGATCATCAAGCACAGTTTCCACGTGATTGCGGATTCCAGTTAAATCTTCTTTAGTCTTTGGAGCTTTATACGCTCGGGAAACGACTTCGCCATCTTCCAATCGAGTTGTTAACTTCTCCTTGTTTTCAGGATCAAAGGCCATGTCATACATTCTTGCTTTCACATCAACTATCGGTTTAAACGATGGGTGTTCAGCTACATTTGTGACCCTTTCCCCATCGATGAATACTTCCCTGCCGTCATTCAATGATTCACGATATTGCTTACCAGTCATTAAAGCCATACTATTTCCTCCTTTTAGATGATTTGTTATCTAATTTTCATTTTGAAAGGACTTAGACAAACAGCTTGTTTTACCTTCAGTTTTAAGCTTTCTTGAACGAACCAAATTCTCCTTTGAAATACACGAGCGGATCCCCTATGAGTGCATGGGCTTTTTGAACCTCCGCCAGAAAGACGGAATGAGTACCTCCTGTTACTTCTTCGACCACCCGGCATTCAATTTGGGCAAGCGTATTGTTTAAAACAGGGTTACCTAGTTCGCCATAGGACATTTCCACACCTTTGAACTTCTCAGTGTTTGACCTGGCAAACTGCATCGCAAGCTCCCCCTGGTTTTCAGCAAGAATGTTTACAGTAAATGAACCTTCTTTCGAAATAGCATGGCATGTACCTGTATTTTTATTGGCACATACAAGTAGCATTGGAGGCTCAAGAGACACGGAACTAACTGCGCTGGCAGTAATCCCATAATCTATTTCACTTTCCCTTACTGTAATTATCGATACTCCACTGGTGAAATGACTGATTACATTTCTAAATGATTCAGGACTCACTAACTGTAACGATTGATTATCTCGAGAAGAGATATTACTCATATAAAATGCATCCCCCTTTTTTATTTAAGGAATTATTCTTAATGTGTTCCTTAAATAAATCATAAAAAAAATCCAGCTGATTGTCAACTGAATTTTCTAATAATTCTTATTATTTTATTTTTCTTCATCATCTATTAAAGGTCCGTTTCTTTTAAGGGAAGAAATACTGCTTGTTGCAATAGAGCAATTCATTCAACATATATACTAATGTTTACTATAATTGTTATAATCGATTAGAGAATATCCGAAAAGAAAACTTAAAAGATTAGTAAGCAAAAATGAAGGAACTAATCAATTAATTAATATATTTCCCTAAATAATACATAATGTTTTTGGAAAATTTGCAAGTTATTCTATTAGGTGGTGTTCGACTATGAAAATAAAAGCCGGAATTGTTGGTCCAAGTGACTATGTACAGATTATATGCGATATTGCAAAAGAATACTCCGACAGACTGTACCCGATTCCATTTGGATATCAAAATGCTGAAGAGGCGACAAATATCGTGAAACAAAATCAACAGTTGGTCGACCTTTGGATTTTTGCAGGCCCAGCCCTCTATCCTTTTGTAGAAAAAAGCGGTTCCAAACAACCTTTTTTTTATCTTAACTTAGATGGGGCAAGCTTAACAAAAACGTTGGTGGAAGTGGGTTATAAAGATTCTAAAAGCCTCAATCGGATGAGTATTGATTTGCTTAAAGAAAGTGATGTATATGAGACATATCATGATCTCGGCATTTCATATGAAGATATTCATGTTCATGAATATCTTCATGATACTTCTCTCCAGGATCTTCTTTCATTTCATCAAAAACTATTTAAAGAGGGACAAGTTGATATTTGCATTACCTGTCTATACTTTGTATACGAACAATTGAAGTTACAAGGGATTCCTGTGTATCGAGTAACCCCTACACGCAGCAACATACGTGAAACGCTAAAAACAGCGATCCAAAAATGGGAAACCCTTCATTTTAAACAATCACAAATTGCTGCTATATTTATCAAAGTAGAGAACATGGATACAAACATGAATCACCACACCATTTCCTACGATTTACATCGCTTGAACTTAAAAGTACAAGATGCTGTATTAAACTTTTCCGAATCAATTTTCGGTACTTTTGTACCTCTTGGGGTTGGAACATTTGTGGTTTTCTCCACCAGAGGTTCCATAAAAGAAACAGGGCAACAAATTGGAGATCTTCTGGAAAAATTAGCTCTAATTTCGGAATTACCATCGAACGTTGGGATCGGCTATGGAGAAACTGCACTAGCTGCGGAGGAAAATGCAAGGCTCGCTTTAAATCATGCACAAAATTACGATTCTTTTTGTGCATTCCTTGTTGATGATAGAGGGATTATTGAAGGTCCTCTTAAAGAACAAGAAAGCATTTCTTTTGGCTATCGAACGGAGAATAAGGAAATAAGTGAAAAACTTAAACAGTGTGGCGTCACTATTACAACACTTAACAAGATTTTGTCTGTACAAAAAAGAACAGGGAACCACTCTATAACAGCATCAATTCTTGCAGAATGGTTAAAAATGACACCCCGGAACGCACGGCGAATTCTTAATGGTTTAGTCGAGCAGGAGATTGCCGAAATAATTGGTGAAGAAGCACCTACAGCTAAAGGAAGACCTAGAAAGATATATCGAGTTAATAGTGAATTGGAGACTAAAACGGAATAGACCGATTAAAAGTAGAGGGCACTAAATTCCTAAGTGTGGAATTCCCACATTTCAAATTAGATTAGGAGCAAAATGCTCCTTTCAAAGGGTAATTCGGAAGTTTTGTGTGTTTTATTTTTACAGATTCAAGAAATCTTGTAGATAAACCCTACCATTAACAAAACGCCATTTAGAGCGTTTCAGCCTGTAGGCGAACTCGATGAAAATCGAGTTTGTCTACAGTTTTTTAACGGTTTGTCCAATTTGAACGTTGCCTCCAGGCACTCGCTTTCCGCGTGCGATCCAATCAACTTTGTTTTAACTTTTAGATAGACCCACTTTTGTCTACAGTTTTAAATGCCATTTAGGGCGTTTAAAATTACCTACTGGGTTTTGGTAGGTAAAAACAACTTAATCCCCCCACCTATCTAATTCCGATTATCTTTTAAAGTTGATAGTTTAGGGTAGCCAAATATATCATGTTCGCAAAGTTTGTCCAAAATAAGAAAAAGAGCAATGTATTTGCTCTTTCCGACTCAAAGATATTATAATAACTCGCTAGCTATTGGCAGCTTTCCTATTATGCTTACTACCATAAAAGACTAACTGTTTTCCTTCCTGTTCTTCCATTTTAAATCCACGCCAACCTTTTGCAATAATTCCTTGCTGGGATGCTATATCATTCATCTCAATGATCTGGATTTCCTGCCATGGAGATGCGTCCACTACAGACAATTCCTTGACAAATATATAACGCAATTGCCCGCCATATTTCTCTTTTAACGCCACAATTTCCATTCCTTGGGCAATTTTATCTTTTAAACTGGGAATGTTAAAAGGCGCAACTGTACAGCATACATATCGGTAAGGCGACTCCTGCTTGTTCAACTCCTCCATGATCAACGTTGCAAGTGTCTGTTGCAGTTTGTTTCCCCTGTATGCAGGCAGTACGTTTGAAATTTCCTGATAAATCACTTCCGACAGCTCGTTTTCCATCATTCCGAAATCTCTCCCTAGATGTTCCTCATCAATAGGCGGAGCCAGCAACGCCCGGAATGCAATGAGTTCTTCACCAACGTATGCTCCAATCATGAGCCCATTTCCTTCTAGAATATATTGAAACTCTTCCTTAGTAAGCGGTTGAAGTACACCTTTATCGGTCAAATGGTGAACGACCTGTTCTTGAACTTGCAAAATATCGGTTAAATCCCCCAACACTAATTTTCTGACCTCATAACGTTTATGATTTTTATCCTTACTGATGGTACCCTCATAAATCAATTCCAAAGTTGCTCCCCCTTTTATTGGATGACATCCTGAAAAACTGTTAAATCAACTAGCGTTTCTTCATTTATCGCTACACCTAATCCTGGTTTTTCGGTCAACCTAATATATGGTACATCATAATAAAGATTCCCTACATCCCTGGAGAATTTCAATGGACCAGTGAGTTCCACGCTTGTGATCACCTTTTTTGAAAATGCGACATGGAAGCCAGCTGCAGAACCAATGGATGATTCTACCATTGAGCCAATCTGACATTCTAACCCAGCAAGCTCTGCTTGGTGGGCTAGCTTTATTGCCGGATATATACCACCGCATTTCATCAGTTTAATATTCACTTTATCGGCTGCTCGTTTCTGGATAATTTCGCGCATTTCCCGTGTGCCCTTTAATCCCTCATCAATCATCAGCGGAATCGTAGACTTCGATTTTATTTCAACCATCCCATCGATGTCATCGGCAGCTACCGGTTGTTCAAGCCAATCAAGCTGGCATTCACGCAATTGATCAATCGCTACAAGAGTTACAGCACTGTTCCGCCATCCTTGATTAACATCTGCACGTATAGCGATATTATCACCTACACGGTCGCGGACAGCTTGAATGCGTGCCACATCTTCACTGACATTGGTGCCAACCTTCATTTTAAATGACTGATAGCCCTGCTCAACCATAACTGCCGCTTCTTCGGCCATTTTTTCAGGAGGAGCTATACTTAAGACATGGGTAATAGGGAACTCATCATGATAACGTCCCCCGATTAACTGGTAGACTGGCTGCCCCAGCTTCTTTCCCATGATATCAAAGCAGGCAATGTCAATGGCCGCCTTAGCTGTAGGAGCTCCATAAATCGCTTTGTCCATCAAATCATGAAGCCTTTCGATTTCAAATGGATTCTTGCCTAACAGTATGGGGCCCAACGTATTTTTCAACACCTGGTAGGTCCCTTCCAGAATCTCACCAGTCACATGTTCGTCTGCCACACCTTCCCCGTACCCAACAAACCCTTCATCCGTCTCTATTTTGACAATGATCGAGGGCATAAATTCGTAAGTATGGTAACTAACCACAAAGGGCTCTTTAAGAGGCAGATGGATTGCATAAAGGTGGATCGCTGTAATTTTCATTTCTAATACTCCCTTTCGATTCACAAGATTGTACGAGTTTGATATAGTTGTCGTTAATAAACCGTTATTTAAGAATACATTAGCTGTTTCACTTGGAGGTTAACAATGAATACAAGAATTGCTGTCATTGGTTCCACTGAATTTATCGAAAGAATTGAATCCATCACATCCGAAATTGCTGAAATTGATTTCGACGCCTATGTATATGAGAAACCAACTGAGGCCGGTATGCTTGTTAAGAAACTCAAGCCGTGTGATGCTGTGTTGTTCTCCGGGGCGTTGCCGTACTACTTTTCAAAAAAATATCATGAGCACCTTCCGATTCCATCTTTTTATTTAGCACAAGATGAAATGTCGGTCGCTTCTTCCTTACTATCCGTGCTTTATCATAAAAAAATCTCTCCTCATCGAATTTCCGTCGATGTTAGCAACGCCTTGATCGTAAAGAACGTATTAACTGACCTCGAAATCGAGATGGATCCAAGCTATATCATGGATTATCAGGAGATGCTGAATGACTCATTTGATATTTCACTGATCACTTCTTACCATTATGAACTTTGGAAGGAGGGTTTCATTGATCTTGCATTAACAAGCATCCATTCTGTATTTGATCAACTGCAACTTATTGGGGTACCATCCATGCGCATGGTTGATCCTCGAAGCTCCATCTTTAAAGCGCTGCAGGATATTAAAGCCAATACAGAACTAATTAAAAGCAGATCTTCACAGATTGCCGTTTGCTATGTCATATCGGATGAAGCGAACACTCATGAACTGGTAGATGGTTTAGCACATGAAATACAAGCCTCGGTTCAGCTTCTTGAAGACTTCCACTTCATCCTGTACAGCACTCGTGGTGAAATCGAATCGTTGATAAAGAAAAACGGCCTGAATTATTTTTTTGACAAATTCAAGAACAAGAGTAAAGTTGGTTTCGGATATGGTTCAACCATTATGGATGCAGATCGTCATGCAAGGATTGCCCTCGGATTTGCTGAAAAACATAGTGAGTACAAATGCGGATACATTCTCACGGAAGACAAAGATTTGCTTGGACCGATTCCACAGCAAACCAAACAGCAACGCTTGAAAAACGACCATCCCGAACTTCTTCAGGTTGCCAAACAGACAAAATTGAGTCCTGCAAACATATCTAAAATCATCCAGTTCAGTCATTCCCGCCAATCCGTCCAATTCACAGCTGCTGAACTAGAGGATTATTTACAGGTGACCCGTCGTACTACTGAAAGAATTTTAAAAAAGCTATCCGATCATGGGCATGTCACCATCGTCGGTGAAGAAATGACCTATTCGAAGGGACGCCCCAGAGCTGTTTATGAACTTAATTTGCCAGTATACTAGATTTAAATGTAGAGAAAGGTTCTTTTGGAAGGAACCTTTCTTCGCTAGAGGTCTCTTGCTTTATTGCAGGTCATATTTAAAATTTGGCAAGTTTTTCATATAGGTAAAGTTGCTTCCTCTTCTTTCTTGATATTCTGAATTTCGGCTTCTGTCAATTTCGTAATGGTAAAGCCAGTCATCGCATAAATGATAGAAATAACTGGGATGATAAAATTCAGAATCGCATATGGTGCATAATCGAATGCATGCACACCAAGTGTTGCAAGGATAAATACTCCGCAAGTATTCCAAGGAACAAATACTGAAGTCAATGTTCCGCCATCCTCAAGTGCACGGGATAGGTTCTTCGAGTGAAGTCCTTTATCTCGGTAAGCTTTTACATACATACGTGAAGGAATGACGATGGAAATATATTGTTCTGAGCATGTTACATTCGTCGCAAAGCATGATAAAACTGTTGACGCAACTACACTTCTCGATGTTTTTGCGAATTTTAATATTTGCTTTACGATCGCTTGAAGCATGCCTGTGTTTTCAAGTATTCCACCAAATGTCATTGCAACAATCGTCATGGACACGGTGTACATCATTGAATCCAATCCGCCGCCGTTAAATAGCTTGTCGACCATATTATTGCCCGTATCAATCACGAAGCCGCTTTGCAAAGCTGCTATTGCATCAGCCATGTTGCCTCCTTGAATGAAAATTTGTGATAAGAAGCCGAGCAACACCCCTATAATCAACGCTGGAATGGCTGGAACTTTTTTAGCAACTAGAATAATGACGATTAACGGAATGATCAATAGAAACGGAGAAATGACAAAGCTATCCTGCAATACACGCATCGTTTGTTCAATATTCTCAGCATTCATATCTCCTTTACCAAAATCATTCCCAAGAATGGCGTATATAACCAAGGCAATGATAAATCCTGGAATCGTCGTGTAAAGCATATGGCGAATATGCACGAATAAATCTGTCCCTGTAAGTCCGGATGCAAGATTGGTCGTGTCTGAAAGCGGTGACATTTTGTCACCAAAATATGAGCCTGAAATAATAGCCCCCGCAATCATTGGTGCTGGTATTCCCATACTTAGACCAATCCCCATCCCAGCAACACCGATTGTCCCCATCGTTGACCAAGAACTGCCGATTGCCAATGATACCACTGCACAAATAACGGAAATGCTAACAAGAAAAAATGAAGGAGTGAGGATTTTAAGACCATAATATATCATGGTGGCAACAATTCCTCCGCCCATCCAAGCCCCGATTGTCATCCCTACTAGAATAATGATGACGACTGCTGGCAGGGCGAGACGTATTCCCTTGTACATAGACTCTTCAATTTCGTTCCACTTATAACCTGAAATCCAAGCAACAATAGCAGCAGCTGATGTGCCTACAATAAGTGGAATATGCGGACCCTGTTCCAGCCAGACCACCGTAATTGCCATCATTACAATCATGACGATGAGCGGTATTATTGCTACACCGAATGACATTTCTTTTTTCATAAAGCATCCCCTTTGTTATTAATTTTCATGACTCTATTATTTGATGACTATTTAAAACGAATAACATGTCGCTAAATAGCCGTTAATAGAATTATCATAATATTTTTACGATTAATCGTCAATTAATATTTAGAAAGTTAGCTCTCTTAAACAAACCGGGATAAAAAAAAAACTCCCCAAAGGGAGCCTTTCTAAACATCGAAAAATCCAATTTTTATCAATCCACGTTTTTCTTACACAGCTAAATCTCACAATGTAATATCGATCATTTTCGACTCCAACAATTCTGCCCATTTTATAACTGTTCCATTTGTTCTTTCTTTTCCTTGCATTAAATACATGGACTCCCAACGGAGTGAACGGATCTGTAATAGAATGCTTGGCAACCATATCTTGCGCTCCATCATCAGTTAAAGCCGCTGAATAAGCTACTACATTGTTCCAAGATAATGTAGCTCCAGCTTCTACAAAGTTCGCTTCACTGGCAGTAGGTATTTAACGGTCAAGGATAGACCGTAGGAACTGGGATTGGACCTCTAACGCGAGTCGCCATTATATATAACCTTCCATAAAGTAATTTTCATCAGGGTCGATCTTTACCGACTTCTTTGGTTCTTCTTTTGGCTAGTTATCACATGAAACCTGGCATTCCTATCAAAGAAAATATGACAGGGATAATAAATCAATAATGATAGGCAACTTTTACAGAATGTTGAATTGATTCCCATCCAGAAAATTGATTTATGGAACTATGCATGTGGTATCTCAGTAAAATAAATACTAAACTCAAATCAAGAATAGGAATCCTCCTAATACGACGTACTGTGTACCCATTCCTTATATAACTAATCCACCTACTGACGTGCCGGTTGTTACCCCTAAGTTACCAGATACTAAAAACAATCCATTTGAGAATTCAGGAGCTACAGGATCTGCAGTCGTAATTGTATCTCTAGTCAATCACGTCATCACCATCCCATGAGAGGCGGCAACATAAGGATTCGCAAACTTGTTTCGATTTTCCGTCTTAAAGATTCATTTTCTTTAGAAAGCTGCACAACCGGTAGCTGTAAACTCTTCATAACCATCACCTCGTTTTCTTTTTATACACATGTTCAAAGAGCCTCAATGATTACTGAGATTCCTTGTCCTCCTCCAATACAGAGGGAGGCTAGTCCATACTTCTTTCCTCGATTCTTTAACTCTAGGGCCAATGAATATATAATTCTAGCTCCACTAGCCCCAACTGGATGACCTAATGCGATTGCTCCACCATTGACGTTAACTTTTTCCCTTTTCAAACCAAGCTCTCTCTCTACTGCAAGATACTGGGCAGAGAATGCTTCATTGATTTCGAACAAATCGATATCTTCAATATTGAGTCCTACTTTCCGTAAAGCTAATTGACTAGCAGGAACTGGTCCAATGCCCATAATATTTGGGTCTACCCCTGCAATCCCCCAGGATATAATTCTTGCCAATGGCTTCACATTGTGATTGGTTTGAAGGAAGGATTCACTTCCAAGTATTAAGGCAGCTGCCCCATCATTAATACCACTGGCATTACCTGCCGTTACGGTCCCATCCTTTTTAAAGGTTGGTTTCAGTTTCGCTAATCCTTCCATTGAAGTATTATGGCGAATATGTTCATCTTCCAAAATGGTTATTTCCTTTCCTTTTTTGGTGAATATCGTGACAGGGGAAATCTCTTGTTGAAATCTCCCCGTCAGTTGGGCATTTGCTGATTTTTGGTGTGATTGGACAGCCAAACTATCTTGATCGTCTCGGGTTAGTTCATATTTTTCAGCAAGAGTTTCCGCTGTTGCTCCCATCCCGCACCCTATATATTCATCGCTCAAAGTCGCCCAAAGCATGTCGTCCATTTGTGGAGACTGTAAACCCGTACCAAAGCGGACATCTCGTAATACGTGAGGAGATTGGCTCATATTTTCGGTTCCCAAGGCTAGAGCGACTTCAGCATCCTTTAAAATGATCGACTGAGCTGCCGATACGACCGCTTGCAATCCAGAACCGCATAAACGATTGAGAGTTAAAGCGGGGCTCTCGATTGGAATCCCAGCTTTCAAAGCAATATGCCTGGATAGGTAGGAGGCATTTTTCGAAGTATGTATCACATTCCCTGCAAAAACATGCTCAACCTCTTCAACTGAAATATTACTTTTTTCAATGGCTCCTTTACTTGCGATCACTCCAAGATCGATGGCAGAAACATCCTTTAATACCCCTCCAAAACTTCCGAATGGCGTCCTAGCTCCACCTAAAATGTAAACATTACTCATAATTCATTCTCCTTTATTGAAGGTTGTTTGATTCGATTTAATGGATGGAAAACATCTTTTCCATTTCTTTATTTCACCCTCTAATTTTATACCGTTATTAGGTACATGATATTAATTAACGGTATATGTCAAGGTATTATATTTTACCTTTGTGAATAAATGTAAAAATAAGTGATACATAAGTACAATTTGATTGCGAACCCATTCCTTAAAAAAAGGATAACTTCTTAATTCTATTTGGTTATAAACATTTTGTGATTTTTCCATTGCTCCTCTAATTGATCACGAATGTCTAGATGGTCTATAGAAATTAATTCTTTTGCCCGATCTTTTAATGACTTACCGAAAAGACAAGCAATTCCATATTCAGTAACAACGTAGTCAATCTCAGACTTTAAGGATGTAACCTTAATCGCAGTTTCCTTTTTCCATTGCACTTTTTAACCCTGAAGTGGATAAAAATGTAATGATTTGAAAATAGGGCACTGCATACAATAAAGGGCATCCTGCTACATTTATGTATAAAGCAGAACCTTTTAAACGTTCTTTCTGATTGACCAATTCTTCTACTAAAGTTTGTGATTCGTTACAATATCCGGAAAAAAATATTTTGATTTGGTCGAATCCTACTTATGGCATCACTAACTGAATGCGTACGAGAACGATATAATATCTCCCAATGGTTCATTATTTTCACCCTGCTTTTTTTTTGTACCCATTAACAAACATATGAAATGCTTGATTTAGAAACTTATTTTTATAATCAGATAAATTACTAATCTATTGATAACTATAAAAGCCTATTCCACTCTTTTTCCCAAGATGTCCTGCCCTTACTAATTTCTTAAGTAACGGGCATGGCCGATACTTGGAATCTGCCGTTTCGGAATATAAAGTTTCAATGACGTATAACAACGTATCAAGTCCGATTAGATCTGCTAATGCTAAAGGACCAATTGGATGATTTGCTCCTAACATCATTGCTTGATCAATGTCCTCAGCACTAGCAGTTCCTTCGTACCGAAGAAAGATTGCCTCATTAAGCATTGATGCTAATATACGATTCACTACAAATAGAGGGGCGTCATTAACCAAAATACTCTTTTTTCCTATACGATCAACCAAATTACTGATCAACTGAATAGATTCCTCCGAAGTACGCGATCCTTTAATAATTTCTACTAACTCCATCACAAGGACTGGATTGAAAAAGTGCAGTCCTATAACCTTATCGGGTCTGTTCGTAGAGCCTGCAATTTCCGTAATACTTAAACCAGAAGTATTTGATGCTAAAACTGTAAATTCTTTACATATTGAATCAAGGCGTTTGTATATTTCCTTTTTCACTTCCATTTTTTCTATAATTGCCTCAATAACAACGTCAACTTCTGACAAGTCATGCAAGTTCACTGTGCCATGAATTCGCGATAATATCTCCTGAGCCTCTTTCTCTTCCATTTTTCCTTTAGTGACCTTACTGTGGAGATTTTTTTTTATTGCATCTAGTCCTACTTGTACATATTTTTCATCGATATCCTGAAGTATGACTTGATAACCGGCCTCAGCAGCTACCTGAGCAATCCCATTCCCCATTGTTCCAGCTCCAACTACTCCTATCGTTTTTACCATGAACAATTCCCCCTTTCTATACTTTCTTGTGTTCAATATGGCTTATTAGGCTATACCCGGTATCCCTTTCTTTTCTTAATGAAAAACCTTCATTATCCTATCCATTTTCATCATAAATGTTGAATAATTGTTGGACTGCGAGTGTTGGGGAAGTATGGCCGCTAAGAAGTAATCCTTCCATTTTAGTAATGTTTTTTTTCATCGATGGATTACCATAAAATCTCGCCTTTAATTGGTCCTCTATCATAGAATGAACCCAGTCAATCATTTGTTCTTTTCTTCTTTTTCCAAAGAAGCCATTCCTACTGGTAACTTGTTTA
The DNA here is from genome assembly GCF_037975445.1 of Peribacillus sp. FSL P2-0133. Taxonomy (NCBI): domain Bacteria; kingdom Bacillati; phylum Bacillota; class Bacilli; order Caryophanales; family Bacillaceae; genus Peribacillus; species Peribacillus sp. FSL P2-0133. Next base: position 1,947,464 of record NZ_CP150254.1, on the reverse strand, counting down.
TATTTCTGAATGACCTTCCAAATGTTAGATACGCCTTCACCCGTTATGGCAGACACAGTAAATGCTTTTGATTCCCAACCCTCGGTGATTGGCTGTAAGAAATGAAGGAGGCGATTGTATTCCACCTTTGCATTCATGGCAGCTTGTTTGTTTAAGCCATCCGCCTTATTAATGAAAATGGCATCAGCTAATTCCATCACCCCTTTTTTCATTCCTTGTAGATCATCCCCTGCACCAGTCAGCATAATAACTAGAAAAAAATCCACCATGGACCGGACGGTTATTTCACTTTGGCCGACTCCAACGGTTTCCACGATTATTACGTCATACCCTGCTGCCTCACAAATAAGAAGGGTTTCACGGCTTTTTCTAGTAACCCCTCCTAACATCCCACTTGACGGTGACGGTCGAACATATGCATGTGGGTGGCGAGAAAGATGTTCCATTCGTGTTTTGTCACCTAGAATACTCCCTCTAGATACACTGCTAGTTGGGTCAACGGCTAAAACCGCTACACGGTGATTTTGCTCACAGAGCATCATACCAAAGGATTCAATTAACGTGCTCTTACCAGCCCCAGGAACGCCTGTAAACCCGATTCGAATTGATTTTCCTGTATACGGAATCAGTTCTTTCAGCACTTTTTGTGCCATTTCCATGTGTTTGGGTAAATTGCTTTCAACTAAGGAGATTGCTTGAGCAATAATTGCACGATTACCATTCATCACACCCTGCACATAATCATCAACCGTAAGGTGTCTTCGTCTTGGCGATAAGAGTTGCTTGGATTGAATGCTTTCTTTTTCTGTCATTTAAGTAACCAATCCGAGACGACGATTTAATTCTTTTATCACCTGTTGTGCGGCAATCGGGATAACCGTTCCTGGTCCAAATATGGCAGCTGCTCCTTTTTCTATTAAGTAACTGTAATCTTGAGCAGGAATAACACCGCCAATCACGACAGCAATATCTTCACGGCCTAAACGCTTCAGCTCTTCCACGACTTGAGGAAGTAATGTTTTATGACCAGCAGCAAGAGAGCTCATCCCTAGAACATGTACATCATTTTCCACGGCCTGTAAGGCTGCTTCCTCTGGGGTTTGGAATAAGGGACCAATATCAACATCAAAACCAAGGTCTGCAAATGCAGTCGAAATCACTTTAGCTCCACGGTCATGTCCGTCTTGTCCCATCTTTGCAATCATAATTCGAGGGCGTCGGCCTTCATTCTCTTCAAATTGATCGGACATTTCACGGACAATTTTCACTTGTTCCTCTTCCCCAAACTCTGCACTGTACACTCCGCTAATCGAACGAATAACTGCTTTATGTCTCCCTACTACTTGTTCGTATGCATTCGAAATTTCTCCTAGGCTCGCTCTAGCGCGAGCTGCATTTACCGCTAGCTCTAAGAGGTTTCCTTCTCCAGTTTCAGCCGCTTTTGTAATCGCTTGAAGTGCTGCTTCTACCTTTGCTTTATCTCTTTCTGCCCGGAGCTGCTCTAAGCGGCGAATTTGCGCTTCACGGACAGCAGTATTATCAATATCTAATATCTCAAGCGGATCCTCTTTTTCTAAACGGTATTTATTCACTCCAATGATCGATTCTTTACCAGAATCAATATGCGCTTGTCTTCTAGCAGCCGCTTCTTCAATTCTCATCTTTGGCAGGCCTGTTTCAATGGCTTTGGCCATTCCGCCAAGTGCTTCGATTTCTTCAATATGTTCCCAGGCTTTTTCAAGTAATTCAGCCGTAAGTGACTCCACGTAATAGGAGCCGCCCCATGGGTCTAAGACGTTGGTTATCCCCGTTTCATCCTGAAGGTATAATTGGGTATTTCGAGCTATTCGGGCAGAAAAATCGGTCGGTAAGGCAATCGCCTCATCCAGTGCGTTCGTATGCAGGGATTGTGTATGACCAAGAGCAGCAGCCATCGCTTCAATACAGGTGCGTGTCACATTATTAAATGGATCTTGCTCTGTCAGACTCCATCCAGAAGTTTGTGAATGGGTTCGAAGGGCTAGCGACTTTTCATTTTTAGGATTAAAACGTTTCATTAATTTTGCCCAAATTAATCGTGCAGCTCGCATTTTAGCCACTTCCATATAGTAATTCATTCCGATTGCCCAGAAGAAGGAAAGACGTGGAGCAAATCGATCAATATTAATCCCTGCTTTTAAACCCGTTTTGACATACTCTAATCCATCTGCAAGGGTATAGCCCAACTCTATATCGGCCGTAGCCCCCGCTTCTTGCATATGATAACCGGAGATGCTAATGGAATTAAATTTCGGCATATGCTGGGACGTGTATTCAAAGATATCTGCTATAATTTTCATTGACGGTTCTGGAGGATAAATGTACGTATTACGAACCATATATTCTTTTAAAATATCATTTTGAATGGTTCCAGAAAGCTTCTCTTGGGGAACTCCTTGTTCTTCAGCTGCCACGATGTAAAAAGCCATGATTGGCAGGACAGCTCCGTTCATCGTCATTGAAACAGACATTTGGTCTAATGGGATTCCATCAAATAAGACCTTCATGTCTAGAATGGAATCAACGGCAACGCCGGCTTTTCCCACATCGCCTACGACTCTAGGATGATCTGAATCATACCCACGATGTGTAGCTAAATCAAAGGCGATCGAAAGCCCTTTTTGTCCTGCAGCTAAGTTTCTGCGGTAAAACGCATTACTTTCTTCCGCCGTAGAAAAGCCAGCATATTGACGAACCGTCCAAGGTTGTGATTTATACATAGCTGGGTAGGGACCTCGAAAGAATGGTGCGATTCCCGCCACATAATCTAAATGATTCATTCCTATTGTGTCCATATTTGTGTAAAGAGACTTTACATCAATTTTTTCATAAGTCGGAACGGCTAAATTATCAAAAGACATTCCAGAAAGTTTCTCAGCATGTTTACTCCACTTGCTAAATTCTCCTTCTATTTCATCTGTATATGCTATTTGGGTAAAATCTGGTTTTGTCATGAAACAGCCACTCCTTTCTCCTGTAGAAGTTGACTTAATACGTCATAGCAATTTGAGCCAACATGAACAAATTCAGCTACTCCAGCCTCTTTAAATTTGATTTCATCTACTTCGCTAGGCTTTCCTGCTAATAATACGGTTATTTGTGCATCTGTTTTTTTAATAGACATTGCAAGTGGAATGGCAGCTTGTTGATAGTCTTCATCTTTTCCACAAATGATTACAAAATCTGCCATGGACGCAACGACTGCCTCGGCAGCTTCTTTTATAGAACCAAATCCATTGTTTTGAATAACATCGAAACCGCCTACTTCAAAAAATCCTGCAGCAAAATCTGCTCGCACTTTATGATCTGAAATAGGTCCTAAGTTTGCTAGAAATATAATCGGTCGATTTCCAGTTTTCTGTGCCATTTCATCAATGGATTGACGAAGTTCTTCAAACTGAAGTGCACCTCTGGTTGGCTTGATTGCTTTAACACAAACCGCAGCTTCTGACTTCCTACCTGTTGCTTTGGCTATTTCACCTAACGATGCACCTTGTTTTGCTGCTTGGATCGCGGTCTCTGTTTTATTTGAGATTACGGCTAAACTTCCTACCGATATATGTGCTCGGCCTACAACTTGATTAATATGATCATTAATTTGGGGCGTTTCATTTAACGCTATCCAATCTACCCCTTTTTCTGCCAAATTCACATACATATTGGTACCAACGAATATATCTTTTCGGTGAGCGATGCTCCTCACTCGCTTTGAAGCTGTTTGTTGAACCATATTTTGCGGTAATTCTTTTATTAATGACTGGAAAATACCACCTTTTCGCTCTGTTTCCTGGAAAAGTTCCCATGCCTTTTTGGCAACCTCATTTGTCAGTACTTCTACGTACCAAGAGCCACCGGCTGGATCGATTGTCCTCGCAATATGAGCTTCTTCTTTTAAAATAATGGAGGCATTCCGTGCAATTCGTCGTGAAAAAGCGGTAGACTTTTGAATCGCTTCATCAAAGCAACTAACATGAATGCTGTCAGCTCCACCGACTGCTGCAGAAAATGCTTCTGTTGTAGCACGCAGCATATTCACATAGGGATCAAAAACAGTTTTTGTCCATGCAGATGTTCGTGCATGCATCGTCATCTTCTGGGCTTCTTCATTCCCACCAAACGTTTCTACAATTCTGGCCCAAAGAGTTCTTGCGGCTCGAAGTTTGGCAATTTCCATAAAATAACCGGTACCGATTGAGAACGAAAAACGGATACTCCTGGCGGCTTTATTTATATCAATTCCTTGGGAAGTTAGTGCTTGTAAATATTCGACACCTGTTGATAAGGAAAAAGCTAATTCTTCAACCGCACTACTTCCACCGTCATGATAGACACTTCCATGGATTAGAACTGTTTGTAAATGGGGGGTATTCTCATTTGCCCATTTTGTTATGTCCGCCATCAATGCATAACAATCTTCCAACTCGTAAGCCAATGTTCCATTTGCTACCAGTTCCGCGAGTGGATCCATTCCTATACACCCATGTAATTCCTCCACTTGTCGTCCGGACTGTTCTAGATGAGCGATAATCAAAGCAAGGATTGGCAATGAATTTGCCCCAGCACCTACGTGAATAGGAACATTACCAAAGTCAATATCTTTTAGTGCATCGGCTACATCAGATACCCCTGAAATCGATAGTCCTGCTTTCCCTACTTCTGCAGTAGCTTCACTCGCATTTATTCCACGTTTCGTTGGTGTATCAAGGACAATATTTAATGAGGTTTGCCCCTTGCTAAGGTCATGCCGTGCTACTTTATTAAAAGAAGTTGGTATTCCAACATTGATTTCCTGATTGATTTCCCATCCATTTATAAGCTTTTTAGTGCCGCGAGTAAAAGGAGCCATACCTGGCAAAGAGTGCAGAAAAGGAAGATTGGCGGCATCCTCCTTTCGATACATCGGCTGAAGTAAAATTCCTTCATATGTTTCTGTAATAAGACTTTTTTCAAAAGAAGCTCCTTTTAAAGATTTTTCTGTTAGGTCACGCCACTGCTCATAACTTGGGATCTCAAACTCTGAAAATTGATGTACTATTTTTTTATCCATTTTAAGTTGCGTTCAGCATCAATCCCCATGCTATCGCTCTCTCCCTTCTATATCATTTTACGGTGAGCGTTTTTTTCATTTGTCGTCTTCACACGTTTTTCTTCTATTAATATAGGTAGTTCATAAACTAATAAGAAAAGGTTTATAAAGGGATATTTCCATGCCTTTTCTTAGGTAATGCTTTCTTCTTGTTTTTTAGCATTTCCAATGCACTAGCGATACATTTTCTCGTATCCCTCGGGTCAATTACATCATCAACAATGCCATTAGCTGATGCAACGTAAGGATTGGCAAACCGTTCGCGGTATTCGTTGATTTTTTCTTGCTTAAAGGCCTCCGGATCTGCACTTTCACTAATCTCTTTTGCAAAAATGATATTGGCCGCACCAGCTGGTCCCATAACCGCAATTTCTGCATTAGGCCAAGCAAATACTAAGTCTGCCCCGATTGCTTTACTGTTTAAAGCAACGTAAGCCCCACCATATGCTTTTCGAAGGATCACGGTAATTTTGGGAACCATAGCTTCCGAATAGGCATATAAAATTTTCGCTCCATGCCGGATGATCCCTCCATGCTCTTGTTGGATTCCTGGGATAAAGCCACTCACATCTTCAAATGTAATTAATGGAATCTTAAAGCAATCACAGAATCGGATGAATCGAGCACATTTGTCAGATGAATCAATATCAAGACCACCTGCCATCATCTTCGGATTATTTGCGATAATACCGACTGTATCGCCGTTTATACGGCCAAAGCCAACGACAATATTTTTGGCAAATTTCGGCTGAACTTCCATAAAATTTTGATCATCGACAATTAAATGAATCACCTTACGCACATCATAAACCTTCGTTCCATCAATCGGGACAACATCAAGAAGTTCATCGATTCTTTCATCTAAAGGAATTTTATTTACTGGCTCTTTGTAAGGTGGATTTTCTTCATAGTTTGATGGCAAGTAGCCAATTAATCTCCTGACTTCGTTTAATACGTCTTCTTCTGTTGGTCCAGTAAAATGGGCATTTCCACTTATTGTGGAATGAACGGACGCACCACCTAAATCCTCACTATTAATCTTTGCTCCCGTTACCGACTCAATTACCTTTGGACCTGTGATAAACATTTGACTTGTTTTTTCTACCATGAAAACGAAATCTGTAATCGCAGGAGAATAAACAGCTCCCCCGGCACACGGTCCCATAATCACGGAAATTTGTGGAATTACGCCTGAATACATGGAGTTTCGGTAGAAAATGTGTCCATATCCGTCTAGTGATAAAACACCTTCTTGAATTCGTGCTCCACCTGAGTCATTTAACCCGATTATAGGTGCTCCATTTTCTGCTGCTAAATCCATGATTTTGGTAATCTTCGTCGCATGCATTTCGCCAAGGGCTCCCCCGAAAACAGTAAAATCTTGAGCAAAAAGGAAAATAAGGCACCCACCAACCTTACCGTATCCTGTAACAACCCCTTCTCCTGGAGCCTCCCCGGATCCATATTCAAGGCCGCGATTTTCTATGAATGGGTTTAATTCAACGAATGTCCCTTCATCCACTAATATTTCGATACGCTCTCTAGCAGTAAGCTTCCCGCGATCATGCTGGGCATCAATCCGTGCATAACCGCCACCCAGCTTCACTTTTTCCCGTTGTTCTTCCATGATCTCGATTTTATCGAACATATCCATGCTGTGAGTCCTCTCCTATCAGTGTTTAAATTTTATTGCTTATGCTGTTTTTACGAGGAACAAGGGCTGGCCATATTCAACAACCTGACCATTTTCCACAAAGATTTCAACAATTTCACCACTAACTTCCGCTTCAAGCTCATTCATAAGCTTCATGGCTTCCACAATACATACCACTGTGTCTTCTTTTATTTGATCCCCCACTCTTACATAGACATCAGAATCAGGTGATTGAGCCGAATAAAATGTTCCCACCATTGGGGAAGTAATTTTATGAACCGATGTGTCCTCAGTAATTGTCGATGGTGTTTGTATTTCTTCCTGCTTTTGAACGGGAGCGGCTTCCACTTTCACAGGTGCGACAGCAATAGTCGTTGGGACTTGTGTTTCTTCGATAAGCGCTACTTGTCCGACATTCATCTGTTTACAAATCGTTATTTGCTGATCATTTTCACCTTTAATCGTTAATTCTCCAATTGAAGAACGGTCCACTGCTCGAATTAATTCTTTAATGTCATTCATTTTAAACATGAGGAAACACTCCTTCTATAATTTAATTTCTGTTATTTTTTTTACTCATTTCAGATTTCTTAGGATCTATGAAATCTCCACCCATAGGTTCAGTACCGATTATCCGGTCATTCTCATCAACAATTACAAAAATCTTTTTTCCTCCATTACCTCTTCTCTTTTCTAAATAATCTAGTGCCACCGAATACTTCAAATCACCACTAGTTACTTAGTGGAAACCGTTAAATCATTCATTTCTAAAAATTTCGTGTTAAAATTACCAGCTTTAAAATCCGGATGTTCTAATAAACGAAGGTGGAAAGCGATTGTTGTATCAATTCCTTCAATGACGAACTCGCTTAAGGCTCGCTTCATCCTTGCCATTGCTTCTTCACGATTTTTTCCATGTACGATTAATTTCGCAATCATCGAATCATAAAATGGTGAGATCGTATATTCTGGATAAACTGCGCTATCGACTCGGATTCCAAATCCACCTGGAGGTAGGTATAATCCAATTTTCCCAGGGGATGGCATAAAGTTTTTATCAGGATTTTCTGCATTAATCCGGCATTCGATCGCCCAACCATTGATATGAATATCTTCTTGTTTGACAGATAGCCTATGACCTGAGGCAACAAGTAATTGTTCTTTGATTAAGTCTACCCCTGTTATAAGTTCTGTAACTGGGTGTTCAACTTGAATACGGGTATTCATTTCCATAAAGTAAAAATTTTTATGTTTATCTAGTAAAAATTCAATCGTACCTGCCCCTGAATATTGTACGGCCTTCGCGGCTTTTAATGCCGCCTCTCCCATTTTCGTTCTTAGTTCTTCATCAAGTGCAGGGGATGGCGCTTCTTCAATTAGCTTTTGATGGCGTCTCTGGATTGAGCAATCACGTTCCCCTAAGTGCACGACATTGCCAAAGGAATCACCCATAATTTGGATTTCAATGTGTCGAGGCTCTTCAATGTACTTTTCTAAATAAACACCTGCATTACCAAAAGCTGTAGCTGCTTCTTGCTGCGCCATTGAAATCGCATTTTTTAACTCTTCCTCGCATTCAGCAACCCGCATCCCTTTTCCACCACCACCAGCAGTGGCTTTAACAATAACGGGATACCCGATACTTCTTGCTATAAACACAGCTTCCTCAATATCTTCAATAATCCCATCCGTACCTGGAACAATTGGTACGCCAGCGGCTTCCATCGTTTCTCTCGCTACCGCTTTCGCCCCCATCTTACTGATTGCCTCAGGTGATGGTCCAATAAAAATGATATCGTTTTCAATACATATATTAGCGAATTCTGCACTTTCTGCTAAAAATCCATAGCCAGGATGGATAGCATCTGCATGTGATACTTGAGCAACAATTAATAAATTGGTCATATTCAAGTAGCTCTTAGATGATAGGTGTGGTCCAATGCAATAGGCTTCATCTGCTAGTCGTACATGCAGAGCTTCACGGTCTGCTTCAGAATATACAGCGACCGTAGATATCCCCATTTCCTTACACGCCCTAATCACACGGACAGCAATTTCTCCTCGATTAGCAATAAGAACCTTTTTAAACATATAGGATTTCCTTTCCAAAAGTTTATTATTGTCTATCAATCACTCCATTGATAGCAGATTTATTGAGAAGAGATGCACTTATTAATCAGGAGTAATACATGTTCTATCCCGGATTTTTTTAAGAATTTACTAGTACTTTTTTAATTTCTTTCGTTAGAGGCGGGATCACCTCAAACAAATCCCCCACAATACCGGAGTCCGCTACTTGGAAGATAGGGGGCTTCCGGATCTTTGTTCATCGCAACGACAACTTTAGAGTTAGACACCCCGGCTAAATGCTGAATGGCACCTGAAATTCCGCAAGCAATGTACAAATCAGGGTTTCACCTAGCACATCGGCCAATTCTTTTATTTTTCCTTTTTCCACTGCCATGCTGTAAGGCTCTAATTCATGCCCAAGCAAATCTTTCACGTTTGACAAGCCCATTCGCCTCTTTTTAATAGATTACATTCCTGTTTTCATTAATTTTGAGTTTTTTCTATGCTTTAAGCAGATTTCCGGCAATAACAAGACGCTGAATCTCTTGCGTACCTTCATAGATTTGGGTGATTTTAGCATCTCTCATATACCGTTCTACCGGATATTCCCTTGTGTATCCATATCCGCCAAATACTTGAACAGCCTCCACCGCTACCTCCATGGCGGTGTCTCCAGCAAATAGTTTGGACATTGCAGATTGAAGTCCGTAAGGAATTCCTTGTTCCTCACGCCATGCTGCCTGATACGTCAATAAACGGGCAGCTTCGATTTTTGTGGCCATATCGGCTAATTTGAATTGAATAGCTTGAAGTGAGCTAATAGGTCTGCCAAATTGGACGCGATCCTTTGCAAATGCTACAGCATTATCAAATGCTCCTTGAGCTATTCCAACAGCTTGGGAAGCGATTCCGTTCCGACCGCCGTCGAGAGTCATCATGGCAATCTGGAACCCTTCACCAACTTGGCCCAAAAGATTGTCCTTTGGAACGCGGCAGTCCTCAAAAATGACCTCTGTCGTGGCGGAAGAGCGAATGCCCAGCTTTTTTTCCTTCTTTCCTACCGAGAAACCTGGGAAGCCCTTTTCCACAATAAACGCAGAAATGCCTTTATGCTTTAGTGCCGAGTTGGTCTGTGCGAAAACGATATAGGTGTCGGCATAGCCTCCGTTGGTGATAAAAATCTTCGATCCGTTCAAGACCCATTCATCTCCGTCTAGAACGGCTGTTGTTCTCATTCCACTGGCATCAGATCCGGATCCAGATTCCGTCAAGCAATACGCACCCATGTTTTTTCCTTCCGCCATGGCCCGCAAATATTTTTGCTTTTGATGTTCCGTTCCAAACTTGAAAACCGGCCATCCGGCTAACGATGTATGTGCGGAAAGCGTGGTCCCAATTGAAGCGTCCACCCGTGACAATTCCTCCACCGTGATCACATAACTCAAGTAATCGGCACCTGCACCTCCGTACTCTTCTGGCCAAGGAATGCCGCATAAACCAAGTTCCGCCATCTTGTGCCAAATCTTGATATCAAAGCATTCCTCTTCATCACGTTGACCAGCAGTAGGTTCACATTCGTTTAGAGCAAACTCTCGCACCATTTTTTGCATCATTTGATGTTCCTTAGATAATAAAAAATTCATCATTAGTCCCCTTTTTTGATTTTGTTATTCCAAACAAAATATCTTCTGAAAAACTATGTAAGCTATTTGCCATCGTAAATCTATAAAGATAATACTTTTAAAAACTCCAACCCTTTCAAGGATAGAACTTTAATGCTATTTACACTTTTTGTTCGATAAGCTTTCGGGTATAGATGGTTACCCATTTCCTTGGCAGCAATCCCACAGATTTAGCCATGAGCTTATTTTTAAAGCCTGGAATAATCACCGTTTTATTCTTCATTAACCCTTCAAATCCGCACTTGGCAACAGCTTGCGGTTCAATTAAGTTCTTAATGAAAATTTTTGTTCTTGTTGAGGCCAAGCCTTGCGTGAGCGGCGTTTTGGTAGAAGGGGGACATAATACAGAAGCTTGAACTCCGGTTCCTTTAAGTTCTTCCGCAATTGCTTCCGTAAAGAATAAGACGTAAGATTTGCTGGCCCCATACATCGACATCCGTGGAGTTGGCTGAAAGGCCGCTGTTGAAGCCACGTTTAAAATTTTACCTTGCTTTCGTTTCACCATGTCATCCGCAATAAGTCTAGTTAAATACGTGAGCGAAATCATGTTGAGCTGCAGGTATTCCATTTCTTTTTGAATATCCAATTCCGTCATCAACCCTAATCCGCCAGCTCCAGCATTATTAATCAATATATCGATGTCGATTCTTTCGCTTTTCAAGTATCGATGCAAGCTCTCTACCGTTGTATGGCTACTCAAATCGCCGGCAAAAGTATTCACTTGCACGCCATATTCCTTTTTTAGACTTTCGGCTTGTTGTTCCAACAACGCCGAATCTCTGGCAACTAATACCAAGTTATAACAATGCTCTGCAAAAACTTTTGTGAATTCATATCCGATCCCTTTTGTAGCACCAGTAATCAAAACCGTCTTTGCTGTCATTAATCATTATTCCTCCCAGCATTATTATCTTTTAAATTTGAATATTAAAAATTTTAAAAATATTATTATGTTAATGATTATACTTATAAGTTTTAATAAAATAAAATTAAAAATATTAATTTGTAAATTATTATAACTAATATTTAAAATGAAAAAGCCAAGAAAAAAGAGAAGCCTCTTCGTCATGTGGACGCCGGACTTCTCTTTTTTTCAAACTATCAAAATTTAGTCACATCAATAGGTTCAATTCCTTCAGCCGCGCAATGTTCATAGTATCTTTTCAGGAATGTTTCCCAATTGTCTCTGGCAAGAATTTCTCCTTCTTCACCTATATAGTCTAATGTTCCTTCTACAATATTGAAGGTGATAACATCTTCATCCCCTACAGCTGTCGGCGTATGTTTGGAGCCTGCAGGCTCATAAACCATGTCACCAGGTTTGGAGATCCAAGGCTCCTCGAGATATCTCCAAGTCCCTTGGACGGTATATACAATGACTGTTCCAGGATGGAAATGGGCCGGAAGCTGCATTTTCGCAGGAACAGATAATAAAGTAACCGTTTGTCCTGTAACAGGGTTGGCTTTAAGCAATTTAAATTTCGCATCTCCAAAATATGGAATCCAAGGCAATTCATCTACACTAACATTACCTGCATGAAATACTTCTACTTCTTTTACATCTTTTAAATTACCCACTTAAAATCCCCTCTTCCAATAAATTTTTATTAAATTCGCATATTGTTATCGCTTTCATCAGCAAGCAAATTAACTGGGTTCGAATTTATAATTTCAGTATATTCTTAATTTTCAGTTAAGTAAAATTGATATTTTTTAATTGCAATTAAGTATGATTAATTTACGCAACCACGTTATTTGGATGAAATTTACTTAGCCCCAAGTCCACCATCAAGAGTCAAAATTTGTCCAGTACAATAATCAGATGCTGCTGAAGCCAAGTAAAGGAGTGCACCTACCAAATCATTGTCACTGCCTAATCTTCTAACTGGAACTTGTGAGGCAATGAAAGGGCCTGCTTTGTGTACAAGTGTTCCCGGTATTTCTGGGTTATTCATTCCTGTAGTGAAAACTCCAGGAGCAATTGAATTTACATACACTCCATGTCGTCCCCACTTAACTGCCAGATCCTTCGTTAAAGTCATGACTGCACCCTTACTAGTTGTATATCCGACAGAATCTACAGCTTCCGGGTCAACACCTTTAAAACCGATACTAGAAGAAATGTTAATGATTTTACCGTATTCGTTATTAATCATATGTTTACCAACTGCCTGACACATCAAGAATGTTCCTGTCACATTTGTATCCAGCATAGCTTGCCATTGTTCTAAAGGCATATCCGTAGCAGGAGACTCAAAAACTGTTCCACTGCCGTTGACTAAAATTTTGATTTCCCCAAAATGAGAAACCGCTTTCTCCACACCTTGAACGACTGATTCCCGATCTGTGACATCCAATGATAGAGCAAGTGCCTGTCTTCCTAACGCCTCGATTTCTTTTACAACTGCTTCGCAAACTTCTAAACGCCGTGAACATACAACAACGTTTGCTCCGGCTTCTGCCAACGCCAGTGCCATTACACGCCCTAACCCGCTGCCGCCTCCGGTAACGATTGCTGTCTTACCATTTAAATCAAACAATTGGTTCAATGACATTCTAGTTCTCCTCCCGTTTTTAGAATATTCAAAGATTTTAAAATATTATTGATATTGATTATACTAATAAATTATAATTAAATAAAATTAAAGATTTTAATCTGTAAGTAAGTATTACTAATATTTAAAAAAGGAGAACAGTCATGAATATTGAACAATTACTATATATCGTAGAAGTCGCAAAATACAGTTCTCTGTCTATCGCAGCACAGAATCTACATGTGACTCAATCCAACATCAGCCAGTCCATAACCAACTTGGAAAAGGAGTTGGGGATTAAAGTTCTTAAGCGGTCACGGGGACACGGCGCTGTCCCAACCGATGAAGGAAGAATCATTCTGAAACTCGCCTATGAAGTACAAAAAAAACTTGAGGAAATAAAAGTGACTGCTAACTTATTGAATTCCACGGAAGTGGGGGAACTAAAAATTTCGTCATTACCTGGATTGATGACGTTCCTGGTAAAAGCGATAGCATCGTTTAGACATGATTATCCGCACGTAAATTTGGAGGTTTCCGATAAAAGTGGATCTGCTGTAATTGAAGATGTTCGACAGCACAAGACTGACATTGGACTGATTACGTATTCAAGTGATTTGAACATAAACATGGAAGGAATAGCTTTTGAAGCATTAATCGAAGGGAAGCAGAAAGTTTATGTTTCTAAGCATTCTCCCTTAGCCATCCTTGGTACTATAACTCCGCATGATATACTTGATCAAACTCTCGTGACATATAAGGGTGAATTTATGCAGTATTTTGTACAAGAATTCTTTCATAAATATAAGCCCTTGAAAATCTTATTTACATCAAATAATATGGATGGAGTTCTCCAAGCCGTCAATGAAAATTTGGCAATTACATTTGCTCCTGATTTCGTAATGAAAAACTATCCCCTTATCATTAATGGTGATATCGTTCCAATTGATTTGGTGTATCATCCGACTGTAAATATTTCTTTAGGATTAGTTCGATCAGAAAATAAACATTTGTCCACTTTTGCCAACAAATATATTCATTATTTAAAATCAGAAATTATTAAGAATTAAAAAAGAAAAAAAAGAGAAGGTTCTTCGTCTCAAGGTGGGCGAAAAAGCTTCTCTTATTACAAATCTATCTCTACCCTTAGCAGTGTAATCTCTTTACCTTGTAATAGAAGTCTTTTGGCGATCCCCTTTACCACATGTCAAATTGGTGCTGATCGTAAAGGAAGCCTCCGTCTTTTCTATCACTTCATCAAGTGAAACACCTTCTTGAGTTTCCACAAGAATCATTCCCTCGGGAGTAAAATCAAATACAGCCAAGTCAGTAATCAGTCGATTTACAACCTTTTGACCTGTCAATGGAAGGGAACAGCTTTTTTTGATTTTGGATTCATTGTACTTATTGGTGTGCTCCATTATGACCACAATTCTTTTGGCACCATGGACAAGATCCATCGCACCTCCCATCCCTTTGACCAATTTCCCCGGAATCATCCAATTTGCCAAGTCACCTTGTTCGGAAACCTCCATACCTCCCAAGATAGCCAGATCAATGTGTCCCCCACGAATCATGGCAAAGGACTCAGCACTGTCAAAGAAAGATCCACCGATTACCGCTGTAACCGTTTCTTTCCCTGCGTTAATAAGATCAGGATCTTCCATCCCTTCAACTGGATAAGGTCCGATGCCAAGCAACCCATTTTCGGATTGCAATAATACATGTAATTCTTTCGGTATTTCGTTCGCAAGTAAAGTAGGCATTCCAATTCCTAGATTCACATTCATCCCATTTTGAATCTCTTGAACCGCACGCTTAATGATTTTTGTCCTGGTATCCATACTGTTAATCCTCCTGAAAAATCGCATTGTAATTTTTGCGGTAAGTTACCCTTTAAAGGTAAGTTAAGTAGGTATGACGGTACGGCGTTCAATTCTTTTCACATAATTTTTTCCTTCCAATATGCTTTGAACATAGATCCCAGGTGTATGAATCTCATCCGGATCAAGAGCACCTACTTCAACCATTTGCTCCACTTCGGCAATCGTAATCCTGCCTGCCGTTGCTGCTAGTGGATTAAAATTGCGCGCTGTTTTCCGGTAAACAAGATTTCCTAACGGTTCACCTTTCCATGCCTTGACGAAGGCAAAATCCCCAACAATTCCTTCTTCAAGAATATGCGTTCTGCCATTAAATAATCGGTGCTCTTTGCCCTCTGCAATCGGTGTACCCACTCCAGTCGGCGTATAGAATCCAGGGATGCCAGCTCCTCCTGCCCGAATTCTTTCCGCCAGTGTACCCTGGGGAACAAGCTCTACTTCCAATTCTCTACTTAAAAATTGCTTTTCAAAGATCTTGTTCTCACCTACATAGCTTGCCACCATTTTCTTAATCTGTTTATTGGCAAGCAGTAAACCCAGTCCCCAATCATCCACCCCACAATTGTTACTGACAATCGTAAGGTCTTTTGTTCCCTTTTCTCGCAATGCTAGAATTAGATTCTCGGGAATTCCCGACAGACCAAACCCACCAACAATGATGGTTGCACCATCTTGAATATCTTGAATCGCTTCATAAAATGTTGTGTTTAACTTTCCTTGCCCAGCCAATATTTTCACTCCCTGCATTATTAACTTAATTAATAGAATTTTTTTATTATGATACCGACCATACTCATAAGTAATAATTAAATAAAATTAAATTTTTTAATCGGTAAGTAAGTATTCTTTATATACTACAAACTATAATCTTAAGTATAAGCTGTGTTAAACTTACCTGTTGATTTCCGCTCCAGGCACTTCGCTCCAATCAACATAGTTTGAAAAATCAACAATTATGTTTAACATAGCCTAAGAATAAATAAGGACCTCCGTAATAAAGAAGTTCCTTTTACAGTTCAAATCATTTACGAAACTAACTAATTTACTTAATCCTCCGCTTCAATATGATCATCAGCGTAAGTCTCGGATATCTTATCCTGACAACTCCAGCACTTACTGCGATTTCGCTCCATAATGGCTAATTCCTCATGACACAATACACAACTGTCCATCTCAGAAACGGCCTTTTCATTTTTACACATAGTCTATTTCCCTCCTTGATTCACCAATTAATGATTTTTATACAATAACTTGTTCCTCAGGTTTTATCGTTGTTTGACTTCGGTTCGCGGGACGGACAATACTCCAAAACAATAATCCGATTACTAACATAACCAAAGAAGTAACTTGGAAGCCATAACCATATCCTTTTGCCTCAGTTCCTGCATACTGGATAAAATACCCGAATATGAGCGGAGCAATAATGCTTGTTGAACTTGCTAGAGCAACATAGGCCCCTTGAGCCTTTCCAATGTTTTTAGGAGAAAAGAATTCCATTAATATGGCGGGTGCAAGTGAAAGAATAACAACCGCAAAACCCGGAGCAAGGATGAAGAATAGAATGGAGATAGCACTAGAATTAAAGGCATTTGCAAGAAATAAACAAATAGCGGATAGCACCATCGTAATCCCTGCAACATTTATTCGTGCTTTACGAATATCTTCTGTTTTGCGATAAAGCCGATCCGATAACAAGGCAAATACAATTTGACAAATGGCAGCAAAAAGAAAAGGTAAAGACACTGCAAGTTTTAACATTTTCCCATCAAAATGTTGAATTTCGGTAAAATATGCAGGAAACCATACGGCTTGAACGGACAATAACCAATAGGCACAACCCGCACACAAAACGGTAAAAATAAAATTTTTAGATAAAAGATACGGAAGAAACTGACGCCAAGAAACATTAGTAGAAATTATTGAGTGCTTTTCTTCTTGATCAAAAGCATACGAACCGATTTCTCTTGGGCTTTCTTTTCCAAGAATCAACCATAAAACTAGCACCATTAGTCCAACAATCCCCATTGCTATAAAAGCAGATCTCCATCCATATCCATGGATCAAGGAGATTAATAATGGTGAAGCAATCGCGGGCCCGATTGTTGCTCCAAAGAGAACAGCGCCAAAACCTATACCATGTCTATGTTTAGGGAACCATTTTCCTATTATTGAAGTTGATATAGCAACGGCAGGACCTTCTCCTGCTCCCAAGACCATTCTTGTGATTACTAGCAGAGACAGACTGGAAACGAAAGGTGTGGTAAATTGAACAATCAACCATACAAACGATATCCAAGTAAACATTTTTTTCGTATTTCTTGAATCGGCCATTCCCCCTAGAATGAAAGAGGAAAAGGTAAAGAACCAAAAGAACGAACTGCCGACCATTCCCCATTGTGAAGGACTTAAATGTAACTCTTTCATTAGAGGAACAGAAACCAAACCAATGATAATTTTATCAACCTGGTTGATCATGCCTGAAGCTACAAGAATTAATAATATGATCCAAGAATATTTAGGTGTTTTCAAATTAATAATCTCCCCTTCTATTCCGTTAACATGAATCAATTGGTGTTTTAAAAGTTTTTAAAGGTAAATCTTCCGTGTTTAACCTCGTCTAAACTCTTTATGTTTATTAAACCCCTTACCTCATTTTTTCTGCAATACCTCCAGCTGTTTTTTCACGTACAGGAATACCGCCGCGACCCGCTTTCCCTGTTTTCTCATCAATGAACATCGCGAAGTCTGGCGCAATTTCTCGCCCATTTGGCATCGTGAGCCACAATCTTAATAAATGACGTTTGCGTTCGGATTCTTGATAGTCTTCGTATACAGTACGTGAATGAAGAACAGTATAATTATTAACAAATTGCATATCACCCGGTTCCATCATCATATCAATATGCATGTTTTCATCATATAGAAGGGAATCTATTAAGTCATATGCTTCAGTTTCAACTTTTGACAAATATCTACCTGTTTTCGCTTGTGCCGATTCGACATATCCGCGGTTATATCTGCAGCTTAATTTACCATCGTAATAACTAAAGACTGGTGATGAATAAACAGGAGATTCACCTGGTGTTTCCTCACCACGACGATCCAAGAAATATGGAAGATAGAGAATTCCCAGATATTCTGGGTACCTATCCAGAATTTCATTGTAAACCGCGATTGAACTTACGATACTACTGTAACCGCCAGATTTAGCTTTTCGAAGACTTAATAACCCGACTACGTCAGATCCATCTGGGTGAAAGGGAAGATGAGCATTCGTTTGGTAACCACGTACATTTGAATCATTAATGTTGAGACCTTGGTCAACAACATGTCCTAATAGATCACCTTTTGCGTTTTGCGTTACCGGGATGCCCAAGTTGACTCCGAGACCCCAGTAAATGATGCTTGCTTCTTCATCTGTATACTTTTCAATTGGTAAGCCACGAATTAATAGAAAACCTCTCCCATTTTCCAGCTCGTCTATAAAGTAGGCTATTTCGTCAGAAAGCTCCGGAATTGGAAAGTCCTCCTTGTTAAAATCAGGTGCCTTTAACCCTTTTTGTTTTACACAAAATAAAGCGCTCTCAAGATCTGCAATCGTTTTCTCTGACAAATAATAAATCCATGAATCATCTTTAGCCAAATCAATACCTTTCCAAGCTACTGGTCCTTGAATTTTTCCCTTTAAAATAGACGGCACCTAGAATCCTCCTTCGTTTTATATTGAAATTTAACTATAGTACTAAAGTTTGGGCTGTTTTCCTACTTTAAAAGCGACTGCCATTATCTTAGAAACCCTTATACAAACAATTATTGCTTAATAAATGATGTTCCTTGTTCCCCCCTTTTTTTATGAAAGCGCTTTAAATAACTTCTGACTGTTATAAATGTTATTCCGTTAATTATATTCATAATTTTCAGTTAAATAAAATTAAAATTTTTAATTTGCAAATAAACTTTACTAATAAATGGAAAATGAAACACCTTTATACATGTAATTTTACAACACTTATCATTATATTAATAAAACTTAAGTGCAATTTAAAATCTTTAATTTTATATAATTATCATTTATAGGTAGAATCAAAGATAGAAATGATTAAATATTCTAATAAATCACTTTCAAGCAGAGTCTTATACAAGTTAATTCGAAACAGGAGGTTGAACTATGGACTTAAAATTATCTGAAAAAAAAGCACTTATCGTTGGAGGAAGCAGGGGGATTGGCAAAGCTATTGCCCGTCAGTTGGCTTTGGAAGGTGTGGATTGTACGATTTGTTCAAGAAACGAATCTTCACTTAAGAATGCAGCAGACGAATTGGCCAATGAAACCAACAGAAATATTTATCCAATCGTGGCAGATACTAATGATCCTGGCTCTATCCTAAATTTAGTTGAAAAATCAGCAGCAGAAATGGGAAGCATTGATATTTTAATCAACAGTGGAGCCCGTGTTGGAGGTCATGAACCAGAGGATTTTAACAGCATTAAAGATGAACTTATCTTGAAAGATTTTGAAGAAAAGTATATGGGCTATTTTCGTTGTGTCCGGGCTGTTGCTCCTTATATGATCCAAAATAATTGGGGACGTATTATCAATATAAGTGGTCTGGCAGCTAGAATTGGCGGCAATTATTTTAGTTCCGGTCCTCGTAATGCATCTGTTGTCCATATGACAAAATCCGCTTCATTAGAATTAGGAAAGCACGGAATTACTGTCAATGCTGTTTATCCAGGGATTGTCGATACTGAAACGTTTAGAGGCCGTGTCACTAATGAGGAAGCTATACGCCAGGCAGCATCAATGAATGCCCTCGGCCGCTTGATTACACCAGAGGAAATTGCTAATGTCGTTACCTTCCTAGCCTCACCTTTGGCGGCATCGATAACTGGCGATGTCATTTCGGTAACCGGTGGAATTGGAAATACCGTTTATTACTAAATGCCTAGGGTTGCTATTATTACTGTTTCATTGATTATCAATAATTTCTATTTAAAAATTAAATATGTATTTTAAAAAGCGAGCCTCACTAAATTCTGAGGCTCGCTTCATTTAGAACATTTTCTTTCATTCTATCCCTATTGTATATTTTAAGGAACTCAAGAACTTCTCGATCCTAGAAACAGTCAATTCTATGTTCTTTGAGAAAATGTCCATTTGTACAAAAAATCCGTGGACCATCCCGGGTTCACATTCATATTCAACTTGAACACCAAAATCTTTCAGACGTTCAGCATAGGCCATTCCTTCATCCCGAAGTACATCATTTTCAGCTGTAATAACAATTGCTGGCGGGAGACCACTTAAATCTTGAGCGACCAAGGGGGAAGCATACTCATTACGCCTGTCCTCATTATTCCTTAAATAATGATCACGGAACCAAATTAACTGTTCGCGATCAAGACCAAATCCTTTTGCAAAGGTTCGATGGGATTCCGTATTGAACTCAAGATTTGTAGCAGGATAGATTAAGACCTGTGCAGTGATGTTTG
This sequence comes from Peribacillus sp. FSL P2-0133, assembly GCF_037975445.1. NCBI lineage: Bacteria > Bacillati > Bacillota > Bacilli > Caryophanales > Bacillaceae > Peribacillus > Peribacillus sp. FSL P2-0133. Next base: position 1,927,023 of record NZ_CP150254.1, on the reverse strand, counting down.
GACCTTTTTTGTTTCTCGCCATCATCGTAACTACAGTCGCTAGATTTCCACCTACGCTATCCCCTCCAACTACCAATCGAGAAACTTCTCCGTTAAATGAAGTTCCTTTTTCAAAAACCCATTGCAATGCGGAATAGGCGTCTTCTACTGGAGTCGGAAACTTATACTCTGGAGAAAGACGATAGTTTACGGATACAACAATACTTTCCGTTCGATTCGCTATCATTCGGCAGCTTGCATCCGTTGATTCAATGTCTCCTAGAACCCATCCTCCACCATGGTAGTAAATAAATAGAGGGAAAGGACCTTGCCCTTCCGGTATATATACCCTGCATTTGATTGTTTCATCCTGGCTTACCGGAATCATGAAATCCTCAACTTTTGAAAGCGGTTCTAATTTTACTGCAGGACGCGGTGCTTTAGAAAGCCTCTCTCTTACTGACTTATGATCCATCGTATGAATAGGTGGCAGCTGATTAAATGCTTGTAAATATTTTTCTGCTTGCGGATCTAAATTTGCCAAAAAACATCATCCTCACTTCAGGTTATTTTTAAATTACCCAGTCTATATGCGAAAGCATTATTCCTGTCAAGAAACTCTCACTTCAAAATAAAAAACATAAAATGGTGATTTCATTCATCATTTTCGTTGAATAAAATCACCATTCAAGAATTATTGGTGATTATTATTACCACCGGTTTTTATCTAATTACAGGTGCTCCTCCTATATAAAACTCGAAACCTGGAGCAATTTTTCGTCCATTTGGCATCATGAGCCACAATCTTAATAAATGACGTTTGCGGTCATCTTCTTCATAATCTTCAAATAGTGTACGTGAATGAAAAACGGTATAATTATTAACGAATTGCATATCACCCGGTTCCATCATCATATCAATATGAAAGTTTTTATCAGCAGTAAGGGAATCTACAAAATTAAATGCTTCGATTTCCTCTTTTGACAAAGAGATACCTGTTTTTGTTTGTGCTGATTCGACATATTGACGCATATATCTGCAGCTTAATTTACCATCGTAATAGCTAAAGATCGGTGATGAAACTACTGGAGATTGACCTGGTGCTTCTTCTCCACGAAGATCATGGGCGAATGGACGATAGAGAATTTCAAGGTACTCAGGGTGATTATCCAGAATTTCATTATAGATAGACAACGCACTAGCGATACTGCTTAAACCGCCAGATTTCGCTTTACGAAGACATAGTAATCCGACAACATCAGCAAGATCTGTGTGATAGTCAAGACGTACATTCGTTTGGTAACCTCTTACTGTTGTATTATCATTAAAGTCTTTACCCATGTTTTTGATATGCCCTAAGAGGTCACCCTTTTTTCCTTGGATGATCGGTAGGCCCAAGTGAAGTCCAAGACCCCAGTAAATGATACTAGCTTCATCGTCAGTATATTGATCCATTGGTAATCCACGAATCAATAGAAATCCTCTCCCATTCTCCAGCTCGTCAACAAAATAAGCAATTTCATCAGCGAGATCAGGAATTGGGAAATCCTCCTTGTTAAAATTGGGTGCCTTTAACCCTATTTGTTGAACATGTAATACAGCCTTGTCAAGAGCTGCAAGGGTTTTCTCTGACAAATAATAAATCCATGAATCATCTTTTGCTAGTTCGATACCTTTCCACGCTGAACGCCCTTGAATTTTTTCCTTTAAAATAACTGACATACATATTCCTCCTTTATATTTGTTATATCGCCGTAATTGACTGAATATTTTGAATTCGTTATTCATGGCACACTTATTATTAATTAAATGAAATTATTATTTGTAACTTATAATTAAGTTAGATCAATATAATCTTACTAAGAATCTTTCAATCTACGTTTATACCTCTTAAATACTCACTTTCTCATCTGTTTCAATTATTGTGCGGCTTTCCTTTGCGGGACGTACACCGATCCAAAACAATAATCCGATAATGAGCATCCCTAAAGAAGAAGCTTGAAATGCGTATCCGTATCCGATAGCTTCAGTCGATGCATTTTGAATAAGATAGCCAAATACGAGTGGAGCAATAACACTTGTAGTACTCGCAAGTGCAATGAACGTCCCTTGTGCCTTTCCAATATTCTGGGGAGAAAAAAACTCCATCAATATTGCGGGTGCGAGTGAAAGAATGACATACGCAAAACCCGGAGCAAGGGTGAAGAACAATATGGACATCGCCGTGGAATTCGCGGCATTTGCTAGGTATAAGCATAGAGCGGATAACATCATCGTTATACCGGCAAGATTTATTCGTGCCTTACGAATATCTCTGGTTTTACGATAGAGCCGATCTGATAGAATGGCAAATCCTAATTGGCAAAAGGCTGCAAAAAGAAAAGGTAAAGACACTGCTAATTTTAATGTTTGACCATTAAAATGTTGAATTTTGGTAAAATAGGCTGGAAGCCATACCGCTTGTACGGACAATAACCAATAGGCACCCCCCCCGCACAATACGATCAGAATAAAATTTTTAGATAATAGATGCGGAAGAAACTGACTCCAAGAAACTTTTGAGAGGCTGGATGATTGCTGCTCCTTTTGCTGTATCGACGGCCAGCCGATTTCTTGAGGACTTTCTTTACCAAAAATCATCCATAATACCAGCACAATCAGTCCCAGAATGCCCATCGTTATAAATGCAGATCTCCATCCATAATGATCAATCAAGGAGATTAATAATGGTGAAGCGATCGCAGATCCCCCTGTCGTTCCTAATAGAACCGCACCAAAGCCGATGCCGTGCCTATGTTTCGGGAACCATTTTCCCATGATTGCCGTGGATAGAGCGGGGGCAGGACCTTCACCAGCTCCCAAAATCATTCTGGTTAACAAAAGCATAGACAAACTACTAACGAAAGGGGTGAAAAATTGAACTATCAACCAAATCAACGACATCCAAGTTAACATTTTTTTCGTGTTTTTTGAATCGGCCATGCCGCCAAGAATAATAGAGGAGAAGGTAAAGAACCAAAAGAAAGAACTTCCTACGACTCCCCATTGCGATGGACTTAAATGTAACTCTTTCATTAAAGGAACGGAAACCAAACCAATAATTATTTTATCCACTTGGTTGATCATCCCGCTAAGAACTAGGAATAATAAGATAATCCAAGAATATTTTGGAGTACTTGTCATCTAAATCTCCCCACATTTCCCTATATAAGGAACACTTTTTCTGAACTCTGAAAAAGTGTTCCCACTCGTTCTTATTAACGTTTTATAAAAAATCACTTCAGGGTTTCTACAATACCGCCAGATGTTGTTTTACGTTGCGGTACGCCGCCGCGACCTGGTTTACCCGTATTCTCATCAATAAACATCGCGAATTCCGGGGAAATTTCCCGACCATTTGGCATCGTGAGCCACAATCTTAAAAGATGACGTTTGCGTTCCGGCTCTTCATAGTCTTCGTATTGAGTACGTGAGTGAAGAATCGTATAATTATTGACGAACTGCATATCCCCTGGCTCCAGCATCATGTTATAATGTAAATTCTCATCATGAAGGAGGGAATCCAGTAAGTCTAATGCTTCAATTTCCACTTTTGACAATTGGATGCCAGTTTTTGCTTGTGCTGATTCAATAAATAAACGGACATATCTACAGCTCAATTTACCATCATGATAATTAAAGATTGATGATGTAAATACTGGAGGTTCTCCCGGAGCTTCCTCTCCACGACGATCAAAGTAAAATGGACGACAGAGAACTCCTAGATATTCCGGATTCTTCTCCAGAATTTCATTGTAAACAGTCATCGAACTGATGATACTGCTGTGACCTCCAGATTTCCCTTTTCGCAAGCTTAATAATCCAACAACATCAGAACCATCAGCATGAAATGGGAGATGCAGTTTCGTTTGGTAACCACGTACATTAGAATTTTCTAAGCTAAAACCTTGATCTTTGACGTGCCCTAAGAGGTCACCATTTGCGTTTTGCGATACCGGAATGCCCATGTGAAGTCCGAGACCCCAGTAAATGATGCTTGCTTCTTCATCTGTATACCTTTCAATAGGTAATCCACGAATTAATAGGAACCCTCTCCCATTCTCCAGCTCTTCAACAAAGTAAACGATTTCTTCATATATATCAGGAATCGGAAAATCCTCTTTGTAAAAATCAGGTGCTTTTAAACCCTTTTGTTTAACATGAACTAAAGCGTTCTCAAGCGAGGCAATCGTTTTTTCAGACAAATAATAAACCCATGATTCATCTTTAGCCAGGTCAGTGCCTTTCCACGCTACTTGCCCTTTAACTTTTTCCTTTAATATGGTTGACATAATTAATCCCCCTTTAATAAGTTGGTTCATTTCTTACTTCACTTCAGTCAATTCTCTTAACTCTCTCCGCAATATCTTCCCTGTTGAGTTCTTAGGCAGTTCTTTAAAAATTTCTACTCGCTTAGGAAGCTTGTACTTCACCAGCTTATCCTGACAGAATTGAATAATGTGATTCATGGTGATCTGCTCATCCTTAACTACGACAAAAGCTTTAACACTTTCTCCGTATTCCCCATCTGGAACTCCGATTACGGCCGCCTCTACCACAGCAGGATGTTGATATAGGACTTCCTCCACTTCACGAGGATATACATTGTAGCCTCCAACAATAATAATGTCCTTCTTGCGGTCAACAATGTAGATGTATCCTTCTTCATCCATTGTTGCGAGATCACCAGTGTAAAACCACCCGTCATTAAAAGCAGCTGAAGTAGCTTCCGGCATCCCCAAATATCCCTTCATTACATTCGGCCCTTGAACAACTAATTCTCCAACTTCTCCTCTCTGCAATTCCTTTCCGAACTCATCTACAACTTTGCTTTGGACAGCTGGAATATTCAAGCCGATAGAACCTGGCTTGCGAGTCCCATTTAAAGGATTAATAGCGACGAGAGGAGCAGTTTCAGAAAGCCCATATCCTTCCAAGATAGAAACATTAAACTTGTTTTCAAATTTATGCAGCAGCTCTGCCGGAATCGAAGCACCTCCTGAGATACACATGCGAATAGATTGGCAATCCTCCGCAATCGCTTCAGGCAATTGATAAATAAAACTGTACATCGTAGGTACTCCAGCAAACACGGTTGCCTTTTTTTCTCGAATGGTGCTGACCACGTCATGAGGGCTGAAATTAGGCTGGATTAGGATTGTTGCCCCACAAGCAATTGGCGCATTCAGACAAACTGTCATACAGAATACATGGAACATTGGCAGAACAGCTACGATACGATCTTTAACATCGAGTTCTAGTAATTTTGAAATGGAGTCCGCATTTGACACCAAGTTCCGATGCGTTAACATTGCACCCTTTGGTTTCCCGGTTGTTCCTGATGTGTATAGAATGACTGCAAGGTCTTCCTCATCAATGTAAGGGCTTTCGTAAACATTAATGCTTGTGCTTGTTTCCATGAGATTCTCCCATGTCGATTCCTGGTCCTCGGCTTCGGTATAAACCACAAGCTTCAGATTTTTCAATTGCTTTTTTACTTCTGATAATTTCTGTTCTACAGATACATGAGTAATGACCGCTTTGGCTTGACTATTGTCTAATAAGTAGTTGATTTCCCCTTGGGTATACAAAGGATTGATTGGAACAACAAATGCACCAAGCCGTAAAATGCCGTGGAACGCAATGAGAAATTCAGGGCTATTTCCTAAAATAAGAGCCACTCCATCTCCCTTCCTGATTCCTTGTACATACAGACCAGCAGCCAATCGATCCACCTTCTGATTTAGTTCTTGATAAGTAACACTTTCATCTCTATAGATATAAGCGATACTTTCTGGGAATTTACTTGCGCTTCTTTTTAGATTTTCGTTTAAGTTATAGCTCATTAAATGAATTCCACCCCTTTTCTCACATAGGAGGCTTTGAACGCCTACTATTTCGAATATTTAAAATATTTACATTTTAAGTATACTCATTAATTATAATTAAATAAAATTAAAGATTTTAATTTGTATGTAAGTATTAATAATATTAAAAAGGAAATTCAGGATAACAGGAGGGCTACTTCGATGATCTCTACATCTACTTCTAAATAAAGACAAAGCCCCAGTAAAGAGCTTTGTCTTTTTTTATATTTTTGATTGATTTATAAAATTGAGCTATTGCAATAATTGGTTCTTAAGATATTTTTCTATTAACTCAATAAATAAGTTCATAGATTTCGTATGCAATTCCACAGATTCTGTTATTACTGAAAAATTTCTTTTTATCGGTGTCCCTTTTACATTTAATACTTGAATGGTACCGAGCATTCTTTCTTTTTTAACAGTAAGTTCAGATAAGTAACTAATGCCAAGCCCGGCTTCAACTGCTTCTTTTATAAGTTGTGTGCTGCCGAACTCCATTAACTTGGAAGGACGTATTTGTAAAGATTGAAATAATGTTTCTGTTGCCTCTCTTGTACCAGAACCTTCTTCACGGACAATCCAATTCTCTTGTTCTACCTGTCTTCGTGTAACTTCCTTATTGAAATAAATTGGATATTTACCCCCTGCCACGATATACATTTGGTCGGTGGAAACGGGTTTTATATATATATTTCTAAGAGAAATTTCCCCCTCTACAATTCCTACATCGATCTCATGACTTGTGATTGCTTTGGCAATATCCCTTGTGTTGCCAATCTGTACCGAAGGGTAGATATTAGGAAATAGTTTTTTCATTCTTGCAAGTATATGTGGTAATACATACTCTCCAAAGGTATAGCTGGCACCAATTTTTAATGGTCCTGTTGGCTCGTTATTTAATTCATTCACTAACATTGACATTCGTTTATATAAACCTGTTATTTCTTTAGCATGTAAATAGACTATTTCACCTGCTTTAGTCAGCTGGACAGATTTATTTGTTCGCAGAAGTAGTTTTGAACCTACATATTTTTCCAATTGTTGAATTTGCTGGCTGACTGCAGGCTGAGTCATATGAAGCTCTTCCGCTGCCCTTGAAAAGTTTCTTTTATCAGCTACAGATATAAAAACAGATAATAGTTGATCCATATGTTCTCCTTCTAACTATCGCATTTACTTATTATAACTATAATAATCATTTATTTTCCTTATTGTAAATCATTAGTTACGATAAATTATAAATAATCCAAATAAGGGGTTGAAAAACATTGGAACAAAAAGCGTTAATAACTCCCAGTCCAAATAAGCAAAAAAAAGCGGCAAAAAAGCTAAATGTTTCTTTGATTTCTGGAATTGGTTTTACATTTATTATAGCCGTGTTAGGTTTTATTTTGGCAGCGTTGCCAGGTCTAAATCATATTGGACCTCTTGCGTGTGCCATTTTATTAGCTGTGGTTTATAGACAGTTTTTTGGATATCCAATAAAATTACGTACTGGTATTCAATTTTCATCAAAAAAACTATTGAGATTTGCCATCATACTTTATGGATTAAAGCTTAACATGATTGTGATATTTCATCAGGGTTTCCCTCTATTGCTAAGAGGGACAATGACGATCATTTTTTCAATTGTTGTTCTTATGATCATTGCAAAATGGCTGAAGGCAGATTTTAATCTTTCTTTATTATTAAGTGTCGGCACAGGCATTTGTGGTGCGGCTGCCATCGCGGCCGTATCGCCAATTATAAAAGCAAAAGATGAAGATACGGCTATGGGAGTAGGCATCATCGCATTAGTCGGCACGGTGTTTTCAATAATCTATACGTTAATATATCCTTTTTTATCTATTGGTCCTATGAATTACGGAAATTGGGTTGGAATCAGCCTACACGAGATAGGCCATGTTGCTTTAGCTGCTGCCCCGGCAGGCCAGGATGCTCTTGCTCACGCATTACTTGCCAAACTTACACGAGTATTCCTATTAATTCCGGTTTGCTTTATCCTCATGTTTTGGATGAAAAAGAAAGGAAAAATAGAAGGGGAGGCAAGATTCGAGTTTCCATGGTTTTTAATTGGCTTTATCGCTATGAGTTTTGTGGGAAGCTATATCATTGGTAATAAGGTATCGGTATCACAAAAAGTGATGACTGATATTGCAGGCTTCACATCATTTATCTTAACAATGTCAATGACCGGATTAGGATTAAATATTAGCTTGAAAGAACTACGTACCAAAGCAATACGTCCACTTATTGCCATTATTATTACATCAATTCTTTTATCATCGCTAACGTATATTAGTTTTTAACAAAGAATAAAAAGGTGAATTTTTACCCACTGCAATACATATATGACGTCATGAATATGTTCAAACCGAATATTTTTTTATTTTTTTAACTCATTATAGATGCATGGATCATAGCAAAATCGTAATTTTCCTTATTGAAATTCTGAATAATATCTGTAGGGTTTTGCTCTACTAATTCAAATTCAAATGTTATTTCACTATTTTTTGAACCATGATTTCTTGAAGTATAAAAGAAAAGTAATTAAATGAGTTTGATTGCTATTTTTATAATCATACATTTCATTGTTTTAGTTCTTTAATGGTGTTTAGTAATTTATTGCTTTCGAAATAACTATTTTACCTCCAAAGTGGGAGTAACTCCTTGTTTTGAACGGATTACCGCACGATTGCTTACAAGGTCTTAACAGGTCATTTCAACGCATTCCAGTCATCACTATATTTTTTAGCATAAAATTAAAATATTTAGGGAATTAATAAATACGTTAATCTGATAAAAAGGAGATGATTATGAGTATGATTGATAACCCATTGAATAAAGAGAATTACGAAACCACTGTAGAGTCAGTTGAAGGTGAAGCTGCTATCAACTCACCTAATGAACAATCCGACGCCCTTCCAATAACTCAGTCAAAAGATCCTGAATTCGATCTTTTCGGCACAGGATTAAATGAGTATCCTTTTTATTTTTAATTCCTTATCCCATGATACCTAATGAATATTGTTGATGATATTAGTGGATTAGATTTGATACCAAGGCATTTCATCGCTGCATTCGTTTTAAAGAACTCATCCGCTCATTGGGATGGTTTGTTTAGGAATAAGATTCACAGGCCTCACCCTAATAATATTAGAAACTGCCGGGTCAGGTTACAAAAATCGCGCACACAAAGTAAACCACAAAAAGGTACAGCGTATCATGAAAGAACTAGGGCTAAAATGTCTGTCCGTATGAAAAAATATCGCTTTTACAAAGGGACTGTGGGCAAGTAACCTTTAGTCTATCAGTCCGGTGCAATATCGTTACTATTTAGAAGGAAAGGTTCAAATGGAGAAAACCATACAATCGTCTTTCGAAAATTTACTATATCAAGATAAGGACCTACAGTACGAAGCCCACAATCATACCACCAATGAATAAAAAGGAGAATACATATCGGATGTTTATAATATTCATTCTCCTTTTACTGCTTGTAAGACAAAGCACCATTATGGGAATGCATTAGTCTTTAGGTTATTAATCCAATTGCATTTTTTAGAACTTTCGGTGCCTTTTTAATTCCTTCAGTTCCAATAAAACTGCTCGCACTCGCTATTAATACGCTTGAAGAAATGAATTTGACCACATAAAAAATTCCTGATCCAATAATTAGATCCAGGATTAAAAACCTTTTAATTGTTGAGCCTTTTATTATATAAATAACGATTTGGTCGTTTTTCTTCCTACTCAGCATTGTCACACCCTTATCTTTTTACTAAATGTTATGAAAAAGAGGGGTTGTCATATTCTTCATGTGTCACCTACTGCTTTCTGTTAGTATCGGGCATAACATGTTTCTAAAAAACATATTTTTTTCTAAAATTTTGTTATGACTCCTAAAACAAACCAGTTCACACTATGACCGATATCAATCACAATTGTCAAAAGGTCATATCTGCCAATTTGGAACCTTTAATTTCTCGTTTAAAAATGCATTACGAAATGAATGGGTTTTACAGATGTAACCTCTTCTTCTAAAACATATAAATTCACTTAATTTGTTCGGAATTATGCTTTAACTGAATACCTATTTGAAACTCTCCCACAATAAAAGCCTCAAGTTGCTGATTTTACATTGTATGACCCCCTCACCCCACCTTCTTATCCAAAATGAAAGAGCCCCAATGAATGGATGCTCCAAAACTATTTAAAATGAATTTACCCCTTAATGATCGTTAGAATTGTTTCTTGTTTTTACTGTAATCACTACATCATTTTTTATCTTCTTTTTTCTTACTACTATTTTTCTCTTTACTCTTACAATATATTTCTCTAGCTGAAAAAGCACTCAGTAAATGAGTGCCTTTCGATGATTTATGAAAACGTTCAGAGGGTTCTTCTATGTATTATTTTCTTTAAAGATTTTCTTGGAACTTCACTCCAATGAAGGAAAAAGTATTACTGCTATGAACATTATGTTTATTCACTACTTTAAATAGATATAGTATTAAAACTCACCCTTTAGGTGCTTTTTAATTTTTTCACTTCCCCTTAACAGCGTCCATTCACACCCAATAGTATCACGATTAATTCCTATTAATTCCTTAATGAGAATTAGAAATGAAAAAATTTTGCCGTCTTATCACGTTCTTAGTACTAATCTCTTTTTCTCCTAATAAACTTAATAAACTAACTATTTAGGAGGGGTATAATGTTTAATCAAAAACTGGATAATAATAGTCCACTTATTTATAAAATTAATGACGTCACTTACCAAAAGTACAATCTATATAAGAAACCATATAATCGGGAAGTATTCATCATAAAAGATTACGGTGAAGACCGCGGTATTACCGATAAAAGTATTGCGTTATTCGAAGCAGTTAAAGATCATTTTGACCGTTTTAAAATTGCAAAAATTGTTAAAGAAATTAATAAAGACAATCTTTTGTTCGATAGTGATCTCATACTTATAGACAAAAAAGGAAATGAGCTACACCTATCTGGTTGTAGTTGCGGGTATGCCGGCACTGGTGCGGATGGAACTGTTGAAATTTTGAACAAGGCTGGATTCGAGATAGATAGAAGGTTTGTTTTTTGTTCAAAAGGATTCACTCTTTTTCATCCGAATGAAGAAAAGGAACTATATGGCGAACGCTTATAACTTTCTACTTGTTCCCCGTTCTTTAATAGAACTCTCACAAATACAAAAATCAAACAAGAAACTCTATAAAGAAAAGGATTATTATCTAATATAGATAATAATCCTTTTCTATTTTACAAAGAACTTAAAACTGCTTCCATCCAAATGCCAAAAAGGTCATCTAATGCATAGTTCTCCTATTTGTATACATTCCACTGCGAAATCCTCTTACTTACAAAACCTGTTATTCCTCAAGCATGCCCTTCACTCGCTTTACTTTGTCTTCCATCTTGCGGTCTTTATCACGACGGTCATCGATTCGGATATTCGTACAAACTCTAGCAAGACCTTTTTCAAAAGGTACTTCGTGCATCGCTTGGATCACTTCAAACAACTTAGGCAGGTCGCCTTCAATGATTGTATTCATGGGAGTCAGTTGAAAACGAATTTCTCCCTTTTCTTCATATTGCTTTAAAACTCTTTGAATATCTGCCACATAACTGCTGACACTTGGAGTTTGTGTACCGACAGGAATAACCGTTACATCAACTATTGCCATACTTATTCACCAATCCTTTTTATGTATTAATCAAGAAGCTTACTGACATCTATCCTATATAGACGGATGTTTTTACTATTATAACTTAAACTCCAAACTTCGCACCTACGAAAACAGATATAAGCTTTGGAGCTAGTTACCCTCTTTTTAAACCAAAGTTTGAGATTCATAAATCAAAGCACTTCTGCAGGTAAGGAACTTACTGTAAAATCGGTGAAATAAAAAAGGAAGCACTGATTCTTGACGCTTGTCCTGCCGGCTAGGCCAACAGCTGCTTTTTAAGCATCCCCTGTATGCGCACGAGATGAACTAGATGTATTGCAGGTTTAGTGTATTGGTATTAAAGGTTTGTTTTCTTGAATAGCCTTCTTAAGTAAAAGCCATATTATAATCCACTTTTTTGCAAACAATTCCACCTCTATTAACATAGAGGTGGATAGTTTTCATCGATTTATATATTTTTATACCTTGACTTTTCAATTAAATAATCCTTATATACTAAAACTGCAACAACAATAAAACTTAGACTAACAAACCTGAAGATCATCTCTAAACTAATCCATTCAGCTAAAATACCTAATACAAATGAGCTAATTCCAACACCAACGTCAAAGCTGGAAAAAAAGGTTGCGTTGGCTGCGCCTCTTTTTTCTTCTCTTACATTTTGAACAGTCCACGTTTGTAAACATGGCATAACAGTTCCATAACCTGCCCCAAATAAAATCGCCGCAATGATAAGTTGAAGATCATTCCTTGCATAAGAAAGTATAAAAAGTGACAAAAATCCTAACACAGCTGACATAATGATAATAGACCAAGGTCCTTTTTTGTCATACCATTTTCCCGTAAACGGACGTAGTAATGTAGCGACAGTTGCATTGATAAGGAAGAATAGAAAAATATGATCCAATTCCTTTTGTTTTCCAAATAGAACGATAAATGTAATGATCGCTCCAAAACCAAGTGTTGTAATAACCGTCAGTAACGCTTGGAACCAAACATCTTTTTCAAAAATCATATCCAATAATCGAAATGGTTTCTTCTCACGCTTTTCAGTGGTAGGTGAATATACAAATTGAAGCGCAATTACTGCCAATAGGCTCAGTACTACTGATGACCAAATTAAAATATCGAAGGAAAAAGAGTCATAGATAAGGATACCTATACTTGGTGCAATGATAGCCCCTACCGTTGTGGATATAGAAAAATACCCTATTCCTTCTCCTAATCGTGTCTTAGGAATTAAATCAACTACTATTGTACTATTAGCTGTGGTCGATACCCCCCACGCTGCACCATGGAAAAGTCGTAACAATAGAAGAAGCCATATAATATTAAGAAATGGATACAGCATTGTTATAATCATTAAAGCTGCACTTGCACAAATGGCTAGACTTTTCCGTTGGTTATCAATTAAATAGTAACCTACAAAAGGTCTGATTAGAACAGCACCTATCGTAAATAATGTTGTTACTAGACCAACATGAATGGAAGATGCATTCATGCTTAACATATAGGCTGGCAAAATAGGAAGCAACATTTCAAACCCTATAAAAACTAATAAGTTGCTTGTAAATAAAAAAAGAAATGATTTATTAAAGATTCTTTGATTTTTCATATAACTATTCCTCGCTTCTAAATTATTTTTCTAAGTTAGAAGCGTTTGGAACACTGAAACGTTTTTCAATTGTCTAAGTTTTTTAGTCAATTGACTCACCCTCTCTAAACCCCTTAAAAATTTTCAAATAATCATATCAGAATCTCGCCTTATAAACAAGCTAATTTTTAAACAGCTTTATCAAAAATTAAATGACTTTATTGTAAATGGAGCAACTTTATTGTCATTATACAGGAATTAACATCACAGTTTTTGTTATTGTGTATTTATTCCAATAAAAAAACATCCTCGACAGGATGCTTTAAAATTACTAAAACCCATTAAAAGCAAAAATAACAACCTAATAATCCTTCACAAGCACCCTCGTAACGAATGATCTTTTCTTTCTCCCCAAGTGATCTTTAGCGAATTCTATTTTTCTTGATTTTCTTTATGATACTCTAATAATCTATTCAACATTTTCCCTTATTATCATAAGTCTCTTCAATTTACAGTTCACTTTCCTTTTTGCCCCTCTTTCCATGTTACCCATCAATTTTTGCGTAGCTTACAAGAAGGAATTCCTAGTATAAAACAAGTTAAACGAAGTGTATCAGACCATAAATTTCTTCTTTAGTTATGTGAGATAGCCTGGGGACTTCCAATCTTTCGGCTTTATGTTCTTATTCATCCATTTTTTTTGTGGCGCGTGATATGGAGTGGAAGAAATTAAATGATCATTGTGCCAGCTTGCTGCTCCAGAACGAATCATTTCATCAAGCAGGACTCGAATAAATTCCTCTGGATTTAGCTTGAAAGAGTAGCGTGCAAAATCATGGAACCAACCACACTGTAATAGGTACTCATCAACTTCTTCTTTTGCCAATCCATTTTTAATGATTAATGTGAATGAAAAAATCCTCTTACAAGCATGCCATGAAACTTTTTCTGGTGCCTTTAGCCACTTTTCAAACCGTTTCCTTGCTGCATCAATGGAAACCATAGGATTTTCTATTTGAGGTCCATGTCCCGAATATGCCTTTCGAATTGTGAGCATGGACAATAGATCCAAACTTTCTATAGATCGTTGGATAGATGTTACACCCTCTCGGAAGATATTTAACCATCCGATATCATTTTTGTGGAAAAGATCCCCGCAAATTAGTATTTCTTCTTCCGGTTCATATAAAGAAATATGCCCTAAAGTATGTCCCGGAGTGTACAAGACTTTCAAATTTCTACTACCTGTGTAAATCTCATCGTTATCTGAGAGCTTTATATCCACTCGATAAGGTTCTACAGGCTGATCTAACCATTCTGCACTACAGGATTCAAGGTCACAAGAATTAATTAAATCTGCTTCCCATTTATGAGCAGCAATCTTAACACCGAAATTTTTTTGAAAATGAAAATTCCCCCCTACATGATCGCTATGATAGTGCGTATTCACTATAAGGTGTAATTCTTCAGGTGAAACGCCTACTTCTTTAATTAATTGCTCTGTACCTTTCGCATCACTTCCAAAACCAGTATCAATAAGGACTGGGAGCTGATCCTTAATAAGTAACATGTTTGCACTGGGAAATTTTCTTTCAAAAAAAATAATACTTGAGTTGTTCATAAGCTATTCCTCCTTAAATAATCAACTAATCTGAATAATCAAAATATAGTAACTATATCATCATTTGGATTTACACTTATGATCACTGTTATATCTATCGAATTTGCACACCGACAATGACAGTCGCCCCCAATTTGTCCCCTGTGTGGTTTTGCGTCTCAGTCACCCATGCTGCTACCTGCGGGGTAGGCGCTATAGAATCAGTTCAAAAACAATAAACAGAATAAAATTAAGCAGCTAAGTATATACGTTTATAATATGACTCCCGCAAAGCTTCCTCTTAATACTTGTTCCTCATTCTGGTTTGCGCATAGGAAAGTTGCCAAAATAGATATTCTACCATTATCTTTCTTTTCAAACTTTTCGATCGTTACTTCACATATTATTGTATCTCCTGTAAAAACTGGTTTAATAAACTCAAAATTCATAGTACGAGCCAGTACATTGTTTTCTCCACCAACTTTTGTTGGTAAACAAGCAGTCAACAACCCTTGAATAACAAGTCTCCCCTGTTCATCGGGAGTAATATGGTGATTCCCCTCATCCCAGGATACTTTTGTGAACATTTCAACATCCTCTTTGGTGAAAGTCCGTTCAAATTTAATAATATCCCCTACGTTTAAAGACAATTTTATTCCCCCTTTTATTTTTATCCTAATTTAATCGTGTAGACTTATACGATTGCCGCCATTATATTTCTTGAAGATTTTCAGGATAGATAGCCGTGGTAACGTCTAATGTGCACAAATTCTCCCCATTAAAAATGCTGTAATATTTACTTTTACCTTGTTAAAAGAATCAGTCTTAATTTATCCCTTCTCATTTTAAATGTGACATATATTCAAATGCCGTTATTCCATATACGCTTTTAAAATGTTTATTTAAATGGGTTAAATCAACAAAACCACAATCAGCAACAGCTGAATAAATATCTCCGTTTTTTTCTATTAGCTGCTTTGCACGTTCTATCTTGCAGTTAAGAAAGTATTGGTATGGTGAAATTCCAGTATGGGCCTTGAATAATCTGATAAACTGGAATTTAGATAAATTAAGCTCTTTACATATCTCGTCAAGTTTAAGTACATTGTCTAAATTGGTATGAAACATTTCCTTTGCTTTTCTAATTGGAGCGTTATCTTTCTTACAGTCTGTAGAAAGATTCGTTTGAATAAGGCTATCTGCGAGGGATAAGAGTAATTCACTGCACAAAGCCTCATCTTTTTCACTTAAAATAGCATTAGAAAGATTTAATATTCTTTGTTCAATTCTATAATCATACACAATGGGAGTTGAAAATCGTACTAAATCCTTTTTCTCAATAACCTCTAAAAGCAATTGTGGCTCAATATATAGCATAACATAATCAAGACCTGCCTCATCATGTGCCATTCCGTCATGTGCCTGTTCTGGATTAAAAAGCATAACACCATTTTGATATGATAATTGTAAACTTCCATCCAAGTTATAATGCTGAATACCACGCAATGTTACACCTATCGCATATTCCTTGTGAGAGTGCTTTTTATACGTAAAATCAGTAATACTGGCTGACAACGCCGTAATACCTGCAGATTTTTTATAGATAAATTTGTCCATTTAATTCACCCCTTATCTACATCCAAATCATTATAGCAGAATAAGCTAAAGATATTGCCATCACGGCATTAACAAACTTTTCATGCTTCTGTAAAAACTCCTTGAAGAGCGTACCGAAAAGAACCCATGTAATAAAAGCTAAAAATCCTACAATAGTTATAGAAACAACACTTATTGTCACTGCAGGCATTGCAGTATAGTGTGGCATAATAAAGCTGGGAATTACAGTCATTGTAAATAGAACCACCTTAGGATTTAAAAACTGCATAAGGAAGCCTGACATAAAAGTGGCAGTTTGGTTTACAGTTGGTTTTGATGTATCCATTTTGTAAATTTGATAAGCGAGATAGAACATATAAAAGCTTCCGATTATCTGCATAACGATCAAAATTTTTGGGATTATCGTTACTAGCATAGTATTCAACATAGCAGAAATAACAAGTAATAAACCAAAAGCAATAGTTGCTCCATACGTATATTCCATTGCCTTCTTTGTCCCCATATTATGCACTGTGGATAATATCACGATATTAGTAGGTCCTGGTGTAAAAGTTACAATAAAACAGTAAATTAAAAAAGATGTAATATTCATGAGGAAAACTCCTTTCAAGTAACCCATATATTACATCTTAAAATCAATTGGTATATAGTATATTATTGCAGGTTTATTAGGGTACCTCAAAGACTCCACAGAAAACATACTGAATATTTCAATCTTTCTTCAAGCTTTAACCCTTTATCTTGCCTTTTTGAAATGGGAGCACATAAAGGTTTATTATCATTATGACTCAAAAAGAACATTGCTAAATTTCTAAGTTACATAATCAACCGTTTTGATAAATGCTTGGAAATCCGTATAATCCTCTGAATCTGCCATCTATAAAAGCTTACCCATACTATATGAGTAAAAAGTTATTTGGAGTAATATGTTTTTTTCTACTGTCAATTAAAGCAATACAGTGAGCCAATCGCTCTACCCCTAGTTTAATTTGACTCTCGTTCACTTGTGAGATGCATAATCGAACGAGATTTTCTTTTTTATATTCTGCTAAAAACATTCTAGAGGCATCATCAACATATATATGCTGCTCGTTTAACATATGAACCACCTGTTTTGCTTTCACATTTTCGGGCAAACTGATGGAAAGATAGAATCCGGAAGTCGGTTTTGAAAAAGAAGTATTGGCCGGCAGCAATAATTGACATGCTTCTTGAAGGATCTGCATTTTAGTCCTATATACCTCTTTGACTTTTTTGAGATGGCTATTAAACATACCGCTTTTTAAATAGATTTCTAGCGCACCTTGAGAAAGTGCTGAACTATTAAAATCCGAACTAAATTTATATCGTATGAAATTGTTAATCATTAATGCAGGAAGAACGACAGTACCAATCCTTAACCCAGGGAGAAAAATTTTCGAAAGGCTTTTAATATAGATCACTCTCCCAGAAGGATCAAAAGAAAATAAAGGATCTGATTTTGGATTTGGATCAAGGTCTCCTAATATATCATCCTCCACTATATATACATCGTATTTTTCAGCTAACTCAACGATTTTTTTCTTTTCGCCATTCGTATAACAATGTCCAAGTGGATTGTGAAATCTCGGGATAATATAGAAAAATTTTATATCATTATTTCGAAAAATGTATTCCAGACGATCAAGATCAATCCCTTCCATTGATAATTCAATTCCAAAAGTAGTAGTTTGATGCAGATTGATCGACTCAATGAATCCGAAATAAGTAGGCTGTTCAATTAGAATATTGTTTTTTCCATTTGGAAATGGCATAGACACTAATAAATTAAGGGCTTGCTGCGAGCCAGATACAACGACTAATCTTTCTGATTGAGTGAAAACCTGTAAATTTTGCAGATATTTCACCAACTGTACTCGTAGTGAGTAAAGCCCTTGTTGATCAGAGTATGTAAAAAGCTCTTCTTTATAATGATCAATTGCTTGATTCATACAATGTTGAAATTCCACATAAGGCATAACATTTTTATCTGGACCGGCAGACAAAAAATCAATCACCTCATTTTCTTCCGTCGCTTTTTGGTATTCATTCACAACATAGTAGCCGCTCTTAGGAACAGAATAAATTAAATGTTCTTTTTCAAGTTCTACGTATGCTTTAATGACCGTATTTTTGCTACATGAAAAATACTCAGATAACTGACGAACAGAAGGCAGTTTACTGCCTGCAATTAGCGAACCATCTTCTAGTCGAAGCTTAATGTCTTCCATTATCATAATATATTTTGAATTCATTTAATGATCCCCCTCCAACTGTACCAGGACAGATAGGTAAAAAATTGGTTTATTTTTATTGAATGTACTCATAGTATGTTAATTATATCAAAACTGTTTTTAAGATAAGAAAAAAACGGTACAGATGTGGTACAAAGTAAAAATGGGGGTCAGAAAAGATGCAGGGAGAAAAAAGAGAAAAATTCGGATTATTTTTGGGATTAGTGGGGGTCATTTGTTTTAGCTTAACACTCCCTTCTACAAGTATTGCAGTAGAATATTTTGGAACTGCGATCGTTGGTTTAGGAAGAACAGTCGTAGCCGCTATTTTAGTAGCCGTGGTACTAATTGTTCGTAAGGAAAAACTACCTTCTCTTCGTCAATTTAAACGTCTACTCATTGTTGCTTTTGGTGCAGTTTTAGGATTTCCTCTCCTCACTTCGTGGGCAATGGAATCCTTGCCTGTTTCGCATGGAGCTGTGGAATTAGCTCTGTTGCCGTTAGCGACAGCCGGATTTGCTATATTTAGGGCAGGTGAAATCCCATCTCTCAAATTCTGGATTTCAAGTATGATCAGCTCTTTAGCGGTAATTATGTATGCACTTCATCTTGGATTCGGCCAATTGCAAATTGCCGATTTAGCTTTACTGGCAGCAGTGGTCATTCTGGGACTTAGTTACGCAGAAGGGGGAGAATTAGCGAAAGAATTAGGTAGCTGGCAAGTGATTGCTTGGGCAATTATGATCGGTGCTCCATTTTTCATTATTCCAGTTGGGCTAAACCTGACAACTGAAATGCTTCATGCCCCAATACATGCTTGGATTAGTTTTATTTATCTCGCAGTGGTTAGTCAATTTCTAGCATATGTTGCTTGGTATAGCGGAATGGCTATGGGCGGGATAGCAAGAGTTAGTCAGATTCAATATTTACAACCATTTTTGATGATTCTATTTGCAACAGTATTTCTAGATGAATCCATCACAATTTTCACTCTTGTAATAGCAGTGATTGTTGTCTTTTCTGTTATATTAGGCAAAAATGCTCCCGTATCAAAAAACGGAGCTGTATCAGAGAAAAGCTAACTGCATGTTCAAATGAGATTTCAAAAGGCATCAATGCCATGCATGACTGCTTCGGTACGTATGGAGTGATACAAATCATAATTATGCTCAGCACCAGGAAGTTAGGCATAAACAACAGGATTAGATGAGGAATCACTCAGGTGCTCCGTGAAGCGTCGGGCATTTCCCACGGGCACTAACCTGTCCTGATCACCAATGGCGGTGCTTCTTTTCCACTGTAAGCCATAGGAGATGAGAAAAATGCATTTTCTAATTCGTGAGCAAGTGTGAATCCTTATCCCACAAAACTGCCATGGTTGCATAAGAAAAAGGCTGCCTTTAAGGCAGCTCCGATCTTCAGCTATCCCCCGTTTCTAAGAGGTCCCCCCAAGCGGTGGTGTCTAACTTTTTGGATTCACTTCATTTTTTATGGTCTCCTTTATTGCATCCTATGGATGCAACTGTAACTTTAAGTACACTACTTAACATCTTTGCTACATTAAATATTGAATTCATGTTAGGAGTTAAGTGATTATGCTATTCAATTGGCTTAACCTTATATCTCAAAACGGTTTTTAATTTTGCAGGTTCAACTTTTCTAAAATCTGAAAGATATATTTCTCTATGTTGTAATGAAGTTCTTTCAAGATTATTATTTTTTATGAATTCATTCATTAATTTAAAACTTTGAGGTTCATCATCATATGGACCTACATGAAGCATTTGGACAGATAAACCATCTTGAAATGTACCGAACTTTACATCATTTAAAAATGGATGTGGTTTCTTTTTTTCTACATTTTCAAATGCCCACTCTACTATTTCCTTTGTTACAAAATCTGGTTGTCTAATCATGATAGTAAATAATAATTCATCTTTATTCAATGTATCTAATTTCTTTCCCTCTTCTGTTAAATCCCAAATTCCTTCTAATGGACTTTTCAGCGAATTCATGTTCATTTGGATTTCCTTTTCCCTTTATCAAAAAAAAATTCTGTTCTGGAATTGTTACAAGTCCAGATTTTCGTTTTGGAATATATAAATTCTTTTCTTGTTTTCTCCATTCGTATTTCATTAGTTTTTGTTCCCTTCTATATATTTTTTTCAATATATTTGATTACTAATTCAACGTCCTTCTAAATAAAACTTCTTCTGGACAATTCCTTCAAGCCCTTGTTGATTATCTTAACAAACGAAAGCCGATGTCTATGCTCATGTGTCAAAGAACTCAAAGAAAAAAGTGTATATGGATATTCAAAATACATGAATTATGCCCATAAAAGATAACTTTACGATAACCAAAATGGTTTTAGACAGTTGTTCTTTCTCAGTTAACACAACTTATGATAAACTAAGGTTATCAGAATTTTCCAAATAACGGAACGTTCCTTGTTCCGTTAAAGGGCCAGTTTAATTGAACAAGGAATTGGCATGACACCTTAATTAGTGAGCTATTTATAACACGCCGCAAATGAATTTTGACCAAAGGATATCTATTAAAGGGATTAAATTGGAGGGAATAGAAAATGGATGTAAAGACACTTTTGTTACAACAATGGGCAAGCTGCTTAGATGAAGAAGACTGGTTTCCACCACTTGAAAAAGTGCTAGAGGACATCACTTTTGAACAGGCAATTTGGAAACCAGCTGATGGGGCAATGAATTCCATTTGGGAATTAGTTTGTCATTTACTTTTCTTTGAAAAGAGATATCTGATGCGATTTCTTGGTGAAACAGCGAATGAACCACAGGCAGAAAATAATGACTCTACATTTCGATTACCAACTGAGACGTTAGAAAATTGGAAGGAAACAAAACAAGAATACTTTTATGTTCATCGTGAACTTGGAAAAATACTAGCAAAATCAGAACATGAAGATTTGTATAGACAGATTCCAGGAGATAATTCATTAGTGCTTGAACTGAAGAGTTTAGCAATGCACGACGCCTATCATATTGGGCAAATTGTATTCCTAAGTAAAATGCAAGGTGCTTGGGCAGCGAAACGAAGCTTTTAAAAAAGCTTCATTAGCTTTACAGTTATTCCATTATAGGGGGGCTTTAATGGAATAAGAACGGGAACGTCCAAATCGGACGTTCCCATATTTTATACCTGAAAAACAACAATACTACTTAACAAAGCCAAATTTGCCAAGGGTTTGAGATATTTATTGTTCGCATTCCCATCGGTGAACTTGTGTACGGAACAAACTTCCTAGCATAATCAGGCATCATAAAACCTCACAAATGCCTGTTTAATAGCTTTTTCAAATATAGATACTTCATTATTAATAGTTAAATATCATGAAGTGGTGGGCAAATGGTGGGCAAGTTGGTGGGCAAAATAAACTTACTTATTTTGAGTAAATTGATATAAAATATATTTATTAATTACTAAACCGAAAAGAGCAAAATGAATGAACATTAATATAAAGGTTTACTTGCATGCAAAGGGAACAAATTTTTTACAAAGTGGAAGCTTCCCTGTCACCAACTCAGACTATAAAAAAGATCAAGATTGGACAGCTGCAGTTGTAGCATATGAATGGATTCAGCAGATTAAAATTAGCTTTGCTGATAATGAGGATTTTAGGGTAGATCAAGTCATTTATGAAGATAATGACATTACGGAGTTGGTTAATAAGCTTAGATCAAATCAATACAAAAAATAGGCCCCTCTCAATTTAGAGAAGGGCTTTTTCAATCAGGACTTCATGTTTGAGAATTATTCTGTAATAATTTTCAAAAATTCCTCATTGTACTTTTTTATATCAACTACATCAAAACCTACAAACTCTTTATAATCATCGTCCGCAAAACAAAAGTCAATTCCATTATAGTTAAACTTACTTTTTATATCTTCTTCAGTTAAACGGAATGAAAATTTCTCTTCATTTTCCCTATAAATTTTCTTACTTCCAACCATTTTAGATAACTTTGAAGTTATTGGTCCAAAAAACTCTATTCCTACTATTCTACCATCTTCGTCAATATCTAACTCTAAATATTCATTTACTTCTAATTCATCAGTAGACTTAATCTTATACTGTACTGAAGAAGGTAAGGTATATAAATAGGCTAACTCTGCTTCTTTGTCAAATGTAATTCTAGATTCCATTTTTTATCCCTACTTCCACCTTGATTTTGGTTTTTCTGATTTATAAGTTGTGGTTAATGAGTTTCCTTTTTTCGCTACTGCTACACCCTTATAATAATAAACGGTTGATTCATATTTTGGATCGTAATATTTTTTGCCTTTTGTTACTGCATTAAATACTTGTACTGGAGAAACTCCCCTTTCGTGCATACGCTCAGCTAAATGCCAAGTTGCTTTTAATGGCTTATTAGCTTTTTTTAATAGAAAACTAACAGCAGAAATTAATCCACGCACAACAACAGCGCCAACTTGACCTTCAACTTCAGCGCTTTCATTTTCAAATGATTCTGTATTAATTTCTTCCTCATCTCGAATAAGAGCCTGAACGTCTATATCAGGATTTATAGTATCACGATAAGCTAATGATTCCTCATCTAACAACAATTCATTTGAATCTAAGTTTAGAATTTTCTCCTCTAGTTCTTTTACTTCTTGCTCAGTCAAATCTAAATTGACATCGTTTATATCATTTATTAGTTCTTTATCATCAATAACATCTTCAACATTAAACTCTAAAAGTTCTTTGTCGGTTAAATTCGTATTGTTTTGTAACTCTGTTAATTGATCTGCTTCAACCTGTCCTGTAAATACTGGTCCTATTACACTAAAAAGCATAATTGCTGTAATTAGGATAATAATCCTATTCTTCAAAATAAATCCCTACTTTCAATATTTTTGGAAATAACTCTTTTATATTACCATAATATTAAAATATATCAATATTTTACATCTTTATACTTTTTATACTATTATTTTATTTGAATGATATTTATGATAGGAGAAGTATTTATGAGAAAAGAACAAAAACGCAAATATTTAATAGTAGGGATTCTATGCTTAGTCATTTTTATGACAGTAAGTCATAGGAATACAAGTAAGAATGAACCGGTATTAGGGATAAGTAGCATACATCAGTTACAAGAAAAACAAATGCTCAGCGGAAAAGGAATATCCATTGCTATTCTTGATTCAGGGGTGAATTTAAATAATCATGCTTTAAATATTAAAGGTGGAGTGAATTTCACTAAAGAAACTAAAGATTATCAAGATTTAAATGGACATGGTACCTATTTAGCAGGAATTATAGCTTCAAAAAAATATGGTATAGCACCAAAAGCTGATGTATATGCAGTAAAAGTATTAGACAGTAAGAAAAAAGGAAGTTACGATACAATTATAAAAGGAATACAATGGGCTATAAATCAAGATGTCGATATTATTTTAATGAGTTTAGGCGGTCAAAAATTTTCTAAAAGTATGGATGAATATATAAAAAAAGCTCACCAAAAGGGTATTACAATTATTTCTGCAGTTGGGAATAATGGACTTTCTAAACTTGATACAGTTATTTATCCTGCAAAATTCAATGAGGTTATAGCAGTAGGTGCAGTAGGAGAAGATAATAAACGATGGTTTAAATCTAGCAGAGGTCAAGGGATTGATATCATGGCCCCAGGAGTGAATTTACCAAGTTTCAACTTGAAGAATGAGATAGTAATAGAAAATGGTACTTCCGTTGCCGCAGCATATGTAGCAGGAGTTGTATGTTTACTCATTCAAAAAGAAAATATGACAAATATTGAAATAGAAAACACACTTAAAAAGACAGCAATAAGCACTGGAAGTGAATTCGAATATGGTAATGGAGTAATAAATGTTAGAGAAATTATTAGAAAAGACGAATCAATGATACAAAAAATAATTGGTTTGTTTAATTTTTAATATTCCAGAAAAATAATCTAAAGAGCATATTTATATTACCATCCTCATAACATGCTCTTTAGATTTTAGTTATATAACACGAAGGGATTGTCCGGCATAAATCATATTATTGTCACCTAGTTCATTCCAACTTTTAATATTTTTAATCGAACTTCCATATTTCTCAGCAAGAGCAGATACCGTGTCACCTTTCACAACTGTATGATAGGTAACTGTTGAACCACTTAAAACAAGCTTCTGTCCAATCTGTAGAGAATTAGGATTCACCTTAGGATTTAACGATTTCAAATAGTCCACTGTTGTTCCATACTTTTTAGCGATCGAGTATAAAGTATCCCCCTTCAAAATTGTATGACTACGGGTTTCAACGCTAGTAGTAGCTATTTTCTTTTTCAAATTAAATGCTTTCACTAAACCATTAACATGTCCCTGAGCCAATGCTTCAATAAAGGCACTCTTTTTTAGTAGAGCCGCATCCGTTTTATAATCAATAAATCCGCACTCTGTCAGGACGGCTGGCATTTTTGTCTCTCTCAACACATGAAAATTAGATTTTTTCTTTCCACGGTCCTTTATATTGATTAGCTTAATAATTTCTGTGTGAATCATATATTGATAGGTCTTTGCCTTTGCACTTGCTGAAGTATGGATGTAATCTTCGTACCCTGTGCCACCACCAGCATTAATGTGGATGGATAAAAAAATATCGGCCCTCCAATTATTTACCGCCTTGGTACGATCAGTTAAGGATTGAAAAGTGTCACCAGTACGACTCATTTTGACCGTGACTTTCTCATACCCGGCTAGAATGTCTCTTATCCTTTTTCCGATTCTTAATGTTAATTCCTTTTCTTTTAACCCGTTTCCAACTGCCCCAGGATCTTTTCCACCATGCCCCGGATCAATAAAAACTTTAGTCATTTCCCATCTCTCCTTTTCATGCAAAATAAAAAGCTACCGATTGGCAGCTTATTTTAATCCTTGTTCTTTCAAAGCCTTCTCTTGTTTCGTTGCTTTCTTGGTTACAAGATATTGATTCTTGTATACTCCATATAAAGCAAAAACAAGAGGCACTAAGGCTGTAAGAAAATTAATAAATGAATTGATGGTATTTTCATTGAACCAATCCAACTGAAAGCCGAGTGATTGAAAAAATAAAAGCAGTGCACCCAGTACACCGCCTATCATAGCTATATATTGTTTTGTTTTATCCAATTCAGCCCTCTCCTTTATGTTCAATTTTATCAATGCGTTTATGAGCCTGTTTGGTGCTTTCATCTATTCGAATAACTGTCCCTGACAAAGTAGTCCAACGTTGATCACTCGCTTTAAGATCAATTCGAATGGAATCCAATGATTGACCAATATTGTCTAACTTTGTACTGATGATAGCTGATTCTGTAGCATCATTTTTGACATTGCTTTTGATTTCATTTTTTCTATTTCGGATAAATGTTAACAAGCCCAGGGCAACTCCGGTTGCCGTACACAAAAAACCAATGAGTGTAATTAATAAACCCAATGAAACATTCACCTTTACACCTCCCACTAGTAAATTCTTTTTCTTACATAACCTCCTCAGTGGCCTTCTCTCGATCTTCTCGCATTTTATCAATCACCTTAAACAGGTCAATTAGGCGATATTCATTTAATGGCTTACCAACTGTGAAAATGTCATCTGTACTCATCAGCAAATCGTAATATTCGTGTTCTATGATGTGCAGCTCACTAACTACTGGTTGTTCCTCCATATCTTTAAACACGATTTTACAAACGACCATTCTATTGGTTTTGTTCTCGTTAATCTCTTCCACTTCTTCCGTTACAGCCCGAATCGTTAATTGAATTTCCTTCGTCACAATAAAACTCTTATCTACAAATCTCACAATCTGTCCCTCCCTTTACACTTCGTACCAGCTATCTTTCATCCAAATCAAATGAAGGTAACGACGGTTCTTATTTAAAAGTATATTTTTCTCATCTTTTGTTCGTAGACGTGTGGTCCAGTTAATTTGGACCGAATGATGACCGGAATAAAATAACGTGAGTCTTTGCCCTTCAATGATTCCATCCCGTATCGGATACTGGGCAGGCATCACATCACGTGTTGAGGTCAATTCCACGACATGATTTTGATTGATGAACATTTCGTCAAACGACAATTTATAACCGGAAGTCATGGTGACAGGTTTGTGGACGGGTTTATTTATTTCACCTATATACCCATTGATTCGATTCTCTCCCCCAATAGGCTGGATGATAAATAAACGCGCCAGAGAATTGGTTATCGTGACGTCCGAGATATTGAGGTAATCAAACGACCCTTCCCCCATACGGAAGATGTACTGGAGAATGTTGATGGCGTCTAAACCTCTTAAGGAGAATCGCTTATTAAATCCATAACTGTTGACAATCGCATTATAAGCGTTGGTTACCTTCAACCCGTCTATTTTCAACACGGACTCATTGTCCGTCGATTCTACATTCGTGTGGCGATAAATAAAGACGCCATCTTTATACCCTCGAATATCGGCATTGTTGATGGATAAATCATTATCCACAGGAAATAAGGAGATACCCGCATTATTACCACTGGAAGCTTTGGAACCATCATCATAAACTGCTGTAAAATTCTCAATGAAAGACTCTTTCACCGGACTGGAAAGCCTTATAGCATATTGATACAAAGGATCGTCTTTTTCCGTTTGGACATCACAGTCAATAATCCGGAAGCCATAGTGGGTTAGTTTAGATGGATCCGGTACACCCTGTGCACTCGTCTGGAACCCATACGTCTTCCCACCGTAAGACTTACAATTGCGATACGTTTGATCACTGTCGTACCCATTATGAGACATGACGAACTGAGACGAGGTATTATTCAAGGCGTGTACATTATCCACCAATCCATCGAAAACGCCCCCACAATCAACGGTATGTCGCAAGTCTGCACCAATGCCATTCTGAACAAGCATTCTCATGGTTCCCTTCATCCCTAGTACTCCATTTCCTAGACCTGCAGCAGTGGAGGCTGGCTTAGAAAAAGCAAAACCTGATAATCTACAATCGTACGAACTAATAAAAGAAACTGCTGCATTTACATGATTCATTACCTGGAACTGCTCTACCTTAGCTCCTCTTGTGTATTCAAACCCTACTCCTCCATTTAGAAATTCTGCATGGATAACCGCTGGATTGATTAATGGAGAAATTCTGGTTACGTTGATTAGAGAGACCCGCTTTGGCAGACGAACAAAATCTCGAAGGGTTATGATGTTTCCCTGTACGTGTAACACCTCATGCACTTCAGAATTTATATCTGGAAGTCCGTCATAGTGCCGTACTGTATCATCCTTTAATAAAATTAAATCGCCAGCAGCTATATCTTTTACTTGGGCATTTAGACGCAACACCCTGTCTTTTCTTTTAGCAGGTATAGAAAGAGAATAAGTGACCTCACTTATCCCCCCCTTAAAAGTAAAAAGGTCACCCGTTCCTTTATTTATCAATTGGCTGCCTGAAAAGTTAAGCCAAACACCTTTGTTCAAAACCATTGGATCGAACGCGTAATCTCCTTTAGGGAATTTGATTTCTGTTCCTTCTTCAGAAACGGATACGGCATCTAAAACAGATTGGGTCGTAATCTGTCCATTGAATGAAAACTCAAATGCATTGACCGTCCCTTTTAATTTTCTCTCGGTCTGTATCAAACTTCTGTCAAAAGCGTCTCCCCTTAACCCCATGGTTTGAAAGACTTCGCCTGTCTCCCCGGAAACATGAAAATCTTTAATTTCTGTGATATCCGTGGCATCGGCAATTTGTTCATTGTATTTTTTCGTCAAGACATCTTGCCGGAATTGCGTTTGCTCGGTCAATTGGGTAGCAACTTCGGTTTCTTTATTGACAGCCTCCAATCCGTCAGCTAGGCTGCCACGAACATCTTTCCCATACACAGCCGTTTTAATCTTGGTCAAAAACCCGCTTATACTAGCCATTGTTTCCTCCTTCCAAAGCTTCCACT
Source organism: Peribacillus sp. FSL P2-0133 (assembly GCF_037975445.1). NCBI lineage: Bacteria > Bacillati > Bacillota > Bacilli > Caryophanales > Bacillaceae > Peribacillus > Peribacillus sp. FSL P2-0133. Next base: position 1,898,403 of record NZ_CP150254.1, on the reverse strand, counting down.
TTAGCGAACAGCCCATCCAAATCGACTGGATGACTGACAGTGATTAAATTAAACTTCTTTTTATCAGGTGCGCTGAAAAGCCCGTCAACCGTTTCGGTTGCGGGCTGATAAATCGGCATGTCTCCAATAGCATCATTCAGTTCCTGAATAGTTGCCTGTAACTGTTTGACTGCCTGGTTTAGCGCTTCCAAATCACTGTCTTTCAACGTCCATTCAATGTTATTAACAGCGTCATTAACCTTGTCAATTTGTGATTTCATTCCACCGATTGCTTTGGCTTGCCGATGGATGGTGTTCTGCAGCTGGACCACATTCTTTTGCGCTTTAGACATTTCGTTCTGATATTGGGATGCGGTCTTGAAGAGGTCACCAATAGATAGGCTGTTCGTATTGGGATGAATAATGTCGATGGTCTTTTCAACCACTCTCAGCTTTTCATCGATGCCCATAACAGGATTAATAACCGGATAGTCATTGCCGACCTCAAAGCTTTCCGGGTCAAGGCCAATCAGCGATAAGTCAAGCGCAGATAGGACATATTTGACTTTGACTCGATTGTTCTCAGATATAAACTGTTTTCCCCTGGTCATGAGATTGGCTGGAAGGGTAATGTCATCCCACGTTTCGCTTTTGGCGACTACGCCATAGATCTGTTTGGCCGCTTCATCCTCTATATAATCACGCCCCCCGTTCACCGATGCGATGGTTAACCGTGCCTGGCTCGCATCCACTGCCCCTTCATCTTCTGACTCAATGGATACTCCTAGCGGAATCAACCGTGTAATAATCTCACTTGGATCCGCTTCTTTTTCAATGCTCTTCAAGTTTTTAGCAAGCCGAATCTCCGTTGTCTTTTTCACACCAATTTTACTTAGGTAATCCAGGTAACGGACACCGTTCTGTTTTCGGACCCTTAATTCCCCACCGAGCCGGTCAATGAGCTTGTCAAAGATGGAATCTAGCGTGGATTCATACCCCAAGTATCGATAGACATTATCGGTGGAATTCGTCACAGTTACTTGGCCCACTTGAAATTTTTTATCCACCTCGTCACCAGCGACCTCAGCATTATGGCAATCCACTATCACTTTAAAAAAGGCAGCAATCGTCATGTTTCTATATTCACCATGACGCTGGCAGGAATCATTCAGATACCCTAACTCCCCCTCGCACAAAAAGGATTTCATAAATTTGCCCTGATCATCCATTGACTCTGTTGGCATGAGAACACGGCCCTCGAATTCCCTTTTACCACTCTGAATATGATCCACCGTAACAAGCGTTCGCAATGGGCGTATGAGATGAAAACCTGGATTATCAGGAAGAATGGTAAATGAGAAGCTATCCGCTACATTAATGCCTTGTTTGACCTGGCCCGTCTGTACCTTAAGATCATTAAACGCTGGATGATGAATCACGGTTTCTTGTTTCCCATTCATTAACGTGACTTTGTACACTAAATCATCTCCTTTCGATAGTGGAAGGAGATGTGGCCATTTCCAATGATACGGAGATGATTATGTCCAGGCTTCAAAACAAAATCAAAAGAGGCGGATTCACCCTTTTTAACCTGGTAGGTGACCCCATCTTTAATAATCTGCATGGCCGCAGAAGCCTGTATGTTAGGCCGAGCATGCTTAGCCCCTGGATTGTGCAAAATGGGATCTAGCCTTCCTGAAACAGGGAATGCGGTCGTTTGAGCAACATCCCAAAGGAAGTTAAACTCATCCCACCGATCATGCCCTTCTTCATGATCGGCAATTTTAAATGGGTAAGCAGTAAATGTGATGCTGAGCTTGCCACCGACAAAATAATCTTCGTCATCTGGATTCTCCATGACTTCAGCCAAAAAGTAAAAGCCTGGGAGCTTATCATCTTTCAGCTTTATTTTTTTACTTGGCGGCATCAGCCAATGCAGGATGTCTGTTTCACGCACATACAAATGGTTTCTTCCCATTTCTCCCGTGATGTTAAATACATACGTAAGCTCACGCTCCAAATACTCTTGATCACCATACAGGGAAGAAAAATCATACTTTGTATTGGAAAAAGGGATACTCTCCAAAATCTTGTTTTTAGAAGGATTGCCGATTTTACGGCTCTCTAGTGTAAGCCCGAAATCCCTATAACTATGTTTGCCATTGTATTCAATACCGGTCCATATCAAGTGGCCATCCTCCTTCCAGCATGATTAATTCGTTTAGCCTGGTCCTGATCCAATAGTGAACCAACCTTTTCCCTTCCCAAATACACATCGGCCGTCTTTTCCGCAATGGCTTTTAAATAGGCCATCATTTCCGCATGATCTTTCTTCAGAAGTTGGTTTTGTTTCAGTGTCGCTTCAAGCAGCTGCATCAACAGGTTATTTTCTTCACTGCAAGTGCTAGGTGAAACATTCGGCAGCTGGTGTGGACGCTTATTGCCTTGAATCTCTCTGCCAGCAAGAGCCAACAATTTCTGTGCAGCCGTTCTTCGGGCGGGATTGGTTGGAATGACAAATTCCGGCCACCCGTCTTCTGCAAGGTTGTACATACCAGCACTATTTATCAAACCACCTGTGGCATAGCCATGACCATGACCGATAACTCTAAGCATTCCGCCAACGCCATATTTTCCTTTAGCATAGTTCATACCTGCCAGCAAGCTGTGTAAGCCATTGAATGGATCGTTATATCCTGGGAATGCATGTGCACGGAATGTTGACGGGATCACCTGGACGAGGCCGCGAGCAAGTTGTCCACTGTAATAATTGGCATCTTTGACCCCAGAACTTTGTACAGCCTTCTCATTACCGCCCGATTCAGACTTAATTTGTCTTAACCATGTATTCACATAGGCATCGGTTATTGGAAGACCGTTCATCCCCAATGCTTTTATGACCGTTCCGCGCCATCTTTCCACACTGCTACTAACAGGTGTCTTGTTGCTACCAAATGCTCCTAACAAACCACCGCCACCCAGTTCCTCAGGGTTTACCGCCACGTTGTTTCGTCTAATCTCAAAATGCAAATGATTCCCTTTTGAATGACCGGTATTGCCGACAGTCCCGATGATTTGCCCGTTTCTTACGCTGTCACCTGTCTTCACGTTATTTTTACTGTTATGTGCGTAAAGATACGACAGACCGCCGCCTGCATCGATGTGAACGACATTCCCATATCCACCATAACCGGATCCTGTTTGGCCAAACCCGGCAAATCGGACCACTCCACCCGATTGGGAAGGAATCGGTGTACCTGCAGGAGCGCCAAAATCTATCCCTTTATGCAGTTTTCCCCAGCGCTTACCAAACCCACTCGTTTTCCGGAAGGGAGCAGGAAAGCTAAATCCCCCACCGCCAAAACTAGGAAGGAGTCCTCCTACAAAATCGACAACCTTATCTTTCACTATGCCGAATGCACCTTTTGCTATCGTGCCGAAGTTACCATCCATTTTAGGTACTTTTACGCCCATGGTGCTAAGGACTTTATCCATCAAGCTTTTGGCTCCTCCAGAAGCCCAGTCCCAAAATTGAGAGGCTTTATCTTTTAACGCACTATTACCGGTTTTGATGGCACCTGCAGTCTTTGAGCCTATACTCTTTACGCCATCCCAAGCAGCGCCCGCCCCATCTTTAATCTTAGTCAGCCATCCCTTTCCATCCTTATAAGTAGGAATGGCATCTAAAAACAGCTTTGTATCAGGACCATTCATAACCGACGTAGCTCTAGGTAAATTAACGAAGGTATCCGTTGCTGGTGACAGGGCGAATTGTCCGTTTGGAAAACTTAATAGCTCAGCCATTCCACCATCACCAACAATGGCAGGGCCACCAGGATGCCCGTCTGTACCTTTTGCGTATTGTGGAACTTTCCAAGGTTTTAATTGGTTCTTCTCATCCACACCTACCAAATCCATAACCCAATTGACACCTTTAATGACCCCATTTACACCTTCTCCAAGCCCCGATACCAATTTATTCGCAACTGATATGATACCTGCCTTTATAAAGCTACCTGTTTTTTTCAGGCCATCTGACATCCTTTTTGGCATGCCCTTTACCGTTTCGACCATATCTGAAACATAGCCTTTAACATTTTTTTTAATTGAGCCGAATACTTCTGATATGCGTGATTTTAAACTAGTAAAACGGCTTAACGTATTTGTCACCAAGTTTTTGATAGGCTTATAAATATAATCCTTAATGGCATTCCAGATGGTTTTTGTCAGATCACGGATTTCATTAAAAATGGTTTTTATCGTATTCCGCATGGTAGTGAAACGATTCTTCACTAAATCCCAAATGGATTGAATGATTGATTTGAAGAACTTAAAGATGCCATTCCAAATGGTAGAAATGAGATTTTTAATAGAATTGGTGATGGTATTCAACGTATTATTCATGGATGTAAATCGATTCTTCACAAAGTCTACGATCCACTTAATGACCGTAGAAAAAACGTTTTTAATACTTCCCCACATGCCCTTGAATGAGTTTACTAGCAACTTCCCTAGTGAAAGAATGCCTTTCAGCATCTTGCCCCAGAACATTAATTGCACGAAATTCCAAATGAATGTTAAAGCACCTAAAAATACTTGTTTAATGCCTTCCCACATCTTACGGAAGTTCCCTGTGAATAGTCCGGAGAATACCTTTACTAAACCCATAATGATGTTTAAGGCTCCGGAGATGACGCCTTTGATATTTCCCCAAACAGATTTAATGATTGCCAGCACGAGAGGCATGGCAAACTTTATCACCTTCACAATAGCCCCGAATACAACTTGAATGATTTTACCTATATTTAAAAGAGCATCCATGATAATCTGTCCATTTTCATCCCAGAATTTTTTCAGATGATCTAGTTGATCTTTAAAGAATTTAATGACCGCTTGAATGGCTGGTTGGATAGCTTTTAACAAGTTCTTAGCCAGTTCTTTTATTTTTCCAAGCAATTTGTGGACGCCGTTACGGAAAGTCTCTGAGTTTTTATAGAGGAGGATAAATCCGGTACCTAATAACGCTAAAATCCCAATGGTTATCCCAACGGGGCCAGTTAAAGCTATAAAACCTGATTTTAACCATTTTAATAGGCCGCCGCCTTTGGCAATAGATTTAAAAAGTGGTCCTAACTTGAGTGCAACATTAGCAATTACACCACCAAATAAACCCAACCCAACAAGTAACGGACCGATTAAAGCTAAAAATCCCATGAATGTAACCATTAGATTTTTCGTGCCATCGCTAAGATTTTTAAACCACCCCACAGCATTTATCGATATTGAAACGACGAATTCTAGTGCAGATCCCAATCCTGCAAAGATAGGTTTAAAGATTTCATCGGAATTTTTGAAAAGGTCCCTGCCCTCATCTAACATGTTTTTTACACCGTCAAAAATACCGTGTTCTGTAACCATCCTCTCTCCAACCTGAGAAATGGACGCTTTGAAATTCTTCCATTTACCGGATAATGTTTCACCTGACTTTTCAATCATTCCGCTCGCAGCTACCGTCTTTCCATTCAGCCCTTCTGTTCCCTCAAGTATTCCTTCTGACATGGTCCTTAGAGCATCATTTATATCGATGGTTCCATCTTTTAAGGCTTTTCTTACTTCCTCTCGACTTTGGCCTAATTTGTTTCCAAGAACGGCCAAAATATCAATGCCTGCATTGGCAAACGAGTTGACCATGCTCCCGTCCACTTTCCCACTTAATAAAGCCTTTTGTATCAAGTCTGTCAATTGTGGAACTAGTTGGTCATCCCCTTTTAATGCGGCTAATTCCATGGACACTTCCGCATAAAGCAAAGAGTCTTTTTCTGACGCATTAGAAGCCAATAAATTGGCTACGGGGTTAGCAATTTCTGATAAGCCAAATGATGTTCCTGTAACGAGATCACTAACGCCTTTCATCACGGATTCCACTTGTTTTTCGCTGTCAAGAATCGTGCTAAGCATGAAATTAACCTGCTCTAAATCCATTGCCCGTTTAAACCCCATCGTAGCCACCGTGCCGACCAATCCAGCTATAGGTGCCGTTAATCTTGTGGTCAGGGTTTTACCTGTTTCTTTTATTTTCCCACTAATAGATTCAAGCTTATTTCCAAATGAAATCAGCGAATCTCCAGCTAGTGTCCATCCAGAAGAAGCAATTCGTTGTTCTTCTTTCAATTTTTTTAGTTCTTCTCTTACATCCCCAACATGACGTCCTAAGTTATTGAGGGCAGCCACTTCATAGTTATAGCTTTTGGCTGCCTTATCCGCTTCTTTAGAACCCTCACCATGCTCTCTGACCATCTTTTCGTACTCAGCCTTGGCTTGTTTCGTGACCTCTTTTTGGACTTCTAGTTTTCGATTCAATCCAGCTAAACGTGTTTCATATTTCCCTATAGATCGATCACCGCGATTAAATGCAGACAGGTTAGCCTTCAATTCACTGTTTACGGCCCTTAGCTTATCTTTTACCCCAGTTAGACCACGGTTGAGGCCTGTGGAGTCGAGGTCCAGTCCAATCGAAAGTCCTTCTATCTTCTCCATTCCATCACCCTCCCTTCACAAACCAATAAAAAAAATCCCTAGCCTCCGAATGCGGCAATCAAGGATTTTTCTTGTTTTGGTTTATTTTTTTCGTTTAGGATGTCGAGTAAAAAATGATAAGGCATATTCAATATCTCATTTATGTCCTTATCCTCTTTCAGGAGATCAAGGATGAGGATGTCCAAGTATGCTTTTTGCTTGGCTGGAGAAAAGTCCTCATCCGTTAACGTTCCTTCGCCAAGAACTTTTTTGTTTCATCATTTTGGCTGCCTTGCGCCACGAACATTATTTGTTCTTGCAGGGTTTGAATGGCATTAGGAGCATGGAGACCATTGAATAACTCTTCCTTGGTAAATTGCTTGTTATATACCTTATTGGCGACAAAATCCAATAATTTTTCGATCAACTCCCTTTCTGAACCAGCACTTTTACTTGATTCGCTTTTATCGATTTCGTCTGTCATATCAATCGCTTCATAAACAACAGAAAATGGAATGAATACAGGAGTGAGGTATTTTTCTGTGACAATTTCACCCTCTTTTACTTCTTTCACCAATTCGATCATATTGCGTTTTAAATTTGCCATGTTTCCACGTCCCCTTTTTAAATAGGCTTTGTTAAACATTAATGTTTATTTGTACAAATAAAGGAGACCACTTTTTATGGTCTCCTTTATTGCATCCTATGGAATTAAATCGCCAATTAGTTGGATAAGCAAAGGAACGACAGAAACTTATCCTTTGCTTACTTTACTTCCAACCTTAAAAATCGAGCTAAACAGTTATACTATTACCCTTCCCTTTTTCCTTCTCTAGTTGTTGTTCTTCGTGCCATTTTTTATATCCAGTAATGTGTTCATCAAGGAGTTGATGATAACGGAACCAGGTGTGCTTTTCAACTTTTGAAGTATAATCATTTAAATTTGCCCAATCAGATATTAATTCAATAGCTGGTTCAATATATTTTTCATTATTAGCTGCTATTTCTATTAAATTGGTACAAACATCTCTTGTCCAATTTAATTTATCGTATTTATCCGAAGACTCTTCATTAGGTATTCCCATCAAATCAAAAACATGGTCAACCATCTCATTCATTTCAGAATCAAAAACTTCAATAGCTTTCGACATTACTGGTTCATTCAAAAATACCCTTTTAAATGATTTTTGTTTTTCATAGTAATTTGAAAATGACGTAATTACATTTTTTAATATTTCCTTCTGTTCCATCAAGAAACTCCTCTTTTATTCATAGTTGAAGTGTAACATTATAATAAATTAGTATTCTTCACTCTTTTTTTCTCCACGCCAAATAGCAAATTGCGCTTCACTTTCAGCCTTTTGTTCATTTGATAGCTTTTTCCAAATATAAGTCTCAAAAATGTGATGCATATAAATGCTATGAACTCCCTTGCCAGAAAGCAAATTATCCATCATCCTATTTCGAATATCTTGCTGGACTATATAATGGAAAAACTCTAGGCAGTACCCAGCCTCTTCTAAACTACGAATATTAGCACGTCCCTTTGTATACGGGTTAAATAATTTACTTTCTTTTCTGGACCTATTAATGGCTTCAGAAATAGTTTCATCGCTAGATTCATGATATTCAAGTATATAATGGTCGATTCGTTGATAACCTTGCATATCACCTTTGAAAACCAAAAGTTCATCATAAGATTTCCCTAAAATCCTGGAGAGTATTATTAAATCAATTTTATCAGGAAGGGATATCCCACGATAATAATTAGATATCGTTTTTAATTCTCTTCCCAAAATTTTTGCTAATTCTGATTGTGAGAAACCTGCGTTCTGCACTAAATATTTTATTCTTTGCCCAGTTGCCTTTGTATCAATCTTGTCCAATTTTGAAAAGTCTTCCTCTATTTTACTTGTCAATCAAAGAGCCCCCTAAAAAGTAGATATCCGTATTATAGTTACTTTTTATTGGTATAAGAAGTAGAAAAATTCTTTCTATAATTGTTTAAAAACTAAAATTTGCAATAACTTTAAAATTGTTCCATTAACCCTGTCGGTTTACTTTTTTAAAATTCCACTGGTGTGCCAGGATAATCTTGACCAAAAACCTTTTGAAAAAGTGAATCCCGGTTGTCTGTTTCCCCTTTTTTGTCCGCTCCGAAAAGTACTGATTTTTCAGATTTGGCCCCTTCCACGTACCGCTCCATAAATTCTCCCGTTACTTCTTCATTACCAAATTCTTTGTTTTCTTCTTTGGTTTTACCAGTAATTTTGGTACGCATGAACATTCCTTTTGTTAGCCCCACCCACTCTTTAGAACCGTCCTCAAATGTCTTGGTAAATACCACAGCCACATAAGGAGGTACATCATCACCGCCAATGGAAGAAAGACCATCCACCGTTTCTAAACCAAACAAGATATTTTTGTCTTCAATGGGTACTGAGTGAAACTGAGTGGATACGGATATATTTCCACCTGAAATGGCAATTTCAGCTGTACGATTATCTCCAAACGCCCTAATTGCTTCTTGTGGCATCTCTATCTCTATCTCTTGCAAAAATTTAACCCGGATAATTTCCCCCGTCTCAAATTGTTCATCCTCATTGGTTAATACAGCATAATAAAATTCATCCACACCAGTTGACGCTTTATACCTTTTTTTCTCTTCCGGCAAAGTAATCACTCCTCATTTTTTGTATTAAAATAGTCATGCTATAAAGTGTCCAGATCATCTCGATATATTTTCCCTCGATATCTTCTAGCATCACGGAAGGTCCCTGTATCTTTATCCCATTCATCCACCCCTGACCCTTGAAAAAACCCAACGTTCCACATGACAAGGCAAATTTGTTCGGATAGTTCTCTTGTAGCGGTTCTCTTTTTCGACCAAACGTCTATTTGGAATAGGCAATCATAAGTAAGCCAGGTATTATCAGCAAAATCTTGAGGAAGAGGGACATCTAATGGATCAATGATGATAAAAGGTGCCTTAACTTCTCCCGTTTCAGGAAACTCGTAAAATTTAATTCTTCCATTAGCTGTTTCCTTGATATATGGGTCTGCCATTAACGCATCATATATCATCCCTAAGACATCCATTACACTCCCTCCTTTATCACCCTTTTTATTGCACTACGATAGGCTGATTCGGCATTCCGCATGGCTCGTACGATGGCACCTTTACCACGTGGGCTCGGGTTTTGCACCGTGCCAAACTCATTTAAATGAATGATGCGATAACGATCTTTCGGACCATGCCAATGAATTTTAATCGTCCTCACACCAGCAACCCACATCGGCTCCGATATGGTCATTTCTTCAATGGATGCCCCGGTATCTTTAAAGGAGGCAAATTGAATTTTAAGTTCCTTGATAAATACTTGGGCGCCTCGTTTCAACGCTTTATCACTTAACTGCTGCACCCTCATTCTCCCTAAGCGTTTTTCTAATTCTGCCATCAACGCTTTTTCCCCATGGATTTTCACGCTCATTCGGTTAACCCTGCCACAATTTTGATAAAATTCTTATTTTGCAAATCCGGCTGAACATGTTTAATGTTATATCTCTTGTCCTGATACCTTGTATCATCGATGGAAAGAACATGCTTATTGGATGGAATATAGTCTTCTAGTGGATCCCGTATCGTAATGGTAATATCTGATAAAGTGCCATTCGACTTAGCCATCTCTATATCTTTCAACCACACATGATCAACCTTGGCCATGGCTTGATGGAGAACCTCTCTTTCAGACTCCCCAGGCTCTGGACCCTTATTTGGTGCATACTCATAAAAAGTGATAGGCGTACGTAAATCCCCTGAATTCACTCTTGGCGGCTTATATTTAAACGGCTGCATCAGATTCCCCCTCTTTTAAAGCGATCGATAACCCTAAGCTGGTAATCTCACTCAAGAAATTATCCTCAAAATATTCAACCGCATCATTATAGAGATACCTTGTCCGCTCAAAGATAAGCTCCTTGGCCTGCGTATTCTTTTCCACATCAAATGCACCGCACTTGCTTTGTAAAACCTCAATAGAAAAGGACAACAATCTTTTTAAATTGTCATCCTCGCTCGAATGGGAAATATGCATGCGCTCTTTAAATTCTCGTAATAGTTCTTGTGTGATTTCCAATCACATCCACCCCTTATGCACCTTCTGGTTCCATTGTATCCTCTGTTATATCAAGATTTAAATCATATACTTGGGCAGCATAGTTATCTTTCGGTTTACCTGTGGCATATTGTTTAGCAATGTACAGCGTTGCATCTTCCATGGCTAAGGTTTGATCATATTTCTTTACCTCCATTGCTCCACCGATCGCGGCGATGTATTCACCACGGATAAAAAATAACACTTTACCTTTTGGTACAAACATCGATTCTGTCATAGTCGGGTTGAATGGTAGACTCGTCACATAAATGCCTGCAGCATTTTGAACGGTGGCATTTGCTTGAATGCTAAAGTTATCAAATGGATTGACAATCATGACTACTTTCCCGGCTATATTGCGCACTTTTTCTTCTTCTTTTTTCCCAACTGGACGAATGGATAGCTTTTCTACGACCCCTTTCAATTCGTTGATCGTCGTGCGACCAGGCTTGAAGGTTAAAGTGCCCGCAGATTTTTTATCTTTGTACTCTCCCTCTCCATTGGTTCCACCTTTTAGATCCTTCAATAAGCCAATCGGCATACCAGATCCAGTACCAGCAACATATCCACGCTCTAGCCCCACTGACATTGCTTCCGATATCATTGTGCGCACATACCGTTCAACCCACACAGGACCAAGTTTTAGCATGTCATTTGATAATGGTATAAATGCGGTTAATTTAAGTTGGCCGATTTTTTCTTTACGGAACGTAGCATTTAATTGCCCTTGAATCTCTCCAAATAATTCGCCCCATACTGCCATACCTTCTGGATCCCCATAGATGTATTCAGTAACAGCACCAAGATTTTGAATACCGATTTGTTGGAGCAGTGGGTGTGATTCTACTAAATCATCAAAAATCCGGTCTTGAGTAGTGACCGGCAGCGTATCGTTATCTTTGAATCCACCATCTTCAATGACCACATTAAAAAACTTGGTTTCTTCGCTGGTAAGGACATTGGCACCCCTTGCTTGCATGATGGAATTGTCGGCCATATGTGCATGAACCTGATTCATAATATCGCCTTGTACATCCAGTGCCAGTGCTTCCAGCATGTTGTTTAACGCAGCCGCCTGTTCTTCAGCATTTCCTTCTTGTGTAGCTTGAGCAAATGCTAGTTTTTTCTCTGCAAAATTATTAAATCTAATCGCCATTTTCATTCCCCCTATAAATGTAAAAAGAGCATGCTCAAGTTCTGTTTGGGTTCAACAGGATCTTGATCAGGCTCTTTTTTTGGTATGAATTCATTTTTTATTTCATTTCTAAATTCAACAAACATCTGATTCAATGTATTTACATCGATGCCAGTAGATGCAGCGATTAATGGATTAGACGTTTTAGACATTGATAATTTGTTATTGAATTTTTTCGCTTTATTCTCAAAGATCTCTGACTCAACTTCTTCTGGTTCTGCATCGATGATTTCATCAATTAAACCATATTTTAATGCTTCCTCTGCTGTAAGGTACGTTTCATTATCGAGTAATTTTTTCATGGTAGATTCATCTACTCGATTCGTATAGGATTGCAAAACAGCTTGGCTCACCTTCTCCACATCATCAGCCGCTTTTCGAAGCTTCTTCGCATCCCCTGCTACGAATGTTTGAGCATTGTGGACCATCAACATCGCATTTGCATGTGCTCGCAATTTATCAGCACCCATACAAATGATTGAACAAGCACTGGCAGCGATACCTGTTATTGTTACAGTAACAAATCCCTTATGATCTTTAAGGGTATTACAAATATCAATTCCTAAAAAAGCATCTCCACCGTAAGAATTTACGGATAAATCAATATCCTCATCTTCCTTTATCGATTTCATCATATAATTAAAATCCCAAATACTCGAGTTCCAGCCAATAATATCACCTTTAATTTTATGCCTCATCCTCTTCACCTCCTTTAAGCGCTTCAGAACTTTCTTGATAATTCTTTGTAATAAAGTACCTGTCCATAATTGGGGCATCCACTCTTTCCTCTCCTAATGCCTCACGCAATTCATTCCCGTTAAATGTCCCTGAAGCCCTCAACTTATCGACCGCTGTGGCCACATCAAACATATTAATATTTGACACACGTTTAGTTTCCATTTTCTGTCCTGCTAGATAATCCTTTTTATCAATCAGCTTCGCATTCAATTCATCTTTGATTTTTTTCAAAAAAGGATCAATGCAAAAAGTCATGTAATTGCGGGTAGGCTTCTCTACATCTGCCATATCCCCATGAAGCAAAGAAATGGGAATGCCCAAGGCTTTTGCGACCTGATTGAGAAAACCATCTGCGACCTTGGCCACTTCGTCTACACTTTGAAATTGAGAAGTATTCTTCAATTCCTCTAACTTAAAGCCCTTTTGTTGAGGTACAAAAGCCACAGATTTATCAGTAAAAGCTTTATAAATTTTATCAATATACGTTTGTAGTCTTCGTTGTGTTTTCTCGTCTTTTTCATAGGTAGACTCTACATTAACAAGTCCACGTATTTGATTTTTCCTTTTCTGAAATTCTATAATCCTACCAAATAGTTCTCCATAATCGGCATATAGGCCATCCAGCATAGTGGATAGCTTTTTATTGCTGTATTCCAGGTAAATAACATCACTCATTTGAAAGGTACGAGAAAAAGTAAAATCCTTAATGGTTACATCTTTGAATGAATCATCGACCAGGGCATATTCAACTCGTGTGAAAGAGTCCGCAATCAATAAATCTTCGGTATCCGACTGGATAACCAAACACTCATTGTCATAGATCAGCTTATGGACCACAGTTTGCCAAAATTGGCTGGCTGACATGTTCAGATTCGGTCTGACATTTAATCGGTAATACATTTCGTCCTTCACAATCTTTTTATCCTTCTTCACATAAAATTCCGATTGACTGATGGTGCGGCCGATCATATTGGTACATGTTTGGATGGCCAGTTGCTTCATGTAAATTTTCTTGGAATTATCTTCGATTAATTCAAAATCAAACATGAATTCCAGTTCCTTGTTTCTGCTTTTTATCAGGTCTAGAAATCCCAATATCTCACCTCCTTTTTTAAGGCTTTGTTAAACATTAATGTTTATCTTTGAACAAATAAAAGAGACCACTTATTTGTGGTCTTCTTTAGTGCAACTAAAGAACTAATACACCTGTTAGTTTATTAAGAAAGCGATTTTTATTAAAGAACACGCCATATTGTTGAAGATTTTATTTAAATTAATTAATATCAATCTTCTTGAACAAAAGCTACACTATAGTTGAAATAGTAGTTTAATTATAATTATATATACTTGAATCAAAATTATTACGGTCGCAAATCCGTAATAATTCGTTTAATTCATCTTTTTGTTGTTTATTTTTCCCTTTTTTACTTGATAATGAATTTCCAATGTCTTTTAACATCATTTCTGCCTTCACTCCGATTGAGTCATGTATACGTAGTACCTCATCAGTACTTTCCTTTTTCATGTTATTTTTTAATGTTGAAAACGATATCAAATATGATAAAAGACGTTTACGGTCTTTAAATAAATACTTTTTATCATCAAGGATTGTTCTTTTAATCTGTTCAAATTCAGGATCAAATAATAGGATCATGTCTTTTTCAAACACCCCTTTATATCTCGTCCAGTTAAGTAAAGTCATAATATTATAGGCTAATACCTTGCCCATCTCCAAAGTGAACATTTTGTCAGATTCATCGTCTATTCCATTGTCAAAATTAAAAGCGAGATCATCAAATACTTTTTTTGCTTGTTTGTCAGTTATACCTTCAGGATGATTGTATTGAATCCTACCAGATATAATTATATCTCTAACGGAAATAGGCCTTTCTTCAGGCAAGTGAGAAAATATAAACCGACCTTTAGGACATTTTTCTATTGAACTATACTTTGAATATATCTTTGCTTTCAAGATTTGTAGAAGGGAACCACTTAATGCTTCTAATGAAAACATCTTTTGTTCCTCTTCCTGTTTAATTAGTTTCAACTTCTTTTCCAGCTCTAAAGTTTTATCCTCATCACCCGAAAGAATTATTCTTAAAGATTCTTCATTAGCTTTTAAATCATAAAATTCCCTGTCTTCTTTTCCGAATATTTCAATTAGTTGGGTAATACCAAAATGTAAATCTGGAAAGAGTTTAAATTCATCTTTAATTACTTTTACCATACTCATGTCCTCCAAATAGTTTAAGATTCACTTCTAAAACAAGAAATATAAAATTCGCTTACTCCATTAACATGTTTCTTAAGTCAAATAACAACTATTTACTTTTGTATATCCTAACAAAAGTTCCCTGATATTCCAATTACAAGACTATAAAAATTAACATACCTCCACTAACATTAGATTAATTTAATTACAATACTTCACGATTTCATCTAAACTGTAACATAGAAATCATTCTTTAAAAGTGTTGTTCAAGAATATGACCTAATTGTTGAACAAAGATCAAACAGCAGTGCTGAACTAAACTGCCCGATAGTTCAACAAGAAAATCAACAATATCCTTTAACAGAGCCTATTAAAAATCTATATCATCCAAGAAAAAATCCACATCATCGACTAATATTTCATCAGCTTTAAACAAGGCATGAATAAATGCCTGGAAGCCATCTGTTTTCCTTCTGAATTCATCCTTTTTCAGATACTCCTTGTTTCCATCCTTTTTAATGTGAACATAGACATTATTCGTATACCAGCGCATTAACGGATTGTCACCAAAAATAATATTGTGGTTTGCAAATGCTGTTTCCACTCTTGGAGCGAGCAATGAATGAATTGCTTTAGGATTACGAATAAATTCTAGTTCGAATCCCTCAGCTGCTAGAGCTGTTTTAACTAAATCCAACCGAAAGGTATCTGCCACAATCTTTGTAAGACCATATTTTTCCCGGGCATTTACAAACCAATTGACAATATGACGGATATCTATAGACGGCTCATCCACAATGGTTAGAAGCCCTAATCTTTCCCACTCCTTAATAGGAGCCTTTAATTTTACCGTGCCAAGAAACTCTTTACGTACAAAAGAGTGAGATTTCCACACATAATCATTTTCTACCTTGAAGAGTAACCCTACTGCTGCAAAGTCTTTGATGCTAGCATAATCCAAACCACCGACACAGGTACGATGTGCTAAGTCTGGGAGAGGTCTTTTAGTGGCAAGTACTTCTTCCCAGGAAGCAACAACCTTATTTAAATCTACTTCCGGGAGATTCATCCGCTTGGTTATGAACTCTTCACGATTTGATGGATCGTTGGCAAGATCCTTGTATTCTTCTTGAACAATATAAAAAAGCCCTTCGGCATAATCGCTTCTAGGCTCACAAAACATGGGGTTGGCTTTCTCCCATTTGCATATATCTTCGACTTCTTCCTTGTTATCTAGCTTACAAATAAACGGGAAAAGTGAATCGTTTAATTCTTGTCCTTCAAGGATATTGTTGGCCCGCTCTTTTATTTTATCGAGATAACCTTCTCGAACATAGCCATCCGTACCTATGAAAAACTCTCGAGGATTTTTTACTTTTCCTAAACCACTAGAGAATACCCGCACCACTTCATTTGTTTCGTATTGATGTATTTCATCATAAATGACGCAGCCATCACGTAAACCATCCTTAGTAGATGCGTTGGACGTACGATATTTTACAATGCTTTTTGTCGCATTATTTTTGATTTCCACTTTTGTTTTATAGAACATTCCTTCTAAAATTTTATGTTCTTCAATGGTTTCGTACATTTCCACAAAGGAGGTTTTTGCCTGGTCTTCCGAGTTTGCAACAATGGAAACATTGTATTTTGGGATACCATGCAATTCACTTATGAAAAAATTTGTTAATGCAGTGATTAAACCGTTCTTACCACCACCCCGCCCCATCATAATTAGGAATTTACGAAAGAAGTTTCTCCCGTTACTTTTGTAAAATAAAAAAACAAATGCTGCTATGAACATTTGAAAAGGTTCTAAGGGGAAATACCATTTCTCGGTAAACCTCTTAAAATTATTTATTTGCTCTTCGTCAAAATATAAAGCATCTCGTGATAAAACGTGTTCCTTCAAATACTCAATCAGCAGGACACGCTCTTTATTAAACTTTATCTTTCCTGATTCATACAGCTTGATATATTCATCAACGTATTTATTAGAAATCATATAAGGTCACTAGCGCTATGCTTGGGCTCCTTTTCATCCTCGAAACCAAATGACTTTTCTATACTCAATAAAGAAGCATTAATCTTATTCCGTTCACCAATCAGGGGGTGGGCTTTAGTAAATGTCTGTGATCCATTTTTCGTTGTTACGGATTCGCCCTCTTTGTTGATGATTTTATTTATTCTTCTAAAAGACTTGACCAAATGTATATACCTTTCCACTTTCTCAACCTGTATCAAATCATCCAAATTTATTTTATTCATTATCTGTTTTTTGAGTTCAGTGATTTTAACCGCCATGTTCCCACCCCCTAACGTGAAAAATTGGTGATAAATCTGAAAAAACGAGCCCCCTCCCCGCTCCCGCGGTAAAATAAAAATAGCCTCTTTGCAAGGCGGGGGGTGTTACCACAACTCATCATCCCATTTCTTCTGCTTTGTCGCTCCAAACACTCTATTGTGCAGCTTATTGTGGCAGTTTAAGCAAACCGTTTCGAGATTATCTAATACCAATGCCAATTGCGGATAGTGTTCAATCTCATACTTATGATGAACGTTTAGCTCTACACTCTTCCGTTCACCTTCCACCTTGATTGAGTCCACATGTACCTTGCCCTCTCGCTTACACTGTTGGCATTCATAGTTGTCCCTCACCAACGCCTGCTGCCTTAGCTTGTTCCAGTCGCTTGTCCTATAGAACTTCTTCTTCTCATCCTTTGACTTGTATTCTTTCACTCACCGCCTCCCCCCTTTATATTGGCTATTCTAGTTTACTTATTTGTTTATTTGACTTGTTGCAACGGTTAACCAGAAACCAATACAGAGAATAAACCATGTAGTTAAATATGGATGATTAAATATTGCCTCCAAAGTAAAAACCTCCTATAATTTGAATTGAGAGGGTGGATTTATATGGGTTTATTACCAAAGTTTATTGATGACGCAGCTGGACCTCCTGCCCAAGCTGTAGGAAACACTTTGTCTAATATATGGGAATTAGGAGTTGGCTCCCATGTTTCTTTGTGGTTAAAGAAACAAGAATATCGACAGAAGCAAAATTATGAGGACTATATTCAAAAAGTTGAGGAAAACACACAAAATATTCCTGAAGAATTTTTGAGTGAACCTCAACTAAACATTGTCGGACCAGCAATTGAAGCCTCCAAGTACTATATAGAATCAGAAGAACTACGCGCAATGTTTGCAAACCTTATCGCTTCATCAATTGATAGCAGAAAGACTAATGAGACGCATCCTTCCTTTGTGGAGATTATTAAACAATTATCTCCCCTTGATGCTCAAATTTTAAAAAACTTTCATACTATTCAACGGCATCCAATAGCACAAGTTAGATTAGTCAATGATAAAAATCACTTCATAGTAACCCAACAGCATATTATGGATTTCAGGGTATATGATGGTTATGAATCACATACATCTTCACTATCTAATTTACAAAGATTAGGATTATTAGACATTGATTATTCAAATGCCGTACCAGATTCTTCAAAATATGATTTCGTTAAAAATCATCCAGCTTACCAATCTGCCCGTCAGCAATTATTAGAAATCCAGGAAGATAACCCTTCCTTCAATACAGTTTCCCATCATGAAGGGATATGTGTAAGGACTCCTTTATGTAAAGACTTTGTTAAAGTATGCTTTTAAAGAAATCATTTTTTAGAATTTTTTAGGACTTCGTGATTCTATTAAGAAATTTATTTATATCCGCTAATGTTTAAGTATTTAATGAAGAAAACATTTGACCCTTTGTTGGGTCTTTTTTTATTTCCCCTACTCACTCCTTCTCCATAATAAAAAGACACTTCAAAATGAAAGTGTCTCAATCTTTTCCTTTTAAATAATGGTCGTGGTAAACCTCAATATTTCGACTAGAATATTGTCTGCTTAACAATATGATTAAAAATAAAAATGTAACTATTGCGAAATACCACCAAGTCCAATGATGATGGTGCCTTCCAATAACATTACTCAGCCCAATCACAAAAGCAGAGATAAATAGACTTACCATAAATCCCCCAAGTTCATGCTTTCGAGTAAGTAAATATCTATATCTTTCTTTCTTCTCGGCTCCATTTTTATGGTTTGCAATGTAATCATCTACTTTTAATTCTTCATTGAAATATTTGCTCCATGATCCAAATATTAATTTGGGCAGCACCCAAAAAACAGAATGATGAATCTGGTTTAGCAGATAGCCTAAAGGAACTCCTAACACCGTTAATACAGCACCAATAGCTAATAGATCAGATGAATTGACAACATGATCTGAAAAAAAATCAAAGTAAATAATAATATAGTACGGCAATAAAGCCATTACCATTATCCATCCTGGAATACCCCATCTAATCAAATACTTAGTATCGAAGTTCATTTCCTCGCTCCTTCCGCCTAATAATTATCAGGCAAAAGTAACTACGAGGACAAATACTATCGTTCGTCAATAAACGACATATTCAAAAAGAAAGAGCACCCAATGAATGGATGCCTCAACTAATAATTATTTATTATTTTCATGATATTCGGTAGCTGAAAGTATAATTTCCTCATAAATATCTTTGAACCATTCACAAGGCTGGTAAGATGCCGTTAATCCTTTACGTACCGGCCCTACGGTGGCTTTGCTTATACTCAATTGGATGATATCTTTAGCAGAATTAACAGATTCTTTATCAATGATAATGTTATTTTTGTATTCCTCTTCAAGGAACTTATATGCTTTAAAAGCCTCATCCTCAGACTCATAATCAAAAGATTTTCTTTCGTCATTCTTCATTATTTCTAAACTGTAGATTGTTTTATTTTTAGTTTCCATATAATCACCTCCTTTTGCCCTATATATTCGACATAAGTAATCATTTTCCTTCAAAAAGTAAAAGCACCCTATAGAAGGGATGACTTGATTTATACCATAACGAGCATGTCCTCGATAAAGTCTACTCCTTTCTTCCATAAAGATTAATCATTTTAAATGTTTTCTAAAACCAAATTTTTTATAATCTTTAATTTCACTTTCTTTTTGTAAAATTAGCTTCATTCTTTTTTCTTCTGAATAGAAAGAATTATTTTTTATTTCTTTTATTTCATATTTCAATTTATTAATATTGCTTTTTATTTTCTCTTTGGATGAGAGGTGAAAATCATGATAGAGGCTACCATATGTACTTACACTGGATCGTATAAAGTTTAAAAAAGCGTTATATGCATCGTATAAATCGTCTTCTGAAGAGACATTATTAAATTTTTGCTCCATCTCATACCATTTACCTAAATCTTGGTATACTAATAAATGAACATTCTTGTGAACTAATTTCGAAACTTCTTCCATGGCTGAATCCCAAATTTCAGCATTCTCAATTTCTAGAAATTGTTGAAAATGCGTTTCTTCTTCTACCTCAATATTTACTGTCTCCCAATCAATTTTTAATGCATGATTGTACTTTAAAAATGCAATAAAAATCCCATTATATAGCTCTAATAATTGTCTCTCTTTCAAAATTTGCTTCGCCTTCGTTATATCTGTAACTCTTTCCTTATATAAAGCCACAAGAGAAGAGAGCACCACAGTAATTAAAGGTATTAGAACGACGCCAATTAACCATTGCATCCTAGATCCTCCTAGAAATTTATTTAGTAGGTTAATTATAGCAAAATTGAATTTTTTATTAATCACCTCATTATGCTAATTGCTTAATAAAATAATTTTGGAGGGCTTTTACCCCCTTGCCCCGCCAGCAGTCACCGCAAACAAAGTGCATCAGCATAGAATTCATGCCTGTTTGACTACTCGAGTAATGCACTTTGATATGGGATATGTGCGTCTCCCAGGAATGACTTCCTGAGATAATCTTATAAAAATACGCATAAAAAAAAGGCACCAAATTTGGTAGCCTTTTTCTCCATATTTTTTCCTTGTTTTTTCAATGACCTGTTTAAATATAAAAACCATAGAAGGAATTTACTGAAAATAAGAGAATTGTTTAAAGAAATAAATATAATGGAGTGAAAATATGCAAACTGTTACTGAACTATCAAACCTTGAAATTAGAAACTTAATTTTAGAAACGCTCGCCTATAAAGACGATGACATAGATACAGAAGGCAAAACTTTTGAAATGTATATGTATCAAGGTAGTCAAAGCGATTTATTTCGCTTACTTAATGGATTAATTATAAAAAAAGAAATTAAACCACAAAAAGCGGAAATATATGGAGAAGCTTGGGGATGCGGTTCAAGATTATTATACGAGAACAGCAATATAAACCTTACTATGAACGAAATAAAAAAAGTTTACCAAGAGTTTAATAACTTGGTTGTACAAGGTGTTATTGCACCAGGTGCCTATGGAAGCTATGGACCCGACCTTCCTTTTTTTCATGTTACTGACTACGGTATGGAATGCATAAGACAAATAGATATCTTACCCTACGACCAAGATGGTTATTTGACCAGATTAAAACAAACTAATGGCATAAATGACTGGGTTGTATTTTATGTAACTGAGGGTTTACGATGTTTTAATGCAAACTGTATAAATTCTTCCATAATAAATATTGGGCTGTCTGGTGAAATAATTGCAGAAGAACTAACAACAAGTTTTTTAGATTTTCTAAAAAACAAAGATCTAGCACTATTCAATGTTTACGAAACAGAATTAAAAAACCCCAATATGAACAAAATCTCATTAAAATATTCAAAATACCTCGAATATCAAAAAAAATATCTAAAAAACAACAGACAAGATGTTGGTTTATTGGCACTTAAACCTAAAATGGATAATTCAAGTTCAGAAATATATGCAACCTTCACAAGATTAACCAGAAATTCAATTTCTCATCCTAATGATATTATCATGGATAGAATTAAAGCATTAATGTTCTTTTTATCCTTTGTTGATTACTGCGAAATACAATATCAATTTATCAACTATTATAAAATAAATTCATAACCTAAAACCTGTTAAAAATATAAAAAAACCGGAATTGAACTGCACCCCAAATGTTAGACACCTCCTAACATTTGGAGGTGGTATTTTTTAAATTATCCCTAAAGAAGAAGCTATCATAAATAGAGCTTGCTTCTTCTTTTCATAATATGAATTTTTCTGTAAACCTAACTCTAAATAAATGGTTAAATCATTTTGTCTCTCGAGACTAAGATACTTCATTTCAATGATTTGACGTTCGATCTGGTCAAGGCTATTATTCAAGGTCCTTTCTATATGTATAACCTTGAATTCATTCTCCGCGTCATTTTGTAGTAGTTTGGGAAAGATGTGTTCAGTAATGCCATTCTCATCTAATTCCTTTTTATTCTGTTGACGTATTTTAAGAGCTTTATAAAGCTTCAATTCCTTGGCCACTAGTGAGCGAACCTTTTTCTCATCAACGTCCGGAAAGAAGGATAATTGGTTACTCATTCATTCCCCCCCTAGGGTATAATATGTCTACCAAAACACACACCATAGCCGGGAGAAATCCTGGCATTTTTTTATTTCCAATTTTAATAATTAATACTGAGACTCATCTTTTACTAATTCAAGCTGACCAGGAGCTACACTTGCTGAACCATCTTTATCGATCGTGTACTCTACTCTACCCCATCGTGTGGTTCTTCATAGAACTCTTCAATATTCATTTGCGAAGGCTGTAGAGTAATGGAAACATAAGCCCCTGCATGAGGATATAATTTGTTGACCTTCCCATCCACATCGCGCTTGATATGGAATTTTAAGACAGTTTTCTAATTATCACGTTGGATGGATATAAACTCAGCTCCAATTTCCCCAGCTTCACTTTCCTCCACATTCAGCATCGTAATCGATCCAGGCATTTTAAAAAGATTATTAGCATGTGTAAATGAAAGCATATGTGAAAAAGACAGATACTACTGACTGAAGATTATTCCTCAGTGACAATAAACATTCGAATCGATATCGAGAGGAAGTTCTCGTAAAAGTTTATCCAAAAGAATGATAAAAAGGAACTTGTTATTTTCCATGTTCAGGGAGATCAATTGCCGATAGTTTTCAATTCTTCAAGCAAGAATTTACTGGGAATCTTCTTCTTACAAAAAAAAGACACTAAATAATGGTTTCCCATTCATTCAGTGTCCTCCGTTTTTCGGTTAGACTTTTTTGGATAAATTGTAATTTTTTTGAAACCTCCAAGACTATATATACGTATACATATAAATCATCTCGTGAATCAACATCATAAAACAAATAGAAAAGGAGAATGCCTTATGTTTGATCAAAATCATTATGTTCCCATCTTAAAGTGGAAGATGGGCGAAAGAAATGGATTAAAAAATGTTACTAAACCATCTAAGATGCGCATCACACCACTGCTTGAAATTCAGCCGTTCACTAAGGCTAATAAGACACTCGAACAAAATATAAAAGACCTTAGCAAACAAGTAAAAGAATCTTGGGATATAGACAAACCTATATTTGTTGACATTGATTCTCTTTATATTGATGGTGGTGTTGATCCAAATGCTTTGACATCAAATGGGATCCATTCTGTAGAAGCCATTATTGATTCTATTGAAAGCGAAGGAGTATCCGTTATTCCAGTCTATAGTTTTTTCAGATATAATATCGGCAATAAATATCAGGATGGTGTTAAAAAATCTGTTCAAAAACATCAGAACGGGCTTTGTCTAAGACTAACAAATGAAGATTTTGAAAGCATGAAAGATCTAATAACCAATTTAAAACAAGTCTTAATCGACTTCTCCCTAAGTCCTGAGCAAATAGATATAATTTTAGATTTCGGTGACATTTCTCATCAAAATAATTCACAAATCTCCTCACTCTACCTAAATGTAATTTTAAACTTTCCCTATATAAACCTGTGGAGAACTTTTACAATATGCAGCACCTCATTCCCTAGTCAATTAAGTAAAAAGGTTGCTACTAGGACCAATGGTGAACTTCCTAGAGCAGAATGGGGTATTTATCAAGAATTACTACAAAAAAACATCTCACGCCTTCCATCCTTTGGTGATTATACAATTGTTAATCCTGCCGTTCCTGTTGATTTTGATCCGACTTATATGGATATGGCACCCACTATTAAATATACAATAAAAGATAAATTCCTAATTTTCAGAGGCTCTGGTGTAAAAGCAAGTGGACAAGGTTTTGGACAAGTTGGCAAAATTGCAAAAGATGTAGTAACACACAAAGAATACCTTGGTGCTAAATTCTCATATGGAGATCAATTTATTGATAATTGCGCTAATGTACCGAATAGTCCGACAGGTAATGCTACTAGTTGGGTAACCATTAATGTGAATCACCATTTAGAATTAACGGCTTCTCACTTCTCCAACCTTGGCGCTGCTTCAACTGTTGGTTCACTGTAACCTTCAACTCTTCAAAAGTAATAGAATCGCAAATTTTTTGATATATAATCCTTCGAGGCTTGCCTATATATCCTTTTTGCATGCCTCTTTTTTTTAAAATCTCCAGAGCTTCCTCTTTCCATAATAAATGACTTAATGAATAAGGATCTACATTATCATTTAACCTTCCTTTCCTAATTTCACGTAAATTAAACTTATCCTTATTTTTTGTGACTAACATTATACCCCACCATTTTGGGACCATGGTTCGAACACTTTCTAAATAATTTCTTTGAACAACGATAGTCATCCTATCAAAAACCTTGTTATAATCATTAATTTGACTGGGCAGTCTAAGTAAATTATCACTTTCGCTTTTTATCTCATATCCATGGAGAATGCCATTAATTACAGCAACATCTACTCTAGATTTACCATGTAGTACACCCATTTCATTGACAATCTTTGTATCATTCACATGGGAATACCGACTATACAATTCATCTAATAATACTTCTCGTATGTCATTATCCCTTAATTTATTCATTGAATTTCACCCTTCTTTTTATATCAAAGAAATACTACCATAAATGTCCTGTCTAAGTAAGGTTTCTCCTTAAAATATAATTTTCCTTCACAAAACAGACAACTCATAACTTCCTTTTCTCAGTAGTTTCCAATCGATCTACTTTTCCACCAAGTGTAATTACAACAGTCTCCCCATATTCCGGTAATTCATGAAAAATCAATTTACCATCCTTAACAACATATAATTTATTACTATCCATCAAATCTACTTCAGTAGTCATTGTATTGATATATTTACCCATCCAGATTCCTCCTATGCTAAAATGAAAATAAGAAATGCACAGCTTAATCTCGGTTTCCTGTCGGCAAACGGGGATTCCTTATTTTGCAGCAAAACAACTCAGATTCAATATAAGTCTATGCCAACCTTCCAGACCTGATAACCTGTATTGATTGACGATTCGCATTTTGGATTAGTACAAGCCCTATTAGGAAGTAGAAACACCATTCACAATAGCCTTGTCATAAGTGCTATAAAAATCACCAATCGTACGAAAACGCTCCAAGGCTTTCTTTTCTTCGTCATCCGTATAACAAACTGTCTTCGATTGGTTCTCCCCACCCAACTGCCAATAAATGATTGAATAGGGTGCTAGTCCATCAAACCCTAATAAATTCCTCATTCAAATCCCTGCCAATCTATGATTAAGTATTTTTCTATCTCCCTTGATCACTACGGTGAAATCATGGCACATTTGATAAATGCGAGTCCCTAGTCCCTCATCTACATCTACTATTTCATCTACAACCAATTCTGAAGAAACAAGAATTGGTTTATGGTTTAAATACCTGTAATTAATTACCGCATATAGTTGTTCTACCTGCCAATCTGTAGCCCTTGGCTTGCCTTTCACTGGCTTGAACAAATCATCAATAAAGAGGACTTCGATTTGCTTCATACGTTCCAGTTTGGCTTCCAATTTATCGAAGTCATCTTTTAAATCGTTAAACCCCTCCACGTATGGAAAATACAAAACTGCCACGTTTAGCTTCTTAATCAGATTATTAGATATCGCTGTGAGCAAATGAGTTTTCCCCGCTCCAGGCTGCCCAAGAAGAGCGATACTATTGGCCCTATCTTTCCGGATTTCTGAGAAACTCTGAAAGTAAGCCAAAGAACATTCATAAGCATCAAAGATAACCTTTGGCTTACCTCTGCTAAGAAAATCTTTAAACCCAATCTTTTTAAAATCGTTCGTAATTTCGCTGGCTCGCATAAGTCGTTCGGCCTTTTTCTTCCGGACACATTCACACCGCTTTGAATATGTTGTATGCCACTCCTTTGCTTCATTAGGACTGCAAACTTTCCCAGCAAAATAGTCCGATTCTAAGACCATGCTTTCCGGCGTAAGCTTAGCCACTTCTTGACCGTCTATGGTTCTTGTGTCAATGAGCCATTTAGTCTTATCATGAACACGATAAATAATAATCTGATGGTCCTTACACAAAGGACAGTCAGGCTTTTTTTCTTCCGAGCCAACCGGTTTGGCCCCCTGTAATGGATCGCTCCTTTGAAGTAGTTTTACTAATGCTTCCTCTATCGATTTTGTTGCCATCGGATATCCCCCTTTTCGCAAGATTCTGAGATTCTAATTTTTTCTGGTGCCTATCTAAAATGAAACCGGCACAATAAGATAAACTGTTTATTCGATCGCGTATGTGCTTAGGTTTGTACTGCTCAAAACATTCGGTAAGGTATACTAAAGAATCGTTTAAAGGCACACCACTGGTTATAATTTCATTAGCTGCATCTTCATCCTTTGGTGAAAAATCAAAGCCATAGGCTCTAAGTTGTATGAATCGGTTTAAAAGTGATTGCACTGCTTGTTCAGAAGTTTGTGATATTTCTCCCGCAAACATGGGATCATCCTTTAGACCGGTCGTAGGCACCCCGTCACTTTCTTCTGGCGTCGGCACGTTATCAACAGCAACAAGTTCTTTATCATTCTTTTCATTCTTGTTTATATCCGTTAGCTGTTTCTTCACTGTTCCCTCACCGTTACCTTCCAACTCTTTCACTTGGTATAAATCCCAATTTATAAGACTTATCAGTGTGTATTGTCTGTTACCCTTTCCCCGATTTATCTTGATCATTGATTGCTTTTCTAGCCACGCTAATATTGTAGAAATCGTTTTAGGATTTGGTTCTTTATAAACCGCTCCCTCGTACCAACCAACATTATGAGCTATTGTCCTGACGGAGGTTAAGTGTTGTCCTCCCCTTATCGTTAAAAACGTTCCATCCTTCATAGGAATCTTATTATCCTGATGATTGGCCTGATATTTCAGATATTGCCAAACCCTATGATATAGAGGGGGCATCATCCAAATAGAACTATCCAACTCTTTTCTAAAATCCTTAATGTATCCTTGCAAGATTCCATCCCCCTCATCTTTAAATATTTATTTTTGATGGCAAATCCACTTTATATTCAACTCATATCTCTTATATTCATTGACTTAAATAGCCCTCCTTTACCATCACTGAGGATTATGCTAGAATGACGTTAATTAAATGGTTTTAAGATAAAGTGACTCCTGCTGCGAACAGGGGTCTTTTTTCATTCCGCAGTAGTAAATTGGAAACCTAATACTTCAATCAGATAATCTTCTAAACTATTTTCAAGAAATACTTCACCATTACTTTTATCAATGATAATTGCATCATCTTCTATTATTTCATTACCAAAATAATCGATTCCGCAATGTCCTGTTTGTGCTACCAAATTAGAATAACCAGTTTCTGAATGTTTAATATCCTTTTTAGGCATCTAATTTCCCTCCCAGTACTCATATTTCATATTTACAACAGGTAAATTAATTTCAGTGATAAATTCGTATACTATGAATTCTCCCAATTTTTCCAACTTCATTTATGGTGTTAATTCTTTTTGTTCAGATAACCATATAAGTAGAAATTCTTCGGTTGCTTTTGCGGGCATAACCCACTCTCGCCCCACTCTTACCTTCGGAAAACGAGTATCATAGAAAAACTGATCTTTAATGAAGTTTTCACTCATATTTGTCTGGCGGACTAACTCTTTCATGTCCCAAAAAGTGAAGCAATGTTCAAGTTTGCTTTTTAGTTAGCCATTTCAAACATCTCCATTTCTAATAGGCTTTGTTATAGATTAATGTTGATTTTTGAACGAATAAAAGAGACCACCTAAAAGTGGTCTTCTTAAGTACATCCTATGGAACTAACGCACCCTATTGTTAAGAACAATATCTCACAATCTTGATAAGCAAAGTACCAAAGGCAACTTTTGCTTCCAATCGGCCGACAGGAGGCTGACCGTTGGGTGTCGTGGGGGGCGGGCGTACCAGGCGCGGGCTCGGTGTCAGTCTTCGATTGCCTGGTAGACCATGGTCCAAAAGTCGTGGATAAGCCGCGCTGAATCCGGGGTGGACATCCCGACCTGGGTGAGCAGGATTCCAGTGAGCTGTTTGTCCGGGTCGGCGTACGTCGTGGTGCCGGTTCCACCGTCCCAGCCGAACTGGCCGATGGACGCGTAGTCACCACGGTAGGTGCGCACCGCCATCCCGAAGCCCCAGCCGCCGTGCTGCCCTTGGCCGAATGACACATGGACGTTGTTGCTGGCCATTGCGTTTCGGACGGATTGTTGCTCGGGCGTGAGGCGGTTGGTGGTCATCAGCTGGACGGCGGGCCGGGACAGGATCCGTTCGGTCCCTTGCATCCCGTGATTTAGCAGCATCCGGAAGTAGGCGTGGTAGTCGTCGACGGTGGAGGAAAGTCCGCCTCCGCCGCCCTGGAACGCTGGAGGCTGGCTGTGGCGTCCCCCCTTGGCCTCGTCCCACACAATGAACTCTCCGGTCTGCGGGTCGGGGGCGTAGAGGGGCGGCAGCCGGTCGATCTTGTCGGCGGGCACGTGGAAACCGGTGTCCTTCATGCCCAGGGGGTCGAAGATGCGTTCGCGCAGGAACGTCTCAAACGTCTGGCCCGTGACCCTGGCGACGAGCACTCCGAGTAGATCGTTGCTGATGTGGTACTGCCAGCGCTCTCCGGGCTGGTGCATCAGCGGGAGTGTGCCCAGGCGGCGCATCCACTCATCCGGCTCGGGCATCGGCTCCGGTAGATCGGGCGTGAGCCCCTGCTCGAATATCGCGCCCATAATCGGAGTGCCCAGCGACGTCATATCCATGCCGAGCCCGAACGTGGAGGTCAGCAGGTCCCGTACTGTGATCGGCCGCCGCGCCGGCACGGTATCGTCCAGCGGGCCGTCGATCCGCTTCAGCACCCGCCGGTCGGCGAGTTCAGGCAGCCACTGCTCTACTGGGTCATCCAGCCGCAGCCTGCACTCGTCGAGCAAGACCATCGCCGCAGCCATCGTGACCGGCTTGGACGTCGAGGCAATCCGGAAGATCGTGTCCCGGTGCATCGCCGCGCCACCGTCATGGCGCATCGTCCCAATCGCTTCGACGTGCGTCTCACCGTACCGGCTGACCAGGGCGACGAGTCCAGGGATTTTCCCGGACTTGACATGCCGTGTCAGCACCTCACGCAGTCTACGCAGTCCTGCTTCGGAGAAGCTTCTGTTGCTTCGTCCCGTAGTAATCTTTTTCATTTGGTTTCCCTCTCTTTACTTTTTTATCAGCCCTATTGTTCTACAAAATCTCTATTTGTTATCAATGCTTGAAAGCGTGTTCGATGCATCAAAGAGACTGAATATTGGTATTCAAAAGGTCACTCTCCTCCTTTCTGGGTGATCAGAATCTAGATATGTCCACCACTTAGCATAGTGCCATATGTTCATCGGACGTTTATTCTCGGTTTTATCAAATTCAAAGTCACCATTATTCCGTAAGTAATCTTCTTTGTAACCGTTGTCTTGCCCCCCTTAATGGAGTCGAGCAGAGCGAGAATACTGCCCTTTTCCAGTTAAGCTCCCACCTCCACATTCCCTAATTATGTATATTCTAGATGTAAATATAAATTCCTTATTCAACTATCCTGCCCCGTTAGTTCATCAAGGAAATCAACAACTCCTTTAACAGAGCCTTCTAATAAAAAAGAGCAGGCATTAGCCCACTCTTAGATTTCTTTAATGACTGGTTTACCCAGCATGTTCTCAGAGGACAATAGTTCCTCTAACCGTTCTTCCTCAACCTTTTTATTTCCTGGTTTCGGAAATGCAGTTTAGATCCTAATTTAGCAACTTAGATTGTACTAGTGTCAATAACAAATCGATACTTTACATCTGATGCTAAGACACGCTCATATGCTTCATCAATTTGATCAGCAGAGATTACTTCAATCTTAGGAACAATATTATGTTTGGCACAGAAATCCAACATTTCCTGAGTTTCACGTATGCCTCCAATCGCGGAACCTGCAAATGAACGACGATGACCGATAAGGGATATCACGTTTAGGGACAATGGCTCTCCAGGAGCACCGACGTTTACCATAGTGCCATCAAGGGTGAGTAAGGAGAAATACGCATCAAGATCAATCTTTGCACTTACTGTGTTGATGATTAAATCAAAAGAACCTGCAAGCTTCTCAAATGTATCTCGGTCGCTAGTAGCATAGTAGTTGTCTGCGCCAAACTGCAAGCCGTCCTCTTTTTTATTCAATGTTTGTGATAGAACGGTCACATTTGCACCCATAGCATGTGCAATCTTGACTGCCATATGGCCAAGACCTCCCAAACCAACAACCGCTACTTTCTTGCCCGGACCAGCTCCCCAATGGTTTAATGGTGAGTAGGTTGTAATGCCTGCGCAAAGTAATGGTGCAGCGGCGTCAAGTTCAATGTTATCAGGAATTCTTACAACAAAGCCCTCGGTTACGACGATATGTGTAGAATAACCACCTAGTGTAGGCTCACCATATTGGTCGACACCAGCGTAAGTTGGAACATGTCCTTTAAGGCAGTATTGTTCTTCCCCTTTAAGGCAGTTCTCACATTTTCCACAGGAGTCAACCATACATCCGACTCCTACTCGGTCACCGACTTTATACTTTGTTACCTCGGCTCCAACATCGGTAACAATTCCCGCAATCTCGTGTCCTGGTACAAGTGGATAGTTAACGGGACCCCATTCGCCGTGAGCAGCATGGATGTCTGAGTGACATATGCCTGCAAATTTAATCTCAATTAAAACATCATGTAAATCTAGATCACGTCTTTTAATTTCTGCTGCTCGAAAATGTCTGTCAGGACCGTCGACAGCTCTTGCTTTAGCCGTTACCATTTAAAACCCTCCAATTAAATATATTTTTCAAGAGAATACTTTGTAACTAGAGGAGAAAATTAGGTTTGAAAGCTCTCATTCCTTCATTACTACCCCTCCGCTTTTCTCTTGCAAATAAATGTTATTCCTTATAGTTAACTCTAAGTCAAGTCATTTTTTTATATTTTTTTCTCATTCGTTTAGGTGACAATTCAGCTAGTAACATAGGACAATAACACATTTATGAGTTATATCTCCATTATTTAAAAGTGATTTTGACACTCAGCAATACCCATGATAAAATCGCTTCACGTCTTAGAGTTAACTCGAAATTTATGCTTGAGGAGAATAGGAGTGAAAACAATGAACAAATATTCTATTAGTGAAGTTGCAAAAGAATTGAACCTTACAACATATACCTTACGTTACTACGACAAGGAGGGACTTTTGCCTTTTGTAGAACGAACACCTAACGGAACACGACTGTTTAAAGAATCCGATATTAATGCTTTAAAAATCATTGAATGTCTTAAATCCACCGGGATGCCTATTAAAGAAATTAAAAATTTCATTGATTGGTGTACTGATGGGGATTCCACCTTACAGCAAAGATATGACATGTTCTTAGAACGTAAAGCTGCTGTAGAAGCACAGTTGGAAGAAATGAACAAGACTATGAAACTAATAAATCTTAAATGTAACTATTATAAAACTGCCTTGGAGGCTGGAACGGAAGATATTCATAAAAACGATAAAATTGGGAATTTTAATTAATATAGAGCAACCTATCCTTCAAACCTAATTTGTAGGATAGGTTGCTCTATTTGTGATATTCACTGTGCCAATAAAGCAATGCATTTCCAAAACCACTGCATGTTCTCTACTCCCACTTCATCCAACGATACAAAGTGGCTTAATCTAAAGTTAACAATAAGCCAATAAAAAAATTAATTATTATTTATAAAATTTCCCCTTGAATTAGAGTCTACTCTAACCCTTATACTTAGTCATGTAACTAATTATCATTACTACGTCGTGTGATAAATGGAAATTCTTGATTCTAACAGAAGCTATTCGGGGAATTGGGCTGATTCCTTCATTTTTCTAGATTGTGCAATAATCTACTCTTGCCTATGATTAGCGGGCGAAAAAGGAGGATATTGGAAAATGTCAAAGGATACAAAAGTTGCACTTGTCACTGGCGGTAATCGAGGAATTGGATATGAGCTGGTCAAACAATTGGCTTTGGAAGGTTTTAAGGTCATCTTGACAAGTCGAGATCCAATAATAGGTCATAAAATTGCCAAAAAACTTAAGAAGTCAGATTTAGACGTATCATTTCTGGTAATGGATGTAAACAATCAAGAAAGCATTCTTCAGGCCGCGATCACTGTAAATGAGCGATATGGAAGATTAGATGTATTGATTAATAATGCAGGCGTGTATTTGGATGAGGATAAAAAGTTAATGGCTATGGACCCTTCCATTCTGGAGCAGACAATGGAAACCAATTTCTTTGGAGTTTACCATGTAATCCGTTCCTTTATTCCCATCATGGAAAAACAAGGCTATGGCAGAATTATTAATGTTTCCTCAGAATATGGCGGGATGAGCCAATTGTCATATCCAGGAGTAGGAGCATATAAGTTGTCTAAGCTTGCCTTAAACGGATTGACACAATTGCTTGCTAGAGAAGTCAAAGGTGATATTAAAATAAACGCTGTCGATCCAGGATGGGTAAGCTCAGAGATGGGTGGACCATCTGCTCCAACTACACCTAAGCAAGCAGCTGAGTCATTCTTATGGTTAACAACAATTGGATCTGAAGGGCCAAGCGGAAAATTTTTCAGAGGCGGAAAACTAATTGATTGGTAACAAAACAGTCTAAGAAATAGAATATTAAGTGTTTAGGTGTGTTGGATGAAACCATCCGCAATATGCCGACCGCATTGCTGGTGCAATTGCCTTTCCTATTTAGCAACTATCTGATGTAGTCATTAATGAAATGATAATTTGACCAACTGTTCAAGTTGGTTAATAAAAAAATGAAGTTATTGGAGGCAGTAAAATGGCAAAACATGAAGAAGTAAAAAATGGCGTTATTTTCCCAGTGGGTGAAAAAAATGAAGCATATGCTCAATTTTTTGTCGGACAAAGTTATCTTAAGACATTAATTGCAGATCCTAAAGTAAATGTTGGTGTTGGGAATGTAACCTTTGAACCAGGATGTAGAAATAACTGGCATATTCATCGTAATGGGTTTCAACTTTTATTAGTAACTGGTGGCGAAGGTTGGTATCAAGAAGAAGGAAAACCTGCTCAATTCTTAAAAGCCGGTGATGTTATTGTCACCCATGATGGTGTAAAACACTGGCATGGTGCTACAAAAGACAGCTGGTTTGAACACATTGCAATTACTGCAGGTACGCCGGAATGGTTGGAACCAGTAACAGATGAGGAATATAACAGATTAAAATAATTGGCCGGACACTTCTTGGACCCTTTCACAGGGTCCTTGCCGGACATTTTATCTTTCACAGGCTGATAATGATGGCGTTGACTGTTTGCATCATATCCTTTTTTCTCTTCATGGGTACTTGGCGGATCATGCCAAGGTCTTCAAGTTTCTTCATTAAACGTTGAACAGTTTTAATCGTATAAAAATATATAAGATAACTAATTAAAATAACTAAAGTTGCTATTGCTCACCAAAAGACTGCCGGTTATAAAAAAGGGGGTTTTTACGATTATAAATTGGAGAATAAAGGAATCTATTTAATACAGGGAAAAGAAAATCATTAAATTATGATACACACTTCCTCCTTTATCCATAAGTTCCTCTTTTTATCATGACCTTAAATCATATAATTTCCAAATATTATATTGAAATTCTTCATCACTATGATTTACTTTTTGGGGTGGAAGCGTTAATGTAACCGATTTATTCACAACAAAGGTGATATGGATGCGACAGATATTCAGGTTGCAGCAGAAGATAATAAATTTTCAGGTGCATTAATACGCATCTCTGACGACTCCACTACTGTTCAATCCGGCAATAATAGTAGCATTGACCTAGGAGTTCCTTCATTCCCGAGTAATATGATTAAGGAAATAGATCACGTAGAAATTAAAGCAATTAGTTATTAATTGTGAGGAAAAACAATGAACATAAACATCAAGGTTTACTTACATTCAAAAGGAACGAGATTTTTACAGAGTAGAAGTTTCCCAGTACATATTCCTAGGTATGAACCTAAACATCCTCCTTTTCTTTGCATACTCTAAATCAATAAAGAATAGAGGAGGAATCGCAAAAAATGCATGATATATACACAGATGAAGATATAAATTTAAACGATTTAAGAAGACGTATTGGTTTTGGTGGTGGAGGTCACTTTGGAGGTTTTGGAAGGCCTTTTGGGTTTGGGAGACCATTTGGTTTTGGATTTCCTTTTTTAGGTGGTCTTGCTGCTGGAGCTTTGCTTGCAGGACCTTTTTATGGCGGCTATGGAGGATATTATGGATATGATGGATATGGATATGGATATCCAGGTTATGCACCATATCCAGACTCATATTTATACTACTCTTATTGAGAAAAAAAGTTAGTGACTAAGAACAAGAGCGAATATGGACTTGTAAAGATAATCTACTTTAAAAGCCCTTCTCACATAGAGAGGGGTATTGTAAATGTGGTAAATGTGGTTCATAACAGGAAATATAAAACATAAAAAATGTTGATATTCCTAGGTAATAACCTAAACTTCTTCCTTATCTTTGCATATTCTAAATCAAATTAAAAAATAGAGGAGGGGTTACTTGAAATGTGTGAATTAAATGCAGGTATAAATATAGTTGATTTAAGGAGAATTACTGTAGGTGGTATTGGTCCCATTGGAGGGGTTGGACACATTGGTGGTGTTGGACACATTGGTGGTGTTGGACATGTTGGTCCCATTGGTGGTGTTGGTCCCATTGGTGGTGTTGGTCCCATTGGTGTTGTTGGTCCCATTGGAGATTATGGTGGTATTGGTATTAGCTATGGATTTCCTTTCGCAGGGGGGCTTGCTGGTGGAGCATTTCTTTCAGAGCCCTTTTATGGTGGATACGGTGAATATGGATACCCCGGATATGCTCCATATCCAGATTTTTATTCATACTACACTTATTGAGAAAAAAAGTTAGTGACTAAGGGCAAAACGAATGTAAATTGTAAAGATATTCTTATTTAAAAACCGGGATTTATGTTTGCATAAACATTAGCAATGCGCCAATTCTTACTAGTTAATTGTGAAATTATACATCATAAAACATTTATTAAATATGGATAAGTTTATTATATGCTTGAAAGGCTACTACCACTGCAATAAATGAACCAATAAGAAATAAAACAGAGCTTCCTAGTGTAAACAACCTTCCTATTAAGGTGTTTTTTGCTTCTTCAATCTAGGAAATATCGTTATTCATATATTATTGCCTCCGGCCTATTGAATTTAATATTCATAACTGCAAAATTCACTGTTGGTGAAAATGGGGATAAATAAAATTTTGTAAGAAGATCACTTCTCTTTTTAGAGATTCGGTAATAAAAAATAAAGATTTCATATCCTGATGTAATGAATCTATTTGTTTTTCCATTTTTTTAATTTTTCTACTTTGTTCCTTTGCTTCTTGTTCTGCTTTTTTCTCTAATAAAGCTGTTTGTTCAATTGCGAGTGCAGTAGATCCTGTAGATACCATGTCTCCAATAGTCACCAATATGGCCCCAATCAATGATAATATAAAGCCTGCATTAGAATCTGATCCTGAATTGGTGGTATTTGGATTCTTAGTAGCTCCTTCTCCTTCTCCTACTCCTACTCCCTCTTCAACTTCTTCAACCTCTTCAACTTCTTGGGCCTCTACAGCAATCCCGATAACAGTGATAAGATTCCCTATGTTTACAATCATTTCACCAAAAAAATCAATCTTATCCGCAGTATTAGTAGGTAAGGAATACAATATATTATTTTCATCAGGTCCTTGGTTCAAAACATCTCACCTTCTTGTTTGTGAATTTAGCTTTTCAATCAAACCCAGTGTAGTTTCAGTTAATTCCTGTTGAATCACTTTTAATATAGAAATTTCATTCATAATATCAGCTTCTTTTATTTCTGCGGGTGTTACACTTTTAATTCTTAGTATTAAACTGTTTAGACAAATTAATATATCTTTAAATGCTTTGATCAATAATCCATGTTCCGTTTCTAAAATATACGGAGGAGAAATTGTCTCAAGAGATTGTATACTGCTTTGACTAACACTTATTGCATTTTTTATATCCAAACAGTATTGTTGATAA
Organism: Peribacillus sp. FSL P2-0133; assembly: GCF_037975445.1. Lineage (NCBI taxonomy): Bacteria > Bacillati > Bacillota > Bacilli > Caryophanales > Bacillaceae > Peribacillus > Peribacillus sp. FSL P2-0133. Next base: position 1,862,103 of record NZ_CP150254.1, on the reverse strand, counting down.
TTAGAAATAGTTCCATTTGAATAAATAGGATAAATCATATTAGAAATATATACTAAGTTCCCTCCAACCAAATGGAGAGTTTGACCGTATTGCTTGAAATTTTTTCTCATACGAATCCCTCCTGGACTTACCGAAAGACTTTGGGCTGTTTGCTTAGATAATGTATGTAAAAGGAAATAAAAAGGTTCATTAGAGAAGATTATAATCAAAAAATAAAAGGTCTGATTTTTTTACTAATAGTGATGAAATAAGGCTTTTTTGACGTGATATACTAAAACACTTAGCGGTCTTTGATACAGTCGGTATACTGGCATTATAAAGGACAGAGAAAGACTCCTTCCCGATTAAGGAGAAGGATAGTCAATTATCCAGCAAGCAATTCAGTGAAAGTAGCTTTTCCTGCTTTCTTATCTGGAGATTGTCAAAAACCTGTTAAAAATAGGTGATTCAATTGAACTAAAAAAAGATGAAGAAAATATATATGACGAATACGCAGTAGAAGTGCTATTTATAGTCATGAAATTATGGTATGTTCCTAAGTATTATTCAAAAGAATTTTGTAAAATGATTGATAGCAATGCACCTTATGATGCTAAAATTTCAAGGTTAGATATTGAAACCCCCTCCCCTGATGAATGGTCACAAATTAGGATTAAAATAAATAAGGTTCAATAAGAAAAGCCCCTCTCACTAAGAGAAGGACTTTTTATGATGGAGGTACCATGTGTAGTCTGCACCATAATTATACTTTTTCCATTCATTTTCTAATTAACCTAAACTCTCTCTATAAAAAAATTGAGCCCCACTCGATTCGAAAAGGACTTTTATTAATCCTTAACGATTACACTAATGATATCACTGAAGAATATACTCAAAGTTAAGGAGAAGGGTATTTTTTTAGGATTAATCTATTGCCATATCCGATGCCCTTCTTCCGAAGCCAATGCATCTGCTTTGGTAACATGAACAGTGCCAAATGGATGGTTAGGAGGTGCATATATCGAATAAAGTTTTAGAGGAATATTACCTGTATTGGTTACATTATGCCATGTGCCAGCAGGTATCATTATTGCATAATCATCATAAACGTTTCTTACAAAGTTTAAGTTATCCTGTCTATTACCCATTTGAACAACCCCCTGACCTTGTTCAATACGTAAAAATTGGTCAACGTTAGGGTGAATTTCTAAACCAATATCTTCACCAACTTTAAGACTCATCAGTGTAACTTGCAAATGTTTTCCTGTCCATAAAGCGGTACGGTAGGTAGTGTTTTGTTTCGTATCTTCATTGATATTCACTACAAATGGTTTTGGTCCATAATCTTTTACCTCAATATTATTTCTTCCGTTAGATGATTGTAAAAAACCCAATTGGTTAGCATTATTAACACTCCAATAATCAGGATTTCTTACATAGTTATACATTGGTACATTAACATAATAAGGATTTTGATATTGATAGGTATGGATATAAGGAACATAGTACATTTTTCTCAACCCTTCACAGTTTATAACATTATCATATGCACCTGTTAAGTGAATGTACTTTAAACAGAGCTATAAATAAAAAGCCCTACTCAAAGCGAGTAAAGGCTTTTTATTATGCAGCAAGCAATTTAGTGAAAGTTGCTTTACCTGCCTTCTTATCTGCAGTTATCTTTTTAGCTTTCTGGAATTTAGATAATGCTGATTCAGTACCTTTTCCGAATATAGAATCAAATGAGCCAGGGTTAAATCCTTCCAAATAAAGTGCAGACTGTAGGATCCATGTAAGATTCCCTTTTGCACCTTTTTGGACAGTGACAATTGCAGCCTTAGTTTTAGCTCCCCATCTACCATCCACAACAAGACCAGCTTTATAACGGCTGTTTAACGTTTTTTGAATAGAAAAAATAGTGTTATCCCATTTGTTCTTGGAAGGCTCTTTACTAACCTTTGAAGCCACTTCAGTCTTAGGAGGTACAGTAATAACGGTTACGTTTTCTATCTTGAATTTCAAAGAAAGACTAGGTTTTTTGCCTGCATTCTTCTGTGAATAGTATAAGCCACCCGTCATTTCCAAGTGAGGATAATCTTTAAAACCTGTCCAATCCTCCACCCCATTTAAACCCTAATTCTTTACCAATAACAGCTACTCGTTTCCATTTAGAGTTAATAGCCCACAATGGTTTTTACGTCCTCACTGACAAGAAAAAAGTCAATTGCTACTCCAAAGTTATGGAATGATTGTCCTGGCTTAGCGTTTGTCACCTTTGGCTTGGCTAGATTGCTATAATTTTTACCTTTGTAGCTATAAAAACGACCTTGGCCAAATAAAGCCGCCTGTTCTTCCATGGAGCGATAACCAGCGCTGATTTGTGCGTAAATACCTTCTTTATAGGCACGCTTAATCATTTCTAAGGTTGATGCTTTCACCACTGAATTCATACCAGAACCCATATTTTTAATTGAAATTAATAAGAAAAAGCCACCCAATGGGCAGCTTATTTTGAAGTTCCTTCTCTTTTGGTAACTAACTCATAAAATCCGGTCCCACTAAGGCCAACAAATGCACCGGGCCATAACCTTAAATTTAAATCCATATCAGTGAATGGAGATTCAATCTGATCCCTTGTTTAAGATATTTCCTTAATGACCTCGCTGTAGTTAGTTTCTAAATTCGTTATACGTTATTCATGATTATCTAATCGTTGTGGCATGTCCATTTCCTAAAATGTTCAGGTCCCCCCTTAACATAAAAATTCTCTTTAACTCTCTGTATGCCTAGGATGTATACATAATAAAAAGCCGCCCAATGAGACGACTTTGATTGCAACATATGTTCTATGCCTATTCTTGTCTTAAAAGGCTTTTTCAATAGTACAAACCTACCATTTTTTTCATAAACTACAAGTGTAATGAAATCTTAATGAAAGGATGTATTATAAATGTTTTTTCGTAATATTGGAGGAAATAACCCCCATGTAATGGGAGCGTTCGGGAACGCACCTGGAGTAATGGGCGCATCAACTGGTAAACACTCCAACGTTATGGGAGCCTTTAGTCCAATGCCTACGTCTCCAGTACAACATTGCCCCGCGCAAACACTTCCTACTCAAGTTGCTCCAGCGCAAGTCTCTCCAACACAGCAATATATTAATACGAACGTATCGAACACAGTAATTCCTGTCGTTCATCCATCACATACTACAACTGTCAATAAACATGTAAACACGTATAAGCATTACTTTCCTCACACTCAATCCGTGGTGAACGAATGTTATACACAACACCTGATATGTGGAAAGCCAACGCACAATCCATGCTGCCCTCCCAGGTATTTTGGATATTAATTAGTACTTTAAAGGGCTTATTTGCCCTTATCTACATAGTAGGTTGTTCTATTGTTCATTTTTTTTCGGAAATAGTTCATTTCTGTTTCACGATATTTCACCGGGGATGAATTTACATATCTTCAAGTTAGGGATGATTTAGAAAATACAACTAAAGAAACGGTTATTTTTAACGGTATAGAAACCGCGGTTCCTGACAATGGAAAACCTTCCTGTTTAACTAACGTGATTCCCATAAATACACCAAAAGTAGTCCCATTTTTAATCATAAAACCCTTGTTCAAGTTATAAGTACAGGCAATTTGTACAGTATATTAATAGAAATATAGTAACTTGAATTAGGGGGTGGAAGTAATTTGAGTAAACAAAAAAAATGTTCAGATTGCAAGTACACTAAATGCAGATGCAAGCATGAAAAATGTAGAGTTTGTGGGCACAAAAAATGCAAATGCATAGTCGAGAAAAAAATCAAAGTGAAAGTAAATATACCTACAGAAATGTCAGGACCAATTGTATGCAATAGCACATGTGGTAATCTGTTATTGACCGATCAGGTTCCGAGTCTAGAAATTTGGAAAGCGAGAATTTTGATGGACGCTACCGTAACAATCTCTGTATTCAATAGTGCTATGAGCACTGCATCGGTTCGGGTTCTCGTGAATCGAAATGATGAAAGTCCAGTTGAATTCTCCGTTCCTTCTGGCAATACGCTTTCAGCAACAGTAGATGCTGCCGAATCGATTATCGTATTTGGGATAGACACAGGGAGAACTGAGGGGAAATATTATTTGGAAGTATGCTTTCCTGTTATTTGCGATGACAAACGTAAACAAAAAAAAGATAAATAAGAAAAATGCAACAAGGAACCCAGCCATTGTAAAATAAAAAAATAGTTACTGAAACGTAAACTTTTCTACAAGTAATCAAACTATTTTAAATCCTAAAGGAGTTCTATTCACTTCTTTATCCTTCATAAGTATTCCACATATTTAAGGGAAATTGCCTTCCACCTTTTCTATTTCTATTAACGGAATTAAAATAATTTAGCAAATATTACACTCATGTCAGTTGCAAAATTGCAAAATTTACATTCTATAATATTGAATGGCTAATACAAGCTGTTTAATAGTAAATAGGAGGAATTCATAATGTGTGGTTCAAATGGAATTAACGGAGGTTGCTGCCCTCCTGCACAGGTGTTTCAAGAAAAAATTTGTGGTAATTTTAACGGCCCTTTAACGGGTGTGGAAATATGGTCTGCTCCAGCAGGCGCTTATTCTTCAGGAACTTTTGAAATTTTCAACTCAGCTTCTAGTACTGCTACAGTAACGGCTACAGGGACATCAACTCCAGCGATAGCTTTAAGTGCTGCTCCAGGAAATACTGACTCACAATCAGTTAATCAACCTACTAGTTTTACTATTACAGCAGGTGCTGGAGATAATGGGTCATATTGTATCAATTTGTATAAGCGTGTTCTAGCGTAATAAAGATATAAAGGAATTTATTACTCTATATCTTTTAAAACGGACTTCATACTCTATTAGAGGAATGAAGATCAAGTATCGAACAGATAAAACATATCTGGAAAAAATCAATCGAAAGGAGAAATATACAATGTGTTTTTATGACTCTTGTTGTCCTCCTGCTCAGATATTTCAAGAAAGCATTTGCGGTAATTTTAATGGTCCAACAATTGGAGTAGTAGATGAGACGGTATTTACTGCTCCCGTTGGTACTTACATTGAAGGGACTTTTGAGATTTTTAATTCTGCTGCAAGCGTTACAACTGTAACAGGTACAGTCAATTCATCAACAGCTCCTGTTACAACTACGATCGGGCCAGTACCACCAGGAAATACGATTGGTAAAAATGTGAAAAATCCAACTTCTTTTGTTATTCAAATGCCCGCAGGAACAAGTGGGACATACAATCTGACGCTATACAAGCGTATTCTAGCTTAAAACACTTTAAGTGCTGCCCTAGGAAATGCAGACTCATAATTAGTTAATCAACCTACTAAAAATGCTATATCCTCACTAACAAATGGGTTCTGGTGCAAATATGATTTATTAGAGCTGATGAAGGAACACAAAAATAATTAATCTTTTCTCAAAACATGCTTTTGTTCGTTTATCAAGAGTCATAGCATAAATTTGTTTAACCTATATTTGCCTGAAATAAAAAAACCCCTGACACCAAAGGTGCCAAGGGTTTTAAAGATTAATACATTGACATATATCGTTCGCGTTCCCATGGGTGAACTTGTGTTCTAAACATGTACTAACCGTTAATATAGTGTCAATCTTGCACAAAAATACCTATTTATAAGGGTTCCTTTGAATTTATCTATCAAAATAAATCATAATAACTCAAGCATTATCGGGCATTTACCGGGTGATTTTCGGGCAGTATTTTAGTGTAATATTCATTTAAAAAAACAAAATAAAAGAGCACAGCGTGTTAAAGTCGTGTTGGTAGCACTTCTTAAACCGTCCGCCTACTCTGAATATGCAAACACTTGCTGCACCCTTAGATGTAGTTTATTACATTATGGGTTTCTTCGTAACGGTTTGCTAATCAATGGTGAATCGTTGCTTTTTTGTTTCCTAAAAGAGACCAAATTAATGAAGAAACGTATCTATGTAATCGCAAATGAAGAAGCATATAACAACTTATCATCTTTCATTGACGTAGAAGAATTAAATAAGAATGTACGAGTTTGTCGAGACGCCATTCGTGCTTCTGTAAAACGTGTAGATGTACAAGCTAGATTAATTAAATTGTTAGAGATTTTAAAGCGTCACAGCTGCAATCAAATCGATGTGAGCTATATGTGTAAGAATACAATTGCAGATAAGCTTGAAGTTTCTTATAAAACAGTACAACGTTTAATGAAAAAACTTGAAGACCTAGGCATGATCCGCCAAGTACCAATGAAGAGAAAAAAGGATATACGAACTTATACTGTATTTGAGGAGTCCTATTTACGGAAAACTTATCCAAAAATAGGAAAGACCTGCTTCATGTTGGAATAGGGTATATGAATTCTCCTTTTGATTTTTGACTCGTCTTACAATGCTGTATAAGTAAGGAACAAAAAAAGGCCTGGTAATCCAGACCTCTTATCCGGGAAAGTGATTCCACTAATAAAACCAACTACCTTTTAGATTTATCTTTTATAGTTTTTGCTATTGCTAAAAAAACTATAAATCCGATAATACCCACGAAACCTAATATATTAATTATAGTAGACAATCCGATTCTTCCTTTCCGTTAATAATCTTATTCTTTATTTTGAATAACAACTCTAAAGGAACCAAAAGTTTGTTGACTCTCATAATTATCAGCATTTACTTCATAAGGAAATGGGAAGGCGATGAGTTGGAAATTACTTTCTCTTTCAATGTCGGGTAAATTAAAATCAAAAAGATGTCTAGTTTCTGGTGGAACAGTGGTATATAAGACGTCTGTGTTATCTCTAACTGCAACTTGTTCCCAATCTTTTAAAGCTATGATTGCATATCTGATCTCAGCATTTGTCTCATTTCCGGCAGAGAACTTAAGTTTCTTGCCTTCTTTTTCAGTCATAATTGATTGCAACTTTTCCTGACTATTTGTGATAGATATATTTTCATTGAATCCATCCTTTACAATAGTATCAGGTTTTACTTCCTTTACTTTTTTTGCATCTTTCCCGCTGTCAGCTTTGTTGATGGAATACCGCATACATAAAACTTGTTCTAAAATCCCTGCCCTATTTAGGTCGAGCTCCTTCAATTTATACTCTGGCTTTTGAACGATTACAAAAGTCAATTCACTGGAGTCGGAACGAATGGGAACAGAAACTTTGAAGTTTATGGAGGTATTAGGTTTCGCTTCAAAGAAAAATTTATTTACTTCCTGCTCCTTATTTTCAGCTTTGAAATTTACTTGTTTATAATCTTCAAAAATAAGTAAAGCATACTTTCTGTCCTCATCAATGTCATTGTCTACTGAGGCAACAACTGTCACTTCATTGTTTTTACTATTAAGTGCACTTCCTTCATCGATAAGTTTACCATTCAAATCTATCAAACCATACCCAACCGAACCATACTCAGCCGCATTCGTTTCTTCGCTTTCTTTTTCAATATCATCATTATTAGACGTACTTAATCTTAATTCTTTAGGTGGAGATGAAGCATAAAACCAGTAAAAAACCCCAAGCAATATCAAAACAGATAACGCAGCTATGTAGTATTTTTTCATAAAACCAATCTTCTCCTAATTAAAAGAGATATGCAATGAGCATATCTCTTCATTATTTTTCTACTACCAATTACCAATAGGCCTTTGTTTGACCATTAACAGTTTTATACCCTTTAAGTTTAAAAGTATGAGTCCCAATAGCAAAATCATTCCTGAAGTATGTTGAACCGTTCAATGTTTTAACTCCAATATAGTCCGCCTTTGTAGAACTTGCCGGTGAATAAGGGTTATTTTTTTTGTAATCATATTAAGAAATTTTCATAGGGAGAGGGTGGGAGTAATAAAATGCAGACTATCTCAATAAAAGAAATTAAACATAAAAGCGTTTTATCTATTACTGGGGGTAATGGGAAAATTATTAGAAAAATAGATTTAATAATAGGTAATAAATACATTGTAAATCCTTTGAATCCGAACAAGCTTAAAAATCGAGATAGGAAAGTGATTTTAGTGAGTATAGAAAATGATAAAATATATGTAAAAGTTAATTATCTCGACACATCCCGTCCAGGTAAAGTTGAAATTAGTGATTTAGATACTATAGTGTAATTATAATAGTAATAACTTCCACAAACAATAAGTTAGAATTAGTTGGTTATTTATGATATAAAAAGCCCTTACTCTTCGGGGCTTTTATTAATTTATTAATCCTCAACGATTACATTAATGATATTACCAAATTGAATATACTCAAAGGAACTATCTTTCTTCTGGATTCGTAACTCTTTCGTAACAGGATGAATGTACACACAATATCCATGCAATTCTTTTGAATTTCCCTCATTATGTAATGTAAAACTTATCGGTAAATGATATTCCATCACATAGTGAATATTGTTTTCAAACTCTTCAACCTGGTATTCATCAAGGATAGGTTTTTTATTTAGAAAATAATCGACCTCACCTATTTTTTTATTTAAAGCTTTATGTTCCGGCATAATTAATGCAGCTTGCCATTTAACGAGCCCTCTATCACGAATTGTACTCATCAGTAAGATCCCTCCTTTACATCTATTATATACGAACAGGCGTTCTTGTTAAAGGCAGAAAAAAATTCCTTCCCAAATAAGTTCGGGCTAGAGAAATGTTGATTCTTGAACAAATAAAAAAGACCACTCATTGTGGTCTTCTTTTATGCTCTATGGAACTAAAGCACCCGGTAGTTGAAGAAGGTTTCTAACCTCCCCCTCAATTTTCCAATTTATTCAATCATTAATTTCGGATACTCTATAGGTGATAACTTTCTGAGTCTACAGCAGAATTGATTTGTAAAACAGCAAACCGCCTATATTTAGTAGAGATAAGCTCTTTAAAAACTAATCTACATAAACTATGAAGAATTAATAAAAAGAAGGTGAGAAAGTGAGTAAAAATAAGGATAGCTCTTCACGCAAGGATGAAGAGAAAGTGAGTAATAATGAGCATAGCTCTTTACGCAAAGATGAAGAGAAAGTGAGTAATAATGAGCATAGCTCTTTACGTAAAGATGAAGCAAAAATAGGATCGGCACACCAAGAGTGTATTGACCGTGCTTATCGTATTCCCATATTTTTAAGTACGACAACTCATTTAAATGATAACCAACAACAGTTTCTAAACCGTCTAATTTTTGAGATTGAGAATGCTTTGCTTTTTCCACGTACATTACCTTTAAGCGAAAGTTATCCCGAAGCCATTTTAACCGATATTCGTCGGTTAGTTTCATCAAGCTATGGAATGTTAGCAGTAAACCTCCGTCGTTTTCAAATTAAGACCGTTGGCGTTAATGAGGGACCCCTTCCACCATCCACTCCGTTCTGGGAAGGATCAGTTTATTCACAAGTAGAACCTTCAATGGCTTTTCAATTTGGTCTACCCTTATTATTAGTTAGGGAAGAAGATACTGACGCAAATAATGGAATTTGGGCAGGAGGAATTGCCCCACTCAACCTATTTATAGTTTGGCGTTCTGAAACTCAAACTGTTGATCAATTCTTTAACACTCCTGAATGGAGATCAGCCTTTGCAAATTGGAGTGCACAAGTAAGAAATGCCTTTTATATTCAGACAGAACCTAAGTTCAAGTACAGTTGTCAATGATAAAACTGGTGCTTTTGCATCAAGTCGAAAATATACAAGGTTTTGTTCACCCTTATATATTTTCGACTTATTCACATAAAAACAAATATTTCCATTTGGTTACCAATTACAAAATTGAACCCAGATACAAAAAGATTTACTTCATTAAATAAACAGCCTTTAATGAAAGTAATTCACCAGTTGAAAGAAGTGTCTAGGACAGTAAATTGTTTCTTTAGAACCTTCACTAAAAGGAAAAATTAAGATAAAGCAGGAATATTCCTGCTCTTTATCCTTCCACACCACCTTGCTCTCCAGTTGTTCCTGGATAAGGTTTGCCAAATATCTTTTGGAATAGAGAATCCCGGCTGTCTGTTTCACCTTTTTTGTCAGCTCCGAAAAGAACTGATTTTTCAGATTCGGTTCCTTCTACATAACGCTCCATAAATTCTCCAGTGACTTCTTCATTATCAAATTCTTTGTTTTCTTCTTTGGTTTTACCGGAAATTTTAGAACGCATGAACATTCCTTTTGTAAGCCCCACCCACTCTTTAGAACCGTCCTCAAATGTCTTAGTAAATACCGCTGCCACATAAGGTGGCACATCCTCACCGCCAATGGACGAAAGTCCGTCCACTGTTTCTAGACCAAATAAAATATTCTTATCCTGAATGGGTACTTTGTGAAATTGAGTGGATACTGTTACATTTCCACCTGAAATAGCAATTTCAGCTGTACCACTATCCCCATAGGCCCTCATCGCTTCTTGCGGCATTTCTACCTCAATATTTTGCAGAAATTTAATCCGGGTAATTTCACCAGCCGTAAATGAATGGTCATCGTCATCTGTTAAAACCGCATAATAAAATTCATTCACACCGGTAGATGCTCTATAGCTTTTTTTCTCTTCTGCCAAATTAATCACTCCTATTTAGAATAATAAAAAAAGACACCTTATAAAGTGTCTAGATCGTCTCTGTATAATTTTCCCCGATACCTTCTGGCGTCCCGATAGATCCCTGTTTCTTCATCCCATTCATCGGGACCAGTACCTTGATGAAAACCAAAATTCCACATAACTTTCCCGATTTGTTCAGATAATTCTCTTGTATTTATGAATGAATGCCCGAAATAAAAAAACCCCTGACACCAAAGGTGCCAAGGGTTTTAAAGATTAATACATTGACATATATTGTTCGCGTTCCCATGGGTGAACTTGTGTTCTAAACATATCCCACTCGATTTCTTTTGCTTCGACGAAGTGTTCAAGTAAATGTTCACCTAATGCTTCTTTGATGACTTCATCGGATTTTAATGTTTCCAATGCAGCATATAAAGTAGCTGGTAGATCAACGATACCTACTTCTTCACGCTCTTCTTTATTCATTACATAGATATTGCGGTCAACTGGAGCTGGAGGAGTCAAGTCGTTCTTGATACCGTCAAGACCAGCTTTTAGCAGAACTGCAAGTGCCAAGTATGGGTTTGCTGCTGGATCGACACTACGTACCTCTACGCGAGTACTTACTCCGCGTGAAGCTGGGATACGGATTAGTGGGCTACGGTTTTTAGCGGACCATGCAACATAACAAGGAGCTTCGTAACCAGGAACTAGACGTTTGTATGAGTTAACAGTTGGGTTTGTTACCGCAGTGAAGCTTGGAGCATGCTTAATGATACCTGCGATAAATTGCTCAGCTGTTTTACTTAATTCCAATTTACCTTCTTTATCATAAAATGCGTTTTCGTTGCCTTTGAATAGAGAAACGTTACAGTGCATACCAGATCCGTTAACACCGAACAATGGTTTTGGCATGAATGTTGCGTGTAAACCATGTTTACGGGCAATCGTTTTAACAACCAATTTAAATGTTTGGATGTTATCACAAGCTGAAATTGCATCTGCATATTTAAAGTCAATTTCATGTTGTCCTGGAGCTACTTCATGGTGGGATGCTTCGATTTCAAATCCCATTTCTTCAAGCTCAAGAACGATATCACGACGGCAGTTTTCTCCTAGGTCAGTAGGTGCAAGGTCAAAGTATCCGCCTTTATCGTTCAATTCTAGAGTCGGCTCGCCTGCTGCATCCAGTTTGAATAGGAAGAATTCAGGTTCAGGTCCAAGATTGAAATCTGTGAAGCCCATTTCTCTTGCTTCTGCAAGTACACGTTTTAGGTTTGCACGTGGATCTCCATCAAAAGGTGTTCCATCCGTATTGTAAATATCACAGATTAAACGTGCAACTTTACCTTTTTCGGAAGTCCAAGGGAAGATAACCCATGTATTTAAATCAGGATATAGGTACATATCAGACTCTTCGATACGTACGAATCCTTCAATGGAAGATCCGTCAAACATCATTTTATTATCAAGTGCTTTTTCTAATTGACTGACTGGGATTTCAACGTTTTTAATTGTCCCTAAAATGTCAGTAAATTGTAAACGAATGTACTTAACATTTTCTTCTTTCGCTAAACGAGTGATGTCTTCACGTGTGAACTTTGCCAATTTCTATTCCCCCTAATAATCATTCATAAATCATATTTTTATTGGAAAAAACGGGACATATCCCCTTGTCGAAGAGATGTTCGATGCTTGCTTCCTTGTAAAAGCTCGGCACGCAGAAGCTTGCGAAGCTCCTCGTCACTAAGGTCCTGTCTTATCTTTTCCGCTTGTTCTAATTCTTGAGTTTTAGGTAAATTCTGTTCCTTTACAGTGAAAATCTTTTTGATGCCGGCAAGATTGACTCCTTGTTCGATTAAGTCTTTAATCTCAAGCAGTCGATCGATATCGTTTAATGAAAAAACCCGACGATTTCCATCTGTTCTCATAGGAGTAATAAGTTGATGCTCTTCGTAATACCGAATTTGGCGTGCAGACAACTCAGTTAGCTGCATGACGATTCCGATGGAAAAAAGAGGCATCGAACGCCGAATGTTGTTGCCGCTCATTCTTAGCATCCTCCTTTTGTTTATCTAAAATTATCTTATATCATGTTATTAAACTTGTCAATATCATGTTACATTTTATGACGTGTTTTTTTCAGAAAAATTAAATGATTTATTACTACTCAAATATTATGACTATTGCTTTTACAGGAATCCAATTGTATTTGGATTCCCATAACATACCTAACTTAGTTTCATTTACAATTGAATCAGCTTTTTGTCCATTAGCGCATTCACAGCAGTCAATACAGCTACTTTAACATGGGCGTATGTCAATCCGCCTTGAACGTAGGCAACATATGGAGCCCTTGTCGGACCATCTGCCGTAAGTTCAATGCTGGCCCCCTGTATAAAGGTGCCCGCTGCCATGATTACATCGTCTTCATATCCTGGCATATAGGCAGGATATGGTGTCACATGTGAATTGATTGGTGATGCATATTGGATGGCCTGACAGAAGGCGACCATCTTATCCCGGTCATTAAATTGGACGGATTGAATCAGGTCAGTTCGCTTCGCATCCCATTTAGGAGATGTATTCATACCGAGTTTTTCTAAAAAGGCAGCTGTGAATATGGCTCCTTTAACAGCTTGGCCCACGACATGTGGAGCAAGGAAGAACCCTTGGTACATTTCCTGCAGACTATAAAGCGACGCACCTGCTTCAGCCCCTATTCCTGGTGATGTTAACCGATAGGAACAAGCTTCAACCAAGTCCTTTTTACCAACAATGTATCCTCCGGTCTTCACAATCCCGCCACCGGGGTTTTTAATGAGTGAACCTGCCATTAAATCCGCTCCGACGTGACATGGTTCTTGTGTCTCAACAAACTCTCCATAACAGTTGTCCACGAACACGACGATTTCAGGGTTAATGTCTTTTACAAAAGAAATCATTTCCCTTATTTCATCAATCGTAAAGGAAGGACGTGTAGCATACCCTTTTGACCGTTGTATACCGATCATCTTCGTATTTGGTTGGATGGCTTGTTTGACAGCTTCGAAATCAACGGTTCCAGTTTCCTCTAACGGAACGGCCTTATAGCTGATCTGAAAATCACGCAAAGATCCGATACCCGAACCCCGGATGCCCACAATTTCTTCCAAAGTGTCATACGGCTTTCCAGTTATGTATAACAATTCATCCCCTGGGCGCAATATGCCGAAAAGAGCGGTGGAGATGGCGTGTGTGCCTGAAATAATTTGGGGGCGCACCAATCCAGCTTCCGCTCCAAATACATCTGCATATATCAATTCCAGCGTATCGCGGCCAATATCGTCGTATCCATACCCTGTAGTCGGGATGAAATGGGAATCACTCACTCTATGTGCTTGATAACTTTGTAATACGCGGAATTGATTTTCTTCAATTCGTTCGTCCACTTGCTTATGTAACGGAGAAATCATTGCTTCCACTTCCTGGGCAATGCTTTTCAACACTTCTCCATTAGTTAACTGATGATACATCAAAATTCCCCTTTATAATGAATATTTCTCCAGCTGCCCGGTTATTGGATGATCAGCTAGACAAAAACCTTTGCATTCATACCTTTCCGATTCTTCATTAAAGGAGAGCGTGCGCAATATGGTTTCATTTTTCAGCTGTGATAATAATTTACCCTCACTCGACGGCAGGAAAACATGATACGGGACCATTTCTTCAATCACGTACTTTTCAATTTCTTCCATGATTTGATTCAGGTCCGATTGTTCATAGGCACTGATCATTAATGAAGCACGACTTGCTGACCTGACAAAATCAGTGTGAATCTTATCTTTCTTATTATACAACGTTAGCTGTGGAATGGAAGGGACATCTAAGTCATTTAGCAAATCCTGCACCGTTTTCTGATGATTAAAGTAATCTGTACTTGAGGAATCGACCACATGAAGCAACAGATCCGCTTCTTTCACTTCTTCCAGGGTAGAACGGAATGCGGCAATTAAAGATGTCGGCAAATCTTGTATGAATCCAACCGTATCCGTCAGCAGCACGGTAAATCCGCTAGGAAGAATCGCCTTTCGTGTCATGGGATCCAATGTAGCGAACAATTGGTTCTCCTCGTATGAATCCGCCTCTGTCAAACGGTTGAACAGCGTTGATTTACCTGCATTCGTATATCCCACAAGTGCTATTTGAAATGTCTTATTACGTTTCCTTCTATCACGATAGCGTTCACGATGCTTCACTATCCCACTTAATTGTTGCTTGATTTCATCTATTTTCCCACGGATGTGGCGTCGGTCGCTTTCCAGCTTCGTCTCCCCTGGTCCCCTGGTGCCGATTCCGCCTCCTAGCCTGGACATCGCCGTCCCTTGTCCGACCAAACGCGGCAATAAATATTGGAGCTGGGCAAGTTCAACTTGCAACTTCCCTTCTCTGGATCTCGCCCGCTGAGCAAAGATATCCAATATTAGCTGTGTCCGGTCAATGATCCTTGCCTCCAATTGTTTCGAAAGGTTCCGAATCTGGCTCGGGGATAGTTCATCATTAAAGATAAATAAATCCGGCTCCAGCTCCTCTTCCAGATTCCGAAGTTCCTCCACTTTTCCTTTTCCTATATATGTAGCCGGATCGACACTTTCCCTTTTCTGGGAGATGGTCATTAAAACCTCACCATTCGCCGTCTTCGCCAAAGAAGCCAGTTCATCGAGTGAATATTCGAACCGTTCATTAGCCTCAGTTGTTTGACACCCAATCAACACGGCCGTTTCCTTTTTTGCTTCTTCCAAATCACATGCACCACCTTCTGGTAGATTTCAGTTAATCATAACAAAAAAATTGAATATATAAAAATTTCCTCAAAACGAAGCTTTTAACCGTTTTAAAAATTCCGATAACATGCTAAAATCATATTTGGCCTTACCATCAAAATCGAAAAGACATAGAGGGACATTCATATGACATGGGAAGTATTAAGCTTCATAGGTACGATTGCATTCGCTATTAGCGGAACCATCATCGCCATGGAAGAAGAGTATGATATTTTAGGAGTTTATATTTTAGGAATCATAACCGCCTTTGGCGGAGGGGCAATCCGTAATCTGTTGATCGGTGTCCCCGTTTCAGCGTTATGGGATCAAAGTTTCTATTTTGTCATCGCTTTAGTATCCATCACCATCGTTTTTGTTTTTCCTACAAACCTTTCAAAGCACTGGGACAGATGGGGAAACCTCACTGATGCCATTGGCCTTTCAGCCTTTGCCATCCAAGGGGCGATGTATGCTGTGGAACTTAATCATCCAATAAGCGCCATCATTGTATCAGCTGCATTAACCGGATGCGGCGGCGGGATACTCCGTGACGTGCTAGCTGGAAGAAAGCCATTGGTCTTCAGAAAAGAAATCTACGTAGTATGGGCCATCATTGCAGGCTTGGCTTTAGGCAGTGGTTTATTATCCCAGTCATGGCAGCTTTATTCGCTCTTTGCCGTCATCACGATATTGCGAGTCCTTTCTTACACCAATAATTGGCATCTTCCTAATAAGAAATGGGTGCCTAAAACATAAATTTGAAAAGCCCGCCATCTTGGCGGGCTTTTCCATGTCATTCTTTCTCATCATCCTCGAAAATCAAATCTTGGCTGGTAAGCGTCAGTAAATCGGATTTTTCAAATGAATCTTCCAGTAAAAGCCGCATTGCCTGCGCCCTAATAGACTTTTCAAGTACATTGCGGATATAACGTCCGTTGGAAAATGAAATAGGTCCCCGAAATGAACGCAATATGATTAAATGTTCTTTTAATTTCCTTTCGGCATCCCGATTCATTAGATACTCCTTTTCCTGCAGCATCAGATCGGCTATTTCCATTAACTGTTCAATCGTATAATCCGGAAAATCAATAACAAGCGGGAACCTGGAATGAAGGCCAGGATTAAGGCTGAGGAAATAATCCATTTCCCTCGAATATCCAGCAAGGATCAAAATGAATTCGTGCTGCCGATCCTCCATATGCTTGACAAGGGTATCTATGGCTTCTTTTCCAAAATCTTTTTCGCCGCCTCTTCCCAAGGAATAGGCTTCATCAATAAATAGAATCCCGCCAATGGCCTTTTTAATTAAATCCCTTGTTTTTTGGGCAGTATGACCAATGTATTCCCCGACCAAATCTGCCCTCTCCGCCTCAATTAAATGCCCTTTCGAAAGTACATTCATTTTTTGAAACAACTTACCGATTAAGCGTGCAACCGTTGTTTTCCCTGTTCCGGGATTTCCTTTAAACATCATATGCAGTGCTTGCCTGCCAGTTTTCAGCCCCTTTGCCTCACGTTGTTTATTGATGTAAATCCAGGCATATATCTCTTTTATCATCCGTTTCATTTCTTCCATTCCGACCAGCGATTTCAGTTCATCTTCAATCTCTTTCAATGCCACATGCTGGTGGGGGATTTCCTGCACCAAAATTTCTTTTATCGGCAGATCCTTTTGTAGCGCTTTTCTGTTTTCCGCATTAAACACAATATTGATTTGCCCGTTATTTTTCATACGGATCGGTTGTTCCAATGCATTCACCTCTCCATCTTGGACCCTAACTCAAACACCACAATTTTCGATTTATGATGGTCATAGGCATATGCTGCATAGCCAAAACTAACCCATCGGAAAATTCGTTTATTTCTTTTCGAGATTAAGCCCCATCCCTGCCTGGTAAGCGACTTATTCTGACAGGATTTTTTCATTGGAGGATTTGTTTCGACAAACTCCATTCCCGTTCACCAATTTATTAGGGATAATGTCATTTCCTGCGGTTTCCCGGAAAATAATCCGTTCCTTAATATATATTCAAATCAGGTACGTAAAATTATCGATTCTTTGAAAAAGAACAGAGAAGTGCATGCAAAAAAAACAGGTCGCTATAAGCTAAACCTGTTTTTCACATTCATATATATGATTATTCCTTCACTTCGTAATCAATCTGAACATTACGTTGTGGAGCAAATGTAGAGATCGCATGTTTATAGACTAATTGTTGTTTACCCTCTGATTCAAATAAAACGGTAAAATTATCGAACCCTTTCACTTGTCCTCTAATCTGGAAACCGTTTAATAAAAATACCGTCACATACGTACCATCTTTACGTAATTGATTAAGAAACTGATCTTGAATATTTACTGATTGTTTCATGTATTAGTCCTCCTCTTTTCTCTCTAAATTTATGTATTCGCCTTCACTGAAAAGCTTTCCTGCTATAAATCCAGATATTTCATGTATTTTTTTTGGAAAACCCTCGAGATCGGTCATATCAAACCAAATTACATCCATTTTATTCCGAAACCAGGTCAATTGCCTTTTTGCATATCGTCGGGAGTTTTGCTTTAATGTCTCAACTGCTTCATCCAATGAAGCCCTACCATCAAAAAAATCATAGATTTCTTTATAGCCTATAGCCTGGATTGATTGGCAATCCCTCAAACCTTTTTCATAAAATGACTCTACCTCTTGAATCAGCCCTTCTTCCACCATGCCATCAACACGTTGATCGATGCGTTGATATAACTTTTCACGTTCCATTGTCAATCCAATGATGCACGTATCATATTTCAATTCTGTAGGCTGTTCATTCAGCTGCTCACTCATTGTTTTACCAGTACAATGAAAAATCTCTAGTGCCCTGATCACCCTTCTTACATTATTAGGATGAATTCGATTCGCGCTTTCCGGGTCAACGCTGCGTAATTGTTCAAAAATGGGATCAATCCCCAAATCCCTAACCTGTTTTTCGAGTCCCTCCCTATAAACAGGGTCGGATGGTGCCTCCGAAAATTGATAATCATAAATGACCGATTGTATGTATAATCCTGTTCCTCCGACGATAATGGGAAGTTTTCCTCTGCTGTGGATCTCCTCGATACAAGCATTAGCCCGCTCCTGGAACTCTGCCGCACTAAAAGGTTCATCAGGGTCTTTAATATCAAGTAAATAATGAGGAATTCCCTCTGTTTCTTCCTTCTTGATTTTTGCAGTCCCAATATCCATCCCTTTATAAACCTGCATGGAGTCTCCGCTAATAATTTCACCATTAAATAACTTTGCCATCTCAATGCTCATCTTTGTCTTCCCAACAGCAGTCGGTCCAATGATAACGAGAAGTTTTCCTTTTTGTTGTTTCACAATCTCACTGCCTTAAATGATTTTTTCCCTATCTTATCATAATCTCGATGAAAGCAGCTAAACATCTACCCAGTATGTCCAATTCAGGTACTTTTATTCAACTTTTCACGGTAATAATCGTCATCTTTATATCGCTTAGATTGTCAGAGTGTAAAATTGCCAAAAATACATTTGAAGCTCACAGCTCCATTGCTCCTTCCCCTGGCAGAAGGGAATATAATCCAGTTAATAGAATCGAAAAAAGGTATGATTCCTTCTGCATTTGAGGAACCATACCTTTATATTTTTTGTCTTTCCTTTAGATCAATTTAGCCAATTTTTCCATTAACGGGTATGATCATCGAAACGGTCGTTTCTTTTTCAGTGGATTGTACATGAATCTCTCCATCATATCTGTTCACTAAGTCTTTAACGATGAACAATCCTTGTCCGCGAACTTTGCCCTTTTGTGCCTTTTTGGTTGAAAACCCGCTGGCGAATATGTTCTCGAGATCTAATTCCGAAATCATTGGTCCAGTGTTCGTTACCATAAAGGTATACTTTTCATCATCAGCTTTGCAGGCAATATTCATTCGTCGTTCTTGCTCTGGCAATTCAATTGTTGCCTCAATAGCATTGTCGATAACATTTGATAATAATTTAATCAAATCGATTGTTTTAATTCGATTGAAGGATTCGGGTGAAACATCAACCTCAATATCGATGTTATAATTCTGGGCCGAGAGCCTTTTTGTCTCTAACAGAACAGATAAGCCCGGGTGAGTCACATCCAATTTCATCGATTCAATTGTATGCACTTCTTTTGAAAGACCGGTTAAGTATTCGAGTGCTTTTGCGTTTTCCTCTAATTTAAGCAGTCCATGTATTACCTGAATATGATTGGAAAAATCATGCCTTAATGAGCGGACTGAAGCAATGAGTGATTGAAATTCCGATTGATACGTATCTTCCGTATCCCCCACTTCACGTGTCAGTTCCTTTTGATACCATTTTTGAATGACAAAAAAGGTAACCAGCAGCATGATAACAAATCCACCATTATAAACTAGAATGGCAATGCTGCTTTTCAATACCTTGCCGTTAATGGCATTAATATCTTCTGCGCTCACATCAATGCCCAAAAAACCAATTATGTCGCCATCTTGATTTTTCATCGGCACTCCCACAGTCAAATACTCACCATACTCCGGATCTTCTAGAATCCCGGTAATGAAGCTTTTTCCTTCATACCCCTGTTTGACCTGCTCCGGCGGAACAGTACATGCACCACCGATAGGAAAATCCCCTTTATGATCTTTAGAAAACCCAGTAATCATAGCCTTAGAGACTTCCGGATTATCAATCATGATGGTATAAACATATAATGCTCCTATTTTTTCACGGGCATCCTCTAAGTAAGCTTTTATATCCCTATAATCACGGCTATTTACTTGGTTATTAAGAAATCGCTGATAGGCCTCTATATCCATCGAGTCGGCAATAGATCTAGCAGCTACCAAGTTTTGATTAGCAACGGATTTTTGCACAGAATTTTTAATGCTTAAATATGTTGAAAACATATTTAGAAGAATGAAAACAATCAATAAAAGAATGGTCAAATAAATAAGTGCCCTTAACTTTTTATTTTTCATAGGATTAAACTTACCTCATCTCTAGCAGCTAAAAGTTAACGAACCTATTCTGAGTTTACTATATAAAGGGACAAAGAAATAGAGAAAAATCTAATAATCTCTATAATTCCAGGCATATAATACTATAATAAATCAAGTAATTAACAGATTACCCACTAACTTTCGATCATATAACTTTTTCATATTTTATCTGCACTGAACAAACTAATAATTTTTTCTAATAAATCATTTAATTTCCAATAATTAATTATATTAATATAATTTTATGTAAGAAAAAGGGGGGATTGACGATGTTCGGTTTGGTACTTTCTCTTTCAAATAAATAATTTTACCCTTTATATGAAAATATTACAAGAATCTAGAGGTTTTATCTGTAAAATTACACCATAATTCACACTTTTTATATTAATTTGCGTGGTAATAGGGAATCACTCCCCTTTCAATAGTACATATTAACTAATTTATCAATAAGGAAAACAAAAATGGAATCAGGACCTGACCCCCTGATTCCATTTACGTATGATAGCTTTTATTTAATCGAATTGATGACTGCGCGCTCATACATCTTTTTTGTTACTTGATAATATAGCAGTTGAAAAAGAAAATACGTTCCGATGACCATAGCAGAATAGACGAACAAGTTGGATCCCAATAAATTGCTTAATGCCACGTATGCGATTATGGCATGAATCATCCCTATTAGAAAAGGAGCGAAAAAGAGGATGCGTATTTCCGCACTTAAAATTTGCCGGATTTCTTTTTTTGTCAGTCCCAATCGATGAAGGGCATGAATTTGGATTTTTTTATCTTCTAAATTCGTAAAAACTCGCAGATACATCATGCTTCCTTGGACGATAAAGAATAATAAACTGACAAACAAGCCTATAAAAAGTATCAAAATGCTTCCCTGTTTCATTTCTTGATAAATCGGAGCTCTTGTTTGTAATTGATTCTGGTCTGGATTATTAGACATTTTTTCGATTTTACTGGATGTTTCCATTGATTCTTCCCAATCACTAATTTCATACCCGCGTACTCTTACCTTTTCTTTTAAAGGCACATCAGCAGTTATTTCATGAAACAGCCGATCATCGACCACCATCAGGGTCGTTGCTGACTTTATGGGGGCGACTATGGATTGATTGCGCTGACCAATCATTGTTACCTGTATGGTTTGTTTACCATAGTGAAGTTCCTTTTGTTCTCCCTTTTGGACGAATTGATAATCCAGTCCTCCATAAGGAAAAACGTATAACGATTCCTTTCCAGATAACTTTGCCGGATCAATTTTTCGCAATGCAGCCACATTGTTATAATCACTTTCCGAGATTAATAATGACCTATTTTCATTAGATTCTCCCGTTCTCATATGGGGTAACATGTAGGTAATGGGTACACCTGTCATATTTACTTTGTAAAGGATCTTGAATCCATCTTCCTTTAATGCTTTCTCTACTGCGGATGGTTCAATAATGGAATTTATAGAAGCATCATTTTCCACCCAGCCAATTGATTGAGGAATGTTATTCATCCCTTGCTTTTTTAAGTCTGCACTGAACATGAAAAGTGTGCCTGCAGCTGTCAAAATGACGGCTGTAATGATCGAGGTCAAAAAGAATAATCTGGAATAGTCTTTAATATTAAATATCAGGTTTGTTTGAGAAATTAAATTCGTTCCACCATATAAGCTTTTCTTCTTCCGGTAAAGCCTGCTGCAAAGAGCGACAATACTTTGGCTGAATAAAAAATAGGTGCCGATCAGTACGAAGAGTAAAATGGGCATTACTCGAATATAAGAATTGTTCAATGACATAGTGCCTGCCAAATAATAAGAAACGCCTAAGCTAACGGCCGATAATGCAATTAACCACTTTGAAACGAAGGGCGTCTTTTTTGGTTTTTGTTTATCTTTTAGTAAATCGACCACCTCCGCATTTCCAATGTGGAACAATGAAAGGAGCGATAATAGCTGAAATAGCAAAACGAAACCAACAATCGTATAAACAAAGGCCTCAGGGACAAAAACAAACGATATTGGTTGCTCTACAGCCAATAACCAAGAAACTGCCATTAAGAATAACTTTGAGAATAAAAACCCCAAGCCTACCCCAATCAGGATTGATATGAGGGAAACCATCGTTTGCTCCAGGTAAATCAGTTTTCTTAGTTGGGATTTGGACATTCCAAGCAGTGTCAGCAGCCCAAACTCTTTTTTTCGCGGCTGTATAAATGCGGCATTCGAATAAGCGATAAAGAAAACCGAAAATATGATAATCACTATTTCTGCTGCAATGAGTCCCCTACTAATTAGCTGTCCCCCAGGAATATTCGCATGGACCACATCAGGATGAAAGATAAATGATGCGTAAATAAAAAAGATTGAGACGGAAAGGACAATACTGAAAAAATAAGCTAGATATCGTTGTGCATTTCCCTGGATATTTCTCTTAGCGAGAAGTCGGATGTTCATGATAGACTCCTCCCAAAACGCTTAACGTATCTAAAATCCTTTGATGGAAACTCTGTCTTTCCCCTCCGCTGTGCACCTCCGAAAAGAACTTACCATCCTTTATGAATAGAATCCGGTCACAGAAGCTGGCGGCAGTCGGGTCATGAGTGACCATGAGGATGGTTGCTCCCTTTTTCTCCTGAAGTGTCGTGAGGGTATCCATTACCTGCTTGGCGGATTTGGAATCCAAATTACCAGTAGGTTCATCCGCTAAAATAATGGAAGGCTCATGAATCATCGCTCGTGCACATGCCGTTCGTTGCTGCTGACCTCCGGAAATTTCATAAGTCCGCTTTTCTAAAATCCCTTCTATACCAAGAAGGCTCGCCAACTGATTCACCCTATTTTCCATTTCCTGCAATTTATAATGATCTAACGCTAAAGGAAGGAGGATATTTTCGCGAACGGTAAGTGTATCAAGAAGATTGAAGTCTTGAAAAACAAATCCAATTTCCCTCCTGCGAAACAAAGCCAGGTCTTGATTGTTTAATTCATTAGGATTTTGATCATTTAGAATGACTTTACCTGTGGTGGGCTTATCAATCGTGGCCATTAAGTTAAGCAGAGTGGTTTTCCCGCTGCCTGATGGACCCATCACCCCGACAAATTCCCCTTTCTGTACATTCATGGTGAAATTATGTAACGCTTTATGAAATAAATTCCCCTGTTTTTGAAAATAAGTTTTGGATAATTGCTCCGCTTTTAAAATCGACATCCTGAAAACCTCCCTTTCTTACCGTAAGTATAATGAATAAAGCGGGAGGCTCCCATCGAAGTTTATTACATAATCGTTTAACACCCTTACAATTCTGTCACCTTTCATGTAAGGTATTTGTCTTAAAGAGAAATTCCACAGTAGTCCCTTCTGATACAGTCGATTGAATGGTAACACCATGCCCAAGCCTGTTAACGATTTCCTTCACTAGATATAATCCCATCCCGGTTGACTCTTGTTGGACTCGCCCGTTCTCTCCAGTAAAAAATGGATCAAACACCCGTTTTACATCATGTGGGACAATTCCAATTCCCTGATCAGTTACCCTAAGGAAAATCTCCGACTCTTTTTCAACAATGCTGAACGTTATGCTGTCATGCTCTTCCTGCCTTGAATACTTCAGTGCATTAAAGACCACCTGACTAATGGCGAAGTGGAGCCACTTACGATCCGAATGCACATATAAATTCTCAAGTTCCGTGTCAAGCCTGGGATATATGAACCGTTTGATGAACTGTTTCTTTTCCTCGTTAATCACTTGCTTGACTAGATTAATTAAGTCAACCCTTTCCGATTTTACATCCTCCGAAAAACGCTGCAGCCTTGCTCCATGCAATATAATTTCCAGTCCTCTGCGAAATCGATCATTCTCTTCTTCTACCTCTTTAAGATAATCCTTCATCGACTCATTCGTAAATGTCCTTTTGCCTTCTTGAACCAGTAAGGAAATGACTGAAACAGGTGTCTTCATTTGATGAACCCATTGATGAATCAACAGCTCATATTGCTCCTTCTGTTTGATTTGTTCTTGTAATTGCCCAATTGTTATCCGATTCATTTGTTGAAAAAGTTCCATCCACAACTTTTGTTCATTTGACAGGGGTTCCCTAAAGGCTTCGACAGATTCAAACGATAAGCTCGTTTCTTGCTTCATCCTTGCTAATTGATTAAGAAAACGGTAATGCCTTATGTAATCGGCCGCTAAAAATAGAAACATCATAAACAACGCGAGAATAATTAAATAGATGATATTTGAAATCGATATGTGATTCCCCGCTTCCAGAACGGCTAATGCATAAGCAATAATAAGCAGGCTTACCAATAGAACGGTATAAAAAATAAAATAAAGACGGTCTTTTATAAAGGATTTCAGCTTCACTTTTCTTCACCTTGCACTATTTTTAGTCGATATCCTTTTCCCCTGCTAGTTGTTATGGCTTGGTTGACGCCAATATCCTCAAGTTTTCTCCGTACCCTTGTGACATTGACGGTCAATGTGTTGTCATCAACAAATGAATCATCATTCCATAATGCTTCAAGTAAATCTTCACGCGAGACAATGGTGTCATACTGTCGTAGTAAACAACTCAATAATTTCAACTCATTTTGAGTTAACGTTACCCGATTGTCCTGATATTCGATCATCGCTTTTTCCGTATAAAGCGTTAATCCGTCCATTTCCTTTATTTGTTGGTGGAATGAAGATATTTCCGCATATTCACCATAAACCCTGCGTAGGACACTCTTTATTTTCGCTAGTACCACTTCCAAATGAAACGGTTTTGTTAAATAATCATCTCCCCCATATTCAATGGCCATGACTTGGTTCATTTCATCTGTCCTTGCAGAGATGAATATGATGGGAACCTTTGAAACCGTCCTTATTAGCCGGCACCAATGAAAACCATCATAATAGGGCAGATTAATATCCAATAAAACCAAATCTGGCTTTACCTCTTGGAACTCCGCAAAGACTTGGTCCAGTTGCTTCACTTCAAATACCTCATACCCGTACCTTTTTAAATAATTGACCAAGATTCCCGCTATTTTGAAATCGTCTTCAACCAATAATATTTTATACATCGTTTTCTCCTCATTCACATCAATCCTTCATATCAATTCAGCTATTGAAATGACAATAAAAAACCTTGAATGGTATGAGCCAATCAAGGGGATTCAAATAAAATTAGATTTCTTCCGGGATTTTCAATCCCTCAATGAAGGATTTAAAACTCGATGCAACTTTATAAATATTTTCATCCTGACTTGATGGATCCGAATACCAACCCTGATCCCAGAAGTAAACTCCCTTTTCCTCTTCATTATCTATCAGTAAGATTTTACCTGCACATGTATCATTACCTATTATAATGCAATTCTTATGTAAGTCTTCCCTATTTTCTTCATGCCATTTCTGTAAATCCAGTTCTTTATCTTGAAGCTCTAATCCATAAAGTAAATTTAAGCAAACGAGCGTGTCTAATCCATCTACATAAAACTTACTGTTTCGAACCGCAGTTGTGCCGCCATTATGCGTAAGGAGAAATTGTTTATAATCTGCAGGGATCTCAAAACCCACAAATTCCTGAAAATTATTCACTGCTTCTTGTGTCGCTTTTCCATATCCGTTAATATTAACCATTCTATCACTCCATTTCAGTTTATTGTAGCAAAATCAATTGATAATCTTATTCTGTAAGCCTGCTAATTGCTGTTTATAAAAAGGTCAGGACCTACACTCCATTTATGGAGATCGTTGAAAAATAAATTATCATTACTTAGAAAATAATACTTTTTTTAAATATATTAACATAATTTTACTATCCTTATCAGTATTTTCTGATATTTTTTTTGACAATTTCGTTGCATTTCAATAAGAAAATAGCTTTTATATAAAGAGTTTTTGTCGAAAAATCGATAAATCATATAATTCGTAGATAAATCAGGAGTTTTCGAAGATATATCTCCATTTTCGAAGATATATAGGGGGACGATGATGAAACTTAGCATTATTCCTCCTTCTTTATACAATTAAAAAGGCGCCCAACCATTATCTTCTAGGTTATGCGCCTTTTTCCTATTTATGAATTATCCCATTACAACTCAGACAACTTTATAGTCATCATAAGTAATTAATAACCTGCTCATAGAAACTGTCTCAGCACGAAGCCTATTCTTATCACGACAATAAGCAATGATTGAACTATTGGGAATTTTGGCTGTACAATTCCATTTACTATATTTTTCATTATACCTGGAGGATATTTCGATATTCTCACCACGAATCTTTAATATACTGCGTTCTACCAAGGGCATCATCTCCAATTCCGATAATATTCTTTACCCTAAATCAGATAAAATATTCCTGGGTCTCATTCAGGCATGGCATATTCAAAGATTATGGACATTATAGCAAACCAAACATATATTCAAAACAAAAGATGTCTACATATTCTGCCCATAGCCGGCGACAACCGAAAGATCCTGCCCCTATTATTATAGGAAATGCGGTGAATCCCAATCGTAATCTTATAGAATGTCTCTTTATTTAAGGTATTATAACCAGAATAATCATAATATTTTTTTGGAATATTAAGAGAAATCACAAAAACCACCTAATAACTGTTAATAATAACTATAAAAATTATATTCGTATCACAAAAGAAATATTTGAAATTAAGAGGTTAGAGTCGTATGATTAGTAGTATCGGCGGAAAACACATAAATCAAAATAATTAAGTTTAAAGGGGAATTAGATATGGTAGATGTAATCTCAAAACCTGAACATGAAACACTTAATATTTCTGCAAACCAAGAACAATTGGATATCCTTGATCAGCTTTTAAAGCCCGAGGTTCAGGAATCATTGAACACTTTAGTTGAGCAGTTACCAAAACTAACTGAGTTAGTGAATATTTTAACAAAGTCTTATGATTTCGCTCAATCGGTTGCGACTGATGATGTTTTGAAAAACGATACGGTCAGCGCCATTTCGGAGATCGCGACACCTGTAGTCGATTCAGTGAAAGGGCTTGCGGTTACTGCCATCGAAGCTAAGGATCGTGCTGAAGTGAATCATGACGTGATCGGTCTTTTTGGTCTGTTAAGAATGATGAAAGACCCTCAAGCACAAAAACTTTTCCGTTTCGCCCAAGCTTTTCTTGAAGTCTCTTCAGAACGTAAAAACCAAAAATAATTTGATAAACTTTCAATCAGTAAGGACGGGGGATTAACTATGTCAAAACAAATCGTCATCTTAGGTGCAGGTTACGCTGGATTGCTATCTGCCTTATCCGTACGTGAATATTACAAAAAAGATGAAGTACAGGTTACAGTGGTGAACCAATTTCCAACACACCAAATCATCACTGAATTGCACCGTCTTGCAGGCGGATCCATTTCTGAACAAGCTGTTTCCATTCCGTTGGAAAAACTTTTCAAAGGAAAAGATATCGACCTTATCATTTCCAAAGTGGATTCTTTCTCAGTCGATAACAAAGAAGTGAAACTTGCCAATGGTTCCACTTTATCTTATGATGCCCTGGTTGTTGCTTTAGGAAGCCAAACAGGATTCTTCGGCATTCCGGGACTTGAGGAAAACAGCATGGTCTTGAAATCCGTAAACGATGCAAACAAGATTTACAAACATATCGAAGATCGCATCCGCGAATATGCACAAACGAATAATGAAGCGGACGCAACTATCGTGATCGGCGGCGGCGGATTGACGGGCGTCGAGTTAATCGGTGAAATCGTGGATCATTTCCCTAAAATCGCCAAAAAATTCGGAGTGGACTTCAAGGACTTGAAAATCAAGCTTGTAGAAGCTGGTCCAAAAATCCTTCCGGTCCTGCCTGACCACTTGATCGAACGTGCGATGACAAGCTTGGAAGCACGCGGCGTTGAATTCTTGACAGGTCTGCCTGTAACGGGTGTTAAAGGAAATCAAATCGAATTGAAAGATGGACAAACGATAACGGCCAATACGCTTGTTTGGACAGGCGGAGTTGCGGCTCTTCCTATCGTAGGCGAATCAGGCCTTGAAGTGGATCGCGGCAAAGCGACCGTTAATGAGTATTTGCAATCCAAATCCCATAATGACGTATTCGTTGTCGGGGACAGTGCCGTTGCGTTCCCTCCAGAAGGCGGCCGTCCATACGCTCCTACTGCACAAAATGCTTGGCAAATGGGTGAGCTTGTTGGATACAACCTATATGCAGCCTTTGAAGGCAAGAAACTTGAAGAATTTTCACCTGTAAACTCAGGTACACTTGCGAGCCTTGGCCGTAAGGATGCGGTGGCAACCGTTGGGGCCAATAACACTTCCCTTAAAGGCCTTCCGGCTACATTGATGAAAGAAGCAAGTAATGTTCGCTATCTATCACACATCAAAGCCCTATTCAGCTTGGCTTATTAATTTTTAGATATAGCACTCATTGAATTTAAAAGGACCATTCATCATTTGATGAATGGTCCTCTTTTGTATTTAAGAAATCAAATCTTAACTTGGTTGATGCTGAATCTAAGGGAACATCCCTCAGGTAATTTTGCATTCGTCAAAATCCGGGTTTCTTTCAGGCGTTTATCATTATAAGAGGAGACTTCCATCAATTCTTCATCCATATAAGCAGGATGGGTCATTATCTCCACGCTCGCCCCATCCGTTACCCTCCCCTTCAAGTTTTGAAAATAATCTTCAACCACCATATCTCCATAAAAATCGTCCAGGAATATATCTGTAACGGTTTGAATCCCAGCCAGGTGCCTTCCGGCATTACGCACTGGCAATCCGTATTTATCAGACAGCTTTTTTATTACAGGTAGAAATGCTGTGATCCCGTGTACATGATGATGGCTGTCGAAATGAGTTGGAAATAGACCAAATTCCAAGAATCTTTCGATTTGTGCTGACCACTCCCTCTCCAATTCCCTCAAGGAAATACCGGCAGGATCCCCATATATCAACCCTTGCTTTTTAAAGAAACCTGATTCGTCAACTAAACTTGGAACATCACTCAATAAAGGTTTACCCCATGTCAGCACTAAGTGTATACCTACCTTCAGAGAAGGTGTCTTCTTTGCGATTTCAATCGCATGCTCCGTTGCTTTCGCATTCATCATGATCGTTGCCGAATTGACAATTCCATATTTGTGGCTATCCAAAATCCCATAATTCACCGCTTTAGTTAACCCGAAATCATCTGCATTTACAAGGACTTCAATCATGATAAATTATCCTGCAACTCCTTTTTTTCAAAAAACTGCGGCAAATAATCTTTATGCGCCTCAAGCATTTCGTCTAAGATAAGTTTTGCAACCCGATCACTTGGAACGAGTGGATTGATCGTCATGGCAAGCAACGCAGTTTCATAATCCCCTGTAATTGCAGCTTCGATGGCTACCCTCTCAAAGGATTTGATTTGCTGAATTAAACCGCGGACTGCGATAGGAAGCTCACCTACATTGATTGGCTTAGGACCATCCTTAGTTATCACGCAACTAGTTTCAATCGCCGAGCCATAGGGAATGCCTTCAATCGCACCATGATTTACGGTATTTACCGCTTGAATATCTCGCTTATCAGTATGCATCGAGCAAATCAACCGCACAGCAGCATCACTGTAGTACGCACCTCCGCGCTCTTCAAGCTGCGGCGGCTTGATTGCCAGATCCTTGTCTTTGTATAGCTCGAATAAACCTGTTTCAAGTCTTTGAACGACCTCTGCACGTGTTTCCCCTTTTTCTGCATCCTTCAATTCTTGGGCTAGCACATCTCCCGTTTTATAATAGTAGTTGTGGTATGGACACGGAAATAGGTTTAACGCTCTTAGGAATTCCGGTTCCCAGCCCATTGCATGGATATTCTTCATCGTGACAGCATTAGATGGATCTGTAATCAAATGGATGATTTGATCTTTGACACTCTCGCCATCAACGAATACATCCAAGCCGTAAACCATATGGTTCAAGCCAGCAAAGTCGATCCGGACTCTTGATGGCTCTACATCCATTAAATCCGCAACACCTCGTTCCATACCAATCGGCACATTGCAAAGGCCGATGATTTTGGAAATATTACTGTGACGCAGAACTGCTTCCGTTACCATTCCTGCAGGATTCGTGAAGTTAATCAGCCATGCTTCCGGACATAATTCCTCCATTTCATGAGCAATATCCAGAATGACGGGAATCGTTCTAAAAGCCTTGAAAAGCCCGCCTGGTCCATTCGTCTCCTGTCCGATCACTCCGTGTTTCAATGGAATCTTTTCATCAAGCGCCCTTGCTGCGAGCTGGCCAACCCGCAGCTGGGTTGTTACATAATCAGCGCCTTTAAGCGCTTTCTTTCTATCTAGCGTGAGATGGACTTCAATATTCACATCAGCCTTTTCAATCATCCTTTTTGCCAAATTCCCGACAATTTCTAGCTTTTCCTTTCCCGCTTCGATGTCCACGAGCCAAATTTCACTCACAGGAAGTTTTTCATGATATTTGATGAAACCTTCAATCAATTCAGGCGTATAGCTCGAACCTCCGCCAATCGTGACAATCTTCAACCCCTTGCTCATTCAGCAGTCCTCTCCTTCACAGCATCTGCATGTAAGAATTCTTCGCGTAGATCAATCATTTCAATTGCAAGATCCTTTATAGTCATCGCTGTCATTAAATGATCTTGTGCATGCACCAGGATAATGGGAAGATCAAATTGGTCCCCGCCCGCCTCAGCATGGATTAATTGGGTTTGGTATTTATGGGCCTGCAGTAATTCTGTTTCAGCTTCGGCTATTTTCACGCGAGCAGAATCAAAATTCCTTTTCTTTGCTTCCTGCATCGCTTCCATTGCAAAGCTTCTCGCATTCCCGCTATATAAAATCAATTGAAAGGATAGTTGGTATAATTCTTCTTTTTCCATTTTCATCACTTCTTTCTTAAACGCTTAGCGTTTCTGAATCTTTTGTAAGCTCTGTTTTATTTTTGGTGTCTATCTTCACTTGAGCATAAACGAATGGTAAATAAATGACTGTTGAAATGACTAAGTTGATTGCAGCCAAGACCGCTCCGGACATATGCCCGCCTGTTGCCAGGAATCCACCCACGATCGGAGGGGTAACCCATGGAATCTTGGCGACAATTGGGAAAACCATTCCGCTGCTTACTGCGATATAAGAAATCACAGTTGTAATTACCGGGCCGAGAACAAATGGGATGAACCACATTGGATTCAGAACGATAGGCAATCCGAAAAGAATGGGTTCGTTAATCTGGAACACTCCTGGTGCCCCTCCGAGTGCAATCATCTGTTTATACCGTTTCCGACCGGCAATAATCATTGCAATGATAAGGCCCAATGTTGCACCAGATCCGCCTAAATAAACAAATGCATCCAGGAAAGAACCCGCCAATACCCCGTATTGATCCATGTCTTTGACGCCTTTTGCATATAAATCGATATTTTTCACTCCCGAACTTTCAAAAAGCGGTGTCGTGATCCCGCCAAGGATATTGGGTCCATGCAAACCGATCATCCATAATAAATGAACAAGAAATACTAGTAAAATAGCGAATGGCAGTGAATCTACTGCACTTTGTAATGGAGATACAATCACTTTACTAAGCCAGTCATTCAGTATCTGCCCATCCGTAATTTTACGGAATAGCAGTCCGAATACACCAGCGATAAAGATCGTCGCCATACCCGGCACTAACTTTGCAAATGAACGTGCTACCGCTGGGGGTACTCCATCAGGCAGCTTGATGACTAAATATTTCACTCGTGAAAGTCTCACAAAGATTTCAGTGGCAATTAAGGCAACGACAATACCTGTAAATAGGGCTGTTGCATTAAAATAGTTAACGCTTACAAAACCCCATGCCCCGCCTGTTACATCCTTATCATCGATGGTTAAAGTGACATTTCCGATTTGAGGCAATAATAAGAAGAAACAGGCTGCGGAAACCAGCATCGCTTCAAAACCATCGTCACCGTATGATCGTGCCAATTTATAAGAGATGCCGAATACCGCGAATACCGTCATGAATGCAAAGGTTCCAAACCAAATATCACCGCCCAGCGTATTCCATGCAGGACCGAAGATGGCCTCCATCATTCTTCCGTAAGGCTTGATGACTTGCCCGAGATTATTAAACAGGACGGCGAATGACCCAATCATTGTAATCGCTATCATTCCAATCAATGTGTCACGAATCGCAAGCAAATGCCGGTTATTTCCTACCTTTACCGCCCCAGGCATAATATACTTATCAATAAAAGTCATCATATCCTTATTCTCCTTTTATTAAAGTAGTGGCTTGTTTTAATACTTCTTCACCATTACATAGTCCATAGAACATTGGATTGATGGTTGCGACTGGAATACCCTTTTCTTTCCCCGCTTCCTGTAACTTGGAAAGAAGATATCTAACCTGCGGACCTAATAAAATCACATCGGCCTTATCTATTTCATTGTTCACTTCTGTAGAACCCACAGCCCATATACGACATTCTATCCCTTGTTTTTTAGCGCTTTCCTCCATCTTGGTAACTAATAAACTAGTAGACATCCCCGCAGAACAACATAATAAGATATTCATTGAAATTACCCCCCTTTTTAATGATTGATTATTCAGTATTTTTAAGTAAGACTAAACCGCATTTTTGTAATAATCCATGTTACTTTGTTTTATCACTTCCCTTGAAAGGCTATATGAAAT
Source organism: Peribacillus sp. FSL P2-0133 (assembly GCF_037975445.1). NCBI lineage: Bacteria > Bacillati > Bacillota > Bacilli > Caryophanales > Bacillaceae > Peribacillus > Peribacillus sp. FSL P2-0133. The sequence goes on along the minus strand of NZ_CP150254.1, from coordinate 1,829,053 downwards.
GGGTATTATTACCCTCATACATACATTGTAGTTACAAATTGGAAAAATATCAACACAATTTTTAATTTGTTACTACAAATTTTCGATTTAAAGTTGATTATTGAACTTATCCGAGATAATCTATATGTATAGATTGGGAATGAACATAGGAGGAATCACTGTGGAGACCATGAATAAAGAAGCGGCATTGCATTCCATAGTTAAGGAATCGATTATCGATCTCATAAAAAATGGCGAATATCAACCAAATACAAAATTACCGACTGAGGCCGAATTTTGTAAAATATACGGAGTAAGCAGGACAACAGTTCGTACGGCCTTACAGCAATTGAACGTCGAAGGCTACATCTACCGTGTTCAAGGCAAAGGGACTTTCGTTTCGGAGAATAAAGTGAAGCAATTTCTTACAAGCACGGTTGAAAAGTTCTCTGAGCAAGTCACGATGCAAGGAAAAAACCCTTCTACAAAGGTCATTAGCTTAAAGGTGATTGAAGCAAATGCTACCCTTGCCAAGCTTTTCAAACAAAATATTGGAGACCCCGTAAATAAACTGGAACGGATTCGTTACGTAAACGACATCCCCCTTCAATATGAAATTGCCTTTCTCCCTTGGTATAAAACACCCGGGCTAAATATCGAAGCCTGCGAAAAATCACTCTTTAAAGTACTTGAGACACAATTTAATTTAAAAGTAAAAAAAACAGTCGAACACTTGGAGTTTTCACTTGCCGACGATTCCATTTCTGACAAATTGGATGTACCGAACGGTTCACCTTGTTTTTCCTTAGAAACTTACACATATGAGAATGACGGATCGGTCATTGAATTCTCTAAAACTCTCTTTAGAGGCGATCGTGCACATTTTGTCATCGAGCGGAACTATTGATTATAAATATATAAAAGAAGAAGGATGCCTTATTAATTAAGGCATCCCATTTTTTTGTATACTTTTTATACGGCATATTGATTCTAATACGGAATGCTCACACCGAATCATGATTTTTAAAAGGAGACATTTTTTACTGATGAAACCCTCACAAGATTGAAGTAATTTGCGATACTCCTGCCGACAAGTCTCCGCTGGATGCTTGCTTTGGTGAGGCTTTGCAGACAATCGGCGGAAAGGGAGCGAATTTCTGAAACCAACTGGAACTTATTAAAAAAACTCTGTAGGCAAACTGGCTTTTCATCGAATTCGACTACATTATGAGAGGAAATCATAACGATTGCCTTTTTTCGTTGCGCACCTGGATATAGATATATATTTACATAATTACAAATACATTGATTACATGGGTAAAATTGATAAATATTGCATAATAAACTAATCTAATAGACTAGGGATATACGGACAACAGCCGGAAGCTCTGGACCATTTTAACTTTTATGGTTTGGCATCAAATTTATATAGAAAAACAATATGAATCACAGTCTCAAAAGATTTTACAATATGCTGTAAATTAAGCATCTTTAATGGCTTCACTCATTGCACCCAAGCACCAATGATTGCTTGGGTGCTTTTAATATTTACTTGATATCACCCAAAAAAACGTGTCTCCATTCAATTCAACAATTCGTATATGACGAATTTCTCAAAAGGATTAGATTCAGTCAAGCCAGGTAACATCACTTCGTTTTTCAGCTCGAAGGCAGTTTGATTTTCGAGGAAAAAAATATAATCCTGTGAAGGATAAAATAATATAAGTTCTATTTGGCGCGGTTCTTTTTCAAAGGAAAGCAAAATGTTATTGATGATTTTCATGAAAATCTGTACCGAGAACGGATTAAAGAAATAAAAACGATTGTCTTTCGTATCAATATCATATTCTTCTGCCAAACAACAGTGGAATTCTATATTTCCATTGTTGTTTTTCCTTTTCTTCATGTAGCCATTCAGATTCTCGATCGCTTCTTTATAGAAATTTTCATTCATCTCCACGCCAACCACAGATGATTGATATAAGTGATGGATAAAAAAATTCAAGCGTCCTTTACCGCATCCAAAATCCACAATGCGATCATTTCTTTTCAGTGCATATTTTTTGAATAAATGTTCTAATGCACTGTATGGCGTAGGTTCATAGCGGTGATAATGCAAAGAATCATTGAATTTTTTTTGTTCACCTTCCGTCCTGATGTTCAGCATTAAATCATAATTCGTTTCTTCCATTGTTATTTGCACCTGCTTCATGATTTTTAAAATTTAGGGCTTCCTAATTAAAAACCCCGGATAAGGCTAATCTTATCCAGGGTAAAGTTTTGTTATATGAATGTCCAGACAATTAATTGGATTTTGCTTTAGTTACATAATCATTAAAATCAGAGATGCTTGGGTTGGCCATATAATGACCGCCTTCTACTTGGATCGTCTGACCTGTAATGAATTTGGACTCATCAGATGCAAGGAATAGAACTGTATATCCGATATCATCCGCTTCACCATGATATGGCAATGCATTAAATTTGGCAAAAATATCGAGTACGGCCGGAGGCATATTATTTTTCGCTGCAGGAGTTAAAATAAGGCCTGGTGCCACTCCATTACAACGAATATAATCTTTACCATACTGTGCAGCGATATAACGGGTCAAATTCACTACCCCCGCTTTGGACGCACCATATGCAGATCGTACGGAGTCACCTGTAAACCCAGCCATCGAGGCAGTATTGATTATCGATCCCCCTCCCGCTTTAATCATGTGAGGAATTGCAAACCTGCTTCCCAATAAGACACTTTTTAAATTCACATCCATAAGTCGGTCCCATTCTTCCAAATCTAAATTCACGACATCCAGATCTTTATGCAGGTTAGTTAAACCCACATTATTAACAAGTACCGTAACCGTACCATATTGTTCAATTGTAAAGTCGACTGCTGCCTGGATAGAATCTGCTTGTCCAGCATCCAAGAATACTCCAGCCGCTTCCCCACCTTGTTTTTTAATGTTTTCGGCCGCTTCTTTTGCTCCTGCTTCGTTAAAATCAGCAATCACGACTTTTGCGCCTTCTTTAGCCATCAGTGTGGATATGGATAACCCTATACCCGAAGCTCCACCTGTCACTAATGCTACTTTACCTTGTACTCTTCCCATAATAACCCACCTGCTCTTCAAAATTGAATATCACTGCTTTATTCATCATGAATACCAGTACAAGAATACAATATCTATAAAGTTATTACAAATAATTATACCTATAGTACAATTTCTTAAAATGGAGATCATTAGAATATAATAAACCTAATGAAAATTTTGTTTACCAAATCCAAAACAGAAAAAAGCTGAAGCTTCAAAAAGAGCTTCAGCTTTTTTTCATTTTTCTTCTTCATCATCCCATATGATCCAATCATGAACCTCAAGAATTTCCAGAAACTTCATCAACCGCGGTAAGGCTGGTTCTGCTTCCTCACCAAAATGTTCACTCATCGCTTCAGAAATCTGATTTACATTCCTTTGGAACTGCATCTGTTTAATGGCATATGCCCCAAACTTATCAAGCTTGATTTTACGGACTGATGGTTGTTTAAAGAAACGAATTGTAATTCGTTCCACAAAATTGGTCCTTTGAATGACCAAAAAAGTTGCTTCCGAAGATTCATGTACCATAGTGACGCGTCTTTCCAAAAGGGGAACCATAGTTAACAGGTTCCTCTTTTTTGATTGGCGTTTATGAAGCATCTTCTTTTTTCCCTTTGCTGGATACGAACCATAGCAATCCAGCTAGAGCTAGGAATAGTAAGAATGGCAGCAAATTGCTGGCTAATTTAGCCGCAGCCGGAACTTGGACACCTGCTGCGATCAATATGGCAATAAGTACACCAATCAATGATTCACCTGCAATTAAACCTGAGGCAAATAATACCCCTCTATCAACCCGTGCTTTAAGCGCTTCTTTTGTTTTCGAGAAGAACTCAACGAAGAATCGAATAAATCCACCGATCATGATTGGGGCACTAGTATGAACCGGCAAGTAAATGCCGACTGCAACAACAAGTGAATTCAGACCGAAAAACTCTAATGTGATGGAAATAGCAGCACCGATAAAGATGAGAGTCCAAGGTAAATCCCCCCCAAGAACACCTTCAGCAAGTATTTTCATTAGTGCCGCTTTAGGTGCAGGTAGTTCTGCAGATCCCATCGTATATGCATTATCCATCAGAACCAGGATAAAACCAATGACCGAAGCGGACGCAACAACACCGATCATCATGGCAACTTGTTGTTTCCATGGTGTTCCGCCGACTATATATCCTGTTTTTAGATCTTGTGAAACATCACCTGAAACCGCAAGTGCTGTACAAATGATCGCCGCGACGGTTAATGCGGCTACCATTCCAGTCGTACCAGTAAAACCAGTAGCTTTATAGACAATGGCCACAATCAATAGTGTAGCTATCGTCATTCCAGAAACAGGGGAAGAAGAACTTCCGACGATTCCAACAACCCTTGAAGCCACTGTTACGAATAAAAATCCAAAAATCGCAATTGCAATCGCACCGATGATTCCTACATCTGTTATAGGTGTGAAAGCAATGATTAAAATTACGATGATCGTTCCCAGCCAAACGTATTTAGCCGGCATGTCTTGTTCTGTACGGATTGAACCTGATTTTAGTTGTCCTTTATTGGCTTTTACGCCTTTAAGAGTATCAAAAACTGAACTGAAAAGTATTGGTAATGTTTTGATCAATGTGATTAATCCGCCAGTTGCAACGGCACCAGCACCAATATAGCGTATATAATTATCCCAAATTCCCCATGCATCCAATTCACCGATCGGTACATCAGAAGGGAAAATGGCTGTTCCATTGCTTCCGCCAAAAAAGCTGATGGCCGGTATTAGAACGACCCAGGCTAATAAACCCCCACCTAGCATTTGTCCTGCAACACGCGGTCCAATAATATAACCTACACCCAAAAGGGAAGGAAAGGCATCAAGACCAACCACTGCATTTTTAAAATTCGTGATTCCTGTTTCAACCTCTGTCTTGAAAAGCTTAAACCCATCACCAAGCCCTTTAACGACACCGCCGATAACCAAACCGGCTCCGATTAGTTTCGCGCTTGTACCACCCTTTTCTCCTGATTTCAGGACCTCGGCACATGCCGTACCTTCAGGATATGGTAATGTTTCATGTTCCCTTACAATCAAAAGCTGTCGAAGGGGAACCATCATGAAGACCCCTAAAAATCCCCCAGTTAATACAACGAAAATGATGAATGCTTGACTCACGTCCATGTCCCACATGAATAGTGCTGGTATGGTAAATACAGCACCGGCACCAATAGCCTCACCTGCCGTGGTCATCGTTTGCACAATATTGTTTTCTAATATTGAATCCCTGCGAAAAACCCCTCTTAAGATAGCCATTGAAATTACCGCTGCGGGTATTGAAGCAGAGACAGTTAAACCAATAAGTAGGCCTAAGTATGCATTTGCCGCCCCGAATACGATTGCAAGAATGATCCCTAGAATGATTGCAGTTGCAGTCAATTCCGGTAGAGATTTAGATGCAGAGACGTACGGGACGAATTTACTCTCTTTTGAATTGTTCGACAATTTAGCCACTTCCTATGTTAAACTTTAAAATCATAAAGAACATTATATCACTGTAATTTAAAGTCACGCAATGGGAAAATTCTGCTTATCAAAAGTTTGATTATATCCAATAATCAGATTAGTAGTTTCGATTTTATAATATATAAAAATAACATTTATCTCATAACCATCTGTTTTCGGCCTATTCGTTACATGAAATCACTGCATCTCATTCATTCGATGTCGGGACCATCAGCACTCCTTATTAGCTCCATGAGCAAATAACCCACTGGGTTATTGCACATTAAAATGAGATTTAACATATCCTGAAAAATCAAGTATTAAAAAAAGGAATGATAAATTCATGGTTTCCTATATGGACTATACTTCACCATCCACACAATACTTTTTTGATGTTAATAAAAGCAATTTAATGAAAAAAGACAATCAAAACTATATAAATGTATTAGGTATCAAACAATTGAACACACTCGAAAATGTTTCTCTATTAGATATTTACCTTAGTTCAAACAATGTCGTAGAACCGCATTATCACCAAAATGCTGCAGAGCTAGTGTATTGCATTTCTGGAGCTGCAACCGTTTCATTACTGAATCCTTTTACTAAGCAAATACAAAATTACCCCATTAAACCTGGCCAAGTAGCCAATGTTCCACAAGGTTGGTGGCATTATGAAGTGGCTAATACGGATAATACTCACCTGCTGGCCATTTTTAATGCACCAACACCTGAGGTGATCCTGGGTTCGGATATCTTAAAATTGACACCTGCAAATATTATGGCACATACGTATTGCATGGATGAAAACCAATGGAAAAAAGCAATTGCGCCAGTTCAACCCTCAACATTCATCGGTCCGCCAGCCAGCTGCCATCGAGCGTACGAAGAAGACATGCAGCAATATCCGCAATATAATAATCACTATGATAACCAAATGTATACTGCCCCGGCATACAACTATCAATTCCAGCCCACTCCCCCATATTATTATTATTGAAGATAAGTGTTGTGAACTTAATTAACCCTGTCCAAGTCCTATATCCCTTTCATGGATGGCGTCTAATAAATCAGAATCGAAAAAGGCAATGGAGAACCCCATTACATAAGGGTTCTCCATTGCTTTTCATTACATGATCCTTTTGAACATTTTCTCCATTTCATAAATGGAATAAGAGATGATGATAGGTCTTCCATGAGGACATGTGAAGGGATCGGTTGTCCGCCTTAGTTCATCCAATAGTGCTTGGATTTCATCATTGCGAAGATGACGGTTTGCCTTTATTGAGGCTTTACAGCTCATCATGATGGCTGCTTCTTCACGCAATTTTTTAATGTCGACCTTTTTCATCGATAGCAATTGTTCTATCATTTCCTCAAGGATTTCCTGTTCAATTCCTTTAGGGAACCATTGTGGATGAGATCGGACAATATAGGCGTTATAGCCAAACTCTTCTAAATAGACGCCGACTTTTTCCAATTCATGCCGATATTCATTTATCCTGATACATTGGTCTGTTGAAAATTCAAGGGTGATGGGAACCAGCATATCCTGTAGCTCGTTTTCAACACGTCCGACCTTTTCTTTAAAATATTCGTATTTGATCCGTTCCTGGGCAGCATGTTGGTCTATGATGTACAAACCTTTTTCGTTTTGGGCGAAAATATAGGTTCCATGCATTTGCCCAATTGGGTACATGGGAGGGATGCGGCTTTCCGGTTCATTTACCTCAATTTCTTCCTCTTGTTCGACAGTGTAGGTTGTATACTTTTCAGCTGACTCGTAATTCGGTTTGCTTTCATCATCTTGTAAGACCGGAATATAGGCATCTGCCATTTGCTGCTGTTCATTGCTATAGATTATTTCCTTTATTGGTTCAAGATTGAAATCTTCATTATGATCCACGTAACTCTTTTGTTCCTGCTTTTCCCGAATCAAGGTATCCTTCAAGAGTGAAGCTTCTTTCTTGGCTTCTTCAAGGACCCGCTTGCCGCTTTCCACAACATGGTCCAATTCCAGCGTAGTTTGCTCACTTTTCACCTGCTCCGGCTTTGGTGTTGGTGTATATCCACTTGGTATTAGAGACATCTTTTTAAACGAAGATTTGATCGTTTCCCATACAAGACTGTACAATTCCTGTTCCTTGCTGAGCCTTACCTCCATTTTGGATGGATGTACATTGACATCGACAAGAATCGGATCCATTTCAATATTCAACAAAGCAATTGGAAAACGCCCAATTGGAAGAAGTGTATGGTATCCATCCAGGATTGCTTTCACGAGCGCATAGTTTTTAATGAAGCGGCCGTTTATCATGGTTGAAATATAATTCCTTGAAGCCCGGGTGACCTCAGGCATAACGATATATCCGGATAATTTAAAGTCCAAGGAGCTTGCCTGAACCGGAATCATCTTTTTGGCAATATTCGTACCATAGATTGCGGCTAGCACCTGCCTGACATCACCGTTACCATTCGTATGCAGGATTCGCTTCTCGTTGTGTGATAACCGGATAGAAACATCCGGATGCGAAAGTGCGAGCCTGTTAGCGACATCCGTAATATTTCCTAGCTCGGTATGAATGGTTTTCATGTATTTCAACCTTGCAGGAGTATTGTAAAACAAGTCGGAAACCAGGATATCCGTTCCTTTCCGGCTTGATGAAGCCTCGAGTTCCTTAACCATGCCGCCTTCAAGAAGTATGCGCGTTCCCACACCTTCGCCTGTGCTGCTTTTCATTTCAAAACGGGAAACTGAAGCAATACTGGGCATTGCTTCACCGCGGAAGCCAAGTGTTCGAATTCGGAAAAGATCATTTTCATCTTTTATTTTACTTGTGGCATGGCGTTTAAATGCCGCTTCTATGTCATCAGCCAAAATCCCATCGCCATTATCCACGATCCGAATGGAACCAAGCCCAGCCTCCACCAATTCAATCTCTATAATGGTACTGTTTGCATCTATTGCGTTTTCCACAAGTTCCTTAACGACTGAGGCTGGGCGTTCAACAACTTCGCCAGCTGCGATTTTATTTGATAAAGCCTCATCAAGCTGTATGATTTTTCCCATTTTTATCGCCTCGCTTTAATTCTCATTTAAGTTTCTTTTGTAATTTATAAAGGGTATTCATTGCCTCAAGCGGCGTCATTTCAAGGATATCCAGTGATTTTATGTCATCCAGCACCCTTTTTTCCTTAGGTGAAGAATTCACTCTTCCTTTTGGAGCCTCTTCCCCAAAGAAGGAAAGCTGTGCTTCATTGACGGATGTTACCGGGGCAGCTTCGGCAATAGGTGCTTCTACAGCGGCAGCAGGCTGTTCAGGCATCGCCTTTGCCTGTCCATTTTCATTTTCTAGCTGCGCTAAAATAGCAGCCGCCCGATCTATTAACTGCTCAGGTAAATCAGCTAGCTTAGCCACATGGATTCCATAGCTTTTATCTGCTGGCCCTTCTTTTATTTTATGAAGGAAAACGACATTTCCATTTTGCTCAATGGCACTGACATGGATATTTTTCAATTTTGGCAGTTCCGCCGCCAATACAGTCAATTCGTGATAATGAGTCGAAAAGAGAGTCTTTGCCCCAATTTCCTCATGAATATATTCAATGATGGCCTGAGCAAGCGCCATCCCATCATAAGTTGATGTTCCCCGCCCTATTTCATCAAATAATATCAAACTGTTTTCTGTCGCATTCATAATGGCATTTCTTGCTTCAAGCATCTCGACCATGAATGTACTTTGACCGGAAATCAAATCATCTGCCGCGCCAATCCTAGTAAACACCTTATCAAAAATAGGCAATTCAGCTATACTTGCTGATACGAAGCATCCAATTTGCGCTAGAATCGATGTTAGCGCAATTTGACGCATATACGTACTTTTACCCGACATATTGGGTCCTGTGATCAAAAGTAACTCCCTTTCTCCACCCATAAAGCAGTCATTGGGGACATACTCCTGTGATTGAAGGACTTTCTCGACCACTGGATGCCGGCCTTCCTTCAGTACGATTCTCCGATCATCAGAAAAGACTGGCTTCACATAATGGCGTTCTTCGCTAATCGTTGCAAAGCACTGCAGGACATCTAGTTCACTGACGCCTTTCGCTAAATCCTGTAAGCGCGGGATATAGCTTTTGACCTCTTCACGAAGATTGAGGAATAGGTCATACTCCAAACTGATGCTTTTTTCTTCTGCTTGTAAAATCAAAGCTTCCTTTTCTTTCAATTCAGGTGTGATATAACGTTCGGCATTCGTTAAAGTTTGCTTTCGTTCATACCGGCCTTCTTCAAGCAGATGCAAATTGGCTCGTGTGACTTCAATGTAATAGCCAAATACACGATTATATCCGATTTTCAATGATTTGATCCCGGTACGTTCCCGCTCTTCGCGTTCAAGCTGCGCAATCCAAGTTTTCCCGTTTCTGCTGGCATCCCTGTATGTATCCAGCTCCTTATGGAAACCATCCTGAATGATATTCCCTTCCTTCACGGACAATGGCGGGTTTTCTACAAGCGCCGTTTCAAGCAAATCCGTCACTTCTTCGCAAGGATCCAATTTATCGGCCAAAATTGAAATATCCTGATTGGATGCCATTGATTTCACGATTTCACGAATGATCGGCACCTGTTGCAATGAACGTTTCAGTTGAATCAAGTCCCGAGCGTTTACATTCCCGAAGGCCACCCTTCCGGCAAGCCGCTCCAAGTCGTACACTTCCTTAAGGCGTTCACGTAAGTCCTGCCGTTCGAAGTATTGATTTTTCAGGGTTTCAACAAGGCTTTGTCTCCGCTCGATCTGCTTTTTATTAATAAGCGGTCTATCAATCCATTGTTTCAACATCCTTCCGCCCATGGCCGTTTTCGTTTCATCAAGCAGCCATAATAATGAGCCTTTTTTACCTTTGGAGCGAATGGTTTCAGTTAATTCCAAATTGCGTTTGCTATAATAATCAATTTTCATATATTGTGATGTTTCATATGCAAGCACTGGCTGTAAATGATCCAGGCTGCGTTTTTGGGTACGGTAAAGATAATTCAATAAACGCGAGGTCGTTGTCGCCAGTTTCTGGTCTTTTAACAGATGAAGCAATGCAACGAATGACTCGCTTTGAACCAAATTATTCTCTAGGGATAGAGCGGCAGCGCCCCGTTCTTGCAGCCTTTTTTTCCATTCTTCATTGAAATCCTCGGCAATGACCACTTCACTCGCACCAAGTATGGCAAATTCATTCAGGACTTCCTCGAAACTCTCAATCAAAGTGACCTTATTTTCCCCTGTCGATAAATCATTGTATCCAAAGCCAAACTGACCATCCGTGAAATATGTGATGGTGGCAATATAATTATTTTCCTTTTCACGTAGACCCTTACTATCCATTTTCGTTCCCGGAGTAATCAGCTGGACAACTTCCCTGCGTACCACACCTTTGGCTTGCTTCGGATCTTCGGTTTGTTCACAAATAGCTACTTTAAAACCTTTTTCTATCAATATATCAATATAATTAGCAGCCGAGTGATACGGAATGCCGCACATCGGAATTCGCTCTTCACTACCGCCTTCTCGGCTCGTTAATGTGATTTCGAGCTCTTGTGATGCATTCAGTGCATCGTCAAAAAACATTTCATAAAAATCGCCTAAACGAAAAAATAAAAAGGCATCCTGATACTCTGCCTTAATTTTTAAATATTGCTGTATCATCGGAGTATATCCTGCCATTCCTTCAAAACCTTTCCAAACTAAAATCTATTACACATTTATGTCCTTCATTATAACATACGGGAAAGCAACATTGCCTGTATTCGAAATTGCATGGTAAATCAATTATCCTTTGAATTCAAACTTTTTTTTGAGCTACCTATGCAAAGCCATACGCACTGATATAGTAACATTCCATCCCTTTTTTAAATCATGGCCAGCCCTGCAATGGACTTGTCCCGCTTCAAATTAAATAAAACCGGATGAAGGGAATGTCATCCGGTATTAATTTCTAAATTCTATTCGTCTTCGAATTCATCAAGGAAATCCGGATCTAAATCTTCGAAATCCTCATCATCGAAATCAGAGCCCCAGTCATCCTCGCAGCGGCCATCTGGACTAACAGCGACACAAATTTTCGTTTCGCCGACGACTTCCACAAAGAATTCCCTTTCCACATGGACAATGATTTTTTGTCCACATGGGGAGATGACAGCTTCTAAACAATTCGGCTGTTGGACAGCGTTTGCAACGATTTCATGGTCATCAAGACAATCAGGATCACGGTATTTCAGCGAAATAACGTCGGTATATTGTACTTTTTCAGTTACAACTTCCGTCTTCGAATTACGGTTATAAGAATACCAGACGTTGATTTCGTAGCTGCCGTGAATTTCTACCTTTTTGCCGACTTTCTTTGCATCGTATTTATGGTTGATGATCCAACAACCTAGAATGCTAGAAGGATGATGAGCCGGGCAAATGGTGTGAGAGGACTTTGTGAATTTACGTCCTTTTGCCACCACCGCTTTAGTAATTATCTCTCTATATTGTGACATGCTAGCGAACCCTCCTCATACAGTTTCCATTCATCCTATGCGTGGTAAAAGTCTAGTGTGCGTAGAATTTTAATTGTTTGAAAACTGCTGTAATGTTTTAAACCTAGGTTATTTTATGCTCAAGTTTTGGGATATGTGTCACGAATGGGCACTGTATAAGGATTTCCGAATATTAAAAAGCCCTTCTGAAATCAGAAGGGCTTTTTATAATATTCATGAACAGCTTCCGCCGCCTGCTTGTACCTGTGAACCTGTCTCACCGCGAAGGACGTCTCCTTCGGTCGATTCAATGATCAGGTCGGTCACCTTGTTCGATACTTGTGATGAGACCATTTGTAAAAGATCATTTACATCCACTTGGGATTGTTTGAATTCCTGCACGATCGGAAGTTCATCCAATTGTTTTTCCAGCAAATCAATTTTGGCCTGAACTTGGCTGTATGCTTTCTCTTTGCCGTAATGCTGGAAGTTTACAGCCTGTTTTTGCAAGCTCTTGATGCTGGCGATCATTTCACGGATTTTTTGGTTTTCATTGATGTGAGCTTCTGCCCGTTTAAAGAAATCGACTTCTTCCGTGCTGGCGATCATTTCAGCAAGCTCGGCCGCTTTATTCAGAATGTCATCTTTAGTATATTTAGTCATATTACTCCACCTCAATCGCCGTTGCTTCTTCAACCATATCCCCATTTAATGACCATGTTTTCGTTCCGGTGATTTTCACTTTTACGATTTGGCCAATAGCGGATTTGGGTCCTTTGAAGTTCACGAGCTTATTTTTCGTTGTATAACCTGCTAATACTTCCGCATTCTTCTTGCTCTCGCCTTCAACGAGCACTTCAACAATCTGTCCATCATACTCTTTCATTTTCAATGCGCACGTTTCATTGACAAGGGCATTCAAGCGTTGCAGACGTTCCTTTTTCACTTCCATCGGTACATTATCCTGCATTTTAGCAGCCGGTGTTCCTTCACGTGGTGAATAGATGTAAGTATATGCTGCATCGAAACCAACTTCACGGTATAAAGACATTGTTTCTTCAAAGTGCTCTTCCGTTTCATTCGGATAGCCTACAATGATGTCAGTGGTTAGCGATGCACTTGGGATAGCTTCCTTGATCTTTTTTACTAGCTCTAAATATTGTTCGCGTGTATATTTACGGGCCATGATTTTAAGTGTGTCCGTACTTCCCGATTGAACTGGAAGATGGATATGGTCAACGAGATTGCCGCCTTTAGACAGTACTTCAATCAAGTGATCATCAAAATCACGGGGATGGCTTGTCGTAAAACGAATACGCGGAATATCGATTTTACGGATTTCATCCATCAAATCGCCGAAACGATATTCGATATCCGTAAAATCTTTGCCGTAAGCATTCACATTCTGCCCAAGCAGGGTTATTTCCTTGTAACCCTGTGCCGCTAAATGACGGACTTCTTGGATTATATCTTCAGGCCTGCGGCTTCTTTCTTTCCCCCTTGTGTAAGGTACGATGCAGTAAGTACAAAACTTATCACAGCCATACATGATATTGACCCACGCCTTCGTTTTTCCTTTACGCACTTTCGGAAGGTTTTCGATTACATCACCTTCTTTGGACCAAACCTCAATGACCATTTCCTTGGAAAGATAAGCTTCATTAAGAATTTGCGGCAGCCGGTGGATATTATGCGTTCCGAAAATCATATCCACAAAATGGTGCTTCTCTAGAATCCGCTTTACAACTGACTCCTCTTGTGACATACAACCGCAAACCCCAAGCAATAGATCCGGCTTTTCCAATTTCAATGATTTTAAATGCCCCAATTCACCAAACACTTTATTCTCTGCGTTTTCCCGAATCGCACAAGTGTTAAGTAAAATGACGTTAGCATCATCCACCGTGTCTGTCGGCTGATAACCAAGTGCCATAAAGATGCCCGCCATGACTTCTGTATCATGTTCGTTCATTTGACAGCCATAAGTACGAATGTAAAACTTTTTACCTTCTCCCATTCCACGGAAACCTTCAGGAATTGCAAAGTCATCATGATATTCTACTTCTTCTTTTCCTCGCTTTTTCGCATCTTTTAAGGAAGGCGGAATATAAACGGCTTGAAAGTACTTGCTGAAGTCCTTTTCGGATTTTTTGTCCGCTGGATTCTCAGCCTGTACTTGTTGTGATTCTAATCGTTGTTTCTCGTTCATAGTTAATCTCCTTTCAAAATAGTTAGTTTATTTCTTTCACCAACTATTTCAAGACCTATCTTCAAATGGTTTTATACGGTTTCCTTTTTAAGAATTCCCAGTAAATATTAGCTATTAAGTGTGATATATCCACATTATTATAGTATAAAGCTTTTAACAGCAAGAAACAATCATTCTGTCGTGGCTTCTTCGATTGTAAGAATTTTTTCACAAATACGGAAAATAGGAACATGAAATAAGAGGCTATTACAAAATTAGCCTCTCATCATTTTTGGATGACGTTTTCCATTGCTGATATTTTCCAAATCCAGACAATTCAATTTCAACCTTTTCAGATGATTAAGGAATAAGGAGAACCTTACCACACTGACCTTTGATCATCAGTTCAAATCCCTTTTCAAAATCGCCAAGTGAAAAACGGTGGGTAATCATTGGTTTTACATCAACCTTGCCACTTTCAAGCAGACTTGAAACCTGTTGCCAGGTTGAAAACATCTTCCTTCCAGTTATCCCTTGGACAGTAAGACCCTTGAATACAATATCCTCCGTTATATTAAGCGTGACGGGCTTAGAAGGCAGACTTAGTATTGATATTCTACCACCATTCGTCGCCATCTTAAACCCTTGTTGGATAGCTGCAGGATTACCGCTCATTTCGCAAACAACATCCACCCCATCCGCACTTGTGAGGCCTTTCGTGATTTCCAATGGATCCTGTTTAATTGAATGAATGAGGTCTGTTGCACCCATCTTTTTGGCAAGCTGAAGTCGATAATCATTAATATCTAGAGCGATTACTTTATCAGCTCCCGCGGCCTTTGCTACAGCAATCGCCATAAGCCCAATTGGACCACAACCGATTATTGCCACCGTTTTACCCAGCACCTCGCCAGCTAGCACTGAATGGACTGCGTTACCCATCGGTTCTTGGATGGTAGCAATATCGAGTGGCATATCACTTGGATTTTTCCATAAATTTTTGGCTGGCAGAGCTATATACTCTGCAAAGCACCCTTGTTTATCAACACCGATAATGTTTGTTTTTTTACAAATATGGAATTGCCCGGTTAAGCACTGCCTGCATGTACCGCAAACGATATGTGTTTCGGCAGATACACAATCACCAACTGAAACATTACTGACCCTTGCTCCTATCTCGATTACTTCCCCAGCAAATTCGTGCCCAAATACGTATGGTGGACTCACTCTTCCCTGTGACCATTCATCCCAGGTGAAAATATGAATATCCGTTCCGCAGATCGAGGTCATTTTCACTCGAATCAAGACCTCGTCATCACGAATATCCGGTATATCGACAACTTGTAATTGTGCCCCATAACCTCTGTGGTGTTTGACCACGGCTTTCATTTTACCTCTCAACATGTACATTCCCCCTGAAATAGGGCTGCTCTCTTCATCTACCTTAATATATAAAGATATGAAAAATCCATCACAAAAATACCATAATCACTTTTGTACCGACCTTTTCACATTAATAATGATGATTTTTAGGGCATTCGTACATTTTTGTTAAATGGGTCATGTTTCTATAGCATCTTGTCCGCTCTCGAATAAGATATCTTGTAAAACAAAATTATGAAGGAGTGACTTATATGTCATGTGGATGCAATAATCATGATCATCATGATCGGGACCGCGATCGGGACAGAGATCGGGACAGAGATCGGGACAGAAATAACGATAGAATCGCAGACGATTTTTGTCGTGCTGTGAGGGGCTGTAATAGGCGCGATCGAGACCGCGATCGGGACAGAGACCGTGATCGGGACCGCGATCGGGACAGAGACCGTGATCGGGACCGCGATTGTGATCGTCATCATCATCATCATCATCACAATGACCGTTGTTGTTGTAGAAGAAGGAATCGTTGCAATTTCTTCGGTTTCGGCGGTTTCGGTTGCGGTTTTTAACCGTAACTTCGGCGGATGCCATAACGATTGTTAAGCTAAGCCAGTAATAAGCGTTCTAGCATGAGGCATAATTACTGGAGCGCTTAATTTTTCACAAAAAAGGTTCACCCCATCTTAAGGGGTGAACCTTTTAACTTTTTACATAAATTCAGCAACAAGCTTATCAAAGTGTTCTTGATCCAGTGTCAGCTCTGATTTATTTAACGCTTTTTCAGCATACCCTGGCACTAATTCCTGGTACGAAGGGCGTGAAGAGTCCTGATAAATAATCCCTGTCACAAGGCTGTCATGTTGCATCAAAGTCTGCATGGCCTGTTCTTTATTTGATGAATCATAGCCTTCAATCGTGTTCAATTTAGTTAAGTTTTGTTTAAACCAATCATACGTATTGATCTTATTATATGTTACGCAAGGAGAGAAAACATTGATAAAGGAGAACCCTTTATGGTTTATCCCTGCTTCAATGATCGCCGTCAGGTCTTTCAAGTCAGTGGAAAAGCTTTGGGCGACAAACGTAGCACCAGCTGACAATGCTAATTCCATAGGTGAAACAGCTTGTTCTATTGATCCTTCTGGAGTGGATTTGGTTTTAAATCCAGCAGCGGACCTAGGAGAAGTCTGGCCTTTTGTCAATCCATAAATTTGGTTATCCATGACAATATACGTAATGTCGATATTACGGCGGATCGCATGGATGGTGTGTCCCATCCCGATTGCAAAACCATCTCCGTCACCGCCTGAAGCTATAACGGTCAATTCACGGTTGGCCATTTTTACTCCTTGGGCAATTGGCAGTGAGCGGCCATGGATGCCATGAAAACCATAGGACTTGATGTAACCCGATATACGACCTGAACAGCCGATACCGGAAACAACGGCCAAATTCTCCGGCTCCAATCCTACATTGGCTGCCGCACGCTGCATGGCAGCCTGAACGGAGAAATCTCCGCAGCCAGGACACCAGTTAGGTTTTACATCATTCCGAAACTCTTTAAACGTTGCCATATTCGAACATCTCCTTGCATTGTGTGTGAATTTCATGCGGGAGGAATGGGTTGCCATCATATTTTAGGATGCTTTTAATTTTATTAACATGTCCAACATTCATCTTGATAATATTAGCCAATTGTCCAGTCGCATTATTTTCAATAACCACTACTTTCTTAGCACTTTGCACCAATGATAGGACCTCATCAGCTGGGAAAGGATGAATCAAACGGATATGCGCATGATTCACTTTCATTCCATCCGTTTCTAACCGGCCGATCGCTTCATCAATCGTCCCGCGTGTTGAGTTAAAGCCAAGAATTAATAAATCCGCTTCTTCATGCGGTGTGTTTTTGTATACTGGTGTTTGGAATGTGTTAGTTAAATTATTCAGCTTACGCATCCGTTTATCCATTTGCAATTTACGATTCATAGCCGTCTCAGAAGGTCTGCCCGTTTCATCATGTTCAACACCTGTAACATGGTGAATTCCATTTTTCATACCAGGCACTACACGTGGTGAGACTCCGTCTTCCGTTACTTCATAACGCTTGAAGTAAGATTTGTTTTCAGACTCTTCAATTTCAAAGTCAACCAATTTTCCGCGTCTTATCTCCACTTTGCCATAATCAAGCGGCTGAACTGTTTGTTTACCTAATGATAGCTGTAGGTCGGATAAAACGATAACTGGACATTGATATTCCTCTGCAAGGTTGAATGCTTCTGCCGTATCATAAAAAGCTTCCTCAACAGTACTCGGAGCCATGACGATTTTAGGTATTTCACCATGTGTACCATAAATCATTGCCATTAAATCTGATTGCTCTTGTTTTGTAGGAAGTCCCGTAGATGGACCGCCACGTTGAGTATCGACGATGACAATTGGCGTTTCGGTAATGCCCGCTAAACCAATCGCTTCCATTTTCAAGGAAAGTCCAGGTCCAGCTGAAGCTGTGATGGCGCGTACACCGCCATAGTTTGCACCGATTGCCATTGTAGCCGCCGCGATTTCATCTTCAGTTTGTATGACCGTCCCACCAAATTGAGGAAGTTTTTTAATTAAGTATTCCATAATTTCAGAAGCCGGGGTAATCGGGTACGCTGCCATGAAGCGGCAACCGCCTGCAACTGCGCCTAAAGCGATGGCATCGTTACCGATCATGAACATTCGTTTTTGGCCGTCTGCCTTTTCCAGTTCCATTGCTCCCAGTTTTTCTCCAAGCATTACTTCCATTGCCTTATAGCCAGCAGTAATGGCATCCATATTCTTCTTAACGATTTCTTCACCTTTACGGCCGAATATTTCATCAACCACATCGTTGAATACGGAAATTTCCATTCCTAGAACAGCACATGTCGCGCCGATGGCCACCATATTTTTCATTAATGATGTTCCTAATTCAGCTGCTATTTCCGTAAATGGAACAATATATAATTCTGCCTTGGTATCTTCTGGGCAGACAGGTTTGAATTTTGCATCTGCGATTATGATGCCACCCTCATGTAATTCTTTATAATTGACGTCAATTGTTTCTTGGTCAAAAGCAACTAAGATGTCTAAATCATCAGAGATAGCACGAGTTTCCGTAGTACTTACACGAATTTTGTTATTCGTGTGTCCACCCTTGATTCGGGATGAGAAATGACGGTAGCCATACAAGTAATAACCTAAGCGATTGAGGGCAATACAGAATATTTCTCCTGTACTTTCAATACCTTCACCTTGTTGTCCGCCAACTTTCCATGAAAGTTGATTGATCATGTCTTACACTCCTTTAGGACGTTCGTATATAAATGCATTTAACCGCACCTCTCTTCAGAACATTCAACTATGTATAATTAATCGTTCTAATTTAGGAAAGGTGTACTAAACGCTTTCAATTCTATCGGTTAAATCATTAAATTGCAACCTTTTTGCTTTTATTTTTTATATTTTCAGAATATTTATTCATATCTATATAGTAAGAATTGAAAATCACTTAAGATATTACCTTTTCAGGGGAAAATTACGAGTGAAATTATCAAAAAGGAGTCCTTTTACAAACTCACTGGAATAAAGCCTGATCAGTTCATTGATTAAGTTATGATAATCCTTATATGACTTTAAATTTTCCACCATATGATCGATTCCATCAAAGTCAGACCCTAATCCAATTTGTCTTTCCCCGCCCAAACTGCATATATGTTCTATATGTTTCAAGATATCCTTTATCGTAGCCGAACCGCCATTTGAAAGAAATTGCGGGACAAAGGTTACGCCGATCACCCCATTTTTCTGCAAAAGGGCATTAATCTGCGCGTCCTTTAAATTTCGTGGATGCGGACAAAGATGATGAGCATTCGAATGAGAGGCAATTGGGAATTTCGCCAACTTTAGGGTGTCCCAAAATCCAGCTTCAGATAAATGGGATAAATCACACCAAATTGACTTCTCATTCAATAGGGCCACCACCTCTGTTCCAAACCCTGTCAAGCCGCCCCCTCTTGTTTCTAATGCCCCATCCGCTACCAAGTTAGCGTAATTCCAAGTTAGACCTACGGAGGACACTCCTAGATGAATAAGTGTTCTCAGTTTCAACAAATCATTCCCAATGCAATCGCACCCTTCCAAAGTTAGCATTGCACCTATTTCCTTTTCTTTTAAAGATTCGATGTCTGCCTTGGTCTTTATAAATTTCATTTCCGGCTCTGATAAAATCTTTTCATGAAAAATATCCACCATCGCCAAAGCGGCTTGAAACCTCATATCAGGGTGGACTTTTTCAGGAATATATATTGCAAAACATTGGACCTTTCCCCCTTCATCCAATAATCCCCGCTTTGTTATATGTAATTTATCACTATTCGTAAAAGAAATATCCGGATCGATGAACATTTTCATCAGCACATCACAATGTGCATCAAAAATCGCCAATGTAATTCTCCTTCCTGTATCTTTTTTAAGATCATATATTCCATTATAAAGGGACATTGAATTTTCGTCATTTGGATTTCAGGACAAAAAAGAGCCTGCTCGCCTTCCGACAAACAGGGCACCCAAACATGAAATTATCTTGGTTCAATGATTAGTTTTATTGCCGTTCTCTCTTCGCCATCAATAAGTATATCTGTAAAAGCAGGAATACAAATCAAGTCGACTCCACTAGGTGCGACAAACCCTCTCGCGATTGCTACTGCCTTGACGGCTTGATTTAACGCACCTGCACCGATTGCTTGAATTTCGGCTGCTCCTCTTTCCCTGAGCACTCCCGCTAGTGCGCCTGCTACAGAATTAGGATTAGATTTTGCTGAAACTTTTAATATTTCCATTCCTAGTCCTCCTTGTTTTCCCTGCCGATTCTAACTTGGCTCAATAGTTATAACACTTTCCACTGCTACTATATTCATCAAGTAAAACTTGTATGACAAAGAAAACCGGGATTGTCCACCATTTATTACTGAATGGAAAAACGGATGGACAGTTTGACTGTCCATCCGTTCGAATCATTGATAAAATGGATGATCTTCGTTAATCAGTATCCTTTCTATTTTTATTGCCTTGCCGGTTTTATCATCAATTTCAAGGAGAACCCCACTCAATAGCGTCCGACCCTCTTTTGGCACTTCGAAACGAACAGGAAGGCTAGTTAGGAACCGATGGATGACTGCCCCTCTCTCCATACCAAGGATGCCATCATATGGTCCTGTCATGCCTACATCTGATATGTAAGCGGTGCCTGCAGGTAATATACGGTTATCGGCTGTCTGGACGTGTGTGTGTGTACCGACAACGGCTGTAACCTTCCCATCCAGGAACCACCCCATAGCTTGCTTTTCACTCGTAGCTTCTCCATGAAAATCGACAAAGATGATCGGTGTCTTTTTTCGAGCCTCCGCCACGAGTTCTTCCGCCTTTTTGAACGGACAATCCAAATCAGGCATGAACGTTCTCGCTTGCAAATTGATGATCGCTATTTCATGATGGTTCAATTTTAAAAATTTCATTCCTTCTCCAGGTGCCCCGTCTGGAAAGTTAGCTGGACGGACGAGATATTTCGCTTCATCAATAAAATTGAAAATATCACGATTATCCCATGTATGGTTTCCCATGGTCACCGCCTGCGCTCCCCACTCTAAAAAACTTCGGTAAATCTTTTCTGTAATTCCCCGGCCACTTGCTGCATTCTCGCCATTGATGACCGTGATATGCGGACGATACTTTTCTTTTAACTTAGGAAGGTATTCTTGGATCATGTCACGACCAGGAGACCCCACTACATCTCCAATAAATAGCAATTTCATTGTAAAATCCTTTCTAGATTCACCTAAATAATATGAATTATTCAAGTATGTATTGTAACATAATTTGGGGTAATTATAGGAATTACGCTTAACGACTAAAATCGGAAATAGAAAAAACGAAGTGGTTTGCACCACTTCGTCTTTCCTTTACAATTATTTGGCGTATTCGACTGCTCTTGTTTCACGGATGACCGTGACTTTTATATGACCTGGGTAATCGAGCTCTTCTTCAATCCTTTTCCGGATATCACGAGCGAGTCGATGTGCCGAAAGATCATCGATTTGTTCTGGTTTCACTAGAATCCGCACTTCTCGTCCGGCTTGAATCGCAAAAGATTTTTCCACTCCATCATAGGATTCGGAAATTTCCTCAAGTTTTTCAAGTCTTCTAATGTAATTTTCAAGCGTTTCACTTCTAGCTCCCGGTCTTGCAGCTGATAATGCATCAGCGGCAGCCACAAGCACTGATATGATGGAAGTTGGTTCCGTATCGCCATGATGTGAAGCGATGCTGTTAATGACAGTTGGATGCTCTTTATATTTGGTTGCTAATTCAACGCCAATTTCAACATGACTGCCTTCTACTTCATGATCAATCGCTTTCCCAATATCATGCAATAAACCTGCACGGCGGGCAAGAACTTCATCCTCACCAAGCTCAGCGGCCAGTAAACCTGAAAGCTGGGCCACCTCAATTGAATGTTTAAGTACGTTTTGCCCATAACTGGTACGGAACTTCAAACGTCCTAGTATTTTGATGAGATCTGGATGGAGACCGTGAACTCCAACTTCAAAAGTTGTTTGTTCACCAATTTCACGAATATGTTCATCTACCTCACGTCTTGCTTTGTCAACCATTTCTTCAATGCGAGCCGGATGGATCCGTCCGTCCTGAACAAGTTTCTCAAGAGCCAAGCGTGCCGTTTCCCGTCTAATTGGATCGAATCCGGATAAAATGACAGCTTCAGGAGTATCATCAATAATAAGGTCAATACCTGTTAGCGTTTCTAACGTCCGGATATTTCGTCCTTCACGTCCGATTATCCGTCCTTTCATTTCATCGTTTGGAAGATTCACTACAGAAACGGTGGTTTCTGCAACATGATCAGCCGCACAACGCTGAATGGCAAGAGAAAGGACTTCTTTTGCTTTTTTATCAGCTTCTTCTTTGGCACGGGTATCACTTTCTTTAATCATAAGCGCTACATCGTGAGCCAGCTCGTTTTCCATTCGGTCGATAATGATTGCTTTAGCTTCTTCACGAGTTAAACCGGAAACACGTTCAAGCTCTGTTTGCTGCTTACGAACCGTCTCGTCCACTTTGCTTTCCATCTCTTCAATATGCTGTTGTCTTTGGTTTAGAGAATCTTCTTTTTTCTCCAAAAGGCTCTCACGTTTGTCTAACGTTTCATCCTTGCGGTCCAGATTCTCTTCTCTTTGCAATAACCGATTTTCTTGTTTTTGTAATTCGTTCCTTCTTTCACGGGCTTCCCGATCCGAATCGGCACGAACTTTATGAATTTCATCTTTTGCTTCCAACAAGGCTTCTTTCTTAAGTGCTTCCGCTTCACGTTTTGCATCCTCAAGGATGTGTTCTGCAGAGCCCTTTGCCCCTGCTATTTTACTCTCAAATTTTGATTTGTGAATAAAATAACCAACAACTGCACCGACGATTAGGCCAAGCAAAGTGAAGATGATTGTCATGGGTTCCATCGTTTCACCTCCCCTTGCTATGAACTTTTTACATAAAATGTTGAACTGTCGGCAAGTACATTGCACATAAATTCAATATACAGCACTTAATTTTCAAAATTTTAGTTTGAAAAATTGTAAAATATACATATTAATTGTATAGTTGAGAATTTTTATTGTCAAGCGTTTGTCCCTTATGTATCAATGATTATTCAAGTTTTCTTAATATCAACCATCATAATCTACAGCATTCATTATGGAAGAAGTCTGTAAATCTGATTTCAATGCCCTTTAATCCGCTGAAAATTTCGCACTTTTCTCAAAATATACATAAAAGGCCTAAGCGAACAAGCTTAGGCCTTTTATAAATATCATTAATCAAGCAATTCAAAATGCTCTTCTGGTTCATTTTCTTCTGGCGGTAATTCATGCTCTCCATCGAGATTATAGTGATCTCTGATTTTCTGAGAAATTTCCTGAGCGATATCCTGATTTTCTTTCAAGAACAGCTTCGCATTTTCGCGACCTTGTCCGACACGCTCTTCATTGTATGAATACCACGAGCCACTTTTAAGGACGATATCAAGATCTGCACCCATATCGATGATTTCACCTTCCTGTGAAATCCCTTGACCATACATGATGTCAACTTCTGCTTGACGGAATGGTGGAGCAACCTTGTTTTTTACAACTTTGATTTTCGTTTTATTACCGACGATTTCATTACCTTGTTTTAATTGTTCCGCACGGCGCACTTCCAGACGAACAGTTGAATAGAACTTCAATGCCCGGCCTCCCGGAGTCGTTTCCGGATTTCCAAACATAACACCGATTTTTTCACGGACTTGGTTAATGAAAATGGCAATGGTATTTGATTTATTAATGGAACCAGACAGTTTTCTAAGTGCCTGAGACATCATCCGGGCTTGAAGACCCATATGGGAATCTCCCATTTCGCCTTCGATTTCAGCTTTAGGAACAAGTGCTGCCACCGAGTCAATGACAATGATATCCACCGCTCCACTTCGAACTAACGCTTCAGCGATTTCTAAGGCTTGTTCACCCGTATCAGGCTGTGAAAGCAGTAACTCATCGATATTCACACCAAGTTTTTCTGAATATGCTGGATCTAACGCATGCTCGGCATCAATGAATGCAGCCGTGCCGCCAGTCTTTTGTACCTCTGCAATAGCATGTAATGCAACAGTCGTTTTACCCGAGCTTTCAGGTCCATATATCTCAATGACCCGGCCTCTTGGATATCCGCCCACTCCCAATGCTACGTCCAATGCTAAAGAACCGCTTGAAATCGTTGAAATCCTACGATCAGTCTGTTCCCCAAGTTTCATAATAGAACCTTTACCAAATTGTTTTTCAATTTGCTTTAACGCCATATCTAAAGCCGCTTGACGATCACTCACTCAATTTCCTCCTCTATATTCAAATAATCGGCTGCCCGATTAAAGATGTACTTACGTTAGCAATTATTTGAGATCAAGGTTTGTACCCTGTCTCAAAACCTATCTTTACTATATACTCTTTTTACTATTTTGCCAAGCAAAAAGTCGAACATTCATTCGTTTTTTTCTTCTGGGATATTATTTATAAAAAAAGCGTTTTATCTAAAGGAAATCTCCATTTCGTTTCACTTACTCCCCCAAAAAAACATTTTCATTGAATTAACTTTTTTCTTTTTATCCCTATTTTTCAAGAAACAAACTTCTAAAACCAAATAAAAAGCAGAGCTGTAAAAAGCTCTGCTTATAGCGTTTATAAATCCCTTAATAGGTAATGACAGCCGTACTTCACACTCCGAATACGGTTTTGCGCCCTGCTGCCTGAAAGATTCAACTCCTTGAAATGAGTGTTTCCATCCCGATAGGAAATGCCAATAAATACTGTACCTACAGGCTTGCCTTCTTGTTCATCCGGCCCTGCAACGCCCGTAAAGCTTATGCCTACATCCGCATCGAGCTTGCTCCGGACATTAGAGGCCATTTCCATAGCACACTCACCGCTGACCACCCCATACTCGGAAATGGTATCATCACTGACGCCGAGGACATTAGACTTCGCATCATTCGTATAGCAGACAATTCCGCCTTTGAAGACTTTACCGGCGCCCGGGATGGTTGTCAGCTGTTCTTGGAACATCCCTCCGGTCAAGCTTTCAGCTGCCGCAATCGAAAGCTTGCGGACCGTTAATTCTTTTACAAGTTCCTTTATTAGCGAAGTATTATCACTTCCATAATGGAACTTGCCGACCCTGCTAAGAATTTCTTTTTCCGCTTCCAATATAAGCTCTTCGCATTTTTCTTTAGATGAGTCTTTAGCGGTGATCCTTAACGTCACTTCCCCTTCGGCTGCCAGTGGGGCAATTGTCGGATTCGTTTGATTGACAAGGAGATCTTCAATCACCGTTTCCAGTTCGGCTTCGCCTATACCGTAGAACCGAAGAACCTTGGAATCGATCCGTTCATGCTTTTCCAATTTATTCATGATCTTTTCATAACCATAACTTAAAAACATCGGCTCCATTTCACTTGGCGGACCAGGTAGAAGCATATATGTAATCCCAGATTTGGACAAGACCATTCCCGGTGCCATCCCATGATCGTTTGCCAACACTTCACTGCCTTCTAAGACAAGGGCCTGCTTTTTGTTGTTTTCCGTCATCGGACGTTCCCGTTTTTGGAAGTAAGCTTCAATGGATTGCAAAGCTTCATCATTAAAAACGAGCTTTTTCCCTATATGGCGAGCAATCGTTTCTTTCGTCAAATCATCTTTGGTAGGACCAAGTCCACCGGTAAAGACAATCAAGTTCGCCCTTGATTCAGCGATTTCTATAGCTTGTTGTAAACGGCGGTCGTTATCCCCGACCACAGTATGGTAAAAAACGTTGATCCCCATTTCCGCAAACTGCTGCGATAAGAATCTTCCATTAGTGTTATTGATTTGTCCTAGAAGAAGCTCTGAGCCCACTGCAATGATTTCTGCATCCATCTTTTCAAAACCACCATTCGTTTTACTTTGAATTAACAAATACTTCTTTGTTTTTTATAAAATAATCCAAACCTGACCAGATTGTAAAGATTAATGCAATCCATAATGCGATATTAGCAAAAGGCAGTGAAATGAGGGCAAATGGAAGGTTATGCAGCAATAAAGCCGAAATAGAAACAATTTGTGCCCATGTTTTAATTTTTCCAAGCTGGTT
Source organism: Peribacillus sp. FSL P2-0133 (assembly GCF_037975445.1). Lineage (NCBI taxonomy): Bacteria > Bacillati > Bacillota > Bacilli > Caryophanales > Bacillaceae > Peribacillus > Peribacillus sp. FSL P2-0133. The sequence goes on along the minus strand of NZ_CP150254.1, from coordinate 1,802,663 downwards.
CGCTGCTACCACTTCCCCTGTACCCGCTAACACCAAACGTAATCCGGTGACTGCAAACTCGCGACTTATGATCACGATGGCAATCCAAGATTGACCGTACATTAAATCTAGATCAACTAAAACGATTAAGGCAGCCGAAACCAGAAGTTTATCAGCCAATGGATCTAAAAATTTCCCTAAATCAGTAATCATATTATATTTTCTGGCAAAATGGCCATCGATCCAATCCGTAGTGGAAGCGATAATAAAGAGGATGGCTCCAGCTAAGTGCGCCACTGGCAAACTGTATTCTCCCCAAGTTAGCGTTCCCCATGAAAAGGGAACAAGCATGATGATTAAAAATACTGGAATTAAACAGATTCTTGCTACTGTAATCTTATTAGGCAGATTCAAAACTTTTACCTCCAAAATTTACGCCTGCCATTTGGGCAATGCGTCTTAGATCTGAAATAATGCTTATATGTATAATTTAACTCAAAATCCAATCTTATATGCCGGGTAAACCATTTCCCGTCGCCTTACTATTATATAGAGCAAAAATAGTCATCTAAAAGATGACTATTCGGCTTTCGTAAATTGTATCGTAACCAATTGCGTATTCACTTCAGTCGGTGAAATGGAATACTCCAGCTTCTCATCATTCACATAAATCTCAGTTTCATATGCTCTGCCTATATTGATGACAGCTTCTTTTTCATTGGTGAAATCAATTACCTGACTTTTGTCCTTGTCGATAGTGCCCTGGAAAAGTAATTTACCTTCACCATTTTTGATGCCTACCCATGGTGAGCCTTTGGAGGTCACCTTTAATTTAAAGGTATCGGTATTTTTTAATTCATACGTACTATTTTTACCGCTGGAACTGGTGACGGCAAGTTTTTGCTCTTTCTTTTCATCTTTGACAACTGCATCATCTTCATTCTTCTCATCAGATGAATCCGATTTTTCTTCATTCTGTTTTTGGTCTGCATTCTCTTTTTCTTCGTTAAACCCATCACTTTTATTGTAGCCCACGGCTTCATTCTCTTTAGCGTTCTTTTTGTCATCATTATCCGGGTTACTCATATAGTTCGATACCAGCACCCAAATCAATACGGCCGCACCAATTACTAAAACGACAGCCAAGATCTTCGGTAACATTTCTACAACCTTCGAATCCCCTGCCGGTATCGTTTTTCTGGATTGGACCCTTGAAAGCTGTTCTGGCAATTCCTCGCTATAGACCGATGGTATTTCACTCTTATATTGTTCGAAAATCTCTTCTGAATCCAGTCCGACCGCTTCACAATATTGCTTTATGAATGCCCGTACATAAAACTTTCCAGGCATCATACTGTAATTTCCCTCTTCAATGCCAATGAGGTAACGCTTTTGAATCTTTGTTAATTCCTGCAAATCTTCTAAGCTAAGACCTTTGGCTTCCCTAGCTTCCTTTAATCGATTACCTAACTCAGTCAAATAAAACACCTGCCATTTTAAAAGTCAAAGGAACCAAAATCGGACCCTGAAAACTGGTCTTTTTGGTCGACAACTTCATATGTTATTTCTTCTTCAGGATTGTTTCGCAATTCAATAATATAATCAAAGTCTTCGAGGGTATACTCCGTATTTTGGACAAAAACATCCGGATGTTCGATTACTTTGACAGCATCAAGCCTCATTATTTCGCGGATCAACTGCCAATGACGCTCATTTGCACGGCGAGTGGAAACAATTCCATCTAAAATGAACAAATTATCATTATTATATTCATCCTCAATAAGCTGACTGCGGATAGTCTGCTTTAAAAGGGTCGATGACACAAACAACCATCTCTTATTAGCACATACACTCGAGGCTACGATAGATTCAGTTTTCCCGACACGAGGCATCCCTCGTATCCCAATTAATTTATGACCTTCTTGTTTAAATAGCTCGGCCAGGAAATCGACAAGCAAGCCTAGTTCATCACGAACAAACCTAAAGGTGTTTTTCTCATCGGCATCGCGTTGAATATAACGTCCATGCCTGACTGCGAGGCGATCACGCAATTTAGGTTCCCTAAGCTTAATGACCTTAATCGTATCCATCGTACGGAGGATTGACTCGAATCTTTCTATATTACGGCTGTCTTTCGCCAACAAAAGTAAACCACGCCTGCCTTCATCGACCCCGTTGATGGTGATGATATTAATGGAAAGCATACCCAGAAGGGATGAAATATCCCCTAATAAACCAGGACGGTTGACTTGAATTTCATATTCAAAATACCATTCTTTATTATCCACGATAACACTCCTTAAGCCTAAAAGTTTTTACCCTATTCAGGGGCAAAAAACTTATCCATCGTAAATTTTCAAGGTCTGAACACTTTAATATTAATTGTCTAGCTTCTATAATATAGCATTTCGTGATAAGTTAAAAGGAAAAACCCTAGAAAAATATTCATTTTTATATAAGGGGATAAATAGTCATCCACTTCAATCCAAAAGGCCCTGTTAATTAATAACAGGGCCTTTTGGATTGATATTTTACTTCGTTGCATTGTTCTCGACTAACTTGACCATGACGCTTGCCATGGCATGCTTTTCTTCATCGCTTGCGACCGACCAAAGATCAGCAAGCACTTTCTCTTGATCATTCTGGGGCTCAACCTGATTAGCCAGGTAATCACCGATTTCGAAAGCCAAGTTGTTAACAGCACCTTCTGACAAACCTTGTTGTTCACCTTGATTTAATCTGTCGCCTAAGAAATTTTTCCATTGATCCCAATTGTCCAGTACAGACATGAATGGTCACCCTTTCCTTCAAAATAGTACATAGATATTTTGTGAAGGAACCGAGAAAATTATACATGTCTAAAAAAAATCATGTGTACCATCCGCCATTTACGCCTAAGATTTGCCCGGTTATATAAGACGACTTGTCGGAAAGTAAATAATATACGGCCTCGGCGACTTCTTTGGAATGCCCCATCCTGCCCATCGGGATATCGCCTTTGATGATCTCCAGATCTTCTGCACTGAATGATTCGAGCATGGAAGTGGAAATCGCACCGGGGGCAACGGCATTCACCCGGATTCCATTAAGCGATACTTCTTTGCTAAGCGCCTTGATAAAAGCATTTTGACTGCCCTTGACCATAGAATATAATACTTCACAAGATGCACCTGTCTGCCCCCAAATCGATGTGACCGCAACGATGGCAGCCTGTTCTTGGTACATAAGCTTTGGAAGCAGTTCCTTGGTTAATTGGAAAGGGCTCGTTACATGCAGCTGGACCATTTCATTAACGATTGTCTCATCCATGTCCGATATAAGCCCATAATAGCTATTGCCACTATTAAGGACGATTGCATGGAGGGCAAAAATATTTTCCGCCAATTTCTTGTATCCATCCGGTGCAGCCAAATCCGCTTGAACCGGAATAAGTTCGACTTGATGAGGCTTCAGTTCTTCAATCAGTTCAAGTATCGCTTCTTCATTGCTGTTATAATGTAAATAAAGTGAGTAATTCTCCTCGGCAAGCTTTATAGCGATTTCCCTGCCGATTCCTCCGCTGGCTCCAGTAATAAGGGCAAAACGTTTCCCCACATTGCCGCCCCCTTTATATTATTTAGGAAGTACCTGGCAGACAGTCATCCGTTGATCGGATATTAAGTCCTTGGCGACCTCCCTGATATCTTCGATCGTTAGTTTTTCCAATACCGATACAACATCGAACAAGTTCATATCATTGAATGCATATCTGGTGAATTGATTCGCTATATATTCCGGCGAATTCAGGGAACGAAGGAAAGAACCGATTTTTTTCTTGATTGTCCTTTGCAGGCTTTCTTCATTCAGGCCGGTTCCGGCTTTTGATTTTTGCAGGATACCAAATAAAGACTCCGTCAACTCGTCAGGTTTGGCACTGTCCCCGCCAATTAACGCAAACCCAAAACCTTGTTCCTGTGTATAATCATAAGAAAAGCTTTGATCAATCAACCCTTCCTCATATAGCTCCTCATGCAAAGGTGAACTCTTGCCAAACAGCATTTCCAAATAAATATTGGTCGCTAATTCCCTTTTCAAAAGCTGTAATCCTGATTGGTGCACGTTGATGGCCTTGATGCCCAGCATCACTTTTGGTGTCTGGACATTCATCCTTAAGACTTCCTTATCCTTGGCAACGACTTCCGGCTCTTCGTCAAATTTACGTTCCACTGCAGGTTGTTCGTTGTACCCTTTATTATTTTGATTATCCCGAATCAGTTTCATGGTGCTTTCGACATCTACCGGTCCTACAACGAATAAGAGCATGTTGCTAGGATGGTAAAACGTATTATAACATTCGTAAAGCATATCCTTCGTAATATCTGCAATGGATTCCACAGTACCGGCAATATCGATTTTCACTGGATGTTGATGATACATATTGGCTATCGTCCCGAAATATAATCGCCAGTCTGAATTATCATCATACATATTGATTTCCTGCCCAATGATTCCTTTTTCCTTCTCTACCGTCTTTTCCGAAAAGTAAGGATCCTGGACAAAGTCAATTAAGGTGGTTAGATTCCTATCGAAATCGGACGTGCTGGAAAATAAATATGCTGTACGGGTGAAAGAAGTAAAGGCATTTGCAGATGCTCCCTGCTTTGAAAATTGCTGAAAAACATCACCATCTTCCTTTTCAAATAGCTTATGTTCAAGAAAATGGGCGATCCCATCAGGTACTTTAGAGAATTCCGTTCCATTCAATGGTTTGAAATGGTTGTCGATTGAACCATAATTCGTCGTGAAAGTCGCAAATGATTTATTGAACCCACTTTTCGGAAGAATATATACTTCGAGACCATTATCCATTTTTTCATGGAAAAGTTCTTCTTTCAATTGAGTGAATGCTATTTTTTCCATTACCCTTGCACCTCCGCTTCCGTTAGGAAATAAATCGTATCAAGCTGAATCTTTTGAGCGACTGCAATGATTTCTTCCTTTGTCGTCCGTTCTGTTTTTGCAAACCAATCGTCGAGTGATATATCCTGCCCGGAAACCACATTATGATATAAAATTTCCACAAGTCCTCTCGAAACGTCAATGGTTTCAAGGAGTTGGTTCTTAACGACTGCCTTTGTCTGTGCCAGTTCTTCTTCGGAAAAGTTCCCTTGCTTCATTTCCTTCATTTGTGCGTGGATGATATCCAATGCCTGCTTGTAGTTGGCATTTTCAATGCCCGCCATGACCATTAAAAGTCCTTTATGACTTTCGAGCCTTGAAGCTGCATAATAAGCAAGGCTGGCTTTCTCCCTGACATTAATGAAAAGTTTCGAATGTGAAAAGCCACCAAAAATCCCATTGAATAGCTGAAGAGCATAATAATCCGGATCACCGTATGCAACTTGGGTTCGATAACCGATATTCAATTTACCTTGTTTCACATCTGAATTTTCAATGATTTCATTTTCCTTCTCCACTACCTTGCCTGGCTTCCTTGGCAGTCCCACAGGCACTCGTTCTTGCAACGACACATACTTGTCAGCTAGAACCTCCACTTCCGATTCATCGATGTCACCGATTACATATAAATCGATTTCATCCTCCGTCAGCACTTTTTTATAATGGGCGTAAAGGGATTCTGGAGTTATCGTTTCCAAGTCTTGAAGATTGCCGCTCGCTTCTAGAGAATATGGTTCGTTTTTGCACATTTCCTCTACAAGGCGTGTAGCTGAATATCGCATCTTGTCATCGGAAATGGATTGAATCCGCTGTTTTAAAGAACGGATTTCATTCGAAACCGTTTTAGAGTCAAAGGCTTCACCGTTCTTCTTCGGATTAAAGATCACCTCTGATAATAACCCAAAAGCCTTTTCGAGAAGCGGGGTTGAATCACTAAGGAATTTTTCATTAACGATATCGATCGTAAAACTTATGATTTGATATTCTCCTTTTTTAGCTACATCGACGTAAAACCCTGCTCCATATAAATCATCAAGATAAGATCGAAGCTCGGGTGTTGTAGGGTATTTACTTGTATTGCTTTGTAACACATATGGCAGCAATGCACGATATGTAACGTCCTCTTTTGTCAACGGGGCCTTCATCTTCAGCACGAGAGTATTCGTTTTATATTTATCCGTCTGGACCACATGAAGCTTGTAGCCGCTTTTTTCCGTAATTGTATCGGAAGCAATAGACATGAATAATCCTCCTCATTATATAAATCACCTTTATTAGCTTATTGTTTGTAGATTGGAACCCTTTTAAACATCTACTTAAAATATACATGTGAAAGGAAAAATCATGCAAGTTACAGCTACTTTTTTTGGTATTTCACCAGCTCACCATCACTTATGGCTCAATCTCAAAAGAAAAAACCGGCCAGCAAAGTTTGCTGACCGGTTAAATAATTATCTTTTCCCTTTGATGTATGGCTGTCCGGATGCTTTCGGAGCATCTGCACGTCCAATGAAACCAGTTAGTGCAATGATCGTCAGAACATAAGGAGCGATCAAGAGGTAAACAGATGGAATATCCTTGAAGAAAGGAAGGCTCGAGCCAACGATGCTTAAACTTTGAGCCAAACCAAAGAATAGTGCTGCACCCATTGCCCCGATTGGGTGCCATTTACCAAAAATCATAGCGGCAATGGCCATGAACCCTTGACCATTGATTGTCGCATGATTGAATTCATTCGAAAAGATGGTAGCATAAATCGCTCCGCCGATACCGCCAAAAGCACCTGATAATAAAACGGCGGCATAACGGATTTTCGTAACATTGACACCCATCGTGTCAGCAGCCATCGGATGCTCCCCCACTGCACGGATCCTTAATCCAAATGGCGTTTTATAAAGTACATACCAAACTACAAACGATATTAGGATCGCTATATAGACGATATAATACCCATTTGCGAAAAAGATAGGTCCTATAAATGGAATATCACTTAGTAACGGAACATCAATCCTTGGGAATGTTTCTGTGATCCTATCAGTTTGACCTTTGTCAAAAATCAGCTTCACCAAAAACATGGTCAGACCTACTGCCAACAAGTTGATGGCGACCCCACTAACCGTTTGGTCTGCCCTGAACGTAATGCATGCCACAGCGTGTAGAATGGAAAACAGTAATCCGGCAATCATTGCTGCTAAGACGGCAAGCCACGGAGTCCATTCGCCAAAGACATCAGCAAACATTAAGTTAAAAACGATCCCTGTAAAGGCACCAATGACCATCAATCCTTCTAAACCGATGTTTATGACACCTGCCCGTTCAGAAAACACCCCTCCGAGTGAAGTAAAAATAAGTGGAGCAGCTAGAGCAATCATGGATGGAATAATTATTTGCAGTACTTGGTAAAAATCCACTTATTTCACCCCTTTCTTAAATCGAGCGGCAATCCAACGAATAAAATAACTGGATGCGACAAAGAAAATAATCAATGCTATGACAATATCTACAATTTCACTTGGTATGCCGGTTTCTAGCGGCATATTTAAGGCACCTGCTTTCAGTCCCCCAAATAATAAGGCGGCCAGAACAACCCCAATAGCTGTATTCGCCCCTAGTAAGGCTACTGCAATCCCGTCAAAGCCCATACCTGTGAACCCGCCTTTGACCGCTGCATAACCGAAAGTTCCAAGACCTTCCATCGCACCCGCAAGCCCTGCAAAAGCACCAGAAATAACCATGGAAAGGATGATGTTCTTATTTACACTCATCCCTGCATATTCGGACGCGTGCTGATTGAAACCTACCGCTTTCAGTTCAAAGCCCGTTTTTGTTCTTTCAAGAATGAACCACATGATGATTACGCATATAATTGCTACGACTATTCCCCAATGCATCCGGGAAAAATCCGTAATACTTTCAAAAAAAGGAGAACGCAGTGATGCTGTATCTGCAATTCTTTCTGTTTTATCCAGCTTGTCAGTCAGTACATTCCGAATTAAATAATTCGTTACATATAAAGCTGTATAATTCAACATGATAGAAACGATTACTTCATGTACACGGAACTTCGCTTTTAAATATCCAGGGATGAATGCCCACAAGGCGCCCGCAGCTGCACCAGCTAAGATCGCCAACGGCAAATGGATGATCCTTGGAAGCTCAAAAGCGATTCCGACCCAAACCGCCGCCAGCCAGCCAACTATTAATTGCCCTTCCACACCGATATTGAATAGGCCCGTACGAAAAGCAAAAGCCACTGCCAAACCAGCAAGGATATAAGGGATGATTGTCCTGACGGATTCCCCTACATAATAAGAATCCCCAATAATTCCATTAACCATGGAGCCATAGCCGGCAACTGGGTCATAGCCGCTTACCAACATGATTATGGCCCCAACGACCAAGCCGAGGATAACTGCTATTAACGGACTCGTTAATTTAGATAAATACTTAGACATGTTGTTTTCCACCTGCTTCCGTCCGTTTACTGCCGGCCATAAGAAGGCCAAGCTCCTGTTCAGTCGTTTCTTTCGGATCGACAATTGCGACGATTTCCCCTTCGTATATAACGGCAATTCTATCGCTCACATTCATGATTTCTTCCAATTCAAATGAAATGAGAAGTACCGCTTTTCCTGCATCACGCTGTTCAATTAAACGTTTATGGATAAACTCGATCGCTCCGACATCAAGCCCGCGTGTTGGCTGTGCCGCAATCAATAAATCCGGGTTCCTATCAACTTCACGACCGATGATTGCCTTTTGCTGATTGCCGCCAGAAAGCGCCCTTGCCGGGGTATATTCACTCGGAGTACGAACATCGTAACTTTTGATCAATGAACGGGCTTTTTCAAATATTTTCTTTGAGTTTAAGATACCAGCTTTTGAGAAAGGCTGTTGATAGTAGGTTTGCAAGACAATATTTTCCCCAATGCTGTAATCAAGAACCAAACCATGCTTATGCCTGTCTTCTGGAATATGACCAACGCCCGCTTCCGTGATTTTACGCGGCTTCAGATTACTGATTTCTTTTCCATTTAACTTTATGGAACCTACTGTTGTCTTCCTTAGACCAGCCAATGCTTCAATTAATTCGGATTGACCATTTCCATCCACTCCAGCGATTCCGACAATTTCTCCTGCACGGACAGTTAAATCCAAGTTCCGAACAGCTGAAACGCCACGGGGATCCTTGACTTCCAGTTCCCGAACCTCGAGAACGACATCAGAAGGAGCAGCTGCCGTTTTTTCCGTCTTAAATAAAACTTCCCTACCGACCATTAAGCTGGCCAATTCGTTAGGGTTCGTTTCGCTGACATTCACTGTTCCGATTCCTTGCCCTTTGCGTATAACCGTTACCCGGTCACAAACCTCCATGATCTCTTTAAGTTTGTGTGTAATTAAAATGATAGATTTCCCCTCTTTGATAAGAGCTTTCATTATAAAAATCAGTTCCTTGATTTCTTGAGGAGTCAGAACAGCGGTTGGTTCATCAAAAATTAATATCTCCGCACCACGGTAGAGTGTCTTTAGGATTTCAACACGTTGCTGCATCCCTATTGAAATATCGGCTATCTTTGCATTGGGGTCGACACGAAGCTGATATTGTTCTGATAGTTTCCTAACTTCCTCACTCGCTTCTTTTAAATCGATCTTACCAGCCTTTGATGGTTCTTTTCCTAATATGATATTTTCTGTTACAGTAAAAGGGTCAACGAGCATAAAATGCTGATGGACCATTCCAATCCCTAAATCATTGGCAATGTTTGGACTGGTAATCTTGACTGGCTCACCATTCACACGAATTTCTCCCTGCTCTGGCTGGTATAAGCCGAATAAAACATTCATCAATGTGGATTTTCCCGCGCCATTCTCACCTAATAATGCGTGAATCTCCCCTTTTTTAACCTGAAGGGTAACGTTATCATTTGCGACGATGCCTGGGAATTCCTTACGGATATTGAGCATCTCAATTACATATTCCACGTATTATCAACTCCTAAAATGAGTGTAAATATTCTTAATTAATAAATTGATATCTTACCTTATTGATTTTTTTGAAAAAAACCAAATGAAAAACTACGAATCTATCATAGTTTTTCATTCGATATTTTACAGTGCCAAGCGCATTTTTTAGGAAAAGAAAGAATAGAGGGCAATTCTGCTCCCTATTCCTTCTGGCATTACAGCTTATAAACCAAGTTTTTCGAATTCTTCATCCGTACCCGGAACTACGAATTCACCTGATTTAATTTTTTCTGTCCACTCATCTACCGCTTTTAAAGATTCTTCTGTTACGTTATCTTTTGTATCGGAAATGCCTACACCATTTTCTTCGATACCGTACTCAATTACTTTTCCGCCTGGGAATTTTCCTTCTTTCGCTTTCTCGGAAAGGTCTTTAACTGCTACGTCAACACGTTTAAGCATGGAAGTCAGTGTGATATTGTCGTCAGTTCCCGGAACTGCCCCTAATTTAGCTTGGTCGCTATCTACACCGATTACATAGATTTCTCTCTTTGGATCTTTTTGCTTTTGCTCTACAGCTTCAGTGAATACACCTTTTCCAGTTCCGCCAGCAGCATGATAAATGATATCGATACCAGAAGAATACATGGAGCCTGCAGTGGATTTACCGATATCAGCTTTATTGAAATCTCCGGCATATTTAACTTCAACTTTTGCATCCGGATTTACAGATAAAACCCCAGCCTTAAAGCCAACTTCGAATTTCTTGATTAATTCAGATTCAACTCCGCCGATAAAACCGACCTTGTTTGTTTTCGTTTGCAATCCGGCAATTACACCTACAAGGAATGAACCTTGCTGCTCTTTAAAATTAATGCTGGCTACGTTCTTTTTATCAACAACAGTATCCACGATAGCAAAGTTTGAATCCGGACGTTGGTCAGCCACTTCACCAACAGCTTCGGCTAAAAGAAAACCGATACCATAGATTAGTTGGTAATCTTCACGTACAAGCGTATTCAGGTTTTTAGCGTAATCGGCATCAGATTTAGATTGCAGGTAGTTATAGCCATCTTTACCTTTTTCCAGACCATTATCCTTACCGAATTCCTGAATGCCTTTCCAAGCGGATTGGTTGAACGACTCGTCATCCACGCCGCCAGTATCAGTTACCATCGCAACCGTGAAATTATCTTTGTTTTTCCCATTTGAAGATTCTTTATCATCATTCTCTGAATTACCACATGCCCCTAGTAGCGTACCGGCTGCAAGAACAAGTGAAAGAGCTAGACCTAATTTGCGCTTTTTCAATTTTTATCCCCCTAATTTACATAGTTTTTTGAGCAGGAATGTTCTGAAAAGTCATTTATGTTTGCGTTTTCACTTCTCGTTAATTTTTTTTGCATACGTTTGATTTGACTTTTACGGAATCAAAACAAACGCTTGCATTCACCCGTATGCAGAGTCAAAGCCTACACACGTTTACGAAGAACATGAAAGCTGAACATATTGGCTTTAAAGTAGTTAACAGAATACAGAATAGGCTGGTCCCAATCATCCAGATGCATCTGCTTTAGAACGAGTAGTGCGGCTTCTGGAGAGCAATTAAGGATAGGAGAAACTTTCTCATGATATCCAATAGGCTCAATCTCCGCTACGGCATGCGTAATTTTCCGATGCGCATCTCTTTCCAAAATATCAAAAAGAGACTCATCATTACGGTCAAAATTTTCTGATAGTATAGATTCAGGAATTTTGTCAATACAGTAGACAACTGGCTCCCCATTCGCTGTCCTTACTCGCTCGATGATGACGATGCGTTCATCTGTTGAACAAGAAAACCTGCGTATATCCTCTTCTGTAGGTTCTTGGGCCGTCGAGCTTAAGAAAATCGTACCCGGCTTCATTCCTGCCTCTTCAATCATGTTCGTGACACTTTTTAATTGCTCGATACCTGAAGTGAACCGAGGTTTTGGATTGACGAAAGTCCCAACTCCATGGCGGCGAATGATGATGTTTTCTTCTTCTAAAATTCGCAGCGCTTCTCGAAGTGTCGCCCTACTCACTCCCAATTTTTTTGCAAGATCGAATTCTGAAGGGAATTTTTCATTTTCCTGATAGACTCCTGCTTCAATATCCTGCTTCAGGTAATCAATGACCTGCAAATATAAATGTCGACTATCTGATTTTATTGACATACAGTTTCCCCCAGCTAATTTCTTAAGACATCAGACCTCTGATGTTGAATCATTCCTACTAATCGAAAATAATATAACATTTTTTTTGATATAAATAAATAGTGTTTTACTATTTACTTTAAAAGAATTTAGGAGAAATTACCCTTCCATGTGTCTTTCAATCTAGATACAGCCGAGGAATTTGTACGATTATTCTCCTAAATCAGATAAATTTATTTTGAAAATGCAAAATGATTGCAGCTCTGTTCAAGATGATGTTTTCCTGTATAATAGGATTTATCTTCTTTGAAGGGATGTACACAAGATGTTAAAGATTACAGAATACACGATTGAAAAATTGAATGATCCATTTGGTATTTTGTCCGGGGAACGTTACGAGTTGTTCTTGGATATTGAAGTGCCTGAAGAGGATGAGCTCTTTTCAGAAAATGGTTTATATATCCGGGTGCTTTTTGCATTGGAAGAACAAATAGGCAAATTGATTAAATATGATATTTTTGAAAAAGGGAACGAAGGCGCACTCGAATTCGATTTAGAAGAAGATGAAGAAGCGATGATTACCGACTTCTGCCTTAAACATTTAGAAGAGGCGATGAATAATTAAAAAACCGGGCTGCAGCCCGGTTTTTTTCAACTATGATGAATGCGCTTCATCCTGTTCATCTTTAGTAACCAATACATTTCGTGGTTTACTGCCTTCATATGGACCGACAATTCCCCTCGCTTCCATTTCATCAATCAATCTTGCTGCCCGGGTATAGCCAATCCGGAAACGGCGCTGCAGCATGGAAACAGATGCAGTCTGCATTTCTACGATCAAGGACACCGCATCCCCGTATAAACTATCTTCGACTTCACCATTTGAAGTTTCTGCAATTTCATCCGGTATCATCTCTTCGTTATATTGTGCTTTTTGCTGTGAAATGACATATGTGACAACTTCCTCGACTTCATTGTCAGATAAAAATGCCCCTTGAACGCGAACCGGTTTTGAAGCTCCTGCAGGCAGGAAGAGCATGTCACCCCGTCCTAACAGTTTTTCGGCTCCGCCCATGTCGAGGATCGTTCTTGAATCGGTCATTGATGAGACACTAAAAGCAATCCGAGATGGGATGTTCGCTTTAATAACCCCTGTAATTACATCTACGGATGGCCGCTGAGTGGCAATTATCAAGTGGATGCCCGCGGCACGTGCCATTTGTGCAAGCCGTGTGATGGCATCCTCTACATCATTTGAGGCGACCATCATCAAATCTGCCAGCTCATCGACAATGACTACGATATAAGGCAAGAGCGGTTGTTTGGCATCTTCTTCTATGTTATACCGATTAATATAATCATTGTAGCCTTCAATATTACGGGTACCGGAATGAGAAAATAGCTCGTAGCGCCTTTCCATTTCACTGACCACTTTTTGCAAAGCCTGTGCAGCTTTCTTTGGATTCGTCACTACAGGTGCGAGTAAGTGGGGAATTCCATTATAGACATTCAACTCCACCATTTTTGGATCGATCATCATCATTTTCACTTCATGCGGTTTTGCCCGCATCAGAATACTCGTGATAATCCCGTTGATACAAACGGATTTCCCGCTGCCGGTAGCACCAGCCACTAGTAAATGCGGCATTTTATTAAGCTCCGCCTTAACCGCTTCACCAGAAATATTCCGCCCTAAGCCTATTTGCAGTTTTGCGTCAGGCTTGTCAACTTCTTTGGCCTCTAAAACTTCCCTTAATGACACCATTGCCACTTCGGAGTTAGGCACTTCTATTCCGATAGCCGATTTTCCGGGAATCGGGGCTTCGATCCTAATATCCTTTGCGGCAAGTGCAAGGGCCAAGTCATCGGATAGGCTGACAATTTTACTGACCTTCACCCCTACATCCGGATGGACTTCATATTTGGTTACGGCTGGGCCTAAATGAACTTGAGTGACTCTCGCTTTCACTCCAAAGCTATGAAAGGTGCGCTCAAGTTTTGCCGCATTTTCATGGATCAATTGGTACTCTCCGCTTTGGTCCGTTTTTTTGGGCTGCAATAACAAAGAAAGAGGCGGTAAAAGATATTCTTTATTTTCCACTTCCGTAAAATTCATAGGCGGAACGGCGTCATCCTGTTCCTCTGCACTTTCAGCTGCAGGTTCCGTAACTACGGGAATTATTTCGTTTTCGTCGCTATAGGCTTTATCAGCAAAGCTGGAAATGATCCGTTCGGTCGCCATTTGCTGTGTTTCCTCTTCTTGATGAAGGGGCTGATCCGTTTCCTCCACCGGATCTTTTTCCCGTTTCTTCTTTTTCACGGGATTCTTTTTCTTTTCTTTTTTGTCGTCATTCCACGTTTTCATATCATCTATGAATGCGGACCATTGCTTTTTGAAAAAGCCGCCAAGACCCTTGAAAAACTTCCCGAGGGTTTCACCTAACGTTTTCCCGGTCAATAGGACGGCACCTACAATGATAAAAAGGAATGAAACGATTTTCGATCCAGCTTCGTCGAATAAAAAGTATGAGGCTGCAAATAATATCGCTCCAATCATACCGCCCCCAAGGTCCTTTGTGCTGGCCTTGCCGGTCACTTCCATCCAGAATAGTTCCCATGTATTCGAAATGACGCTTGGCTTCGTAAACGGTCCTCCATCTGCAAGCATGTTAAACAGTGTCACATGGCTTAGCAGGAGCATGCTCGCGACAAGAAAATACATCCCGACGAATTGCCGTTTTAACAGGTAAGGGACCTCCCTCTTTATCATCAAATAGAAGCCAGCTGCAATTGCTCCCAACAATAAGAGGATATACCATTCCCCCATGAAAAAGCGGATTAAAAAGACCGTCCCGTTTCCCACTGCTCCAAGCTTGGCAATGGCAATGATGGCCAAACCTATTAAAGTGAGGCCGATCAATTCATATTTAAGCGTTAGTTTTAACTTCTCTGTACTATTCTTTTTTCTGCGTTTCTTCTTTGCCATAATATCACCTGATTCTTCATGAAACTATTCTAACTTTCCTATTCAACATCACTACATGATTTCCCTTCTCGAAACAAATGTTCGCTCACTGATTATACCAAATATATATGTACCTGTCCTTGTTATATATACCATTTATTATTAAGACGAACATTTTGCCCATATAATGAATAAAGCAGCCAAGCGGCTGCTGATTTTCATTCCAGTATATCATAATTTACCTCAGTTAGTCGTTTTTACTAATGATTCATCTGTTCGAACACATTTATGACAGCCCCCGGCTGAATGTGTACATTCATATAATCTTCAGGATCCGTGCTTACAATTCGATCAATGCGAAACGTGCGGCCACCGTCATGTTCAACCATTACATGTACACCATTATAGATCATTTCTATTAAATTTGCCGTCTTCTCATGGTGATGAGGGAAAATTATTTCTTCAGGAACGATCGTGTAAAGCGTCATTGCAGAAGCCCCTCCTCTTCCCCGGCAATTTTTGGCCTTCTTTCTTCCATGAAGCTATTTAGTTTTCTCATGGCCTGGCCTACTCCTCCTACATCATCGATCATACCGATTTCAACTGCCTCGGCCCCGATTACATTCGTGCCGATATCACGGGTTAAATTTCCTTTAGCAAACATTAAATCCTTAAAACTTTCTTCCGAAACGTTGGAGTGCCGCGTAACAAATTTAATGACTCTTTCCTGCATTTTATCTAAGTATTCAAAGGTTTGAGGCACGCCAATGACTAGCCCTGTCAAACGAATGGGATGAATCGTCATCGTTGCTGTTTCTGCTATATAGCTATGGTCACACGAAACCGCAATCGGCACACCGATCGAGTGACCTCCCCCAAGTACAATCGAGACGGATGGCTTTGAAAGGGAAGCCAGCATTTCTGCGATGGCTAGTCCTGCTTCGACATCTCCTCCGACTGTATTTAAAATGACAAGCAGCCCCTCTATATTGGGATTTTGTTCAATTGCCACAATTTGCGGAATAACATGTTCATATTTGGTCGTTTTATTTTGAGGCGGCAGCTGCATATGTCCTTCAATTTGTCCAATGATCGTCAAACAATGGATTTTTGAGTCTTGAGATAGTTGCGGAACATTAGTAGCCCCCAGCTGCTGAATCTTTTCGATTAAAGTTGAATTCTTACCTTCCTGCTTGCCTTCATTTTCATTTGGTAATGGTGCATTATCCACTATGCCAACCCCTTTCTCTTAAGCCTATAGCTTTATTATGTCTCGAGTCTCGGACTTCATTCTTCAAGATATAAGAGGTTTGACACAGAAAAAAGAACCCCTGACTGTTTAAGCCAGGGGTTCCTTACTTAATATTCCATGATTATTGGTAAAATCATTGGGCGGCGTTTCGTTTTTTCATAGAAGAATTGGTTTAACGCATCACGCATTTCCTGCTTCAGCGTGGACCAATCAAAAGGTTGGCGCGACCCATTTTTCTTTACGATTTCACTTACTATTTCAGTTGCTTCCCCAATCATTTTTTCAGATTCGCGAACATATACGAAGCCCCTTGAAATGATTTCAGGTCCTGCTGCAATGCTTTTATCCTGACGGTTCAACGTGACCACTACAATCAAAATGCCATCCTGGGATAACAAGCGCCGATCACGAAGAACGATATTACCCACATCTCCAACACCGCTGCCATCTATCAAGATATTTCCTGCAGAGACTTTGCCGGAAAGACCCATTTTATTGCCCTTTAGTTCGATGACATCACCTTTTTCGGCAATTATGATGTTTTCACGTTTAATTCCCGCAGCAACCCCAACTTTTTGATGGGCATATAAATGGCGGTATTCCCCATGTACAGGGATCAAGAATTTAGGATTCATCAAATTGATCATCATTTTAAGTTCTTCCTGGCTGCCATGCCCTGTTACGTGCACTTTATATTTATTTGCAGATACCACTTCAGCACCTACCCTGTAAAGCAAATCGACGGTTTTGGATAAAATAAGTTCGCCGCCCTGTAGGGGTGATGCACTGATCAAAACTGTGTCTCCCTTTTTGATCGTTACCTGCTTGTGGGTCTGTTTTGCCATTTTTTGAAGTGCCGCAATAGGCTCCCCCTGATGACCTGTCGATAACACGACGATTTCACGGTCGTCATACTGGCTAATTTCATTAATCGGGATTATCAGCTCTTCTTCGACCTTTAAGTAACCAAGGTTCAAGGCTGTTTCATAAACGCGTTGCAAGCTTTTTCCTACAACTGCCACTTTTCTGCGACTAGCTGCCGCTGCATTGAAAACATGTTGAATCCGGTTGATGTTCGAAGCGAAGCACGCTACGATGATCCTTCCGGAGGCTGCATGAAAAACCTCTGTAATATCTTTGGCCACAACTGCTTCTGATGTCGTATAACCTGGCCTCTCGGCACCGGTACTATCCGAAAGCAAGCATAGGACACCTTCTTCACCGATACCAGCCATTTTACCGATTTCCGGTTTATATAGATCTGTTGCTGCTTGATCGAATTTGAAATCCCCTGTATAAACGATTGCACCTTCACGAGTGTGGATCACGACTCCGACAGAATCGGGAATACTATGGTTTGTCCGGAAAAAAGACACGGCTGCTTGAGGGAAACTTAAAAGAGAATCAGAATCGATTTCAGTGAATGTTGCCCTGCCGTTAAAGCCATCTTCCTTTAATTTCGTTTTGATTAAAGCTAGTGTAAGCTTTGTTCCATAAACAGGTGCCGGTAAATATTTCAAGACATAAGCAAGCGCTCCCATATGGTCTTCATGACCATGGGTAATGAATATCCCCTGCACCCGTTCCTTATTATCCATCAAATAAGAAATATCAGGGATAACCGCATCGATTCCGAGCATTTCGTCTTCTGGCAGCATTAACCCTGCATCAAGAAGATAGATGTCTTCGTTCACCTCAACGACGTACATATTTTTACCAAGTTCCCCTTGTCCTCCAAGAGAAATGACTTTTATTCCATTATTTTTATCTTTACCCAATCGAATATCCTCCTTAAAAATTCCCGTTCATAATTTCCCACTGAATTCATTATAACCGATGTTTAAAAAACATGACAACACTTACCATTTTCAGAGGGACTTTTTCATTTAATTCAAGAAAACAACCTATTATGTAAGAGATCCTTTGTACTTTTATCCAGTTTCGATTGATAATAAAACATTCAAATATTTTCATCCCGAAATCGGAAAGGATATCCCATTCATATACATCATTATGTAAAAACAAGCCAATCTTCAACGATCAGCTTGTTCCGTGTCTTTTTATTTATTTAATACCTTGGTTAATGCAAGGCGCTCCTGTTCAGTCAATGGCACGATTGGAAGTCTCACCGAGCCAACGTCAATTCCATTTAACTGAAGCGCTGTTTTGACAGGTGCAGGGCTTGGCGCTGCAAACAAACCTTTTATAAGCGGTAACAGTTCCTGATGCAGCCTGGCTGCCTCTTTCAAATTCCCACTGATGAAGGCCTCCACTATTTTCTGCAACTCATTACCAGCAATATGTGAAGCAACCGAAACTACACCCACACCACCAATCGCCAATACTGGAAGTGTTAAAGCGTCGTCCCCACTATATAACGCAAAATCTTCATCCGTGCCGGCTATGATTTGGGTCATAGCGTTTAAATCCCCGCTCGCTTCCTTAACGGCCACGATATTAGGAATTTTTGAAAGGCGGATGATCGTTTCCGGTTCAATGTTAATCGAAGCGCGCCCAGGAATATTATATACCATAACAGGGAGAGTCGTACTAGCTGCAATAGCCTTAAAATGCTGGTACAGACCTTCTTGATTCGTTTTACTATAATACGGGGCCACCAGCATTATCGCATCGGCGCCATTTTGTTCCGCTTTTTTTGTCAACTCGATGGAAGCATACGTATTGTTGCTTCCTGTACCCATGATGATGGGCACACGTTTTTCAACAACCTTAGAAACATGACGCAATAACGCAATTTTCTCCTCCGAAGATAAAGTCGGGGATTCCCCTGTCGTTCCCGAAAGCACAAGCGAATCGGTTCCATTCGTTAATAAGTAATTAACCAATGAAGTCGTCTTTTGAAAATCGACATTTCCCTTGCCATCGAAAGGGGTGACCATTGCGGTTGATACTCTACCAAATATCATCATCTAACACCTCTTTAATTTTTAAAACCTTTATTCATTAAAAAACCAGATCATTGGACTTCCCTTTCATGCAATTGAAATGCATAGTGCAGGGAATTAACAGCTTCTATTAAATCTTCCTCTTTTACGAGTACCCAAATTGTCGTATGGCTATCCGCTGACTGGAGAATGGCAATTTCCTTTTCGGAAAGCGCTGTGACAATCTTCGCTGCAACGCCTGGCACTCCATTTATACCTGCACCGACTACAGAAACCTTGGCACAATTTCTTTCAATGACCGGTTCATGACCAAGCTCGGCCAAAATCGAGAGGGCAAGTTCTGTCATCTCTTCCGAAACGGTATACACTACGCCGCTTGGATATATATTTATAAAGTCCACTGAAATAGAGGCATTGGCCATTGCTTTGAAAACTTCTGCCTGAAGATTATATTGATCTTTTTTCGCACGGACCTTGATTTGAGTGATCTTTGGTACATGGGCAATCCCGGTCACGAGCCTTTCACGTATGTCACTGCCCTGGCTTCCCTTGTTCATGCTTGTAACAAGGGTCCCCAATCCTTCGCTGTATGTTGACCTTATCCGAATCGGGACTTTCGCCTGCATCGCAATTTCAACAGCTCTCGGATGAATGACCTTCGCCCCTTGATATGCCATATTGCAAACTTCCGTGTATGAAACGATTGATAATGGACGAGCTTGATCGGCAATACGTGGATCTGCCGTCATGATTCCTTCCACATCCGTAAAAATATCGACCCGCTCAGCTTGCAATGCCGCACCTAATGCAGCGGCTGAAGTATCACTTCCACCACGGCCGATGGTCGTGATGTCCCCGTTTTTAGCCGCTCCCTGGAAGCCTGCTACAACGATTACATCCTTCACCTCAAGTTCTTTCATGAGACGGTCGCATTTCATTTCGGTAATTTTCGCACTTGAATAGTCGGTATTCGTCAAGAATCCCGCCTGAGCTCCAGTATAAGCGACCGCATCAATACCATGTTCCAAGAGCATGTTCGTAAATACGACAGATGATATAGTTTCTCCAACTGACATAAGTAAATCCTGTTCCCGTTTTGAAAGGCTGGCCTTCGCTCCATTTACTAGGGAAAGTAAGGTATCCGTTGCATAAGGATCGCCTTTTCTTCCCATTGCTGAAACCACAACCACCACTTTATAGCCTTCTTTAATCGCATTTTCAATATGCCCCTTGGCAAATGAACGGCTTTCCTCATCGCGAACGGATGTACCACCGTACTTCTGGACGATAATTTTCATAATATGCACCCCAAATATAAGCCAGCTTCCCAATCCGGGAAGCTGACAAAAACTCTCTATCCTATTGGAATTTAATTTTTTATCTAGTTCATTAAAAATAAATTATTACTTAACGGTAACCAAACCTAATTTTAAAAGGCTCTCAGCAATTTGAACGGAATTCCAAGCTGCTCCTTTTAATAGATTATCGGAAACCACCCATAAATGGAAGCCTTTATCTTCATCCAAATCTTTGCGAATCCGACCGACGAATACATCATTCTTTCCGACGGATGAAGCAGGCGTAGGGTAAACTTGTTGCTCAGGTTCATCTTCTAACACTATTCCAGGTGCCGTTTTCATTAAATCTTTGATTTGAGAAGCCGCTATGCCTTCTTTTTCAACTTCAATGTATACAGATTCCGAATGACCTGTTACAACAGGAAGCCTCACGCAAGTTGCAGCCACTGGAAGGTCTTGCATATGCATGATTTTCTTTGTTTCATTAATCATTTTCATCTCTTCGAATGTGTACCCGTTATCTTGGAATTTATCGATTTGGGGAATGACGTTAAATGCGATTTGATAATGCTTTTCGTCCCCTTTTACCGGTAAAATCTTCGGATCTATTTCTTTTTCATCAAGCAAGTCGCGAGCCTGTTCCTTTAATTCATTTATCGCTGCTGCACCTGCACCCGAGACTGCCTGATAGGTGGAAACGACAATTTTTGATAAGCCGTATGTCTTGCGGATAGGTTCTAATGCCACAACCATTTGGATAGTTGAACAATTCGGGTTTGCAATGATCCCATTATGCTGTTTCAAGTCTTCTTCATTTACTTCAGGAACGACTAGCGGCACATTTTCATCCATGCGGAATGCACTCGTATTATCCACTACTATCGCACCGCGTTTCACTGCTTCTGGAGCCAATTCCTTAGACACGCTTCCTCCAGCACTGAATAAAGCGATATCGATGCCTTCAAAGCTTTCAGGTTTTGCTTCCTGCACTTCGATTTCTTCGCCCTTAAATGTAAGTTTGATTCCAGCGGAACGAGCCGATGATAAAAAGATGATTTTCTTAATCGGTAAGTCCCTTTGTTCGAGTGTTGAAATCATTTGTTGTCCTACTGCTCCAGTTGCTCCCACAACTGCAATACGCAATCCCTGTGTCTCAGTCATTTATCCATACTCCTTTTCTATCTCTTAAATTAATTATTTATTGGATTTACTGCTTCTTGTTCAGAATATCATTTATTTTATCACATTAACATTCCAAAGGGTCGCACTTTAACAAAATATTCTGGTAGTGGAGTGGTTTTTCATAACTTCAACCTACAAATTTATGCATATATGTCAGTCGTTAGAATGCGGAAGGGAGGCAGAAATACTTGCTCAGACTAAATCATCCTTGAACCTTTCGACGATGACAGGTTGAATCTGTTCCCTTTCCAATGCAGCTATGATCGTATCCCTTATCATGCTCATCCTTGCAACCATGGAACTTGGTTTGCCTGTGGGATTATCCTGGCCATATGGAACGAAATATATATCTTTTGCAGCCATCAGCCTCATTAGATTGACACCATTTAACCCCAGTGCATCATTTGTTGATATCGCGACCACGACTGGACGGTGATTTCTCATCGTCGCTTTTGCAGCCATAAGTACTGGGGAATCGGTAAGAGCATTTGCCATCTTACTCATTGAGTTACCCGTTAAAGGAGCGATCACCATGCAATCAAGTGGCAATTTAGGTCCTAAAGGCTCTGCTTTGACGATTGTATCAACGACATGATTCCCCGTCAATTTTTCTATTCTTTCGACCCAATCCTCACCCTTTCCAAAACGGGTTTCCGTGTTTTGAACTGTCGATGTTACGATTGGAATGACTTCCGCCCCTTCATCTACAAGTTTTTCTATTTCCGGGAACACTTCATCATATGTGCAATGTGATCCTGTTAATCCGAAACCAATCCGTTTACCTTTGAGACTCATATCATTTTCCCCTTCCTTTTCGTGAACTCGCCTTGTATCAATAGTCCCAGTGCATTCGCTAATATCTGACCAGCTGTTTTCGGGGCAACTATACCCGGCAGGCTTGGTGCCAACAGCGCCTTAATTCCCCTTTTTTCAGCGTAACGAAAATCCGTTCCTCCCGGTTTTGAAGCAAGGTCGATGATTAATGTATGAACGGGCATTTTAGCTATAACTTGTGCGGTAATTATCGGAAAAGGAATCGTATTGATACATATATCCACATTTTTCATTTCAGCAGCAAGATCATTTAAATGAAAAGGGGCTAATGCCATTTCACTGATCCTCGCAATATCCTCGCTTTTTCTTGCCCCCACCTTCACTTTTGCTCCCAGTGCATGGAATGACCGGGCTACACTCATACCGACCCTTCCCAGTCCAAGAACGGCTACATTCGATCCATGGATCGTAAAATCCGTATGTTGAATGGCCATCATGATTGCACCCTCAACAGTGGGAATCGAATTATAAATAGCCACATCATCACGTTCGAACAATAGTACGAGTTTGCGATCCACTCTCTTGAATATCTCATCGAGGTAATCGTTACTGATTCCTGCATAAAAAGTGCAATGTGCCGGGGTCTTTTTTATCATTTCTTCAGTTAAAACAACCTCTTCACTGGAAAAAATCGTTTCTACTTTCCCATCTGAATCCGTGCCCCTGACAGGTAAAATAACTGAGTCTAGTTCCTTGAAATTTATATCTTCCATTTTTTCCTTAACCGCTCCGGTAAAAGCATGGTCAAGCTGTTCAAAACCTACCAATAATAGCTTTGCATCAAGCTCCGTCAGTTTACGGACAACTTCAAGCTGACGCGCATCTCCACCAATTACAGCGATTTGCATGCCTGTGAGCATTAAAACCGTCACCTTCTTTATATAAAAGATCCTAAACATTCCTTGCCCCGTGATACAATCCCTTCAGGAAGCAATTCGGTTTTTGCTACATTCTCTAGTTACCCTGCCATCTTATGTTTTTAGTTAAAAAACGGTGATAAGAAATCAAAAAACGCCTTAGCTATTGCCAGCTAAGGCGTTTTCGGGATTGCATTTCGAGAAATTCCAAGGAGTAGGCGCGAGCGCATTATCCGTCCATTTGCTCTCCGTCTTTTAGTGAAAGTCCTTCTTGAAAATCAATGATGACCATATCCGCACCGATTTTTTTTATGTGATCCCATGGCACTCTTATTTCACTGCCATTCCTTAAAAGGCCGAACCATTTAACAGATGGGATGATCAACGAGGTAATTTGTCCAGTTTCATCTATTTCCAAATCCGTCTGACCAAGGATTCCTAATCTTTCCGCCCTATTCACATCGACTATTTCCTTACCGCTCAGTTCGCTTAACCTCAAATTTGGTTCCCCCTTTTTCGCCTTCTATTCAATCTATATCCGAAAAAGGTAAACTTAGAAGGCATTTATCCAAATATTGTCCAAAAAACTGGACCCTCCCACATTCAAAGAAAAAAAGCCTGACCTCCCTTTAATAAAAGGAAGGTTCAGACTTAGTCGTTATTATTTGTCCCAGTTTTCCAGCGGGCTCACTAATGACAAGGAATGTTTCGTAAAGATCTGATTTGCCAATTCATTGACGGTATCCTCTGTCACTTCGTCAATCTTGATGATTATATCATCAAGGGAACGGTGCTCACCCAACATTAGCTCATTTTTTCCGTTCCGGCTCATGCGGCTATTCGTGCTTTCAAGGCTGAGCATCAAACTTCCTTTAAGTTGTTCTTTACTATTCCGTAATTCTTTTTCCGTAATGCCATCCCTTTTTAAAGTATCCAATGTTTCCTGAATGGTTTCATACAGGCTGTCAAGCTGGTTTGTGCCTGTCCCCCCATATACTGTCACCATACCGCTATCTTGATAGCTGGAATGATAGGAATAAACGGAATAGGCAAGGCCGCGTTGCTCCCTGACGTCCTGGAATAGGCGGCTACTCATGCTCCCTCCAAGAATATTATTTAAGGTAATCAGGCTGTATGTTTTATCATTGCCGATTTCCAACCCCTTGTAACCAAGGCATAAGTGGGCTTGTTCCGTATCTTTTTTACGGGTGATCCTATTTTCATGGAAGGAAGGTTTGACCAATTCAAGACGGTCTTCCGATCCTTGATACGAGCCAAAATAGTTTTCGACTTCCTGAATCAATTTTTCATCCACATTCCCAGCAATGGACACTACTACTTTATCGGGTGTATACATGTCATGGACGTATTTTTTTAATGTATCACTATTGAAGGTTTCAAGCGTATTTTCCGTCCCAAGTATAGGATAGCCAAGGGGGTGGTTTTCATATACCGCCTTGCTTAAGAGGTCATGGACAATGTCATCGGGTGTGTCTTCGTACATTTTGATTTCTTCGTAGACGACATTTTTTTCTTTTTTCAATTCTTCCCCATCAAATGTTGAGTTGAAGAACATATCAGCAAGGATTTCCAGCGCATAGCTTGCATGGTTATCCATTACTTTAGCATAGTAGCATGTATATTCTTTTGAAGTGAATGCATTCACCTGTCCGCCAATACTATCGAACGACTCGGCAATTTCACGCGCATTTCTCGTGGTTGTCCCTTTGAAGAACATATGCTCCAGGAAATGTGAAACCCCATTCAATTCTGGTGTTTCATTTCTTGAACCTGTTTTGATCCATACTCCTATTGCTGCTGAGCGTACAGTTGGAATATTTTCCAATACAATTCTAACTCCATTTTGACACGTGTATTTCTTAATCAACTAACATTCCTCCCAATCATTCTATGCTGCTATCGTTACCAATGTTTTATGGATTCGATCGCTCTTCATCTACTGCTTCCGAAACGGTAACAACATCTAAATCTTTCTTTTTTATTTCAATTATTAACGTCTCCAATGATTTTGCAGTAGATTCCGTCGGATGCATCAATATAAATGCTCCAGGGTGTATCTTAGAAAGCACTCTTTGTTGAAGGACTTCAGGGCTTGGCTTTTGCCAGTCGATCGTATCCACACTCCACATGGCGGTCTCCATACCGAAAGAATCCGCGATTTTCACCGTTTCATCCCGGTAGCTTCCACTTGGTGGTGCGAACCATTTCATTTTCAAACCTGTCACCGCTTCAATGACTTCATTCGTTTTTCGAATTTCCTCACGTGTAGCTTGTGCGGATATGTTTTTCATATCGGGATGTGAATAAGAATGATTTCCAATTTCATGCCCGCCACCCTTAATCATCTTGGCCAAATCAGGATTTTTCTTGGTCCAATTCCCTTCAAGGAAAAAAGTGGCCTTGACATTATTCTTTTTTAACACGGCCAACATATCTTGTAAGTACTCATTCCCCCATGCCACATTGATTAAAAATGAAACAACTGGCTTTTCGGGGTGGGCCCGGTAAATCGGAGCCGGATCCAGATCCTCCATATGAATCTTTGCAGGGACCTGCTGAAATACCAGCTTATCCTTATCGAACACGCCCTCCTTCTTCATGGCTTTATACGATTCATCAATATTTACCTTCAGGCCGTTATATGCAGGAACGGTTTTCCAAACAGAATCTATTCGTGCATCCTGTGGTGCAATCTCATATTTTTTTGTTGATTCTTTTATTTGTAAAAGAAGCTCGTCTTCTTGCTTCATTGAAGCAACTGAATCATTGGTTAATTGGGTCAAATAAACTTGTGTATATGGATTTTGCACTAATAACCATGATATACCTGCAATGGCACTTATCGCAACTATCTGCTTCCATTTATTATTCATTTTTTACGCCCCCTTCATACCAAAATGTATGAAGAAAACGGACAAGGTAGAACAAGACCTGCTTATAACGCCATTCGCAATATGGTTATTCCAATACTTTCAAACAAAAAAAGCATGCAGATTCACAAGGAATCGCATGCCGGATTTTCATTTTCAATTACGATTGAGAAGGGTTGGCTGCCTCTTTTTGCTCTTTCAAGACCGCTTTACGGGAAAGGTTTACCCTTCCTTGCTTATCGATCTCAGTAACTTTGACCAATAATTCATCGCCAAGTGAAACGACATCTTCCACTTTTCCGACCCTTTCTTCAGCCAGTTCAGAAATATGTACCAAACCGTCTTTACCATTGAAGATTTCAACGAAGGCACCGAACTTTTCGATACGTTTAACTTTACCTAAGTATAGTTCGCCCACTACGACTTCACGTACGATATCCTCAATGATTTTCTTCGCTTTTTGAATCATTGGTTCATCAGTAGAAGAAATGAATACCGTTCCATCCTGTTCGATGTCGATTTTCACGCCAGTTTCTTCAATGATTTTGTTGATATGTTTTCCGCTCGGTCCAATTACATCACGAATCTTATCCGGATTTATGGACATTGTAACGATTTTTGGAGCATATTTGGATAACTGTTCACGCGGTTGATTGATTGTTGACATCATTGATTCCAAAATATGCATCCGGCCATGTTTGGCTTGTAGTAAAGCTTCTTCAAGAATCTCTCTTGAAAGACCTTCAATCTTAATATCCATTTGTAGGGCAGTAACACCTTTTGAAGTCCCTGCGACTTTAAAGTCCATGTCTCCCAGATGATCTTCCATACCTTGAATATCCGTTAAGATTGTATAGTGCTCACCTGTTTTGACAAGACCCATAGCAATACCAGCAACTGGAGCTTTCAATGGAACACCGGCATCCATCATTGCCAAAGTGCTTGCACAGATACTTGCTTGTGATGTTGAACCGTTTGATTCAAGGACTTCAGAAACAAGTCTGATTGTATATGGGAAGTCTTTATCGTTTGGAATGACAGGATCCAATGCTCTTTCACCAAGTGCACCATGACCGATTTCACGGCGTCCTGCCCCACGGATAGGGCCAGTTTCACCAACACTGAAATGCGGGAAATTATAGTGGTGCATAAAACGTTTTGACTCTTCGGTACCAAGTCCGTCCAGAATCTGCACATCACCAAGTGCACCTAATGTACAGATGGATAGCGCTTGGGTTTGTCCGCGTGTGAACAATCCGGAACCATGAGTACGGGGCAGAATGGTAACTTCTGATGATAATGGTCTGATTTCGTCAGGATTACGGCCATCCGGA
This sequence comes from Peribacillus sp. FSL P2-0133, assembly GCF_037975445.1. Taxonomy (NCBI): domain Bacteria; kingdom Bacillati; phylum Bacillota; class Bacilli; order Caryophanales; family Bacillaceae; genus Peribacillus; species Peribacillus sp. FSL P2-0133. Next base: position 1,775,085 of record NZ_CP150254.1, on the reverse strand, counting down.
CGCACTTTTTCTTCCGTGATTAAACGGCGGACTTCGGATTTGACCAATTTATTCAGGATTTCTTTGATTTGCTTTAATTTTTCTTCATCAGTTTCTTCTTCATAATGAACCAACACACGATCTTTTACTGCTTTGATGGCGTCTTCACGAGCATGTTTTTCCTGAACTTGTACAGCTTTGTTCAAGTCTGCTTCACATAGGCCCTTCACTTCTGCTTCCAGTTCAGCATCCACTTGATATAAAGTGATCTGCATTTTTTCCTTGCCGATTTCAGCAACGATTTTCTCTTGGAATGCAATGATCTTCTTGATTTCATCATGTCCAAACATGATTGCCTCAAGCATGGTTTCCTCTGGTACTTCATTTGCTCCGGCTTCAACCATGTTGATAGCATCTTTAGTGCCGGCAACCGTCAGATTGATGTCACTTTTGGCTAGTTGGTCAACAGTAGGATTAATAATGAATTCATTATTGATTCTCCCCACTACAACTCCAGCAATTGGACCTTCGAACGGAATATCGGAAACTGAAAGTGCAAGGGAAGAACCTAGCATGGCTGCCATTTCCGTAGAACAATCTTGATCGACACTCATGACCATGCTGATGATCTGAACATCGTTCCTGAAGCCATCTGCGAAAAGCGGACGGATAGGACGATCGATTAAACGGCTTGCAAGAATTGCCCTTTCACTTGGTCGTCCTTCACGTTTGATGAAGCCTCCCGGAATTTTACCGACTGCATAAAGTCTTTCTTCATAGTTCACTGTCAAAGGGAAGAAGTCGACATTTCTAGGTTCCTTTGAAGCTGTCGCAGTACTTAATACAGCAGTTTCTCCATAACGGACTAAAACTGCCCCGTTCGCTTGTTTGGCTAATTGCCCTATCTCTACCGTTACATTACGGCCGGCCCAGTCAAATGAATACGTATGTTTTTCCTGTCCCATTTATTAAACCCCTCTCTGAATCTTCACTTAGAGGCTTAGTTTACCTAAACCTGTATTGGATTAAATCATTTATATGTGAAAGTAACTGAACTCGAGTTAAAACCAAACTATTCCTATTATGCACGAAAAAAACAAGCATTAACAGCAAAATGAATAAAAATTTCATTCATTTGATTATGTATATCCTGATCATTTATAAATGGAAAAGGACCCGGCTCCTGCCGAGTCCCAAGGACGAAGGCCCAGCCTTAAGTAGAACACGTCCAAATCATTTGATTAACATCAAAAAAGCGGGAAATTTCCCGCCTTCCTGAAAAAATTATCTACGTAGACCTAATTTGTTAATTAGTGTACGGTAACGAGTAACGTCTTTGTTACGTAGGTAAGTTAAAAGATTACGACGTTTACCTACCATTTTTAGAAGACCGCGACGTGAATGGTGGTCTTTTTTGTGTGTGCGTAAGTGACCGTTCAAGTTGTTGATTTCTTCTGTTAATACTGCGATTTGAACTTCTGGAGATCCAGTGTCAGTATCGTGAGTTCTGAACTCAGCGATAAGTTCGTTTTTGCGTACTTGTGTAATTGCCATGTTATTATTCCTCCTAAAATTCTGTAAAATCACCTATTACCGAGCCAGCGTCGGAGTCTCGACTAGCCAAGCAATGGTTATTTTCATACATACAATAGAATACATGTTTTTCATTAAAATTGCAAGTCTTGTCTTTTATGCTTCAAGCTTTGCAAAATAGGCTATTGCATTTTGCTTATCTGTTTCGATCTGAGCGACTAATGCTTCAAGTCCGGAAAATTTTTGTTCACTCCGAAGTCTTGTGTGCCACTCCACCGATACCTGGTTGCCATAAATATCTCCCGAGAACTCCAATGCATGAACCTCTACAGTGGGATACTTAGGTTTTTCTTCGTGGAACGTAGGTTTGTAGCCGACATTGCAAACTCCATTATACCATTTACCGCTTATTTTGATCCTGACGGCATATACGCCTGCAGCAGGGAAGATATAATCGTCACTTACTTCAATATTAGCGGTGGGGAAACCCAGCTTCCTGCCCCGCTTTTCACCATGAACGACATGACCTTTCGTTAAATAGCGGCGGCCAGCCAAATGATAAAAGTCGGAAAAGTTGCCATTACCGAGAGTTTCCCTGATTCTCGTCGAGCTGACCTTTTCATCTTCGAGTGTCTGTTTTTCAACGACTGTCTGCGAAAACCTTCCCTGTGCATAAACAGGCAAATCTTCCATCGATCCTTGACCATAGCGACCGTATGAATAATCAAAGCCTGCAACTACGTGACGGACATTCAGCCCGGCAATGTATTCGTCAACGAACCGTTCCGGCAGTACGGAAGCAAATTCCTTGCTGAAATGGACAATGAATAAATAATCGATCTCCATCGACTCTATGATATCCACCTTATCTTCAAGTGGAGTGATATAGCGGATATTTTCCGTTTTCCTACCCAGTACTGCAGAAGGATGCGGGTCAAATGTCATGACTGCTGACTTAAGATTCATTTCATCGGCTTTTTTCTTGGCGGTTTGAATAACAATCTGATGACCTTTATGTATACCATCAAAAAATCCAAGCGCCATTACAAGCTCGGGAAAATCATCCGAATTAAATTGATGAGGATGCTCTATTGCGATCACTTTCACCTTTCAATCTCCTCTTTCCGGCGGTAAAACGGTCTATAATTCTTGTGCCAATACTTTTACAGGTTTAATTAATCCCACTTTTGTCGGATGTATTTGATAAATGGCAATGGCCCTATCAGCTGGATCGACCATCACAAAAGGCTTCCCTTTTTCAACATCAACATCCTTTGTTTGTTCCAATACCGCACCGTTAAGTACTTTCTTTGCTACTTTATCACTAATCTGAAATTTGGGCAAATGAAATAATCCCCGCTCCAAAGGCAACAGAAATTCATCCGTTTGTCCACTTTCCATGAACTCTTCCACTTCAGCAAATGTGAAACAGTCCTCCTGCTTAAAACCTGCTGATTCAATACGCGTCAAGTCTGACATATGGGCAGGAAAACCCAGTTCTTCACCCATCATGACTGCAAGCGTTCGAATATACGTTCCCTTGCTGCATTTGACGCGAAAACGAAAAGAAATGGTTTCCCCTTTAAATTCAGAACGATCATCGAGAAGGGTTATTTCATAGATGGTGACCTCCCTTGTAGGCCTCTCCACTTCTATCCCTGCACGGGCATATTCATATAACTTCTTCCCGTTTACTTTTACCGCTGAAAACATCGGCGGCGTCTGTTCAATTTTTCCAGTCAATGATTCCAGCACTTCAAGAATCCGTTTACGCTGAATCACTTGATCAATCTTTTTCTCTTCCACTTTTTCACCGCTTGCGTCTTCAGTTGTCGTTGAAAAACCAAGGGTCACTTCCCCTTCATACGCTTTACCGGCTTCTGTCAAATATTCGGCTATCTTAGTTGCCCTGCCGATACAAATAGGCAAAACCCCTGTTACATCAGGATCTAAAGTACCTGTGTGTCCAACCTTTTTTGTCTTTAAAATCTTTCTTAATTTAAAAACACAATCATGGGATGTCAATCCCTTGGGTTTCCATAATGGAAGAATACCGTTCACGCTTTCACCTCATCATTTATAAAACACCCTAAACTACTATCATAAAGCAAAATGAATTCCAATTCCGAAAGGTGTTTTTCCTTTTTTACATATTCAGTTTTCAAAAAAAAGAGACCGACTTCAAGAAGTGCAAAGCACTTATTGAGTCGGCCTCCTTTTACTGCTTGCTTATTCCTCGTCTTTTTCAGCCGGTTTATCCTCTGAATTGATTTGGGAAATCAACGACTCGATACGATTACCATAATCGACCGATTCATCAAATTCAAAAAACAGCTCAGGGGTTTTGCGCAGGCGGATTCTCTGCCCAATTTCTGAACGCATGAATCCTTTCGCCTTAGCTAGACCTTGAAGGGTTTTCTCCCTTTGTTCCTGGTCACCCAAAACGGAAATATAAACTGTTGCCTGTTGTAAATCGCCTGTAACCGCGACATCCGTGACTGTTACAAATCCGATTCTTGGATCTTTAATTTTTCGGCCGATAATTTCACTCAGCTCTTTTTTCATTTGTTCGCCAACACGATTTGAACGAAGGCTCATAATATCACCTCGATAGCCTAAAGCCAGTCTATATCTGTTATTGTTCGCTCTAGTTCCGGAAAAGAATCTAGAAATTTAAGGGCATTTTGAAGTTCCCGTTCAGTAGCCTTCCTAGAGGATGTTACGGTTACGATAGTAATCTTTGTCCGCTGCCATAAATCCTGAAAATCGGTCTCTGCTACAGAAATATTGAACTTCTGCTTAAGCCGTGTCATTACACGCTGAAGCACTGCCCTTTTTTCTTTCAAAGAATGGGTGTCATGGATGATGCATTCACATTGGACAGAGCCAACGATCATTTACGTTCGATCTCTTCCATTACATACGCTTCAATTACATCGCCTTCTTTAAGGTCGTTGTAATTTTTAATCGTAATACCGCACTCATAGTTCGTTGCCACTTCTTTTACATCATCTTTAAAACGTTTCAATGCATCAATTTCACCTTCGTAAATGACCACACCTTGACGAATTAAGCGAATTCCGCTATCACGAGTAATTTTTCCTTCTGTAACGTAAGAACCGGCAATCGTACCTACTTTGGATACTTTGAAAGTCGTACGAACTTCAGCCTGACCGATAATTTTTTCTTCGAATTCAGGGTCAAGCATCCCTTTCATAGCCGACTCGATCTCTTCAATCGCTTTATAGATGATGCGGTGAAGACGGACATCAACATTTTCTGATTCAGCTGCACGCTTCGCATTCACATCAGGACGGACGTTGAATCCGATGACGATTGCATTCGAAGCTGTAGCAAGGATGATGTCAGACTCTGTAATAGCACCGACGCCAATGTGTATGATTTTTACTTTAGCGCCTTCCACTTCTATTTTATTCAGGGAAGCGGCTACTGCTTCCGCAGAACCTTGAACATCAGCTTTTAGAATGATGTTCAATTCTTTGATTTCCCCTTCTTTCATTTGCTCGAATAATGTATCTAGGGTTACACGGGATTTCTCATTACGTTGTGAAGCAAGTTGTCTCTGTGCACGCACTTCCCCAACTTGACGGGCCGTTTTCTCATCTTCAAAGACGATGAAACGATCGCCGGCCTGTGGCACTTCGTTCAATCCAGTGATTTCAACCGGTGTTGAAGGACCTGCATCCTTAACACGGCGTCCAAGATCGTTGACCATAGCACGAACACGTCCGAATGTATTACCGATAACAATCGGATCACCGATTTTCAAAGTTCCGTTTTGAACAAGCAAAGTGGCAACCGATCCGCGCCCTTTATCCAAACGTGCTTCGATAACCGTTCCATTTGCTTTACGAGATGGATTCGCTTTATACTCCTCCACTTCACTGACAAGAAGAATCATTTCAAGCAAGCTATCGATACCCTCACCGTTTTTAGCTGAAATTGGTACGAAAATTGTGTCTCCGCCCCATGCTTCAGAAACTAAACCATGTTCTGTCAATTCTTGCATGACACGGTCCGGATTGGCAGCCTCTTTATCCATCTTATTGACAGCGACGATAATTGGAACTTCTGCCGCTTTGGCATGGTTGATCGCTTCAATCGTTTGAGGCATAACGCCATCATCCGCAGCGACGACAAGAATGGTGATATCGGTAACTTGTGCACCGCGGGCACGCATTGTTGTAAACGCAGCATGACCTGGTGTATCTAAGAAAGTTATTTTCTTATCGTTAACTTTAACTTGATAAGCACCGATATGCTGAGTGATTCCGCCAGCTTCGCCTTCAGTAACTTTTGTATGGCGTATAGAATCAAGCAATGTCGTTTTACCATGGTCAACGTGTCCCATGATCGTCACGACAGCCGGACGTTCAATCAAATCTTCAGAAGCGTCCTCAGTGACAAGTGATTCAAGGTCTGTTAAGTCGACACGAATCTCTTCTTCTGCCACTACACCGTATTCCGCACAAATCAATTCAATTGCATCTTTATCCAAAGTTTGGTTGATTGTTGCCATAACACCAAGCATAAAGAGCTTTTTAATGATTTCAGAAGGTTCACGGTGAAGTTTTTTTCCAAGTTCCATAACCGTCAAAGACTCATAAAACGTAATTTTCTCTGGAAGTTCTCTTTCTTTACGTTTAGTAACAGGTGCCTGAGGCGCTTGTTGTCTTTGTTTATTATTTTTATTCTTGTTATTTCGACCCTTGTTGAACTGACCACCTGTTGGTTTTTTCGTCCCTACAGGTTTAACTGGTGGTTTCTTCTTCAGTTTTTCTTTATTGACTGTGCTCTTTTCATCCGCTTCAGCTTCGTACTTCGCGACCGTAGCGTTAGCTTTTGGTTCAGCAGCTTGGCTTTTATCTTCGTTTTTAGGTTTGATTGAATCGTTTAATTTATTTACAGTTGAATCGTCTAATGCTGTCATATGGTTTGTTACCTCTATATTCATTTCTTTAAGTTTATTTATTACATCCTTGCTTGAAACGTTCTTTTGTTTTGCATATTCATATACACGCAATTTTGTCATACGTTCACCCCCGTAAAATTTAATCGAGCAGCGTTCGGAGTTTTTGTGCAAAACCTTCATCCAGAACTGCGACGGCAACTCTAGCATCCTTACCTATCGCATGGCCGAGCATTGACCTGCTTTCGACTCTTTTTAAAGGAACCTGATAAAATGCGCACTTATCAGATATTTTTTTTTCAGTGTTTTTTGAAGCGTCCGCGGATAAAATAACAACTTTGGCATTACCGCTTCTAATCTCTTTAACCACTAATTCTTCACCCGAAATTAGCTTGCGTGCTCGATTGGCCAAACCTAATAGAGACATCCATTGTTGTTGTTGGGTCATGTTGTTAGTTTTTCTCCTTATTCACTAATTCAAGCAATTGTTCATAAAGGGAAGAGTCGATTTGGGTACTAAGGTGATTAGCCAGCACATTTTTCTTTTTGGCCAGCTCGATAACATCCCGATCAAGAGTCAAATAAGCTCCCCTTCCCGATTTTTTTCCGGTCGGATCAAGGCTGACTTCCCCTTCTTTAGATCGTACGATGCGAATGAGTTCTTTCTTCGGCTTCATTTCGCCTGTTGCCACACATTTACGCATCGGGATTTTTTTTCGGCTATTCATCTTTTTTCACCTCGAATTACTCGTTATCCTCTTCGAAATCTGTTTCCTCTTCAGTAACATAACTATCTCTGCTCAAAAGGAATTCCTGTTCTTCCACAGGATAAATACCAGCTTCGCGGGCTTCCGTTTCACTCTTGATATCAATTTTCCAGCCTGTAAGCTTGGCAGCTAAACGGGCATTTTGTCCACGCTTACCAATTGCCAGGGAAAGTTGATAATCCGGAACGATTACAGTCGTCGCCTTTTCCTCTTCTTTAACAATAACTTCAAGTACTTTTGAAGGGCTTAAAGCATTCGCAACGAAAATGACCGGATTCTCCGACCATTTAACGATATCGATTTTTTCACCTTTCAATTCATTGACGATGGCCTGAACACGCTGTCCTTTTTGGCCTACACAAGAACCGACAGGATCGACTTCTTCGTTATCGGAGTGCACGGAGATTTTTGAACGGTCGCCTGCTTCGCGGGCAACTGACTTAATTTCTACTGTTCCATCAAAAATTTCAGGCACTTCGATTTCGAATAAACGTTTTAAAAGGCCAGGGTGTGAACGGGATACAAAAATTTGCGGACCTTTGGAAGTCTTTTCAACTTTAGTGATGAAAACTTTAATGCGGTCATGAGGTTTATACTGTTCATTCGGCATTTGCTCATTCACCGGGAGCAAAGCTTCGATTTTACCCAGGCTCACATAAATGAATCGGGAATCCTGGCGTTGAACGATACCAGTCATGATATCCTCTTCACGATCGATGAATTCGGCATAAATGATGCCCCGTTCAGCTTCACGCACTCTTTGAGTGACGACTTGTTTTGCTGTTTGTGCAGCAATACGGCCGAAATCCTTAGGTGTTACTTCCATTTCGACAATATCCTCTAACTGATAGTTGGGATCAATTGCTCTTGCTTCTTCAACAGAAATTTCCAGACGTGAATCGAACACTTCGTCAACAACGTCTTTTCTGGCAAATACACGCATAGTTCCTTTACCAAGATTCAAGTCGATACGTACATTTTGTGCTTGGTTAAAGTTACGGCGATATGCCGATATAAGGGCAGATTCAATCGCGTCGATCAAAACCTCCCTGGAAATTCCTTTTTCGTTTTCTAAAATATAGAGAGCATCCAATAACTCATTGCCCATGGTGATCCCCCTTACGGATATTTAAATTAATGATTTGCTTGACTTAAGAGAAGGTAATCGCCAATCTCGCTTTGGCTACCTTTTCGAATGGTATGACGATCGTTTTCTTTCTTGTCTTGATTCTGACTTCGAGTGTCACTTCTGCACCATCGAAACTGGTTAAGATTCCTTCGAATTCTTTTTCATCTAAAATGGGCTCGTATGTTTTTATGTAAACATTTTTACCGATAGCATTAAGGAAATCCTTCTCTTTTTTCAGAGGCCTTTCAGCTCCGGGTGATGAAACTTCGAGAAAATAATTTTGTGGAATCGGATCAACCTCATCAAGCTTTTCACTGAGTTTTTCACTCACATTTCCGCAATCATCAATATCTACGCCTGTTTCTTTATCAATGTACACTCGAAGGAACCAGCTTTTACCTTCCTTCACATACTCCACTTCGACTAATTCAAGCTGCAATTCTTCAAGAATTGGTAATGCTAATTCCTCTACGACTTCCGTTACCTTTTTACTCATTTGTTTCCTCCATACGTGCGTTGTATGCGCTTGGTTTCGGATTCAAAATTAAATGGTCAATACAACACGAAAGAGTGGGTTTCCCCACTCTTGCCATTGGTTCCTCTTAGTATTTCCAATAAAAATATACCATAATCAAGATATTTATGCAAATATCATGTCTGTTTCTTCCTTTTTGGAATCAGTTTCCTCTTTAAAATAAAGATAACTGATTTTGTTCAGGCAATGACTCCAGACAGCCTTGTTTATCAAGGTATTCAAGAATGGTCTTCGAAACCTTCCCCCGTTGTTGAAGGTCTTCTTTTGAAAGGAATTCACCATTTTCCCGCGCGTTGACGATATTGATCGCCGCATTCGTTCCAAGACCAGGTATCGAATTGAAAGGCGGTATCAAAGTATTTCCTTCAATTAAGAATTGATCTGCACTGGATTTGTACAAGTCCACTTTAGCGAATGAAAATCCGCGTTCACACATTTCCAAAGCAAGTTCAAGGACCGTCAATGTATTCTTTTCCTTTGTGGATGCATCCAATCCCTTTACCATGATTTCTTCCATTTTTGATTTGATCGCTTGCGATCCCCGTGTCATGGCGTCGATTTCAAAATCATCTGCACGTACTGTGAAATAGGCTGCATAATACAATAAAGGCAGATGCACTTTAAAATAGGCAATCCGGACAGCCATTAAGACATAAGCTGCAGCATGGGCTTTCGGGAACATGTATTTAATCTTCTTACATGAATCGATATACCATTCCGGCACCTCATTTTTCCTCATTTCCTCTTCGAATTCCTCCGAGAGCCCTTTCCCTTTACGTACAGATTCCATGATTTTAAACGCTAGGGAAGGATCTAGACCTTGGTATATCAGATAGACCATAATATCATCCCGGCACCCTATAACCTCACTTAGTGTACATATGCGGTTGTGGATCAGTTCCTGTGCATTGCTCAGCCATACATCCGTACCGTGGGAAAGCCCTGAAATCTGAACAAGCTCGGAAAATGTCGTTGGTTTCGTATCTTCAAGCATCTGCCGGACAAAACGCGTACCAAATTCCGGAATGCCAAGCGTACCCGTTTTACACATGATCTGTTCTTCGGTAACTCCTAAAGATTCAGTACTGCTGAATATTTTCATTACTTCTGGATCATCGGTGGGAACGGTCTTTGGATCGATGCCACTTAAATCTTGAAGCATCCGGATTACAGTCGGATCATCGTGACCAAGTATATCAAGTTTCAAAATATTATCGTGAATGGAATGGAAATCAAAGTGAGTTGTTTTCCACTCAGAATTCCTGTCATCCGCAGGGAACTGAATTGGTGTGAAATCATAGATATCCATATAATCCGGAACAACGATAATTCCGCCCGGGTGCTGTCCAGTCGTCCTTTTCACACCAGTACAACCGGCAACAAGGCGATCAGTCTCGGCTCCACGCATATGGATGTTATTATCAGAGGAATACCCTTTTACATATCCATAAGCCGTTTTTTCAGCGACCGTACCAATCGTTCCGGCACGATATACATATTCTTCACCGAATAAGACCTTCGTATAGTTATGGGCCTTCGGCTGATATTCACCAGAGAAGTTCAAGTCAATATCCGGAACCTTATCCCCTTTAAATCCAAGGAAAGTTTCAAACGGGATATCATGCCCGTCTTTTGTATAAGCAATGCCACAATCGGGACAGTCTTTATCTGGCAGGTCAAACCCGGAACCTACAGAACCGTCATTGAAGAATTCGGATTTCTTGCACTCCGGACATACATAATGCGGCGGAAGCGGATTCACCTCTGTAATTTCAGTCATGGTGGCTACGAAAGATGATCCAACCGATCCCCTTGAGCCGACTAGATAACCATCATTCAAGGATTTTTTAACAAGTTTGTGAGAAATTAAATAAATTACGGCAAAACCGTGGCCAATGATGCTTTTCAATTCTTTCTCAAGACGGGCTTCCACGATTTCCGGCAGGTTCTCTCCATAAATCTTCCTTGCCATGCCATAACTCATTTCACGCATCTCTTCTTCTGCACCTTCAATTTTAGGTGTGTATAACTCATCCTTGATTGGCTTGATTTCCTCAATCATATCAGCGATTTTATTCGTGTTGGTTACCACGACCTCTTTGGCTTTCTCAGTACCGAGGAAGGAGAATTCCCGTAGCATTTCATCTGTTGTCCGAAAATGTACGTCAGGAAGCTTATGACGATTCAGCGGATTTGCGCCACCTTGTGAATTCACAAGGATTTTACGGTAAATTTTATCATTCGGATCCAAATAATGCACATTTCCCGTGGCTACGACTGGCTTATCCAATTTTTCACCAAGCTTGACGATATTGGAGATGATCGTTTCTAATGATTTATCATCCCGTACATATTCAAGCTCAATCAAATGCTGATACACTTCCTTCGGATGGATTTCAAGATAATCGTAGAATTCGGCGATATCGACGACTTCCTCAAAACCCTTCTGCATCATCCCTTCAAAAACTTCCCCTTTATCACATCCCGATCCGACCAAGATTCCTTCACGATACTTTTTAAGTTGTGAGCGTGGTAGTCGGGGCACACGATAGAAATAATCGATGTGTGATATTGAAACTAATTTGAAAAGGTTTTTTAAGCCAGCCTGTGTTTGCGCGATCAGCGTACAATGGGACGGCCGGGAACGCTGATAAGCATTTCCTTTACCCATATTGTCATTAAGTTGATCATGATGGGTAATCTCCTTTTCCATTGCATCCTTTAGCATCTTCAGCATAAGGTAACCTGTAGCTTCGGCGTCATAAATGGCCCTATGATGCTGGGTCAAATCAATATCGAACTTTTTACATAATGTATTTAACCGGTGATTTTTAAACTCCGGGTATAAGAAACGGGCAAGTTCCAATGTATCAAGAACAGGATTGGAAGCTTTAGGATAACCAAGGTTTTTATAGCCTATATTCAAAAACCCCATATCGAAGGCTGCGTTGTGGGCAACCAGAATCGCATCGCCCGCCCATTCCTTGAACTTTTCTAGTACTTCCGAGACTTCCGGAGCATTTTCTACAAGATCATCAGTGATTCCAGTCAATTCTATCGTCGTATTGGATAGTGGGTGATGCGGATTCGCAAATGACTCGAATCGATCAATGATGTCACCGTCACGAATTTTCACTGCAGCAAATTCAATGATCGTATCATAAACGGCTGACAGGCCTGTCGTCTCTACGTCAAATACAACATAGGTGGCATCTGCCAAAGCGATATGAGCCTCATTATAAACAATGGGTACACCATCATCTACAAGATTCACTTCGACACCATAAAGGATTTTGATACCATTCTTTTTCCCGGCACTATAAGCTTCAGGGAATGATTGTGCTCCCGCATGATCTGTAATGGCCACGGCCTTATGCCCCCACTTTGCAGCCTGGGCAACAAGTGCAGAAGTAGGTGTCACTGCATCCATCTGGCTCATTGGGGTATGCATATGCAGTTCTACACGCTTTTCCCCTTCTGGAGCCTTATCCTGCCGTCCTTGTTTAGAAATTTCATTTATATCATTTGCGATCATTACAAGGTCACGTACGAATGTATCATTTTGGATGCTGCCTTGGGCACGTACCCACATCCCTTTTTTCACTCGGGCAAGTATGGCAGCATCTTCTTTATCACGCGAAAACATTTTGACCAATATCGAGCTCGTATAATCAGTGACTTTAAAAGTCAACAGGCTTCGTCCGCTGCGTAACTCACGCACTTCTGCATCAAATACGAAGCCTTCGATAGCAATCCTGCGCTCTTCATCAATAATTTGTTCAATTCTGCGGAAATCCGCATCTTCTTTAATCGTATAGCCAATTTTAACCGGTCCGTCGTAGACGGCATCGTCGCCGCCTTTTTCCGATTCTTTTTTCTGCATTTCCACTAGGGCAGCAAGTCCCTTTTCTGCGTCTTCCTTTTGTTTCTCTTCTAAAAACTTCTGGTAATCAGGATTCGAAACCGTTTCCTTCACTTCCGCTTCAAGTGTCAACGGAGGAAAACCGAATGTTTGGTAGATATTCGAAATGATGCCGGAGTATTTTCGTTTCAACTGACCAGCCTCCGTATCATTTCGGGCGCTAACGATAACCTTATATCCATTCACCGTTGGCACTTGTTCATTTAGAAGTGATAACAGTGCCGGAGACATGCCTTCAAGCTCGCCGATGCAGTTTTTCCAATACTCTTTTACCAATTGTTCCGTCACTTGCGGATTAGCTACGTTCAAGTTGAATGTGACCTTCGCAATATGGGAAAACGTACTTGCTAGATGAGTAGCAAGTCTTGTATGAACACTGCAAGGAATTAATGCAGGTATATTAAAAGCAAAATGCCATGTTTTGGACTCCCTCTCGATTGAGAGCTTATCAATTTCGGCACCTATGAAATAATTCACAAAGGCATCCTCAGTCAAGTCCATTTGCTGGAGCAAGAGTTGAAATCTCTCTCTACCGCTATTTGGATTTTGATCCATTCCCTCTCTCCCCTATCTAATATCTCTTATTTTTCACTATCATTTTCTTTTGATACCAGAGGCTATTATAACATATCATGAATGTTTCACTAGTATCCAAATCCATGAAAAGGAAAGGCATCATCCAAGTGAATGATGCCTAATTCCGCTATTTTAAATTATGCCATTATTTCGTGAAGCTTTTGAGTCAGTTCAGATCTTTCAATTTCAAGAACCTCACCCGTTTTACGAATTTTCACTTCGACGATTCCGTCGGATGCCTTTTTACCAACAGTCACCCTGACAGGAAGACCGATCAAGTCAGAGTCTGCGAATTTCACGCCCGCACGTTCTTGACGATCATCCATAAGAACTTCCATGCCTTGTGCCTTTAGATCATTATATAAATCTTCTGCAAGGGCAGCCTGAGCCTCATCCTTCATATTGATTGGAATCAAATGGACTTGGTATGGCGCCAAATTCGTTGGCCAGACCAATCCTTTTTCATCATTGAATTGTTCAGCAACAGCGGCAAGTGTACGGGAAACACCAATGCCATAACAGCCCATGATCATAGGCTGCGTCCGTCCATTCTCATCCAGGAATGTCGCATTCATAGCTTCGGAATATTTAGTTCCCAGTTTGAATACGTGGCCTACCTCAATCCCTTTGGCAAATTTAATTATTCCGTTTCCGTCCGGTGATGGGTCACCCTCTTGGATGAAACGAAGATCTATATAATTGGCCACGTTAAAATCACGAGCGGGATTTACGTTCACATAATGGTGGTCTTCCTCATTTGCACCACAAATTCCATTAACCATGGCCTCGACGGCAACATCCGCAATCACTTCAACTTCAGAAGTGACATTGATTGGTCCAAGAGATCCAATTGTACATCCTAAGACTTCTTTCGTCTCATTTGGATCGACCAATTCAACGATTGAAGCGTTATAGAAATTCTTCAGCTTGATATCATTGACTTCATGATCTCCTCGTACCAAAACAAGCACATACTTTTCATCCACTTTAAACAATAACGATTTAATTAGTTTCTCTGCACTAGTATTCAAGAATGAAGCAACTTCTTCAATCGTTTTTTGACCTGGTGTATGGATTTTTTCAAGTGCAATTTGTTCTTCGGAGCTTTTTTCATATTTTACACTCACAGGTGCCATTTCAATATTAGCTGCATAATCGGAACTATCCGAATAAGCGATGGTATCCTCCCCTATTTCAGACAGGACCATGAATTCATGTGTATCCTTACCACCCATTGCCCCCGAATCGGCAATGACGGCACGGAAGTTCAACCCACAACGGCTGAATATATTCGAATATGCCGCATATAAATTTTTATAAACAGCATCCAGGCTTTCTTGATTAGCATGGAAAGAATAAGCATCCTTCATGATGAACTCACGTCCACGCAACAATCCGAAACGCGGTCTTTTTTCATCACGGAATTTGGTTTGGATCTGGTAAACCGTTAATGGAAGACGCTTATATGATTTCACCTCATCACGAACTAAGCTGGTTATCACTTCTTCATGTGTGGCACCAAGCGCAAATTCACGGTTGTTACGATCCTTAAGCCGCATCAACTCTGGACCATAAGTATACCAGCGTCCAGATTCCTGCCAGAATTCGGCTTGTTGTAAAGCCGGCATCAATAGTTCTACTGCTCCAGCATTTTCCATCTCTTCCCGAACGATAGCCTCAACCTTTTGAAGCACCTTCTTTCCAAGCGGCATAAAACTATAAACCCCGCTGGAGTTTTGTCTCATAAATCCTGCACGTAATAGCAGCTGATGACTTTTGATTTCAGCATCTGCAGGCACTTCCCTCAATGTAGGGATCAACGTCATACTTTGTTTCATATCTGCACCTCTTCAATATTTCCTTTAAATTAATTGCGGCTACGGTAAAATTCATACCGTAACTTGAATACGGTCATTTCATACAAAAAAGACTTTCCGCGTTATTCAGAAAAGCTAATTTAATATACTCATTCTCGATTATACTTACGATTTCCCTAGAAAACAAACAATTTCCCCAAAACGGTTAAAAAACTAGGAAATCCCTTCAGATAAGAAAACGGCCAACAGATAAATCTGCTGGCCTTTTTTGCACTGTCCAAACATGTCTTACAGGAAGAACCGCTGGATGTCATTCCATGTAACGACAATCATCAATAACATCAGCAACGCAAAGCCGATGAAGTGAACCATTCCTTCTTTTTGACGGTCAATTGGTTTCCCTCTTAAGAATTCGACCACAAAGAATAACAGCCTTCCCCCATCCAATGCCGGCAGCGGAAGCAGGTTCATGATTCCCAGGTTAATGCTGAGCAGCCCTGCCCATTTCATTAACGTGAATAAACCTTGTTTCGCTACTTCCTCAGTTGATTTATATATTCCTACAGGACCAGATAAACTGTCGATCGTAAATCCACCCGTTACGAGGTCACCAAGGATGATGAAGATTTGTTTTGTCCAAAAATACGTTTCTGTAAAACCATATTGTATAGCTTTAATCGGTGCTTTTTCAACCGGAGGGTAAACACCGATAATGCCGATTTTCTTCCCTTCCCTCTCCACTTCTTGTGGAACAACCGGAACTTCTAATGTTTTCCCGTCCCTGTCAACGACGAACTCGATCTCTTGCCCAGGATTCTTTTGAATGCTTTCCTGAACATCTCCCCAAGTGGAGACTTCCGTCCCTTCTATGGATTGAATGACATCCCCCGATTTTAAGCCGGCATTTACTGCCGAACCATCTGGAGTCAACTCACCAAGTTTCGCTTCATCCACCACGACTCCTTGAAACAGGCCAATCAACACAAAAATGACAAAAGCCAAAACGAAATTCATTGCCGGTCCAGCTACAATCGTCAGGAAACGATGTCCAAGCGACTTTGATGCAAATTGCCGGTCAAAAGGAGCAATCTGGTTCTCTACACCATTTTCAACAATCACCGCTTCTTTATGAATGGCAAACGTTTTTAGTGTATCTTCCTCGCCCTCCTCATAACCAGTAAGGATCAGTTTATGATCAAGATCGATCACTTCAACTTCCACAAGACGAATATCAGGATATTTATCTTTATTGTTCAAAATGATTTTTGTAACATTCTCTTCATTATCAAACATTAATCCCACCCGATAGCCGGGCTTCAATTCAATATTTTCTGCGTCTTCACCAGCCATACGCACGTACCCGCCAAGAGGGAGCAATCGAATGGTATATACGGTTTCCTTCTTTTTATATGTGAATACTTTTGGCCCGAAACCGATTGCGAACTCACGGCATAAAATTCCTGCTCGCTTTGCAAACACTAAGTGCCCAAGCTCATGGAAAAATACTAGAGCTCCAAAAATGATGATGAACGCTATAATCGTTTCTAAAGTCTGCATGTTCCGGTCACCTATCTTTCACTAAAGATTCTATATACTGCCTTGTCATATTATCGACTTCCTGAATCGTTTCTAAATCTGGAAGGGCTATGACGGAATGCTGATTCAACGCTTTTTCAATTAACGTTTCAATTTCAAGGAAGGTTATCTTTCCAGATAAGAATGCAGAGACTGCAGCTTCATTGGCGGCATTCAACACAGTAGTCATCGTTCCGCCCATTTTACCTGCTTTATAGGCGAATTGCAAACAAGGATATCTGGTGAAATCCATATCGCTAAAATGCAGTTTGCCTGCTTCAGCAAGATTAAGTCGTTTGCGTCCTGCTAGCGGAATACGGTCTGGATAAGTAAGTGCATATTGTATCGGCACCCGCATATCCGGTGTCCCCAGTTGTGCTATTACGCTGGAGTCATGAAACTCAACCATGGAATGGATGATGCTCTCCTTATGTAGCAATACATCAATTTTATCGTAGGGAAGATCGAATAGCCAGTGGGCCTCAATTACTTCCAATCCCTTATTCATCATTGATGCTGAATCGATCGTGATTTTAGCTCCCATTGACCAGTTCGGATGGTTCAGTGCCTCTTCCACCGTTACATCCTTCAATTCTTCCCTGGTCCGATCTCGAAAACTGCCTCCCGAAGCGGTAATGACTAGGCGTTCTATATTTTTTTCCTTTTCACCTTGCAATGCCTGAAAAATAGCGGAATGCTCACTGTCAACCGGCAGCAATCTGGCCCCCGCTTTTTTTGCTTCACTTATGACCAAATGACCTGCCGTCACCAAAGTCTCCTTGTTGGCGATAGCAATATCTTTTTTAGCCTTTATTGCTTGAAGTGTCGGATAAAGACCCACGCTTCCGATGACAGCATTGACCAATATCGAAGCCTGACCATAAACGGCAACAGCAGTCAATCCCTCATCTCCATACATGAACTCGATATCTTTGCGGCTGGAGAATTCACTTTTCAAAACATGATAATCTTCTTCCGTTTGGACTGAAACCAGTTTCGGTTCAAACTCTTGTATATAAGTCCTGACCAATTCTATATTCTTTCCAGCAGAAAGCGCCACGATCTTGAATTGATCAGGATGGGACCTAACTACATCCGCTGTTTGTTGACCAATCGATCCTGTCGCGCCCAAAAGGCTGATATTTTTCAAATTGTTCATCTCCTAATTCAATAACGCTTGCCTATATTTATATTATAAAACATGCAATAAATGCAAAATCGGTAAAATGAATATCACGCTATCAAGCCTGTCCAAAATTCCTCCATGTCCCGGGAGAAGCTTCCCTGAATCTTTAACGCCATAATGACGTTTATACGCCGATTGGACGAGATCACCCAATTGCCCGAATACCCCAATGATTAATGAAATCAATAATAATTGTAATAACGTGTAGTCAAGGTTGGAGAAGACGTAAAATAGAACACCCACTACCATAGCGGAAAATAACCCGCCGATAAATCCTTCTACCGTCTTGTTTGGACTTATTTCTGGCCAAAGCTTTCTTTTACCAAGTGATTTACCAATGAAGTAGGCTCCGGAATCGGTTGCCCAGATCGTAAATAGGGTAAGCAGGATATAGATCAGCCCCAACCCTAAAGAGTCACGTGTTTCAAATAGGTAGTAGAAACCTATCCCCAAGTATAGGATTGAAATCACTAGAAAGCCTGCGTCATCAAAAGTGAAACGGTTTTTTGAAACGACTGTATAAAGTAACAGCAGCAAAACCCCGATTAAGAAGACTTGAACTTTATCGTAATTTATTTCTGCTAAAAAAGCAGTATGCTCATTAGGCAATAAAAGCACCCACAATAATATGTGTGAAAGAAATGCTTCAAAAGACAGTACACGTAACTTTTTCATTTTCATCAGTTCATACAAACCAATTGACCCTAACAGATAAACCGTCAGTAAAAAGGGAGTGCCCCCTAAAATGACTAGTGGAATGAAGATAGCGGCAACTACAACCGCCGTAATAATTCGTTGTTTCATTATTCCATTTTCCTCGCCTTCTACATTAAACGCCACCGAATCTTCGTGAACGCTTTTGATACTCCTCAACCGCCTGCAATAAATGCTCTTCACTAAAATCCGGCCATAACACCTCAGTAAACCACATTTCAGTATAAGCCGCCTGCCAAAGCATGAAATTACTTAAACGGATTTCACCGCTTGTACGGATCAGTAAATCAGGATCCGACAAATGTTTGGTCATCAGGTAACTGGATAGCATTTCCTCAGTTACATTTTCCTTTATTATACCATTCTTAGCATCTTGAATGATGCTATTCACTGCAGATACAATTTCCCCGCGGCTTCCATAATTCAGGGCAAAATTCAGAATCATCCCATCATTGCCTTTCGTGTCTTCCATTGCCCGTTTAACGGCACTTTGAGTATGTGACGGAATGAGAGACAAATCCCCTATCATTTCAACTCTTACATTTTCGGAAATGAGCTCGGGTAAAAATGTCCCAAGAAATTCCTGTGGAAGCTTCATCAAAAAGTCGACTTCACTTTTCGGACGTTTCCAATTTTCAGTGGAAAACGCATAGACTGTCAAAGTTTTGACCCCTAATTTATTGGCAACTTTCGTAATTTTACGAACGGTTTTCATACCTTCATGATGACCCGCCACACGTGGCAATGCACGCTTTTTGGCCCAACGGCCGTTCCCATCCATAATGATGGCGATATGCTGAGGAACATCAAACTGTTTAATATGCTGAATCCTATTTGTTACATCGGAAGAAGCATCTTTTTTAACGAAACGCTTCCAAAGTGAATACATATGTTAGTCCCCCATCAGGTTGTACTTATCTCTCTACAAAGGCAAAGTTTTCGTGCACTATGTATATAAGCTTTCTGCCGCTTAAAAAGAATCTATATTATAATATCAAAAAAAAACTGGTTCTCATATTATTATTATGAAAATTATTTCTTCATTAGAAGCTAGAAAGGGAGAAATCATTACTTCTTTTTTTCTAAAACCGGTTATGATTACCGTGAAAAATGCAAAAAAAGGACCACCTCCAACGTTTGCATGCAACATACTAACTCAAGGAGTAATCATTATCGGAGAAACCTTATTATAACAGTTTTCTCCTTTAAGCACACCTATATGTTAGAACCAAGACATGACCCGGTATGGATTCGGCCCTCTTTATTTAATCAATTCTTCAGCGGAAATTATACTTCCAAAATTTCTTTTTCTTTATCTTTTGTAATTTCATCGATTTTCGTGATATTGCCATCTGTCATCTTTTGGATGTCTTCAGCATAGCCACGTAAATCATCTTCAGTGATTTCACCACTTTTTTCAAGCTTTTTCAAATCATCATTAGCATCTCGACGCACATTACGGACAGCTATTTTCGCTTCTTCCGCTTCTTTTTTCACAACTTTCACAAGCTCTTTTCTGCGCTCTTCAGTTAACGCCGGAATGGCTATCCTGATGACCGATCCATCATTAGAAGGATTTAAGCCTAAGTCTGATTTCAAAATCGCCTTTTCAATTTCACCCAATACCGTTTTATCATATGGTTGAATGACTAATAATCTAGCTTCCGGGACAGAAATGCCAGCCACTTGATTAACTGGTGTCGGCGAACCATAATAATCAATCGAGATTCTATCAAGCAATGAGGCATTTGCCCTTCCGGCACGGATGCTTGCTAATTCACGTGTGTACGCTCCAATGGCGTTTTCCATTTTCGTTTTCGCATTCGAAATAACTTGTTTCGGCATCTTTTATTTCCCCCTTACGATAGTTCCAAGCGTTTCGCCTAAAACGGCACGTTTAATATTACCTTTTTCCATGATTGAGAAGACGATCAATGGAATATCATTGTCCATGCATAGTGAGGACGCAGTTGAATCCATTACTTCCAACCCTTCTTTAATCACATCAAGATAGGAAAGTTTATCATACTTAACTGCATTTTTGTCCTTAACCGGATCTGCATTGTATACGCCATCCACATTATTCTTCGCCATCAAGATGACATCAGCTTCAATTTCAGCAGCACGCAAGGCGGCAGTGGTATCCGTTGAGAAGTATGGATTACCTGTACCAGCTGCAAAAATCACCACTCTCTTTTTCTCAAGGTGCCTGATTGCACGGCGTCTAATGTATGGTTCTGCGACTTGTCTCATCTCAATGGAAGTTTGCACGCGCGTTTCAATTCCAAGCTGATCAAGACTGTCTTGTAATGCCAATGAGTTCATGACTGTAGCCAGCATACCCATATAATCGGCATTAGCACGATCCATGCCCATTTCACTGCCTATTTTTCCGCGCCAAATGTTTCCGCCACCGACAACAACAGCCACTTCCACATCAAGCTCAGCCACTTCCTTGACTTGTTCAGCAATGGATTTAATTACTGCAGGGTTAATTCCAAATCCTTCTTCACCGGCTAATGCTTCGCCACTTAGTTTTAGAACGACACGTTTATATTTAGCGTTACTCATGAGAACCTCCAACTATGTAATCTTTTCATTCGTTCATCATGCTTTCTTGCAATACTACCAAAAATTCATGACATTTCAAAAAATAGGGAACACAAGAGTGTTCCCTATTATTAATTATCTGACAATTAGTCTTTTTTAACTTGATTCATTACTTCTTCAGCAAAGTTTTCTTGACGTTTTTCAAGACCTTCCCCTACTTCATAACGAACGAATGATTGGATTTTTCCGCCTTTTGATTCAACGAATTGTCCCACTTTTTGATCAGGGTTCTTAACGAAAGCTTGTTCGTTAACACAGATTTCTTCGTAGAATTTATTGATACGTCCTTCAACCATTTTCGCAACGATTTTTTCAGGTTTTCCTTCATTAAGTGCTTGCTGAGTAAGAACTTCGCGTTCGCGTTCTAGTTCGCTAGCATCTACTTGGTCACGAGAGATATATTTAGGGTTAATTGCAGCGATATGCATTGAAACGCCTTTAGCTGCCTCTTCGTCAGTTGTACCTTCAAGAACTGATAGTACGCTGATACGTCCACCCATGTGAAGGTATGCACCAAATGCGTCGTTATCTGTTTTAGAAACGACTTGGAAACGGCGAAGAGTTAATTTTTCCCCGATTTTTGCAACAGCAGCATTGATATGATCTGCAACTTTTGCTCCATTTTCCATTGTTTGCTCAAGAGCTACTTCAACGCTTTCAGGTTTGTTAGCAAGAAGGAATGAAGCCAATTCTTTAACAAGAAGTTGGAAGCCTTCGTTTTTAGCAACGAAATCAGTTTCTGAGTTCACTTCAAGAATAACCGCTTGGTTTCCTTCAACAACGATTGAAGTTAGACCTTCAGCAGCAATACGGTCGCCTTTATTAGCAGCTTTTGCAATCCCTTTTTCACGTAGGAAATCGATTGCTTTTTCCATATCGCCTTCTGTTTGTACAAGCGCCTTTTTACAGTCCATCATACCGGCACCAGTTTTTTCACGCAATTCTTTAACTAATTGTGCAGTGATTGCCATAATATATATCCTCCTCAAATTAAATGCAGTTTATTCAATCTTTACCCATTATTGCCAAAAATACTTGTTATCATCAAAGAAAATAACGAGTCTTGACAATTTTTCCGAAAAAACATCAACTTTTTCAGTCAATTTGACGGAGCTAAACTAGTTGATGATTTTCATCCCTCAAAAATCGCCCATACCTTTTTAAAAAGACATTCCGTACAGCGATTTTATGTATGTTCATTTAGTGCAAAAAAAAGGGATAAAAGGCATTATCCTCTTATCACCTTTTTTCTTACTGAATAAGCAACCTTTTTTTCTTATTAAGCAGTAGTTGTTTCAGTTGCTGTTTCTTCGCCTTGTTTAGCTTCTAAGATAGCATCTGCCATTTTACCTGTTAATAATTTAACAGCACGGATTGCATCGTCATTCGCAGGAATAACTACATCGATTTCATCCGGATCACAGTTTGTATCAACGATACCAACAAGTGGAATGTGTAATTTGTGTGCTTCCGCAACAGCAATACGCTCTTTGCGAGGGTCGATAACGAAGATCGCATCTGGAAGAGTCTTCATATCTTTAATACCGCCTAAGAATTTTTCTAAGCGATCCCATTCTTTTTTAAGTTGGATAACTTCTTTTTTAGGAAGGACTTCAAAAGTTCCGTTTTCTTCCATTTTTTCGATATTTTTAAGACGAGTGATACGTTTTTGGATTGTTTCAAAGTTTGTTAAAGTTCCACCTAACCAACGTTGGTTTACATAGTACATACCAGAACGGATAGCTTCTTCTTTAACAGATTCTTGAGCTTGTTTTTTAGTTCCAACGAAAAGAACAGTACCACCGTTAGCAGCTAGTTCTTTCACGAAGTTATAAGCTTCTTCAACCTTTTTAACTGTTTTTTGAAGGTCGATGATGTAGATGCCGTTACGCTCAGTGAAGATATATTTCTTCATTTTCGGGTTCCAGCGACGTGTTTGGTGTCCGAAATGCACACCAGCTTCAAGCAATTGTTTCATAGAAATGACTGACATTTTAGTTCCTCCTAAATGGTTTTGTTTTTCCTCCGCACCGATCATTTTCATACAGAAACTGTCGTAACAGCACCATCTGCAAGAATCACGGGGCGTGTGTATTAACACCATTTCATAATATATCATAATGGCTCTGTACAATCAAGAGATAACTTTATCTATTCTTGCGAAACTTTAGTAATAGCTCTATCTCCGTTTGACCGCGACCTAACTTTTTGGCGATTTCCTCTACTGAATTCCCTTGATCCGCTAACATATCCACTTTTTCATTCAATGACCGTTCATTTAAAGAAGCCTGCAGCATGTCCGAAAATTCCATACCAGCCGGCTTCCCCTCGATTTGAAGGGAAGTGACTGCCGATGAAAGCTCCAATTTGTCCTCGACTTTTACGAGTAAAGCATTGGCCTCATTTTCTTCAGGCACTATTTTATAAGCGTTAATCACCTGCATTTTAGCTGCGGCACGACTTCCCTCTTCATACTCAATGTTTTGTTCTTGTTTTTCTTCCTTATCTTCCTTTGTTTCCTTGATTGAACCATGTTCTTGTCCTTTTTGTCCATGATCGTGATTCAATGCCACCGAATTGGTGAATGCCTTTACCAATGTCTCGTTGTCCTCTTTCATCTCCATTAAATAACCAGACAAAAGTTGTTCCATTTCTCCGATGATGGCTTTTTGGTCTTTTTCCAACTTACTTAAACGATTTTGGCGAAGATATAAAACGATGATGGCAAAAATGGTGAATATGTTTAATACAAACAACAGAAATATAAAAAACGCTGACATGTTGCCTCCTAATTAACCGGAATAGTCAATCCTGTTACCTTAATACGGATGGGGATCTTTTTTCACTGTTGTTTTTTCTTGATTACTTTCTCTATGCTTTCATGACAAAGTACAGTTCGAACATTCTGTGATTTCGAAACATTTATTGATGCGGATCCCCGTAAGAATTCTTTCAAGTTGACTTATAGGGGCATTCTTCGTTCTCCAAAGCCCCCTTTAGTCAAAATATCATGATTAAATCTTTTGATCTTGCATCGTGTTTCTTAATTTATATATCGCTTTCGAGTGTATTTGGGATATCCGGGACGTAGATAGGCTCATCACTTGTCCTATTTCGGTTAATGTTAGTTCTTCCTTATAAAAAAGCTGTAAAACCAACTGTTCTTTTTCATTCAGCGTTTCTATGACTTTGGCTAATTCCACATACAGTTCTTCCCTTAACACATGTTCCTCAGGTAAATCCGCCTTTTCATCTTTAATATGAAAATTCGCGCTTTCTTTATCGTCCTCTTGGGGACTTTCATCAATAGATAGTACATTGGCAAAGAAATTCTCATTTAATGCAGCATATACTTCATCTTCCGGGATATTCAATTCAGCGGCAATCTCATTTGGCGAAAGGTTCCTCATGTATTGCTGCTCCAGCTGTTCTATTGCAGATTCAATTTTCTTGGCTTTATCTCTTGCACTCCGTGGAAGCCAATCCTCTTTCCTTAATCCATCTAAAATAGCACCACGAATTCTAAAAGATGCATATGTGTCAAACTTCAGGTCACGCTTCGTATCAAAGCGTTCCAGGGCATCGAATAACCCCATCATCCCTAAACTCCTTATATCATCCCGGCTCACATTTTTAGGAAGACTTACTGAAATACGTTGAACATGATACGATACGAGAGGTATGTATTTCTTTACCAAAATGTCCCCGGCCAGCGGATCTCTGCACTCCACCCAATTTTTCCAACATAACTGCTCTTCTTCGATGGTCAGATGAGACATTGGACATCCTCCTAACATTGTTATATACGATTTGTGATCAAAACGGCCCCTAAAGCCATAAATACAATAATAATTCAGTAGCAAGTGTACCTGTCATATTTTTGGCTTTTCAAAAGCCAAATCCGATCCTATATGTTTTTAGTCCCTTTAGTAACGGTCCGAATATTTAGCAAACAATCATTTAAATTGAATTCGATCGTTCTTCCGCTATTCCCGCCAACATCTTCGGCAACGACTCTAATCCGCAAGTCAGATAACTCTTTCCGGACAGCTTCCACATTCCGGGGTCCTATTCTCATTAAATCTCCTCCGGAGGCAAATTGAAACATTTGCGCTCCGCCAGCCAACTTCGCTTTTAGGAATGGCATTCTTGCGCCTTCTTTTACTAAGATTTGCACTAATTCCTTTATCGCCGTATCTGCAAATTTGGCAATGTTAATCTGTCCCGATTTAGCGAGTGAAGAGTCAGGCAGCATGATATGGGCCAAACCTGCAATTTCTTTTTTTTCATCATAAATCACAACACCAACACACGACCCCAATCCGGAAGTACGAATCGTATGGGGAGGTTTTATTATATTCATTTCCGCTATTCCAACCTTAACAACCTGGACCTTTAACAATTCAGTCATTAGGTGACACTCCTAAAGCGGAAAAAATGATATCAAAAAATTCGGGATTAGGTAATAAAAAGAAATGACCATTAATGGAGTCAGCAAAAAGCTGGTCTTTTTCAAGTACTGTATCAATGACGATGGCTGCGTCACTTACTTGAGATAATTCCAATAATCCATAACTGATCGTTGCCCCTACCATATCGATGCTCAAGGATGGAACGGATGGATAGATATTCAATCTGGTGAAATCAGAAAGGGAAGAGAGATAGGATCCCGATAAAATATTCCCTAATTCCTGAAGGCAAGAGAGTGCCAATTCAGTATAGGGTGCTGAATCTATCAAAAAGGTCACATCACCAGTCATCTTACGAATCAAGTATTCAGCTACAGGTAGCGAAAGGATAAAAAACATACTCCCTGAAGCATCACCTTCTATTCTAAGGAAAACGCTGGCAACGACTTGATCGGTCCCGCCAGCTATTTCCATCATTTCATCAAAGGCAACGACTCGGACATTAGGAACATACATATCAATTTTCCTATTAAGTATGGCAGAAAGCGCGGTTGCTGCATTCCCTGCACCTATATTACCGATTTCCTTCAAAATATCGAGGTGAAGAGGGGTGATTTTCTCAATGAATGACATATGTTTATCCTTCTCTTAACATTTTTTCAGTCATTTCCAGAATTAAGGCCTTCTCCAAATTAATTAGGACTAGCAGCCGCTTCTCAATTTTAGCCACTCCGCTAATGTATTCTGAAGCCAAATGGCCCACAACTTCAGGCTGAGGTTCGATACTCTCCACTGGAATATCCAAAACATCATTGGCAGAGTCCACTATTAGCCCCACTTCCATATCATCCAGAATGACGACGATAATCCTTGTTGATTCATCGTATTCCACCTCTTCGAAACCAAAACGAACCCGTAAATCAATAATTGGAGTGATTACACCCCTTAAATTTATGACTCCCTTAACAAATTTTACTGCCTTTGGAACTCTGGTAATATGCAGAAGCTTTTCAATACCACTGACCTTATCCACTGGAATTGCATATTCTTTATCCTTAATTTGAAATACGATTACTTTCATATCCTCCGACATCTATTCCCCTCCTTTTAAAAAAACTCATGATGATTGTGAAGCCTTGACGAAATACGAATCGGCACGGTCGACCAACGTCCCATGACCCTGCCCCATTTATCTACCATTCAATGAATCAATGTGTTGCAATCTATGATTAAAGCAACTTGACCATCACCAAGTATCGTTGCCCCCGATATTGCAAATGCACTAGTTAAATAATTACCTAGTGACTTCAGAACGATTTCCAGCTGCCCGATAAATGAATCAACGACTAATCCAGCTAATTTATCGCCTTTTCTTACAATGACCACAGAGAGGGACTCTTCTTCTTCCTGACTGATAGGCACTTCGAATATATCTTTCAAGAACAGAAGCGGTAGAACCTTCCCCCTGTAGTCAATAACTTGTTGATTATGGGCATTCATGATATCTGCTTTTTTTATGATTGCTGTTTCAATAATGGAAGAAAGCGGTATGGCATATTTTTCGTTTTGGATTGCAACCAGCATGACAGAAATAATGGACAATGTAAGCGGAAGTTGAATAAGGAAGATGGATCCTTCATTCTCTTTGGAATCAATCGTGACAGATCCACCGAGGGACTCAATAGTATTTTTAACCACATCCAGCCCCACACCCCGTCCCGATACATCTGAAATGGTTTCCGCTGTCGAAAAACCAGAAGCGAATATCAATTCATAGATTTGCTTATCCGTTAGGGTGGCGGCAGTTTCCTTAGTTAATATTCCATTGGATAGGGCCTTGTTCAAGACTCTATCTTTATTGATGCCTGCGCCGTCATCCTCGATTTCAATGAAAACATGATTACCGCTGTGATATGCTTTTAACAGGATTTTACCTTCTTCATTCTTTCCTTTCGCCAAACGTTCTTCAGTTGTTTCAATTCCATGATCCATGGCGTTTCTTATTAAATGGACGAGAGGATCACCGATTTCATCAATGACTGTACGATCAAGTTCCGTTTTGGCACCGTTGATTTCCAAATTGACTTTCTTGTTTAAATCCCTTGCCAATTGACGAACCATTTTAGGAAAACGATTGAATACAGTTTCCACTGGCACCATCCGCATATTCAATACGATTGTTTGTAAATCACTTGTTATACGGGACATTCTTTCTACTGTTTCATGCAACTCTTGATTATCCAAATCTCTGGAAATTTGATCAAGTCTGCCTCTATCGATTACTAGTTCCTCGAATAAGTTCATTAAGATATCAAGCCGCTCAATGTTCACCCGAATGGTCTTGTTTGATGCCGGCTTAACGGGTGCCTGTTTTTTCTTATCATCGTTATCAGTTGGAAGCAAGGCATTATTTGACTCTTGTTTTAGAATTTCAGTAACTTTATCCTCGTTAGAATTGGCTGCATGCAGCATGCTTTCTAGATCAAGTGCATTTACAACAACTTGAACCACTTCGGTAACCTTCATGATTTTTTTCTTTATCTCTTCACCCGATTCTGTTGTTACCATCGTGACCATAAATTGCCGATCGAATTGCTCTTCTTCCAAAAGTTCGACGGGTGGGTGTGACTTGATTACTTCACCTGACTTTTCAAGCACATCGAAAACCATAAACACCCTGGCAGCTTTTAAAAGACAGTCCTCACGCAACCCTATCGAAATTTCGAAGCTGTTAAAGCCTTGATCTTTGGACTGTTGAAGTACTGTCCATTCAAATTCATCGTACTCTCCCGCAAACATTTCCTTCTTTTCTAGGATGGCAGAAGCTGCTGCAATCTCTGCAATGGTGGAAGAAAAGGGCGACTCCCCTTTTTCAATCATTTCCAGCTGATGGACAACATCCTTCACATTTCTTTTTCCATCTCCACCTTCAGCAATGGACATGACCATTGCTTCTAAATCATCAACCGCTAAAAATATCACATCAAACAATTCAGGCGAAAGGGCGATTTGACTGTTTCGGATCGCATCCAGCACATTCTCCATTTTATGAGTTAAATTGGCTAGATCCTCATATCCCATAGTTGCCGACATCCCTTTTAAGGTATGGGCGGAACGAAAGATTTCGTTTACGATCGAGAGGTCTTCCGGGTTCTTTTCGAGTACCAGCAACTGTTCGCTGCACGTTTGAAGATGTTCTTTACTTTCTTCTATAAATACCTCTATATATTGATTCATATCCATACAATCTCACACCTCCACGTGTTAACAATAGCTTATTATCGCTTTAGCTATTTTTTCTACATCCTCTATGCTATCTATTAACTTGGTACTGATTGCCGCCTTAGGCATACCAAAAACGATTGATGTCTCCTGTGATTCGGCTATCGCTTTTAAAGGACCCTTTTGTTTAAGATTGGTAAGCCCCCTCGACCCGTCCATCCCCATCCCGGTCATGATAACGGCTATTTTCGCAGAATCATTCATTTCACTTACCGATTCAAATAGCACATCGACCGACGGGCGATGTCCATGACGCACTTCGGATTGATCCAAAAGGATTGCCCAGCTCATCCCTACCTTCCTCACTTTCAAGTGAAAACCTCCAGGTGCGATGTAAGCGACACCTTTTTGAATCAGTTCTCCCTCTTCAGCTTCCTTCACTTTAATCTTGCATAATGAATTCAGGCGTGTTGCCAAGGATTTTGTGAAACCGGGGGGCATATGCTGGACAATGAGTATGGGAGCATCAATTTCTTCTGGGAGTTCTGTCAAGACAGTCTGCAGAGCTCTCGGGCCTCCCGTTGATGTACCGATGACTATCATCTTCTTGTATCCATAGGACCATTTTTTTTGGTTTTTTTCGTTTTTTGACAATTCAGTTGAATCTATTTTACTATATTTTCCCCAAACGGATGGGCTTCTTTCAATATTTTTCGCATTTTTTTCTAGTTTGTGAACATTTGCCCTGCTGGCAGCCATAACTTTTTCATGGAGTTCTTTCTTGATTTTTTGTAAATCCAATGAAATGGCTCCCGAAGGTTTAGCCACAAAGTCAAAGGCTCCACTGTTCATGGCGGCAAATGTATTTTCCGTTCCTTTTTTCGTGGTGCTTGATAACATGACTACAGCGGTTGGACATTCATTCATTATCCGGTTTAATGCTTCCAATCCGTCCATAATCGGCATTTCCACATCCAAAGTCACGACATCGGGTTTTAAAGCCTTTATTTTGTCAATGGCATCTCTTCCATTCCTGGCAGTCCCGATGACTTCCACCCTGCTATCTTCTGCTAAAAACTCTGAAATTAACTTTCTCATAAACGTAGAATCGTCCACTATCAGCACTTTTACTTTACCCATATAAGGAGACCTACTTTCCAAAAAAATATCTCTTCATATTTTGGAGGAAATGGCTTTTTTGCAAAGTCAATTCTTCCCCAAATGAATGATTTGCATATCTCGAAGCAATGTCCACAATGGCTTTGGATACATCGGCTTCAGAATCGAAAAGGAGAAAGGGCATTTGTTTGGTAACAGATTTGGGAACGGTTCTATCATCTGGCAAGTACCCTAGAGCTACAGTTTCCAGTCCCAAAAATTTCACTAGTGCATTTTGGAGCCGCTTAATCGTTTCTTTGCCGTCCTTACTCGTGAAAACCCGATTGCAAACTAGGAACAATGGAATCTCTTTATTTACTGAATGGATATATTTCATTGCGGAATATGCATCCATGATAGAAGTAGGTTCAGGCGTCGTGATAACGACTAATTCATCCACACATAACAGGAATTTCATGGAATCCTTAGTGATGCCTGCCCCCATATCAAATAAGATATAATCGTAATTCGCCAACAATAAACTGAATTCTTCATTAAAACGGGTATACTTATCTTCATCAAGTGAAAAGAGATCCGTCAACCCTGTTCCACCTGTAATGATTGAAATATTTCCCGGTCCTGGCATGATGATATCCTTCAAACTACAATCTTTTTCAAAAAAATCAATAATACTGCAGGGAGAGTGTTCACCTATCAAAATATCAATATTCCCCATACCGATATCCATGTCGAACAACAGTACCTTTTTGGCTCTTTGGGATAAGGCAATGGAAAAATTCAAAGTAAAGTTTGATTTTCCCACTCCACCTTTACCGCTTAAAACGGAAATCGTTTTGGCGATTGATTTATTTTGGCGGGCTTCCAATCTTTTTCGTAAATTCTCAGCTTGATCTTTCATATTTTTTAGCCCCGAAAGCCATTTTCAATAGCTGTGATGATGTAGCTATTTCAATATCGTCTGGCACATTCTGTCCATCTGTTATATAGGCCGCTCCCAATTTATGAGTGTGTATAAAATTGAATATCGGCCCGAAAGTGGAGGTTTCGTCCGCTTTTGTAAAAATGACCTGTTTAATCGGTATGGTAGCAAACTGTCGATAAATATCTTCCATATCCTTTTGTTTAGAAGTCAATGACAACACTAAATAGGTTTCCATCTCATCTGTAAAATGGATGATTTCATTAAGATCCTTAACATATTGCGGGTTACGGAAATTCCTTCCTGCCGTATCAATAAAAACAAAATCATAATGGGAGAAACGTTCAGCCGCCCTTTTGAAGTCTTCCAGATTATAAGCAACTTCAATGGGAACGTTTAGAATCTTGGCATATGTCTTAAGTTGATCTATTGCGGCGATCCTGTACGTATCCGTCGTAATGAAAGCCACCTTTTTATCATGCTTCAACATGGTTTCCGCAGCTACTTTTGCCAGAGTCGTTGTCTTTCCCACACCTGTTGGGCCAACAATATTAATATACTTTTTTTGCAGCCCGTTTTTTCCATTTTCGACCTTTTCCAAAATCGCGAACATGGCTTCTTCCAACCAAACTTGAACCTCTTCATCAGTGGATTGCTGTTTAAAAACGAACCATTTTTCAAGTAGTTCATCCATGATTTGGCACCGAAGTGATATATCCACTTCCTGCTCGGTTAGGTATTCGTGGATTTTCTGCAGTTTCCCCGGATATTTTCTATCAGGTGAATAGATTTGCAAACTCTTTATCATATCTTTCAAACCTTCGATTTCTTTTACTAAGTCAGCACTTTCCCTATTGCCTTCATTAGGTTCAGAGGCATCACTTGCCACTTCCAGCTTTGATGGCAACTTCTTCGATTTTTGTTTGGTTACGGTTTGGACAGGCTGGGACACGGGGTCTATGGCTGCAATGACCTCAATATTCCTCTTTTTGAATAATCCTAAGAAACCACCAGTATATACAGCCTTTGAACTTAAGATTACCGCATCACTGCCTAGTTCCTCCCTTATTCGCTTTATTGCCTCGTTCATTGATTGTGCCAAATATTTCTTTACCTTCAATCGAAATTCACCACCCCTACACTTTGTACTTCTACATTGGATTCGAGTTCATTGTATGAAAGAATCGGTACATGAGGAAAATAACGTTCGGTTAATTGCCGGGCATACATCCTTACTGCTGGAGAGCAGAGTAAGATCGGTTGATGATCCATTAGGGTCAGCTCTTCCAATTTGGCTGCAATTGCCTCCAATATGGATTGCGATATAGTTGGATCCAATGATAAAAAATTACCATGTTCGGTTTGCTGTACACCATCTGCGATGGTCTTTTCCACTTTCCCCGATAATGTTATGACTTTAATTCTATTTTCATCCGAAATAAAAGAATTCGTTATTTGTCTGGCTAAATTCTGCCTTACATATTCAGTAAGCAAATCTGTGTCAGTCGATAGCTTGCCATAATCAGCAAGTGTTTCGAAAATGATCGGTAAGTTCCTTATTGAAACTTTTTCCTTCAATAATTTTGCCAATACCTTTTGTACATCTCCTATGGACAAGGGATTCGGAGTGACTTCCTCTACTAGTATAGGTGCCGATTCGTGGAGATGATCGATCAATTGTTTCGTTTCCTGCCTGCCCAATAATTCATGCGCATTGGCCTTTATGACTTCCGTCAAGTGAGTGGATACAACACTTGGCGGGTCCACAACTGTATAACCCAACATCTCGGCATGTTCTTTCATATCATCCGTGATCCACTTGGCCGGTAAACCGAAAGACGGTTCTATCGTATCGATTCCCTCTATTGAATCATCCTCCATCCCTGGACTCATTGCCAAGAAATGATTAAGGAGCAATTCCCCCTTGGCCATGACACTTCCTTTAATCTTCAGCCG
The DNA here is from genome assembly GCF_037975445.1 of Peribacillus sp. FSL P2-0133. Lineage (NCBI taxonomy): Bacteria > Bacillati > Bacillota > Bacilli > Caryophanales > Bacillaceae > Peribacillus > Peribacillus sp. FSL P2-0133. The sequence continues at coordinate 1,742,187 of NZ_CP150254.1, read as the reverse complement.
ATACTCATTGGGATTCAACTGAATGTTGTCACGTATTCTGACGACAGGGATCACGAGCCCCAATTCAATTGCAAGCTGCCTGCGGATCATGACAACCCGGTCCAGCAGGTCTCCCCCTTGATTGGCATCCGCAAGCGGAATCAATCCATATCCAAACTCAAATTCGATCGGGTCGATACTTAAAAGGTTAACGACACTTTCTGGACTTTTCATTTCATCGGTTTCCAGCGCTTCTTCCATTTCTTGTAATTCACTTTCGTCCTGCTTTGGTATCCTTGAAATTGTATACCCTCCAACGACTAATAAAGCAGCGATCGGAATCGTGAATAAGTCGGAAATGGGAGTGAATAACCCTAAAAGGAAAATGGTTGCTGCTGTCAGGTAAAGCATTTTGGGAAATTGGAATAACTGTTCAACAATATCCGCTCCGAGGTTTCCGTTCGAGGCTGCCCGGGTTACGACAATACCCGTAGCTGTAGAAATCAATAAAGCAGGTACCTGACTCACGATACCGTCTCCAACCGATAACATGGAAAAATGGACGGCTGCTTCTCCAAAGCTCATATCCAATTGCATGACGCCAATAATCATACCGAAAATCAAGTTAATGATGACAATGATGATGCCAGCTATGGCGTCCCCTTTAACAAACTTACTCGCTCCATCCATGGATCCATAAAAGTCTGCTTCGTTACTGATTTTTTCCCTTCTGGCACGTGCTTCGTTTTCGGAGATCATCCCAGCATTTAAATCTGCATCTATGGCCATCTGTTTACCTGGCATCGCATCCAGCGTAAACCTTGCCGCTACCTCCGAGACCCGTTCGGAGCCTTTCGTGATGACGATGAAATTGATAATGACCAAAATGATGAATACAACTAATCCTACAAGCACGTTACCGCCGACTACAAACGACCCAAAGGTTTCTACAACTCCTCCAGCATCACCATAGGTCAAAATGGCACGAGTCGTCGAAACATTCAACCCCAGCCTGAATAATGTCAGTAAAAGGAGCAAGGAAGGAAAGATTGAAAATTCGAGGGGTTCTTTCATATTCATCGTAGTCAATAGAACCAGCAACGCAAGAGAGATATTTAAAAGGAGTAAAACACTTAACAACCATGTTGGCAATGGAATGACCAACATGGCAACGATCATGATGACGCTTGATATAACAACTAAATCCCTTGCTCGCATGTTTTTTCTCTCCTAACTAGCGGGTTACCCTATTACTTCTTTACAGTTTACCTTTGGTTTTATATACAAAGGCCAGTATTTCAGCGACCGCCTTAAAGAACTCTTCAGGTATCGCCTGGCCTAATTCAGCTTGATCATATAAAGACCTGGCCAAAGGCCGATTTTCCACCATGACCACATCGTTTTCTTTAGCAATGAATTTAATTTTCTGAGCAACAAAATCAACGCCCTTCGCCACTACGTACGGAGCTTCAGCTTTTTCTTCATCATATTTTAAAGCAATAGCAAAATGCGTCGGGTTAGTGATGACGACATCCGCATTGGGAATTTCCTGCATCATTCTTTGAGCGGCCATCTGCCTTTGCTTTTGCTTTATCTTGGATTTGATGAGCGGGTCCCCTTCGGAATTTTTATACTCATCCTTAATATCCTGTTTGGACATCCGGATGTTTTTTTCAAAGTCATATTTTTGGTACAAATAGTCTAATAGAGCAATGAACAATAAAGCCACGGCAGCATAAAATCCCACTTTAATCGTAATATCCGCCAATGTTGCCATCGCTTCTTCCACAGAAATCTGTGATAAAATCATAATCTCGTCCATGCGCTGCCATAGTACATAAAAGGCAACAAAACCAACAAATGATATTTTAAGAATGGATTTCAATAATTCAACAATGGCCCTCATTGAAAAAATACGTTTGAATCCTTTAATGGGATCCAATTTATCAAGTTTGAACTGAATGGATTCAGTCGAAAACAAAAACCCGATTTGCATGACATTAGCCAATATCCCAGCCACTATCGCTGCTGCGAAAACTGGTCCTAGGATAAGGCCCATCTCCTTTAAAACCTCAATCATGATAATTTGCATATTCTCCTCGCTGAATCCAGACAAGGTAAAATGTTGCAGGTATTCTTTCATGAGACCGCGCAGATGATTATACATGTATGGTCCCATAAGCAATAGCACAGAAAACACCGCAATTAAATTCACAGAGGTATTTACATCCTGACTTTTTGCCACCTGACCTTTTTTCTTCGAATCCTGACGTTTTTTTGGAGTCGCCTTTTCGGTCTTCTCTCCAGCGAAAAACTGTAAATCCAGCTGAAAACTCTCCATATCAAACGCCTCCAATCAACTGCATTAGTTGACGCATTGTCAAAAGTAAGAAATTGAAGAGTTGTGTGACAACTGTCATCATCATCCCCATTACCAGTATGATAACCGCTAAGCCGGCAATGATTTTCACTGGAATCCCGACAACGAACACATTTAATTGAGGGACCGTCCTGGCAAGGATCCCTAACGTGACATCCACTAAAAAAATGCTTCCCACTACAGGTATGGACATTTGAAAAGCAATCATGAAAGCTTTGCTGAAAGTTTTGGCCAAATATTCTATCAGTGTATGATCTCCGAATGGTACAAATAATTGGTCAATCGGAATGAACTGATAACTATAAAAAATTCCATCCAAAAGCAAATGGTGGCCGTTGGTACTCAATAGGAATAATAAAGCGATTGTATAAAGGTATTGTCCCATCAATGGGCTTTGTGCCCCCGTTTGGGGATCGATGACATTCGCAATTGAAAAACCCATTTGAAAATCAATCAATCCACCAGCGATTTGAACGGCTGAAAAAATCATATAAGCTGCAAACCCGATGAAAAGCCCAACCAGCGCTTCCTTCATGATCAATAAATAAAATGTGACATCCAATTCCAGAACCGGAGCATCGATGGTGTAGTACATGATCCAGGCAAGGAAAATCCCAAGCCCTACCCGATGTTGTACCGGTATTGAACGGTACGAAAAAATCGGCATGGCCACGAAAAACGTAGTGACCCGTACCACAATTAATAAAAAGGCGGGAAAGTGCGGAAAAAGTTCCTCCATGCCCTACCCTACAAATCGATTCAGATTACCGAATATTTCATTTACATATGATAATAGGTGGCTCAGCATCCATGGAGCCAACAAAATGAGTCCCAATAAGACTGCGACGATTTTTGGAACAAATGCCAAGGTTTGTTCCTGAATCTGTGTAGTCGCCTGAAAGATGCTTACTAGCAGTCCTACAATAAGAGCGATTACCATCAATGGACCAGCGATGATCAATACCATATAAATTCCTTTTTCTGCTATATCAATAACAAGCTCTGCACTCATATTCTCTCACCTGCTTAAAAACTCTGTAATAAAGACTTCACTACTAAATACCATCCGTCAACAAGAATGAAAAGGAGGATTTTAAATGGCAGGGAAATCATGACTGGGGGCAACATCATCATCCCCATCGACATCAGGACACTTGCAACGACCATATCGATAACCAAAAATGGAATGAAAATCATAAAACCTATTTGAAAAGCCGTTTTGATTTCACTGATAGCAAAAGCTGGTACAAAGGCAGTCAAGGGTATGTCCTGTATCGTTTCCGGCTTATCCACCTTGGCATACTCCAAGAATAACGCCAGATCCTTTTGCCTTGTATGGGCACTCATGAATTCCTTAAATGGTATCGAGGCCTGTACATATGCCTCTTCTAAATCTATCTCTTCATTAAATAACGGGGTTAATGCCTTTTCATTCACTTCCTGAAAAGTCGGTGCCATTATGAAGAAAGTCATGAAAAGTGTCAGGCCGACCAGCACCTGGTTCGGCGGCATCTGCTGGGTGGCTAGCGATGTTCTCACAAAGCTCAGGACAATGATGATTCTTGTAAAACAGGTCATCAAGATCAATATGCTTGGAGCCAGCGATAAGACAGTCATTAGAAGAACAAGTTTTACGGAAGTAGAGACATTAGTGGGATCACTGTTATTAAAAAACTCCATGAACTCATTCATTCATTGTCTCTTCCTTTCCTACCAAGCTCATTTAACAGCCTTTTCCTGCTATCGGACATTTGATCAAGTTGATTTTTGAACTCTGCAGAGAAACTGGCAGTTTCGGATTCGCTTTTCTTCAACCACTTATTTTTCAACTTCATGGCAAATTCCCCAGGCTGGATCATTTGATCGATCTTATCGTTGTGATCTTTCAAAAGCTGTTCATATTCCTCGGGATCATCTATTTCTTTCAAGAGCTGAATATTTTCGCCAACCCCGATCACCAATATTCGCCCGCCTACTTTAACAAGCTGGACTGAACGATTTGCCCCAAGGCCCGTACCGCCTAAATTCTCCACTGAATTTGCCTTTTGATACGATTTATTTTTTTTATTGATGAATTTCAATAGGATATATAGAAGGGCCACAACAAAAATAGTAGCAAATATCATCCTCAGAAACTCCCAAACGGTTATCCCCACTTTGTCAGGATTAGAAGCCTGTTCGGTAGTTTTCGAGTCTATTGATTCATCTTTATCCACCTTTAAATCATCTGGCTGCTCATAAACATCCTTCACTGTTTTATCATGGTCTTCCGCATGGGCCTGTATGGCCCCAGAGAAGAATACTGCTATCAACAGTGAGACCTGAAGCCATTTTTTAATTAAAAACAATATGAAGACACCCTCTTAACTTAATGCTTTATTTATGGCTTCCAATACCCGGTCTGCCTGGAATGGCTTCACGATAAAGTCTTTTGCACCCGCCTGGATCGCATCAATGACCATGGCTTGCTGCCCCATCGCAGAACACATAATGACCTTAGCTTGAGGATTTACCTTTTTAATTTCCTTTAACGCTGTAATCCCATCCATTTCAGGCATTGTAATATCCATCGTTACAAGATCCGGATGGGTTTCTTTATATTTTTCCACTGCTTGGGCGCCATCTGCTGCTTCCCCGACTATTTCAAAACCATTTTTAGAAAGGATATCCTTTATCATCATTCTCATAAATGCTGCATCGTCCACAATTAAAATTCTATTAGCCATTATTCTCGTCCCCCAAATTATCTTATTTTATTTAATCGTTCACTTTGACTCATGATATCCGTAACACGTACCCCAAAGTTTTCATCAATTACCACTACCTCACCTTTTGCTATCAAGCGGCTGTTTACCAGGATATCCACTGGCTCTCCTGCTAATTTATCCAATTCAATGATCGATCCAGAGGACAGCTCCAAAATATCCTTGACGGAGCGTTTCGTTCTTCCAAGCTCCACAGTTACTTGCAAAGGGATATCCATCAGCATGCTGAGATTTTTCGTTTCAGACTCCTGAAGCTGGTAAGGCTGAAAACTAGTGAAACTGGCAGGCTGAACATTTACCGGCTGTCCTGTTGGTACGGATGAAACTCCAAAATGTTGTGGAACATTCTGCATTTGGTTCGCAGGTTGGGTTTGGTGACCGCTTTGTCCATAAATTTCGTTTGCCGATCGATCTGACCTGGTGTCCTGGAATGATGCAGGCTCCTGATTTGGAATGTTTGTTACTGGATCACTTAGTACTTTTTGCGTTTTAATATCGGTAGGTTCGCTTTCGCTCGTCCCATTTAATAATTCAGAAACTAAGCCTTTAGCAAACTCTAATGGTAACAATTGCATAATACTGGAATCAATTAAGTTGCCGACACGGAGGCGGAACGAGATTTTTGCAAATAAATCCTCGTCAGGTATCGCATTTTCACCTACACCGTTTAAAAAATTAAGTAAGTCTATGCTAGGTGGAGAAATATCCACTTTTTTACTGAAAATGGTCGACATGGATGTCGCAGCAGAACCCATCATTTGGTTCATTGCTTCCTGAACAGCACTCAATTGAATTTCCCCAAGCAGGTCAGAAGGATTCTCCCCATCTCCGCCAAGCATCAAATCTGCAATGATAGCAGCATCGCTCTGCTTGATGACCAGCATATTTATACCTGAAAAACCTTCTGTATATTGCACTTGAATCGCTACATACGGATGCGGGAATTCTTCCGCGATATGTCCCCTTTCAATTAAAGTAACCGTCGGGGTGGTGATATCCACTTTCTGATTCAACAAAGTGGATAGGGCAGTGGCCGAGCTTCCGAAGGAGATATTACCAATTTCACCGAGAGCGTCGAGTTCCATCATTGATAAATAATCGTCAATCGAGAGAGGGAACACCTCATCCTCTATATCACTTGTACCTTTTAAAAGGGCATCTATCTCGTCTTGTGAAAGCATTCCATCACTTACCATCTTCGTCTCCCCCTTTCAAAATATCAAGAATCTGGATAGCATGTTTTTTTCCTACTTTTCCTGGCTGCCCACTGTATTTTGGGATCCCCCCAATTGTAATCGTCAAAGGTTCATCGATTGCCTTATTCAAATCGATGACATCGCCAACATCAAGCAGCAAAAAGTCGTGGATGGTGATATCCGTAGAACCAAGTTCGGAAATAATGGGAAGATCTGCGTTTCGGATACGCTTTTCCAAAATCATGATTTCCTCTGGAATTTTTTCCTTTTGGGAATTTTCCATCCAATAATGAGCGGATAACTTTGGTATGATTGGTTCCAATACGACGTGAGGAATGCAAACATTAATCATTCCGCTCGTTTCTCCGATTTGTGTATTCAAGGAAATGACCACAACAGTATCGTTGGGTGAAACCAGTTGCAGAAATTGTGGATTCACCTCGAACTCTGTCATTACCGGTTCGATTTCAACAATCGTTCCCCAAGCCTCCTGTAAATTTTCAAAAGCCTTCTCGAATAAATTCGACATGATTTTCGTTTCTATTTCGGTTAAACTATCTACCTTATTCACGCTTATGCCCCGCCCGCCCAAAACACGATCCATCATGGAATAGGCGATATTCGGGTTGACCTCAAGAATGATTCGGCCATCCAAGGGCGGTACCTCAAAAACATTCATGATGGTCATTTTTGGAATTGATCGGATAAACTCTTCGTATGGTATTTGATCTGCCGAAGCAACGGATATTTGGACATAGGTTCTAAGTTGAGCAGAAAAGTATGTGGTCAGCAGCCTCGCAAAGTTCTCGTGTATTCTAGTCAAACTGCGGATTTGGTCCTTTGAAAACCGAAGCGCCCTTTTAAAGTCGTAAACTTTCACTCTTTTTTCTACTTCTTCTTTTTTTAAATCATCTGCATCCATTTCACCTGTGGAAATGGCCGATAACAGTGCATCTATTTCATTTTGCGATAATATTTCCCCGGACATTAACACTCACCTCCAAAGCTTCCCCTTCTTATTTAATGAAGCAAGGATGTTCTTATTGCAGAATCGAGGAAGTAATATAAACCTTTTCAACTTTTCCTTCTTCCATTAATTCATTCATTCTAGTTTTTAAAGCTTCTTGAAGCTTTTCCTTGCCTTTTTTACCGGTTAACTCTTCCGCTTTCATTTCGGATAGTTCGGTAATAATTATATTTTTCACTTGAAAATTTCTTTTTTCCAACTCTTCTTTCGCTTTTTTGCTTTCAGTTTGGAACATAAATGAGATTTTGATATAATCATTGCCGGCAAGATTCGTAGTAATTTCAGGAATCTCAACGGATGATTTGACAATTTCGTCAATGCTAGGTTTATCTTCGGCAGATGTGGGATCAGATAACTTTGTCACAACCACGACCGCTATGACACCTACAAGCGTTATAGCCACGAGTATAATCAACATAATAGTCATTAGGTTTTTTTTCATGAACTTTCCTCCACATCCTTACGAAGACCGAGAATATTAACGGTACGGTAAAATTGTATAATAGCTCCAACCAGTTCCTCTTCCTTCTCTAGCACAACGATTTTCTTACCATTTGTAAAAGTAATGGTCGTATCTGGCAATGACTCGACTGTGTCTATGTACAATGCATTGATATGAAAGCATTTTCCATTGAGCCTTGTGACTTTGATAATGATATTTAGGAGCCAGAGCAAAAGCACCTGGCTCCTCCCTCCCTTAACCTATCGTTTTAAGTTAACCAATTCCTGTAAAATTTCATCCGACGTCGTGATGATCCTGGAGTTCGACTGGAAACCACGTTGTGCAACGATCATTTCAGTAAACTCTTCGGATAAATCCACGTTGGACATTTCCAATGAACCTGATGCAATCACACCACGCCCCTCACCTGCGATATTGATGTTTGCAGTACCTGAATTGATTGATTCCTGAAAAGTGTTACCACCCGTTTTCGTCAAGCCTGATGCATTGGAGAACTTGGCGACGGCCAGTTGGCCTAAGGTTGTGATCAGACCGTTGGAATAAACGCCATTTATTTCCCCTGATGCGCCAATATTAAAGCTTTCCAGTTTTCCTTCTTTATTACCATCTGGATTGACAAGAGCTGTAGTGGAACCTTTAACTTGAGTAAGGTTCGAGAAATCAAAATCCAAATTAACTTTTTGCACGCTTTCATCAACTGCTGTATCCGAGTCATCCTCTTTGCCGCTTGAAATGTTAATGGTTTGACCTGAATGGGTTTTATCAGCTGCCACTATCTGACCATTTGCATCGAAATTCACCGAAGTGAACGGTTTTGGTTTAGTTGTTGATGTATCTCCCAAAGCAGCAGGTTCTTCATCAAAAAGCTCCCATTTATCATCACCGTTTTTTTGAAAATAAATATTTGTCGTTTGTTCTTTACCATTTTCATCCATAACTTTCATTTGCTGGCTAAATACGGTACCATCAATTGCGTCAGCAGCTAGATTTCCACTTACTGATATTTTAGTAGTGGCAATGGCAGGTAAAATCGCATTGACGTTAACAGCAACGTCGCCAATCGTTTTTGATCGTTTACCGTTTTCATCAACCTTGTAAGCCTGTACTTTCAACCCATTCGCGTTGACAAGTGTACCGTTATCATCCAGATAAAAGTTTCCTGCACGTGTATATGAAAGAGAATCGCCTTGCTTGACGACAAAATAGCCATCACCAGATATTCCTAAATCAAGATCGCGGCCGGTGGTTTGCAGGCTTGACTGTGTATGGATCGTATCGATTGTAGCTATCGTGGAGCCCAATCCAATTTGTTTAGAATTGGTTCCGCCTTTATTGGCTGTTGCTGCACTTGCACCAGATACCGTTTGGTTCATCGCATCGCTGAATGTCACACGGCTTTTTTTGAAACCATATGTATTGACATTGGCGACGTTATTACCGATTACATCCAATTTTGTTTGTAAGTTTTTTAATCCGCTTATTCCCGAATACATTGAACGAAGCATGTAAAGCTCCCCTTTCATATATCGACTGCTTCCGTCATGCCACAGTCGAGGCTCCCTATTCCAGGTCCAGCCTATTTATCTAAAATTATGGTTCCATTGATGTTCGTGAAGATTTGTGATGTTGCTTCATCCCTGTCCATGACCGTGATGACCTTGTTGTTTTTCGTGCTTACTAACAAAATTACCGTTAAGGCAAAGGCAGATGATCCAGCAAGACTTTCAAAAGCATTAAGCCAATGAGGTTGTGGCAAAAGCTGAGCGGAATTTGTTTGAAAACCAAGTTCATTCATATTCCCGTCCCTTAACCTTCAGCGATTTTTATCAATTGCTCTGATGATAACTTGGTGTTGTTTTCATCATCCACTTCAATTTCCAGCTTGCCATTACTCATGGATACCGAGATTACGACAGCAGACGACTCACCATTTTTATCGTCCATCCAGGAAACACGCTTGCCTATTAATTCACTTGCCGCCGTCAAGCTATTCGACGTGGAACTTGGTTGTTTCATTGCTGAAATATTTGCGGGTTCAAGCTTTGTGCCATCTTCTAAAAGAAAATAAACACCATCACCCTTATATTGGATCGATTTAACGATGCCTTTCCCTTCTTCTATCGCAAGGTCATCATCGCCTTCATCCAATTTGTGCCAAGTGACTTCCTTACCGACAAAAGAGTTATAGTTCATTAAACTATTTTGTTGATTGATCCCGATTATTTCTTCCATTTGGACTCCCATATTCATCATCTGTTCGAGAGAAGAAAAAGTGGCCATTTGGGCGATAAATTCCGTATTGTCCATCGGACTTGACGGATCTTGATTTTGAAGCTGGGTAAGCAACAATTTCAAGAAATCATCCTTTCCTAATGCATCCCCAGTTTTTCTGTTTTCAGTTTGAGATTTTGATAATAATAGTGACGTATCGATGGTCGTCATTTTTTCACCTACACTTCCAGATTTAACAGAGCATCGGCAAGGGATCCCGTAAACTCGCTTTCCGTTTCATCATTGCTTTCTTCCTTACTCTCCTGTTGATCATTATGTTCATCAGCATCTTTATGGCTGAATTTCTCAGAGTTAAAAGCATTGAAGGCCTGTGATATTTCAATTCTTTCAATTTGAATGTTTTGTCCGCTAAAGGCTTGTTTTAAGCCATGAATCTGATTCTCCAGCATATCTTTGGCCTGAGCAGTAGAGGCCATAATCTTGGCTGACAGCATACCATCCTTTTGAATCAACTCGATTCTTAGGGACCCTAAATGTTCAGGAGTCACTCTGATCAAAAGTTTATTTACACCGTTAGTTCCGCTAAAGTTCGCCTTACTCAAAATATTTTCAAATTGTTTAACAAACTCTTCTTGACTGACAGTTTGCTCACCTTTGGGAGCTGCCAAGACGAATTGCTCCAGCTTTGTCATGAGAAAAGGCATACCAGTCCCTTGATGTTTACCACTATCCGGACTTTGCAAAGTCACACCGCTGCTTACTGTCCCGTCTTTATTTCCCTTGTCACTCCCGGATAATTGCGAGTATGCACTTTTCAATGTTTCTAATGTTTTAGTTTGCCCTTTCTCCAGAGTGTAGGATTGATCAGGTTCTGCTTTTGACTGATTGGACAGCCATCTCTCCAACTTTCCCGTTAACCCTTCAAGCAGGTGTTTCATTTGTTTCTGGATGGCCGCTTCATCTAGGGTCATATCCTTATTTTCCGAGAGAAGATCTTGAATTTTCACCAGCTTCAAAAGATTCACCACACCGGATAATGAGGGGTCATGCCATTTTTCTTCGCTCAAAACAGTAATTTTTTTCAGGATGGTATACAGATCCATGACATTGGCTGATAACAAACTTTGTGGATTCAGGCTGAAGTCATCCACTTCTTGTTCTAAATCCAGATCCTCGATGCTCCCAAAGAAATCATCAAGGGCACCCTCATCATTTCTGCCTACATTTTTTAGGACCTGTAAAATAAGGTTGTGGTCTTGTTGATTTACAGAAGGGGCAACGGCTGCACTCTCTTCCCCTGTTTCACTTAGCCTTTCAAGTTTCAAAAAACCAAGCAAATCCTTTATTACAGACATTTGTCCTTCGGTGATGGCGCCTATATCCGATGGAATGGGAGGTTCTGTCCCAATGGCTGATTGAAGGACTGAACCAAACTCTGAATCAGTTTGCTGATTTGGCTTAACTGGTACCTTTAGACCTAATGATGCCAAGGGAAGTAAAGAATTAATCGCTGAATTCATATATTCACCTTCTCACTCTTTCCACTTAAGAACTTTGTTCCGTTAGTTTCTTCGTTAACCTTGCAGCATCAGCCGTATTCATTTGCTCCAAAACCTTAGCTAAAGTGACTGCTTTCATACTTGAGAGAATCTCCACTGCATCTTCATCATTCATTTCCATAATGATAGGTGCAGCCTTCTTGGGAGCCATAGTTTCATAAGTACGGATTATATCTTTAAACGCTTGTTTACTATTATTCTGACTATCCCTAAATTGATTCATTTCTGTTTGAAGCTGCTGTTTTTCCGCTTCTGCCTTTGCAATGGCCTTGTCACGTGTATCAATGATGCCCTCAAGCTTTTCTATCTCTTTTTCCTTGTTTTCAATCTCGGTTTCTAATTTTTCGAGTTTCATGGAAACTTTCTCATCATTCTTGGCTGGCTTCCCCTTCTCTTCATCCTTTTGATCCGATTCAATGAAGGGTATTTTCGCAGACATTTCCTTTGCCTTTTCCACTACATTCACCCCTGCAACTGTAAAAACGATCAACGCTACAGTTACCGCAAAGATTAATGGAATGAAGATGACAAGAAACCATTGAAACTTACTTATCTTGCTTTCTTCCAATTCTTCCAATCCATTAGATTCACTTTTTTTACGCATTCCATCACCTTACGCCTTTGCTTAAGAATTGCCGGATAGATATTTCATCCATTTGTTTGTTCTCAGCTTCCTTAATGACATCGAGGAATTTAAGAAAACCATTTTCTTTCAATTTCTCGTACTTTTTAACCTCAATATTTCTTTCCATTAATATATCCCGTTGATTATTCATCTTATATCGCACTTCAATGACTTCCTGTTGACAGTGGCTTAAGAGTTTTTCCAAGTTGTCCATAAATAACTGATGATGACGAATTTCCTGAACGGATAATCCATTTCGCAGCTTTTCCTGTTGAAACTCAAGCAACTCTTCTTTTTTCTTTAAAAGCTTATATAACTTTTCTGCCACTTCTTCAAAATTTTTTAAAGCAGCATTATATTTAGCTAGTGCATCGGTTTTTTCTTTTTCTTTGATGGTCAGCATCTTCTCGAATTTATATTGATAAATCATTATTAATCACCTTTCTCCATCAATTCGACAAGGGCGTTGATACTATTATCTTTGGAAGATTTTTCATGGGTTCCTTGCTTCAAAAATGAAATGATTTCCGGATAGCGTGTAATCGAGTTATCAATTTGTTTGGAAGAACCCTTCTTATAAGCTCCTATATTAATCAAATCTTCCGACTCCATATAGGTTGATAAACTTGCCCGCAATTTTTCTGCGGCATTTTTATGCTTGTCACCAACAATATTGTTCATGACACGACTAATGCTCTTTAATACATTGAGCGCTGGAAACTGTCCTTTATTGGCCAAGTTACGGTCTAGGATGAAGTGACCATCCAAAATTCCCCTGACAGCATCAGCAATCGGTTCATTCATATCATCACCGTCGACTAGTACCGTATAAAAAGCTGTAATGGTCCCCAACTGATTTGTTCCCGTTCTTTCGAGTAACCTTGGAAGGATGGCAAAAACGGATGGCGTATACCCTTTGGTCGTCGGCGGTTCCCCGATAGCAAGCCCAATTTCCCTCTGGGCCATCGCAACCCTCGTGACCGAATCCATCATCAGCATCACATTCAATCCCTTATCACGAAAATACTCCGCGATGGCAGTTGCCGTCAAAGCACCCTTTATCCTCATCAACGCTGGCTGGTCAGATGTCGCCACTACAACGATTGATCGTGCCAGCCCTTCTGGTCCAAGATCTTTCTCAATGAATTCTCGAACTTCACGGCCGCGTTCTCCAATAAGACCGATTACGTTTAAGTCAGCCGTCGTATTCCTTGCTACCATACCAAGCAACGTGCTTTTCCCGACACCGCTCCCTGCAAAGATACCAACACGCTGTCCTTTTCCAACTGTTAATAAACTATCAATCACCCGAACTCCTACATCTATCGGTTCATTAATGGGAGGTCGTTTCATCGGATTCGGCGGATCTTGATCCACAGAAATTGTCGCGAGACCTTTTGGAAGCAGTGAGTCATCAATGGGATGTCCCAATGGATCGACTACTTTGCCAATTAGCCCGCTTCCCACCTTTATCTCAAGGCTCCGTCCGCTCCCTTCCACGATACAACCCGGTGCAATATCACTAACTGCTGTAAATGGCATTAAAATAACCATTTCATCACGGAAACCGACAACTTCAGCTAAGATTCGATTTTTCTTTTTTTGTATACCTGTATAGATATAACAAACATCACCTACAGAGCTTTCAGGGCCTTGAGATTCTATCATTAGCCCCACGACACATTTGACCCGTCCATAGTGTTTGAATGGATCAACTTCATCAACTAAGGGCATTAGGTCTCTAGTTTTCATCTTTACTCCCCTTCCAGCAATTCAGTTAGTTTCACTTTTATTTCCTTCAGCTGACTGTCGACACTGGCGTCCATCCTTCCGTTTTCCGATTCGATGATACAGCTGCCTGCTTCAAGCTCATCATCCGGAAAGATATACAACTCAGTATCTTTCGGAAAGATTGCCATCAACTCATCTTTATGAGAAAGAATCGATTGATATTGGATCGGATGGATATGCAATTGCACTTCACGGTAATCCCTCACCTCTTTGATGGCTCTTTTGACTATGGATAAAAAAGACTCTTCATCTTTTTCAAACTGTTGCCCGATAATTTTCTCTGCCACCTTCAGGGCAAGATTCAGAATAACGGTTTCAGATGATTCGATATTGTGCCGATAATCTTTTTTAGAGGACTCTACCACTTCTTTTGCGAAGGCTATTTCCGCTGCAATCTCGTTATAACCCTTTTGGATCCCATCTTCGACTCCCTGCTGATACCCTTCTTTTTGAGCTTGTTCAATAAACATTGCTTTTTCTTGATTCTCCCATTGTTCTCGGTCTTGCTGGATTTCAGCAGCAATTGCTTGGGCCTTTTGTTTAGCTTCGAGCAATAACGTTTCCGCTTCCTGTTTAGCATCATTGAGAAATTCATCAGATTGAATATAATGAAGGTTTTTCCGCTCATCTGCATCATCATTTTGAAGAAAGTCGAAAGGGCGAACTTTTATTGCAATCTTTTTGCTTTTCTCCTGGTTAGCCTGCTGGGATTTGATAATCCTAGACAATGATATCATCCCCTCCGCCGCGGGCAATCACTATATCTCCAGTTTCTTCCAGATGCCGAATGACGGCAACAATTCTTGATTGTGCTTCTTCTACATCACGTAATCGTACTGGCCCCATATATTCCATTTCTTCCTGGAAGGTTTCAACCATACGTTTTGACATGTTTTTGAAAACGATTTCCTTCACTTCATCACTAGCCACTTTAAGAGAAAGTTTAAGATCTTCGTTTTCAGATTCCCTGACTACTCGCTGAATCGCTCTGCCATCAAGGGTAACGATATCTTCAAAAACAAACATTCGTTTCTTGATTTCCTCAGCAAGCTCCGGATCTTGGATTTCAAGTGCCTCCAAAATCGTTCTTTCCGTTGAGCGGTCAACACCATTCAATACATCTACTACAGCTTCCACTCCACCTGTCTGTGTATAATCTTGGGTTACAGTCGCAGAAAGTTTCCTTTCGAGTATTTGCTCCACTTCATTGATGATTTCCGGAGAAGTGCTATCCATTAAAGCAATCCTTCTTGCAATATCAGCCTGCACCTCTTGCGGAAGTTCAGACAATATTTGTCCAGCCTGTGTGGGATCAAGATAAGACAAGATTAATGCAATGGTCTGCGGATGCTCGTTCTGGATGAAATTCAGGATCTGTCCAGGTTCTGCCTTTCGTGCAAAGTCGAATGGCCGAACCTGCAAGGATGATGTTAAACGGTTAATGATGGCGGTTGCCTGATCAGTACCTAATGCCTTTTCAAGTACCTGCTTCGCATATCCTATCCCGCCCTGCGAGATATAATCCTGTGCTAAAGCAATATTATGGAATTCTTCCAGAATTTCTTCTTTATCATGGGAGTCCACTTTTCTCACTCCCGAAATTTCAAGGGTCAATCTCTCAATTTCCTCTTCAGAAAGATGCTTATATACGGATGCAGAAACATCCGGGCCTAAGGAAATAAGGAGGATGGCAGCTTTCTGTTTGCCAGTCAATCCGGCCTTTTTTTTTCTATCTGTCACTTTCTAAAGCCTCCTAGTCTTCTGCTATCCAGCTTCTTAATAATTTTGCAAATTCATCTGGCTTTTCTTTTGCAAGCTTCTCCAGTTGTTTTCTTTTTAAAGATGCTTCCGTTTCCTTCTCTTTGTTCATATCCGGAACATCGAATACGACTTCTTCCTCTTCAACCACGTACTCCTCTTCCATTTGAGCTTGCTTTCGGGATCGGAGGAATAAGATTAAGAGAATGATAATGGCAAGTATTAGCACTCCGCATACGATGTATGCCCATATTGGTAACGAAGGATTCGTTTCACCTTTTTGCAACGTCATTTTCCCGTTAAACGGCTGGACGGAAATCGCAATTTTATTATTAAGCTCCTCGTCCGTCAGTTCTTCCCCTTCAGCTTTTTTCTCGATTGTCGTGCGTATTATCGTACCAAGGATTTGTGTAATATCCTCCACACTCTGTTGAGATAAAGAATTCGGATCGTCAGCGGTGGGTGGTTCGACCATGACCTGAATACCTAAATCCTTAACTTTATATGGGCTTTCGACTATTTCTTTCTTGATTCGGTTCACTTCACTATTTATCGTTTCATCCACTTTTTCATAATCACCGGATCCGTTAGTGCCTTCAACGTAACTGGATCCCAATGAATCTGAGGAATCCTCACTTTGCGGAACGCCTCCTGCACCTGCTGCGTCCCCACTATACGATTCATTGATCCTTTGCGCAGAAATCTCAATTCCAGCCATATTTTCTTCATCGACCGGTTCAACTAAATTCTCTTCCCGATTTTCTTGAGTAAAATCAATGTCTGCCGTGACTGAAACAACCACTTTGTCTCTCCCCATAATCGTTCCAAGCATATTTTGCACCTGTCTTTGAATATCACGTTCTATTTCTTTTTTTATTTCATTTTGGGTGGCAAATGCGGACGCGAAAGAAGAATTTTCATTTTCAAGATCGAAGTACTCAAACTCTTGGTTCATAATGACGATATTATCTGTAGGGAGATTCGGAACACTTTTTGAGACCAGATGATAAAGGGAATTGATTTGACTTTCTTCAAATTTATAGCCGGGCTTCGTATTCAATACAATGGATGCTGAAGCTTCCCCAGCTGAATCACTGACAAAAACTCCTTTATCAGGAAGAGTGATCATTATACTGGCATCTTCTACTCCATCAATCTTTTTTATTAAACTGGCCAATTCCGTTTGCATCGAGTCCAGTTTAATGACATTGAATTCATTTTCAGTCATTCCGATACCAGCACTTTGACTAAAAAAGGAATAGTCGATACTGCCAGATTCCGGAATTCCTTCTGCTGCCAGTTCCACTTTAAGAGAATCCAGTTTTTCTTCTGGAACTTTTATGGTCGTTCCATTTTCAGAAACTTCATTCATAATCCCTTGACTGTCTAAATTTTCTTTAATGCTCCCCGTTTCCGATGGAGTTAAGTTGGAATATAAGGGCACCAGCGTCGTACGCGTGGTTAAAATTGAAACTGCCGTAATGATGATGATAATTAATGCTGCTGAACCAATCATCATGAATTTTTGTTTTTTACTGCGGCCCGTCCAATAAGCAGTTATTTTGTTTTTAAAATTCACTAGTACTTCATTCATTTAAATCCCCCGGTCAGTGTATGAATTTATGATTGGGGGATTTTTTCCCCCTGGTCATTTTTCTCTATATAATGAGGTTAAAAAATGAATGCTATATACTCATTCTCATCATTTCCTGGTAGGCTTCCACAACCTTATTCCGAACCTCTAATGTAGCCTGCATGGTAACGCTGGCTTTTTGTGAAGCTATCATCACCGAATGTAGCTCAACATCCTCTCCATTAACCAATTTGGTTGTAAGATCATCAGATGCCACTTGTGTTCCGTTGACTTTATTAATTGATTCTTTTAATACCGACGCAAAATTTCGGTGTGCTTCGTATGGTGTATTAGTATTGCTTTGATCTTTTTTCAATACATTACTTGCATTGTTCACTGTAGAAAGAGAAATCCCCTCCATATCAACAATCTCCTTTCAAACTTTTATTTTCCAATTTCCAAAGCTTTCATCATCATTCCCTTTGATGCATTTAAAACTGTCACATTTGCTTCGTATGAACGTGTGACACTCATTAAATCAACCATCTCCCGAAGCGGGTCGACATTTGGCATTTCAACATAACCATCTTCATTGGCATCAGGATGTTCGGGATTGTAATCCAGTTCAAAAGGTGTTTTATCTTTTACTATTCCAGTCACCTTCACTCCATTCCCTACTTCGCTCGTTTTTTGGGATGCTGCGTTTAAGAAACTTGAAAAACCGTTTTCCTTACTTTGCAGCACAACCGATTTTCTTGTATACGGCTTCCATGTTTTCGATTCCACGTCATATTCCGCCCTAGTCGTATCGGCATTAGCCATATTAGCAGAGATTACATCCATCCTTACCCTTTGACTCGTCAGGCTGGATCCGGTCATGTTTATACTTTGGAAGATTCCCATCACTTACCTCCTCTAATTACATTCTGCAATGATTGAAACTTACCTGAAAGCCTGTCGGTCACTGCATTATAATAAATCTGATTGGCTGCAAGCTCCGTCATTTCCTTATCAACGTCCACGCTATTTCCATTATTGTTATATCGGACATTTTTCTGCGTCACGATCTGAGAAGTATGACTCCCCTCTGACTTGAAAGTAAAATGCCGTTCATCGGTACGATATGACTCCAGGTAAGATTCCAGCTCTGCCTTAAAGGATTGTGTTTTCTTGACCTCTTTGGCTTTATAATTAGGCGTATCCGAGTTGGCTATGTTCTGTGAAATGACTTTTTGTTTTACATTAGAATAATTAAGGGCATTTTCTAGTGATTGAAAAGTATTTGAAAATAACTCCACATCGATCACCTCTTTCTATAATTTACAAATAATTACATTATCAATAAATTAACCCAGTACATTACGTTTTTAATTTTAAAGAAACATTATAACTATGTCCATAAACAATACATAGACTTTAGACCTATTATCGTCGAAATTTGTCATAACTTGTTCAAGTTTGTCGTTTTTATTAGTATGATTACATGGTTAATATTACGTAATATTACATTTTAATATGATATTCTACATATTAACCAAATTTTACTTCTATTAGCTTTTATATCATACCGAAAAACAAACCTATATACCTGATACTTTAGAACTAATTTTCACATTTACTTTCAATTGATTATTTCAATTTAGTTGATTTCACCCTTTAAAATAAAGGATTTATAAGAAAACAAAGGCTTACTGCCTTTTTTCTTTTTTTGAAAAAAAACGTTTTTTTCAAAACGCTGATTTATTCGACAAAATTCCCTAATAGCTTAAACCCGTTATCCATAGAATTTTAGCAATCTAAAAGTTATAACAACGTTCATTTTCACTATTGCAACAGTTATAATAATATAATTCCTCTTTTTAAGAAAAATTTAACTATTTTTTCAATTCTAATAGAAACCAAGCCTATATTCATATTTCCATTTAATTCGAATTACCTCTTTTTCCTTTCTCCCCCTGACATTCACCCGCTTTTGCTTATTAGTCCCAGAAAGCAACAGATCCAAATACCACAAAAAAAAAGCAGCCCTTTTTAAAGGACTGCTTTTTTAGTATGTTAATTATTTTTAAGCTTTTCTAATTCAAGAAGGAATTTATCGTTCAATACTTTGATATAAGTACCTTTCATTCCTAGTGAGCGGGATTCAATGACTCCGGCACTTTCCAGTTTCCGTAGAGCATTTACGATAACGGAACGGGTAATGCCGACACGGTCTGCAATTTTGGAAGCTACAAGCAGACCTTCATTACCTTTAAGCTCCTCAAAAATGTGCTCAATAGCTTCCAATTCGCTGTAAGATAACGAGGAAATTGCCATTTGAACGACAGCTTTACTACGAGCTTCTTCTTCTATCTCTTCTGATTTTTCACGCAGGATTTCCATACCGACTACTGTCGCACCATATTCAGCCAAAATTAAATCATCATCATGAAATTTTTCTTGTAATCGGGCAAGAACCAATGTTCCTAAACGTTCTCCCCCACCCATAATCGGTACGATCGTCGTTAATCCAGTTGCGAAAAGCTCTTTGTTTTCGACTGGGAAAGCAGTATATTCGCTTTCGATATCAAGATTCGAAGAGGTTTCAGGAATATTGAACAGGTTTTTTGTGTACTCTTCAGGGAATTGTTTATCTTCCAACATTTTGTACATGCGTTCGTTTTCAATTTGCTGACTTACCGCTATGCCAAGTAATTTCCCGCGGCGGCTGACGACGAATACATTCGCTTCGATAACTTCACTTAAACTTTCAGCCATTTCCTTGAAGTTAACTGCTTTACCTGCTGCTTTTTGGAGCATTGCATTGATTTTTCTTGTTTTTGCTAATAAGTTCATTTGATTTGTTCCTCCTAAAAATACCATGGTTCACAATAACTATGAAGTTGTATTTCCGTAATTTTATGTTCATTGCGTAGGCAAATCATTGCCAAGATTGTTTCTTAATTAAAGGATAAACTGGCTTAAATCTTTGTTCCGGGCGATAGAACCAAGCTTACCTTCGACATATTGGGGCGTAATTGTAATCTTCTCCATCGTTATTTCCGGAGCTTCAAAAGATAAGTCTTCAAGCAACCGTTCCAAAATGGTATGAAGTCTTCTTGCACCAATATTGTCTGTGTTTTGATTTACTTCGAAGGCCACTTCAGCTATCTTACGAACAGCATCGTCAGAAAATTCAATTTCTATACCTTCAGTTTCTAATAAAGCAACATATTGTTTTAACAAGGCATTATCCGGTTCATGAAGAATCCGTACAAAGTCATCTACAGTCAGTTTGTTCAATTCTACACGAATTGGGAATCTACCTTGCAATTCAGGGATAAGGTCGGATGGCTTAGCCATGTGAAAGGCCCCTGCAGCAATGAATAAGACATGATCCGTTTTAACTGAACCATATTTAGTCACTACTGTCGAACCTTCAACAATTGGCAGGATATCCCTTTGGACACCCTCTCTTGATACATCCGCTGATGAACTTCCAGATTGCTTACTGGCAATTTTATCTATTTCATCGATGAAGATAATCCCATTTTGCTCAGCCCCGTATACTGCATCGGAAGTGACTTCATCCATATCAATCAATTTTGCCGCTTCTTCATTTGTTAAAACGGTTCTTGCTTCACTTACTTTCAATTTGCGCTTCTTGCTTTTTTTCGGCATCAAGCTTCCTAAAGCGTCCTGCATGTTCATCCCCATTTGTTCCATTCCCGAACCTTGGAGCATATCAAACATCGAAGCAGCCTGTTCTTCCACTTCGACCGTTATCATTTCACTTTCTAACTCACCGTTAGCCAGCTTTTCAGCGACGGTTTTTCTTTTTTCCTGCAAACTTAAATCTTCGGAATTTTCTTCAGAATCCTGTTCGTCTTGATTGTTATTGCCTCCAAAAAAGACTTCAAGAGGATTCTTGAAATTACTCTGTTTTTTTGTTGATGGCACTAAAAGTTCTATTAAGCGGCGATTTGCATTTTCTTCTGCCCGCTCCTTTACGCTGACCATCTTTTCTTCCTTCACGAGGCGGACGGAAGTCTCCACCAAATCACGAACCATCGACTCAACATCCCGGCCGACATACCCGACTTCCGTAAATTTCGTTGCTTCAACTTTTACAAAAGGAGCACCTACCAATTTAGCCATTCTCCGAGCTATTTCTGTTTTCCCAACGCCTGTCGGTCCAATCATTAATATATTCTTCGGAACGACTTCATCACGAAGTTGATCCGAGAGAAGGGAACGTCGGTAGCGATTCCGAAGAGCCACTGCCACTGCCCGTTTTGCCTCACGCTGCCCTACGATATACTGATCCAGTTTTTCAACGATTTGCCTCGGTGTTAAATTAGCTTTTTTTGACATTTGCGCTCCTCCTTACAACTCTTCCACGATTATATTCGTATTCGTAAATACACAAATTTCCGCTGCAATTTGTAAAGATGATTGGGCGATTTCCTTTGCCGATAATTGGTCACTGGAAAACCGCATTAATGCCCTGCCGGCAGCCAGTGCATAATTCCCACCCGATCCTATGGCGAGAATCCCGTCATCCGGTTCAATTACTTCCCCGGTGCCCGAAACGAGCAGCAAATGGTTCTTATCCATCACGACTAGCATGGCTTCCAGCTTTCTCAATACATTGTCACTTCTCCATTGCTTTGCCATTTCGACGGCAGCGCGCTGAAGATTGCCATTATACTCTTCAAGTTTAGCTTCGAACATCTCAAATAAAGTGAATGCATCTGCAACGGAACCTGCAAAACCTGCAAGGACATTACCATTAAAGATTTTTCTTACTTTCCTCGCCGTATGCTTCATCACTACTGAATTTCCTAAAGTAACCTGCCCATCACCGGACATGGCACATTCACCTTTATGATGCACTGCAAATATCGTTGTCATAAAGTGTCCCCTTTCAACATTTAAGGCCGCGGATGTGATGCATTGTAGACTTTTTTCAATTGGTCTTTTGTAACATGCGTATACACTTGCGTTGATGAAATTTTAGAATGACCAAGCAATTCTTGAACCGTGCGAATGTCCGCCCCATTATTCAATAGGTGTGTAGCAAACGAATGCCTTAGCATATGGGGATGAAGACTTCCATCTGCGGCTGACTTTTTAATCAATTCATTCAATATATAGCGAACTCCCCTAGGTGTCAGAGGGTCTCCACGAAAATTAACAAATAAATAAACATGCGCCTTGGCGTCAGACGAAGTCAATTCCATCCTGGCTGTACGTATGTATAAATCTATCGCTTCCTGTGCATAGCTACCAACCGGAACGTAGCGATCCTTTTTTCCTTTTCCATGGATCAGTACCGTCCCTAAGGAAAGATCGATATCCTGCAGTTTAATCTCACAACATTCACTTACACGAATTCCTGTAGCATACAATAATTCCAGTAAGGCATTGTTCCTTATTCCTATCGGTGAATCCTTCTTTAAAGAAGAAAACAACTGATTCATTTCCTTCTCATAAAGAAAACGTGGCAGTCTTTGATCCTTTTTAGGTAAAGAAGCCAAAGAAAAAGGATTATCTTTCACATCACCTTCACGTAGTAAAAATCTATAAAGGCTCCGCAAGCAAGATGTTTTTCTTGCTACAGTGCGCTTAGAAAGGTTTTTCTCATATAAATTCGTTAAATATAACCGGACATCAAAATATTCAACGGACGTGATATCCTCAATGCCCTGTTCATTAAGGAACAGAAAAAATTCGTGAATATCACGTTTGTAATTTTCAATGGTGTATTGTGAACTGTTTTTTTCAATCTGTAAATATTCGATGAAGGATGATAATGCCTTTTTTTGATTAATCATGGAAACACCTCGCAAAGGCTAATAAATAGTATCATACTTTAAAACAGCAGGCAAATATTTTACAAATTTTTCACAAAGTTCTGAATTGTGTCCAAAGCGCGTTTAGCATGCGTTTCGTTCCGCTCTTTTTTTGATTTGATTCTCACTTCTAGGTCTGGAAGCAATCCAAAGTTGGCATTCATCGGTTGGAAGCTCTTACCATTCGTCGACGTTATATACCTTGCCATGCTGCCCATCGTCGTCTCCGCAGGGAATATGATAGGCTCCAATCCTTGGACGATCCTTGCAGCATTGATACCTGCAACAAGTCCTGATGCAGCAGATTCTACATACCCTTCGACACCAGTCATCTGACCGGCAAAGAATAAATCATCCCGATTCTTGAATTGATACGTAGGCTTCAATACATTAGGTGAGTTTATGAATGTGTTTCGATGCATAACTCCATAACGCACAATTTCCGCATTTTCCAAACCAGGTATAAGCTGCAATACTTCTTTTTGCGGCCCCCATTTCAAATGTGTCTGAAAACCAACAATATTGTAAAGTGTTCCTGCCGCATCATCTTGACGCAATTGAACTACTGCAAAAGGACGTTTTCCCGTTTTTGGATCTTCTAAGCCAACTGGCTTCAATGGACCAAATAACATTGTTTTCTTCCCTCGTGATGCCATCACTTCAATGGGCATGCAGCCTTCAAAAAAGATTTCCTTTTCGAATTCTTTAAGTGGTACTGTTTCAGCAGCGATCAATGCTTCATAAAAGCGGTCAAACTCTTCTTCCGTCATCGGACAGTTCAAATAAGCTGCTTCCCCTTTATCATAACGGGATTTCAAATATACTTTATCCATGTTGATGCTGTCTTTTTCAAGAATTGGCGCGGCAGCATCATAGAAGTACAAGTATTCTTCATCCATGATTTGCTTTAAGCTGTCAGATAGTGACTGACTTGTAAGCGGACCGGTTGCAATGACGGTAGGACCTTCCGGAATTTCCGTCACTTCTTCATTAATGACCGTCACATTTGGATGATTTTTGACCCTTTCCGTAACAAGACCGGCAAATTCATGACGATCAACAGCTAAAGCACCGCCAGCCGGTACAGCACAAGCATCTGCTGCGGACATGATGACCGAATCCAGGATACGCATTTCTTCTTTTAATACACCAACTGCATTTGTTAAAGTATTTGCCCGAAGTGAATTGGAACAAACAAGTTCAGCGAATTTATCGGTATGATGGGCTGGCGTTTGTTTTACAGGGCGCATTTCATATAGATCGACTTTAATTCCTCTTTTAGCTAACTGCCACGCCGCTTCACTTCCGGCAAGCCCAGCACCGATTACACTTACTTTTGTTTCTTTCATTTTTCGAACCTCCATGTATAGATATGATAAGACAGGATCATTTATCATTAAAACTGCTTTCATAAAATTTTCATTTTTAACGATATCTATGTATTTATACCCGAAATACTCATTCCTGCTAACGATAATTTTAAAGCATATGCCACAAAGCCGGCATTCTTCCTGCAATCCATCTTTTTAAAAAGGGTAACGGACGCAAATAGGAATTATATCTTTAAAAGAATGTACTTGTCCACTGAATTTTACATCACATGGCCTAAATAAAAAAGTTTCAAGCTTTATCCATTTTCTTCTTGGAAGCGAATCCACATATTATCATGATATCATACTTTCCTGAACATAAAGAAACCCGGCAGATGCCGAGTCAATTTATATTTAGGGTTTTTCGATAATTCACAGGGAAAGTAAACGATTTCACGGTCTTTTCTATGCTTGGGGCATTTCTTTGAAATCACAATCCATACACTGGACCTGGACGCCTTTTTTGAGTTTTTTCTCAACAAGTGTACCTTCACATTTTGGACAACTCCGCGGCAATGGTTTATCCCATGATATGAAGTCACATCCAGGGTAGGTATCACACCCGTAAAATATGCGGCGTTTTTTACTTTTCCTTTCAATGATGTTTCCTTCTTTACATTTTGGGCATTTGACACCGATTTCTTTAACGATTGGCTTTGTGTTACGGCAATCCGGGAAATTACTGCATGCCATGAACTTTCCATAACGCCCCATCTTAAAGACCATCCCATGTCCGCATTCCACGCAATCTTCACCAGCAGGTTCATCTTTAATTTCAATTTTCTCCATCTCGACTTCGGCTTTAGCCAGATGAACTGCAAATTCTTTATAAAATTCATCAATGACCTTTATCCATTCGATACTGCCTTCCTCGACGCTGTCGAATTCCTGTTCCATCTTGGCAGTGAACTCTGCATCAAGAATATCCGGGAAGAATTCGCGTATCAATTCAAGAACGATCTCACCAAGCTCTGTCGGGATGAACCGTTTATTATCCAAGGTAACATAGCCCCGTTTTTGAATCGTATCCAAGGTAGGGGCATATGTAGAAGGACGGCCTATTCCCAGTTCCTCTAGGGTTTTGACAAGACGGGCTTCAGTATATCGGGGCGGAGGCTGTGTGAAATGCTGCTTCGGCTCGATATCTTTTGAAAAGAATTGATCTCCTTTTTTCACATCCGGAAGTGCATTTTCCTTTTCTTCCACCGAGTCATCGGACCCTTCAACATATACCTTCATGAAACCCGGAAATTTAATTTTTGAACCATTTGCCCTGAAGATGACATCTTCGTTATGCAGGTCGATGCTCATCGTATCCATGACTGCCGAAGACATTTGACTAGAAACGAATCGTTCCCATATCAATTTATAAAGACGGAATTGATCTCTGGATAAGAACTCCTTGACTACACCCGGTTCACGTAATGTGCTTGTTGGCCTGACTGCTTCATGGGCGTCCTGGGCATTAGTTTGTTTTTTCTCCTTGCGCTGTTCAACCTGAACATAATCTTTACCATAATTATTTTGAATGAAGGTATGGACTTCCTCTTTCGCAACATCGGAAATCCGGGTTGAATCGGTTCTCATATAAGTGATTAACCCGACTGTACCTTCCTTGCCAAGCTCGATTCCTTCATAAAGCTGCTGAGCAAGCATCATGGTTTTCTTTGCACGGAAATTCAATTTACGTGCCGCTTCCTGTTGCAGGGAAGAAGTTGTAAAAGGGGAAGCTGGATTGCGCCTTCTTTCCTTTTTAGCCACAGCTCCTATCGTAAATTCGCCGCCATTTAAAGAAGCGAGCACTTTTTTGACGTCCTCTTCGGTATTTAATTCCTTCTTCTCGCCGCCAAGGCTGAAGAAGGAACCTTCAAACTGTTCTTTTCCTTTTACAAAATCAGCCTTGATTGTCCAATACTCTTCCGGGATAAAATCTTTGATCTCCTTCTCCCGGTCAATGATCATCCGTACAGCAACCGATTGGACCCGTCCTGCGCTTAAGCCTTTTTTCACCTTTTTCCACAAAAGCGGGCTTATATTGTATCCGACTAAACGATCCAAGATCCTTCTTGCCTGCTGGGCATCAACCAATTTCATATTTATTGGCCTCGGCGATTTAAATGATTCTTTGATAGCCTCTTTCGTGATCTCGTTGAATACCACGCGGCAATCTGAGTTAACGTCAACATCAAGACTGTGAGCCAAATGCCAGGCAATGGCTTCCCCTTCCCTGTCGGGGTCAGCCGCGAGATAAATTTTTTTCGCTTTTTTCGCAGCGGTTTTCAATTCTTTTAAAACCGGGCCTTTGCCGCGGATAGTTATATATTTAGGTTCATATTCATGTTCAACATCGACACCCATTTGACTTTTAGGCAAATCTCGAACATGCCCCATGGAAGCCTTTACTTTATATTTTTTTCCCAAGTAACGTTCTATTGTTTTCGCCTTTGCGGGCGATTCCACAATCACTAAGTATTCTGACATCCAATAAATCCTCCTCAAAGAGGTAATATAAATCTTCACTATTATTAATCATTCAAAAATCATTTGTCAACACCTCTTTACTTTTCAAAGCATGCTGATTCATTTATTAATAGGTATTTTGACAAGAGGTGCCATTTGCAAAACTTATAACAGTTTTACAATATTTTCAACCTTTTTGTCTAATAATTCAACCCATCCTTCTAAAAAAGCACCTTTTTTTCTTTTTTCCCGTTTGATTCTCCGTCTATCTTCTATATTATATTGTTCAAAACTCTTCCTCGATCTGCCTGTAACTCAAAACAAGTTTGGCACCATCGGAAATCAATTGATTGGTCCCCAGTGATTCAGGGCTCGTAACATTGCCTGGAAGCGCAAATACCTCCCTGCCGTGTTCCAAAGCAGCTTGTGCCGTAATAAGGGAACCGCTTCTTTCTTTTGCCTCGACCACGAATACTCCCTGTGATAATCCACTGATGATTCGATTCCTAAGCGGAAACATCCAAGGTTCCGCCTTCATTTCCGGTGGAGTCTCAGATATAAGCAGGCCTTTATTGATGATTTCTTTAGCAAGGGTAACATTGAATTTCGGATATATTTGCATAAGCCCCCCTCCTAAAACCCCAACCGTATCTCCGCCTCCCCTTAATGTGATCTTATGTGACTCTGCATCGATTCCAGCCGCCACTCCGCTTATGATCACGAACTTTTTCTTTACAAGCGGTAATAGAATCGATTTTAAGGCCTCCAGACCATACGAGGTTGGCTTACGTGTTCCAACAACACCTAGCGTATTCTTCCTTGTTAAAAGCTTCGTATCACCTTTATAATAAAGAACCCACGGAGGATCGAATATTTGCTTCAGCAAAAAAGGATATTCATCATCGAAGATCGTCAAACAATGGATTTGGCTATCTTCGTAATTTTTAAGTTTATCGATGGTATTGAGTGAATGTAAATCTTTGAAAAAGAGGTTAAGCTTATTTGAAGGGATAGGGAGCATTTTTGCCCATTCAACGTAATCCGTCGTGAACAGGGAAGATAATGACGGGTCTTTGGACATGATTGTTTGGATTGATTTCCATCCTGCCCCGCGGCAATGATGGAGATGGATTAACTTTTCTTTTTTATTCAATTTGAAACGCCCCTAATCGGATATTTTTAGTGGTAGGTTGATAGTGATGTACTAGGTGTTTCCCGAGGAAATTGGAGGAAAATAAGACCGACCCAAAAAAAGGTCGGCCCAGCTTAAATTAATGTGTTTTACAAGGTTCGTATATCTCTTTTTCTTTCAAGACGGAAATCAATGTTTCACCCATTACGGATGGAGTTTCGGCAACTTTAATTCCACATTCGTTCATAACGCGGATTTTCTCGTCAGCAGTTCCTTTTCCTCCTGAGATAATGGCACCAGCATGTCCCATGCGTTTACCGGCAGGAGCCGTACGGCCACCAATGAAACCAACAACTGGCTTAGTCATATTTTCCTTCACCCAGATTGCTGCTTCTTCTTCTGCCGTTCCGCCGATTTCCCCGATCATAATCACAGCATGTGTTTCCGGATCATCATTGAATGCCTTCAATACGTCAATGAAATCCGTTCCATTAACTGGATCCCCACCGATACCGACAGCCGAAGATTGCCCGATGCCTGCTTGCGATAATTGGTGAACAGCTTCGTACGTTAAAGTTCCAGAACGTGAAACTACACCTACATGGCCTTTTTTGTGGATATATCCTGGCATGATACCAATCTTACACTCTTCAGGAGTAATGACACCTGGGCAGTTCGGTCCGATCAAGCGAGTTTTTTTGCCTTCCATGTACCGCTTAACCTTGACCATATCCAGGACAGGAATATGTTCCGTGATACAAATGACAAGATCAAGTTCTGCGTCTACGGCTTCCAGAATTGCATCAGCAGCAAATGGCGCCGGTACATAGATAACGGAAGCATTCGCTCCGGTTTCAGTGACAGCTTCGGAAACTGTATTGAATACAGGTACCCCTTCCGCCTCTGTTCCACCTTTACCCGGAGTGACTCCTCCAACGATTTTCGTGCCGTATTCCAACATTTGTTTTGTATGAAATAATGCTGTTGCACCAGTGATTCCCTGAACGATCACTTTCGTATCTTTATTAATATAAACGCTCATTATGTTCCCCCCTGCCTATTATCCTACAAGTGATACTATTTTTTGTGCTCCATCAGCCATTGATTCAGCAGCCGTAATATTTAAACCTGACTCTTTTAGAATCTTTTTGCCAAGGTCCACATTCGTTCCTTCAAGACGAACAACAAGAGGGACATCCAGGCCAAGCTCTTTAGCAGCAGCCACGACGCCTGTTGCGATGATGTCACATTTCATGATTCCTCCGAAGATATTAACGAAGATGCCTTTAACATTTTTATCGGAAAGGATGATTTTGAAAGCCTCTTTCACTTTTTCCTCAGTGGCGCCGCCACCAACGTCAAGGAAGTTAGCCGGATCTCCCATATAATGTTTAATGATGTCCATCGTCGCCATAGCAAGCCCGGCACCATTAACCATGCATCCGATATTTCCGTCAAGCGATATGTAACTAAGGCCATGTTTGGATGCTTCAATCTCTTTTGCATCCTCTTCATCCAAATCACGGAATTCCGCGATGTCTTTTTGGCGGTAAATCGCATTATCATCAAAATTCAATTTAGCATCAAGTGCCATTACATTGCCGTCGCCCGTAACCACTAATGGGTTGATTTCTGCGATTGAGCAATCTTTTTCAACGAAAGCAGTATATAAGTTAACCATCAGCTTGGAAGCTTTATTTATAAGTGAAGCCGGAATATTGATATTGAATGCAATTCTCCGTGCTTGGAAGCCCGTCAGGCCGACAACCGGATCGATTACTTCTTTGAAAATTTTCTCTGGCGTCTTTTCGGCCACTTCCTCAATTTCCGTTCCGCCTTCTTCAGAAGCCATCAACACGACACTGTTCGTAGCACGGTCAAGGACCAGCCCGATATAATACTCTTTCGTAATGTCGCAGCCCTCTTCAATAAGTAAACGCTTAACTTCCTTGCCTGCAGGTCCTGTTTGATGGGTCACCAACGTCTTGCCAAGAATTTCTTCTGCATATGTACGTGCTTCATCAAGATTCTTCGCTACCTTGACTCCGCCGGCTTTCCCGCGGCCGCCCGCATGAATTTGAGCTTTTACGACAACAACTTCCGTACCTAACTCCTTCGCTGCTTCCACTGCTTCATCAACAGTAAAGGCAACCCGGCCATTTGGAACGGATACCCCGTATTGTCGCAATATCTCTTTCCCCTGATACTCATGGATATTCATTTCCCATCCTCCTTATCTACTAAAAAACAACTTCGGAATTTAATGCGTGTTTTCTCTATCATATTACAACAAAATTCTCCTTCGTGCATAATTTTCTTTCACAAAATTTTTAAAATATTATTATAATATACTTCCATACCCCTGTGTAAAATGGAAAAAACCTTCTTTGCGGTTGGTTTTTTTCTTATTAAAATCATTTATTTTTGCTCTGTACAAAAAAGTCATTACTGTTATAAATCTAGTGAAAACGCTATCATAAAAGCCTTTTCATCATTGACTCAGAGATCTTTTCATGAGAAATTACGGTTATCCTTTGACTGACCCTAAATAAAAGCAAAAGGACAAAGCCATTGCCTTGTCCTTTTGTTAATAGTTTAGTATTTTTTTAATATAATGAAAATACACCAGTGATTTCCCTAATATTCTACATAAACCAACAGAACTCCATTTGGTGAAATCACATGGAAAACTAGGATCCTACCGATTCTTTTCTTTGTCAACTTTATAAATGAATGCAAATACCTCTGCAACTGCTCCATATAATTCTTCGGGAATCGTTTGATTTATATCAAATTGACCTAAAAGTGCAGCAAGCGATTCGTCCCTCTGGACCGGTATATCCAGTTTCATGGCCTTTTCCAGAATTTTTTCAGCCGTTTTACCTTTCCCCTTCGCCAATATGACGGGCGCTTTGGATGTTCTTTGATCATACTTTAAGGCAATGGCTTCTTTTCGTAGATCATTTATCATATTCGAATATCCACTCCGCTATATGGACCGGCTTCTGAAAAAGGAATCGGTTTTACCCTTAGGTCCCGCTCTTTTTCATTCACGGGTTTTACAAATGAAACCCCTGATAATCTGTAATCCATTTTTCCGAGATTCTCTCTTAGGATGTCAAGATATTGACCGGCTGCCTCTTCAAGGACCGCACCATGCCCATTGATGACCGTCACTTTTATGATTCGGTTTTGAACCTGCATGTCGATGACCGTTTCTTTAAGACGTTCCAATTCTAAATAAAATAGGACTCGGCAGTAATCCGGGTCTATTTTGCCATCTTTTGTTTTCCTTCCGCTCCATTGTAAAGTTAGGTCCGTTTGAATCGATCCCAAATTGAGTGGAAGTGTCAGGAGCAAATTCTGAATCGGCCCATTTTCCTGTGAAAGGATCTGTTGCGCAGTAATCCGATTTAGGATTTGTTCTGCCATTTCCTTGATAGATGCCGGAATTTGCTCATTCAGCAATTTAAGCAGCAGCGGTTTAAGTGTCTCTAAATCATTCGGGATCTCCTTCATATCATCTCCAGAAAGATTAATGAGTGCATGTTCCAGCTGAAGGCCAAGGACCTTGGTCATTTCTTTTAGTTGGTGTGCAACGGAAGGCCCATTGGTGAAATCGATTGTTTGAAACTCGGCTTCCAGTAGATGTGAAAGGACAAGCTTCTCATTAATCCTAACGTATCGGGCTTCAGGAAGCTTATTAAGCGACTGAAACAGTAATTCAGCCACCTTACCCTTCGACTCCTCTATTTGCTCTGTATCCATATTCAAGTAGCCTATAAGGTCATTCACTTCTTTTTTTCCGCCTATTGCCTTTTTAGCTGTTGCTTCGGTAAAAGCACTCTGGAGTAAATGAAAGGCATGAGGGGAAAGTTTTTCTGCAGAAATGTTTTTTCTCTGTATCGAGTGGATATCAGCTGGCAGGTGATCATGACCGTTAAATATGCGATTAATGGTCGTTTCGATCTCTGCAACTTTTGCAAATGCACCGCTTTTTGCCCCGGATAGCAACTGCAATCCTTGGTGTAATTTATCAATCACTGAAATCTTGGCCATACCGGACCTTGCCTCAGCTCCATCCATTAAGTTTTCCAGAAAGACAGATTCTGTAATTCCCTTTGGAATTAAACCCGTCTTTTGAAGCAGGGAAAATGCACCGGATTTCATTTCTGGCGTTGAAGCGGGATCCAGCCAAGCGGCCACTAGGTTTTGCAAACCATTTTGTTGGAGCTGGTTCTGTTTAACAACATGTAAAGAGTCCAATACATCCATAAGCTTGACGGCCGTCCTCGTTACTGCCCCGACATCTTGCAGCTGTTGCTTGAAGACACTGAGTAGTTTGTGGAAAGGTTCACCTTTGTACTGTGTAAATAATGCATCAAATACATCTTTTAGAAATGGCAGTTGCTGAATGAACATCGATTTTATTACAGGTAGACCAGCTTCTGCAGCATCAGCAGCTTTTAACCATTGCAAAGCGGACTGAAAGGTTTCCTTGGTTATCGGAAGCCGATTTGTCAGGAGGTATTCGGCAAGTTTCGTAGCGGCCGGTTCAGGCGTCATGCCGAGATGAGCGATCAATTGCGCAGCCGTTCCCTTTAAGCCGGAAACGTTCAAATCGGGGGAATCTAAAGCTTTTAACACGACACCCCCCTCTATTGGGTGCCTCACTTGAAACCAGTACATTTCTCCTGACCGTAGCGGGATTTCGAGATTGGCAATCATTTTTTGATGGCCAATCTGTACCTCGGCTGTTTGGTCAGGAAAAACCTTATTCACCTTCCCGATAAGGATTTGCCCGTTTTTCAAACTCACAAATCCTTTTACTTCAATGGGTGAAGAAACGGGTTTGCCGCTTGTTATGGATTGCACCACTCATCCCCCCTTAGCCCTTCGTTCGTGCAGCGATTTCCTTAACTGGTGCAAAACTTCTTCTATGCCAAGGTGTAAGCCCGTGCGTGCCGAGTGCTTCTAAATGTTGGCTCGTCCCGTAACCCATGTGCTTTTCGAAACCATATTGCGGATATTTTTCACCATATTCCTTCATCATCCTATCACGGGTCACTTTCGCTATTATAGAGGCCGCAGAGATGCTAATGCTTCTTGCGTCCCCCTTTATGAGTGAAAGCTGGGGAATGGGCACATCCAGTTCCATCGCATCAATCAACAAATGATCAGGAAGTTCTGTCAAATCGTTCACTGCGGCCACCATCGCCTTTTTAGTGGCTTGGTATATATTGATTTCATCAATAACTTCGCTATGTACAACACCCACACCTATTGATAGTGCTTCCTTAAAAATCATCTCATAAAACCGTTCCCTTTTTGACTCTGGAATTTTTTTAGAATCATTAAGACCCGGTAAATAAAAAGATTCAGGCAAGATGACTGCACTCGTCACAACTGGTCCTGCGAGCGGTCCTCTTCCCACTTCATCGATACCAGCCAAAATGGAAAACCCCTGTTTTCGCAATTGCCGTTCAAACTCTGTCATTTCCGTGAAAGCATCCCTTAGATGTTGTTCTTTTTCATAAGTTCTTTGCCATTTGCTTACTAAGTCGGTTACTCCCTTTCTTCCGTCCTCCCGGCATTCTTGTAAAAATGAATCCTCGGGCTCTCTTATTGTCATTAACTTTGAGGAGATTTCCTTAATGCTCATTGCAGTTATCATCTTTTATCACCCATCATATTAATTATCGGCAGTCTTGCTTCCTTTTTTCAGTTCAGAAAAATACGGAGCGGAAAAGAGACATCAAAAAGAAATATCTTTTCGACATCCAACTCCAGCTCCGTATCACTTCATGTTAATCGGGGATATCAACCTCTTCATATTCCAATGGGACCTCAAACGTCAGCGGGCCCATCTTTTCTGAACGGATTTCACGTACGACCAACTCTGCGGTTTTATCATAATCGATGAAGCCCCCAGATGCCAAACAGCCCCTGAACTTTCCGACAGCATCGAACAATTCGAGCGTTTCCTGCGGAATTACATCCAGGTTATAACGGGATTTCATTCTATCCGGATATTCTTTTTCCAAAAAGCGAAGACCGTATAAAGAGACTTCGTGCAAGTTTAAAATCGTATCCTTGATCGCACCTGTCAATGCCAGCTTCAAACCAACTTCTTGATCCTCGAATTTTGGCCAGAGAATCCCCGGCGTATCCAGCAATTCCAATTCCTTACCAACTTTTATCCATTGCTGCGCTTTCGTGACGCCAGGAGTATTCCCTGTTTTGGCAATGTTCTTTTTGGCAAGTCGATTGATTAATGTCGATTTCCCCACGTTCGGAATGCCGACTATCATGGCACGGATCGCTCTCGGCTTTATTCCTCTTGATTCCATCCGCTCATACTTCTCTTTTAAAAGTTTTTTGGCAGCAGCTGTAATCTGGTTTAAACCGTTTCCTGCCTGCGAATTAATGGCAATCGCCGTTTTCCCCTGCGATTTATAATGCTCAAGCCACAAATTAGTTTTTACCGGATCTGCCATATCAGCTTTATTCAATAGGATAACCCTCGGTTTATGCTGAATGATTTCATCGATCATCGGATTTCGTGAAGATGCCGGAATCCGGGCATCCACAAGTTCAAAGATGATGTCGATCAGTTTTAATTTCTCTGTTACTTCCCGTCTTGCTTTGGCCATATGGCCAGGGAACCACTGTATTGTCAATGGAATCCACCTTCCTACTATTCCGCCAATCGAAAGTCTTCAATCGGCCAATAAACTAATTTAGTTTTTCCTAACACTTTATCGTAAGGAACGACACCTACGCCAATATGGCGGCTATCCTTACTAAAACGACGATTATCCCCTAGGACAAATAGAGTGTCCTCAGGTACCGTTCCTTGTTCTATGACATCACTTAATGTAAAAGGCTCCGTCAAATCCCCGCCATCAATCAATTGTTCTTTATATTCATCCAAGTATGGCTCATCATAAGCTTTTCCATTCACGTAAAGAGTATCATCTCTATATTCCACTTTTTCCCCTGGCAATCCGATGACCCGTTTTATGTAATCTTTGCCTTCAGGAGCTTCGAAAACGATAATGTCGAATCTTTTCGGTTCGCCAATCGAATAGGAGATTTTATTAACGATCATGCGGTCCGTATCCTTTAATGTCGGCATCATGGAATTACCGTCCACAACAATAGGAGCCAGGAGGAAATAACGAATCAGCGTCGCCGCTATAACCGCGATTATGACCGCCTTCGTCCATTCCCACAATTCATTTTTCTTTTTCGCCATCCTTACCCACCCTTTTTGAAGCATATCAACAATTATTTTAACATGTTGCGGACGCTATAGCGAGCAGGATTCTATATAGTTTTCACCGTATGTGTATTCATCGTTTCTTAAAGTGCAAAAAGGGAGCCTGATTAACAAGCTCCCTTTTTTTGCATGATACTGTTTGGTTATTCACCTTATGTGGATCATGGTAAACCCGCATGAAGATATTCGAAGGATTAACGACGAATTTCTTTAATACGTGCTTTTTTACCACGAAGTTCGCGTAGGTAATAAAGTTTCGCACGACGTACTTTACCGTGACGGATAACTTCTAGTTTCGCAATTTTTGGTGTG
The DNA here is from genome assembly GCF_037975445.1 of Peribacillus sp. FSL P2-0133. Taxonomy (NCBI): domain Bacteria; kingdom Bacillati; phylum Bacillota; class Bacilli; order Caryophanales; family Bacillaceae; genus Peribacillus; species Peribacillus sp. FSL P2-0133. Next base: position 1,706,449 of record NZ_CP150254.1, on the reverse strand, counting down.
TGAACAGGGAAAGCACGTTCTACTCCAACGCCGTAAGAGATCTTACGTACTGTGAAAGTTTCACTAACTCCGCCGCCACGACGTTTGATTACAACGCCTTCAAACAACTGGATACGTTCGCGAGTTCCTTCAATAACCTTTACGTGTACACGTACTGTGTCACCAGGTCTGAATGATGGAAGATCTGAGCGAAGTTGTTCTTTTGTGATTTCGTTAATAAGATTTTGCATCGATTTCAACTCCTCCTGGACGCTCTTGCAAATACTTATTGTTTGCAGCGGAACATCGTTATAAGACTGAGCATTTTGCCCAAGTCACAAGTTATATCCTATCACACTATAAACGTCGATGCAATAGACATCAGTCTTCTTTTTTAATCTCGGATAATAATTTTTTTTCAACTTCCGATAGTTCATAACTATCGAGCAAATCCGGACGTCGAATCCAAGTTCTGCGCAGAGATTCCTTCATCCGCCATTCATCGATTTTTTTATGATTCCCGGATATTAGCGGATCGGGAACTTTCATCCCCCGGAAATCTGCAGGTCTAGTATAATGGGGATGCTCTAACAAACCAGAAGAATAGGAATCAAGAATCGGGGAGTCAACATTTCCAAGAACGCCAGGCAGCAAGCGCACAACGCTGTCAATTATGACCATTGCACCCAATTCCCCACCTGTAAGCACAAAGTCACCAATCGATATTTCATCAGTGACGACATGCTCCCGGATGCGCTCATCATAGCCTTCATAATGCCCGCAAATGAAAATGAGATGTTCCTCTTCAGCAAACTCTTCGGCTTTTTTCTGCGTGTAACGCTCTCCCTGGGGACAAAGCAGGACTACCCTTGGGGTTAGCTCACCTTGCCCTTTTAGAGCTTCCACAGCATCAAAGATCGGTTGTGCCTTCAATACCATTCCGGCACCGCCGCCATACGGATAATCGTCTACCGTCGAATGTTTATTATCTGCATAATCCCGAAAGTTGGTCACCTTGTAGCTGACAGCCTGCTTTTCCGCAGCCTTTTTTAAGATTGACGAACCAAATACCCCTTCGAACATTTCTGGAAAAAGCGAAAGCACATCGATTTTCATCAGTCCAAAAGTCCTTCCATCGGTGTAATGATGACCTTTTTAGCGGAAATATCCACTTCTTTTACAATTTGATCAATATATGGGATCAGGATGTCCTTACTGCCAGCTTTCTTAATGACCCAAACATCATTGGCACCAGGCGTAAGAACCTCAATGATTTCCCCAACTTCCATGCCTTCATCCGTAAATACCGAACAGCCGATGATTTCATGGAAGTAGAACTCACCTTCGTCCAATTTACCAAGCTGCGCTTCCTTGACTTTCAGGACCCCGTTTTTAAAAGCCTCGACCTGTCCGACGTTATAATAGTTCTCGAACGTCAACAGGTTAAAGTTTTTATGGGTGCGATGCGACCTGATGATAAGCGGCAAAGGTTTTTTCTCCGTGTCCCTAAACAAATACAGAGTATTTCCCACTTTGTATCGTTTTTCCGGAAAGTCTGTTGAAGAAATAACACGGACTTCTCCTAAAAGGCCATGTGTGTTGACAATTTTACCTACATTAAACCATTTTTCCATTCTTTCACCTCTAACGAATTTCCGAGACGATTCCATCTTTAATGACAATGGTCTTCGTTGCCATAATTTCGTCCCAATCTGCCCCAATTTCCACATCAATGATACTTTGAACTTCTCGTTCCTTCAATTCACTACCTGCGGGAAGGATCTCCAACTGCTCCATTTGAAATTCAAGCAGTTTAATTTTTTCTTGCCTCTGGTTTATTTCTTTTTCAAAATGAGCACGGAGACTAGCAGGTTGGAGAGTTCTTGTTTTTTCAAGTTTTTTCAGTTCAAAGCGAAGCTGTTCACTCTCTTTTTGAAGCTGAAGGCGTTTTGACTTGTATTTCTCGAGGAGCTGATTCTTGCTGGATTCCGTTAATACTTGGTTAACGATTACATTTTGGAGAATTTTCATTCCAGCACCTCCTATTATCTATGATTTCTTATTTCATTCAAAAAATATGTATGATGGGGTAATCTTTTTGAAATGGGGGTCATTCTCTTAAGTATAACGTAAATCGGTAAAAGATGCGTCTTAAAAAGGCGTAAAGTTTAAAGTCCTGGTCTATTCAATTAGGATCCCAGTCGGAATTTCACCTTCTTGAAGTACAAAAAAAGGAGGGGTATTAACCCTCCTTATTCGGAAATCTCCAAATAGATTTTCTTCTGCTGTGAAGATCCTGCTGCATATACCACAGTCCGAATCGCCTTAGCAACACGCCCTTGTTTACCGATCACCTTGCCCATGTCCTCTTTATGAACGGAGAGGATATAAACAATCCGGTCGGATTCTTCCTTGGAGGTCACGATGACCTCTTCCGGATAATCCACAAGTGCTGAAACAATCGTTTCAATCAGTGCTTTCATCAACTACCGTCGATTACTTGCTGTTTTTTGCAACATGGAATTTTTCCATGATGCCTTGTGTAGAGAATAAGTTACGAACTGTATCAGATGGTTTAGCTCCATCTTGTAACCATTTAAGAGCAAGCTCTTCGTTGATTTCAACTTTAGCTGGTTGAGTCACCGGGTTATAAGTTCCTACCACTTCAATGTAACGTCCGTCACGTGGTGAACGAGAATCTGCAACTACAATACGATAGAAAGGAGATTTTTTAGCTCCCATACGTTTTAAGCGAATTTTTACTGCCATTTTAAATAAGCACCTCCGAATAGTTTCACACAAGATAGTATAATATCAAATGTCTTGCATGTTTGTAAAGGTTTTTTTCTTAACAGGTGAAAAAAGTGTTGAAATACATGGCTTCGACCTGTATTTCGCTTCAGTTTCGACCTAAAATAAACCTTACATGAACGGGAATTTGAATCCCTTTTTCTTTCCTTTTTGCATGTTCGTAACCTGTTTCATCATCTTTTTCATTTCTTCGAATTGCTTCAGTAGACGGTTCACTTCTTGAATCGATCTGCCGCTTCCCTTGGCAATCCGTTTCTTGCGGGATGCATTCATGGTTTCCGGATGTTCCTTTTCATGCGTAGTCATTGAACGGATGATAGCTTCCACATGACCGATCTGTTTCTCATCGATCTGCAGGTTGTCCATCCCTTTCATTTTATTCGCACCGGGAATCATTTTCAGAATATCATCAAGCGGTCCCATATTCCGCACCTGACCAAGCTGATCAAGGAAATCATCAAAGGTAAAAGTGGCTGTACGCATCTTTTTCTCTAATTCTTTCGCTTTTTCTTCATCTACATTGGCCTGTGCTTTTTCGATAAGGGTCAATACATCACCCATGCCGAGAATCCTTGACGCCATCCGTTCTGGATGGAACGCTTCAATTGCATCCAATTTTTCCCCCATACCGACGAATTTAATCGGCGTGTCGGTGACTGAACGAATTGAAAGTGCCGCACCACCACGTGTATCCCCATCAAGTTTCGTTAAGACGACTCCAGTCAGACCTAGCTGTTCATTGAAGCTTTGGGCAACATTGACCGCATCCTGACCTGTCATCGCATCGACAACCAGGAAGATTTCATCAGGTTTTGTCAACTCTTTGATATCCTTCAGTTCGCCCATCAAGTTTTCATCAACATGAAGGCGGCCTGCGGTATCAATCAACACATAATCATGATGTTCTTCCTTAGCTTTTTCAATTGCCTGTTTGGCAATTTCAACAGGGCTGACCTGGTCCCCAAGGGAGAAAACAGGCATGCTTAATTGTTTGCCAAGTGTTTCAAGCTGCTTAATCGCCGCCGGACGGTAAATATCAGCCGCAACGAGCAATGGCTTGCGGTTGTATTTTTTTCTAAGAAGATTGGCAAGCTTTCCGGTGGTCGTCGTTTTACCAGCACCCTGAAGCCCTACCATCATAATGACAGTCGGTGGTTTCGAGGCAACGGCAATCTTGCTTTGTTCGCCGCCCATCAGCTCCGTCAATTCTTCCTTAACTACTTTAATTACCTGTTGACCGGGGGTTAAGCTTTTCAGCACTTCCTGACCTACCGAACGTTCACTGACACGTTTTACAAAATCCTTCACGACTTTAAAGTTAACATCCGCTTCAAGCAGGGCCAATCGAACTTCACGCATCATTTCTTTTACGTCCGCTTCGTTGACCTTCCCTTTTCCGCGGATTTTTTGCATCGTGCTCTGCAGTCGGTCGGCCAATCCTTCAAATGCCATATTGCCGCCTCCTAATCCAACTTCTCAAGCGTTGTGATTGCGTCAAGCAGCTCCTCTTTTGAAAAGGAATCCTTTTCTATGAGTCCCTTCATATTCGCAATCCACTGGTTACGCTCTTGAAATTTTTGAAATAACAAAAGCTTTGCTTCATATTCCTCAAGCATCGCTTCCGTTCTTTTTATATTATCATAGACTGCCTGCCTACTGACTTCGTATTCTTCGGCAATCTCGCCAAGAGAGTAATCATCCAGATAGTAGAGGGACATGTAGCTCTGCTGCTTCTCTGTTAACAACGATTGGTAAAAGTCATACAAATAATTAATCCGCGTTGTCTTTTCAAGCATCTTAGCAAGCCTCCCTGCTGTTAAGTGAAAACCCTTTACAAGTTTATATTGTAAAGCCTAGTTTATTTGATGTCAAGTTAAACTCCTTACCACTTGTTTGCAAAGCATTATTTTTTCTTTTTTCATCCTTTTTTTAGACCTTTCTGCAATTGCTACTCCAAATAACCACTGTGAACAAAAAACCAGAAGAGAAATATCTCTTCTGGCTTACAATTTTTCTAAATCTCTTCTTTATCGATGATATCAGCAAAAAGGCCATAAACATATTTCTCAGCATCGAATTCCTGTAGATCGTCCATTTTTTCACCTAGCCCGACAAATTTAACGGGAATGGCCAATTCATTGCGAATTGCCAAAACAATTCCACCTTTTGCGGTGCCATCAAGCTTTGTTAAAACAATACCGGAAACATTGGTCGCTTCCTTGAATGTCTTGGCCTGAATAAGGGCATTTTGCCCAGTTGTAGCATCAAGGGCAAGCAACACCTCGTGTGGTGCACCTGGTACTTCACGTTCAATTACACGTTTCACCTTTTCCAATTCCTTCATTAAATTCACTTTATTCTGTAAGCGACCAGCCGTGTCGCAGATCAGTATATCCGCTTTTCGTGCCTTGGCGGCCTGAATGGCATCGAACATGACCGCTGCAGGATCAGAGCCTTCACCCTGTTTGATTACACTGACACCGACACGCTCTCCCCAAACCTCAAGCTGTTCGATCGCACCGGCACGGAAGGTATCCCCGGCAGCCAATACGACAGATTTACCTTCAGTTTTGAATTTATGGGCAAGTTTACCAATGGTTGTCGTTTTACCTACCCCATTAACCCCTACAAACAAAATGACCGTCAAACCTTCTTCTTGTATATTCAGGCTTGAAGTCGCTTCATCATCACCTTGGTAGATTTCAACAAGCTTTTCGGAAATAACGGACTGCACTTCCCTCGTATCAGAGATATTACGAAGCTTGACTTCCATTTTTAATTGATCAATCAGTTCCATCACAGTATCAAAGCCCACATCAGCCTGTATCAGGATTTCTTCAAGTTCTTCAAAAAAGTCCTCATCCACTTTCCGGTAACGGGCAACAAGTTCATTAACCCTTCCAGTAAAGGAATTCCTCGTCTTCGTCAAACCTTGCTTGAATTTTTCCCCTATGGATACTTCTGCTTCAACTGATTTTTCTTTTTCTTCCTGGGTCGTAAATTTCTCTTTTAGCTTTTTGAAAAAACTCATTGTCCCACTTCCTCTAATTCATGAATTTTAAACTTCAATAAAGTTTTCTGATTCTTCCATCCGGACTGAAACAAGTTTGGAGACGCCTGACTCCTGCATCGTAATGCCATATAGGACATCCGCCTCTTCCATCGTGCCTTTGCGGTGAGTAATCACGATGAACTGTGTTTCCCTGCTGAACTTCCTTAAAAATTGACTGAACCGGACGACATTCGCCTCATCAAGCGCTGCCTCGACTTCATCAAGGATACAGAAAGGCACCGGACGCACTTTTAGAATGGAGAATAAAAGGGCTATGGCTGTCAATGCTCGTTCTCCCCCGGATAAGAGGCTCAAATTTTGCAGTTTTTTCCCAGGAGGCTGTGCAATGATATCTACTCCTGTATTTAGTAAATCATCCGGATTTGTCAGCTTCAGCTCCGCTCTGCCTCCGCCGAATAAAGCTTTGAAGACTTGTTCGAATTCTTCACGGATCGAATAGAAGGTATCCGCAAAGCGCCGCTTCATTTCATCATCCATTTCATCGATGACTTGGAATAATGTATCTTTCGCCTGTTGAAGGTCTTCCTTTTGACTAAGAAGGAATTCATAGCGTTCAGCTACACGTGCGTATTCATCAATTGCACCTAGATTCACCGTCCCCAGTTCCTCGATTGCAAGCTTGATGAGCTTCACCCTTTTTTGAGCCTCTTCTGCAGGCATCATCAATGGATACTGTTCTTTAGCACCTTCAAAGGAAAGGGTATATTCTTCTCTCAAGTGGTCGAGGCGATTTTCCAGTTCGACATCCAGACGAGTTAATTTCACTTCTTCATCCTTTATCACTTCGACAATGCCTCTATAAAGTCGATTTTCTTCTTTCAAGGACAGTTCAAGCGTTTCAACTTCCGTTAGAAGCTCGTTTTTTTCCTGTTTTTTTATGGCGATTCCTTCAATTGCTCCATTTTTATCGAGCAATTTCTGCTGAGCCATATCTTCCAGGGACTCTTCCCCGCTTGAACTGTCTGTCATTTCATTGGTCAGGAGCCCTAAATCATCTTTGTTTTCGGCAAGCCTGCTTGTTTCCTTTGAAAGATCCGATTCAATGCGTTCCATCTTCTCTTTTTGGTTTTGCAGCTGGCCGCGCTTAGAGGCAAGCATTACCCTCAGTTCATTCGTTTCTTCAGCAAGGCTCTCTTTTGAGGATTGTTGAGATTGCTTTTGTTCGGTCATTTCGGAAATCAACCGGTCCAGCCCTTCAATCTCAGTTTTACACGATTCCAAAAGTTCTTCCAGCTCTTCAAGTCTTGCTGTTTTTTGCTGTTGTTCTTCCAAATATGAATTTTTATCCAAATCATAAAGATGCAGCCGTTCATTCACATTTCTTTCCTGCAGTTCCACTTCACGGAGTTCGCCCTTAAGGGTTTGTTCTTGTAATCGAAGTCTCTCTCCTGTTTTTCTGGTTTGTTCAAGCGTTTGCTCTTGAACACCCACATCCACTTTGAGCTGTTTGACTTGCTTTTCTAGCTGATTCGTTTTAGCTTCCATGGCAGCAAGTTTTTGATGGAGCTCTTCCAATTCCGTTTTCCTTGAAAGCAGGGAGGTCGTTTTTTGCTTTAAGGCTCCACCAGTCATTGAACCACCTGGATTGACGATATCCCCTTCAAGTGTTACGAAACGGAAACGGTGCTGCATCATTTTCGCCAGGTCATTTGCACCTTTTAAATCAGTTGTGATCATCACGGTTCCTAATAGGTTTTCAGCAATCGCTGCATGCCTATCATCATATTGGATCAATGAGGAACCCGTCCCCACAAAAGCTGAATGACTCTTCAGCATCGATAATTGGTTAGCTGATATCTCTCTTGCCTTTATGACTGATAAAGGCAAGAACGTCGCACGCCCATACCTATTTTTCTTCAAGAAGGAAATGGCTTCCCGTGCATGCTCTTCGCGTTCCACGACAACATGCTGCATCGCTCCGCCCAGAGCCGTTTCGATGGCCGTTTCATATTCCTTTGGAACCTTTATCAATTCCGCAACTGCCCCTTCAATGCCTCGAAGGGTTTCCTTCGCTTTCAAAACCTCTTTTACACCCTGAAAAAAGCCAGCATAATCATCTTCCATTTCTTCAAGAAGTTCCTTACGAGATTTTGCCTGTTGAAGAAATTGATAGGCCTTATAAAGGGTGGTTTCTTGTTTTTGATACGTATCTTTTGCAGCATTCAATTTATTCTGCTGATTTCGGAAATAAGTGACATGCTCTTCAAGCTGCTTGGTCATATTTTCCATCAGCTGTGAATATTCCATTTTTTTAGCAGTGATATCCATTCTTTCGGTTAAGAACTTTTCATTTTCCATATCAAGTTTAGCATTTTTATGTTCCTGCTGCGTTAATTGCTGGAGTAGGTATTGTTTTTCGTTTTTAGCCGATGCCTGCTTGTTCAACCACTCGATATAGTCACTCTTTTTTGCTTCGATCATCGCTTCAATATCACTATTGAAAAGGCCTAGGCTTTTTTGTTTTTCATGTAAGGTTTCAGAAATCCCCTTCACTTCCAAGTTCAGTGCATTCAGGATTTCCGTTTCTCTTTCCTTTTGCAAAGCCAAACGATCGACGGCAGCCTCACCCTCCACAATCGCCTTTTCTAGCTGTGACTTGTTTTGGGCAGCATTTTTTTTCCGTTCTTTCAAAACCTCTTTACGGCCTTCAAGCTTTTCAAGTTCTTCGCTGGCATTCAGGAGAATTTCCTGAAGTCCATTGATCGATGTCTCAAGCGTCGCGAGACTATCCCTTTGTTTTTTGAGATGCGCTTCCCTGTCATGAAGCTGTCCAGCCATTTGCTGTTCCATTTCATTATGTTTTTCAAGTTCTTGTGACAGTTTTTCCCATTTTTCATAAAGCTCTTCTATTTCAAAAACGGTTAAAGCCACTTCTATTTGCTCAAGCTCTTCTTTCTTCGCCAAAAATTCCTTGGCGAGGGAAGACTGAATTTTTAACGGCTCCACCTGCCCCTCCAATTCATGGAGGATATCATGGACACGGTTTAAGTTATCCTGTGTTTCCGTCAGCTTCGATTCCGCTTTTCGTTTTCTAGTTTTATACTTCAGGACACCGGCTGCCTCTTCAAAGATCACTCGTCTTTCTTCAGCCTTACTGCTTAGGATTTCTTCCACTTTCCCTTGGCTGATGATGGAAAATGCTTCTCTCCCCAGACCAGAATCCATGAAAAGGTCAATGATGTCTTTCAGACGGCAACCTTGATTATTAATGAAAAATTCACTTTCTCCCGATCGATATACACGCCTTGTCACACTGACTTCATGAAAGTCGATCGGTAGGGAATTGGTCTCGTTATCAAGGGTCAATGATACTTCCGCAAAATTCAACGCTTTCCTCGTGTCACTTCCCGAAAAGATGATATCTTCCATTTTTGCTCCACGCAGTGATTTCGCAGACTGCTCTCCAAGTACCCATCGGACTGCATCGGTCACATTACTTTTACCGCTTCCGTTTGGTCCAACCACTGCCGTGACACCAGGTACAAAATCAATCGAAATTTTCTCTGCGAAAGATTTAAATCCTACAACGTCCAAACGTTTGAGGAACATGACCTTTCCCCCTCTACTGTTAAACTATCTTGTTGATTTTTTATCTTTTAAAACGACCAATGCATGCTCGGCAGCATGCTGCTCCGCTTCTTTTTTGGACTTTCCTATTCCAGAGCCCAGTTCTTCCCCATTAAGGGAGACGGTCGAAACAAACTCCCGATTATGAGCCGGTCCTTTTTCCTGCAAGATCTTATATTGCAGGACACCGATGGCATCCCGCTGGATCAGCTCCTGAAGCTGGCTCTTATAATCCATCACATGAGAAAAAGCACCCTCGTCTATCTTCGGAAACACGACATTCGTCAAAAACTGCACAACCGGCTCTAATCCTTGATCAAGGTACAAAGCACCAATGTAGGCTTCGAATACATCCGCAAGCATGGCAGGGCGTTCTCTTCCACCTGTCATTTCTTCCCCTTTTCCGAGTAATACATATTCCCCGTAAGAAAGGCTATTTGCAAAAGCAACAAGTGAAGGCTCACACACAATGGCTGCCCTTAGTTTGGTAAGTTCACCTTCGCTCATCATCGGATATTTTTGATATAAGTATTTAGAGATGGTCAATTCAAGTACAGCGTCCCCTAAGAATTCAAGCCTTTCATTATCTTCATAAGGCTTACGGCGATGCTCATTCACATAAGATGAATGCGTAAAAGCTTGTTTTAATAGATTTTCATCCTTAAAATGAAAACCCAGATTTTCTTGCAACTGTTTAAATTTATTATCCTTGATTGATGGTTTACGATTATTTCCGTTCCTACGCATCACACAAAACCCTCCACAACGGTTCAAAAAGCATATTTTTCCAATATATAAAAAGAAACCTGGCAGGAATTCCTGTCAAGCTTTCCTATGTACCATCATACATTATTATCCGCTTAAAGAAAACTAAAGGCAAAAGACCACTGCCATGCAGGCGGAACTTACCTTGTACATGCTCATTTCCTTATCTGCCGCTGCATCAAACTTCTTTAAGCAATAAGAGAAAGCCCCGTTATAAAACGGAGCTTTTAGTCAAATGACAATTCATTACATAGTACTTTGTATGTAATTCACAGCATCACCTACTGTGGCGATTTTTTCAGCGTCATCGTCCGAAATTTCCATATCAAACTCGTCTTCGAATTCCATGACTAGTTCAACTACATCAAGGGAATCGGCACCAAGATCTTCTTTGAAAGAAGCTTCAAGTTTTACCTCTGATTCTTCTACGTTCAAACGATCTACAACGATTTTAGTTACTCTTTCTAATACATCTGCCAATGTGTTCACCTCCCCTCAAAACATTATAAATTAATTTCGAAAAAAATCAAAGAAAACTTACATAACCATGCCGCCATCTACATGAAGAGTTTGCCCAGTCATATATTTGCTGGCATCAGAAGCAAGGAAAGACGCCACTGCAGCAATATCTTTAGGGTCACCGAACCGTGCAAGCGGAATTTGGTCCAGCATGGCTTTTTGGACGTCTTCAGGCAATTCACCCGTCATATCCGTTGAGATGAAACCTGGGGCAATCGCATTGACCGTAATGCCTCTTGAAGCAAGTTCCTTTGCCGTGGTTTTAGTCAGGCCGATCACACCAGCTTTAGCCGCTACATAATTAGCCTGCCCTGCATTTCCGCTGACGCCGACGATCGATGCCATATTGATGATCCTGCCGCTACGCTGTTTCATCATTTGCCTTGTAACCGCTTTGGTGCATAGGAACACGCCTTTAAGATTCGTATTGATCACTGAATCCCATTCATCTTCTTTCATACGCATCAATAGGTTATCACGTGTGATGCCAGCATTATTGACCAGGATATCCACTCTGCCAAACTGTTCGACGACCTCTTTGATCATGCTTGTCACCGATTCACTATTTGCAACATCGCATTGTATGGCGAATGCTTTACGGCCCAATGCCTTGATTTCGTCAACCACTTCATTCGCTTTAGCTTCACTGCCAGAATAGTTGATGGCAACATCTGCTCCCTGACGGGCAAGTTCTAATGCAACTTCCCTGCCTATACCTCGTGAAGCTCCCGTTACAAGTGCTTTTTTTCCTTCGAGGATCATGCTTGTACCCCCTTCAATGTTTCAATTGTTTTAGTTAGAGTATCTATATCGGATACCGAGTGAATTTGAACGGAACGATCAATTTTCTTAATCAATCCGCCCAATACTTTCCCAGGGCCCACCTCGATGAACGTATCCACGCCCAATTCAAGTAGATTTTTCACACTGTCCTCCCAAAGGACCGGTGAATACAGTTGTTCGATTAATTTTTCTTTTATTTCGGCAGGTGCTGTAATGGGCTTAGCCGTTACGTTTGAAATAACAGGAATTTCTGCCTGTTTGAAGCTTACTTCATCAAGGACACCCTGTAACTTTTCTGCTGCCGGTTTCATCAATTCCGAATGGAACGGTCCACTAACTTCAAGAGGCAGAGCCCGTTTAGCGCCATTTTCCTTAGCTTTTGCACTCGCAAGTTTAACCCCTTCCGAGGTGCCTGAAATGACGATTTGCCCTGGACAGTTAATATTGGCCAATTGAACGGATTCCCCTGTGGCCGTAATTTCAGAAGTAACTTCAGATAGAGCTTCCCGGTCCATTCCCAAAATCGCAGCCATTGAGCCTTGACCATTCGGTACCGCAGCTTCCATGAATTCACCACGCTTACGCACTGTATATACGGCATCCTCAAAAGAAATTGCACCAGATGCCACTAATGCCGTATATTCACCTAAACTGTGCCCGGCTGTATAATCGGGTTTGATCCCCGCTTCTTCCAACTCCTTGACAAAAGCATAACTCGTGGTCAATAAAGCAGGCTGTGCATTATAAGTCACCGTTAATTCTTGTTGTGTGCCATTAAAGATCAATTCGGAAAGTGGAAAATCAAGTTTTTCATCAGCTGTTCGAAAAATTTGCTGAGCACGCTCGTTTTCCTGAAATAAGCCATGCCCCATTCCTATTGTTTGTGAACCTTGTCCTGGAAAGACAAAAGCAATTTTACCCATCTGTTACTCCCCTGCCTCTATGATTTATTATTGTTTTTCTATCGTCTCCGCAATTGTCGATATGACGTCATTTCCAACCATATCGCGAGTCTGGCGTATTGCATTATAGACCGCATTCGCATCTGAAGAACCATGAGCCTTAATGACAGGGGCCTTCAAACCGAATAGGCCGGCACCGCCATACTCCGAGTAATCCATTTTATTTTTTATGCCTTTTAGTTCAGGCTTTACCATTGCTGCGGCCAACTTACTCTTGAGATTGCTCATCAAAGCCGTTTTCACCATTTTGAATACGCCCATAGCAGTACCTTCAAGCGTCTTTAATACCATATTTCCCGTGAAGCCGTCCGTTACGACAACATCTGCCGGCCCGTTCAGGAGGTCCCTTGCCTCTACGTTACCTATAAAGGATATCTCCGATGATTGCTGCAGTAATGTAAAGGCATGCTTTGTCAGTTCATTCCCTTTTTTTTCTTCTGTGCCAATATTAAGTAATCCGACACGGGGCTTTTCGATTCCCCGCACTTTTTGTGCATAAACAGACCCCATTATGGCGAATTGAAGGAGATGCTCCGGTTTCGCATCGGAGTTCGCACCTACATCCAGTAGCACAAAACCTTTACCATCGATTGTCGGAAGGGTGGGAGCCAATGCCGGACGTTCAATTCCTTCTATCCTTCCGACCACAAACAAGCCCGCAGCCATTAGCGCCCCTGTATTGCCTGAAGAAATACATGCATCGGCTTCTCCGTCAGCCACTTGCTGTGCAGCCAACACCATCGAGGCGCTTTTCTTGCGCCGGACCGCACGAACCGGTTCATCGGTACTCAATATTTTTTCATCAGTATGTATAACCCTTATACGGTCATGTTTCGCTAAGTATTGGTTAATTTCAGCTTGATTGCCTATCAAGGTGATTTCCACATCGGAAAAATTCTCGACAGCTTTCATCGCTCCCAAAACCTGTGCCTCGGGAGCATTATCGCCACCCATGGCATCTATCGTAATCTTCATTTTCTTTCATCCTTTACTAGAAAGTTAAGAGCGATACATTTCGAACTCGCCTTTAAAAACCAGTTCATTACCCACGTAGCTTCTGACTTCCACCACGGAACGATCGTTGGTGTGGTCCACGCTTTTAACCCTCGCTTTAGCTACCACTCTTTCATTTTCCTTTACAGAACGAGTAAATAAAATGGATGCTTTTGCAGTTAATGCCAGTTCATCATTTATGACTGCAACAGCCAATGAATTCGCTTGGGCAAAAAGGTGATGTCCCCTTGCAATACCATTCCGCTTAAAGACATGCTCTTTATTTATATCCAAAATCGAAATTGCATTATCATCTAAATTAAGGTCAATTACTTCCCCGATGATCTCATCCAAAGGCAATGCCCTGATTTCGTCACTGAATTTTTTCTCGGCCACGCTTTTAATACGCTCACGCAGTTCCGGTATCGATAATTCAAGACGGTCAAGCCTAATGGTCTGGACGCTCACCGAATATTTTTCAGCCAGCTCCTCATCCGTTACAAAAGGATTCTGTTTAATCGTTTCGATTAATAATTGCTGGCGTTCCTTCTTATTTCTTCGCATTTGAAGGTCACCATCCGTAGTATTATGACTAGGTACTAATAGTAGTATATATATTTTAAAAACAGATTGCAAGATATTGCGTAAAATCTCACAATCTGCTATTGGTTTTTCATTCAGTTCAGTCCAGCTTTTCTCCCGTGAATACGCCCGTCCCCTCTAAATAGTTCCGAAGCGGAGTATATTCCGGGGAATGCCAAAAGCTTTGGGAGGCAATCAATTTTGCTGCATCCGTCCTTGCCACTTCCAGGGTCCTATAATCATGGACCATGTCGGCTACCTTGAACTCGGGAAGGCCGCTTTGTTTTTTACCGAAGAAGTCCCCGGGGCCACGAAGTTCCAAATCTTTTTCGGAAAGGGCAAAACCATCGTTTGTCTCGGTCATTATTTTCATCCGTTCTTTGCCGACTTCCGTTTTCGGATCAGCCAGCAGTATGCAAAAGGACTGATCACTCCCCCGTCCAACTCTTCCGCGTAACTGATGCAACTGTGAAAGCCCAAACCGTTCCGCATCATAAATGACCATTACCGTTGCATTTGGAACATTCACCCCAACTTCGACAACCGTCGTAGAAACAAGGATTTGTGCTTCATTGGCACTAAACTGCTGCATCACTTCATCTTTTTCATCCGCGGGCAGCCTTCCATGCATAAGACCCACTTTGTACCTGTTTGCAAAGTATTGTGTCAGCATTGCATGAACATCGAGAACATTCTGTAATGAATCGAGTTTCTCCGACTCCTCAATCAAGGGACAGATGACGTAAGCCTGTCTCCCTTTCTTTAGTTCCTTTTCGACAAAGGTTAAGATCCGATCAAGCATTTGGTGTTTCGCCCAATAGGTTTCTATCGCTTTTCGCCCGGCAGGCATTTCATCGATCGTGGAGACGTCCATTTCCCCAAACACAGTAATTGCAAGCGTTCGCGGAATCGGTGTAGCCGTCATGAAAAGGACATCTGGATTCGTACCTTTTTCACGAAGGATGCGGCGCTGTTCCACTCCGAAACGATGTTGTTCATCCGTTATGACAAGACCTAGATTCCGAAAATTCACTTCATCCTGTATCAATGCATGAGTTCCTATCAAAAGATCTAACTCACCGGATTCCAACATTTGCAATAGTTCCTTGCGTTTTTTGCCTTTTACCGAACTTGTCAACAATGCGACCTTTACTCCACTCGGTTCCAACATTGCCTTCAGGGATTGTGAATGCTGCTCAGCCAAGATTTCCGTCGGGACCATAAGTGCACCTTGGAAACCTGCTGTAATCGTCGCCTTCAGGCATATGGCGGCAACCACCGTTTTTCCAGACCCGACATCCCCTTGAAGTAGACGATTCATCCGGTAAGGAGATTTCATGTCATTCATTATTTCCTCGACGACCCTATTTTGAGCGTTCGTCAAAGGAAAAGGGAGAGTTCCAATGAACGCTTCCAGCTGCTCCATGTCAAACTCCTGTCCTATCCCTTTTGACTGCTCCCTCTGCACTTTACGAAGTGCCTGCATTTTAAGTTGAAACAATAAAAACTCTTCATACACAAAACGGCGTCGAGCCTTTTTCACCTCATTGGCCGATAGAGGGAAATGCATTGTATGAAGAGCATCGTTACGAGGCATCAGTTTGTATGCCGTCAATAATTGCGGGGGCAGATTCTCTTCTATCATTGCCCCATATTCAGAAAATGCATTGGAGATAAAGCGGCGGAGACCCTTGACCGTAATGCTGCCTTTCACTGAGTACACCGGTTCGAACTCTTTCTCCCGGCTACGATCACCAACGTGGCATTCCGACCCTGTAATGGTTTGGCGATGACGATCCCACTTCCCTGTAACTGTTACGGTTTCACCTATCGCGAGCTTTTGCTTCAGGTATGGCTGGTTAAAAAAAATGACATTTATTAAATATCTCCCAGTCAATACTTTAATCGTAAGCCTGGATTTTTTCTTTCCGAAGTATCCTAAAGTGGGCACCGTATGAACTTTGCCTTCCACGGTAACCCGCTCATCGTGCTCGACCGTTTCCAAATCCCTCAACCGGTAATCTTCATAGCGATATGGGAGATGCTCAAGGAGATCCGCGACGGTATGGATCCCCATTTCCCCCAACGCTGCCGCCGTTTCGGCCCCAATTCCTTTTACTGCTGTTATGGGTTCCTGTATAGTTGCTTTCACTTCTTATTCAGCGGCAAGCCAAAGATTTTCGCTTCCAACTCCCGCCCAGTCGGTGTAGCCGCTAAACCTCCTTGTGCAGTTTCCCTAAGTGCCGATGGCATCGTTTGCCCGATTTTATACATCGCATCAATCACTTCATCACACGGTATCCGGCTTGTGATCCCCGCTAACGCCATATCTGCGGCAACCATTGCATTGGCTGCACCCATGGCATTCCGCTTCACACAAGGCACTTCCACAAGCCCAGCAACAGGGTCACATACAAGACCAAGCATGTTCTTTAATGTGATCGCCATCGCTTCTGCACTTTGTGCCGGTGTCCCACCTGCCATTTCAACGATGGCTGCAGCTGCCATGCCCGAGGCAGAACCGACCTCCGCCTGACAGCCCCCTGCGGCTCCAGAGATCGAAGCATTATTCGCAACAACAAAACCAAAAGCCCCTGCTGTAAATAGGAACTCAATTTTTTGTTCCCGAGTCGGTTTTAATTTATTTTGCAAAGCAAAAAGTGTTCCAGGCACAACACCAGCAGATCCGGCAGTCGGTGTCGCACAAATCGTTCCCATGGCTGCGTTCACTTCGTTTGTTGCCACGGCTTTGCTTACCGCATCCAACAGCAGTTCACCGGATAAGGAATTTCCGGATTTAATGTAATTCTGAAGAAGAACTGCATCCCCTCCCGTCAGGCCGGAAACGGACCGTACACCTTGAAGTCCTTTTTCAACTGCCTGTTCCATTACATCCAGGTTGACACCCATCTGGCGGATGATTTCTTCATGGCTTTTTCCCGTTACTTCCATTTCCTGCTCTATCATCAGCGTTGAAATTCTTTTCTGCTTTGATTCAGCTAATTCTACTAATTCCGCTACATTTCGAAACATGATTCATTCTCCTTCCTAAGTGGAAACGATTGCCCTGTCAATCCACAATCCTTGCTACTTGAGTGATGTTGGGGAGTGCCGTAATTTCAGCGATGACGTGATCCTCTAGGTTATGGTCCACTTCAATCGTCATCAAGGCCATCTTCCCTTTCTCTTTTCGGGAGACTTCCATCTGGCCAATATTGATTTGATGCTTGGCTAATATGTTTGAAACATTGGCAATGGCACCAAATCGATCATCATGAACGACGAGTATGGCAGGGTTGTGCCCGGAGAGCCTCAATTTAAACCCATTCAGTTCGACGATTTCGATCTTTCCCCCGCCAATCGATATTCCGACAAGTTCCAGTTCACCATCATCATCACCAACTGTTATTTTTGCAGTATTGGGATGTTCCGGCACTGCTTCTTCTTCCCGAAAAGTAATTTTCATTTTCTTTTTGCGGGCTAGTTCCAGCGATTCTTTGATTCTCTCATCAAATGTATCAAAATCAAGTAAGCCTCCTACAATGGCTACATCCGTTCCATGGCCTTTATAGGTTTTGGCAAACGATCCGTAAAAAGAAATATGTGCCCATTTTGGTTCCCGGTCGAATAAATTCCTGGCAACCCTACCGATCCTTGCTGCTCCTGCTGTATGGGAACTAGAGGGGCCGATCATAACAGGACCAATTATATCGAATACACTTCTAAATTTCATGATTTGCTCCTCCTTCTGTACACTGGGAGTAGTTAAATAATAAAGCCTGATATATTGTAATTACAATCACGCTGTCCGTAATCCTTCTTTTCAAAAAAATAAAACTGCATAGCCTAATGACATATGCAGTTTATTGCCTTTTATTTTTTTCAGGATCCTTCAAAAATTATGACGAATAAGTCTCACTTATCTTCATGATCCTCTACTTATTCAATTGAAAAAATAAAAGAATATAAAGGTTGTTTCCCATTATGGACTTCAACTTCAACGTCTTCGAAATTCTCATTACAAAACGCAACAAGATTTTCGACATCTTCAGCAGTGGCATCTTCCCCATATAAAATGGTAAGGATTTCCGAATCTTCGTCAATCATATCGGAGAGAAGACCTTTTGCCGCCTGAGTCATGTCTTTATCCTTCACTTTGATGGTGCCTTCAGCAATTCCCATGAAGTCCCCGGTCTCGATTGCTAGACCGTCAATGTTTGTATCCCGGACAGCATAAGTAATCTGGCCCGTTTTCACATGCGAAAGGGCTTCGATCATCGCTTTTTTATTCTCTTCAGCATCAAGTGAAGGGTTGAATGCCAACAATGCAGCCATTCCCTGTGGTACTGTTTTCGTTGGAATGACAGTCACATGATCCCCAAGCACATCTGCAGCCTGATTGGCCGCCATGATGATATTTTTATTATTAGGCAAGATGATCACATGATCTGCATATGCCTCTTCGACAGCTTTAACGATATCTTCCGTGCTAGGATTCATCGTTTGGCCGCCTTCGATGATGGACTTAGCGCCGATGCTTTTGAATAATTCGCTGATGCCAGCACCCATCGCCACTGACACTACAGCGTACTTCTCTTTGGTGGACGGTTTAGTTTGAAGCGGTGTATTCGTCTCACCGACAATCGCAGTATGCTGTTCACGCATATTATCGATTTTCATTTTTATTAAACTACCATATTGCTGTCCATAATTCAGGCACGTGCCAGGTTGTTCCGAGTGAATATGTACTTTGACGACTTCATCATCTGAGATGACTAATAATGAATCCCCGTATTCACTTAAATCATTTCTGAATTTTTCTTCATCAAATGGTTGATTGGCAAGTTTTTCACTTTCCAATCGGACCATGAATTCCGTACAGTAGCCATACACGATATCTTCCGTATTCATATGCCCTTGTACATTCATGTGATGTTCGGCACTGATCATGTCGTCCATGCTTGGACCATTTGAAGATCGAACTGGAAGGGCTTCACCTTTCAGCTCAGCAAGAAAACCTTCATAAACGAACACCAACCCTTGCCCACCGCTATCAACGACTCCCACTTCTTTTAAGACTGGAAGAAGATCCGGTGTGCGTTTTAATGAGGCATTGGCCTCACTAACGATTTCTTCCATTACTTGAATAAGGTCTTGGTGCCTTGCTGCTGATGAAACCGCTTGCTTGGCCGCATCTTTTGCAACCGTTAAAATGGTTCCTTCAACAGGTTTCATTACAGCTTTATAAGCTGTCTGAACCCCTGCTTCAAAAGCTTGGGCAAATTCTTCACTATTGATTTCCGATTTATGTTCAATCGCTTTAGCAAAACCGCGGAACAGTTGCGAAAGGATTACTCCTGAATTGCCGCGTGCGCCCATTAGCAGTCCTCTTGAAAGGGACGTACCCACTTTCCCGATGTGTTCTTGGACGTTATTTTGCACTTCCTTCGCTCCCGAAGTCATCGATAAATTCATATTCGTTCCTGTATCTCCATCTGGAACAGGGAAAACATTCAACGCATCAACCATTTGGGCATTAGCCGCTAAATGGTTGGCACCTTGAATGATCATTTTTGCAAAGCGCTTTCCGTTTAAACTTGTAATTGACACAAAACTTTCCTCCTATATTTAAGGGTTCGTCACACGAACTCCCTGCACAAAAATGTTGACGGAATCAACAGCTAATCCTACAGTTTTGTCCAGAGTATACTTTACCTTTGATTGCACATTATGTGCAACTTCCGAGATTTTCGTTCCATAACTTACGATAATATACATATCGATATGAACTTCTTCTTCTTCTTGACGGACTATTACACCCTTAGTAAAGTTTTCTTTTCTTAAAATTTCGGCAATGCCGTCTTTAAATTGTTTTTTGGAAGCCATTCCTATAATTCCGTAGCAATCCACGGCTGCTCCGCCTGCTACAGTAGCGATAACATCATTAGAGATGTCAATTTGTCCATACTTCGTTTGTAATTCGATAGACATTTTCTTTTCCCTCCCAAAAAATCAAATCAACTAAAGACATTTTACTATAATGTCTATGGTTTTAAAAGTAAATGTCATACGGTACTGTATATAATTCAATTTTGAAGTATGTATGTCAAGGTTTTTTTCTTGAAAGTAATTAACTGAAGTATTGCATTCTAACGGTAGGTATGATAAATTATTAAAGTATTTTACAAAGACTTAAGACGACTGCGAAAAACTTAAGCTTGTTGTAGTTAGGAGGGAATTTAACATGGCACGTAAATGTGTAATCACTGGAAGAAGAACTCGTTCTGGTAACAGCCGCTCTCACGCAATGAACGCTAGCAAGCGTACATGGGGCGCTAACCTTCAAAAAGTACGTATTTTAGTTGACGGTAAACCTAAACGTGTATACGTTTCTGCAAGAGCTCTTAAATCGGGCAAAGTAGAACGCGTATAATGTTACGGCATCCTCTTAGGATGCCTTTTTACTTGTAATGGCCAGTATTAATGGGGATGGTTTCAATTCGTTGAACAAGGCTGGTCTGCATCAAGGAAGAAAGCCTTCACCCATTAATGGATGGCTTTCTCTTTTTACCGAAAAATAACACCTCCCTGAATTTGAGAGGTGTCATGGAGATAAGTATCAGCCTTTTTTAAACGCTCCGAGCATAGCCCTTACCAAACTGCCCAGAACTTTTGGCAATTTAATCGTATAAAATTTCATCATGCCCCTCCTCTTTGCATCCCACAATTAAAGATGAAGTGGAATTTTTCTATTACAACATAAGCTTTTAAGCGGATATAGGATGATCGTAATTATATCCGAATCTGCTCTAAGCATGAATTTTAATCACTGCTTCTTATCACCATTAATATGCCTTTCTCAAATGAAACATTCCCAGAATCGGAAATTAGTTCATTGCTGATGCAAAGCGTCGAACCTATTTCCACGCTTGCATCATTCAGTGGGTATTTGAAACCCGAAAGTGTAATGCCGGTGACTTCCGCCGTTACAGGAAGCAATGACAAGTATTTCTTATCTTTCAAAGCAGTGACATCATATGAACCTGCTGTCTTTACTGTGAATATATTTTGCCGATCGACTATGTATATTTCTATATCGCCATGATAAGGGAGGACACTTTCTTTTTGGAGCAGCTGGATATTTCCAAGAAAATGGTCCATTCTTCCCCCTGTAGCGCCCAGGATATGAATTTCACTTGGCTTTTGCCCTATTGCCCATTTAAATGCAATCTCTAAATCCGTTTCATCCTTTTCCGAAGAATATAGATTGATTTGTTCCAGCCTTTGCTCAATCTTCTTGTATTCGCCTTCCGAAACTGAATCAAAATCCCCAAAACCGTACTTAGGTTCGATACCTTTTTCAAGCAAGGACCATACTCCCCTATCAACCCCGACCCAAAGATCAGTCTTCTCCACATACCATTCCAGATCCGGCCAAAAGCATTCCGGACCTCCAGCCATTATACTAATAATCATTGAAATCATCCTTTTCTATATCTAATCTTATCCAAGGTGCCTTTGTTTAATTGATAAAAAAAGCCGACCACCATCATACGAATATGATAGTGTCGGCTTATATCACTTTCCCCGAATCTTTTGAATCGCTGCGTGTCGATCTTCTTGATTATATATTGCCGAGCCGGCCACCAGGACTGTCGCCCCTTGTTCAATACATAGTTTAGCCGTTTCTTCATTCACTCCACCATCAATCTCTATTTCGAGGTTTTGATTATACATTTCTGCCATCGCCTTCACTTCGGCAATTTTCGGCAGAACGGATTTAATGAACTTTTGCCCGCCAAAACCCGGATTGACCGTCATCAACAATACCATGTCAATATCTTCGATTATAGGTTGGATCAAGGAAGCCGGAGTGGCTGGATTAAGCACCACGCCTGCCTTTACACCAAAAGATTTAATCAATTGTATCGTCCGATGCAAATGAGTGCATGCCTCTACATGTACAGTTATATAATCGGCTCCCGCTTTCGCAAAAGCCTCGATATAACGATCAGGTTGTTCGATCATTAAATGAACATCAAGCGGAAGTTTTGTCACCGGGCGGATAGCATCAACAATTAGTGAGCCTATCGTTATATTCGGCACGAAATGCCCATCCATGACATCCACATGGATTAAATCCGCTCCGCCCCTTTCCACATCAAGAATTTCTTCTCCCAATTTTGCAAAGTCAGCTGATAAAATGGATGGTGCGATTTTAACCATTTTAATACCTCGGCTTTCTATCTCTGATTTCTTCTAAGAATTGCATATAATGCTCATATCGATAACGTGGAATTTCCCCGGCGTCAACCGCTTCCTTCACTGCACACTTCGGTTCTTTATCGTGCAGGCAGGCACGGAATTTACAGTCTTCCCCATACTTATGCATTTCCGGGAAGCAATAAGATAACCGTTCAGCTTCCATTTCCATGAATTCAAGTGAACTGAACCCTGGAGTATCTGCGACAAGTCCAGAGCCAATATGAATCAATTCAACGTGGCGGGTGGTATGCTTCCCACGTCCCAGATGTGATGAAATGTCATCCGTCTTTAAAGCCAAGTCAGGATTGATTGCATTCAGTAAAGACGATTTTCCAACGCCGGACTGACCGGCAAATACACTGGTTTTTCCTTCTAAATACGGCACTAGTCCTTCAATTCCTCCAGCAGTAACTGAAGATGTTTCCAGTACAGTATAGCCAAGTTTCTGATAGTCCTTGATATACTGAGACAATTTCTTTTGGTTTTCAGCCGTAACCAAGTCGAGTTTCGTCACGACGATAATGGGTTCGATTTCGTTATCTTCGATCAGTACGAGGAATCGATCAAGTAATGCCGGACTGAAATCAGGCTCTACTGCTGAAAAGACAAGGATAGCCTGGTCTACATTCGAGATTTGCGGACGAATCAATTCATTCTTTCGCGGTTTTATTTCGGTCACGGTCCCGTCCGTTTTATTTTCCGCTTCAAAAACCACATAATCACCCACAAGCGGCGTTACCTTATTTTTCCTAAACACGCCTCGTCCGCGACATTGATAGACCTCTTCATCATCAAGGACATAATAAAATCCACTTAATGCTTTGATAATTTTTCCTTCGGGCATAACCACACTCCTAATTATTAAATTTATTCTGGATATGAGACGGATTCGTCAATGATGACCTGATTGTCCCGCATGACTTTATATCCTGCTTTCTTATCCGGGGAAACCATTAATTCGATCGTTCTTTTGGCATCATCCAAGATAAAGAATGTTTCTTGAGGCTCCGTCATGCTATTGTCGATATCCTCGATGAAAATTTGTATTTTTTGCGTTTTGCCTGGCTCAACCGGATCATACTCGATTTTGATTTCCTCCGTTACACTCTTGGGAGGAATCTCTTCTTTCCCTTTTGAAATGACCACTTTCACAGTACTGCCCTTTTCCACCTTCGTAGCAGGTTCGGGTGACTGGGAAATGACAAGCCCCTCTGCTACTGTATCATCATAGATTTCTTCTTCGACATCGATCTTTATTCCACTTTCATTGGAATAATCATCAAGGCCAGCTTGATTGAACCCAGTTAAGTTCTTCAAGCTCAGCAGATCTGCCCCTTTACTGACCGTTAGCTCAAGCTCCGTTTCGGATGGTACGACCTCAGTGGCACCCGAGGGCGATTGATCTATGATCGTGCCGGCAGCACTGTCATCATATTTTTCGGTCACGCTTATGTTTTTGAATCCCATTTTTTCAAGAAGGGATTTAACATCAGAGTAGTCTCGACCTTCATAACTGGACAATGAAATCGTCTCTTTGCCAATGCTTTGATAAATATTGATCACTGCACCTTCCTTGACCTTCTTACCTTCCTTAGGGTTGGTTTTGATCACAAGACCAGCTTCGACCTCTTCATCTTCAATCTCGATCGTGTCCCCAATTTCCAAATCCATTTCAAGCAATTCAGTAATGGCATCATCCAATTCTTCCCCTTTAAGGTCCGGGATCGTCACTTCCTTCGAAACAAGGAGGGGAGGTAAAACAGTGACAGATAAAACAGCAAGCAGGGCGAGAACTAAAAAGGTGGTCACCAAGATCGCAGGCATGTTCTTTCGTTTTTTACCTTTATGTTCCGACTTGATTTTTTGTTTTTTCTGTTTCTTTTGTTTTTTCGGTTTCTTTTTCGATTTACTCTCTGCTTCTGGTTCACTTTCTTCATCGTCCGCATAGACCAATGTATTTTTTTCCGGACCCCTTATGATTGTCTCATCCACGCTTGAAATCTGATCATCCGTTATGACGGGGATGGCTTTTGTTGCATCATGATCTTCAGGAATGGCAAAAGGCAGTTCATTTGAACGCTCAGGATTAAGCGAAGTCCGCATGTCATCTTCCATTGAGTCCACGCTATCATAGCGGTAATATGAATCTTTGGCTGTCGCTTTCAGGATAATATTTTCCACACTCTGAGGTATTTCAGAGTTCCAGCGTTTTGGCGAAGGAGTTTCCGATTGTAAATGTTTAAGCGCTATCGAAACGGCTGATTCACCCGAAAAAGGCAATCTCCCCGTTAACAATTCAAACATGACGATGCCCAGTGAATAAATGTCCGATTTCTTATTGGCCATACCGCCTCTGGCCTGTTCCGGAGATAAGTAATGAACCGAGCCCAAGACTGCGTTGGTCTGCGTTATGTTTGTTGCACTTAGGGCCAATGCAATGCCGAAGTCCGTAATCTTGACGGTTCCTTCTTTATCTATCAAAATGTTCTGTGGCTTGATGTCACGATGGATGATCCCATTATGATGGGCATGGGAAATCGCTGCCGTGATTTGCTTCATGATATCCAAGGCTTCATCAACTGGAATTGGATAATATTTTTGTATGTATTGCTTTAGAGTAAAACCGTCCACGTATTCCATTACAATATAATAGATTGAATCTTCTTCACCAACATCATAAATACTTACGATATTGGGATGGGCCAAACTGGTTGCCGATTGGGCTTCCCGATTGAAGCGCTTGATGAACTCTTCGTCATTATTAAAGTCCATGCGAAGGATTTTCAATGCAACGTCCCTATCCAAGATCATATCCCTTGCAAGGTAAACATTCGCCATACCGCCGCCGCCGACCATCTCGATCAGTTTATAACGGCCGTTGATTCTTCTACCAATCAACATTCAATTCACCTGCTTTCACTTTCTTCAGTAAATTGAACAAGCACAAGGGTGATATTATCTTCCCCACCGTAGTGATTGGCCTTATCTATTAATGAATTCGCCTTTTCTTCAAGTGACTGTCCATTGGTTATGGTTTCTTCCAGTTCATGTTCACTCACTTTATTCGTCAATCCATCCGAACAAAGCAATAGTAAATCATTTTCTTCGAATATGACAGTCATAATGTCCATTTCCACTTGCATTTCTGTCCCCAGGGCTCGTAATAAAACATTTTTCCGTGGGTGGTTTTCGGCATCTTCCTTTGAAATCTGCCCGGAACGGACCAATTCATTAACAAGTGAATGATCTTCCGTGACCTGCTTAAAACCGCTCTCATTATACAAATAACATCGGCTGTCCCCGATGTTGGCAATGGTAGCAAACTTGTCGGTGCAAATGGCTGCAACAATGGTGGTCCCCATGCCCTTACATTCCGTATTCGATTCAGCATGTTCAAAAAGCAACTGATTGACCAAGACGATTTGCTGCTTCAGCCAATCCTCGGCCTCATTTGCCGTTTCGATACCTGTAGATGCTTCCCAGCCCTTTTTAAGAAGGTCTATCGTCATTGCACTGGCTACATCCCCGGCACGGTGGCCGCCCATGCCATCTGCAACGATGGCAAGGCGAACGCCTTCCGAGTTTTTAAAGATTCCGCCATTATCTTCATTATGCTGGCGGACTTTTCCACGGTCTGTCTTAAATATTGCCCTCATAGGGTCACCTCGTCTCTTCTTTGCGCTCCTTGGCCCGAAGCTGGCCGCAGGCTGCGTCAATATCACTGCCTTGTTCCCTTCGGATCGTTACATTAATGCCGCGCTTCTTCAATGTTTTTTCAAACTCAAAAATTTGGTCCCGAGGTGTACGTACATAGTTGCGTTCAGGTACATAGTTAACCGGTATTAAGTTAACATGGCATTTTATCCCTTTTATTAAACTTGCTAATTCTTCTGCGTGCTCCACTGTATCATTTTCGCCACCGAATAGACCATATTCAAAACTTACACGGCGACCTGTTTTTTCTGTATAGTATTTGATGGCTTCAATCAAGTCTGGAAGTTTGTAGGCCTTATTGATCGGCATCAATTTACTTCTCAATTCCGTATTCGGTGCATGAAGGGAAACAGCAAAATTTATTTGCATGCTTTCTTCGGCAAACTTATAGATTTTAGGAATGATTCCACTTGTGGAAACGGTAATATGACGCGCCCCGATGTTCAAGCCCTTTTCATGGTTTATATTCTTCAAGAATGACATCATATTATCGTAGTTATCAAACGGTTCACCGATTCCCATGATAACGACAGAACTAACACGTTCTTCCGATTCGTCAAGTGCTTGCTGAACTTTAACGACCTGGGCAACAATTTCCCCTGATTCAAGATTACGCTTTAAACCGCCTAATGTCGATGCACAGAATGTACAGCCAATTCTACATCCTACCTGCGTTGTCACGCAAATGGAGTTTCCGTATTCATGGCGCATCAGCACCGTTTCAATCGAATATCCATCATGGAGTTCAAATAAAAACTTCATCGTTCCGTCATTGGACGTTTGCTGAATCAAAGTCTTCAATGTCGTGAAGGTGAATTGTGATTCCAGCTTATCCCGTAATGTTTTCGAAAGGTTGGACATATCTTCAAAACTGGAGACACGCTTTTTATAAAGCCAGTCATATACTTGTTCGGCCCGGAATGCCTTCTCTCCATTTTGAATAAGCCATTCTTTAATTTGGTGAAGCTCTAATGAGTAGATCGATGGTTTTTCTGGTGTCGTGTCTTTTCTTACTCTAGATGATTTAGTGATTTCTGCCATTACAGCACCTTCTTTCTAAAACTCGCAATAAAGAATCCGTCACTGCTAAAATATTGCGGAAAAACTTGCAGCGTATGACCCTCGATAAATGGCTGAACGCTTTCAGGCATTCTTGTGGACAAGGTTGCATCGCTTTCAAAATCCGGATGGCTTTCCAAAAATGCTGCAGCGACTTTGTCATTTTCTTCTTTATCCACCGTACAGGTACTATATACTAACCGTCCGCCTTGTTTGACAAGCGGGGCAGCCGATTCCAATAATTGTTTTTGTATACTTGAGAGTTTCATTATATCATCTTTTGTTTTAGTGTACTTTACATCAGGCTTCCGGCGCATGACTCCCAATCCGGAACATGGTGCATCGATCAGCACCCTGTCAAACCCTTCCTTATTAAAGTGTTCTTGCACTTTCCTGCTATCAAGGGCCATTGTCTTAATATTGTTTCTAAGTTTTAGGCGCTCAGCCTGCTCTTTAATGAGCTTGACCTTATGCTCATGAAGGTCGAGCGCATATACTTGTCCAGTGGTCAAGCCTTCTGCGATATGTGTCGTTTTCCCTCCAGGTGCAGCACAGCAATCGAGTACAGCATCATTTTCATTCGCACCTAATGCATGGGCTACAAGCATTGAACTCTCGTCCTGAATCGATAAATACCCTAATTTGTAGCTTTCTGAATGAGCAAGATTCCCTTTATAGCTGACGATTGCTTCGGGAACGACTTCACTTGCTTCAACATCATATCCTTCTTCCGTTAATATGCTGATCAGTTCACGGCGTGAAATCTTCTTTAAATTAACCCGTCCCGTCTGTAAAGGCGCAGTTAAGTTTATTTCACACATTTCCTTGGTTTTTTCAAAACCAAATTGCTCTACCCAACGCTTGACCAACCAAATTGGGTGACTTACTTCTATGGAAAGCCGTTCCAGATCATCTTTAATATCACCTAAAGAAGGAACACCATTTCTTTGAATATTACGAAGTACACCATTTACCATCGAAGATGTACCTTTATGCCCGCGCTTTTTGGAAATTTCGACGGCCTCGAAAATGATTGCATGATCAGGCACTTTATCTAAATAGACCATTTGGTAAACGGAAAGTCTAAGTAAATTGATGACCCAGCTTTGCGTTTTTTTCGGTTGTTTAATATATGGGTTCAAATAATAATCCAAAGTCATCTTCCGCTGTATGGTACCGTAGCTTATTTCTGTAAGCAGTCCGCTGTCCACGGCGGATAACTGGTGCTTTTTAATCAAATTGTTCAATAATAGGTTACTGTAGGATTGGTTTTTCTCTACAGATTCCAAGATATCGAGAGCGATTTCACGTACTCCCTTTTTAGTTTGCTTCATTCTGTTCTCCTAACTTCATGCCTGCTTTAATGAACGATCCGGCTCCGCGCAAATAATCTTTCGCCGGCATTTTTTTCTTCCCTGAAGGCTGCAGTTCTGTAACTAGTATTGCCGTCTCATTGCCTGTCGAAACGATGAAACCATCACTTTGTACATCAATGACCGTGCCCGGCACTGCCTGATTGCCATCTTCAAGTTTCTTTACCTGCCAAATTTTCAAAATGGCCCCGTCTAAGGTTGTATAAGCAACAGGCCAAGGATTCAGGCCACGTACATGGTTATAGATGTCTTCCCCTGATTTCGACCAGTCGATTTTTTCCTCAGACCGTTTTATGTTAGGCGCAAAAGACGCTTTTGCCTCATCCTGCTTGATCGCCTGTAACTCCTGATTTATAAGTTTCGGAAGCGTCTCTGCAAGTAAATCCGATCCTATCTTGCTTAATTTATCATGCAGTGAACCTACATTGTCTTCTTCCTCTATAATAACTTCCGCCTGAGTCAATATATCACCGGCATCCAATTTTTCCGCCATATACATGATGGTTATTCCCGTCTTTTCTTTCCCTTGTAAAATGGAATAATGAATTGGCGCCCCTCCACGCAGTTCAGGAAGCAGGGAGGCATGTACATTAATACAGCCGTACTTAGGGGCATCCAGCAATTCATTCGGAAGGATTTGACCGAAAGCCGCCGTCACCACTAAGTCAGGATTCAATGCAATGATTTTTTCAAGTTCTTCTTTTTCACGGATTTTTTCGGGCTGATAAACGGGAATCCCCTGCTTTTCGGCTTCGACCTTAACTGGCGGCGGCGTCAGCACCTTTTTGCGGCCTACTGGACGATCGGGCTGTGTGACCACAGCGATCACTTCATACCCTTCATCAATGATTCTTCTCAATACCGGCACTGAAAAGTCCGGCGTACCCATAAATATAATTTTTGTCATTCTTCCCCAAACCTTTCTAACTCTTCTTCCGAAATATACCGGGAAACCTTACTTGTAAATAAAACTCCTTGCAGATGATCAATTTCGTGCTGAAGGGCCCTCGCGAGGAAATCCTCCGCTTCTATCTCGAAAAACGATCCTTTTCGGTCTTGTGCCCGGACTTTGACACGGTATGGACGCGATACTTCGCCATATAAACTCGGGAAGCTCAAGCATCCTTCAACACCTGTCTGTTCGCCTTCCACTTCCAGCACTTCCGGATTAATCAGTTCGATAGCACCTGATCCTTCCTCTATTTCAACGACGGCCACTTGCTTTTTCACGCCAACCTGAGGTGCTGCAAGTCCAACGCCATCCGCCTCCACCATCGTTTCATACATATTATTTAACAGCTTTGCCAACTTTTTATCAAAACTTGTTACTTTATCGCATTTTTGTTCTAAAATTTTTTCAGGAAACAAGACAATCGGTAAAATAGCCAAAATTAAAGGTACCCTCCTAGATATGAAAAACAACACTTCATTATATAAAAACGCAAGCTGTAACAGCTCGCGGTAATCATCCATCTCTTAAACAATTACATCATGATCTGTGGATTTAAATCTATTGAAATCTGCAGATGATTTTGAGCGGTTTCTTTTTGGTAATGCTCCAAAAGTGTGCGTAGATGCTGATTAAGGTCCGGCTCTCGTTTGTATTTTATCAGACATTGATAGCGATATCTATTGTTGATTCGGCTAATGGGCGAAGCAACCGGACCTAGTACGATAGAATCCCGATTCAATCGTGAGCCTAAATAATTGGTGATTTTTTCAGTAACACTGACCGTCTTCATTAAGTCTTCATGTGAAACGGTTATAAGGACAACATAATAATAGGGAGGGTAATGACTTTGCCTCCTTAGATTCATCTCCCGTTCATAAAAAGCATCAAAATCCTGTAAGGCAGAAAGCTCGATGCTGTAATGCTCAGGCGTATAGGTTTGGATGACCACTTCTCCCGGAAGCTGATGACGTCCCGCCCTTCCGCTTACCTGTGTCAGCAGCTGGAATGTCTTTTCAGAAGAACGGAAATCAGGCAGATGCAGCATCGTATCAGCTGATAGGACTCCAACAAGAGTGATATTAGGAAAATCAAGGCCCTTGGCTATCATTTGGGTACCTAACAATATATCGGCCTTCCCTTCACCAAAAGCATTCAGCAACCGCTCATGTGAACCTTTCTTGCTCGTCGTGTCAACATCCATTCGTATGACCCGTGCTTCTGGGAGGATTTTTGCTAGCTCTTCTTCAACCTTTTGAGTGCCTGTACCGAAGAACCTTATATGTTCACTTTCACATTCAGGGCAAACGGAAGGCATTCCCTCTTCAAACCCACAATAATGGCATTTCATTATATCATTAAAGCGATGATAAGTAAGTGAAATGTCACAATTAGGGCAGTTGATGACCAATCCGCAGCTTCGGCACATCACAAAGGAAGAATGTCCCCTTTTATTTAGCATCAGGACTGTTTGCTCTCCCTTCTCAAGCCGGTCTTTCAGCTTGGTAAAGAGCAGCTCCGAAAACATGGAACGATTTCCCGTTCTTAGTTCTTCCCTCATATCTACAATATCCACTGCTGGCAACGCATTTTTATTCATCCTCTGGCTAAGGGTCAATAATTTATAGACGTTTTTCTTGGCACGCGCAAAAGATTCAAGTGTAGGTGTGGCGCTGCCAAGAATTACCGGACACTTATATGATTTTGCTCTTTCAACGGCAACATCCCTGGCGTGGTACCTTGGGGTTTCTTCTTGCTTATAACTGGATTCATGTTCTTCATCAATGATGATCAGCCCCAGGTTTTCAAAAGGAGCAAACACGGCTGAACGCGCCCCCACCACCACTTTAACTTCCTTACGATGAATTTTCCGCCATTCATCATATTTTTCACCTACGGATAAACCGCTATGCATGACAGCTACCTGCTCACCAAATCGTTCCTTAAACCGCTTCACTGTCTGTGGCGTTAAGGAGATTTCAGGTACAAGCATGATGGCTTCCTTCCCTTTTTCAATGACAGAGGCAATTGCCTGTAGATACACTTCCGTCTTCCCGCTGCCTGTTACACCATATAAAAGAAAGACATCATGTTCATCATGATGTATTTTCTCGTTGATGGGCTTCAAGGCAGCTGTTTGTTCAGCTGTTAGTGTAAAGGGTGTGGATTTTTCGAACACACGGTTTTCATACGGATCACGGTATATTTCTTGATCCATTTCCGCCAAAGCCCCTTTTGCCACTAGGGATTTGACGGTACCGCTCGATGTGTTTATCAATTCAAGCAATTCCTTTAACGGAATGGGTTCTTGATGTTCAATAAAGTATTGAAGGAGTTCCTGTTGTTTTTTTGCATGGCTGGACATGGCTGATGCCATTTCTTTCAGTTCCTTAGGGGAAAGCAAAGATTTAATGACACGGACCGTCTTCTTATTTAGTCGGTTTTTCACATTATATACGAGTTCAAGATTGCCATTTTGCATTTCCTTTTGGAAGAGGGAGGCGTTCTCCCCTTCAATCACGTCTTTCCAGGATATTGAATCATTTTTTCCGAAAAGGTTTTGAATGAAGAGAGGCAGCTGCTCCTTTTTATCTTCAACGACTTTAATAACTTTTTCATACTTTGCTTTCATCGCTGCCGGAAGCATGGCCTGCAGCGCTGAAATTTTAAAACACATCGCCTCTTTAGTCAACCAGTCACCAAGCTGCAGCAATTCATCATTAAGGATAGGCTCCAAATCCATTGGTTCCTTTATATTGCGTAATTTCGCAAAGTCGCTTTTAGCTTTTAAGCCTGTGACGAATCCCTGCACCATTCTTGGACCGAATGGGACGATGACCCGCATTCCGGGCTTGATGACTTGGTTCCACTTTTCAGGTATGCGATAGTCGAATTCTCGATCCGTTTGTTTAGCAGGTACATCCACGATGACGGATGCTATATCCATAAGACATCATTCCTTTTGCATGCGGGATACTTCTGCCAGAATGCTTTTAGCTATATCCGCTTTACTCATTTTTGGAAGTTCGATCGCACTTCCATCTTTATCGTAAATGGTCACGATGTTCGTATCCGTTCCAAATCCTGCCCCTGCGACGGTAACATTATTGGCAACGATCATATCTGCGTTCTTTTTGACTAATTTTCCTCTAGCGTATTCTTCGACGTTGTTCGTTTCAGCCGCAAAACCTACCAAGATCTGATGAGTTTTATTTTCACCGAGTTCCTTAAGGATATCCTTTGTCCGTTCAAATTCAATCACATTTTCCCCTGGCTGCTTTTTCATCTTTTGAGCATGATAAATCTTTGGTTTATAGTCTGCCACTGCAGCCGTCATGATTACGACGTCACTGGAATCGAACTGATCGAATACCGCATCATACATATCCGCTGCCGATTCCACTGGTATTACTCTAGCCTTGAAAGGTGGCTTCAAGTTCACGGGGCCAGTAATCAATGTCACTTCAGCACCCATTTCAATTGCCTCTTCGGCTAGGGCATAGCCCATTTTTCCGCTGGAATGATTCGTCACGTAACGCACCGGATCAATCGCTTCACGAGTCGGTCCTGCCGTTATCAAATATTTCTTTCCTTTAAGAGGCTGTTTCTGTGATTTGCGTTCACCGAAATATCGATTAAGATGTTCCACGATTGTTTCCGGTTCCTCCAATCGCCCTTTTCCTACATAACCGCAGGCCAAATACCCTTCACCCGGTTCAATGAATTGATATCCAAACGACCGAAGTGTCTCCATATTTTTCTGAACCGCTGGATGGGCGTACATGTGCACGTTCATTGCCGGCGCAACCCAAACAGGTGCTTCCGTTGCCAGTAGCGTGGTCGTGATCATATCATCCGCGATTCCATTGGCCACCTTGCCAATGACATTGGCTGTAGCTGGGGCCAACAGGATGATATCAGCCCAATCAGCCAAGTCGATGTGGGCAATGACTGAAGAATCCTTCTCATCAAAAGTATCTGTATAAACATCATTTCTCGAAAGTGCCTGAAAGGTGAGCGGCGTCACGAACTTACGTGCCGATTCACTCATGATCACTTTTACATGCGCACCTTCCTGAGTTAATTTACTTGTCAGGGCAGCAGCCTTATATACAGCAATCCCGCCGGTGACACAAAGAAGTACTTTTTTATCGATAAGCATGCAAATTTCCCCCAACTATACATTCTTTTTTTCTAATTATGACGGAAAACCGAAGAAATTTCATTTGAAATGCGCAATATCATATGGATTCCCCCAGCATTCCATATCTTTCAGGATTTCATCCTGACTTTGGTTACTTTTAAAAAAATCAAAACAAACAGGCCTGACACCTTGGCCGCAGGAAGGAAGCACTTTCCAAATGTAACGCTCCTGTTTGCTTTAGGGTGTCAGGCCCGATAGGTCAAGCTATGTGTTCTCTTAGTTTTCCTCGTAAGAATTATCATAAGTCAATTTACCGGAATGAATTTCTTCAAGGGCACGACCTACTGATTTATGGGAAACCGGTTTCGTTACGAGGCAGTTATCTTTAATTTGCATTTCCCTGGCACGTTTGGCTGCCACTGATACAAGTGAGTATTTTGAATCGATTTTAAGTAATAGAGAATCAATTGATGGATATAACATAATTTATTCCGCCTCCAACATTTTTTTATATAAAACAGCAACTCTTTCCCGACGGCAATGCTCGGCAATTACAATTGCATTAATTCTAGCACATGCAGCATCCACATGATCATTTTCAACAACATAATCATACAGATCCATAAGTTCTATTTCTTCCTTGGCCACCTTCATACGTCCTTTTATCGCTTCCTCCGTCTCGGTTCCGCGAGTAACGATGCGGCTTTCGAGTTCAGTCAAACTCGGAGGAGCAAGGAAAATGAAAAGTCCTTCAGGGAATTTCTCCCGAACCTGTTTAGCTCCTTGAACTTCTATTTCCAGAAATACATCTTTTCCGGAATCGATTGTTTCACGGACATAATCCACGGGTGTTCCATAATAATTACCGACGAACTCAGCATATTCCAGCAATTTTCCTTCTTCGATAAGTGCTTCGAATTCCTCGCGTTTTTTGAAGAAATAGTCCACTCCGTCCACTTCACCATGGCGAGGCAGCCGTGTCGTCATCGAAATTGAATATTCGAATGCCGTTCCTGGCTGTGAAAAAATTGCCTTCCTTACAGTTCCTTTACCAACACCGGATGGACCGGACAAAACGATTAATAAACCTTTTTCTCTCATATTGTTTCAGTTACCCCTCTTCTACGCTGTCATCTCTATCTTGGAGCCGTGCGGCAACCGTTTCCGGTTGAACGGCAGATAAGATAACATGGTCGCTGTCTGTAATTATTACGGCCCTGGTTCTTCTACCATATGTAGCATCTATTAAGGATCCGCGGTCCCGGGCGTCTTGGATGATCCTTTTGATCGGAGCCGATTCCGGGCTCACGATTGATACGATCCGGTTTGCGGAAACGATATTCCCAAAACCAATATTAATGAGCTTTATTGACATTTTTGTCCCCCATTCATATCTATTGTCACCTTGTTAGGTTCATCATAAACCGACTACTCGATATTTTGAACCTGTTCCTTTAATTTTTCAAGAAGACTTTTCATTTCCACCACTTCTTTGGTAATGGCTGAATCATTTGCCTTTGATCCAATCGTATTGACTTCCCTGTTCATTTCCTGGACAAGGAAGTCAAGTTTCCTTCCAATTGGTTCACTATGGGTAAGCGTCCTTGAAAATTGCTGTACATGGCTATCGAGTCTGGTCAGTTCTTCATTTATATCACATTTATCAGCAAAAATGGCCGCTTCTGTAACAATGCGGCTATCTTCAATCAATCCTTCAGTCAACTCAGCCAGTTTGATTTCCAACCGGGCTTTATATTTCTCGACGACTGAAGGTGCATGCATTTTGACCCCTGCTACAATCTCACCGAACTTTTTCAGCTGGCGTTTCATGTCCAAGGCCAGTTCCTGACCTTCCAGGTTCCGCATTTTTTTCAGATTTTCCAATGCCCCCGTGACAGCCTTCAATAACAGGGATTCCAAATCGGCAGGAACCGCAGGTACTTCTTCCGTTATGAAAATCGATTCAAGTTGCAGCATATCCTGTAATGCAATGGAACTTTCCAGATTGTACTTTCGCTTGACTTCATCCATCAAACCCACATACTGATCCGCAAGATTCCATTCGATCTTCACCTTTTTGGAAACCAGGCTCTCACCTTCCACTGTGATGAAGATTTCCACCCGTCCCCTTCTTATGTATTGATTCGCCTTCTTCTTTACCTTTTCTTCCAAAACCAAAAGCTGGCGCGGCATCCGAATCGTATATTCACAAAAACGATGGTTCACGGTCTTAATTTCGGCAAAAACCTTGACCTGTTCGTTTTCCGCTTCTTCTCTTCCATAGCCCGTCATACTGGTAACCATGGTTCCACATCCTATCAAACATAATGTAGTAATTTGGCCTTTAACTTTCATTATATATTAGCTACAGCACGAAAACTTAAGCTCACAAATAAAATACTACAAAAAATAAAAAGGCAATAGAGCATGACTCTACCACCTTAAAGATTATATCATATATCATTGTGCTTTTCTTGCTAAAAAGGTTCCAGCCAGTAAAAAAGTTGGAATGGATGCCATCCCTATAACTAATAGCCAATCCCTTCCCGAAATCGGTACCGTATGAAAGATTGTTTGTAGAGGCTGCACATACATGACGGCTACCATCAATAATAGGGAGGACAGTACCGCCCCCACTAGATAAAGGTTACCGAATGGATTTCTCGAGAAGATCGAACGTTCGCTTCGGCAATCGAATACATGTATTAGCTGAGCCAGGACCAAGGTAGCGAACGCAATCGTTTGTGCATAAGCAAGATTATCCGGATTTGCACGGTATACCACATAAAATGCGATCAATGTAGAAATCCCGATCAGAAAACCACGAGAGATGATCTTCCAGCCAAGCCCTCTTCCAAAAACACCTTCATTAGCATTTCTTGGATTTCTTTTCATTACATCTTCTTCTGCGGAATCCAGTCCCAATGCCATCGCAGGCAGTCCGTCGGTAACAAGGTTCACGAATAAGATCTGGATTGGTATCAAAGGTAACGGCAAGGCACATAGCATCGCAAAAAACATGACCAAAATCTCCCCAACATTGGAAGCAAGCAGATAACGGATGAACTTCCTGATGTTTTCGTAAATATTCCTGCCTTCTTTGATGGCCGATTTAATTGTGGCAAAATTGTCGTCAACCAATATCAAGGAAGAAGCTTCCTTAGCGACATCAGTACCCGTGATACCCATGGATATACCAATATCCGCTGATTTTATCGCAGGGGCATCATTGACACCATCCCCTGTCATTGCAACGACATGTCCTTTATTTTGCAAGGCTTTTACGATTTTCAACTTATGTTCCGGGGAAACGCGGGCAAATACCGAAACACTTTCAACAACTTCCTCAAGTTCCCCTACTTCCATGTCGGCCAATTGCCGTCCTTCTAGTACGCGGTCTTTTCCTTTTAAAATACCAAGTTCTTTAGCTATTGCCTTTGCTGTTATTACATGGTCGCCAGTAATCATGACAGTTTTGATTCCGGCATCCCTGCATTCCTTAACTGCCTGCTTCACTTCCGGACGTGGGGGATCGATCATGCCTTGCAGTCCCATGAAGGTCAAATTGCGCTCAGCTTCGGTTTCATGAAGCAAAATCGTTCCTTTTGAAAGGGGTTTATAACCAACAGCAATCATTCGAAGTGCCTGAGAGGCAAGCTCATTCATGTCCTGTTGCACCCTTTCCTTACTCTTCTGATTCAATATTTCCGACTTTCCTTCCCAAAGAATCGTGTCGGACTGGGCGATCAATACATCAGGGGCCCCTTTTACGATGACGAAATGATTATCTTTATCATCCTTCACTATGACACTCATCATTTTGCGGCTCGAGTCAAATGGAAACTCCTTGACTATCGTAAACCGCTTAGACAAGTGTTCCCTCGTCAAGCCCGCTTTCATTGCCGTGACCAACATCGCCCCTTCTGTCGGATCACCGTCCAAAATATATCGTTTACCATCATCCTTTAACTCGGCTTTATTACAGAGCATGCCGAATGTAATTATTTGAAGCAAGGCATTATGGTTTTTCGGGGCAACTGAAACTCCCTCTAAGGAAAACTCTCCGACAGGATTATAACCAGTACCGCCGACATCCCAAGTTTTCCCTCCACTCCAGACCTTCGTCACCGTCATTTTGTTTTGTGTCAGTGTACCTGTCTTATCTGAGCAAATCACCGTTGCGCAGCCAAGCGTTTCTACGGCAGGAAGCTTGCGGACAATCGCTTTTTGTTTGATCATACGCTGAACGCCCAAAGACAATGCTACGGTCACAATGGCTGGCAAGCCTTCAGGAATCGCCGCAACAGCCAAAGATACCCCGGCCAAAAACATCGTATAAAGATCATGCCCTTGAATGACGCCAGTCAGGACCACGATTACAGTTAATATTAAAGCCGTGACGATCAAAATTTTGCCTAGCTGCTCCAACCTCCGTTGAAGAGGTGTTTCTTTTGTTTCTGCAGTCTGCAGGAGATCCGCAATCTTGCCCATCGCCGTATTCATTCCTGTAGCGATTACGATTCCTACCCCATTTCCTCTTGTTACCATCGTTCCCATAAACGCCATATTTTCCTGATCACCGATACCTTCAACCTCATTCATCAATGGATCAGAACATTTAACGGCCGGGAGTGACTCGCCGGTAAGTGCAGACTCTTCTATTTCAAGGCTTGACTGGTCGATGATCCGTAAATCGGCACCAATTCGGTCACCACTCGAAAACTTCAGGATATCCCCTACTACTACTTCTCTCGATGGGACTTTCAGCCACTGGCCATCCCGAAGTATGTTAACTTGCGGCGCAGCCATTTCCTTTAGGGCATCCAGGGATTTCTCGGCCTTCCGTTCTTGAAAAAACCCAAGTAATCCATTCAAAAAAACAATCGCCATGATGGCAATCGCATCGATATATTCACCCAATATCCCGGAGACTAAGGTCGCGGCAAGTAAAACTATGACCATGAAATCTTTGAATTGGGCGAAAAATAAAAGAATGGCTGACTGTTTTTCTCCTTCCTTCAATTCGTTAAAGCCATGCTTTCGCAGCCTGTCCTTTACTTCATCATCGTCCAAACCGTGTGTAACGTTTGTTTGAAGCGCTTTCTCCATTTCTTGATTATTCATTTCCTTGAACTCCATCAAGTATCACACATCCCTTTGAATAGAATGAAATAGGCTCCTGTATACATCTCAACAGGCGCTTTTTGCTTTACTCATCCAACACCTGCCTGCTTACCGATACATAAAACAACCTGCTCTTCTTCCATGATTATTCAGACTCGTCCAAAATAATGCTATAATTAAACAGAATTGCGGAAAGAAGAACGATCCGGATAATTTAATGAATGAACGACCGCTAATCATGATGAATGGACCCAAATTTGTATTTAATCTCTGGAACCAAAAAAAGCAGCCATTCAATTTACCTGAACTATCAACTCCAGCTTTTCACCCAGTTCGCTAAAAAATTGGGATTAGCTAAAATGGGCAGCCAAAATGAGTTCTTAGAAAATCTTATGTAAAGGAAGTAAAAATAGAATGTCATTTGATGGATTATTCACGAAAGCGATGACGGAAGAAATCGCTTCTTTATTAAAAGGTGGACGAATCAATAAGGTACATCAGCCTTATAAAAATGAAGTAATACTGGTTGTTCGTGCTGGAGGTAAGAACCATAAGCTCCTATTATCAGCCCACCCAAGTTATTCGAGGGTGCAAATGACCGAAGAGAGTTATGAAAATCCCA
Source organism: Peribacillus sp. FSL P2-0133 (assembly GCF_037975445.1). Lineage (NCBI taxonomy): Bacteria > Bacillati > Bacillota > Bacilli > Caryophanales > Bacillaceae > Peribacillus > Peribacillus sp. FSL P2-0133. Next base: position 1,667,165 of record NZ_CP150254.1, on the reverse strand, counting down.
AAGAGGCACCCATGTTCTGTATGCTTCTTAGGAAGCACCTCGAGGGCTATACGATAGAAAATATTTATCAATATGGACTTGATAGAATGATCATTTTTGAAGTGAAGGGCCGCAATGAGCTTGGTGATGTCTCTCAAAAGCAGTTAATCATCGAAATCATGGGGCGTCACAGCAACATTGTTTTAGTCGATAAAGAACGAAATATGATTTTGGACAGCATTAAGCATGTTTCACATGCCGTTAACAGTTATCGGGCGATATTGCCTGGCCAGGAATATTTGGCCCCGCCCGCACAAGAAAAGAAGAATCCTTTCGAGGCTACCGAGGACGATATAAGGAAGAATATTGACTTCAATGCAGGAAAGCTGGATCGACAGCTTGTTGCCCATTTTTCTGGAGTTTCACCATTAGTTGCAAAGGAAGCCGTTTACCGGGCTGGACTTGCCAACAGCACGACCCTTCCATCAGCTTTTTTAAAGATTATCCAAGAAATCTCGGAGCAATACTATACTGCGATGATCAAACAAGATGGAAATAAAGAAGTTTTTTATATGCTTCCACTAGAGCATCTGACTGGGAATCAACGTACATTTCCTTCATTGAGCGAGATGCTCGACCGCTATTACTTCGGAAAGGCAGAAAGAGATCGGGTTAAGCAAAAGAGCCAGGATGTAGAACGTTTCATTACTAATGAAATAGAAAAAAACTCAAAAAAAATCGGGAAGCTCGAACGTACATTAAAAGATACGGAACGCGGAGAACAGTATCAGTTGTTCGGTGAGCTTCTTACAGCTAATCTATATCAAATGAAAAAAGGCATGAAGGAAATAGAAGTCGTCAATTATTATGATGAAGAACAAAGTATGGTCACCATCCCGCTTGACCCATTAAAAAATCCATCAGATAATGCACAGAAGTACTTCTCCAGATACCAAAAGTCCAAAAATGCAGTCGGAGTCGTCCAAGAACAAATCGAAAAAACAAAATTGGAATTGGCCTACTTTGAGGCCTTGCATCAGCAGCTCCAATCAGCTTCACCCAGAGATATAGAGGAGATTCGCGAAGAACTTCAGGAAGAAGGATACATTAGGCAAAAAAAGAAAAAAGGCATGAAAAAGCCTGCAAATGCAAAACCGCAGCTTGAAACATATTATGCTACAGATGGAGATCTCATTTTTGTCGGGAAGAATAATAAACAAAATGATTATCTAACGAATAAGTTTGCACGCCGTGATGAAATATGGCTTCATACCAAAGATATACCTGGCTCACATGTTGTGATTCGAAATGAATCGCCAAGTGAAAAAACGATAAAAGAGGCAGCCGTATTAGCAGCTTTCTTCAGTAAAGCACAGCAATCGAGCTCAGTGCCCGTTGATTTCACACAAGTTCGCCATGTTAAGAAACCGAATGGTTCCAAACCCGGGTTCGTGATCTACGACCAGCAGCAGACCGTATATATTACACCTGATGCCGATACTGTCATACGCTTAAAGGAAGCTGTAAAGGATTGAAAGGTAAAAAAATAGAGGTGGCCCAATCCTTTGTGATTGGGCCACCTCTATTTTCATGCAGAAATCCAAGCCGTATCAGCTGGATTCTCCCGCCATTTTTTTAGCTTTTCCAATTCTTCTGCTGTGATGTACCCTTTTTCATTAGCGACTTTTATCAAAGTCGAGTAGTCACTCAATGAATGGTTAATAATGCCCTCAGCATCGAATTTTTCTTTTCCTTTTTCCAATTCGTAAGTAAAGATTGAAACGACTCCTAGAACATCACAGCCAGCTTCTTTCAGTGCATTAACAGCAGTAATCACACTTCCACCGGTTGAAATCAAGTCTTCCACAACCACCACTTTTTGTCCTGGAACAGCACGGCCTTCGATTTGATTGCCCTTTCCGTGCTCCTTGGCTTTGGATCGAACATAGCACATCGGTGCATTTAATTTTTCACTCACCCAAGCTGCATGCGGAATGCCGGCAGTTGCTGTGCCTGCAATCAGTTCAGCCTCAGGGAAATTCTGTTCAATTAATCCTTTCAATCCTTCCGCTATTTCATTGCGAACCTCTGGGTATGAAAGGGTTAAGCGGTTGTCACAATAAATAGGTGATTGAATTCCAGATGCCCAAGTAAAGGGGTCATTCGGCTGTAGGTACACTGCTTTTATTTCCAATAGATGTTCAGCTATCTTATTATTTAACATGATATTCCCTCCCAAGCTGCTTTCATATCCAAATACGCCCTTAATGGATCTGCCGCCCCCGTTATGGCTCTCCCTACAACGATGGCATCCGCTCCAAAATCCCTAGCCTGTTCAGGCGTGGCAATTCTCTTTTGATCATGCGCCTGTCCACCTGCACTTCGGATTCCAGGTGTGACCGTTAAGAATTCATGACCGATGCGTTCATGTATGTTCTTTACTTCATGGGTGGAACAGACGACGCCATCCAATCCTGCCTGTCTAGTAAGTTTTGCATAATGGAGGACCGAGTCCTCCAGAGATCCGGCAATGTTTTGCTCAACATTCATTTGTTCTTGTGACGTGCTCGTCAGTTGGGTAACCCCTATGCATAATGGACGTTTTTTACCAGCGGACGTTCCCTTATCCAAACCTTCCATGGCTGCTTCCATCATCTTTTGTCCACCCGCCGCATGTACATTGACCATGTCAGCCCCTAAAGTTGCCAATCCTGTCATGGCCATTTTGACCGTATTCGGAATATCATGAAGCTTCAAGTCCAAAAACACATCGTGGCCTTGCTCTTTTACGAAAGAAATTATTGATGGTCCATTCTGATAAAATAATTCCATCCCCACTTTTACAGCCAGTTTTTCCAAATGGAACTGTTTTAGGAATTCTTCTGTTTGAATGAGGTCAGGGAAATCAAGAGCGATAATTAGTGACTGCTTCATTCTGCTTCCAGCTCCTTCCGGTACATTCTGAAATATGGTCAAATCCGAGCTCATCCAACAATTTCGGTAATTCTTCGATGATGGTCGGGCATACAAAGGGATCCACGAAGTTAGCGGTTCCCACCGCAACGGCACTTGCACCCGCATAGAAAAATTCAATGACGTCTTCCGCTGTAGCGATGCCGCCCATTCCGATGATCGGAATAGACACTTGCTGGCTTACCTCATAAATCATCCGGAGCGCAACAGGTTTTATTGCAGGACCAGATAACCCACCCGTCCTGTTAGAAAGGATCGGTCTGCCAGTTTTTAAATCCAATCGCATGCCGACTAATGTATTTATCATTGTCAAACCGTCGGCACCGCCTTCTTCTACGGCTTTAGCCATTTCCACAATATTACTGACATTCGGTGAAAGCTTCACATATACAGGGACGGAAGACACTTCCTTAACCGCCTTGGTCACCTCTTTAGCAACTTCCGGCACCGTACCGAAAGCAATGCCACCTTCTTTTACATTCGGACAAGAGATATTCAATTCAAGTGCTTTTACATTCCCCACCTTACTTATATCACTGGCTACCTTTACATAGTCATCTATTTGCGAACCGGCAACGTTGGCGATGATGGGAACATCATACCCACCTAGCCAGGCCAATTCTTCACTGATGACCTTTTCTAAACCTGGATTCTGCAGACCGATAGCGTTCAGCATTCCCGAAGAGGTTTCCGCAACACGCGGAGTCGGGTTACCGAACCTCGGCTCAGGAGTGGTCGCTTTGATCATGATCGCCCCAAGAATATCCAAGTCGAAAAATTGACTGTATTCACGGCCGAATCCAAAGCATCCAGATGCTGGCATGACCGGGTTTTTCAAGTTTAATCCTGGTAATTCAACTGAAAGCCTGCTCATAATACCACCTCTCCTGCCCGGAATACGGGTCCATCACTGCATACCTTTTTATAACTGAAACCAGTTGGATCATCCCCTGTATGACACACGCAGGCAAAGCATGCACCGATGCCGCACCCCATCCTTTCCTCAAGGGACAGGTAAAGCTTTTTCTCACGATAGCCCGCTTCCAACGCTTTTAACATTGGTGTCGGCCCGCATGAAAAGATCGTTGCAAACTCTTGCTCCAGGTTGTCTATTACAGTCGTAACAAATCCTTTTGTCCCATATGAACCATCCACCGTGGCAATATAAGTATCACCTAATTCACTGAATTCTTTTTCGTAAAAGATGGCTGACTTGGTCTGGAAGCCCAATACATGGATTACCTTAACACCTTTCGCAACCAACATCCGTGATAATTGATACAGGGGCGGGACCCCAATCCCGCCACCAACCAATAATGCCGTTTCGCCCTTTTTGGCCTCATGAACGGGAAATCCGTTGCCAAGGGGTCCAAGGATATCGACCGCTTCCGCCTCTTTACGCTGTGATAACAGCGTCGTTCCTTTACCTTCAGCGCGGTATATCATCGTGAACTGTTTTTCACTGTTGTTGTAAGAAGAAATTGAAATCGGGCGTCTTAACAATGGCTCAGTGCCATCTGTTGTCTTGACTTGGACAAACTGGCCTGGCTGATTCATCTCTGAAACCAATTCACCTTGCAGAGTAAGTTCAAAAATGGATGGGGCCAGTTCCTTATGATTTAACACCTTCATTCTTTCCTTCTTGATCATATATAGCTCACCTCACGACTTTTTTCCGTTTTTCCCATTGCTTCTGCCGAGAAAGTCATGGATTCTATCACTCTTAAAATAGCTTCTGCCGTATCAAGTGATGTTAGGCATGTCACTCCATTTTCAACCGATTCACGTCGGATTCTGAAACCATCTCGGGCCGGCTGCTTACCTTTTGTCAAAGTATTTATGACAAATTGTGCTTCCCCGTTCCGGATAACATCCAGCAGGTTTGTACCTTCTTCGCCAATTTTACCGACAATCGCAGTAGGGATGCCGGATTGCTTCAATAAGGCAGCGGTTCCGCTGGTGGCTATCAGCTTGAAACCGATATTATGGAAACGTCTTGCTAAAAGTAGCGCTTCTTGCTTATCTTTATCAGATATCGTCAATAACACCGAACCATGCCCCTTAATTTTGAAACCGGAAGCGACCAGCCCTTTGTATAAAGCCTTTTCAAGGGTGCTATCTTTCCCCATTACTTCACCAGTCGATTTCATTTCAGGTCCGAGTGAGATGTCCACACCTCTTAATTTCGCAAAAGAGAAGACCGGCACTTTCACATAGACTCCAGTTTGTTCTGGCACTAACCCCGATTTGTAACCTTGGCTTTCAAGTGTGTGGCCCAAGATGACCTTCGTGGCTAAGTTAGCCATCGGCACGTTCGTAATTTTACTTAAGAATGGAACGGTTCGGCTTGAACGTGGATTTACTTCAATCACATACACTTCTTCATTGCTGATGACATATTGAATGTTCAAGAGACCAATTATATTCAAACCTTTTGCCAATCTGGTCGTATAATCGATGATTACTTCTTTTTGTTTTTCCGTTAAATTTTGAGGCGGATAGACTGCAATCGAATCACCTGAATGGACGCCTGCACGTTCGATATGCTCCATGATTCCAGGGATAACAACCGTTTCGCCATCGGAAATTCCATCGACTTCGATTTCCTTACCCGTTAAGTAGCGGTCTATCAGGACAGGATGATCCGGATTTATTTTCACGGCATTTTTCATGTAATGCAGCAATTCTTCTTGTTTATAGACGATTTCCATCGCTCTTCCTCCGAGAACATACGATGGCCTTACTAAAACCGGATAACCAATATCTTCAGCGATGACGATCGCTTCATCAACGGATGTTGCGGTTTTACCCTTTGGCTGCGGAATGCCTAAATCCTTAAGTGCTCTTTCGAATTTATTGCGATTTTCCGCCCTATCCAGGTCTTCAAGTGAAGTACCAAGGATCTTCACTCCTCTTTCAACAAGACCATCTGCAAGGTTGATTGCTGTCTGTCCACCAAACTGGACGATGACCCCTTCCGGTTTTTCCAAATCGATGACATGCATGACATCTTCAATAGTCAATGGTTCGAAATAAAGTTTGTCGGAGATACTGAAATCCGTCGAAACTGTTTCGGGATTGTTGTTGATGATGATCGCTTCATATCCCGCTTCTTTAATGGCCCATACCGAATGTACGGTCGCATAATCAAACTCTACTCCTTGCCCGATTCTAATTGGGCCTGATCCCAGAACAATGACACTTTTCTTGTCAGTAACGATGGATTCATTCTCATCTTCGTATGTCCCATAAAAATACGGTGTTTCCGATTCGAATTCCGCAGCACATGTATCAACCATTTTGTAAACAGGGATGATTCCTTGCTGTTTCCGGTACTCATAGACGTCAATTTCGGGAACTCCCCATATTTCTGCAATCGTTTTGTCAGAAAACCCTAGTTCTTTAGCCTTTTGCAATACTTCACAATCAAAAGAATGTTCTTTAAGCTGATTTTCAAAGTCGATAATCTTTTTCAACTTATGCAAGAAGAATAAATCGATCTGGCTCCATTCGTGTATTGTTTCGATCGTTATTCCCCTTCTTAACGCTTCACCGATATAGAATAACCGTTCATCTCCCGCTTTTCGGATCCGTTTCTCTATTTTTCCATCTTCAAACTCGTCATTCAAATTAAGATGGTATATACCCGCTTCAAGGGAACGGACAGCTTTTAAGATTGATTCCTCGAATGTACGGCCGATTGCCATGACTTCTCCGGTCGCCTTCATTTGGGTCCCGAGCCTACGGTTGGCGCTTTCGAACTTATCGAAAGGCCAGCGCGGAATTTTCGTAACGACATAGTCCAGTGCCGGTTCAAAGCTGGCATAGGTTTTGCCAGTGACAGGGTTCATCATTTCATCGAGCGTCAAACCAACGGCTATCTTTGCTGCAAGCTTTGCAATTGGATATCCTGTTGCTTTTGAAGCAAGTGCCGACGAACGGCTGACCCTTGGGTTCACTTCAATGACATAATATTGATAGCTGTTTGGATCTAGCGCCAGCTGAACATTACATCCACCTTCAATCTTCAAGGCACGGATAATCTTCAAAGACGTATTTCGAAGCATTTGGTACTCTCTGTCACTTAATGTTTGGCTTGGTGCGGCAACAATTGAATCGCCTGTATGGACACCGACAGGATCGAAGTTTTCCATATTACAAACGACTATCGCATTATCATTTGAATCACGCATCACTTCATATTCCACTTCTTTGAAACCGGCAATGCTCTTCTCAAGCAGACATTGGTGTACCGGGCTGCTTTTCAGGCCACCCTCAACAATCTCGATCAGCTGCTCTTCGTTATCACAAATCCCACCGCCTGTTCCGCCAAGCGTGAAGGCAGGACGAACAATGACTGGGTAGCCGACTCGTTCAACGAATGTATAAGCCTCTTCCAAGTTATGAATAATGTCGCTATCAGGTACTGGTTCCCCTAGATCGTTCATTAGCGTACGGAAAAGGTCACGGTCTTCCGCTTGTTGGATAGCTGAAAGTTTGGTCCCAAGAATCTGTACATTGCATTCTTCCAGGATTCCTGCTTCGGCAAGCTCGACTGCCATGTTCAAGCCAGTCTGTCCGCCCAAGGTAGGTAACAGTGCATCCGGGCGCTCTTTACGAATGATTTTGCTGACAAATTCCAATGTGATCGGTTCGATATAAACCGCGTCAGCCATTTCACTGTCTGTCATGATTGTAGCAGGGTTAGAGTTAATCAGGATCACACGATAACCTTCTTCTTTTAAGGCTATACACGCTTGGGTTCCTGCATAATCGAACTCGGCGGCCTGTCCGATGACGATCGGACCGGAACCAATTACTAGGATGCTTTTTATATCAGTGCGTTTTGGCATGTTTTTTCCCCCTTGTTGGTTGCAGTTTCAATCATTTGTAAGAATTCATTGAATAAGTAGTTGGCATCTTCCGGCCCTGGTGATGCTTCCGGGTGATATTGTACGGTGAAAGCCGGATACTTTTTATGGCGCAGACCTTCAATCGTATCATCATTCAATGCTGTATGTGTCACAATAAGTTCTGTATTTTCAATGGAAAGCTCTTCTACTGTATATCCATGATTTTGAGATGTGATGGATACCTTTCCGGTACGAAGGTCCCTAACCGGATGATTAGAACCTCGATGGCCGAATTTTAATTTTTCCGTATCCGCCCCGTTTGCCAGTGCGAATAATTGATGTCCTAAACAGATTCCGAATAATGGCACTTGAGTTTGGATTGTACGGATCATTTCAAGCGTCTCATGAACACTTTTCGGATCTCCAGGACCGTTTGAAAGCATCACGCCATCCGGATGATATTGCATCACTTCTTCGGCCGTGACGTTATAAGGCACAACCACGACATCACAGCCGCGCTTCGTCAACTCACGTAAAATCCCATGCTTCATGCCATAATCTACAAGAACTACCCGCGGGCCTCTGCCCGGACTGGAATAAGGTGCTTTTGTTGAAACCTGTTTCACTTGATTAGAAGGAATCACTGTTGCTTTCAACTGGGAAACGACTTCTTTTGCATCTTTATTGATATTGCAGAGCGCCCCTTTAAGTGAACCTGATTTCCTGATGATTCTAGTCAGCTTTCTCGTATCGATTCCGCTTATTCCAGGTATGTTCTTCATTTTCAGATATTCATCAAGTGATAATTGGTTTCTCCAGTTGGAAGGAAGTTCTGCCGTTTCCTTAACGACGAATCCCGATATCGCTGGATTGATGGATTCAAAATCATCCCGGTTTATTCCGTAGTTCCCGATTAATGGATACGTAAGTGTAACGATTTGACCGCAATAGGATGGATCGGATAGAATCTCCTGGTACCCTGTCATTCCTGTGTTAAAAACGACTTCACCTATTTTTTCTACGTCCCCTCCGAATGCTTCCCCAAGGAATACTGTCCCGTCTTCTAAAATTAGCTGTCTTTTCATCCTTGAACACGTCCTTTTTCCCAAGCTATTTTTCCTTCCGCAATCGTCATGACTGGCCAGCCATAACATTTCTTTTCATTAAAAGGTGTATTTTTTCCTTTTGAAGCAAACTCTTCAGCATTAATTTCTTTTTCTGTTTCCAAATCGATGAGCACGATATCCGCGATAGCACCCTCCTTTAGCTCTCCATAAGGAAGGGAGAAACTTTCAGATGGTTTGATTGTCATGAAATCGATCAATTGCTTTAATGTAATGACTCCCTTTTTAACCAATTCGGTGTAAAGCAGCGGGAAGGCCGTTTCCAATCCTACTATTCCGAAAGGAGCCAGCTGCATTCCCTGCGCTTTTTCCTCTGCCGCATGCGGGGCATGGTCAGTTGCTATAAAATCGATGGTTCCGTCAAGCAGTCCTTCTATTAATGCATCCCGATCTTCACGGCCCCTCAATGGCGGGTTCATTTTATAATTCGTATCAAGTCCCGGTATATCATCTTCACACAATAATAAGTGATGCGGTGTAACTTCGGCTGTGACGCGGATACCGGCGCGTTTGGCATCCCTTACCGTCCTTACCGATTCCTTCGTGGAAATATGGCAAACGTGATAATGGCAATCCGCCGCTTCAGCAAGGAGGATATCCCGGGCAATATGTACAGCTTCACATACTGACGGAATTCCATTGATTCCCTGTTCTTTTGAGAATCTTCCTTCGTGGACGGAGCCTTTATTGATTAAGCTATTGTCTTCACAATGAGCAACTATGGCCATATCTTGAGCGGCTGCCCGTTTCATCGCTTCCAGCATCATCCCTGCTTCTTGAATTCCCACGCCATCGTCCGTAAAGGCGAAAGCACCCGTTTGTTTTAATGAAGAAAAGTCGGTCAACTCCTTGCCTGCTTCCCTAATCGTAATGGATGCATATGGGAGTACCCTGACATGAGCCGTTTCTTCAATTTTCCTGTTTAGCGCTTCAAGGTTTTCCACTGTATCGGGAACTGGCCTTGTATTAGGCATCGCCGCTACCGTAGTGAAACCGCCTCTTGCCGCTGCAAGCGTTCCACTTGCGATTGTTTCTTTATGTTCACCGCCCGGTTCGCGTAAATGGACATGCAGGTCAATGAAACCTGATGTAATAAGTAACCCTTCAGCGTCAACTACTTTACAATTTTCCGTTGCCAAGTTCTCGCCGATCTTTGTGATTACCTTGCCTTCCATTTCAATATCCGCTTTTTTGAATGAGTTTTGATTATCTAGCAATACTCCATTTTTGATTACTGTTTTCATGAATGTTTCCCCCTTCGGATTGGTCAAGCACATTTTTTAATACGGCCATTCTAATGAACACGCCATTCTCCATTTGTTTAAAAATTCTTGAGCGGCTGCATTCGACTAAATCACTGTCTATTTCAACACCGCGGTTTATTGGTGCAGGATGCATGATGATCGCACCCGGTTTCATATTTTTTTCACGTTGTTTGGTCAGGCCGAAACTTTCCAGATAATCTCCATTTGCCTGATCGTATTTTTCAATATGCCTTTCATGCTGTATTCTGAGCAGCATGACCACATCCGAGGTAGCTACCGCATGGTCGATGTCTTCATACCTTCCTAAACTGTTTGTTCTGTCAAACCATTCAGGCGGACCCGAAAATACGACATTCGCTCCTAAACGAGTTAATGCTTCTGCATTCGATTTCGCAACTCGACTATGCCTCACATCACCGATTATGGAGATCTTCAGACCTTTGAAACTTTTAAACTCTTGTTTTATCGTCAATAAGTCCAGTAATGATTGGGTTGGATGATTTCCGCAGCCATCACCTGCATTGATTATTGGAATCCCGATCTTCTCATTCAATTCGTCAAAATAATTATCCTGTTCATGACGGATGATCAAGGCATTTACACCTATTGCTTCTAACGTTTTAACAGTGTCATATAAGGTTTCACCTTTTAACACGGATGATGTACCCGCATCAAAAGGAATGACCTCTAGTCCCAATTTTCTTTCAGCCATTTCAAAGCTTGATTTTGTACGTGTACTTGGTTCAAAGAAGAGATTGGCAACTGTGGTCTGCTGCTTTGGATTCCAGCTAGATCCGTTGGCAAAACACTCTGCCTCATGTAAAATTTTTTCAATATCAGTTAAAGTCAATTCATTCATGGTCAATAATTTTTTCATCGATCCTGCTCCTTTCACATTTGTGATGCGGGGCATAAAAAATACCCCGCCATTAAGGACAGGGTGTAGGTCATAAAGAGTGTGAGGACACGGAATGGTTTACACTTTATCCCGTTCTCATTCTTTACAGCAACACCCTTTTAAGCCTCTCTGGACTTCTTTTAAAAGGTGATTTATTGTTTTGATGCAGTATCTTATTTTTCAAATATATCTCCGGATATTTTTTCACGGTCCGGAAGAATCAAGTTAAGAAGGATTCCGACGATGGCTGAAAGTGCCATTCCGGAAAGCGATACCGTTTCCGATAGTTGTACGAACGCTCCTCCGATTCCTAACACCAGGATGACTGAAGCTATCATCAGGTTCCTTTTCTTGTCAAAATCGACCTTATTATCAATCAGCATCCTCAATCCACTTGATGCGATGATACCGAAGAGCAAGATGGAAATACCGCCCATCACAGCTGTAGGTATCGAGCTGATGACTGCTGAAATCTTACCGTTAAAGCCAAAGATGATTGCAGTCAATGCTGCCCCACCGATGATATACACACTGTACGCCTTTGTCATAGTCAGGACCCCAATATTCTCGCCATATGAAGTCAGCGGCGGCCCACCGATTAAGGAACCAATCATGATTCCTGCTCCATCTCCTAAAATCGAGCGATGCAAACCGGGATTTTCCAAAAAATTTCTGCCGACTACTTTGCTCAGTACCATCTGGTGTCCGATATGTTCTGATAAAGTTACGATGGCGACCGGTACCATGATGGCAATGACTTCCCATGAGAAGGACGGTGTATAGGTTACATAGGGAAACATGAATTCAGGCATTTCCCACCATTGGGCTGACTTGATCGGTTCATAATCTATTATACCTGCAACAGCCGAACAGCCGTAGCCGACTATGATTCCCATTAAAATGGGGATCAAGTTAATGAATCCCTTAAAGAACACGTTGCAGATGATGGTTACCGCTAAAGTAATCAGCGCTATCACTATATATGTGACGCTGTATTTATCTTGTGGATCATACATTGCCATGTCCACGGCCGTTCCGGCTAGGCTTAATCCGATTACGATAATCACCGGACCCACCACAACCGGAGGAAGTATATTCATCAACCAGCGCAATCCGACTTTTTGGATAATCAAAGCTACTATCCCATATATGAACCCTGCTGCAAAACAGCCGATCATGGCCGCTTCCGGACCTCCTAGAGCCTTAGCCGCGATGATTGGCGAAATGAAAGCGAAAGATGAACCGAGATAAGCAGGTATCTTACCTTTGGTTATCAATAAGTATGAAAGTGTGCCCAATCCGCTTGAAACCAGTGCTACCGCCGGGCTCAATCCTACCAAGAATGGCACCAGCACCGTTGCACCGAACATGGCGAACAAATGCTGGATGCTTAACGTAATCCACTGGCCAGCCTTTGGCACGTCCTCGACATCCAGTACGATGTCCCTTTTAGTTTCTTCCATTTCCGTATCCCCCTCATGAAAATTCCATCAAAACTGCAAAAACCCTCTTTGCAATATACAAAGAGGGTTTCTCAGAAGGCGAATGCCTATGCGTAGGCACAGCTCTCCCGATTGACTCCCCTTTGCCAGCCTCTCTGGACTGTCTTTAAAAGGGTAATATGAAATTTTCATGTTGTTTAGTTTTCTAATATAGTAACTTGATCTACTTCATCTACTTCTGTTAAAGTAACTGTAATTTTTTCAGATTGAGAAGTCGGAACGTTTTTGCCGACAAAATCCGCGCGAATCGGCAATTCCCTATGTCCCCTATCCACTAATACGGCGAGCTGGATCTGCGAAGGTCTTCCCAAATCCACCAGAGCATCCATTGCCGCTCTAACGGTTCTGCCTGTGAAAAGAACATCATCCACTAAAATCACTTTCTTGTCAGTGATATTGACCGGAATGTCTGAGCCTTTTACGATGGGTTCCCCATCATTGGTCTTTTTCGAAAGGTCATCACGATAAAGTGTAATATCCAGTTCACCAAGTTCTATTTCCTTGCCTTCTATTTGATTGATGCGCTTTGCAAGTCGGTCAGCGAGGAAAATCCCGCGAGTACGTATCCCGATTAAGACGCAATTCTCAATACCCTTATTTTTCTCAATAATTTCATGGGCAATTCTCGTCAAGGCTCTGCTAATGGCCTGCTCATCAAGTACTATGGCTTTCTCATTCAACACGTCGGCCACCCCGATTCCTTTTTTCTGATAGGTTAATTTCAACAAAAAATCCTCATGCCAAGAAGGCATGAGGATTTTATCGCCATGGGCATGGTTATCCCACTTTGCGTATCCGTTTCCTTCTCAGTCTCTCTGAACTGTGTTAAAGGTTCTTATTAAGTTGTTATTATAATATATCAGAAAAACGAATTTGTCAATCCTTACTTCTACGTAATTGATTAATTAGATTTGCAAACTCTTCCGGAATCGGAGCTTCAAATTCCATATACTCATTTGTACGCGGATGAATGAAACCTAGAAGACCCGCGTGCAACGCTTGTCCATCTAATTTCAGTGTCTTTTTCGGACCATATTTCGGATCTCCCGCCAGTGGGAAGCCAATGTATTTCATGTGTACACGGATTTGATGTGTTCTTCCTGTTTCAAGCTGGCATTCCACCAAAGTGAAAGCTTTGAAGCGTTCGATGACACGGAAATGCGTGACAGCATTTTTGGAATTCGAATCTGTGACAGTCATACTTTGGCGATCTTTTTTATCGCGGCCGATCGGTGCATCGATCGTTCCGAAGTCATGAGGGATCACACCATGAACTACAGCTTGATACTTACGGGTAACCGTTTTATCAACAAGCTGCTGTACCAGTTTCTCATGTGCCATATCATTTTTGGCAACCATCAATAAACCTGATGTATCTTTGTCGATCCGATGGACGATTCCAGGCCGCATGACTCCGTTAATTCCAGAAAGATCCTTGCAGTGAGCCATCAATCCATTTACAAGCGTGCCAGATACATGTCCCGGTGCCGGATGGACGACCATGCCGCTCGGTTTATTAACAACGAGTACATCTTTATCTTCATAATAGATATCCAAATCCATTTCCTCTGCTACCGCATCCAATTCCTCAAGATCAGGAATCGTCACTTCGATTGTATCGCCAGGAATAGCTTTGTAATTTGTCTTTATCGCCGTGCCATTTACCAAAACATGATCATCCTTAATCCATTGCTGGACCTGAGTACGTGACCATTCCTCATTCAAAGTGGAAAGAGCCTTATCAATCCTAACTCCTTTTAGTGTTTCATCGATGCTGTATAACCTTTTATCCATTATCTTTCTCCTTAGCGTTTTTTTCTTCTAAAAACATATGAATCACGAGCAGTCCGACACCAATTGAAAGCGCAGCATCAGCAACATTAAATACCGGGAAACTGTAGCTGAAAATATAGGTATGAACGAAATCCACTACTTCCTGACGAGCAACACGATCGATGAAATTACCAATCGCACCGCCTAGCATGAGAGCAAGTGCAACTCCAAGCAAAATGCTTTCCTTCGCCATTTTCTGAATATAATAGACAAGTCCAATAATGACAGCGATGGTGATGATGTAGAAAAACCACATTTGACCTTGTAGAATTCCCCATGCTGCCCCACGATTACGATGCGAGGTGATATATAGAAGGTTTTCAATAATTTCAATGCTTTCTCCGTACTCCATTTTTTTCACAATCATCCATTTTGTCAGCTGATCGATAGCTATGACCAAAAGGGCAATCAAATAATAAAACACATTTTTTCCCCCAAACTAATCAAATCTTCACTTTTGAATTGTAGCATAAACTAGAAATAATGACTAATCCGAAAAGCATAAGTCTGCTAACTGTACCTGAAGAATATCAGGAAGATTGGATAAAGGTAGAATTCCCGATTTGGGTTTTAGCTTTTATTCCCGCAAAAAGCCGGCCCTTTATAAAGGGACCGGCTTTTTTTGTGGGAATTATTGATTCACGTAATGCTCTTTCACGACTGTAGCACAACGCGGGCAAAGTGTTGGATGTTCTTCCACTTGACCTACTTCCTTCGAAACATTCCAGCAACGTTCACACGTTTCACCTTCTGCTTTTGTAACAAGGATCGCTATATCCTCAAGTTTAACCGCTTCTGCTGGGGCACTTGCCACATCGCCAGCGATTTCGAATTCGGATACGATGAATAGCTGTTCAAAGCTTTCCTTGATGCCATCAAGCAGATTCTTCGTTTCTTCATTAAGATATACCATCACTTTAGCGTTCAGTGATTTTCCGATGACCTTCTGGTTACGGGCTTCTTCTAATGCTTTTAGAACATTATCACGGACATCCATAAACGCCGTCCATTTTTCTTCAATGACTTCAGCATCATCAACGGAAATTTCTTCAGGCATCAATGTCAACTGTACACTTTCTTCCGTTACACCCGGAATGAACGCCCATACTTCATCAGCTGTATGAGAGAGGATCGGTGACACCAATTTGGTTAAGCTGACCAATGATTCGTAAAGGACCGTTTGAATGGCCAAACGCTCTTTACCATTTGGAGCTTCACAATAAAGAATGTCTTTTGCATAATCAAGGTAGAACGAACTTAAATCCTGTGTACAGAAATTATTGACCATATTATAAATTGTAGCAAACTCATAATTTTCATAACTTAGCTTCGAATGTTTGATCAGTTTATTCAATTTAACGAGCATGTATCGATCTACTTCAGGCAATTCTTGGACTGCCACTTTATCGGTTTTTGGATTGAATCCATCCAAGTTCCCTAACAGGAAGCGGAATGTATTACGGATTTTACGGTAAACTTCCGAAACTTGTTTTAAAATAGGATCGGAAACCCTGACATCCGATTGGTAATCCACCGAAGCTACCCAAAGGCGTAAGATATCTGCACCAAGTTGGTTCATGACCTTGGATGGCAGTACAACATTCCCAATCGACTTACTCATTTTACGGCCTTCGCCATCCAATGCGAAACCGTGGCTAAGTACACCTTTATATGGCGCTTTGCCTGTAACTGCAACACCTGTTGAAAGCGATGAGTTAAACCAGCCGCGATATTGATCGGACCCTTCTAAATAAAGGTCAGCAGGCCGTTGCAAGTCGTCTCTTTCTTCAAGTACCGCTTGATGAGAAGAACCGGAATCGAACCATACGTCCATGATATCCGTTTCTTTCGTGAAGATACCATTCGGGCTGCCTTCATGTGTATAGCTTTCAGGCAGAAGATCTTTCGCTTCACGTTCAAACCAGATGTTTGAACCGTGTTCGCGGAATAGATTTGAAATATGGTTGATTGTTTCATCCGTAATGATCGGCTCGCCATTTTCTGCATAAAACACAGGAATTGGCACTCCCCAAGCGCGTTGGCGGGAAATACACCAATCCCCGCGGTCACGGACCATATTGAATAGGCGCGTTTCGCCCCAAGCCGGTACCCATTTGGTTTCTTCAATCGCTTCCAGAAGTTCACTGCGGAAGTCTTTGATTGACGCGAACCATTGTGCTGTTGCACGGAAGATCGTTGGCTTCTTCGTCCTCCAGTCATGTGGGTAAGAGTGCGTAATGAACGTCAAGTTCAATAACGCGCCTACTTCAGTTAATTTTTCGGTAATAGGTTTATTCGCTTGATCATAAAATAATCCGGCAAATTCCCCTGCCTCTTCCGTCATGACTCCTTTTTCATCTACAGGACAAAGTACGTCCAAGCCGTATTTTTGCCCAATGATAAAGTCATCTTCACCATGGCCAGGCGCAGTATGAACACAACCCGTTCCAGCTTCAGTCGTTACGTGCTCACCTAACATCACTAAAGATTCGCGGTCATAAAGAGGATGTTTGGCAACAGCACGGTCCAACTCGCTTCCTTTAACTGTTTTCAGGATAGACGGGTTTTCCCAGCCTAATGTTTCCGTAACCGACTCAAGCAGTGCCTCAGCAAGTAAGTACTTTTCATTTTCGACAGCCACCACTACGTAATTTAATTGCGGGTGCAATGAAATACCAAGATTAGCAGGGATCGTCCATGGTGTTGTCGTCCAGATGATGATTTTGACGCCCTCTTCGATTACACCTTTGCCATCTGTGACTTCAAAAGCAACATAGATGGACGCAGAACGTTTGTCTTGATATTCAATTTCTGCTTCGGCAAGAGCTGATTCACTTGACGGGGACCAGTAAACAGGTTTTTTCCCTTTATAAATATAGCCTTTTTTCGCCATTTCACCGAATACCTTGATTTGCTGGGCTTCATATTCAGGCTTCAATGTGATATAAGGATTATCCCAATCACCACGGACCCCTATTCTCTTAAACTGCTCACGTTGATTGTTAATCTGACCATAAGCATACTCTTCACAAAGCTTTCTGAATTCGGCAACGCTCATTTCTTTCCGTTTCACGCCTTTTTTTGTCAATGCCGTTTCGATCGGAAGCCCATGCGTATCCCAGCCAGGTACATACGGAGCTTGAAAACCGCTCATAGATTTAAATCGGACAATGAAATCCTTTAAAACCTTGTTCATTGCATGGCCCATATGGATATCGCCGTTTGCATACGGAGGTCCATCATGCAAAATGAATAAAGGACGTCCTTCCGTTTGTTCTTGCACTTTTTTATAGATGTTCATTTCATTCCATTTTTCTTGGATTTCCGGTTCACGTTTCGGCAAATTCCCCCGCATTGGAAATTCAGTTTTAGGCATCAATAAGGTATCTTTGTATTCCATCATTAAATCCTCCATCCGTCTTTACATAAATTCATTCGAACCGATGACTTGATATCCGACCAAAATAAAAAGCCCTCTCATCCCTAAAAAAGGGACGAGAAAGCTTAGCTTCCCGCGGTACCACCCTGGCTAGAAAGATTCACAAAGTGAATCCATCCTCTCGAGCATTCGTAACGTGAATGAAACGCTTCATTTACTTACTGCAAAAGCAGGTTCAACTCAGAACTCAAGGGTGATCTTCAATATCTTCGCTTATTCCGGGCTTTCACCATCCCCGGTTCGCTAAAAATAAGTGTGTGAAGAATTTACTTTCCCTGTCATCGTCTAATTTCATAATGAATAGTATTGTTAAAAAATTATATGCGAAAAAAGTGTTCAAAGTCAAGGAATCGTTTAAATTTCCTCTTCCACTCTCTCATTTAATTCTATTTCAGTCGCATCCACTTCATAATCCAGAAGATGATCCCAATCGTCATTGTCCAGCAAATCGAGCTGTGCACCGACAAGCATTTTGAAACGCGTCCGGAATACTTTGGATTGCTTTTTCAAATCCTCAATATCCATCGCTATTTTCCTTGCTTTCACGAGTGACTCATTGACGATCCTGTCCGCGTTTTTCTCTGCTTCCTTTATGATCAGTTTCGCTTCTTTTTGGGCATTGCGCCTTAATTCTTCAGCTGCTTCCTGAGCGACAATAATCGACTTGTTAAGTGTACCCTCAATTGTCGTAAAATGTCCCAAACGATCAAAAGTCTCGTTCAGTTTATCTTCAAGTTCTTTCTTCTCCCTCAAAATCAGTTCATAATCTTTAATGATCTGGTCGAGAAATTCATTAACTTCATCTTCATCATACCCACGAAATACTTTGTTAAATTCCTTGTTATGTATATCTATCGGGGTTAAGGGCATTACGGCACCTCCAGAACGGTTTCTACTCTAGTATGTTAAAACTCTATATTCGACAATAAATTTATAAATCCTGCTTTTTATTGAATTATTTTTGTCTGCCTAACGAGATTCTCCACTTATCCTTCTTGGTTTTCCCATCGATTGAAGCTATTTTACATCTGCCAAAACCTCTGATGGAAAGTGAATCACCTTCACGGCATTCTTCCGAGACGTTTTCCGTTTGCTTGAAATTCACCTTTACTTTACCTGACGTTATCAAGGCCTGCGTTTTTTGACGGGACATGTTCAGGACGGACGATAGCACACTGTCAAGCCTAAGAGAACTGACGGTGGTTACTTGCTCTTCCCATTTTTCTTTAACTTGGACGATATCCTCGATCGGAAGCCGTCTGATGGAAACAGAAGCATTACCTATTTTCTCCATATTCCCTGTGAGATATGAATCCATCTCCTCGGCAGCTATAAACTGAGTATGCTCCTCCGTCACTATTATATCACCAAATTTTTCACGTTTTACCCCTAGTGACATCAAGGTTCCAAGTATTTGCCTATGTTCAAGCGTAACAAACTTTTTTGGATAGGAGATATCGTATAAGGAGATATTGAAATCCGATGGTTCAGGAGAGTAATAATCAGGGTAAATGAGCACACGTTTTCGCTCTACGAAATCGCCCCCGCCATTGAATTGCAGTTTCGCATCCGGATCATTCCCCAATAAGGAAGTAAGGATTTCCTGCTGACGCGGATCAAGAAAATCAGATAGTTTCGGAGCGTAGGAATTTTTAACCTGATCGATCCAATTCATAGCCTGGTCAATAAAATCTTTTTCCTCCGGCCTGAAATGCTGATAAATACTCATGATTGAATAAATGCTCCTTAATTATCAAATTAATGGACGATCATAAGTAATTGATTAAACGGCTCTGCGTTGCTACTACACAGCAGAGTATCTTCCGACTGTGTAGTAATCATGTCAGGTTAGTTGTTGATCATCCTATTAAAGTCTGTAAGTAATTGATTCCATAACCGCTGGCAAAATTAAGTACCAGCAAAGCCACAAGAGGTGAAAGATCAATCATGCCAAGTGGCGGGATGAACTTTCTGAACGGTTCTAAATACGGTTCGCAAATCTTTTCCAGAAATTGACCAATCGATGTCTCCCTTGCATTGGGGAACCATGACATCAATATGTAACCGATTAATGCCATTGAATAAATTTCAATTAAATAATATAAACCCTGAAGCACTAAACCCATTAACCATTACCACCTCGCTTCTTCGTACTCCTCTTCGGCGGCGAAGCCGGTAATATTACCGGAAACATCGACGTTGTCCGGGGTACATAAGAATATATCTGTTCCGATTTTTTGGATATCCCCGCTGATTGCATAAACAGTCCCACTTAGAAAATCAATGATTCGCTTTCCTTGGTCATGCTGGATTCGTTGAAGGTTCACGACTACAGCACGCCTGTTTTTTAAATGGTCAGCTACCTCCTGGGCTTCTGCATAAGCACGAGGCTCCAATAATACTACTTTAGAAGATTTCTGTACGCTTTGCAAACTTACGATATTCTGATTGGCATGATTCCCTGCAGAAGCGGACTGATGCTGTTTAGCTGACTTCACGACTTTTGGTTCAGCCTCCTCTTCTTCCATCATTTCATCCTTGTACTCATACTCATCATCCAGCGCGAAATAAGATTTAAATTTTGATACGAACGACATCTATAGGGTACCTCCTTAAAATTATTCGCCTACAAGTGCTGTACCAATCCTGATCATTGTAGCGCCTTCCTCAATGGCAATCATGAAATCATTGGACATCCCCATGGACAACTCAGTACAGGGGGCATGCTTCAACTCTAAATTTTGTATTTCAACCTGGATACCTTTCAGTTTGCGGAAGCATTCCCGCAAAACCTGTTCATCATCGGTCAGTGGAGCCATTGTCATCAATCCTGCAACATTCACCTTATCAAACTTGGATAATCCTTTGATGAAATCCATCGTCTCCTCAGGACCCAGGCCATGTTTTGATTCCTCACCAGAAACATTCACCTGCACTAAACAGTTTATCGGCTCATTTGCTCGTTTTTGAATTTCTTCTGCCAAAGAAATGCGATCCAATGAATGGATATACGAAATTTTATCGATGACATTCTTTACTTTGCGTGTTTGCATAGAACCGATATAATGCCAGTTGGGCTTGTCCTTCAGCACTTCATATTTAGTCAAAAGCCCTTCGTCACGGTTTTCACCCAAATCAAGTATTCCCGCTTCCAATGCTTCATTCGCTCTCTCGACCGAAACATATTTCGTCACTGCGATCAACTTTATCGCTTCACGGTCCCTTCCACTATTCTCACATGCTCTATTTATCTTTTCTTCGATGTTTTTTAAATTGTCCACTACTTTCACTGTTACTCTAAATCCTCCTTCCAACCGATAAAACTCATCAATCTGCCTGTCTTCCCGTTATCACGGCGATGTGAAAAAAACAATTCATGATCACAGCTTGTACAGTATGATGTAACGTCGATCTGACTTTTTGGAATTCCTGATTTTTGAAGAATCAATGCATTAAGTTGCTTAAGGTCTAACTGATATTGTCCTTCACTGATTAAATTATAGGGCTTTTCGTCAATATCTACCAGCATATTCTGCACTAAATCCATGACATAATCATCAACTACATAGCACTTTGAACAAATCGACGGTCCAATAACAGCAAATATCTCACTTGCTTTTATACCCTCACTCAGCCATGCCTCAACCATTTTCCGTGCAATTCCATAAACCGTACCCTTCCATCCAGCATGTGCCACCCCAATCATACCATGTGCCGGAGCAAGAAAGTATAAGGGCACGCAGTCTGCATAGCAAAGGGTCAATAGAGCGTTTTGGTCCTTCGTATAGAATCCGTCAGTCGCTTTAAAGGCTGAATCATAATCCGTAGCACCTCTCCCGCCATCGCGGCTGGTAACTTGATGGATTTTCGTTTCATGTGTCTGCTCGGCGCCTATCCATTCATTAAGCGGAAACGTCAGCTTATCAGCTATAATACTGCGGTTTCCCTGTACATCTTCAAGTTTATCACCGACATGAAAACCGGTATTCAATGTTTGAAAATCACCTGTACTGACTCCCCCATTTTTTGTGGTGAAGCCCGCTACGAGCTGGAGATTTTTTTGTCTCCAGCTGTCAATGAGCATATATTGGTCTTTTATTAAAACAAATGGCTCTTTCATGCTATAAACCTCTTTATTTTTAGTCTAGTGTATCATATATTTGTGCCACGCACCTTTAAAACCGTTCATCTTTCACTTCGGCTTGAAAAACAGTCTGATGCTCAACAAGTATGACATCTGCACCGATTTTTTTTATTTTACGCCATGGGATCACAATATCCTGTTCCCTGCCAAAAAAACCCATCAACCTAGTTCCATTTGAAACAATGATGGCCTCTATTTTCCCCGTGGCCGTATTGATTTCAAGATCTGACATATTACCTAATTTCTTACCATCCGCTATATTGACGATATCCTTAATTTGAAATTCGGAAATCCTGGTCACATCACTCAGCTCCTCAAAATTTCATCATAGATGAAGGTCCTATTCCTATGTATATGACATGATGCGCTCAAGGATGAAGAATACGATAAATAAACGTCCATTCGATCACGATCCCTTCCGGAAGGGATTTTCAACAAAATAAAAAAGCCGCTATGGATAAGTAGCTTTAAGCGGGTATTGACATTTATGCCCTACCCGCTTCAGCTAACTTTTTCTCATGCTCAGCTTCTACTGTTGGATATTTTTATTCATTTGTTTGATTGCCGCTTTTTCCAATCGGGAGACCTGTGCTTGTGAAATGCCGATTTCCTCGGCTACCTCCATTTGCGTCTTCCCTTGGAAAAACCGTTTGCGAAGGATCATTTTTTCCCGGTCATTCAACCGTCTCATGCCTTCATTTATAGCTATTTCATCAATCCAGGTACTATCTTTATTTTTTTCATCACTTAGTTGGTCGAGTACATAAATCGGATCCCCGCCATCATTATAAATCGGTTCAAAAAGTGAAACTGGATCTTGTATAGCATCTAGTGCAAAAACAATTTCTTCATGAGGTACTTCCAACACCTTGGCGATTTCTTCAGCTGTCGGCTCACGAAGGGTCTGGCTTATGAGCTTTTCTTTTACCTGCAAAGCTTTGTAAGCGATGTCTCTTAAAGAACGGGATACCCGAATCGGATTATTGTCACGAAGATATCTTCTGATTTCTCCAATAATCATCGGAACAGCATACGTTGAAAACTTAACATTTTGACCTAGGTCAAAGTTATCTATCGACTTCATCAACCCTATACAGCCTACCTGAAATAGATCATCTACATACTCTCCCCGATTGTTGAAGCGTTGAATGACGCTTAGAACGAGTCGAAGATTCCCGTTTACCAGTTTCTCTCTTGCTGAAATATCGCCATCTTGCAGTTCTTTAAAGAGTTTTCTCATTTCTTCATTCTTTAAAACCGGTAATTTTGATGTATCCACACCGCAGATTTCAACCTTATTACGAGACAAAATTATTCCCTCCTCACAGGAGCGCTGTACAAAAAACAGTATTTCCGCGGGAGGAAAAAATATGCACATGGCTAGAACAGAAAATCCCCATTATTTTTCAATATAGCTACCAAAGTATTGATTTGATTGACATTTAAGCACTTTATTTTTTTACACCATTTTATTAAATTCTTTACGAAGCCTCTTAATAATCCTTTTTTCCAAACGTGAAATGTAAGATTGGGAAATCCCCAGCATGTCGGCAACGTCCTTTTGGGTTTTTTCTTCTCCGCCTGCAAGCCCAAAACGGAGTTCCATTATCTGTTTTTCACGTTCGGATAACTGTGTAAGTGCTTTTGTCAGCAGCTTACGGTCAACATTTGCCTCAAGGTCTTTCGTGATAATGTCATCGTCCGTTCCAAGTACATCGGATAACAGAAGTTCATTTCCATCCCAATCAATATTCAGGGGTTCATCAAAAGAAACTTCAGAACGGATTTTGTTATTTCTGCGTAAATACATTAATATTTCATTCTCGATGCATCTCGAAGCATATGTAGCGAGTTTTATTTTCTTCTCAGGATTGAATGTATTCACAGCTTTGATCAAACCTATGGTTCCAATGCTGATTAAATCCTCAATATTGATGCCAGTATTTTCGAATTTCCTGGCAATATAAACCACCAGCCTTAAATTACGTTCAATCAAGATCGAGCGTGCAGCTTCATCGCCATTCGGTAATTTATTGATCAGTATTGCCTCTTCTTCCTTCGAAAGGGGCGGGGGCAGTGCCTCACTCCCTCCTATATAAAATATTTCGTCCGTTTTCAATCCGAGCTTGAACAATAGTTTGTACCAAAAATAAGTGAGCCGAAGAATGAATTTCTTCAAAATAATTCTCCCTTCTAATAAACGGATTATGGGTCAAATTAAAGAGTGAATTGATGGTTCAGGAGGCATTTTGCACCGGTATCCCGGTTAACATTTTCGGGTGAACGATAGATTGATAGCTATTGTCGGGAGAGAGTTGCTGAAAGGTAAACGAAACGAGACCCTGCTTGACATGAAATTCTTTTTCTCCTTGAATGATTTTAATGTAATCCGGTTTGATTGCGGTTAACAGCTGATGTTCATGGCCCACGACTTTATAAGGGATGACACGCATTCTTCCTGTCCATGAATATTCGGGCTGCGTTTCCTGACTTATCAGGTTATCAGGATTTTTAAAGAGTTCTAGCATATCGTCCGGAATTCCTGTTTCCCCTCCTGAAAGAGAGATGATCATGACTGGGGAGCGTGTAATCGGATCATATAGTTGATTGCCGCTATCCACCAATCCATGAAATTCCCCTTCAAAGTCAGAGATTTTAACCGAGACTGAAACCATTTGTTCATGTGTAAGCTTGGTCATCTCCATCCCTTCTAGTGTTCGCTTGGAAAATTGCCATGCGAGCGGGAACCCGATCATTACGAATATCCAGCTGACAGGGTCGCCAAAACGGTTGATTCCTGCATATTGACCAGGGTCCTTGGACACGATTTGGAATTCAAATAAGTAGTGAAGTCCCAGAAGGATTCCTCCCGATAAAAACGTCACGAAATATAAAGTGGCCACCGATTTCATGAAAAGTTTCAACCTATTAAACCCAAAGGTTGCCAGCACCATGACAAGGGATACTAAAATCTTCATGTACACTCGGTCGGCAATTGCATAAAAAGGAGTGAATGCCAATACGATAATGAAGGAACCAATCAACCCGCCGATGCATACCCGCCAAAGAGCTACCCTTCGTTTAAGAATGATTGCGGTCCAATATAAAAGGAGGCAGTCAAATAACCAATTCAACAACCAGATCACATCTAAATATAAAGTCAAACACCCTCCCCTCCTTTTATTAACAAACCTTCCACTAGCAAAAAGTATAGCGTACCTGCCCTTAGAAAGTGTGTCACTTTTTGTACTGAAAACTTAAGAGTTTTTCAGTCATTTTTACCCTTTTTGTAGAAAAACAGCCATTGATATTTTCAATACCGTCTTAGAGACTATCCTGCTCCCTTTTACTTCTGTCGATTTATGTTATAAAAGTTTAATAATTTATCATTTCCCTCCAGAAGACTCCCTCTTCAAGCGTGTGAAGGGCGAGAGTCCAACGGTAAGGGGAGATGAATGGCGGTTGGCATAATCCAAAGTAATCTTTTGACAAACATACGTTCCCTGAATGATAATAACTATAAAGGGGTGAACCAATGGTCGTAAACAAGGCTTATAAATTTCGAATCTATCCAACGAAAGAACAACTAGTTCTCATCAATAAAACGATCGGCTGCTCCCGTTTTGTCTATAACTTCTTTTTAGGCAAGCAAAATGAGAAAGATGCCTACTGGTATATCTGTGAAGAAATGAAGCAAAACGGCCAATTACCCTCTAATGAATGGAAAGGTTCTTTTCTGAATAAATATGCAACAATCAAAGAACTTCCAGCTTTAAAGAAAGAGTATTCTTTCCTAAAAGAAGTAGACAGTATAGCCTTACAGAAATCAGTAGAAAATTTAGCAGATTCCTATAGTCGATATTATAAAAAACAAAACAAGTCTCCACGCTTCAAATCGAAAAAGAATCCGGTCCAATCCTACACGACTAAACATACGAATGGAAATATCGGAATGTTTGGAAACCAAATTAAATTGCCAAAACTCGGTTTAGTTCGTTTTGCTAAAAGCCGCGAGGTCGAAGGGCGAATCATCAATGCAACAATCAGGCGGAACCCTTCGGGTAAATATTTCATTTCTGTTTTAGCGGAAACCAATGTACAAGTACTTCCTAAAACGAATCGTTCGTGCGGTGTAGATGTTGGTTTGAAGAATTTTGCCATTCTTTCAGATGGTACGGTTTATCAAAACCCAAAGTTCTTCGGAACGGTCGAAAAAAAATTGGCCAAAGCACAACGAATTCTTTCAAGGCGACAAGAAATAGCCTTGAATCAAAATAAACCATTGGCTGAAGCCAAAAATTATCAAAAACAAAAACGAAAAGTGGCCATCCTACACGAAAAAATTTCAAATGCCCGAATGGATTACTTACATAAAGTCTCAACCGAAATCATCAAAAACCACGATGTTATTGGAATGGAAGACTTGCAAGTGTCCAATATGATGAAAGATCACAAACTAGCTAAAGCGATTAGTGAAGTATCTTGGTACCAATTCAAACAAATGTTGGAATACAAAGCAAAATGGTATGGTAAACAAATCGTGTCCGTATCTAAAACTTTTGCTTCTAGCCAACTGTGTTCTAGCTGCGGGTACCAAAATAAAGACGTTAAACATCTTAATCTTCGTGAATGGGATTGTCCTTCTTGTTCTACTCACCACGATCGAGATATTAACGCAGGACTCAATCTAATGAACGAAGCCATAAGGCTTCTAACCGTAGGAACTACGGGGATAGCCTAATTAAAATTTGGCCAATAGGCTAATGTTCTTAGGAATCCCCCACTTCAATCAGACCGTAAGGTCGATCAATTGCTTTTAAGAGTTCACATTATTAACGACAAAAAACCGTCCCCAAATGGGAACGGCATATGACGTCGATATTAACGGCGTCTATTACGGTTACGGAGGAAGGTTGGAATATCCAGGGCCTCATCACCTTGATTGGCATTACGTGCAGGCTGTTCATTGACTTCTTCTCTCTTCACTTCACGCTTCACGTTTGGCTGTGGCGTTTGTTGTGTCTGAGGTCTTGATTGCTGCTGTTGTCCGAGTGTTGGACGTCCAGTAGGCCGTATTGAAGCTTCAACCTCGTTAAAGCCTGTTGCAATTACCGTAACGACGATTTCATCTTTAAGGTTTTCATTGATAACAGAACCAAAAATCATGTTGACGTCTTGATCGGATGCAGTAGCCACGATATCGGCCGCTTCCTGGACTTCAAAAAGACTTAGGTTCGTGCCACCTGTAATATTCATCAGTACGCCTTGGGCACCATCAATCGATGTTTCAAGCAACGGACTGGAAATGGCTTTTTTCGCCGCTTCCGCCGCACGGTTTTCCCCTGAGGAAATCCCGATTCCCATAAGTGCGGAACCTTTGTTGGACATGATTGTCTTCACATCGGCAAAGTCCAAGTTAATAAGACCTGGAACAGCAATTAAATCTGAAATCCCTTGTACACCTTGACGAAGTACATTATCGGCTTCACGGAATGCTTCAAGCATCGGCGTGCTTTTATCGACGATTTCAAGGAGGCGGTCGTTCGGAATGACGATCAGTGTGTCAACCGATTCCTTCATGGATGAAATGCCGCCTTGTGCCTGTGTTGCACGTTTTCGGCCTTCGAAAGTAAATGGACGTGTAACTACACCCACTGTAAGAGCCCCTAGATCTTTAGCGATGCCCGCTATGACAGGAGCAGCCCCTGTTCCTGTACCGCCGCCCATTCCAGCAGTTACGAAAACCATATCGGCACCTTTAAGCGCTTCTTCAATCTGCTCTTTGCTTTCTTCAGCAGCTTTTTTTCCTACCTCGGGATTGGCACCTGCTCCCAAACCACGAGTAAGCTTTCCACCGATTTGCATTTTGATTTCTGCTTTTGATAGATTAAGAGCCTGTGCGTCAGTATTGACAGAAATAAACTCAACACCCTGTACACCATGCTCGATCATTCTGTTTACCGCATTGTTTCCGCCGCCGCCAACACCTATTACTTTTATCGTTGCTAATTGTTCTAGATTAGAATCAAACTCCAACATGACAATCCTCCTATTTTGACGAAATTCCCGATTCTTAATGATTGTTATTCAAAAAAGTAACCCAGGATTTTTTTGAATTTAGATTCACCTTTTTCACCTTGTTTTTTAGCCGTGTTCTCTTTGTTTTTCTGAGAAACCTTCTGGCTGCGCTGGTCGTTATCTTCTTGAGCTTGTCCAGCTGCTACAGGAGTTTTATTAGCGGTGTTTTTTTGCATTCTCTCTTTCTTGCATGCGTGTTTAATCAAACCAACAGCTGTCGTGTATTGGGGCTCCCTGACACCGATGTAATTCGGTTCAGCTGTCCTTACTCGGTTTTGGAACACATATTGAGCTAGCTCCAGGACTCCCGGCATCTTGACGACGCCCCCGGTCAACACGAAACCACCCGGTATATCCTGGAAGCCAAGTCTCTTCAAATCATCTTGAATCAACTCGAATATTTCGGTCACCCGCGCTTCAATGATATCCGAAAGCATTAACTGGTTGCAGGTCTGTTGCTGATCGCTGCCGATGATCGGTATTTGGAATACTTCATCTTCAGACGCGTCATCATAAAAGGCATGTCCATGCTTTACTTTTATTTTCTCAGCTTCCTCCATCGTTGTCCTTAGAACGATGGAAAGGTCCTTCGTAAGTGTTTCCCCGCCTATAGGTATCACAGACGTATATTGTAAATAGCCTTGTTCGAAAATTGCCAGAGTCGTGGAACCACCGCCAATATCGACAAGTGCCACACCAAGTTCTTTTTCATCCTTGGATAAAACAAGGGAACCTGCGGCTAACGGCTGAAGCGCGATATCGGTTATTTCCAACCCTGCCCTTTCCACACAGCGCAGTGTGTTATGTAAAATTGTCCGAAGACCTGTGATTAAAATCCCTCTCATTTCCAACCGGACACCTATCATGCCCCTTGGATCACTGATTTCATCAAGTTCATCAACTTTGTAGTGAATCGGCACCACGTCGATGATTTCCCTGTCGGATGGTATCGTTATTAACTCCGCTGCTTCCCTAACACGGAAAACGTCATGCTCGGTAATTTCTTTATTGTCACTGGATACCGCTACTACCCCATGGCATGGCTGAAGCGTCACGTGATTTCCGCTTATGCCGACGATTACATTCTTTATCTCCATCCCTATCATCCGTTCTGCTTGCTCTATAGCCTTTTGAATGGATTGGACGGTTTCATCTATACCGACGATCGAACCCTTTTTGAGCCCTTCTGATTTAACATTTCCTACGCCGATTATATTTAATGTGTCATTGACCATTTCCCCAATGATAACTTTTACACTGGATGTACCGATGTCAAGACTTACGTATATTTCGTTGCTGTTCATTCCATGGCACCTCCTTCAGTTTTATACATGTATTAGTAGAATAACATTTTTATATCGAAGACTTATACATTATAGAATAACAGAACTGATTACAACAACTCGCGAATTTCATAGAAATGCGGTTCATTTAGTATTTCCCGAACAAAACTCGTAGATTTCCCACCTTATGGTGCTTATTGTTCGCTTCTCAACGAGACTGATACACTTAATAAACTAGATACTGCCATAAACTATTCGTCATTTATAACTTAATTCCCTTTAAAATTATAGATTTTTTTTCTGCTTTTTCCGGGAAATGGACCATTTTTCAATTAGGATCCTTCTAATCAGGGCGATATTTTGAAAGAGCCTTACACCGAACACAAAGATTGCGGCTAAATATAAGTCTACACCAAGATGTACACCTAGAAAAGCCAAACCTGCGGCTAAAACAATATTAAAGAAGAATCCTGTTACAAATACAACTTCATCATAAAGATTTTGCAAATGGGCCCGTATGCCCCCAAATAAGGTATCAAAAGCAGCAAGCACAGCAATGGAAAGATAATTTGAATATTCATGTGGAATATCAAAATCCACCAAAAAACCAAGAGTGATCCCAATCAATAGTCCAAAAACTGGAAGCCACATTACGATTCACCCCCATCCATAATGGGTTCCATATGTTCCACATTAATAGCATTTTGGTAAGCCGGCAATGTCAACTCACCGGAAGGCACATTGATCTGCACTTCAAAATTATCTATAAAGAAATCATCCATAAGTTCGGAACCTTCAATGCGTTGCTTCAGTTTCTTTGGATTAACGGTTATTGCCTGTATTTCGACCGGGTAATGAACAAGAGGATACCCGTCCATTTTCGGCTGCCCATTAATATCACGAATAACCGATGTTGATATATACCTTTGTCCTGAAATGGAAATTTCGTCAGCGCCATACCTATACATTTCATTAATGAGCCGAATGATCAAAACAGGTGAAATATACTCGACCCTCTCACCAAGAAGGAGATCTGCTTTGATAGGCTGTATAGATACGATGACCCCATTACCTTTAATTTCGGTCAAACCTGCATCTGTCTTTAATTCGGTCAGGGTGTCACGCAATACTTCTTCTTTACTCTCATTTTTCTTTGTTTCATAGGATGCTATTTTTCCCTCAAGCTTCCCTATACCCTCTATTAGATCCGCCTGGGTCTGCTGTTCTTTCAATAAATCATTTTTCAGCTCCCACATATCCCTTGTATCGGAAACGACAGGCTGATTCACCAAATTGAATTGAATAGCGAGCATGAAGCCAGCAATCAACGTAACCAAACTAAAAGAAAGCTTTTTTTTCATTTCCAGTTTCTCACCATTCTTTCATCGAATCCGGCGGTCTGATCACCCTCCAATAATTGGATCAAAAATGATATTCTTTTGTTTTTCCACTGTAAAGATAATATTCTCATTAACCAGCTGTTCCTTGATGCCACCGGGTAAGTCCAGTGAAGCACCCAGGACATCCGGGTCCCCAATCGCAGATATGATGAAGGGAGCAGGATGCTGATGGCCATCGATTGTAATCACAGGCCCATTACAGATTATGTATGAATCATGATTTAACCTTTGACCGTTAATCGCAACAGCCTCTGCACCTGATATGTATAGTTCATTGACGACCTTGAAGACATGCTGTTCATGGACGAGGTAATTATTAACATTGGCTTCTGAATCCATATCCGTACCATCTTCAAGCGTCACCTGCAGGCCTGAGCCTTTCACTTTCACTTTCCCGAGAAACATACGGTATTTTTCCGTATCCTTTGCCAAATTGAAAAAAAGCTGCTTTTCCTGCGCTAAGTCTTTTTCTATTTGGGATACATTTTCTTGCTTCTGAAGGAGTTCCTTCTGAAGTTCCCGGTTCTGCTTCTCCTGTTCGATCAGCTTCTGCCTCAGCTCATATTCCTGATCCCAGGCTTTGTCCTTCCCTGCACCTTCACCTTCTTTGGTCAGATTGTAAGAGAAGGCTATCATGAATCCGAGCACCACGCAAACCAGGGGTAAAACCACCCGCTTGCCATTAATTTTCCTCATTAGTGTCTTCCTTTTGATCAGCGTCTTCATATGCCTTAAAATAAGAACCCACTTCCAGATCGATGACTCCCTTTACATTTGGATCCAACTGGCTGACAATTGATGGATAGTGAATCATTTTCTCGTATAAAGTCCGGCTTGTCGCACTTACTTCAAACCCATCGTTCATATACATGACGATATGGTAGACATCAGTTTTGGTTGGAGCGTAATGAATTTCTGAAATGGCATTCTGAATCTCGATTGGAAGCTTGTCCAGCTCTTCTAAAAGCAACTTTAATGCTTTACCCTCTTTGAAACCAATTAAAACAGGGGCAAATACTGGAATTTCTCCTGTTGCCAACTCCTCTAAAACGGACCCGTTTTCCAAAATGGGTGCAAACTTCCCATTATTGGACAGATATGCCATCCTATTATGTTCCGAAACCGTAATTTTAATGGAATTAGGAAATATCGGTGTCACCTTAACGCTTTTTATTTCTTGATTTTTTTTGATATTGGCTGCAGCTTCCCCTGTATCAACCTTCCAGATGCTTCGATCCTTCTTCACCTTACTCAATTTAATGATCTGTTTGGAAGTAATATAACGATTCCCCTCTACCTGCACGGATTTCACATAGCTTAACGGAGATAAGAAATATAGCACACAAGCAACCAGAATGAAGAAAAGGGAAAGCAAAAGAACAAGCCGCCTGTTTGCTTTGCTTTTTCTTAATTGTTTTAATTTCGGGATGCGGTCCTCAATGGAAACGATTTTCCCCTTTTCCATCCCCTTCACCTCTTCCTGAAAAAATGGATGGTTCTTGACAGTGCGAAATCAAGACAAACTCTATATTTGGTTATTAACAAACTTTAAAAGGTAACACATTATATCACAATATTTGGATATTATGAATCCTATTATTTTCGGCCGATAATTTCCACTTCTGTTTCCATTTCAACTTCAAATTTATCATACACAGTATCCTTCACATGCTGTATCAACGCTTGAACATCCGCTGCACTTCCATTACCTGTGTTAACGATAAAGTTCCCGTGCATCGGTGAAATCTGAGCTCCGCCAATAGAATGTCCCTTCAGGCCTGCATTCTCGACCAATTTACCAGCATGGTGTGGAAGTGGATTCCTAAATATGCTCCCGGCACATGGAAGATTATACGGCTGGGTATCTTTACGATAATTCTTGTTATTCTGCATTCTTTCAACGATTTCGGTTTTATCACCCTCTGTCAATTGAAAAATTGCTTCCAGTACGATACCAGGTCTTTTCTTCTGAAGCAGAGAAGTTCGATAAGAAAACTCCATTTCTTCTTTCGAAAGCCAAGCCAGGGTTCCATCTTCAAAAAGAACATGTGCCTCCTTGAGAATTTCACTCATATCGGAACCGTGTGCACCAGCGTTCATATAGACTGCTCCGCCGACGGAACCAGGAATCCCACTGGCAAATTCCAATCCTGCATATCCTTTTTTACTGATTTGTACGGACAGGCTGACAAGTGATACCCCAGCTCCTGCTTTTATCTCCGGCCCATTTATCTCGAGATGATCAAGTCCTTTACCCAATTTAAGCACGGCACCTTCAATTCCGCCATCACTCACAAGTAGGTTAGAGCCCCTGCCGATCACCGTCCATGGAATCCCATTTTCTTTGATGACCTTCATTGTTTTTTCTATATTCTCAATGGATGAAGGCACGATGAATAAATCTGCCGGCCCCCCAATTTTCATAGTTGTATGATTTGCAAGCGGTTCCTGTTCAAGAACTTTGCCGATTTTCATTTCAGTTAATTGCTTTATCACATTATCCATGATAAACCTCCTTGTTGTTCCAAAAATTCCAGGTTATAATTTTCATTTCCTCTTCCATGAGGTCACTTATATTACAAGTTTAATAACGCCTTTTTAGCAGAAAAATGAACAGAAGCAAGCCCCAGTACGGCCTAACCCTCTTATACTATAGTCTAAACAAAGACGTATTGCCAATATTTATTGTGGATTCCTCAACATTCATACATGGTAATATTTAAGCGGCATTTCATTTATTTCTAAATTTCGGCAAGGCACCATCCAAAATCGTTTTCCTGCAAGGGTTTTCAACATAAAAAAAGGAAGCCCTGCGTTTAACAGAACTTCCCTTTTGCCAAACCATATATTTCACTTATTTTCAGAACCTTGAATAACGGCTAATATTCAGGAGCACCCCAATCGCCATCAACATGAGCGTCAGTGATGAACCACCATAACTTAAGAGGGGCAAGGTGATACCCGTAACTGGCATCAAACCCGTTACCACACCTATATTGATCATCACTTGAATGGCGACCATTGCAATGATTCCCACCGCTACAAGGCTCCCATATAAATCAGGGGCACCAAGTGCAATCCGAATGCCCCGCCAAAGCATAAGCGCAAATAATAAAATGACAAGAGAACCCCCGATGAAGCCAAGCTCCTCGGAAAGTATGGCAAAGATAAAATCAGTCTGCGGTTCTGGTAAATAGAAAAACTTTTGGCGGCTTTGCCCGAGTCCCAATCCGAACAATCCCCCTGGTCCGATTGCATAAAACGATTGAATCATTTGAAATCCACTGCCCAAAGGGTCCTCCCAAGGATCCAGAAAAGACGTGATCCTTTTTATCCGGTAGGGCGCTGACAAAATCAGTCCGATAAAACCTGCTACCCCGATTAGCCCCAAGCCGACAAAATGACTGATTTTTGCCCCGGATATAAAAATCATAACGATGCACGTTCCAACCATCACCGTTCCCGTTCCAAGGTCCGGCTGTAACATGATCAATCCAAATGCCAAAAACACTAAACCCAAGGATGGAAGCATCCCTTTTTTAAAGGAGGTGATCAGCTTTTGCCGTTCTGATAAAAACTTAGCTAAAAAAGCGATCATCGCCAGCTTCATGAACTCAGAGGGCTGCACCGAAAAGGCACCCACACCAATCCAGCTCCTCGAACCATTTCTCGCCATCCCTATACCTGGTACAAGCACAGCCAGTAACATAATGAAACAAATGATGATAAGGATCTTGGCCCATGTCCGCCACGTCCAGTAATCCACATTCATGATGAAAAACATGGCTATGACACCAACGCAGGCAAACAGCAACTGCCTTTTAGCAAAATAAAACGAATCATCAAATTTATATGTTGCCCAAATGGCACTCGCGCTGTAAACCATGATTAATCCAACAGTCAAAAGACTTAAGGTGACGATAATGAGAATGAGATCAGGATTCGATTTTTTTAATGGCACGGACATCCACCTCTAGGAAGTTTTTCGAGCCTGCGAAATATAAACATCAATGCTGATTGCTTGTCAGCACTTTAGTCAAAAAAAAAGCGATAACGGCTCATTATCGCTTTTTTCCATGGTGTCAACGTAGAAGCAAGTTCACTTCTCTCTGCGAAAGCTCTTACTTAAGTTTATGCACGGCCTCCATAAACATGTCTCCTCTTTGCTCAAAAGTTTTATATTGATCCCAGCTTGCACAAGCAGGGGAGAGAAGAATGCAGTCGCCTTCATCTGATAATTCAAATGCAGCCGGCACGGCCTTTTCTACATTATCGACACGTTTTATATTCGCTATTCCTAATTCTTTGGCTACCCGTTCAATTTTTTCTGCCGTTTCACCAAAAGTTATCACGGCTTTGACATTTTTCATCGCCGGTTTCAGCTCATCAAATTCATTTCCGCGATCCAAACCGCCCGCCAATAAGATGACAGGTTCAGTAAAGGAAGTTAGCGCTTTGGATGCTGCAAGAATGTTCGTCGCTTTCGAATCATTATAAAATTTACGGTTATCGATCGTTGCCACAAACTGCAGACGGTGCTCCACACCATAAAATGTTTTCAGTACAGTCTGTATGGCTTCGTTAGCTACACCCTTCAGTTTGGCCGCTGAGATGGCAGCAAGCACATTTTCCAAATTATGTTTCCCAGGAAGGGCTATCTCTGAAACTTCAATGATTTTTTCTCCTCTGAAACTGACGGCACCATCTTCCACATAGGCTCCATTCTCATGTTTCACTTCAGCTGAAAAAGGAACAAGTTCAGCCTTGGTCTTTTTCGCCATGGACAAAACAAGATCTTGATCTGCATTATAAATCATGAAATCTGAGTCTATTTGATTTTTCGTAATGGCAGCTTTTGCTTCGACATATTCCTGTTTGGAACTGTGATAATCCAAATGTGCATCATACAAATTTGTCACGATTGAGATTTCAGGGCGAAATTCGTCTATTCCCATTAGTTGAAACGATGATAATTCAATGACGATCGAGTCATCGGGTTTTGCATTTTCAGCAACACCAGAAGCCACTGTCCCGATATTACCGGCAACCAGCGGGGATTTTTCACCGGTCTTCAACATTTCGTATACCAATGTTGTCGTGGTCGTTTTCCCATTTGTACCAGTGATCCCTATGAAAGGTGCTTCACTTATCTGATAGGCCAGTTCAACTTCCGTGATAACAGGGATCCCTTTTTCCAATGCCCCTTTTACGATAGGGTTCCGATAAGGGATTCCCGGATTTTTCACGATCAGCTCGAAACCCTCATCAAGAAGCTCGATCGGATGACTGCCGCAGATGACTTTGATTCCCTGTTCAAGAAGTCCTTGAGCCTCAGGATTTTCCGATAATGGCTTCATGTCATTAACCGTCACGAAAGCACCTAATTTATGTAGAAGCGAAGCTGCAATCACTCCGCTTTTTGCCAAACCCAATACTAATATCTTTTTCTCTGAATACTTTGCAGTCTCTTTCAATTATATCCACACCTCTAAATAGATTCCAAGTACCGCACACAGCAGCCCCACTGTCCAGAAAGTCACGACGACGCGCCATTCCGACCAGCCGGAAAGCTCATAATGGTGGTGAAGCGGACTCATTTTAAAAATACGTTTACCAGTCGTTTTAAAAGATCCTACCTGCAGGATGACCGAGAGCGTCTCAATCACGAAGACTCCGCCAATGATTACCAGGAGGATTTCAAGCTTCGTTAACAAGGCGATGGTTGCGATTGCTCCCCCAAGGGCCAAGGAACCCGTATCCCCCATGAAAACTTTTGCTGGATGTGCATTGAATACCAAGAACCCGAGTACTGCACCGACAACCGCCACCGAAAAAATAGCGACATCATATTGTGACTGACTCCAGGCCAAAATGGCAAAAGCACCAAAGGCAATGGCTGATGTTCCTGAGACAAGTCCATCAAGCCCATCCGTCAAATTGACGGCATTCGAAAAACCTACCAGCCAGAAAATAACGATAAACAGATAAAACCAGCCAAAATCAAAAGCAAAGTCAGTACCTGGAATCGTCAATTCAGGATTAAAACGGTCTGTCTGCTTAAAGACGAAGTAAAAGATGACAGAAATCACAATTTGTCCAAGCAGTTTTTGCTTGGAAGTCAATCCTAGGTTTCGCTTCATGACCACTTTGATGAAATCATCTAGGAAACCTAATAAACCAAAACCTAAAGTAACGAATAATAATAAATACGTTTCGGTTGAAGGTGCCGAAAATTTCAAAGTCATGACTAGTGTAGCGATGGTGACAGATAATAAAATAACCAAACCGCCCATGGTGGGTGTTCCAGTTTTCTTCAGATGCGATTGTGGGCCTTCTTCCCTAATACTTTGCCCGAATTTCAATCTTCTTAAAAACGGGATGAAAATCGGCGAAAGAAGAACGGTTACTAAAAACGCCACCAAAATCGTATAAAAAATCACTTGTTCCAACATTCCTTACTCCCTCATTCCTAACACAATTCAAATATAAAATTCTGCTTGATGTCTTTTCTTATTTGTTGCATGGCAATTTCAGCTTTGTTCAAACTGAACCCAAACGACTTTGAATCGCCTTTTCCGCTTCTTCACGGTCATCGAAGTGAAGCACTTCGTCACCGACCAATTGATAGGTTTCATGACCTTTTCCGGCTATTAATATAACGTCGCCCTCTTCCGCCTTGGAAACAGCGTAAGCAATCGCCTGCCTGCGGTCTTCAATAACCGTATATTCTTTGCCTGCTACACCAGCTTCCATATCCCGGAGGATCTGGGCAGCATCTTCACTGCGCGGATTATCCGAAGTGAAGATCGGGTCAGTCGCCAAACTGCATGCAATTTCGGCCATGATGGGACGCTTTGTCTTGTCTCGGTCCCCGCCGCAGCCCACTATCACGAAAATTTTCTTTCTAGCAAACTCACCAACAGTCTTTAGAACATTTTCTAAACTATCCGGAGTATGGGCATAGTCAACAATGACAGGGAAGTCCTGATTCGCTGTAATGAGCTCAAAACGGCCTGCAACACCTTTTATATCCTCGATGGATCTAATTGTCTCATCTAGATCGTTACCGGCACACAAAGCAGCTGAGATTGCAGAGAGCACATTATAAACACTGAATTTACCAATTAGCTTCAGCTGAATGTAACGCTCTTCTTTACCTGCTGTCAAGGTGAACGATGTGCCATTTGCATCAATTTGTATATCCTTGGCCCTGATATCTGCTTCTTTGTCTATGCCGTATGTTACAACTGTAGCAGCAGTCGCTTTAATGAAATCAGCTGTTGCCTCATCATCAGCATTAAGCACAGCATATTTAGGACGATTTTCTATGTAAGCATTGCCTAGCTGTGAGAAAAATAAGGATTTTGCCTGCCTGTATCTGTCCATGGTTTTATGAAAATCCAAATGATCCTGTGTGAGATTCGTAAAGACGGCAATATCATAATCACAGCCATGGACGCGTCCAAGCTCAAGTGCATGTGATGAAACTTCCATAATGGCAGTGGTAACGGATGCTTCGGCCATTTCATGAAAAGCCTTCTGCAGCGTAACGCTATCTGGCGTCGTATTCTTAGTTTCATATACCGTATCGGCAATTTTTGTATACATCGTGCCAATCAAGCCTGTTTTTTCTTGTCGATCCTCGAAAATCTTCTCCAATAAGTGACTGGTCGTCGTCTTTCCATTTGTACCTGTAATTCCGATCAAGCGCATCTTCTGAGTCGGATGGCCATAGAATGCATCGGCAAGCACCGCCATCGCCCTGCTCGAATCCCTGACTACGATCACGGGAACATCGAGGTCAAGCGGCCTTTCGGCAATGACTGCTGCAGCTCCATGTTCTACAGCAAGTCGGGCAAAATCATGACCATCGACTGTATAACCTTTTATACAAACAAATAAACTTCCGTCTATGACTTTACGGTTATCATTTTCAATGGAGGTGATTTCAGGATTTTCTCCTTCATACGTAAATAAGGAGTGTAAATAAGATAGTAATTTGTGAAGCTTCATTTTTCCATCCCTCTCAACTTAATTTGAGGATTCATTATATGTGATTAGCCTTGGCTTGTCGAGAAACCAATTTCAATTATACGGGGTTATCCCGACTCCGTAAACAAAGCGGCTGATGATTCTTCAGCCGCTTTAACTATTCATATATTATATTATACTTATTCTGTATTTTCGCCAAGATAAATTCTTATTGTGGAGCCTTGTTTTACTTTAA
Source organism: Peribacillus sp. FSL P2-0133 (assembly GCF_037975445.1). Classification (NCBI taxonomy): domain Bacteria; kingdom Bacillati; phylum Bacillota; class Bacilli; order Caryophanales; family Bacillaceae; genus Peribacillus; species Peribacillus sp. FSL P2-0133. The sequence continues at coordinate 1,628,167 of NZ_CP150254.1, read as the reverse complement.
CACCTGGATCCGGGGCTTGATTTATGACTTTATCCCCATTTCCGGCAATATCCAGCTTAAGGTCGATCAGCTGGGTTTGCAACTCTTTTTTGCTTAGACCCACAACGTCAGGTACCTCGACCATGACAGGATCCGTCCAGACCGTTTCCTTCTCAATCTGGTTTTTCCTTGGCTTGACGCCCATGGCCCTAAGTGAATCCTCCATGATATTCCCAACGATTGGTGCGGCAACGACCCCGCCGAACTGTACCGTTCCTTTCGGATTATCCACAGCGATATAAACGACGATTTGCGGATCATCCGCTGGTGCGACCCCAATGAATGAGAGAATATAATTATTTTCAAGGTATCTGCCATTTTCAGCTTTTTGGGCTGTACCCGTTTTCCCGCCGACTCGGTACGACTCCACGAATGCTCCTTTACCGCTACCTTGGGCGACAACGGATTCAAGTGCTTCACGGACTTTCTTCGAGGTTGCTTCTGAAATCACTTTTTTCTTCGCCTGTGGGGTCTTTCGCATCAGCACTTCCCCATTTTTTGGATTCACAAGTTCCTTCGCGATATAAGGTGTATACAAAGTTCCGCCATTCACAGCCGCCGATACCGCTGTCACCTGCTGAATGGGCGTTACGGCTACACCTTGTCCAAACGCTGTCGTTGCCTGCTCAACCGGACCCACTTGATCCATGTTGAACATGATTCCTTTTCCTTCTCCTGTTAAATCAATCCCCGTCTTTTGCCCAAACCCAAAATCATTTATATATTTAAACAGCTTGTCTTTACCAAGCCGGTTCCCTAATTCTACAAAACCAGGGTTACATGAGTTCTCGACGACTTCAAGAAAAGTTTGGTCCCCATGTCCTCCGCTTTTCCAGCAATGCAGTGTAGACCCTGACACTTCCACATGTCCGGAATCATAAAAATGTTCCTTTTGTAAGTCGACCTTCCCTTCCTCAAGCGCCGCAGCAAGCGTGATGATCTTAAAAGTCGAACCTGGTTCATATATACTCCAAACTGGTAAATTACGATTATACACTTCTGAAGGTACATTTTGAAAATTGGCCGGGTCGAAGGTTGGCCTGCTTGACATTGCCAATATTTCCCCTGTATTCGGGTCCATTGCAATGGCAATTAGACCATCGGGATCATATGTCGCCTCCGCATTATCGAGCTCCCTCTCCACAATTGTCTGGATTTTGCTATCGATGGTTAGCTTCAAGTTATCACCATCAACAGGGGGCTTATAGTCATCGGCCATATTCTCAAGCCTTTTCCCTTTCGCATCGGAGTAAAATTTAACGAATCCTTTTTCTCCGCTTAGTTCCTTATCATATGACAATTCAATACCCATCAACCCTTGATTGTCAGAGCCTGTAAAGCCAAGAACATGCGAAAGGTATTCACCAAATGGGTAATGGCGCTTTGAATCTTCAGCTATATAAACGCCCTTTATCCCTAATGCTTTTATTTCCTTCGCCTTTTCATGAGATATCTTTCTGCCTTCCGGAATTCTGACGCTCATCGCCTGTTTCGTTAACCATTGATAAGCCTTTTCCTTTGTCATATCCAATATTGAAGCAAGCTGTTCCGCCGTCTCCCCAGGATTCTCAATCTGTCTTGGGATGACATAGACTGTTGGAGCAGATATATTCGTTGCCAGCTCAACACCATTCCGATCGAGAATTTCTCCTCGTTTGGCTTCAAAAGGAATATTCCTGCTCCAGGAATCTTTAGCCAGCCCCGTCAACTTATCCCCTAGATAAAACTGTACAATTCCCAATCGGATATCAATGATAAAAAAAACAACGATACCGATCGCCAATGCGATTGCCAGCCGTTTTCGGACAGTAACATTCGAAACACGCAAAAACAGGCACCTCCATTTCATACATGCTTCAATATATGCTTGTCTACTCGATGCTAGACTAGAAACTTTGTAAGAATTAAAGAGGGGATCCATTTGGATCCCCTCTTTATCTTCACTCTGTTGTCTCTTTTGTCGGTATTTCTTCACCAGCCCCTTCAGGCTGGGATAATTCAATATTGAAGGTCTCTCCTTCCTTCACTTTTTTCCCGGCCTCAAGACTTTGTTTACTCACATATCCAGTACCTTCAGTTTTTAGCTCCAGTTTTGCAACCTTAGCCAATTTCATAACATCGCGCAGGGACCATCCCTTCATGTCAGGAACTTTCATTTCTCCTTCCGTCCTCAGGATTATCCTTTCACCCTGTAACAGTATACTCCCCGCTTTTGGGGATTGATCGAGCACTTTACGCCCACTGCCGATCGTACTTACATCATAGCCAAGTTCCTTCAGTTCTTTGGCAGCTGAACTTTCGGTTTGATTCGTATAGTCAACGATTTTATTTGCTTTTTGTTTTTTAACCTCAGAAGGCTTTATGTTTAGATATTGCAGGCTATTTTGCATGACAGGATTAAATATCTCTGACAATGGATCAGCCCCAACATAAGATACACCTAACTTCGGCTGCTTGACCGCCACATACATGACCAACTGCGGATCATCTTTTGGAGCCATACCTAAAAAGGAGAATACATAGTTATTTTTCCCTTCTAAATATCTACCTGTCGGACCAGGAATTTGTGCAGTACCGGTTTTCCCCGCTACTTCATATCCATCAATGGCATATTTTTTCCCTGTTCCTTTTTTCGCGGAAATTACCGTTTCCAAATAATCACGTACTTGTTTTGCAGTTTCTGCCGAAATCGGTTGCCCTGTCACTTTTGGCTTTGTCGTTTTCAAAATTTTTCCGGTATCTTGATCGGAAATGCTTTTTATCACGTACGGCTGCATCATTTTTCCGTCATTGGCTATTGCGGATGCAGCTTGGATTTGTTGAATCGGTGTAACGGTCGAACCCTGTCCAAAGGAAGTAGTAACTTTTTCAAGCTTATACTTGTATTGAATTTTTCCAGTTATCTCGTTCGGCAGGTCAATTCCCGTTTTTTTATCAAATCCGAACTTAGTCAAATACTCACGGAAAGTATCCTCTCCTATCTTATCCATTGCAAGAGTGGCAAAAGCGACGTTGGAGGAACGTTGAACCCCTTCAAGAAATGTCATGCTCTTCCCTCTTTCGATTCCGCTATGATCTCCGATTTTCCCCGATCCGGCTTTGTAGGTTCCAGCGACAAAGCTTTCATTCGGATTAAAGACCCCTTCCTCAACAGCCGCGGCAAGGGTGAATGTTTTCATGGTTGATCCCGGTTCGAAGCTTTCTTCAATAGCCAGGTTACGCCAAGTATCCGTAAGCCCGACTTTCGTTGTCGGGTGGAAGGTAGGCCTTTGCCCCATCGCCACAATTTCCCCCGTTTTTGGATTGGAGACAATCGCTATGATTTGCTCGGGATCGTATTTTTCCTGCACTTTGCTCATCGAATCTTCCAGGAACGTTTGTATTTTCTTGTCGATCGTAAGCATGACATCATTGCCATTATCCGGGGCAACCACCTTTTCCTTCGTATCCGGTAAAAGAAAGCCCCATGAGTCACTGTCATATGTCAGCTCCCCGTTCGTTTCCTGTAGTTCTTTATTGAGGTACTTTTCAATGCCGAACTTACCAGCCATTTCTTCCGTTTCTTCATCCTTTTCTACATAGCCAATCAGATGGGAGGCGAAAATTCCATTAGGATAAAAACGTTTATTCGTACTTCCGAATGTAATTCCCGGCAGTTCCATTTTTTCTATTTTCTGCTTGACGACCTGAGTCAAATCCTTGCCCGCACTGCCAAACTCCACCTGGTATGCCCCTTTTTTCGTAAGTCTTTCATAAATGTCCTGTTCATCCATGTCGATATATTTAGCTAGCTTACTAGCGGTCATCTCCGGATCCTTGACATGCTCCGGCTCCTTTTCACTGAGTACAGCCCTTAAGATATAGGAGGGAGTATCCTCAGCGATGACTTCACCCTTAGTATCGAGTATGCTTCCCCTTTTGGCTTCTAGGACCTGTTTTTTTTCATATTTCTTGTCGATTTTCGAAGCCAGTACCTCCCCGCCTGCTGTACCTGTCACCTGAATATACAAAAAGCGGCAGACTAATACAAAAAAGAGCAGGCCGAATAAGAAGAATAATCCGGCTGCCCCATGCTTCATATTTTTTTGTTTCTGCATTATCACTGCACACCCTTCACATTATTCTCATTTAACTTGAAGCCTAGCGCTGCAGCTTTTTTCCAAATTCTTTCGTATGTACTAAGTTCAGCAACCTGTACTTTCAAATCTTCATTCACTTTACCCTGTTTTTCAATCGACGTTTCCACTAGCTGGATTTCTTTATTCGTTTCATAGATGGCCGCTTGATTAGAGACTATTTTCACTCCCATAAAGGTAACCATGATAGCAAGGGCACATAGTAAGAAAACTTCACCAATGGATATCTTCGCTTTACGGATGACCACTGTTTGATGCGTCTGTTGCTGCTGTTGGTCTTCATATTGCTGTTCTTGTATTTTTTTGGCTATGGAACTCATTCATGTTCCCCCTCTACTGATTTTTTTCTGTGATTATTGCTTTTCGGCGATTCTTAACTTAGCCGACCGGGAACGATTATTCCCTTCCAATTCTTCTTCAGAAGGTAAAATCGGTTTTCTCGTAATTATTTTCATAGTTGGTTTGAATTCATCCGGGATAACTGGAAGTCCAGGCGGAAGGTCCGGCATGCTACTGGCTTTTTTAAATACCGTTTTACAAATTCTATCTTCTAATGAATGGAATGTAATGACAGATATTCTTCCTTCTTTATCCAAAAGCGATATGGCTTGCTCCAAGGAATCTTCAAAGACACCAAGTTCGTCATTCACAGCGATTCTTATTGCTTGGAACACTCGTTTCGCAGGGTGTCCGCCTTTACGTCTTGCCGGGGCCGGTATTCCATCCTTAATTAACTCCACAAGCTCGAATGTCGTTTCAATCGGTTTTATTTCACGTGCCGCTTCAATTTTCCTGGCAATTTGTTTCGAAAACTTTTCTTCGCCATATTGGAAGAAAATTCTCAGCAAATCATGGAATGACCAAGTATTCACGACATCATAGGCAGAAATTGCAGCACTTTGGTCCATCCTCATATCCAAAGGTGCATCATGGTTATAGCTGAAACCACGCTCTGGTGTATCCAATTGTGGGGATGACACACCTAAATCATAAAGGATCCCGTCCACTTTCTCGATTCCCCGGGCATTCAACTCTTCTTTTAAGTATTTAAAATTATTAGGAACAAGAACAATACGTTCGCCATAGCTTTCCAATTTTTCCTTAGCATTCCGAATCGCCGTTTCGTCCTGATCAAAAGCATAAAGCCTACCCTTGTCAGAGAGCTGTGAAAGTAAGTATTCGCTGTGACCGGCTCCTCCTAAAGTACAATCCACATAAATTCCATCAGGTTTGATGTTCAATCCATCAACCGTCTCTTTTAATAACACTGTTGTATGTTGAAACATGCTAGACATCCTTCCAATCGGTTATTGAGTGACCCTATTTCTGGGGGCAGCCTTAAATATCAAAGCCAATCATATTTTCTGCTATCTCAGCGAAAGAATCCTCAGAAGCTGAAAAATAGTTTTCCCAAAGGGATTTGCTCCAAATCTCAATACGATTGGTAACACCAAGAATTACACATTCTTTTTCCAATTGGCCATATGAAGTAAGCGGCGTGGGGATATTAATTCGCCCTTGTTTATCAATTTCGCACTCTGTAGCTGCAGAAAAGAAAAAACGGGTAAAGGCTCGGGCATCTTTTTTTGTTAAAGGTAGGGCTTTCAGCTTTTCTTCAAGCAGCTTCCACTCTTCCATAGGGTAACCAAATAAACATTGATCGAGTCCGCGGGTAAGGACAAATTGCTCCCCGAGATTTTCCCTGAATTTCACTGGGACAATCAAACGGCCCTTTATATCGATGTTATGATGGTACTCTCCCATGAACATACCCACAACCCCCACATTCTAATCTCAATGTACCACATTCCCCCACCTTTCTCCACTTGTTTTTACTTTCTCCTTCTAAGTAAAAATTCCCTTCTTTTCTACTTAAGTTTATTTAGCCAAATTATTCACAGAAACGTGCAATTCCCTCGAATGGACTCAGACTAAGACGCAGTCCCACCATTACTGTCGAAGCACTACCTGACAAGTGCCAATGAAACAGAAAAAAAGACAGGCTTTAGCACCTGTCTTTTTTACACTTTTTAATCCCTCCGTCAGGATTGGTTTGTGGCAACCCTATTCAAAATGATGTATCCGCCACTTTTCCCCAAAACGGATGGTTTTTCTATATGAAAATCAATTTATGTTGATTATTGAACCGGTATTCCAGTTTCATCATATCCCGTACGAACTCTGGCCCGTATTGATTCAAGTAATAAAACACATTCCAAATCCTCTCCTGGGGTGATCCAAGAGGGTACAGTGAATTTGCGATCCGTTCATATTTTTTCAATATGAACGAATGCCGTTCCTTTGTCCGGTCACCGATTTTGCCATACATGAAATTCAATTGCTTTTGAATGAATTCAATGTTTTTGTTCAACATCGGCTCAAGTCCTCTATCTAAAGAGACAGCGTGGTCAAATAGCTTTTCATGGTTCTCTTCAAGCTGTGATTTCAGAGTCCCGAACAGGGTGTCAATCGTCTCATCTTTCACCGAATCAAGGTAACTTTTTACAGCATTAGCGGTTCCTTCAGTCAGAACAGTTTCCAAACTGAGTTCCATTTCTTCAAGGTCGCTATGGATACTGCGCTCTACCAGCGTGATGTTTAACCTAGGAATGATTGGCGGCATCTTCATGGAAAACAACTCAAATGCCTTTTTTAATTCTGCCCAATAAGCTATTTCCCCTGGTCCAGAAACGAAAGCCAATACAGGGAAAAGCATTTCCTGCATGAGCGGGCGTGTAATGACATTGTTGCTTAATCGTTCTGGATGATTCTTGGCTATCTGCAAGAGTTCCTCCCCGGTGAATGATACCTCACCGTTTTTTCCGCTGAAACCGCCTTCTACACGTTCGAGTAAACATCGATCTTTTTTTTCTGGATCATAATAGAATAAATTAGCTGCCCGATTATCCATTTCAATCATTTTTGCATACCCCTTCGCATGCATGAATGATTGCTGTTCCTCGACCACCTCAGCAATTCGTCCACTTTCATTGACCATCGATTCAAAGTATGACTTCTCAATTCGCCTTAATTCCGGATCTCCGGCATCGACTAGTAAAAGGCCATATTCTTTGAACCATTCATGAATCAGTCTGGCGAAGAAATCAACGAAAGTATTCGATTGCTTAATGGTTTCCTTCATATCAATCAGGAGTTTATTCGTAAAGGCCGTTTCTCCATAAGTTTCAATGATTTCCTCAAGCCACTTCTCAGCCTTATCCGTTTCCAGCTCTACATCAGAAACCATTGTTTTATACGGCTGATAGGAAGGATAGGTTTTTTTATCGGGTTTACCGTTTTTCATAACATAAACATGATTGACTTCAGCCAAATCATGATCTTCTCCAGCTATCCAAAAAACTGGAATGACTGGCTGCCCCAGTTCTTTTTCCTGTTCTTCCGCAAGCTTAATGATAGAAATCACTTTATGAATGGTATACAGCGGCCCTGATAATAACCCAGCCTGCTGTCCTCCAATCACCACCACGGAATCATCCCTGCGCAACCTTTCAATATTCCCCTTAACTGCCTCACTGATTGAAAAACGAGACATGTATTGTTTTATGTAATCCGACAATTCATCACGTAAAAAAGAGCGGTTTATCAATTCATTATATCTATTGGGATAAATGTCAGGCTTAGACAAGTCATAGTGAAAATAATCCTCCGTTTCAAGACGGTTTTGTAAATAGTCCGATGCAAAACGGTTTAAAGATGGTAACGCGAGATCTTTCATCTCCATTTCTGTTCTCCCTTTCTCTGCAACTACAATTCTTTTTAGAGTATAACATTCCGGTTTAAGAAAACAAAAGAAGTTGCCCAGCAGCAGAAAATTGATGTGATGTTCTATGTTATGTAGTCAATATCTTCGTAATACTTGTAATTATTCCGATGGAGAATAATAGAAGGTAAGCTACAAAAAAGAAGGCGAAGTTCACTCTCCAAAAACCCTTTAATACCTTATGGAAAATGATTTCTTCTTTTACCTTGTAATGGACAAGGACCACCACGAATGCGTTGATGATCATGATTAGCATGATCACCCAAAGAATCTGCTTATCCCAAATCGTAATGATCAAATAATGGACGGATAATATGAACAGCAGCGTACTCATGTCCATTGCAAATTGAACGGAGCGCCTATGGTTTCCAGTGAATTGTTTGGCACTTATAAAAAAAAGTAAATACCCTACGAAAGGCAAGGTAATAAATATCGCGGCAAGGCTTGAAACTACGTACGGCACATCCTCATCCCCCCTGAGACTCTTTTCCTTTGACCATCATATATAGAGAAGATGTCAGGCAATCACTTTTCCCTTTACTCTTTGCCTCCGAGAGGATATGACCCAAAATAGCATCAATTTCCGTTTTACGGCCATTTTCTATATCTTTTAGCATTGACGATCGATTTTCTGCAGTTGCCATACAAACGGATTTCACATGTTCAAAAGACTCATCCTTATTTTGAACTTCCAAAATACCGGAGATTTCTTCAAAAAGATCTTGAAATAATTGGTAGTAATAGGAGTTAGTGATTAAACCGCCATTTTCCACATCAAGTATCGCCGTTAACGGGTTTATCACTGCATTAACGAGAAGCTTATCGATCAGCATCGAGTGAAAATCCTCGCTCTTCGCAAAAGGAAAATGATCGATCCTTTCATTCACTAACGATAGTTGCTCAAGTTCCCCTTTAAAGGAAGCGATCCTTGTAATGCCGTGCCCTGTATGCTCCACGGTATTCCCGTCATGTTTCAATGCCCCATGCTCCACTACCCCCACATATATGGTCGGGGATTGAAGCTGCTTTAAATAAGAAATATGACCATAGCCATTCTGCAAGAATAGCAATGGAACCTGAATACCTTTTATCCTAGGCAGTATTTGCGGCAGATGATATTGCTTGACGGCCAATATTAGAAGATCCACATCCGATATCCCATCATCCAGGCCCTTGGAAATGATGCCTGTCAGCAGCCTGCTTTCACCATCCGCAATAAGACGGATTCCATCACGTTGGATGATGGACGCCTGATCCGCAGTATGAGTATAGAGTGTCACACTATGTTTTCCACTTAAATAAGATGCAAACAGCAGCCCTATGGCCCCTCCCCCAATGATTCCAATTCTCATAATACCCTTCCTTACTTATTGAAATATATTCACTATTTTATCACATTATCTTTTTTATCCTGCATCAATTTTCCCATCGTTGGAAAACGCAGCACATCTGATTGAATGAAATTGAACTGCCATTAACAAGGCTCGTCATAAAATACCAATGAAAAGAATTATTAATACGCCCTTGAAGATATATTTTCTTCTTTAAGCGTTAATTTAATGGTATATTAGATACGAAAAGCTTAGCCATTTTGAATACTTTTAGGAACAAAAGATAACTCCAAACTCAACCCGCGAGAAATTGAAGGGAAAAGGGCGGGGGATTAAAGGCTATAAGCATTTAGACAGCTAGGATAAGTCGATGTTGTCATACTAGATTTGACCTTAGCTGGAATTCCACATCGTAAAGATCAGTGGGATGACTTTCAAAGGGTACTATCGAAGAGGTTTATCAGAATTAAGGGGGAGCTTTTTTATGGAATACAAGGTGGAACGATTACTTGTAAATTTTAAAACGCTTGAGGAATTCAAAAAATTCAAAGAATACGGGATACAGGAACTGTCAATGCTAGATGATTTAGAGGGTAACATCATCGAAAATGACAGCCAATCACCTTTTTACGGAATCTTTTATGGCGACAAACTTGTAGCCCGCATGAGCCTGTATAAAAGAAGTGCTAAATTCGACCAGTATTTTGACAAGTCTAGGGACTTTCTTGTTCTTTGGAAACTTGAAGTCCTGCCTAACTATCAGAAAAAAGGTTATGGAAGCGCTTTGGTCGAATTCGCCAAAAGCCTGAACACGCCTATCAAAACCAATCCAAGAGTTCATTCACAAGACTTTTGGAAAAAGATGGGTTTTTCTGCTGTTTCCTATGATTTGGACAGGGACCTCGGAGAAAACCCGCTGATTTGGAGCCCATTTGACATACAAGATAATAAAGAAATAGATACACAAGAATAAGGAAGCATCAAGAAAATGCGGGCGGATTTTCCCACCCGCATTTTTTATTTATTGACCCTTTCTAGATTACCATTCTTATCCATTTGGAAACTCACCTTCGGATTAGTCTTTTCGTCCTCTTGTACACTAAGTTTTCTCGCGCGCTCCATAATCTGCATTAACGCACGGTAATCTTCCTCAACAGCTTTCAGGTTTTCTTTAAGCAATACATTCTCTTCCAATAATCGGGCATTTTCCCGTTCAAGAAATAGGGACCGCTCAGAAATCCGTTCTTTTTCCTTATTATCAAGCTGAAAGAATTCATCCATTTTAGTTAAATATAATATAACTTCCTGAAGGGTAATAGATTCTTTATCTTCATGCTCGGGCGTTTTTTCTTCAATCGTGACATTCTCCGCCACTGCAACCGAATCCATTTCCATTTCAGGATTATTGACTACCTGTTCTTTCCTTTGTTTTTTCGCCAGCTCTATCCCAGACTTATATTGCTTCCTTACAAATGAATTCCAACGGAACCCACAAGCAGCAGATGTCCTCGATAACTGTTTCCCCACTTCTTCAAACGCCTTTAATTGTGTACTGCCTTCTCGTATATGCCTCAGTACCACTTCAGCCAACAACAGATCCTCATCATGATTCCATGCATCTTGTCTCGCAATCGTCATCTCTCTACCTCCCAGCAAGTTTTAATTCATAATATGCACATGCTAGGAAAGATAGAAGATATATAGAGCGTGTAATATTTATTTTTTCTTATTTAAAAAACGATCGACAGCAGCATGATGCTCATCACTCGCCCACAGTTTAGAACATTCCCGGATTTCCGCATCCATTCTTCCTTTAAGCCCGCTCCCCTGCCATTTATGGACCAGCAATCGTTTATAGGCCATCAATACCCCTGTCTCATGGCGAAGAAAATCTTCTGCGAACATTTCCCATCCATCCGTACCTTCTCCGACTATCTCATCTACGAAACCAAATTCCTTTGCTTCCTCAGCTTTATGTATTTTTGCATCCAATAATAGCTTTAGCGCTTTTTGCTCTGGTATTTTTTCAAGTAAAAGTGAAGCTCCGCCCCAGCCTGTCGTTATTCCCAGTGTACCTTGCACAAACCCTAGCTTGACTTCACTCTTTGCTAATCTGAAATCACAAGCTGTCGCTATTTCGCATCCACCGCCGAAAGCACTTCCATTGATGAGCGCTATTGTTGGTTTTGGGAAAACTGCTAGTTTATACAGAATTTCACCCATTTTCGATAACATAGCAAAGGCCTCTTCTTCTGTATGCAAATCCTGAAATTCCCTTAGATCCCCACCTGAACAGAATGCCTCAGATCCCGCCCCTGTCAGGACTAGCAACTTAACTTCATCATCGTATGCAGCTTCTGACAATATCAACTCAAGTTCGTCCATCAATTGATAATTCACGGCATTCCTTTTCTCCGGTCTATTAAATAGGAGCTTCATGAAACCGCGTTTATCCTTTTCAACTTCAATCACCTGATCCATGTAAACACCTTCTCCAAAATCATCGGCAAACATAGATGATTCAAAATATTCTGCCAAATATATTTGTAAAAAAAGCACAGAGAAAAATCCCTGCGCTTTGATTAGCGTGTTGCATCAAGAAAGCAAAGCTCTCAAGTAGGTCAAGAAATTATTTTGCGACAACTTCTTTTCCTTTATATGTTCCACATTCTTTACAAACGTGATGTGAAAGAGTCATTCCACCACAGCTCGGGCATTCTACCATACCAGGTACTTGAAGCTTGAAGTGCGTACGACGTTTTCTTTTTACAGTTTTCGACGTTCTTCTAAAAGGTACAGCCATTATTCCCACCTCCTTAAAAAATATAAAAAAGCTGGAAAAATCGGATTAACGATTTTTCGTTCCAATCAAGATTCTTTATTGTTGTCAAAAAAGTCGGCAAGCTTTGCAAATCTCGGATCAACCTTATGCTCATTTTCCTCTTCAGAAATAACAGCCCAGTCTTTTCCGGATTGAGGAGCAGCTTCGTTCGAATCGACATCCTCACAAAAAACCTGCATCGGAATTTCTAGCAATAAATTTTCTTTAATTACCGGTATTAGGTCTACAACATCACCTTCCACAACAGTGACATCATCTCCGTAGAAATCAGCGCCATCTGCCTTTAAAAGAAAGGTTTCCTTTGTATCAATATCAATCGGATATTTAACGTCTACCAGTGTACGGGAGCAAGGTAATGTTAATTCACCTGAAAGATGCAAGTGAAAAGTAATCTCGGTCGAGCTGATATCAGCTCTTCCTGCTACTCTGATCGGAGAAACATCGCGAATTTGCGGGTCTCTTTCTCTAATGTCCAAGACATCCACCAGTTCATCAAACCGTAAATCTTTGTCCCGAATTTTTTGAAGTTGACTAATCGTCCATTTCAAATGAAATCACCTCAAGGCAACAAAAATAATTATAGCTTTCAATTATAAGTTTGTCAATATTTTTTCTTTACACTATAATGTAGTCATCCTAACTGATTGTCTAAGTTTAAGAATCATTTCAAACAAAGAATCCGGACGATTACTTATAGTAATTTTACTTGAAATACTATTTTAGCACTAAGTTGATAAAATACAAAGTTTTTCTCTGAGGTGAACGAATGAAAGCTTGCGGTTTAGTAGTCGAATATAACCCTTTTCACAATGGACATGTTTTACATGCAAGAGAAAGTAGAGAAAAAACAGGGGCAGATGTTGTGGTCGCTGTTATGAGCGGACCCTTCTTACAGCGTGGCGAGCCCGCTATCGTCAGCAAGTGGACACGTGCCGAAATGGCCTTGAACGGCGGCATAGATCTTGTCATTGAGCTACCCTATGCTTTCGCGACACAGAAGGCGGAAATATTTGCAAAAGGATCTATTTCTCTTTTGGAATCCCTTGGCTGTGACTCCTTTTGCTTTGGAAGCGAGGATGGCAGAATTGAACCATTCATCACTGCCCACAGAATTCTATCGGATAATTCCGCTGCATTCGATGCCGCAATTAAATCGGCTATGGATGCCGGTAATAGTTATCCGGCCAGTGCTGCCCAGGCTTATCGATCGATCATCAATGGTGATGCCGGATTGGATTTGACTAAGCCAAATAATATTCTTGGAAAGGAATATGTAAGTGCTGCACTTTCCAACGGCTACTCCATTCGCCCTTATACGATTCAAAGGGTCGCTGCCGGATACCATGAAACAAAGTTGTCCAAAGACCCTATTGCCAGTGCAACGGGGATACGAAAAGCCATCCATGAACACCAGGAGTTAAATTCTGTTTCCAGTTATATTCCTCAACCGACGATGAATGGTCTTGAGCAATATTTAAAGCACTACCATGCCTTGCATGACTGGGAAATGTATTGGCCCATGTTGAAATACCGAATCCTTTCTTCCTCTTTAACCGATTTAGCAGGGATATACGAAATTGAGGAAGGCATTGAACACCGGATAAAGGAGATGGCCAAACAATCTTCGAGCTTTTCTGGATTCATGGCAGCCCTGAAGACAAAACGCTACACTTGGACACGACTACAACGGATGTGTGTCCATATATTGACCCATACATTAAAGGAACAGGTGATTCACAATGACCAACCAGCCTATATCAGACTTCTTGGCATGAATGGCCGGGGACAAGATTATCTTCGCACTGTAAAAAAAGGCTTACCCCTCCCGCTCATCTCTAAACTTTCGTCCTATCAGAAACAGGATATCGATACGGACTTGCGAGCGGCACGGGTGTATGCATTGGGCTTGTCGGAACCATATCAAGCTGCATTGATGAAACGGGAATATGAATCTCCCATCATTTTCAAATGAAGAATCGTTTAAGCTTGGCCCGTCCATCCTTAAGAGTAAAAATCAAATCATCAAAAAAAGCGCAAACAGTAGATGACTGCCTGCGCTTTTTTTCATTTTTCTTTTCCTTTTAGCTTCGTTAAATAGTCTATTGCATCATCAAAGTTGTCCACCGGCACGATCTTCATGTCCGTGTCGATATCCTTTGCTGCAATAAGTGCATCTTCATAATTCGAACCTGCTGCTCCGTTTTCATTCGGGGCAAAGAATATTTCGGCTCCTGACTTATCGGCTGCAACTATTTTCTGTTGAATTCCGCCAATTGGACCGACTGTCCCATCGTCGGACATCGTTCCTGTCCCCGCTATGTCATATCCATTTGTAAGATCGCCCTTTGTTAATTGATTATAAATTTCCAATGAAAACATTAAACCAGCCGAAGGACCGCCTATTTGTTCTGAATCAATGGAAATCGCCGGTTTTGTGGTCACTTTTCGATTATCATCCAGCGAAATGCCTATTCCTACCCTATTTGGGTCATTTTTAAAAGGCTGCAAAGAAAGAACGGCCGTTTTCTCCGTCTCTTCCCGCTTATAAACTATTTTAACTTCGTCTCCAGCCTTCTTTCCGTTAATATAGTTCATGAATTCCTGTGCAGACTTGAATTTAACATCATCGACCTGAATGATTTGATCGCCCGCTTTCAGCTCTTTAGCTGCCGGCATTCCTTTTAGCACGTCCAAAACATATACACCCAGGTACTCGTATTCGACTTCTTTCCCTGCTTTTTCATATGCGATCTGAATGGCATTATTTTTAGAACCATCCATTAAGTGCAGCTGCCTGATATTATATTCTTCATCTGTTTCATCTTCGCTTCGAATGGAGGTTTCCGGATAAAGTTCCTGATATTTGCTCCACTTCGCCAGCATGTAGGAATATACATTCGCCCGGCCCATCCTTACAGTGGTTAACATAAAGCTTCCTTTTGCTTCATCTCCTCCGGATACCTCAATGATTGGCTCCAATTCTTTAGCCATTCCTGGTTTTGATACATAAAAAGGTAGGGAATAAAGGGCTGATGCTATGAGAAGTATAGCCACCACCAGGAAAGTGCGTACATACATTTTACGGCTCATCTTCAAAGGACTCCTTCCAAGTAACAATACTCTGCTTAATTTGATCTATCTTTCCTCTTGCAGCTTCTTCTCCAATACTAATTATTTCCTGAACGTTTGTAAATGATTTCGAGCTGTATTTCTCCACCCTGGGGCGTATCATGACGTCTGAAGCAAACTCCCTGCTTTTAACCAGCTCCATTTGCAGGATATCGAGGCTTTGCATGATGACGTCATAGATGGAGTTTATCTCCATATCCTGTTTCACGTGGGCTACATCCACACCAATTATGATGTCTGCTCCCATATCCTTCACGACTGAAACTGGAACCCTGTCAACAACGCCTCCATCTACAAGCAGCCTGTTCCCGATTTTTTCGGGAGTGAAAATACCGGGAATGGAGATGCTTGCCCTTACAGCCGGTGCGATGGGACCTTCCTGAAAAATGACTTTTTCCCCCGTTTTTATATCAGTGGCGACCACCGCCACAGGAATATCAAGTTCTTCAAATTTCTTTCCATATGTAAATACCCTGATTAAATCCTTTGTCCGTTTACCCGAAATGAAGCCCATTTTAGGTATGGTAAAGTCTAAATAATACTTTCGCTTAAATGCACGGGACAACTTATACAGCCTCTCGATATCCGAACCCGCTCCATAAAAGGCAGCAACCATAGCCCCCATGCTGCTTCCGGCAATCATATCTATCGGAATGCCTTCTTGCTTTAATACCTTTATCACGCCAATATGTGCAAACCCCCTAGCTCCTCCTGACCCAAGTGCAAGCCCGACCTTTGGTTTCGACAAAGATATCCCTCCCGCTGTAACTAGTTCAAAATATTGAAATAACACTCATTCAAAGTTATGGTCTTAAACGGATTTATAGAAGCATATTATTTATATTGACAGTGAAACAAGCATGGCGGATATAACCTATGTAGCCAATAAAGTGAGGTCTTCATTGAAATTCCATTGTGCGGATCATCCTCATTTATACATGTCGGTACAATCCATATTCCATCATGCGCTTACTTTTCGAGAAAAGGAAGTTCATATTTTATTATATACGAAACGAACTGCCCTTATTTAGAAACCTTCAAGAGGAGGATGAATTTTGCTAAAATCAAAATCAAAAACAGTACTGTTAGCTACCTCCGTCACGATGATGGCAGTTGGCTTGATCATCTTCCCCCAAGAATCCTTTGAAGCTTCCAAAGGCGGACTGAATATTTGGTGGACAATTGTTTTTCCTTCGCTTCTACCTTTCTTGATTCTCTCGGAGTTATTAATCAGTTTTGGTGTTGTCAGGTTCATTGGCGTCATGCTCGAACCATTTATGCGTCCCTTATTCCGTGTACCAGGAGTGGGCGGTTTCGTTTGGGCGATGGGACTTGCATCAGGGTTTCCAGCTGGAGCGAAATTCACTGTAAGGCTTCGTCAGGAGGAACAATTGACACGCATCGAAGCTGAGAGACTCGTTTGTTTTACTAATTCATCGAATCCATTGTTCCTGTTCGTTGCCGTTGCCGTTGGGTTTTTCCACAATCCTCATTTAGGGATCATCCTTGCACTTTCCCACTACTTAGGAAATTTTTGTGTAGGCATCATCATGCGTTTTTACCGTTGGAAAGAAGAAAAATCCCATACAAATGTAATGGCCAAGCTCCCCTCCATAAGACAAGCCTTTAGCCAAATGCATCGAACCAGAATAAAAGAAACAAGACCATTTGGCAGTTTACTTGGAGATGCGGTACTCTCATCCATTCAAACCCTATTAATGATCGGGGGATTCATCATTCTCTTTTCGGTGGTGAACAAGCTTTTATTTCATATGAACATAACCGGATTGCTGGCATCAGGGGTCAGAGGAATTTTACATATTTTCAATTTCCCCGATTCCTTAAGCCTCCCCTTCATATCAGGCATGTTTGAAATGACTCTTGGTTCAAAATTAACCAGTACGGTCGAAGATGCGACACTCTTTCAGCAAACTGTGATGACAAGTTTCATCTTAGCTTTCAACGGTTTCAGCATTCAAGCGCAAGTTGCCAGCATCATTGCCGCAACAGACATTCGTTTCACTCCCTTTTTTCTGGCAAGGATAGCACATGGCCTTCTGGCATCCATTATTACCGTCTTACTTTGGGGACCATTATATAAAGGCAATATGTACAGCGGCAGCCCGATAAATGCATTCCCAGTCAGCGGTTCCGGTGAACACGTGAATTCCCTATATCAGAACATGCTTGATTTCGGACCCATTCTGACACTCGTGTTTTTGATCCTATACATCATCATATTTACCAAAAGGCTATTCAAAGGCCTTTCGTAAACCGAAAAAAAGAGCATTGCGCGTTGGCAATGCTCTTTTTTCTATCCTTTCAGTTCCTCGTATTTTTTGGCCAGAGCTTTCTCGACGACGCTTGGCACTAGTTCGGAGATATCCCCGCCATACTTCGCAACCTCTTTCACGATACTTGAACTCAAGAAAGAATATTGATTTTTCGTCATGATAAAGAATGACTCTATTTTATTGTTAAGGAATCGGTTCATCGAAGTTCCCTGCATTTCATATTCAAAGTCGGAAGTCGCCCTCAATCCCCTAATGATGGCATTCGCGGAAACGCTTTCAGCATAGTCGACCGTCAATCCCTGATAGAAATCCACTTTAACATTCGGCATATGAGCAGTCGCTTCAGTAATCAATTCCAGTCTCTCCTCCACAGTAAAAAGTGAATTTTTCGCTGAATTGTTCACGATGACCACATATACCTCATCAAAAACATTCGCTCCCCTTTGAATGATATCAAGATGACCAAATGTTATTGGATCAAAACTCCCCGGACAAATCGCTATTTTGGACATTCATAGTTCCCCCTGTTCGTGTACGTTTCCCCATTGATAAATCGTAACGGCAATGACGCCATAAACTTCTTTTCTCTTAACGGTAAAGTCACCAACTTTTTCTGGCAATGTAACATCATGGCCATGCTCACAAACAATGTATCCCATATCGTTCAGCAATCGGTATTTATGTATTTCTTCAAGAATCTCGACAAGCTTTTGTTTCTTATAAGGTGGATCAAGAAAAATCAATTCAAAAGTCATTTCCCTTTTCACCAAAGCCTTCAGTGCACGCTCTGAATCATTTTTATAAACTTCTGCACGGTCTGAAAACTTGCATAGTTCCAAATTGGCCTTAACCGTTTGATTTGCTTTAAAATCCCGGTCGACAAATATGGCTTTATCCATGCCTCTGCTTAACGCTTCAATTCCCAGTCCACCGCTCCCGGCAAACAAGTCGAGGACCAGCCCTCCTTCGAAATAAGGACCAATCATGTTGAAAATAGATTCCTTGACTTTATCAGTAGTCGGCCGGGTTCCTGTACCCGGTACAGCCTTAAGTGGTCTTCCTTTGCAAATTCCGGAAACGACCCTCATCATCCTCACCACATTTTATGACAAATTTCTGTTACTTTCCTATCCTAACATATTAGAAAAAGCTAGCCAATATTTAAACCGATTTGGCTTCACTTCCAAGATGAAAATCGACTTATCATTTCGGACCATAAAGGAAGATATCCATTCTTTTTATAAATCTTTTACATTTTGAATAATAAAGTGGTTTTTGGCAATAATGTGAATAACAACATTCCTTTTTAGGTGTTGTTGCCAACCGCGGAGAAGGCTTACGTTTCCCCATAAGTTCTTCCTCCGGTTTCTCCTCTCCCTTTGCCTTCTGGTCCTTAGTTAGACATAGAAGGACCCTGCATATTTTTGCAGGGCTTTTTTTTTTGATAAACCTCTGATATCTAATTTTCTTTGTCATGATTCGTCAATGAAGTTGTCCTTCTCTTTTATGAGGGATAATGATAAAGTAATGAATAATAAGTTAGTTAGGAGAGGTTTAATTGATTCAACGTTTTATTGAAATTGGACAAGGATATTCCGATATATATGAGTTGCTGGAAGTAGGCCGCAATCAGAAACATCGAGTTGCAAGGCTTTTGGCTATGCATTCTACTATTGATGATAAAAAGGTAACATCATTGGTTATCGTCATGCAGCCCACAGATCCCGGGAAATTCCAGCCACTTTACATTTGCCGTGAAGGTATACCGAACCCTCACGCCACCAAAAACAAACGCTATGAGCTTTTTGAGAACTTGGCGGAGGAACTGGATAGACCAATTATTGAAATCGACGTGAAACCTTCGGTGCTCTTTGCAGAAATCGAGTTGTACTACCAACACTTAATCGGCATTTTGCGAATGAATAGATATTTGCCCCCATTAGGTTGAAAGATGTTGATGCCAGAAATTGAAAAAAGCTGACTCCGCATGAGTCAGCTTTTTTCAAATTCCCATTTTATAATCATATTCTTTCGCTTTATCCGGTTTGGAGTTTTCGAACTCCACCTTCAAAAAAGGCTTGTAAGAAAGGTCCACTTTTTTAACGAACGAATAATTATTCAGCTTTTCCACTAGTGGTTCCACTTCATCCATATTCGTATAAAGCACTACATATTTCAACTTTTTTGAAACATAATGGATATTTCCAAATTTCCTAAGCATTTTGGCTTGTTTTAATGTATGTAAATAGACGATGATTCCCTGTCTCGCTCCAAGCATATCAATAACTCCCTTTTATAAAGGTTTTAACTAAGTGTAGCATAGCAGAATCTTTACTTTCAACCAAGAAAAAAAGATTATAAACGAAATTCTCTCACTATTATGAATATACACACTGTGAAGGGAGACAAACAACGATGGATTTAAACCAAATTTGGAGTCAATTTATTGATCATCTATTAGATAATGATGAAATTACCCAAGCTTCGATAAAAAAGTTCACAGGTATACCATTTATATATATCCATTATCATCCGGCACAAAATGGTAATAGTAAGCTTTCCTTCTTAATAAAAAAAGCTGCAAGCCTTTCAATGCGTGGCAAGCAGCTTCATTGTGAAACCATTTTCGTACGACAGGAAGAACATTTATATGTATTCCGGCATCGTTTTTATGTGCCGCAGCAAAAGATGTTTTGCTGTGGCAACCTATGTCCGGATTGTATCTTATATCGCAGTTAATCACTTTGTAACGTATCAGGTTGACCAACTGTCTCGTTGAAGATTCCTTACATGACACAGCCACCGAACTCCGTAGCAATATCGAATTTCGGTGGCTGCATGTTCTTATATAGCGGCCTGAATGTTCACGATTCTTGCCATTACTTTAAGCAGAGCATCCACAACTTCCGCCGGTTCCGCAGCTTCCCGTTGAACATCCACCTGATGAAACAAAAAATGGATTCCCCGCTGGGGTTTTGACCTGTTCAGAAACGGCTCGGCCAATTCTTCCGCTTATTTCATCAAGAACGGATTGTAATTCGGTCTCCGCCAGCTTAAACCTTGCTACGGCAGGATGCATATCCATGTCTCGTTTAGCTTGCCTGGTTTCTAAATTGATGCGTTTATAATCCGGATGATATTTACCGAACCTCTGAACATCTTCAAATAGATCCTTTAGCGAAGTAAACTTGGAAATTTTCCGCTGTGCCTCTTTGTCGCTTTGTAATTTATATAAACTAAGAAGGTATTCTTCCCCTATTTCAGAATGAAGGATCATTTCAGCTAATCCATCAGCCTGTTGTAAAATGTTGATGATTTCCATAGTAGCAAGCATTAACAAGCTCACCTCCACAACCATTTTACCATTTCTCCCTTTTAGATGCTAATGGTTTGATTAAATCGAGGAAGTGATATGTACCTCAATCTCTTTTTGCAACCCTGTTTTTTCACCTGAACTATTCAAGACTTCCAGCTTAATTTTATGCATGCCATTCGGGACTTCCTTTAAGATAAATGCTGCCGTTTTCATATCGACTTTCTTTTGATTATCAATAAATACGGACACAGTTGCCAATTGTTCAGGATTTGATTCAGAAAAACCATAGTTTTTCAAGTAGCACTCGACATAGACAGAGTTGCCTTTTACAAAAGTTTTTACCCGAAAGTCCTCATCTGAGTTTCGGATGCTCGATACAGTGGTGGCAGCTTTATGTGTAGAAACATCTTGCATGGCTACTCCTGAATTTTCAGGTTCCGGTATTTTCTTTCCACAACCCGACGCTGCCATCAACACTGTGAGAGCCAAAATCAACTTTCTCATTCCATCGTCCCCCTTTTGCCTTTATTGTTCGCCAAAAGGAGTAATTTACTCTTATTTTCTTCATTCACCTGAAGCATTCATCGCTTGAAACATATGAAGCATCATTGAGGCAACCTGAACGCTATCCGAAAATTTAGAGACCCGATGTGGAATCGACTTCTCAAAATAATATTTCGCTTCGGTTTCAAACACATCCACTTCATGGGGATTACGCATTAACCTTTTGTACCATGCAGGCTGAATCCTCAAGTAATTACGCATATCTTCGTTTGTTTGAATGAATTCATATATATTCTGACGCATGAAAAACCCTCCTTAATCTTTGGTGAATAAAAAAGGGTTAGCTCTCTGCTCTTTTTCTTTTGGGGGAGGACTGGTATCACCTGACTTATTCCCTTGGAAAGCAGATAGTACTCCTTGGATTGCACCGATGGCCTGATTGGCATTCGTAATATATTGTTGAATCTGCCCCATATCCATATTTTTAACTGCACTCATTAACGAACCGATCAACTCAGTGCTTTGGTCTCCCTTTTCAACCGGCGGTGATGGGGACCCTGTATTCACTTTGGACTCGCCCACACTGCCGTCAGCCTGCCAGCGTGGATGATCTTCTCCGAGTAAATACCACTCTTCAAAAAGTTCCTGCCATGTTGCTTGTTTGCTTCTCACTTCATTCACTAAATTAGGATGTTCCTTTACAAACTCCCGAAATCCATCCACGGAGGGCCGCTTTCTTTTTGCCATTACTCTCACCTCACACTTAGACATCGCCTATTGCACCATATGCTAAAGGTAAATAAAAAGTGCATAACATTCCTTTTAAAATGCAATTAGATGATTTGGGGATGAGTACCCTTATAGTTCCAAAAGGGTATGCTGCCGTGACTGCGGATATCCAAGTTGGTTATGTAAACCCCTCCATTGGCGATCGATTCCGTGCAAATTAATACTTAGGCATACAATCATCATCAAGGGAAAGGTCAACCGTGATGATGGGGAACTTGCGCTACAAAGACAGGGACCTTTTTCATTTTCAAAATATAATCCAGAACAAGAAAACGGACCCAAATCGGATCCGTTTTTTTTATCTCTTTATGAAATTCTGGGTGTAGTACTTTTTATATACCCCGACGCCCAGACCTGTAAATTCCTCGTTCAGCATCGCATCCCGATGCCCTTTGCTATTTAGCCAACCTTCCATGACTGCAGCTGCGTCAACATAATTAGCCGCTATATTTTCACCTGCTGACCTGTATTTTACATGGCCTGCATCGAGACGCTTTTCCAAATCCCCATTTGTTTCAGTAACATGGGTTCCTTCAGGTGCGTCCGTCATTTCCCGGCTATGAAGGTAAGCAACCTCTGCAGTTGGCGCATCCCATTCTAAAGGCTTCAAATCAAACCTGCTGCGCATTATATTCGTAATATCGAATATTTGCTGCTCATTGCCCTCTTCCACTTTCGCCAAGTCTTCATCAGAAAGGTCCTTAACTGTCACAAGTTCACCATGATAGGTCAACTCATACGGCTGTTGTTTCAATAAGGCGGAATCATTCAAAAATCGGATGCTTGAAACAGTCCCGGTGAATTTATCCAAATATAGCTGAACATTAATATTCCCTAAATCAATCAACGGCCTCATGTTCATATCTTCCTCCGACAATTCAAAACGATAGGAACTGTGACCAACTTCAATATCAACAGTGGGTTCCACATATAAGCTGGAATAGATGGCATCAATCGATTGTCCAATTTTAAAAGGAGCGACATTGACCTCATCACCGATTCCATAAGCAGATACCACTTTTTCATTTTCAACGGCTAATTGGAAATAATTATCATAGTCCTTTTTATAAACCCACCATTCATATCCATAGGCGGACATATCAATTCGATCTGGCTTACCATATTCCTTTTCTATCTCTTTTGCATTTTTCCCGATCGTTACCGCCAGACCTTCTGTCACTTCAGTAACCCCTTCCTTTTCAGAGGAAGGGCTTTTTTCATTTATATGTCCATTGGGGTTAACACCTTTGTTACCATCAATAAGAGGGTTTCCTTCATCTTCATCGCCGATATTAAGATAAATACCTATTACGAAAAAAATAATAATTAACACCAACACCTTACCTAAACCGCGCAGAGGAACACTCCCTCTCTCTATCTAATTTATGTATCCAATGCAAAAACCTTTCTTACCTGATTATATCACTGTTCAATCATAATTTTCTAATTTACGATAGACTGTCCCTTCATTAAATTTATTTAAAAAATGGAACTTTTGCGAATGATTAAAATACCATGGTTGAGTTCATTGCAACTTCCACCATTTCGTACTATTATAAAATATAGGATAAAATGGTATATTATAAACATACTTGGAGATTTTTAATATATTCATGTACATAATATTTTCCCGGTATGTCATTTTAATTCTCAATAGTAAACATAGGAGGTACTACTCGTGAAATTTGAAAGCTTTGGAATCGAAAACATCACAGCCGACTTAAACCGATTAGATGACCTAATGCCGCAATATGGTTTAATACGTGCAGAACAATGGGATTACGAAAGAGTTAGTTACGATCGTAAGTTCGACTTAAAAGAAGGCACGTTTTACCTGAGAATACTTGGCTATGCTACAGAGGGTGATGTAGGCGCTCACAGGGCCGTCATCAAACTAATGGTTCCTCTATTAGGAAAACACTATTATCCACATGGAGTTGAATATGGTGAAGGAGAGGATTTCCCTGCATCACTAGTTAAACAAAGTGAAAAAATCCTCGCTCAAATTAAAGAAGAACTTACACAATTCAACGGCCTGTAAAAGCCGTTAGTGAAAAGTAGGTACAAAGAGAGAGGATCATGTGTGATGCTCTCTTTTTTTATATCCATTACAAAAGCCTGATGCTTATTTTGCACCAGGCTTTTTCGTTATTTTAAAATCCTAGGATCGCCTTTATTAAAGATGTTGTTTCGCCGCCATGATAAATGACATAAAGCAGGATGTACACAGCTACTCCAGTAATCCCAGTGAAAAACCAAATGATGCTTGTCGCAGGCCCAATTTTTTTATGAATGGCGAATTTACCTTTAAACCCAGTGGTAAGCATGATGATCCCCAAAACAGCTCCAGTTGTTGCAAGCGTTATATGGAAAATCAAAAAAATCGTATAATAAATTTTAATGTCAGCGGGTCCGCCAAATGACGTACTACCGATGAAGACCGTCCGGGAAAGATATATAGTGAAAAAGATTACCGCAAAAACCGCAGCTGCCATCATGGTTTTTTTATGGGTCTCGATTTTGCGTTGTTTAATTTGATACCAGCCTATTGCAACAGTGATGGCACTTAATACAATGAAGGCTGTACTTATCGTTGGAAGGATTGGTAAAGACATATGAATTGTAGTCCTCTCTATATTTATTAATCAACTACCATTTTATAAGAGGCAATCATAAAATTCAATAAAATCAAGGATTATTAACAGAATGCTCACTTTTATAGAATAGGCAAGTCAAATCACTGGCTATTTGGTTTAAATCGAAAATCAGGCAAAGGCAGATAAAAGACTTGTCCGCCCCAGACCAGTCTTTTATCGTACAATTATTCTACAGTCTGAAAATCCGAAGGTATCGGATCGATATCATTTTGGCCGCCATTCTCCTTTTTGAACCAAGCAAAGAAAATGACACCCAATACGTAGCCTAAAACGATTTCTTGAATCACCTTCATCAAAACCCCGCCAAGCTGTTGATCTTCAAGCAGTGGCAGTCCATTGAACATTTCTGGGCCACTGAGCGTTAAACCTGACAGTGCTGAAGCCGGAACGCAAAGTTCCATGGCACTGGCCCAAGATTCCGCATTGGTGAATGTATCATACATCGGATCATTAGCAAAAATGATTAAAGCGCAGGCAGGGGTCATTAGAATGCCACTCCCGAATATATAAGCTACTTTTTTCACACCTGATAGACTTTCACGTTCGGGCAGCTGATTGACAAGCGGGAACCACATCAAAACAGCAGTCGTAAATAAAAGGATCGTGTAGCCGGCATGAATCCACATCCCCGTTTTGATATAGTCGAACACTAACGGGATATGGTACAGCGAGAATAGAACATTAAATAGTAAAAGGGCGACAAGAGGTCTCGTAAAAAATTGAAATAACGCCTTCACTCCCCTTGAATTTATGAAAGTTCTCATAAGCCAATCTGGAATCGCAATGATAAATAAAGGCGGAATCACGAGATAGAGCAGTGCCATTTGAAACATGTGTGCACTGAACATGATATGGCTCAATAAATCCAGTGGGGATCCTTTTACCACATAAAGGAGGAACATGGCTATCAAAAAATAAGTTGCCTGTTTAACGGAAGGCGATGAACTGCCCGGAAACTTCTCCCCTTTTTTTGTCACCAGCCAAAAATAGCCTACGGTTATAAGTACGAGGGCGGCAAAATAATAAGGACTCCACAAAGCGCGAAATCCGAAAATATCAATAGACAAAAAAATCACCTCGTTCATAAACTTTTTCTTACTTTCATTATACCTAAAATGAAACATTGTAACAAATATAGATAAACTTGGATTGTTTTTCTGGAAAATCACCACATAAAGAAAAACCGGCTATCATTCAATAGCCGATTTTCTTTATGGTTTATAACCAAACAATCGTTGTGAACACAAGGACAGTTATCAAGCCGACTGCAAGGCCGGAAAATAAGAACAATGCAATGGTGCCATGCCCTTTATGCTTCATGTGCATGAAATAATACAATTGGAAAATCACTTGTACAACTGCCAGCAGCAAAATGACTGGCTTAATGAACCAATGTGAAAAACCCTCAATTCCTACTGCAGCAAAAGCAAGTAATGTAAAGAAAATCATAAGTGTAAATGATATCACTTGGTGTTTCATCTCTTCAGCATTTTTCTTACGGCGATATTTTAAATCGACATTCGGGTTCGCTGAATTTGATTGTTCATTCGCCATCAGTTATCCCACCATTCCCATTAAGTATACGACAGTAAAGATAAACACCCAGACTACGTCAATGAAATGCCAATAAAGACTCGCAACGAAAAATTTAGGAGCGTTATACAAATTCAAGCCCCTTCCTGCATTACGCACCATAAGACAAATGATCCAAGCCAAACCGAATGCAACGTGCCCTCCGTGAAAACCAACTAACGTATAAAACGCTGAGCCGAAGGCACTGCTCGTAAATGTATGATGGAATTCATGAACATAGTGATTAAATTCATAAATCTCGAGTCCAAGAAAACCTAAGCCAAGTGCAACCGTAATGACAAGCCAAGCCTGCATTTGTTTAAAGTGGTTATTTTTCATATGATACATCGCATACACACTAGTCAATGAACTGGTCAATAACAGCATGGTTGCTACAAAAGTAAGGGGTAATTCGAATAAATCTTTAGCTAGGGCTGCATCACCATTTGGAACTTTATCCTTCAATGCTAGATAAGTTGCAAATAATGAGGCGAATAATACCGTCTCTCCACCAAGAAACAACCAGAATCCCAAATACTTATTTTTACCTTCTAAAGTCGCTTTCTCGGGAGAAGCAGGCCAGGTAGCATCCGTGAATCTTTCATCTGTCTGCATTATGCCTTACCTCCCTTGTCTTTATCGTCCATAAGGTCTTCTTTATGAATATGGTACCCATGATCGTCTTTAACGGAACGGATAAACATTGAACCAAATGTTACCAAAAGTCCCACTATCATTATAGGCAGGGTCCAAGTCTTATCATCCATATGGTATAAAGCACCGAATGCGGCGATAAATAAACCGGAAGCAATCGTTAAAGGAAGAATGGATGAATTAGGCATATGGATATCCCCAAGTGGTTCTGCAGGAGTCATTTCCTTTTTCCCTTCCATTTTTTCAACCCAGTAAGGATCTAATCCCCGGACTAACGGAAGCTGTTTAAAATTATAAAAAGGCGGTGGTGATGGAATGGCCCATTCCAGCGTACGGCCATCTCCCCAAGGATCATTTCCGACTTTTTCATTCTTCACAGATGTAATGATGATATTGATGACCATAACCAAGACACCAAATGCCATCAAAAAGGCTCCAACAGTACTAATCATATTACCTGTATTGAAACCTTGATCGTCCAAGAATGTAAATACGCGACGAGGCATCCCCATCAAACCTAAGAAATGTTGAATGAAGAATGTTAAATGGAAACCAATCAAGAAAGTCCAAAATGTGATCTGCCCCAATTTTTCGCTTAACATCGTTCCAAACATCTTCGGCCAATAGAAATTGATTCCAGCCAGTAAACCTAATACAACCCCACCGACGATTACATAGTGGAAATGAGCAACAACGAAATAACTATCATGGTATTGATAATCAGCAGGTGCAGATGCGAGCATGATGCCTGTTACGCCACCCATTGTAAATGTAGGGATAAAGGCAACTGCATAAAGCATCGGAACCGTGAACTTGACGCTTCCTCCCCACATCGTAAAAATCCAGTTGAATATCTTAATACCTGTCGGTACAGCGATAGCCATGGTCGCAACGGCAAAGATTGCATTTGCGATCGGACCTAGACCAGTGGTAAACATATGATGCGCCCAAACCATGAAACCTAAGAAACCGATTAAAACGGTTGCAAATACCATCGATGAATAACCAAACAATCTTTTTCTGGAGAATGTAGCGAAAATTTCGGAAAAAATACCGAACGCCGGAAGAATCAGGATATAAACTTCCGGGTGACCGAAAATCCAGAATAAATGCTCCCAAATAATCGTATTTCCCCCTGCCGCTACATCAAAGAAATTCGCGCCAAACATCCGATCAAACATCATTAACACCAATCCCACGGTAAGCGGAGGAAAAGCGAATAATATCAATGCAGATACGACGAAAGTTGACCAGGTAAACAGCGGCATACGCATATATGTCATACCAGGCGTACGCATATTAATAATGGTTACAAGGAAATTGATCCCTGCAATTAGTGTTCCAAAACCTGATATTTGTAATCCGAGGACGTAAAAATCAATGCCATGACCTTCGGAGTGCAGGGAAAGTGATGCATAAGATGTCCAGCCTGCATCTGGAGCCCCCCCTAAAAACCATGAAAGATTCAGAAAAATTCCGCCAAAGAAAAACAACCAAAAACCTAACGAGTTCAAAAATGGGAACGCAACATCACGTGCCCCTATCTGTAATGGTACAACCGCATTCATTACAGCAAACACTAACGGCATGGCCGCCAGAAATATCATAGTCGTACCGTGCATGGTCAATATTTCATTATAAAATCCGGCACTTACGAAATCATTGTTTGGGATTGCCAGCTGGATACGGATAAACATCGCTTCCAAACCGCCGATTACAAAGAATAACCCGCCAGAGATAAGATATAAAATGGCGATTTTCTTATGGTCTACCGTCGTCAGATAATCCCAAACCGTAGCGCCAAATCCTTTTTTATTAGCGTACGTACTCACGATTTAACCTCCTTAATCAATGTTCTATTTGTCTTCCACCTTAAGCTCCAATAGATAAGCTGCCAGTGCATTAATATCTGAATCTGAAAGTTCGCCGTAAGTACCGGTCATCGTGTTGCCCGGTTTATACTTCTCAGGATCCTTGATCCATTTTTTCACATTCTCTTCCGTATGATCCAATACGCCAGCTACTTTTTGACGCTCACCGAATGTAGCCAGATTCGGAGCCTGACGAGCTGCTTCAGGCCTGCTGTCATTTGGTGTCACCGCATGGCAGCCTATACAGCTTTTATTAAAGACATCTTCACCCTGTTTGGCTAGATCACCTTCAACGACAGGTTCCTTCGCGGCTTTCATATCTTTAGTCCACGCTTCAAAATCGCTTTTAGACTTCGGTACGACCTTAAAATCCATCAAAGCATGTGAAGGACCGCAAAGTTCAGCACATTTTCCGTAGAACAAGTTGTTCGAATCTTCTGCCTTTTTACTATCGAATTCTAAGAAAAACTGATTGACCCCTTCTGTATTTGTATCCATCTTTCCTCCGACAGACGGTACCCAGAATGAATGCTTAACATCTGAAGCAGTTAAGTTGAAGTACACTTTTTGATCTGTTGGCACAACCAAATCCTGACTTGTTACAACGCCGAGGTCTGGATATTCAAATTCCCACCAATAAAGGTTTGCCCTAACATTCACGACAAGTGCATCCTTCGTTTTTCCATCCTTATCTTTCTTATCCATTGCCTTTGTGTCGGCTAAGTCGAAAGTCGTGACGACGGTCGGAACAGCCAGAACAATTAAAAGAAGGATAGGAATAACAGTCCAGATAATTTCGAGTTTATGACTTCCTTCAATTTGTTTCGGTATTGTTTCGTCGCCTTCCTTCCGACGGAAGCGTAGTAAAACTACAACGAACAAAATAATCACAACAATAATAACCAGTACCATGATTAGTGTACTCAATATCAGTAAGTCATACTGAGATTGCGCAACATCACCTGCTGGCTTCAGGGCGGATAGAAATGGTTCGCCGCAGCCCGAAAGGACAAGTCCTACAATACCCAGCAGAGCAATCAGGCGCCATTTGTGCAGCCTTTTTTTCATAGCTTCAGAAACCCCTCTTTCGTCAAAATTTTCTCACAAAAATAAAAATGGGCGCAATTGCGAATATTCTCTCTATGTCAATTTCTAAAAAAGAAAGAATCCCTAATCCAAGGAATTATTAAGATGATTCATGTAACCGCTCTTATGTATGACCCCGTTGGTTCCGTTAATATGTATGAATGGCGGTCAGTGCATTATTTATCAGTAAGCTGGAGCCTGTAAAAGAACAGGACGCCAGCTTATTTAAACCAAAACTATATGAGAGTGACAATGACCATCGCTACAAATAAAATGGTCATATAATTTAAAGAATATACAAACATGGATGTTGCCCATTTAACATCATCTTTCTTTTTATACCCCTTAATCCCCAAAATAAGCCAACCCGTGCTCAATAATGCAGCAAGAATAACTAGCGGAGTTCCTAATGGAGTTAAAAAGAAAGGAATGAACATTAAACAGACGATCCATAGCATAATCGATCTTTTTGCCGCCTTGAACCCTTTTACTACCGGAAGCATGGGTACCCCAGCTGCACGATATTCTTCGACACGCCTCATTGCAAGTGCATAAAAATGAGGAGGCTGCCACAAGAACATGATCGCGAACAGGACCCAGGCGATCTTATCAAGGCCCGGGTCGACTGCAGCCCACCCGATAAGTGGAGGCACCGCTCCGGATATACTGCCTATAATCGTATTCGAGACAAATCTACGTTTGAAAACCATTGTATATAAAACAACATAGGCGAAGACGCCGAATGCTCCTAGTATGGCAGTTGTCATATTAGTCAATGCAAGTAAAATCAGCCCTGCAGCAATTAAACCGAAACTTAATGCCAATACCTTTGAAGGCTGTACTTTCCCAGTTACCGTTGGACGGTTTTTCGTTCTTTCCATTAAATGATCGATATCACGGTCATAATAATTATTGAAACTGCAAGATCCCGCCATTATGAGCGCCGAACCTGCAAGTGTATAAAACACTACATCTAGATTGTGTAAGAAGCTAAGCCCCGAAAAATGAAGAGCTAACCACACGCCGGTAAAAGCTGTAATTATATTTGAATTGACAATCCCCACTTTTATAAGTGCGAGAAAATCCTTCCAAGCTGTTGTTTCAGGTATATCCGATTGAAGGGCGGCTTTACTGTCCTCCATGACAGCTTCTGACAAACCCCTTGTTTCTGACATTTGTTTTCCTCCTTTAAATCATTCAAAACAGACGCAAATGCAAAAAAAAACTTACATATGCTATAGAACATTATTTCATACTTTTTAATATTTGTAACCAAGGAAGCGTAAACAAAAAGTAAATTATTTACCAATGACCGTTGTCAATGGAATCCATCGAGAGCTTTCATTCTTAAATATCATGCTTAATAACAGTAAAATTTAGTAAAATCATTTCTTCAATATATTAAAACACATTTTTGGAAGCTTTTGTGAAAATTTTTCGGATATTTTTTGACCAATTTGTGTCTCAATAATTTACTTCTCTTGTATGCTGTTCATCAAGAACATGAATAATATGCTATTATCATCATCCCCTAGGCTCTATCCCTATTTTGCTCCTACTTGAAGATTTACACTCCCTTTATTTCTATCAAAGTCTTTAGTAACTTTCAACTATTTCAGGCATTTTAATTAATAGTTATAATATTAACTGAACTTGTAAAATCATTCTATTTTGTGTAATATCGAGGAAGTTCGACAAATATTATGAAAAACCTTATGCTATTATTAATTTTATGGAACAACCCTAATTTGCTACAGAGAAAAAGGTGGGGCTACTAGTGAAATCGTCTCTTAAATGGTTTGCTGTTTTAACAACGGTTGTAATGCTTTTCATCTTACTTGGTGGAGCTTTAGTCACGAAGACGGATTCCGGCATGGGATGCGGCAGGTCCTGGCCATTGTGCAATGGCCAATTGATCCCGGACAAAATCACGATTGAATTGGTCATTGAGCTTTCCCATCGACTCGTTTCAGGAGCTGGAGGTTTCCTTGTTTTAATATTATCGTATATGTCTTGGAAAAAAATCGGCCATATCCGTGAAGCACGTTTCTTATCCGTCCTTTCTTTTGGTTTTCTGTTACTACAAGGGTTGATCGGAGCCGCTGCCGTCATTTGGTCACAATCCGATTTCGTCCTTGCCCTTCATTTTGGCATATCGCTCATTTCCTTTGCTGCCGTCTTTTTACTGACACTGTTGATTTTTGAAGTGGATAAGAAATTCGAAGCAGAAAAACTTATCGTTGACAAACGAATGAAATTCCATATTATTGGCGTATTGATTTTTTGTCTGGTGGTCGTATATACAGGTGCTCTCGTAAGGCATACAGAATCCAGTCTTATCTGTAAGGATTGGCCTTTATGCGTAAATGACAGTCTTGCACTACCCTCCAACCTTTATGAATGGATTCAGATGGGGCACCGTGCAATGGCAGGCGCTATTTTTATTTGGGTATCATATGTGGCTTATATCGCAAAAAAACATTACAAAAATCAAAAAGTGTTATATGGCGGTTGGATTGCTGCATTCATTCTCGTATTTTTACAAGTTACCGCCGGTGCCTTTATCATTTTCTCAAGGCAAAACTTATATATCGCACTGACACACGCATTATTCATTGCCTGCTTTTTTGGTGTAATGAGCTATTTGATGCTATTGACATCAAGAAGCAAAAAAAATGCCCTCGCCAAGCAAAAAAGGAACTCCGCGCACTCTGTCAAAGGACAGGATGAACAGGATATAACGCCAACGGTACCCGCCCGTTAATGTCTGATTGTTCAATCAATAATATAATAAGATAAAACAAAACCACCATTCCCGGGAATGGTGGTTTTGTTTTATCTTATAGGGAAGTTCAATGACCGTACATTGCCTAAAAAGAGGGGATAGGGCAGCTTAAAACCTCAACCTACCCCCATATACCCCAAATCATTCACAAGGTCACAGTCAGCGATATTACTTAGTTATTTCAATCAATAAGTCTCCAGTACTGATCGCTTCTCCATCTTTTACATAAATATCCTTAATGGTCCCGGAGAATGGTGCTTGCACGGTCGTTTCCATTTTCATCGCTTCCGTAATGATCAGGTGATCACCCTGCTTGACCTGATCGCCTTTCTCGACCACTACACGAATAACCGTACCTGGCATTGTCGCACCAAGTTGTTCTTTATTTTTAGGGTCAGCTTTCATTTTTGATACAACGGAAGATTTAATGTTTTCATCCTTGATGATCACTTCACGTGATTGACCATTCAACTCAAAATACACAACCCGTGTTCCATCAGCCAATGGCTGACCGATTGAAACCAATTTTACGATGAGCGTTTTACCCTTTTCAATTTCAACTTCGATCTCTTCCCCTAGCCTCATACCATATAAGAAAGTTGCGGTATCGAGGTTGGAAACATCACCAAACAGCTCATTCGTTTTATTGTAGTCCAAGAATACTTTTGGATATAAGGCATATGCAAGCACATCGAAATCAGTGACTGCCCGTCCCAATTCCTTGAATAATTCTTCTTTAAGAGCTGCAAAATCCACTTCTTCCAATAATTCACCCGGTCTTACTGTTATAGGTTTCTTCCCTTTCAGGATAACTTCCTGAAGTTCTTTAGGGAATCCCCCAACTGGCTGACCTAGATAACCTTCGAATAACTCTATGACTGAATCAGGGAAATCGATGGATTTGCCTTTTGACAGAACATCTTCTTCAGACAGGTTATTTTGTACCATGAATAAAGCCATGTCCCCAACAACTTTGGATGAAGGTGTTACTTTAACGATATCGCCGAACATTACATTGACACGCTGGTACATTTCTTTAACTTCATGCCAGCGGTCCCCCAGCCCCACTGCTTTGGCTTGCTGCTGCAGATTGCTATATTGACCGCCTGGCATTTCGTGTTTGTAAACTTCGGTATGAGGTGCATTCATGCCGCTTTCGAAGTCATGATAGAATTTTCTGACCTCTCCCCAGTATTCTCCTAAACGCTCTAGTGAATCGACTTCCAATTTAGGCTGTCTGCTTGACCCCTCCAACGCATAATGAAGTGTTTGTACACTTGGCTGCGAAGTCAGTCCAGCTAAAGAACCAATCGCCGTATCAACGATATCCACACCAGCTTCGATCGCTTTCGAATACATGTAAATTCCATTCCCGCTTGTATCATGAGTATGCAGATGGATCGGAAGGGATGTCGTTTCTTTCAGTTCCGATACAAGGCGGTAAGCAGCATCAGGTTTCAAGAGGCCGGCCATATCCTTGATCGCTAAAATATGGGCACCGGCATGTTCTAGTTCCACGGCCATTTTTTTATAGTAGTCGATATTATACTTGCTGCGTGATGGATCATTCAAATCCCCGGTATAACAAATGGCCGCTTCCGCAATTTTGCCGGATTGACGGACTGCATCAATAGCCAATTCCATCCCTTTAACCCAGTTTAAACTGTCGAAGATACGGAAAACATCAATGCCTGCATCCGCTGATTTCTCTACGAATTCACGAATGACATTATCAGGGTAATTTTTATAACCAACTGCATTCGAAGCCCTTAAAAGCATTTGTAATAGGACATTAGGTGCTTTTTTCCTGAAACTTATCAGCCTATCCCAAGGATCTTCTTTCAAGAATCGATATGCGACATCGAAAGTTGCCCCACCCCACATTTCCATTGAAAATAAATCAGGAAGTAGTTTTGCTGTAGGCTCAGCGATATCAAGGATATCTTTCGACCTAATTCTCGTCGCCAGTAAAGATTGATGTGCATCGCGGAAAGTCGTATCGGTGATCAATACCTCTTTCTGTTCTTTGATCCAATTGACCAGACCCTCTGCACCTTGCTCTTCAAGTATATTTTTTGTACCCGAGATAAGCGGCAGGCCACCAACATTCGGAATTGGAGCTGGATCAAAAACAGGTTTTTTCTTTTTCTCGACTCCCGGGAATCCATTCACGGTCACATTTCCGATATATGAAAGCATTTTTGTCCCACGGTCTTTTCTAATTGGGAAGCTAAATAATTCCGGTGTTGAATCAATGAATGATGTATCATATTCCCCATTAATGAATTTTTCATGTTTTACAACATTTTCAAGGAAGGGGATATTTGTTTTAATACCACGAATCCTGAACTCCTTAAGGTTACGAACCATTTTGGAAGCTGCCTGTTCAAATGAAAGCGCATGAGTAGAAAGTTTAACGAGAAGGGAATCATAATATGGTGTGATGACCGCACCTTGGAATCCATTCCCAGCGTCCAGACGAACACCGAATCCCCCACCGGACCGGTAGACCATCATTTTCCCGGTATCAGGCATGAAATTATTCAATGGGTCCTCAGTCGTCACCCGTGATTGAATCGCATATCCATGTGTTTTGATTCCTGACTGTTCGGGAATCCCGATCTTTTTGCCATGGAGTTCATGCCCTTCTGCTACCATGATTTGGGATTGAACGATATCAATGCCCGTAATCATTTCAGTAATGGTATGCTCAACCTGAACCCGTGGATTGACTTCAATAAAGTAAAATTCGCCATTTGCGACAAGGAATTCGACCGTACCAGCGTTTACATAATCAATATTTTTTGCCAACTTGACGGCTGCTTCACAAATCCTTTCCCTTAAATCCTCGGAAAGGGAAACGGAAGGTGCCACTTCCACAACTTTTTGATGCCTTCTCTGAACGGAACAGTCACGTTCATATAAATGGACGATATTCCCATGAGTATCAGCCAAAATCTGAACTTCGATATGCTTCGGATTTTGTATGAATCTCTCTACATAGACTTCATCATTACCAAAAGCTGCTTTAGCTTCTGATTTTGCGCGATCATAAGCCTCTTCAACTTCTTCGATTTTTTCGACAATCCGCATTCCGCGTCCGCCGCCGCCTAAAGAGGCTTTTATGATAATTGGAAAACCGTATTGTTTACCAAATTCCTTTACTTCTTCAACACTGGTCACCGGTCCATCGCTACCAGGGATAACCGGAATATCAGCCAGTTCAGCTTGTGTTCTGGCTTTTACTTTGTCACCAAACATATCTAGGTGTCTTGATTCTGGTCCGATGAAGATTATGCCTTCTTCCTCACAACGTTTCGCAAATTCAATATTTTCTGAAAGGAAACCATAACCGGGATGAATCGCATCGACACCGCTCATTTTAGCGATCGCAATTATGCCTTCAATATCCAGGTATGCATCAATCGGCTTTTTGCCTTCCCCAACCAAATATGCCTCATCCGCTTTATATCGGTGATAAGAACCATAATCCTCCTTTGAATAGATTGCAACTGTGTGAATGTCTAATTCCGTACATGCCCGAAAAATCCGTATCGCTATTTCTCCACGATTTGCCGCAAGTACTTTTTCTATACGTTTCCCCATTGCTACCACCCTAATCAATATGTATTTTTATTGAATATATAGAAAAAAAGCGTGAAAGACTTTCACCACTCTTTATTCAAGAATTTATTTCCCAACTAAGGAGACCATTCTGATCAAGCTCATTTTATTGCGGATGTAATTATTTCGATATATTTTATATTTTCGTTTTTTACATCCGATAGAGACTAAAAAGAGCTCTGCACCAATAGCAAATGAAAATTTAGCTATAATAATATATTATCAATTTGATTTAACATTCAATTAATATAACCATAATACTAAAATTAACTGAATACAATAAAAAAATAAAAAATTACATATATTCGTATATAAAAACAAGGAATTAGCTCTGCCTTTCCGACTTACTATCCCATTGTTAATCAAAGGCATTCGATTGGAAAATCCCACATATTTAATGATTGATAGAGAAATTTGAAATGTGAAGATAACCATTGAACATTTCAACGAAAATTCAAAAAATAAAAAAAACAAAAAATAAAAAACACAATAGTGCTTCTACGGATTAATTAGTATGTCACTTTTGAATATAGTATAACACTATTAATTAATTATGTATATAAATAAAAAACTCAAACAATCATCGAGATTTGTTTGAGTTAGTATGTTTTATCTATTATTTTTTTAATGATGCTTCATGCAAAACTGACAATTCCTGTTCAAGGGCCTCCAAAAGGGATTTACCCTCGGTTTCCTCTACCAAACCTAATCGTACGGCAAAATCAATTTCTCGTGATAGGCCGAACATTTGTGTATCAAGTACCTCTTCATATAAAGGACATTGAGGCATAGTGAGATTTTCCATTTGAACTTTTATCAGTTTTAGAATCTTGTCAGCATCTGCTTTTAATAAAGCATAAGCTTTTTCTCGATGATTGACAAGCATATCAGATGCCATGTTAAATCCCCCCGCTCAGAGCGATTAAATCTTATCTCTAAATTCTACCTTTAGTTTTGTGAAAAAGCAAGGACATTGACAAACAATTTGCCATTGGGATATCACTGCCACCTCTCAAATGAATATATCCAGCCATGGAAATTGTTCACCATCGTGTAGATGTGACATTTCAATTATAATTGATTATAATCATTAAAGAGCAACAGAAAGGAATGAGATATTTGGAACCTATCGTATTTATAAATGGAAAAGTGAAATATCCAATTACGCTAGATCCTGGAGTATGGATTTTTGATGACCGTAAAGTTGAAATCGATACATATTTCCACGCTGAAAGAGTCCAAGTCAATGAATTAGAAGAATATACGATTGCCGCCTCCAAACATTGGCAAAAAGAAATACAGGAAGGCGCAATAATGCCACCCACAATAAAAACGGAACGAAAGTTTGAGAAGCAAAGATTGCTGGAAGGGACTTTCGGCATCCCTTTTGAACCTTTTTTAAAAAATGCCGAACCTGAAAATGGGGTAACTGAAGTCATCGTTACAACCGATAATGAGGAGCTTACATTCCCGTTGGAAACGGCACTTGAATTTTTCCTGGGCTTTTCCAAGGATGGAAAGCCGCTTAAAATATCTGATGGCGGCCCTATGGAAATTTATTTCGGAGACGCTTCCAACATCAATGATCCGATAAAAAATGTACGGTCTTTCACTGTTAAATAAGACTTAGTCCATTCTTACCGAAATCTTTAGAGCAATCGGCAAGGGACATCCCTTGCCGATTGGATTATAAAAGCGTAGCTGCGAGTTGGGCCAATCCAGATCTTTCCCCTTTTATCAATTTAACATGGCCGGCAATGCGCTCTGTCTTGAATTTTTCCACCACATAGGTCAAACCATTATTATATTCATCTAAATAAGGATGATCTATTTGCTCCGGATCCCCCATTAATACAATTTTGCTTCGCTCCCCGACTCTCGTCAAGATGGTCTTGACCTCATGTTTTGTTAAGTTCTGCGCTTCATCGATGATGATGAACTGATCCGGGATGCTCCTTCCCCTGATATAGGTCAGGGCTTCCACTTCAATCGAACTCATGCCAGCTAGAATGGCATCCAATTCCCCAGGTTTTTTCGTATTGAATAAAAATTGGAGATTATCGAAAATAGGCTGCATCCAAGGTCTTAATTTTTCTTCTTTTTCCCCTGGCAGATAACCAATATCTTTACCAACAGGAACAATTGGCCTGGCAACCAGAAGTTTCTTATATTGTGACAAATCTTCAGTTTGCATCAATCCTGTAGCCAATGCCAATAAAGTCTTGCCTGTCCCCGCCTTACCAATGAGCGTCACAAGCTGGATATCCGAACGAAGCAATAAATCAAGGGCCATCGTCTGCTGGACATTTCTCGGTTTAATTCCCCAAATATGTTCCCCTTCATACATCAATTTCTTGACTAGCCTGCAGTTCTCATCCACTATCCCAATCGCAGAAGCTGAACTCCCCAGCGTGTCCTTCATCAACAGGAATTGATTTGGGTAATATGAATCTTTTGTCAGTTCCTCCAGTGCCAGAAAACTTTTTTCATAAAACTTATTCAGATTATCAATCGATACAAACACTTCTTTGTGCCCAGCGTATATATGGTCCAGTTCTACGACACGATCATTTAAAAAGTCCTCTGCCTCAAGTCCGATGGCATCGGCTTTAACCCTGACGAGAGTATCTTTGCTTACCAAAATGACCGTTTTTCCATCTTCCTTCGTCTCTTCTTCCAAAGATAAATTTTTCGCGACTGCCAATATCCTGTTATCATTCGTTTTCTCCACAAAAATTTCCTGAAGCTTATGAAATGAACGGTGGTTGAGTTCAATCCTTATGCTGCCTCCATTATGAAGCGGAATGCTCTGATGAAGCTTCCCTTTTTCACGAAAGCTATCGATCAATTTCGATACTTGCCTGGCATTCCTTCCGATTTCATCCATATACCGTTTTTTCGAATCCAATTCTTCTAATACGACTGCCGGAATGACAACTTCATTATCTTCGAATGAATAAATCGAGTACGGATCCTGCAACAGGACATTCGTATCTAAAACATAGATTTTTTTCCCCAATATGACGCCTCCTGCCTGCTCTTTAGGATATGCCTTACCATTTACTACACTCAGAAGTTATGTAGCGGACGAGACTGTTGATAAAATATATGTTCATTTGCATAAAGATAGAAGAACATTTACAGACTATAAAGAAAACTTCCAGCAAAAAATGCTATCCCCAACATTGAAGACAACATGTTTGGCTGCATTTTATACTTACATGAATCAGACTTGGGCAATGGTGGACAGGCTGGAACCAACAAAAAACATTAAGGAGGTTGCACTTTGCAAAAATTCATATTGTCGCTCGCTGCTGTTCTGTTGATGACAGGTTGCTCAATGAATAATAAAAATGAAGTGTCTGAAAATAATGCGAAAAACAATTTAACGAAAGTCAATAACTCGACCATTAAGGAAGCAGACAGAAATACAGGTCAGCAAACAGCGGAAAGACTCACAGGTTTGGCTAAATCCATTCCTGAGGTGAACGATGCCACCGCAGTCGTACTTGGCAAATATGCCATCGTCGGAATAGATATCGACCAAGATATTGAGCGTTCACAGGTCGGAACGATAAAGTACTCAGTTGGAGAAACTTTAAAACATGATCCTGAAGGTGCAAATGCCCTCATCGTCGCTGACCCGGATATAAATGAGCGGATCAGGGAGGTGGCCAGAGACATTAAAGACGGTAAACCGGTAACCGGGATACTAAATGAACTGGCTGACATCACAAGTCGGGTCATTCCTGAGGTTCCTGGTGATATTTTAACCCCAACGCCGTCCAAGAACATTGAAAAGGAAAAAAATAAACTTGATGATGAAACGGAAAGAAAAGAACTCGATAAAGAGCAAAATGACCAATCCAATCACTTTAAAGAATGAATATTCCTAACCCGAAGTCAATCTTCGGGTTTTTGCCTTTATCCGCCATGAACCAACTTACGTTAACGTTCATATGTTAGTTTCACTTTATCCTCGTTTTACCATAAAAATATTGGTATACTTAAAAGCATATTCAAATTGAAGTGAGGTTCAACTAATATGAAGGTTAAATGTGTAATATGCGATCAAATTGAATCTATACCTGATGATAGCCCAGAAGCTAAGAAACTTCGCAACCGCCCTATACATACCTATATGTGCAATACATGCAACCAACGCATAGAAGAGCGTACGAACGAACGGATTGCAACCGGAAACTTCCGTCTTTACCGGACTATCAAAAATGAAGATGAATGGTAGAATAAATTATAAAGTTTCCCTGATTGGTCTCACCAATGGAATTCTGCTTGGATTGATAATGAAGTGGGTCGAAATGTTTTCCGGTAAACAAGTTTATAAGCTCCTATTGAATGTGGATTTCCTTCCTTTAATCGGAGCTGTTTCCTGGACCGAGGCAACATTGTTCTTTTTCCATCTCCTTTTCTCACTGGCAATTACGTTCAGTTACGTTTATATTCTTCGTCCTTTAAAGATTTTCAGGAATTGGAACAAATACACACTTGCATTTTTCACGATCATTCCAGCAATCATGCTTTACTTCCCATTATCGGCGCTGTCGAAAACAGAAGCTGTCCTTCCTTCTGATTTGACAGCTTTCTTTTTGTGGACAATCTTACATCTTTTTTACGGACTTTTCCTCCCCAAAGCAATATAAAAAAGAACCGTGCGTATATCGCACGGTTCTTTTTATCATTACTCGATATTTTTATACTTATCTGGCTCTAACTGTATTTGGTCTAACATGATATCAATCAATTCAATCGGATAACGTTGCTTTTTCATTTCGTCCCCCAAAAGATATTCGACGAAATAAAAAGGTTCTGTTTTTGAAACCGAATCGATTATCACCTGATGATCATCTTTCAGCATCTGCATGAAAAACATTTCTGTATCACGTGCTGCTGTATCATCAGGCCTTGCATCACAGACAACTTTGATCGTCAACCAATTGTATAAAGCATCCTGTAATGATTTCATCATCTTAAGCCTGTTCTTCTTTTCTCGAATTATGAAGACGGATTCGATAAATCCCCAGAACAAGCGAAGCGATGACTAATGCTTCCCCCATAGGAAGAAACACAGCAAAGAAAGAAAGAAGGGTACATCCAAGTGCCATTACCACATAAATGACCACATTTTTTAGCAAAGGTAACTTTTTGGCAAAACCTAACTGATAGACTAGGATGCATAATCCAAAGACCGTCAAATATAAATACCACATTCCCGCTTCAGGATTTTCATCCACTCTGTACAATGCTGCAAAAAATGATAATCGCTCTTGGATATCCAATCTTTTCTCCTCCTCTTGCTATTTATTTTTCTTCAACAGCAACTTTTTTTCTTTTAGCTGCTCTTTCACGTTCGTTTTTATCAAGAATTTTTTTACGAAGACGGATTGAGTCCGGAGTTACTTCACAGTACTCGTCATCGTTCAAATATTCTAGAGCTTCTTCAAGTGACATGATTCTTGGTTTTTTCATGGAAGAAGTTTGGTCTTTATTTGCTGAACGCATATTTGTCATTTGTTTCGCTTTAACGATATTGACAGTCAAATCGCTATCACGGTTATGTTCCCCGACGATCATGCCTTCATAAATATCCGTACCTGGCTCAACGAAAATAACCCCGCGGTCTTCTACTTGCATAATACCATATTGTGTAGTTTTTCCTGATTCCATGGAAACAAGAACACCTTGACGTCTTCCGCCGACTTGACCTTGTGCCATTGGTTGATAGCTGTCAAATGAGTGGTTCATGATACCATATCCACGTGTAATCGTTAAGAACTCAGTTGAATATCCAATAAGTCCGCGAGCTGGAATCGTGAACAGTAAACGAACTTGACCGCTTCCGCTATTGATCATATCCAATAATTCACCTTTACGGGCTCCCATTGATTCCATGATCGAACCAGTGTGCTCCTCAGGTACGTCGATTTGTACACGTTCAACTGGCTCACAACGGACACCATCAATCAAACGAACGATAACTTCCGGTTTAGAAACTTGCAGTTCATAACCTTCACGTCTCATGTTTTCGATCAGGATGGAAAGGTGAAGCTCACCACGGCCTGAAACAATCCAGACATCCGGAGAATCAGTATTTTCGACTCTTAAGCTGACATCCGTCTGTAATTGGCTTCTCAAACGCTCTTCGATTTTACGAGCTGTAACGAATTTACCTTCACGGCCTGCGAATGGGCTGTTATTTACAAGGAAAGTCATTTGTAATGTTGGCTCATCAATACGCAGGATAGGTAGAGCTTCAGGGTGTTCGGTCGGACAAACCGTTTCCCCTACGTTAATATCCTCCATACCAGAAACGGCAATTAAATCACCGGCAACTGCTTCTTGGATTTCAACTTTCTTCAAGCCAATATAACCAAAGATTTTCGTTACACGGAATTGTTTAACCTTTCCATCAAGTTTCATTAATGAAACTTGTTGACCTACATGCATTTTACCGCGGAATACACGGCCAACCCCAATACGTCCTACGTAATCATTATAGTCAAGTAAAGCCACTTGGAATTGAAGCGGTTCATCTGAGTTATCAATTGGTGCTGGGATCGTTTCGACGATTGTTTCGAAAAGTGGGGTCATGTCTTTTTCTTGTTTAGTAGGATCTGAATCCAAGCTTGCAGTACCAGCAATACCTGAAGTGAAGACTACTGGGAATTCTAACTGTTCTTCTTCAGCTCCTAGTTCGATGAATAAGTCAATTACTTCATCTACCACTTCATTTGGACGTGCAGAATCTTTATCGATTTTGTTCACGACAACGATTGGTGTAATCTTTTGTTCCAATGCTTTTTTCAACACGAAGCGAGTTTGCGGCATACAGCCTTCATATGCATCAACAACAAGAAGAACGCCATCAACCATTTTCATGATCCGTTCCACTTCACCACCAAAGTCGGCATGACCCGGTGTATCCAAAATATTGATTCTTGTATCTTGGTATTGAACTGCTGTATTTTTCGCAAGAATCGTGATTCCGCGTTCTTTTTCAATCGCATTAGAATCCATCGCACGTTCTTCCACATGTTCATT
The DNA here is from genome assembly GCF_037975445.1 of Peribacillus sp. FSL P2-0133. Classification (NCBI taxonomy): domain Bacteria; kingdom Bacillati; phylum Bacillota; class Bacilli; order Caryophanales; family Bacillaceae; genus Peribacillus; species Peribacillus sp. FSL P2-0133. The sequence goes on along the minus strand of NZ_CP150254.1, from coordinate 1,584,698 downwards.
TTCACGGAAAGTACCAGATTGCTTAAGCAACTGATCCACTAACGTCGTTTTACCATGGTCAACGTGGGCAATGATGGCTATATTACGAATATTTTCTCTTAATTTCAAAAAATTCACTCCTAAAAAAGTTTGTGTATAACGTATCACTAGTATTAGCTTACATATTATATCACAAACATACTAGAAACAAATACAGAAATTATGTACAATAGATATATTAGGGGTGATATTAATGAACATTAAATGGAATTTCTTAATATTAGCGGTATTGGCAACATCCAGCATTGGCTCCATTGGCATCTTCATTGCTGAGAAGAGCTTGATTGGAATATTAGCTGCAATCGTCATTCTTTGCGGAATCATGGGGTTCGGTTTCACTCAGAAGAAGAAATTGCGTGAAGCCGGGAAGTTATAATATAAAAAACTCGCTGACAGACAGCGAGTTTTTTTTTGTTAATTATTTCATAACGAACATTTAAATCCATACGTCCCAAACTTTGGTACTGCCTTCAATTAGGCCTTGATACTAATGACTGGAATTTCCTGATAAGTATTTATCGAATACTTCTTTATGGAGCCCTGGTTTAGATACGAAAAGTGAGTCACCTTTTAAGAAATCCAATTTGTCACCTTTAATATTACTAACTTCCCCGCCCACTTCCTCAACCAGTAAAACTCCTCCGGCAAAGTCCCAAGGCATGAGTCTCATGGTTATGTATGCATCAATCCTTCCAGCTGCTACGAAAGCCAGCTCCAATGCTGCGGAGCCATAAGAACGTGTCCCTCTTGCATCCCGAACTAGCGGTGCCAAAAGATTCGGATCGATTCTTCGGTTTTCCGTTACCCAGCTTGCATTAATGGAAATTATCGCTTTGCTTACTGATGCCTCTTCAAGAGATGGCAGCCTTTGATCATTCAGAAATGCTCCTTGCCCCTTAATCGCATGATATAATTCATCACTAAAGACATCATAAACCATGCCGATTTTTCCGATGCCATCCACATAAACCCCAAGGGAAATTGCAAAATTCCTCTGTTGATGAATGAAATTCAACGTTCCATCAATTGGATCGATGATCCACACAGTACCTTTTAGGTCTTTAATATCATTGCCCATTCCCTCTTCCCCGAATATGCGGTGTTCAGGGAAAACTTCGTTGATTTTTTCGCAAAAAAACTTTTCTATCCCCTTATCCATATTAGTAACCAAATCATTCGGATTCGTTTTCATTTCAATATTCAACTTGGTTTTAAAGGACGCCCTTAGCCTAGTACCCGCTTCTTTCATCCATAACTTCGCATATGTATCCATTTCCTTGACCGATGCCATTATAATATCCCCGTCCTTTGTGATCAGAAACTACATTAAAATGATCCTTTTCTAAAGATTAAAGCAAATATAGCTTGCCTTCAAGTTTTTAACATCTTAAATTTTCCATTTTTTTAACATGAGGAAAGAAGATTCCTTGACCACCTATCCATTAATCGGTTTTCGCAATTATGAGCTAGCCAGCACAAATACTTTCAAGCCACTTTGAATTTACGTTTCCCTTCCTTATTAAAGGGACCTGGACTAAATAAAATACTACCTTATTTATTATATTGGACATTTAATGAAAAACGGACACATTATTTTTTAATAAAATAAAGTGTCCGCTCATCTATAATAAAATTCCTTGTATTGAAATTGATTCATTTCCTTTATTCATTCTCCTTCAAGATCTCTGCAGCCAATCAGTTACAAGGCTTTCAGTTTCAACAATTCCAAGCGGATGCGTTCTAGCCTTTGCTTGCATTGTGACCTCTTTTGGTCATTTTCTTCACCGATTGCTTCAAAAAGGGTTGCTAATTCATAGTCCATTTCCATCCTTAACACTGCAGCTCTATGTCTTTCAACTTCTTTAGCTTTTAATGCTTGGTTCATGACTTGTTTCATAATTAACATTCTCCCTTCATCAATTAACGTAATTTTCTGAATTTATTTTATCATATGACTTCCTACCTCAAATAGCAACTAATTTGTGCTATAACCTATAAGGAATTTTACATGCCAACCCAAATCGTATTTTTTTATATATTACTTTTACTTATGCTACAATATGTGCAGATATTACGGTAGGAGAGATGAAAATGAATATAGCAAGTTTTACAGCAGATGATTTTGATGTTTTTAAAATTGATGGATTGGAACCGCGCATGGATGCTTTAAAAGAACGGATCCAGCCCAAATTACAAGCACTTGGAGAGCACTTTTCTCAAAAACTGTCAGTTATGACCGGCGATGAAATGCACCCTCATGTTGCAAAGCATGCTAGACGGTCAGTGAATCCTCCTAAAGATACTTGGGTTGCTTTCGCTGCCAATAGCAGAGGTTATAAAATGATGCCGCATTTCCAAATCGGGTTATGGGAAACGCATATGTTCATCTGGTATGCCGTGATTTATGAAGCCCCTAATAAAACTGAAATCGGAAAGAAACTGGAGCAGCAGGCAGGCCGATTAGTCAATAGCATTCCCTCCCATTATGTTTGGTCAATTGACCATACAAAACCTGATGTCATCAATCATGATGGTCTTGGAGTAGATGATTTGAATTCAATGTTCACTCGTTTGCAAACTGTAAAAAAAGCCGAAATCCTTTGCGGTATAAAAATTTCCCGTGATGACGCTATTAAGTTAAAAGATGATGATTTCATTCAAACCATTCAAGATGCGTTTGAACATCTTTTACCCTTATATCAATTAAATTAAACACAGTTGCTTCGTATTCGGATTGAATATCGGGTGCCTTCAATTATTAAACTGGTTAAGAAAAAAGGAGAGCCTTAATGGCTCTCCTTTCCTCATTTTTGCACTACTCCTTTGCTTGCTTGTATCAAATCACCAATTTGATCTTCCTTACCTGTCTCGAAGCATTCGATGATCTTGCTGCCGACAATGACACCATCGCAGTATTGTATTGCATCACGGACATGATCTGGCGTCGATATGCCGAACCCAGCAAGAACGGGAACCGGACTTATCTCTTTTACCTTCTTTAAATAGCCTCCAAGTTCTTCCCCAAAGGCGTCACGGGCACCCGTAATGCCTTTGACTGTAACTGCGTAGATGAATCCCTCCGCCCCTGCAGTAATCTCAGTGATACGCTCTTTCGAAGACGTGAGTGTCACAAGTCGGATAAGAACGATCCCTGCAGTTTTGATTGATGAAAAGATGGCTTCTTCTTCAATCGGTAAATCGGGGATGATGCACCCGGAAATCCCTGCATTGAGACAGTCATTCGTAAACTCTTTAAGTCCATATGCCAGGATCGAATTCGTATATCCCATTAAAATAATTGGGATGGTCACTTCATTTTTGATTTCCATTACTTTTTTCAGGACATCTTTTAAAGTTGTTCCATTTTCCAAAGATCTGATGCCGGCTTGTTGGATAACCGGTCCATCAGCGACAGGATCAGAGAATGGTATACCTAGTTCAACGGCAGTCGCACCGCTGTTTTCAAGAAAAAGAAGCTGGCTCTTTAACCGTTCAAGCCCTCCATCCCCTGCCATAATATAAGGGATGAATGCTTTTTCCTTCTTCGTTTGACATTCTTCAAGCGCATTTGTTAATTTATTCATGTTCACTACCCCCCATCAATGATTGGACCGTTTCAACATCCTTATCACCACGGCCGGACAGGCAAATCACCAGTCCTGTTCCTTTCTCCATTTCTTTAGCAAGCTTTAAACCGTAGGAAATGGCATGTGAACTTTCTAAAGCAGGGATGATCCCTTCCTCCCTTGAAAGCATCGCTAGAGCTTCCAAGGCTTCATCATCGGTTACGGAAGTATATTTCACCCGATTTGTATCTTTTAAGTAACTATGTTCAGGCCCTACCCCTGGATAATCCAGCCCTGCAGAAATTGAATGTGCCTCCTGGATCTGACCGTCCTCGTTCTGCAGTACATACATGAATGCCCCGTGGAGCACCCCAGGTTTCCCCTTAGTCAAACTTGAAGCGTGTAATGGTGTTTCAAGTCCATGCCCTGCCGCTTCCACTCCGTATAATTTTACCGTTTCATCCTCAATGAACGGATAAAACATTCCCATTGCATTACTTCCTCCGCCTATGCAAGCAACTACTGCATCCGGTAGGGAGTGAACCACCTCCGAATATTGACGCTTTGTTTCATTCCCTATCACGCTTTGAAAATCACGTACAATAACGGGGAATGGATGCGGACCAAGAACTGATCCCATTATATAATGGGTGTCATCCACATTCGCCACCCAATATCGTAACGCCTCATTCACTGCATCCTTCAGTGTCCCGCTTCCTTGTGATACAGATATGACCTTGGCTCCCAAAAGCTCCATCCTGAATACATTCAATTTCTGTCTCCTGATATCTTCTTCTCCCATAAAGATGATGCATTCCAACTTCAGCAAAGCACACACAGTCGCCGTTGCAACCCCATGCTGTCCTGCACCCGTTTCGGCAATCACCTTTTTCTTGCCCATTTTCTGAGTCAGCAAAGCCTGACCGATCGTATTATTTATTTTGTGGGCTCCGGTATGATTCAAGTCTTCTCGCTTCAGATAAATATCTGCACCACCTGCAAGCCTCGTTAAGTTCTCCGCAAAATAAAGTGGTGTTTCCCGACCGATATACTGTTTCAGGTAATAATTTAGCTGCCTTTGGAATTCAGGATCATTTTTAGATTGTTCATATACTTCTTCAAGCTCCGTAATCGCCGCCATTAAAGTTTCCGGAACGAAACGGCCTCCATATGCTCCAAAATGTCCAGTTTTATCAGGCTGTGTATAAGTGTTCATCAATTCATTCCTCTTTTCCGGCTGTATATTTTGCCTCATTAATAAATGCCTTTATTTTTACGGCATCTTTTAATCCGTTTGTTTCAACGCCGCTGGCTACATCAACTGCGAATGGTGAAACGGCATTAATCGCTTTTCCGACATTTTCCGGAGTCAGCCCACCCGCTAGAATTACCTTCCCCAGTGGCAGATCCGCTTTTCGGATCATATCCCAATCCAAAGTCAATCCCTTTCCAGATGAACTCTTAGGAAGATCTACTAATAGATAATCTGCTGGGTATTCTCGAAGGTTTTCAAGGTCTTTCTCTGAATTGACGGCAAAGGCCTTGATAACCGGTAGGGGCATTCTGCGGGCAAAGCTGGCAGACTCGTTACCATGAAGCTGAATATAATCCAATCCTGCAATTTCAGCACTTTTTATCACTTCTTGTTCAGTTTGATTAGCAAACACTCCGACCTTTTTAACCTGTCCAGCTAGATTTGCTCCGAATTCTCCTACTATCTCTGGCTCAACCTTCCTGCTACTCTCGGCAAAAATGAAACCAATGAAGTCTGCTCCGGAACTAACAGCAGTCTGAGCGGCTGCCAATGTCTTTATCCCACAGATTTTCACTAACATATTAATCTCCTTATATACTCATTTGCAATTCGGCCATCGTGTGCGGAAGATTTGATGCAGTCATCAGTGTCTCCCCGACTAAAATCGCTTTTGCACCAGCTTCCTTCACACGCATCACGTCTTCTTTTGTTTTGATTCCACTTTCACTGATAATGATATGGCGTTTAGGATCAAGTAACTTCGCCAGTCGTTCCGTTACAGCCAAATCCACTTTGAAGGTCTTTAAATTTCGATTGTTAATCCCTATTAACTCTGCATTCAGCTCTAGAGCCCGTTCCAGTTCGGCTTCATCATGGACTTCCGTCAATACTTCAAGCCCTTTTCTTTTTGCATATTGATATAATTCATGAAGGCGTTCTTTAGAAAGTGCTGCCACAATCAATAGAATGATAGTGGCACCAGCTTGATGGGCGCGATCGATTTGGATTTCATCGATGATGAAATCTTTGCACAACCTGGGAATCCGTATGGCCTCGCTTACGATTCTCAAATCTGCAATTGATCCTTTAAAGAAAACCTCATCCGTCAATACGGATATCGCTGCCGCTCCGCCACTTTCATATGAAAGGGCCTGCTCGATCGGATTTACATTGATTTTAATGTCCCCTTTTGAAGGGGAAGCCCGTTTTATTTCCGCGATAATCGCCATTGATTTCGCCATTTTCAAATTTTTCACCAAAGATGGTCTGACTATGTTGATCATGACCGAATCGTCTAAGCCCCTTTCTTTTAATTTTGCGACTTCCACCTTTTTCTGTTCGATGATTTTCGTTAAGATATTTTCCATTACATGACCACCTTATTTCTATTGCCATAAGCAATCAGATTTTCTAACTTTGCAAGAGCCGATCCGCTATCAAGGCTTTCTTTAGCCATGGAGATTCCCTTTTTGATCGTTGCTGCCGTACCATGTGCGTATAATCCCAATCCAGCATTCAATAAAACGGTATCACGATAGGCCCCTTTTTCCCCTTTGAGAAGCCTAAGCATGATATCGGCATTTTGTTTTGCGTCACCGCCGCGGATGGCATCATTTCCGTA